>NZ_JAJGPW010000005.1:0-289981 GCF_020889605.1 Rhizobium sp. 'Codium 1'
TGGAATACGTTCGCGTTTGCGACGCCTTCGGCACCGGCTACTTCTACATCCCCGGCACCGAAACCTGCCTGAAGATCTCGGGTAGCGTTCGCTTCGCCTACGATTGGTCCAGCAACGACACTTCGAGCGATGGCGATTTCCAGACCCGCGCCCGCGTCGAGTTCACGACTGCGAACGACTCGGAAATCGGCACGATCGGTTCCTACATCCGTCTGCAGGGCACTTCTGACGACGAAAATGCAATCGTCGAGCAGGCCTACATCACCGTTGGTGGCTTCCGCGCTGGTTACTCGGTCACTTTCGCTGACGACATCGGCATTGCCGGCGAAAACGACTCCTTCATCTCGGGCTCCAAGTTCGACATGGTGTCCTACACCTATTCGTCTGACGCCTTCACCGTCGGTCTCGGCGTTGACGAACTGACGAACGCCGGCTTCGACGACCTCGGCGTAGAAGCCATGGCTTCTGCTTCGCTCGGCGCAGCAACTGTTGCCATCTACGGCGGCTACGACTTCGGCGCTGAAGAAGGCTTCGTCGTTGGTCAGCTCTCTGCTGACGTTGGCCCGGGCTCGCTCGGCATCTACGGCGGCTGGGCTTCTGATCCGTCCGCATACGTAGACACCTACGAGTGGACCGTTGGTGCAGCCTACACCTTCAAGGCGACCGACAAGCTGTCGATCACCCCGTCGGTCAACTACTTCGAAGAGTTCACGGGCGCTGACTACTTCGGCGCTGGCGTTCTCGCCACCTACCAGATCGCTTCTGGCCTCTCCACCGAAGTTACCGTCGACTACAAGGACACGGCAACGGAAGACTGGTCTGGCTTCGTTCGCCTGATCCGCTCGTTCTAATTCGATCTCCAGATCGGATAAGGGAAGCCCGGCCCTGTGCCGGGCTTTTCCGTTTTGAACGTCGAAATGGCGGCGAAGAGCGTTTGGCCGACGCCTTGCGCCAGAACACGCCCCGCGCGGTCTGTCTAGCGCTGCAGAAAGCCGCCAATCTCCTCCGCCAGCCCTGAGAGATGCAGCAGCGGCGCGTGCCCTTGACCTCCGGCCTCGATCGCCACCAGTCCCGGATGCCGCCGCACCATCTCCTCCACGGTATCGCGCGACAGCAGGCGCGAGTGCTCGCCCCGAACCACCATCATCGGTTTCTCTGCCAACGCCGCGAACTGCGGCCAAAGATCGGGCAGGCCCTGGCTGAGGTCAGCGTTCCGGAACTGTTCGGCAATATCGGGATCGAAATCCGCCACCACCTGGCCATCCACTTCCCGGTAAAGCGCCTGCGCCATGTGGGCCCAATCCTCGCCGCCGAGCGCCGGGAACTCCGCCCCATGCGTGGCCCGCAGGATTTCCGCCGCCTCCGCGAAATTCGCCGGCGTCCGTCGGCTCCCGAGATAGCCCTGGATTTGCCGCAGCCCGTCCACGTCCAGCACGGGGCCGATATCGTTAAAAACTAGACGTTCGATGCGCTCCAGATGCGTCATCGCCAGAACATGCAGGATGAGCCCGCCGCGCGAGGTTCCGATGAAGGCAGCGCTTGCGATCTCCATTTGGTCGAGCACGCTGATGACATCTCCGGCTTCCACCGGGATCGTGTAGCGCGCCGGCTGTGGGTCGCGATTGGAGAGCCCGCGCCCGCGCGACGAGATCGCGATCACCCGCCGGCTATAGGGCGGCGCTGCCAGAATGCGGGCGAGATCCTCGAAATCCAGAAGGTTGCGCGTGAGCCCCGGCAGGCAGACGACCGGGATCCCCGGATTGTCGTCGCCATGAATGCGCACATGCAGCGTCAAGCCATCCGGCACGGTGATGAAACGGTCGATGCTGTCGGCCATGTGGCACTCCCTCGCGTCGTGATATCCATGCGAGCCTAGCCGAGGCTGCGCCCGGGGTCATCCATCAATCAGGGGAGGGCGGGCGACCTATCGCCCGAAGCGCAGGTCGTGCACGATGTCGGTCTTCTGGCCAAGCCGGCTCTTGTAGACCTGATAATTTTCCATCACCCGCATGACGTAATTGCGCGTTTCGGGGAAGGGAATGCGCTCGATCCAGTCGACCACCTCGTCGATCGACTTGCCGCGCGGATCGCCATAACGTTCGATCCATTCAGGCACTTTGCGCGGACCGGCATTATAGGCAATGAAGGTCAGGATATAGGAGCCGCCGAAAGCGTCGATCTGCTCGCCGAGATAATGGGCGCCAAGCGTGGCGTTGAAGCCGGGATCCCGCGTCAGCTTGTCCGGTTGATAGGCGATGCCGTGCCGTGCCGCGACCCCCTTGGCGGTGGAGGGCAGGAGCTGCAACAGCCCGCGCGCATTGGCCGGTGAGACGGCCGCCGGATTGAAGGCGCTCTCCTGACGGGCGATGGCATAGGCGAGCGCCTTGCCGGAGCCTGCAATATTGGCGCTGGGCGGGATGACGCCGACGGGGAAGGCAAGCGCGGGAACATCGATGCCCCGCGCATAGGCCGTCTTGCCGATCTGTAGCGACAATTGATGCCCGCCTTCCGATTTTTCCGCCCGCGCGCTGAGAAGTGCGAGTTCGCCGGGACTGTCCAGCTGATCGGCGAGCGCCCGGTAGAGGCTCTGCGCCCGCCAGCCATGGCCGGCCGCCTCGTAACGCGCGATCGCCTGGATCGCCTCGCGGCCTTGGAAACGCTGACGGTCTTCGTCGCTGGGCTGCGGATAGGGGATCTGAATGCCGGGCCTGTCGATGCGCGCCGCTGCGAGTTGACCGTAGAAGGTGCTCGAATGCTGGGCTGCGCGGGCGAAATGCTCCCCTGCCTTGCCGTCCTTCAATGCTTCCGCGGCGCGGCCCAGCCAGTACCAGGCCCGGCTTGCCGAAAGCGGCCGGTTCGAGACCTCGAGGATGCGGGCAAAGTGCCGGCTTGCGGTTTTGGGATCGTTGAGGGCGCGCAGTGCATACCAGCCGGCATGGAATTCGGCGTCTGCAAAATCCGTCGCTTCGGTCGCCACATGACGCGAAACGATCTTGTACGCCTCACGATACTTCCCGAGATCGGCGAGCCCCCGCGCAACGATCCGCTGCTCGTCCCACCAGGCCCCGCCATTGATCAGCACTTTCGCATCGCGCGGCATCTGCGCGATCAGTTTGGCCGCCTCTTCGAAATCCTGGGCACGCCGGAGGGTCTCAAGGCGGATGAAGAGCAGGGCAGGGTCCTTTGCCCAGGACTTGTCGACGGCTGCAATCAGCGCATCGACATTCTTCGCGCGCGAGATCAGACCTGCCCAGGCCTTGTACAGCGATTGTGCCTCACCGAGCGTGGCAAAGCGTTTCGCCTGGCTCGCCCGCTCGCGGTAGAGCAGATAGTCCATGCGCGCGCGATGGTCGGCCGTCGTCAGCAGGCCGGAAAACTCCGATATCACCCGGTCTTCGGTCTCGACATCCAGTGCATCGCCGCGCCAGAGGTCGCGGATGAGGCTGGTGGCCCTCGCCTTGTCGCCGCTGGCGAGATGGGCGCGCGCCAAAAGCATCGTGCCTTCGGTCGTCTCGGGCGCAGTGTCGCCGAAGGCGGCGAGCACGGCGGCGGGCGCCGGGTTTTCGCGGAAGAGCGCCTTTTCCGAATTCGCCCGGAAGGATTTGAGCCCCGGCCAGCCCTGAAGCTGCCGCTGGGCGCCCGCAATCTCGGTCGCCGGCACGTCGCCGAGCCCCGACATTGATATCGACCAGGTCAGCATCTGCCGGTCGAGGCTGTCGGGCATGCGGTTGCGGATGGCGATCGCCTCGGCGCCGTTGCGGTTGGACAGCGCGTCCAACCCTGCCTTGAGCTGCGGATTGACGGCCGCCAGCCGCTCACCGCGCGGAATGGCGCCTGTCGTCTCGAACGAAGGGGGCGTGGCCCTAGCAGGCGCAAAGCCCAGCGGCTTGACTGCAGGCACCGGAACGGAGGCCGGTTCCTGGCCCAGCACAGGCAGCGGCAGCACGGCAAGGCCGAGGCCGAAAACGGTAGCTTTGAGAAAGGTCGTCTTCATCCACACACCGCAACCATAAAACAACGCCGCCAGTAGGCGGAGAACGTGGTTAACAAAGCCTTGACGTGGTCGTTCACATTCTCTCGAACGAAGCCTCGGAAAACCGTCACAAATCTCCCTTGCATGCGCTTGTCGCACCCGAAGGTGCGAAGTAATGTGCCCCCGATTTAGGTTCAGAATGCGGCCGAAGCGTGGATCTCGGCCCCCGAGGAGTTCATTGCATGTATCAGGGATCCATTCCCGCACTCGTCACGCCGTTCACAGATGCCGGTGCTGTCGACGAGCAAGCCTTCGCCGCCCATGTCGAATGGCAGATTTCCGAAGGCTCCTCCGGCCTCGTGCCCGTCGGCACCACGGGCGAATCGCCGACGCTGTCCCATGACGAACACAAGCGCGTGGTCGAGCTTTGTGTCGAAGTGGCGAACAAGCGCGTGCCCGTCATTGCCGGCGCCGGCTCCAACAACACGCTTGAGGCCATCGAGCTTGCCCAGCATGCCGAAGCCGTCGGCGCCGATGCGCTGCTCGTCGTCACGCCCTATTACAACAAGCCGACCCAGAAGGGCCTGATCGCCCATTACAAGGCGGTCGCCGAAGCCGTCTCGCTGCCGATCATCATCTACAACATTCCCGGCCGCTCGGTGATCGACATGTCGCCCGAGACGATGGGCGCGCTCGCCAAGGCGCACAAGAACATCGTCGGCGTCAAGGATGCGACCGGCAAGATCGAGCGCGTCTCGGAACAGCGCATCACCTGCGGCGCAGATTTCGTCCAGCTCTCGGGCGAGGATGCAACGGCGCTCGGCTTCAACGCCCATGGCGGCACCGGCTGCATTTCCGTCACCGCCAATGTCGCCCCGCGCCTCCTGGCCGAATTCCAGGCTGCGACCTTGGCCGGCGATTACGCCAAGGCGCTTGGCCTTCAGGATCGCCTGATGCCGCTGCACAAGGCGATCTTCCTGGAGCCCGGCCTCTGCGGCGCGAAATATGCCCTGAGCCGCACCCGCGGCATGAACCGCACCGTCCGCCTTCCGCTGCTGGCGACGCTGGAAGCCTCGACGGAAGCCGCGATCGACGCGGCGCTGAAGCATGCGGGGCTGGTGAACTGAGGGGATGACAAAAGGCCGGCGGAGACGCCGGCCTTCTTGGTCGGGCTGTGCGGAAGCAGTCAAACGGCTTTCGGGTTGGCCTGACCAAGTTCTCTATCGAGGGCATCTGTGGTTGGATTGGAGCTAGGGTCACCAGACCAACCGTCGCGTACCCAACCCCACCTTAATTCGCCCATCCTCCATTCCATATCCATGCCAACCGCCACGCCACGCCGGAGCGCAGGCGATCCCCGACAAAATTCCAGGTGAGACGGAAGACAAGACCATGTCCTCCAGAGGCTCGCAGCGAACCGTCCCGCCGCAAAAACAAAACGACAGGTCACCAAAGGCAACCTGCCGCATAAAGATCATTCGAAGAAAAACGGATCAGAAGTCGAGCTCGAGTCCATTTTCGCAGAAGTCGAACTTGGCCGGCTCCGACTCGCTGCCGTCGGCAAACGTTGCCTTCACCCACTGCGCGCAGCTTTCGCCATTTGTGCTCTGATCCCAGACGAGATCGACAGTCGATCCCGGCTTGATGCCGCTTCCGATGTCGAAATAGCCCCAGTCACTTTTGTTTTCCGACACCAATATTTCGGTAATCGCCGTGCTGGTCGAGTTGCTCGCCGTGAACGAGAATTCGTTGGCTTGGGCGGCAGTAGACACCATCCCGTTACCGGCAACTGCAAAAGCAATTGCAAACAGGCCGAGACGAGCGCGATTGAAATTCATGTTCTGTCCTCAGATCAATGTGGTTTGGATGCCGCTTCTTCTTGCACTGTCCTTCCGGAAAGTCGACGTAAATGATGTCCTTTGTGAAGTCCCCCCAAAAGCGGTTCTTCAGCATCTTACAATGCTGCGATGCCGATCGGATGCGGCGCGCAGATCTATCCGATGCGAGATGTCGATGCCCGTCGCCCGCGCTGTCCCGCGCGCGGGTGCTCCCCCACCTTTATTTCCCCCCCATCCTCCATTACATACGGATGATAACAGCCACGCCCCGCCCGGGCGCAGGCGACAGACGACAAAATCCCGGGCGAAACGGAAGATTAGACCATGGCCCCCAAAGGCTCGCAGCGCACCGTCAACAAGATCGTCGCGGAAAACCGCAAGGCGCGCTTCAACTACGAGATCATCGACACCTACGAGGCCGGTCTGGTTCTGACCGGCACGGAGGTCAAGTCGCTGCGCGAGGGCAAGGCCAATATCGCCGAATCCTATGCCTCTGACGAGGGCGAGGAGATCTGGCTGATCAATTCGCATCTGCCGGAATATCTGCAGGCGAACCGTTTCAACCACGAGCCGCGCCGCCGCCGCAAGCTGCTTCTGTCCAAGCGCGAGATCAACCGTCTGCGCGTCTCGATCAATCGCGAGGGCATGACGCTGGTGCCGCTCAAGATCTATTTCAACGAGAAGGGCCGGGCGAAGCTGGAACTGGCGCTCGCCAAGGGCAAGAAGCTGCACGACAAGCGCGAGACCGAGAAGGAACGCGACTGGAATCGCCAGAAGCAGCGCATTCTGAAGACGGGCTGAATCTGATGGCGCGCGCGCATCTGAACGTCACCCTCGGCCCCATCGTCTGCGAGACGATCTGAACTGTTTCCCGAGAGTTTTAAGGGCAGGGGTGTCGGCAAATACCGCCCCTCTCTGCCCTGCCGGGCCTCTCCCCCAGAAGGGGGAGCGTGGCTGACCAGCCGGTCTCTCGCCCGTCTTTCGGCTCGCTGAACAAAGCGGCATCCACACGCACCGCACCCCCCTCGTGAGGGGGACGTCTCGCAGTGACAAAGGGGGGGCTTCTTAGACGTGCGGCGCAGCCGGAAAATCCGGGAAAGAATCCAAAGACCCTCAGTGCTCGTCTTCGCTCGCCGTTGCCGGTTCCGGCGTGCGCGGCGTGCCGCGTTCGGACGGATCGCGGCCGATTTCGGCTTTCAGCGTCACCAGGTCGATGAAATGGTCCGACTGGCGGCGCAGGTCGTCGGCGATCATCGGCGGCTGGGTTGCCATGGTCGAGACGACAGAGACCTTGCGGCCCTTGCGCTGCAGCGCTTCCACCAGCGTGGTGAAATCGCCGTCGCCGGAGAACAGGACCAGATGATCGACCGTCTCGGCCTGTTCCATCGCGTCGATGGCAAGCTCGATATCCATATTGCCCTTGACCTTGCGGCGGCCCATGGAATCGGTGAATTCCTTCGCCGGCTTGGTCACGACCTTGTAGCCATTATAGTCCAGCCAGTCGATCAGCGGGCGGATCGAGGAATATTCCTGGTCCTCGATGAGGGCGGTGTAATAATAGGCGCGCAGCAGATAGCCGCGCTTCTGGAAGGCTTTCAGAAGCTTGCGGTAATCGATGTCGAAGCCGAGGCTTTTGGACGCGGCATAAAGATTTGCGCCATCGATGAAGAGGGCAATTTTCTCGCGCGGGTCGAACATTTCGATATCCTTACGTCAAATATAATCAACTTCGGCAATCGGCAATCAAAACAATACCTTGCCTCTCAAGATATGACCATGACTTTACATTATGAAATGATCATATAAAAATCTATCTAGGGCATCGTTTGGTGCAATCCAAGCAGCCTGTGGTTGAAACGTGGTGTAGAAAGCCTCTTTTTCGGCCCCTATTTTTGGGCTTGGAGGCGTGTCGGCACGAAAAACTTGAATTTGCCGTCCATTGCCTGTATCGCACCCGTCAATCCCACGCATTCAAGATCGCAAAGGACAGGCAATGGCCCGTGTCACCGTTGAAGATTGCATCGACAAAGTCGAGAACCGCTTCGAACTCGTTCTGCTCGCGAGCCACCGTGCCCGCCAGATCTCCCAGGGCGCGCCGATCACCATCGATCGCGACAAGGACAAGAACCCGGTTGTAGCGTTGCGCGAAATCGCCGACGAGACGCTCTCGCCCGACGACCTGAAGGAAGATCTGATCCATTCGCTGCAGAAGCACGTCGAAGTCGACGAGCCCGAGCAGGAGCCGAGCTCGATGCTGGCTTCGACCGGCACCGCCGGCAAGGGCGACGAAGAGGACGATCTGCCGGAAACGGTCACTTTCGACCAGATGTCGGAAGAGGATCTTCTGGCCGGCATCGAAGGCCTGGTTCCGCCGGAAAAGAGCGACGATTACTAATCGTCAACCTGTCGGAATCTAGTCTGTTTCTGACTGTAGGATCTTGTGCGCCAGTCTCGTCGACTGGCGCGCTTTTTCGTTTGTGGAGACGAGTGGAATGATGCGGCAATACGAGCTCGTGGAGCGGGTGCAGGAATACAAGCCCGACGCCAACGAAGCTCTGCTCAACAAGGCCTATGTCTACGCCATGCAGAAGCACGGCAAGCAGACACGCGCCAGCGGGGACCCCTATATCTCCCACCCGCTCGAAGTTGCCGCCATCCTCACCGACATGCATCTCGACGAATCGACGATCGCCGTTGCCCTCCTGCACGACACGATCGAGGATACATCCGCCACCCGCGGCGAGATCGACGAACTCTTCGGTGAAGATATCGGCCGCCTGGTCGAAGGCCTCACCAAGATCAAGAAACTCGACCTCGTCACCAAGAAGGCGAAGCAGGCGGAAAACCTGCGCAAGCTTCTCCTCGCCATTTCCGACGATGTGCGCGTGCTGCTGGTCAAGCTCGCCGACCGCCTGCACAACATGCGCACGCTCGAACACATGCGCGACGACAAGCGCGCCCGCATTTCCGAAGAGACGATGGAAATCTATGCGCCGCTCGCAGGCCGCATGGGCATGCAGGACATGCGCGACGAGCTGGAGGACCTGTCCTTCCGCTACATGAACCCGGAAGCCTATGAGACCGTCACCCAGCGGCTGGCCGAGCTTTCGACCCGCAACGAGGGCCTGATCACCAAGATCGAGGACGAACTGCGTGACCTGCTCGTGGCGAACGGCCTGTTGAACCCATCTGTCAAGGGACGGCAGAAGAAGCCTTATTCGGTCTTCCGCAAGATGCAGTCGAAATCGCTCTCCTTCGAGCAGCTTTCCGACGTCTATGGCTTCCGCATTCTCGTCGATGACATTCCCGGCTGCTACCGCGCGCTCGGCATCGTGCATTCGCGCTGGCGCGTCGTGCCCGGCCGTTTCAAGGATTATATCTCGACGCCGAAGCAGAACGACTACCGCTCGATCCACACCACGATCGTCGGCCCGTCGCGCCAGCGCATCGAGCTGCAGATCCGCACGCGGCGCATGCACGAGATCGCCGAATTCGGCATCGCTGCCCACACGCTCTACAAGGACGGCGAAAACGGCGAGGCCAACGAGCCGCTGCAGCGGGAAAGCAATGCCTATTCCTGGCTGCGCCACACGATCGAGGCGCTGGCCGAAGGCGACAATCCGGAAGAATTCCTGGAGCATACCAAGCTCGAACTCTTCCAGGACCAGGTCTTCTGCTTCACGCCCAAGGGTAAGCTGATCGCGCTCCCGCGTGGGGCAACGCCGATCGACTTCGCCTATGCGGTCCATACCAATGTCGGCGACACCTGTGTCGGCGCCAAGATCAACGGCTCGATCATGCCGCTCGTCACCCGCCTGTCGAATGGCGACGAGGTGGAGATCATCCGCTCCGGCGTGCAGGTGCCGCCTGCCGCCTGGGAAGAAATCGTCGTCACCGGCAAGGCCCGCGCTGCCATCCGCCGCGCCACCCGCATGGCGATCCGCAAGCAATATGCAGGCCTTGGCCAGCGCATCCTCGAGCGAACCTTCGAGCGCGCCGGCAAGATCTTCTCCAAGGATACGCTGCGTCCGGCGCTGCATCGCCTGGGGCAACGCGACGTGGAAGACGCGATCGCCTCGGTTGGCCGGGGCGAGACCTCCTCCCTCGACGTTCTCAGGGCCGTCTTCCCCGACTATCAGGACGAGCGTGTCACGGTGAAGCCGTCCTCGGACGACGGTTGGTTCGCCATGAACAGCGCCAATGGCATGGTCTTCAAGATCCCGGGCCCCGCCCATCCGAAGGGCGATGTGCCGACTGCCGGCGATGGTCCGGACCCCCTGCCGATTCGCGGACTTTCGGGCAATGCGGAAGTGCATTTTGCCCCCGCAGGTGCCGTTCCGGGCGACCGCATCGTCGGAATCATGCAGGATGGCAAGGGCATCACCATCTATCCGATCCAGGCCTCTGCCCTGCAGCGCTTCGAAAACGAGCCGGAACGCTGGATCGACGTGCGCTGGGATCTCGACGAGGCGAACAAATCCCGCTTCGTCGCCCGCATCCTCATCAACGCGCTGAACGAGCCGGGTACGCTGGCGACCGTTGCCCAGTGCATTGCCCGTCTCGACATCAATATCCGCGTCCTGAGCATGATCCGCATCGCCACCGACTTCACCGAGATGGGGATCGACCTGGAGGTCTGGGACCTGCGCCAACTGAGCCAGCTCCTGAGTGAACTGAAGGAACTCGACTGCATCTCGACGGTCAAGCGCGTCTACGACTGAGCGGAAGAAGCGAACTTCGGCTTGTGACTCGGGCGGGCGTGGTTCGCCCGCCGCTCGAAAGTCAGGCGTTCTGCCTGTCGTTTCATCACAATCCTGCCCAAATCGTAAACCTCGGCCCCCTTGCCATGCGCTTGGTGCATGGCTGGCTTCAGTTCTTGTCTCTGGTGGATTGTGCGACGCACCATTATCTTCCTTTCAACAGATGAAGATAAAGAACTGAGGACAAAACGATGTTTACTCCGATCCGCAAATTCGCCCGCGCCCTTCGCGTTCCGACGACTGCCGAGCGCGAAATGAACTACCTGAACGGCGCCCGCGATCTCGTCGATCTGGAATATCGCCAGCGCGAAATCGACCGTGGCATGTTCCGCCGCGGCTGATGCGCCGACCGACCAGATCTGGTCAATGCTGTGACGCCGGTTGAACGCCGGCGTCTTTGCTTTTTTGGCGACTTTCAGAACCTGTTTTCCTTGCCGAAACCATCCCGGATCAACTACATATCCCGCATGCTGTTTCGACGACGCCACCCGGTTTCCTACCTGACGAAGTTGCGTGAGCTTCTCTGGCCGCGGCGTGGCTTCATCCGCTCGTATCACTATCTGACCAAGCGCATCCTGCGTCTGTCGGCGACACCGCATGCCATTGCGGCCGGTGTGGTTGCCGGCGTTGTCGCTTCATGGACGCCCTTCATCGGGCTGCACTTCCTGCTCGCCTTTGCCTTCGCCTATCTGATCGCCGGCAACATGGTGGCCGCTGCCATCGGCACGGCCTTCGGCAATCCGCTGACGTTTCCGCTGATTTGGGCGGCGACCTGGGAGGTCGGGCATCGGCTGATCGGCAAGGGCGCGCCACTCGGTGATAGCATCGATCTGGAACGCAAGTTTTCTATCGGTGCGATCGAAACCATGTGGCAGCCGATCTTGAAGCCCATGTTGATCGGCGCGATCCCGCTGGCCGCCGTCAGTGGTGTGATCATCTATTGCGTGATCTACTTCACCGTGGCGAAGTTCCAGGCGCGGCGTCGGGAACGTCTCGCCGCAAAGGCGCGTGCGCGGCTTGCTAAAGCACTCCAGGAATCGAGCGTCTGACATGATCATCGGCATTGGCAGCGACCTCGTTGACATCAGACGGATTGAGAAATCGATCGACAGGTTCGGCGAGAAATTCACAGCACGCTGCTTCACCGATGAAGAGCAGGCGCGCGCGAACGGCCGCAAGGACTGCGCCGCCTCCTATGCCAAGCGCTTTGCCGCCAAGGAAGCCATGGCCAAGGCACTGGGCACAGGCATCGCCGAGGGCGTGTTCTGGAAGGAAATGGGTGTCGTCAACCTGGCCAACGGCAAGCCCGGCCTCGAATTGACCGGTGGGGCCGCGAAATGCCTGGAACGCCTCCTGCCTCCAGGGCATGTCGCCCAGATCCATCTCACCATCACCGACGAATTTCCCTATGCCCAGGCATTTGTCATCGTCGAGGCCCTGCCGGAAAACCGGTGAGTTAACTGGTCGCGCTGGTCGAGGGGGCTACGCGGTTGCCGCGCTCGCCCGAACCGACTAGAGAGAGCAGGATTTTCGCAAGAAGGAACCGACCCGCGTGAGCGAAGAAAAGAAGCAAAGTGCCCTTTGGGAAAACGTCAAGGTCATCATCCAGGCCCTGCTCCTGGCCATGGTGATCCGGACCGTGTTCTTTCAGCCCTTCACGATTCCATCAGGCTCGATGATGCCGACGCTGCTGGTCGGCGATTACATCTTCGTCAACAAGTTCTCCTACGGCTATTCGAAATATTCGCTGCCCTTCTCGCCGAACCTCTTCGAAGGCCGTATTTTCGCCAGTGAACCGGAGCGCGGCGACATCGCTGTCTTCCGCTTCCCGCCGAATCCCAGCATCGACTACATCAAGCGCGTCGTGGGTCTGCCCGGCGACCGCATCCAGGTGATCGGCGGCGTGCTGCAGGTCAACGGCAAGCCGGTGCCGAAGATCCAGGACGGCGTCTTTACCTCCGACTACCGCATGGATCCCGGCACCGATGTGCCGGTCTTCCGTGAGACCCTGGACAATGGCGTGAGCTATGACACGCTCGACCAGGCCCAGGATACGCGCGGCGATGACACGCGCGAATTCATCGTGCCGGACGGCCATTATTTCATGATGGGCGACAACCGTGACAATTCGCTCGACAGCCGCTTCGACGTCGGCTTCGTGCCGGCCGAGAACCTGATCGGCAAGGCGTCGCTGATCTTCTTCTCGCTCGGCAACGACACCTCGTTCCGTGAAGTCTGGAAATGGCCCGCCAACATGCGTTGGGATCGTCTGTTCAAGGTGGTCGAATGAAGAACAGGAAGACGGACGGCGAGCAGGACTGGGCGCAGCTGGAAGCTGCGATCGGCCACACATTCGCCGACCGGGAACGCCTGATCCGGGCGCTGACCCATGCCAGCGCCCAGGTCTCGCGGGGGAAGAAGGGCGATTACGAACGGCTGGAATTCCTGGGGGACCGGGTGCTCGGCCTTTGCGTAGCCGAAATGCTCTTCACCACCTTCCGCGATGCGACCGAGGGTGAGCTCTCGGTCCGCTTCAATCAGTTGGTCAGCGCCGAGGCCTGCGCCTCCGTTGCCGACGAGATGGAGCTGCACCGCTACATCCGCACCGGCTCTGACGTGAAGAAGATCACCGCAAAGAACATGCTGAATGTACGCGCGGACGTGGTCGAAAGCCTGATTGCAGCAATTTACCTGGAAGCCGGATTGGAGGCCGCGCGCGGCTTCATCCTGAAATACTGGAAGGATCGCGCGGCCCATGCCGATGGCGCCCGCCGCGACGCCAAGACCGAATTGCAGGAGTGGACGCATGCCAAGTTCGGCAAGCCGCCCATTTACAAGGTTGCCGATCGCTCCGGACCGGATCATGATCCCCGCTTCACGGTGATCGTCGAGATCCCCGGCCTGAAGCCGGAAACTGGCATTGACCGTTCCAAGCGTGCCGCCGAACAGGTGGCCGCGACCAAGATTCTCGAACGCGAAGGCGTATGGGCCAAGCCCACAGACGCCAATTGATTGGACGCCCATGACCGACACTGAGACAGAGGACGGCGGCGAAGCCATCGTCAACACCCCGACCCGATCCGGCTTCGTTGCCCTGATTGGCCCGACCAATGCCGGCAAGTCGACGCTGGTCAACCGCTTCGTCGGTGCCAAGGTGTCGATCGTCAGCCACAAGGTACAGACGACCCGCGCCGTGATGCGCGGGATCGCGATCCACAAGAACGCCCAGATCGTTTTCATGGACACGCCCGGCATCTTCAAGCCACGCCGCAAGCTCGACCGCGCCATGGTGACCTCGGCCTGGGGCGGGGCCAAGGATGCGGATATCATCCTGCTGCTGATCGACAGCGAACGGGGGCTGCGCGGCGATGCCGAAGCGATCCTGGAAGCGCTGAAGGATGTGCCGCAGCCGAAGATCCTCGTTCTCAACAAGATCGACCGGGTGCGCCACGAGGACCTGTTCAAGCTTGCGGAGACGGCAAACGAGTTCGTCAAATTCGATCGCACCTTCATGATTTCAGCCACGACCGGCTCGGGCTGCGAAGATATCATGGATTATCTCGCCGAGACTTTCCCGGAAGGCCCATGGTATTATCCGGAGGATCAGATTTCGGATCTGCCGATGCGCCAGCTCGCCGCCGAGATCACCCGCGAGAAACTCTTCCTGCGCCTCCACCAGGAGCTTCCCTATTCCTCGCATGTGGAAACCGAGAGCTGGGAAGAGCGCAAGGACGGCTCGGTGCGGATCGAGCAGGTCATCTATGTCGAGCGCGACAGCCAGAAGAAGATCGTGCTCGGCAAGAACGGCGATGCGATCAAGGCGATCTCCACGGCTTCCCGCAAGGAAATGTCCGAGATCCTCGAACAGCCGGTGCACCTCTTCCTCTTCGTCAAGGTGCGCGAGAACTGGGGCAACGATCCCGAGCGCTTCCGCGAAATGGGTCTCGAATTCCCGCGCGACTAAGTTCAATTGCGCGAAGGGCGCTCAGCCCTTCGCCACCCGCCTCGCGACGAAATCCGAGATTGTCGGTCCGATCAGGATGATCAGGATGAGCCGCATGGTCTGCAGCGCCATGATGAAGGACATGTCCACCGGCGTCGTTGCTGCAATGATTGCGATGGAATCGAGCCCGCCGGGGCTGGTCGCGAGATAGGCGGTCAGCGGGTCGATATCATGCAACGACCAGAGCAGGAAGGCGAGGCCGCCGCTGAATGCCATCAAGACCAGGATGGAACCGACGATCTGGGGCAGGGCGCTTGCCGCATGCCTGAGGATGCGCCGGGTGAAGGACAATCCGATCCGCCAGCCGATGACCCCGTAACCGAGCGCAAGCAGCCATTCGGGCAATTGCAGCGTGATGTAACCCATCACATGCAGCGCGGTTGTGGCGACGAGCGGCAAGAGCATGGTTCCGGCCGGTATGCGAAGCCAGGCTCCGACCAAAGCGGCGGCGAGGGCCGCAGCAAGGGTCAGGCCGAGATCGAGCCAGTCCGTTTCCGGAAACCAGACGACTGTTTGCGCAGCTCCACCTTCGACATTGAACACGAACGCCGCCATGAGCGAGGCGCCCGTCGCGACAAAGGCGACGCGCAGATACTGCATGAAGGCCACCAGCCTCGGATCGCCGCCATGCGCCTCGGCCATCAGGACCATGGCGGAGGCGGCGCCAGCGGACGTGCCCCAGATCGCGGTCGTACCGGGCAGGATCTTGGCCCTTGCCATGAAATAGCCGAGCAGGCTGCTCGCCGCGATGATGGAAAGCACGACCGAGAGGAAGATTGGCCAGTCCTCGGCGACGGTCGAGAGCGTACCGAGGTCAATGGATCTGGCGACGATGCAGCCGATCAGCGAATGGGCGAAGATATAGGGAAAACGATGCACGGAGAGCCGGGCACCGTTGGTGGCGACCAGGATGGCCGCGACCATCGGGCCGAGCAGCAGCGCGCCCGGGATATGCGCCAGATACAGTCCGCCGGAGATGGCAAGGGAGAGCGCGAGAAGTGCAGCCCAGCGGACAAGGAGGGGAAGTGGCGTCAGCAATCCGGGTTGCGGCGGCGGGCTGGCCGCGGTTGCAGCCGTCGTGCCCTGATTTGCAACGCCATCCGGGTTGACCGGCGAAAGCGTCACGGGATCCTTGTCCGAAGCCATGAGCGTCTCCGTCCTTCGTCTGAGAACCTTTTGCCGGAAAGTTCTGGACGAAAGCGTGATTTCATCAAATAAATGAGGCGCACCTCACAAACGAGTTTTATGAGCATGACCTCGCAAAAGTCAAGTTCGGCCAGGCTTCAGACCGCCCCGACGCCGACAGCCAAGGAGCCGAAACGCAAGCGTGGCATCGCACGGGTGGCGAAGCTTCTCGATGCCGGTGCCGCCGTCTTCGCCGAGCAGGGCTACAAGGCAGCGACCATGACCGAGATCGCCGCCCGCGCGGGTGCGCCGATTGGCTCACTCTACCAGTTCTTTCCCAACAAGGACGTGCTCGCTGACGCGTTGATCGCCCGCTACGCCGAGCATGTCGAGGCGGCGCTCGACCGGATCAGGGCGGAAGCCCGCGAACTGGACGGGACGCAGCTTGGTGACCGTTTGCTCGATGTCCTCGTCACCCATGCGACAGAGCGCAGTCTGGCGCTGAGCCTGCTTGATGCCCGCTGGGAACAGCCGGGCGTTCGTCCGGGAATCCTGCGGGAGAACCTGCGGCGGCGGATTGCGGAAATCCTCAGCATCTGGCGCCCGGATCTTGCCGAGGATCAGGCGCAGGCCATGGCGGTGGTCCTCTTTCAGGCGATGAAGTCGCTCGTGCAACTACATGAAGAAAAACGCTATCCCGGCAAGGCCGAGGCGATTGCGCAGTGGCGCGGCTGGGTGCAGCGTTATCTCGGCGAAATCTGATCACGCCGCCGAAAATCCTCGCGCTCTCTGGTGCTCTGCGATAAAACCCGACCATGCAATGGACAGACGAGGCGATCCTGCTCGGGGTGCGTCGGCATGGCGAAACAAGCGTCATCGCCGAAATGATGACTCGCACCCGTGGGCGCCATCTCGGCATGGTGCGCTCCGGCCGGTCACGGACCATGCAGCCCGTCTTGCAGCCCGGGAATCGTCTCGAAGTCACCTGGCGCGCGCGACTCGACGAACATCTTGGTGAATACCGGATCGAACCGCTGACGCTGCGCGCCGGACGGCTGATGGAAAGTGCCACCGCCGTCTACGGTGTGCAGGCGCTGGGCTCGTTGCTGCGTCTCCTGCCTGAACGGGATCCGCATCCGCATCTCTTCGAGGCACTGGATGTGATTCTCGACCATCTGGAGGAGCCGGCGACGGCCGGCGAGCTTTTCGTTCGCTTCGAATTGGCGCTGCTGAACGATCTCGGCTTCGGACTGGATCTGGAGGAGTGTGCAGCGACCGGTGCACGCAACGATCTGGCCTATGTCTCGCCGAAATCGGGCCGGGCAGTGAGCCGGGAGGCAGGTGCGCCCTGGGCCGACAAGATGCTTGCCCTGCCGGATTTCCTGACGCCAGGCACGAACCGTGCGGCCGATCCGGAGACCCTGGTCGAAGCCTTCAGGCTTACAGCCTATTTCCTGGATCGGCACGTCTATGTGCCGCGGGGGCTGGAGCCCGGCGCGGCACGCGAGGGTTTCTGTCAGGCCGCGTTGAAGACCTTGCGGTCGCTGGAGGCGCCTGGCTCGTTGGCGGCGCCGAAGAACACGGCCTGATCCACCGGCGCGGAATTCGCCATGTGCTGGTGAATGGCCATCTGCAATTCGCTGACGCTGCGATAGACGCCGCCATCCAGCTCGATGACCGGATATTTGACGGCGATGAACTTGATCCGATCACCGTCGGGTATGGTGATGCCAACCGGAACTCCGGCATATTCGATAACTTGCTTCTTCATAACGAGTATCCCCGCGCGTGCATATTGGCACGGCGCTGTTTCATGAGTCGTTTGTGGGTATCAGGCTTGGGGCTGCGTCACATTCGACAGGAGCAGGCGTAATGGCGTTTCACCATCACGAGGCACGGGGTCGTCTGCCAGGATCGGATGGCATCAAGAAATACAACCTGCATTTCGCTGACCTCCTTCTTTTGGCTACGGCCTCCAGAATCGAGGCCGTTCATGGTTCGTCGTCAGTGTCCGAACCAGCTCGCACAAGGTAGGTGCTGGGTCCGAATCCGTCAACGGGCATTGATCAGAAAATAAAATAATTTTCTGTGACAGTGCCCGTTGATCGAATTCATGGGAATTCTGATCCGGCACAGAGGAAATGCCGGAATTTGATCTCACTTTGGGCGTAATTACGCTGCGGCAACGACCGGGCGTTCGACCGCTTTCTCGGTGATAGGCCAATGCACTATAGCCGCGAAGATCCCGAGCGCCACACCCAGCCACCAGACCTGGTCATAGGTTCCGAACTGGTCATAGAGATAGCCGCCCATCCAGACGCCCAGAAACGAGCCGATCTGGTGGGACAGGAAAACGAGACCGCCGAGCAGCCCGAGATGACGCGTGCCGAACATGATGGCGACGAGTCCATTGGTCGGTGGCACGGTGGACAGCCAGAGAAGGCCCATGACGGCGGCGAAGATGACAACCGAAAACGGTGTTTGCGGCAAAAGCAGGAAGAGCGTCACCGTGATCGAACGGCCGATATAGATATAGGCGAGGAAATAGGGCTTCGAGTAACGCTGGCCGATCCAGCCGGCGGCCAGGGATCCGATAATGTTGAAGAAGCCGATCAAGGCCATGGCGATGACGGCATAGCTTGCCTCTATGCCGATATCGCCGAGATAGGCCGGGAAATGCGCGGTGATGAAGGCGACCTGGAAGCCGCAGACGAAGAAGCCGGTGGTGAGCAGGAGATAGCTCTTATGCGCGAAGGCCTCCTTCAGCGCTTCCGCCACCGTCTGCTTGTACTGGTTGCCTGACTGGCTGCCGGACTGCGCATTGCCGCGCAGCGGAAAGGCCAGGAGCGGCACAACAAGCATCATCACGGCAATGATGACGAGACTGTCCGACCAGCCGAAGGCCGAGATGAAACCTTGGCTGAGCGGCGCAAAGAGGAACATGCCGGCGGAACCCGCAGCCGTGCCGATACCGAACGCCATCGAGCGTTGCTCCGGCGTCACATTGCGCGCGAAGGCGGAAAGAATGACGCTGAACGATCCGGCGCCGATCGCCGTGCCGATCAGCACGCCACCGCCGATATGCAACCAGATCGGCGCACTCGCAAAGGCCATCATCACGAGGCCGGCCGCATAGAGAACGCCCGACATGACAAGCACGCGACCGGTGCCGTATTTGTCGGCAAGCGCCCCGAAGAACGGCTGGCTCACACCCCAAAAGAGGTTCTGGAAGGCCATGGCGAGACCGAATGTCGAGCGGTCCCAGCCACGATCGGCCAGCATCGGCAACTGGAAGAAGCCCATGGCCGACCGCGGCCCGAACGTCATCACGGCGATCAGCGATCCCGCGAGAATGATGAGCCAGGGCAAGGCCGGACGGCTGGTGGTCGTCATGGGGGTTTCTCCTCTATCGACCACACAATAGCGCAGTCGATCCATGAGCAGAAACGCCATTTGATGAACTGGCCATCAAGCGATTTGATGAATGTCAGGGGAAGGACCGGGCGGCCGGGATCCAATCCGACAATCTCACCGCTGCTTGATCGCCCACGCCTCCCGGCTCCCGAGCACCGTCACCGCATCCCCGACCCGCACCAGACCCTCGCCCTGCGGCACGGCGTTCCAGCCAAACAGCGGTCCCGGCACGCGCCGGTCGGCTGACATTCTCAAGCGCCCCATGGCCGGCATCGGGTTGGCGCCCGCGCGGGATCCGGTCCGCTGGTCCTGCGTTGTCATGATGCAGCGCGGGCAGGGTTTGACGAAATCGAAGCGGATGCCGCCGATCTCGAGACCCGTCCAGGCATCCTCCGCCCAGGGCTCGTCGCAGTCGACGACAATATTGGGCCGGAACCGGTCCATGCCGACGTCGCCTTCGCCATGTCGTGCCATGTCCTCGTTCAGTGCCCGGAGCGAACCTGATGTCGTAACGAGGATCTGGTAGCCGTCGGCAAAGCCCATGGGCGAATTCTCGCCGGCCCATTCCGCGCTCGCCTGACGGCGGCTTTGGCCATCGAGAAAGACGAGTTTGACGGGCCGTGCAAACCAATCCGAGAGCTTGTCGTTGATGCTGTCATGCGCGACGGCGGCACTGACGATCGAGCGCCAGATCGCCACATCCATGCGGTTGTCCGGCTGCGGCGGCGCGACCATCATCTCACGCCCGTCTTCAAGGCGAAGCGTCAGATAGGCCGCTGCCGGCAGGGCGGTGAGGCGCGCAAGCTCAGGCAGTTCTCGCTGGGTGATGAACTGGCCCGAGGGATCGACCAGCATCATGCGGCGGTCGCCGGCAAGCCCCATGGCATCGATGCGCGCCTGTGGCAGGGCAATGCCGCGGGTGCTCTTGAACGGATAGATGAAGAGATTGGTGATCTGCATGGTGCCGTGCCCTTCAGATTTCGTCGCGGAACATGGAGAGGAAAAGAGTGAGCCGCTCATGCCGCTCTTTTGCGAGCTTTGCGCCCGTTTCGGTCTGGAAGCCGTCGGAAAGCTTGAGCAGCTTGGCCGGAAAGTGGTCGATGGCATAGGATCGGTCGTCGAGCGGTCGATGCTCGGCGCCGGGATCGGCGGGATGGTAGAGCCCCGAGCCCATGCGGCCGGCGATGTAGAAGCAGCGCGCCACGCCGACCATGCCGATCGCGTCCAGCCGGTCGGCATCCTGCAGCATCCTCGCTTCCAGGGTTTCCGGCGGGATGTTGGCGGAAAAGCTATGCGTCAGGATCGCATGCGCGACCGCCGCGATCTTCGCCTCAGACCAGCCGAGCCCGGCAAGGATGCCGCTCGCTTTCTCTGCCGCAAGCCGCGACGCCTGCGACCGGAGCGGCGAGCTCTTCTCGACGGCGACGCAATCATGCAGCAGGACGGCAGCCGCAAGGACCTCGGCATCGCCGCCTTCACCCACCTGGATCTTCAGCGCATTCTTGAAGACGCGGTGGATATGGGCGAGGTCATGCGAACCGTCGTCGCCTTCTGTCGCATGGGAAAGCAGATCGGCGGCGAGCGCCACGTGGGGGGCAAAATCAGCGGCGGTGAGAAGGGCGGTCAAGTGTCAGTCCCCGTTTCGAATGGTCGCATCTAGCCTTGCGACCACTCTCTGTTCAACCGCCCTTGATCAGATCACCGTCGGCGCCTCCTTGTCGTCCGTCGTGGGCCTCTCTGCCGACTTGCCTCTCAGGATCTTCTGGTAGAAGAGCCCGATGCCGATCAGGACAAAGCCGAGGCCGATGAAGGAGAGCGCGCGCAGTACGCCTTCGAGATTCGCCATGTCGATCAGGAAGACCTTGGCCACGGTCAGCATCACGATGACCGCAGACGCGATGCGCAGGCTTCTTGCATCGAAGCGCGAGCCGAGCGCGAGCAGCCCGACACCGATCGCAAGCCAGGCGACCGAATAGCTATAGGTCTCAGCCTGCTCGAAGCCCTTCCAGTAGGCAATGAACTCGCCCTGCCAGAAGCGCCGCACCGAAAGCGTCACCCAGGCAAAGCCGAGCACCGCACCGGACAAGGCCAGCAGGATGACATAGGGCAGTGGCCGCTTGTCTCGCGCATAGAAGGCGAGACCTGCATAGGCGAGGCCGGGCAGGAGATAGCCGATCAGCAGCAGATTGATCAGCGGCCAGCTGCCGGTGCTCTCGCCGGTGAAATAGGGATTGAGCGCACCGAGATGCAGGCTCACCGTCTGGGCGATGGCGACCCCGCCTGCAACCATCGAGCCGTAACGGAAGACGGGGCTCGGCGATTTGAGATCAAGCGTCATCAGGATGCCCGAGAGCCCGACGACCAGCAGCGTGTAGATCGACTGCTCACCAAGCGTCGGAACACTGGAATCAAGCACACCGCCATTCATGGCATGGCGAACGAGGATGGCGATGGCGAGAAGGCCGAGAAGGCTGGCGAGCCCCTGCAGCGCATGGCGGGCGCGTTGAGCCGGCCAGTTCCGGATTTCGTAGGCCGAGAGCAGCGCAAGCAGGGCCGGGATCCCGTAACCGGGCAGCAGCGGGTTGAGGATCGGGGTGCGCGATAGGGCATCCGGCCCGACCAGCGTCGGATCCCAGGCGACGCGGACCAGAACTCCGCCGAGTGAGATGACCATGACCCAGGCAAGCCCGCTCCATGGGCGCCGGCGCGTCGCCATCAGATAGGCGAAGCCGAGCAGCGCGAGCAGGATCGTGGTGACGATCCCGTCGGTCAGCGCATGCAGGGCAAGCGCGAAGGCTGCGAAACTGCCGAAGAGAAGCAGGTCGATGCCACGGCGGAAGCCGGGCAGCGCGCCCTGACGGTATAGAAACTCGCAGGCGCCGAGCAGCACGGCGCCGAGGCCGATGGCAAAGAGGCCATGCGTCCAGTCCCGGGCATAGACGCCGTAGAACACGAAGGTGATCGACGCGAGCAGCACCGGCAGGAAAGCCGTGATCGCAGCCCAGACCGTCGAGAACAACGGGTCAGCGGCATGGCGGCGGCGCATCTGCGCAAGTCCGAGAAGCACGAAGACGGCGGCGAGACCGAGGAAGATGAACATCACCGGACCACCGAGCTTCACCGCGACAGTGTCGTCCGTGCCGAAACCGAGCAGCAGGATCTGTGCCTGAGTGATCAGGCCGGACGTCATGACAGCACCGAGAAGAGCGCCGACGGCCGCGATGGCTGTGGGCCAGAAGGCGCCGAACCGTGCACTGCCGGCGGCAGACAACGCCGCGATCAGCGCCGCAAAGCCGAAGAGCGGCAGCGAGACCGTCAGCCCGCGCTCAAGCATGACGAGTGCCGGCAGGAGAACGGCGAGCGACAGGGTGATGTCGAGGCCGAGCGAACCGGTGGCCATCCGGCCCCCGATTGCTTCGAGCGACAGCCTTTCCTCCGGGCCTGCCGGATCATCCGCCGTCGCCCCGGGCCAGATGAGCACCCAGGCGGCAGTCATCGCGAGCAGGGAGAGGGTGATTGGGGTGATGTCGTCCAGTTCGATGAGCGCGATGAGGGCCCAGATGCTTAGCAAGGCCTGCGCAATCGATGGCACGATCAGCCAGCCTTTCATGCGTGACGCGAGCGTCGTCGCCACCTGGGCGACGGTCAGAAATAAGAACAGCGTCCAGAGGCTGGGCGCTGTCGTCGAGATCAGGAGCGGGGTGACCATCGAGCCCGCCAGCCCCAGGCCCGCCAGCGCTTGCCCATGCAGCAGTGAGAGGCCGAGCACGCCAAAGGCGGTGAGCGCCAGAAGCAGGAATGCGAGCGTCGGGCCAATGAATTCGTAGATGCCGTGGGCCGCATAGATCGAGCCGAACAGCGAGACTGCGCCCGCTGCCGTCAGAATGCCCGGCACCATGGCATTGGCGTAAAGCACCTCCGCCTTTGGCAGCGCATTGCGGCGGATGAGGTCACCGAGCGCGATCAGGGCAAGGCCGAAGAGGGCAGCGAGCGTCAGGCGAACGCCCGGGCCGAGCAAGCCGCTCTCGATCGAATAGCGCACGAGAAAAACACCGCCGAACGCCAGCGCGAGACCGCCGGCCCAGACCGCCCAGCGCGCGCCGAGCAGGTTCTCGATACTTTCTGCCGGTGCTTTGGCGTGGGTTTCCTGACGCGCCGCAGCGGGAAGCAGATCTGCGTCGGTGTCCGGAATGGAGGCGGACTCGCTTTGTCGGGGTGCTCCATCGGCGACTGGCTCATCGCGAACAGTTGCCGCTTCCGTATCGAGCGGCAGAACCACCACCTGGTCGGGATCGGTCTGCGCATTTTCGACAGCGGGGCTCGCGAGCTCGCCAGCCGATCCGCCCAGCCGAAAAAGCTTCTCCCTGATGTCGCCGAGTTCCTTCTCGAGCCTATCGATCCGTTTGGTCGAGCCTCTGAGGAGGATGAAGAGAACGCCAATCAGGATCAGCGGCAGCAGTTCGAACATTGAGCCTCGCAGCACTTTGCGGAAGGAGCGGACAAACTAGCGGTTTTCTTGGCAAGGGAAAGCGTTCTGCGTCACGGCGTGGCCGGAGCGGAGGCGCTCGCTCGGCACGGTGTGCCAGAACCTCACTTGCAATCCCGCCCGAAAATTTCTACATCCGCAATACCGGTGATCACCGGTTTTCTTTGGAATTTGTTATGCTCGAAGTGAGCATAACCGAGGGAGGAAATGGCCATGGGATCGCAGCAGATGCCACAAACCCGTCCCGTATCCCGTTCGGCAGCCGAGCGTTTTGGCGTCTGGGAACGCCCGGATCTGACCTATACGCCGGCCGTGGCGAAGGAGACCGAGCACCTCTATGAGCGTGTCCGCGATTTCATCCCTGCGATCGAATGGCCGGTCTTCGCGCCTTATATCCATGCGATCAACCGCCTGAAAAAGGAACGCGGCGCGGTCATCCTCGCGCACAATTACCAGACGCCGGAGATCTTCCACTGTGTCGCCGACATCAAGGGCGATTCACTGCAGCTTGCCCGCGATGCGGTCAGCGTCGATGCCGAGATCATCGTCCAGTGCGGCGTGCATTTCATGGCCGAGACCTCGAAACTGCTCAATCCGCAGAAGACGGTCCTGATCCCCGATGGGCGCGCGGGCTGCTCGCTGTCGGAATCGATTACCGGCGCAGATGTGCGGCTGCTGCGCGAGCGCTATCCCGGCGTTCCCGTCGTCACCTATGTGAACACGTCTGCCGACGTGAAGGCGGAGACGGATATGTGCTGCACCTCGGCCAATGCCGTCGACGTCGTCAACAGCTTCGACAGCGATACCGTGCTCTGCATTCCCGATGAATATCTCGCGATGAACGTCGCCAACCAGACACACAAGAAGATCCTCACCTGGAAGGGCCATTGCGAAGTGCACGAGCGCTTCACCGCCGATGAGCTCCTCGAATACAAGAAGGCCGACCCGCGCATCGAGATCGTCGCTCACCCGGAATGCCATCCGAGCGTGCTGGCCGTTTCCGACTTTGCCGGCTCGACCAAGGGCATGATCGACTACGTGAAGACGAACCGGCCGGCCCGGGTGCTGCTCGTCACAGAATGCTCCATGGCCTCCAATATCCAGGTCGAACTGCCGGAGGTCGATTTCGTCAAACCCTGCAACCTCTGTCCGCATATGAAGCGCATCACCCTGCCGAAGATCCTCGACAGCCTGCTTTTCATGACGGAGGAAGTGACGGTCGATCCGGCAATCGCCGGTCGGGCTAGGCTTGCCGTCGAGCGGATGATCAATCTGAAGAATTGAATACCAGCCGGCCGGGGAGGGCTGAATGGCGACCAACATCGAATCCATGCGGCCGCAATCCTGGCAGGGCATCGACGACATCGTGGTCGTCGGCGGCGGGTTGGCCGGCCTCTTCTGCGCGCTGAAACTGGCACCACGCCCCGTCACGATCCTCGCCGCTGCCCCGATCGGGCAGGGGGCGTCGTCGGCCTGGGCGCAAGGCGGCATCGCCGCTGCCATGAGCCCCGGCGACAGCTTCGACAAGCATCTGGCGGACACGGTCGTTGCCGGTGCCGGACTGGTCGAGGAAAAGATGGCACGGCTGATGATTTCCGAAGGGCCTGATCGCGTGCATGATCTGCTCGCCTATGGGGTGCCGTTCGACCGCGATCTCGAAGGCCATCTGCTTTTGTCGCGCGAAGCCGCCCATTCCGAGCGGCGCATCGTCCGTGTCGCAGGTGACCGCGCGGGCGGAGCCATCATGGAGGCGCTGATATCAGCCGTGCGCCGCACGCCTTCGATTCGGGTGATGGAAGGTTATGTCGTCGAGGAACTGATCGCCGAAGGCCGCTTCGTGTCCGGCGTCGTCGCCCGGCCTGACGCCGGCCAGTCGAAGAGACGCGTGGCCTTTCCCGCCCGCGCCGTTGTGCTCTGCTCCGGCGGCGTCGGCCATCTTTACCAGGTGACCACCAATCCGGCCGAGGCCCGCGGCACCGGTGTCGGCATGGCCGCCAAGGCGGGCGCCGTGATCGCCGATCCGGAATTCGTCCAGTTTCACCCAACGGCCATCGACATCGGCCAGGATCCGGCCCCGCTTGCGACCGAAGCGCTTCGCGGCGACGGGGCTGTTCTCGTCAACCGCGCCGGCCGTCGTTTCATGGCCGACCTGCATGCCGATGCCGAACTTGCACCCCGTGACATCGTCGCGCGGGGTGTCTTTGCCGAAGTGGCGGCCGGTCGCGGTGCCTTCCTTGATTGCACCAAGGCGATCGGCAAGGATTTCGCCAAGCGTTTTCCGACCGTTCATGCCTCCTGCATCGCGGCGGGCATTGATCCCGTGACGCAAGCCATCCCGGTCGTGCCGGCCGTGCACTACCACATGGGCGGCGTGCTCGTGGATGCCGATGGCCGGACCTCGCTCGACGGGCTCTGGGCCGCAGGCGAAGTCACCTCCAGCGGCGTGCACGGTGCCAACCGGCTCGCCTCCAACTCGCTTCTCGAAGCCGTGGTCTTTGCCGGGCGGATCGCGGATTCAATCAAGGGCATGATGCCAGAATCCGCCCTTTACGAATGGGGGCGGACGGCCGGCGAAAACGACGATCTCGTCACCGTGGAGGATAGTCCCGAACTGTCGGCGCTGCGCGGCCTTATGAGCGCGCATGCCGGCGTGATCCGCGACGAGGCTGGCCTCAAGCTTCTGATCCAGGAACTGGTCGGGCTCGAGCGCAAGCGCCCGCGTGTGCGCTTCTCCAACATCACGGCAACCGCCAAGCTGATCGCTGTCGGCGCCTATCTTCGCACTGAAAGTCGCGGTGCCCATATGCGCGCCGATCATCCGCAGCCGCAAGAGGCGCTGCGCCACCGTACCTATCTGACGCTCAAGGATGCAACCCGCATCGCCGCCGAACTGGCCGGCTGAGGAGAATACGCTGATGACCAGAAGCCTTCGCCCGCAATTGTCGCCGCTGATGATCGAGGATCTCGTCCGCAACGCCTTGCTGGAGGATCTTGGCCGCGCCGGCGACATCACCACCTATGCCACGATCGGTCCGGAAAAGACGGCGACCGCCGAGCTGAACAGCCGTGAACACGGTATCGTGGCGGGACTACCACTCGCCGAGGCCGCCTTCCGCCTGATCGATCCATCCGTCCGATTCGAGGCGCTGGTTGCCGATGGTGACGCGGTTGCTCCAGGCGAAGCGATCGCCCGCGTCTCTGGCAATGCCCGTTCGCTGCTGTCGGCAGAACGCGTTGCCCTGAACTTTCTGATGCATCTCTCGGGTGTTGCCAGCTACACGGCGCGTTTCGCCGCCGAGATCGCCCATGCGACTGCGCGCGTCACCTGCACCCGCAAGACCCTGCCGGGGCTGCGGGCGGTCGAGAAATATGCCGTGCGTCTGGGCGGTGGCTCCAACCACCGGTTCGGTCTGGACGACGCGATCCTCATCAAGGACAACCACATCGCGGTATCCGGCGGTGTGGCCTCCGCGATAGAGGCGGCCCGCGCTTATGCGGGCCATCTCGTGAAGATCGAAGTGGAGGTCGATGGCCTCGACCAGATGCGTGAGGCGCTGACGGCACGCCCAGATGTGATCCTGCTCGACAATATGGGCCCTGACCTGCTGCGCAGCGCGGTTGCAATCAACCGGGAACATCATGGTCTGGCCGTCGAAACCTATCCTTCGGATGTCCGTCGCGTGGTGCTGGAAGCCTCGGGCAATGTCAACATCGAGACCATCCGGGCCATCGCCGAAACCGGCGTGGACTACATCTCGACGTCGAAGATAACCATGGCGGCCCCGACCCTGGACGTCGGTCTCGACATAGTGATTGCATAAGTCGACCAAAATTTGCACCGAGTTTTGCATCGCAGCAAATACAAGCTCCTGCAACGTTCCCGAAAACAGAGTTAAGTCAATAGCTTGGTCTTTTATGAGCGGAAGCTTCGCTACTTTTCACCCGTGATTCCTGGTTTTTGACCATGAAAATCGAATCTCATACCCCGGTAACCAAGGTTTCGGACGGGTAAATCGGATGCGGAATCTGGGCATTGATAGGTAAAGCGTGGGGGTTTGCATGCCGACGATGACTTTGTCGCCTGATAGCGCTAACGATGAAATGACTTCGATCGTGAATGCTTCCAAAATGGGGGCCTGTGCTGTGGTCGACCTTGCCGAATGCGAGGTGGGTCTTTCCCGTCAGCCTGGGATACCGTCGAGCATGCTTGACCGTCCCTATGCGACACCGAATGCGGAAACCGGCTCTACGATGACGCAAGACGAAACGGTCTGCGTCCTTGAAGTTCTCGCTGAGATGCAGCGCATCATAGACAGGCATCTGGAAAAGACCGAACAGGCGCAGCCGAAGCGCTGAGCCTGTCGTCTTGATCCTCGACCAGATCCTGAGCCAAGGCTGTGGCGGCAGACCTGGTTCAGGTTTCCTTCGCCCGGGCGTCGACGAAGCGTTCGGGCAGGGCGACCACTTGCGGCGTGCCGTGATAAGTCACCTGCGGGAACGGGATGGAAATCCCGTTCTCGTCGAAGGACTTCTTCACATTCTTGATCATCTCGCGTGACGTCGGCCAGTAATCCGGGGCCGCAGTCCAGTACCACAGAGTGATCACAACCGCGCTGTCCCCCAGCTGATCGACATGGGTGGAGATTGCCGGTGTCTCGAGAACACGCGAATCGGCCTCGGCATGATCGCGCATGATCTTTTCGGCCAGGTCGATATCGTCCTCATAGCCGATTCCGACCTTCAGTTCGAAACGGCGTGTCGGCAGCCGGCTGAAATTGGTGATCGGCACATTCCAGAGCGTCGAGTTCGGCGCCAGCCGGTAGAGGCCGTCTGGTGTCTTGAGCTCGGTAGCGAAGAGGCCAATCTCGACGATGATGCCCGAAATGGAGCCTGTATCGATATACTCCCCGACCCGGAACGGGCGAAGGACGAGCAGCATGATGCCGGCAGCGATGTTCTGTAGGGTTCCCTGCAGTGCGAGGCCGATCGCGAGGCCCGCAGCACCAAGGGCCGCGATGATCGAGGCAGTCTGCACGCCGAACTGGCCGAGCACGGTGACGAAGACGAGAATGAGCGCGCCGTAGCGCACGACGGTGGCGAAGAAGCGCGCAAGCGTTTCGTCGAAGCCGCGGATCTTGCTCAGGCCCGCATGGGTCCAACGGCTGAGCAGAGCTGCCAGCCACCAGCCGACGAGAAGAAGAAAGAACGCCCCGACAATGGAGAAGGAATACTGGACGGCGAGCTGACTCGCTTGGGCCAAGGCTGCCTGAGTCGCGAGGATTGCTTCATTCGTCTCGAATTCCATGCCGTCATGCTCCATGTCTGTTGGCCGTCCCAAGGGCTAGATGGGGCAGGACGGCACGAGGTCAACCACTGCTTCGCCCGCCAACCTTGAGGCCGGGTGCCGGGCGTTCTTCGAGAACCTTGCGGCGAAACCGGAAGAGGGCCGCCGGACGCCCGCCTGTCGCTGACAAGGTCGAGCCGGTCGGCTCGACGAGCTCCGCACCTTCGACGAGCCGTCGAAAATTCTGCTTGTGCACATGCCGTCCGGCGATCGCCTCGACCGTCCCTTGCAGATCGGTCAGCGTGAACTCCGGCGGCATCAGCTCGAAGATCACGGGGCGATACTTGATCTTGCTGCGTAGCCGCGCGAGCGCGGTGGCCGCAATACGCCGATGGTCGTGCCGCATCGGTCGCCCGAGAAGCGTTGAGGTTCGCCGGATTTGCGCGCGCCCGTCCAGCACGGCTTCCTCCACCAGCCCGGCTTCATAGAGAAGTTCGTAGCGCTCAAGCACCCGCTCCTCGTCAAAGGGGAAATCGTCGAGACCGAAGGCCAGCTTCAGACGCGAGCGGCGCGAAACGGCGGCGGGCGCCTCTTCGGCCCAGGCCCTGAGCGCCGGGAGCATGGCTCCGTCGAGCAGCGCCGGGCGCCCCTGTCGCCAGTCTTCCCAAGGCAGATAACCGTACCAGTCCCGCCACCGCGCGCCGGAGAGCTCCAGTCGCGCATCGCGGTCGCTGTCAAGCCGGGTCAGAGCGAGATAGCCGACCGAGACGACATGCGGCCCCTGATCGCCGGGCATTTTGTGGCGGCCACGATCGCCGAAAGTGTAGAGCTGCTCGATGTAACCGAGTTCCAGCGCCGTCTGGGCCTCGACCGTGTGGCGGAGCGACATTTCCATCGTCCGGTGCCTGTTCGGATCGAAGGGGCCGAAGGGCAGGGCGTCGAGCGCATCGCCATCCTCGCCGACGACGAGAAGGCGCGGCGTGCGGGAATTGATCGCGACGATCGCGGCATTGAGGCCGATTTCGATCTCCGCCGGTGTCGTCATGGCATGCTCGGCTCGCATAAGGGCAGCGGCAGCGCAAACGGCGTGTTGCCATCGGCATCGGCGCCGCGTCCGAGCGCCTTGACGGCTTTTGCGAGCCGTCCACCGCGCTGAAGCATTTCGTCGCCGATCTCGACAAGCCGCATATTCGGCGTGGCAAAGGGCGAGGCGGCGCGCAGCCGCCGTGCCAATGCGTCGTCGTCGTCGTCGGGTGCGACGGCAAGGCTGGCGATCATCGCGGCTGCCGGCGAGCGTGAAACGCCCATCCAGCAATGCACGACGAGCGGCAAGGCCTGGTCCCAGTCTCTTGCGAATGCGATGATCTCGGCCACATGCGCTTCCTGTGGTGCGATCAGGTCGCCCGTGCCGGCAAAACTGATATCGTTCATCGCGAGTTTCAGGTGCCGCTCCGCCTGGATGACCGCCGGCCGGTGGAAATCCTGATTTGCGGCGAGCAGGCTGATCATCTCGCGCGCCTTGTGACGGACGGCCATTTCCGCAATGCGGGCGAGCGGCGAGACAACGATCAGGCTCATGCGCGTGCCCAGGTCGAGGATTGTCTGGCAGCCTCGATTTCCTCGAAGCGCTCCAGGAATTTTGCCTGTGCCTGATAGGCGGGTAGCGGTTCGATCAGGATCGTGTCGCGGGTGAAGCCCTTGGGCTGCCCGAAGAATTTGCGGGCTTCCACCTCCGCAAATCCGGCAAGCACCGTCGCCTCGAAATAGGCGGCGATCATGTCGGCCCTCTTGATCAGATCCTTGAGGGCCGCCTTCGGATGTGCCGGCAGGCCGAAGCGCAGATGCACGGCCGCTTCCAGCCGCTTCTCCACCACCTTGTAGCCTCCGCCCACCACGGCCTTGAACGGGGAGATCATGTCCCCGATCACATATTCCGGGGCATCGTGCAGAAGCGCGACCATCAGGTCGTCCGAGGTGGCCTTCGGGTTGCAGCGGCGAAATATATCCTCGACGATCAGGCTGTGCTGGGCGACCGAGAAGGCGTGGTCGCCGGAGGTCTGGCCGTTCCAGCGCGCCACACGGGCAAGGCCGTGCGCGATGTCGGTGATCTCCACGTCGAGCGGCGAGGGATCGAGCAGGTCGAGCCGCCGGCCGGAAAGCATGCGCTGCCAGGCACGGGCGGACAGGGGAGCCGGAGCACCCATGTCACGCCTCCTCCGAGGCAGTCGGGAAGCTGAGCCCGCTCCAGCCGGGAAGGGCAAGGGTGACGGGCACCTCTCCCGCAAGGATCGCTTCACCCGCGTTGATGGCTTCGCCGGCCTTGTCGATCCGCACGATCGCCAGCCCGCGTGAACCCGCGACGGTGCCCAGCGCGCCGATCTGCTTGCCGCCGATCGTGATGTCCGTCCCGCTTGCGGGAAGGGCCGTCTCGGCCGAGACAATGACCACGCGGCGACGTGCGGTCGCGCGATGCTGCATGCGCGAGACAACCTCCTGGCCGACATAGCACCCCTTGCGGAACGAGACGCCGCCCGACTTGTCGAACAGGATGTCATGCGGGAATGCGTCCTGCAGCGCGTAGTCGAAGCCCGATTCGGGCACGCCGTGGAGAACGCGCAGCGCGTCATATCCCTCCCGGTCACCGGCGTCGTCGACATGCCCCGGCTGACGGCGCACTTCGGTTCCGGCAAGCGCGAATCGCTGATCGGGCACACCGCCGCCCGCGCCGCCCCAGCTGACGGTCGCACCTGTTTCGACCTGCGTGTCGATCGTCACCGGCGCGCGCAGTTTGTACATCGTCATCCGCCTGACAAAGGCGTCCGTCTGATCGGCCCGGATGTCGATCAGGAAGCTGTCCCCGTCGCGTGAAATCAGGAAGTCGAAGAAGATCTTGCCCTGCGGCGTCAGCAAAGCGCCCGGCCGCAGCTCGTTATCCGCCAGTGCGCCAAGATCGGTGGTGATGAGGTTTTGCAGAAAATGCTCCGCGTCCGGACCGGCAATTTTCACGAAGGCACGATCGGGCAGGAAGGCTGAAGGCATGAGGGTCACCGGGCTGTTGCTCTGCGGACTGAGTTAGGCGCTGCAAGTCTAGACGACAAGCAGTCCGCATCACAGCCCACAGTTTGCGCCGTCGCTCAGTCACCGACGGTGATGAACTTCCATCGACCGTCTGGAGTGATCCCGACGCGAAAGAAGTTGTAATTGCCATATTCCTGCATCTCGGCAACGTCGCCGGCTGTGACGATGCGGAGCAGCTCGACCTTTTCCCGCGGCGTGAGCAGACCAAGCGACTTGCCGGCGAAATAGGGCCAGACATAGGTCTCTTCCGCAGAGCCCTGGTCGAGATGCACGAAGCCGGTCGTGAGGATATCGAGCAGGATCGCGAGGATTTCCATACCCTCGCTGTCGCCCGAAACCGCCTTGAGAGCGTCGACCGGATCCTGATCGGGATCTTGCAGCGGTACGCTCGTCTGGTCCGGTCCCGGATTCATCAACGGCTTCAGCTTCGAGATGTCACCGGTCTTCGCCGCCTCGATGATCAGTTCACGCATCCGCCGCACAGGCTCCGGCGCCTTCTCGATGTCGTAGATGACCTCGACCGGCGGTGTCTCCGGCTCGACGCTTTCGACCTCTTCCGGATCCGACCGCTTGATCAGCGGATCCGGATCCGGGATGACGGGAAGACTATCCTCGATCACATCCTGTTCGTGACCGGGCAGGGGGGCAACTGTGTCCGATGGCGTGTCGCCGGATGGCGGAGTGATGTCCCTGATATCGGAGAGCGCAACGGCTGGCAGCGCCAGCGCGGTGGAGGCGAGCATGAGCGTCAACGCGCCCGTCAAGCGAAAGAGCCTGACCCGCGACGAGATCATCATTCTGTCCCTCGATTGCTGATTATTGAAGCTGGCGTTCTGGCGAGAACTCACCGGCGAGCAGCCGGGCCTTGAGAGCATCGAGAATGGCTTCCGCGCCGTGTTCGCCATGGATGCGGATCGTTTCGCGCATGGCGAGCGCAAAGGCTGCGTCCGCAATGATTTCCGGCTCTATTCCGTCAGCCATGCCGTCCGCCCAGGCTTCGTTCTGGTATTCCAACGCAGCCTGCATCTTTTCGTGCACGATCATGTCGTCGATTTCGTTGCGGCGCGGTTCCATGGGCATTCCTCGAAGCACTTACTCAGTCCTTAACGACCCTATCAGCCTTTTGCCAAAACGACACGGGGGCAGACCAAAAGAGGTGAATTATTCGTTAATTTCCGAAGCGTGCGGTAATTTCTGTGGCAAGTGTTGCCCCTTCGTTACGGTAATTCTGCTCTGCACGAACAGCCGCCGCCGTGCAAGAGGTGTAGACGGAGGCGAAGGATCGGTAACCGCGATTATAGGCCGCCGTCAGCCGCGCGCGCCGTGTCGGCTCCGCCTTCGTCTCGGCATCGAGCAGGGATTGCAGCGACTGTCGCCATTCCGGTTCGCCATCGTCCTTGCAGAGATTGCGCAGGTAATGCACCGCACCGATGATTTCCGAAAGCCGTGCCAGGCGGTCGTCATAAGGAGTCGACTTCGCCGCTTCGGCCGGCGGCGGAACGGTGATCACGCTGCCTTCCTGGGCGATCGATTGCCCGGCGAACATGGCGAGCAGGAGAAGAGCTGCGGCCCGAAGGTTGGATCTCGTCTGGGTCACGCCGTGCTCCCTGCGCGAAGGCTCGGCGCCAGCCGGACGATGCAGTCGCGTACGCTCTCCGGAATGGGAAGATCGAGGATCTCCTGCGGCAGAAACCACTCGGCCTCCAGCGCATCGCTCTGGGCCTGCGCATGTTGTTGGTCGTCCGCATCCACCCGGAAAACAGAGAGCATGAAATGGCTGCCGGAGACCCCGGTCTCGGGCTGGAGCTCCACGATCTCGAACAGGCGTGGATTGCGACCGATAAGCCCCGTTTCCTCGAAGAGTTCGCGCAGGGCGGTCTCAGCCGGTGTCTCGCCGGGTTCGGCCCGACCTCCGGGAAAGGCATAGAGGTCGGCGGCAGGCGGATTGCCGCGCCGCACGAGGAGAAAGCGCCCGGCCCGTTCAACGATGGCGGAAGAGGCGAGGCGGGGCATGCTCATTAAACAAGAACTCCGGTCGAAAGCGAGACTGCGCCGCGCGAAGCAGTGCAGTGTGATTATCGCGGGCTTTGGGCCCCCCTGCAAGCACGGCGTCGCGCCTTGACCCAGGTCGATGCGACTGCCATCTAATCCACATGTGCGGACGTTTTGCCCTGACAGCGAGCCCTGAAGAAGTGCGCGAGATCCTCGGTGTGATCGAGCTCGACGGCTTTCCGCCGCGCTACAACATTGCGCCGACGCAACCGATCCTCGTTGCCGTCGCGTCGCCACCGGCCGATCCGGGGTCAAACCGGCCGGATCGCATGGCGCTTCTGGTGCGCTGGGGCCTGATCCCGTCCTGGGTCAAGGACCCCAAGGAGTTCACACTTCTGATCAATGCCCGCTCTGAAACGGCAATTGAGAAGGCTTCCTTCCGGGCCGCCATGCGTCATCGTCGCATCCTGGTGCCAGCCTCGGGCTTCTACGAATGGCATCGCCCCTCCAAGGAGAGTGGCGACAAGCCGCAGGCCTACTGGATCCGCCCCAAGACCGGTGGCATCGTCTGCTTTGGCGGCCTGATGGAGACCTATATGTCGAAGGACGGATCCGAACTCGATACCGGCTGCATCCTGACCGTTGGTGCGAATCGGTCCATATCGCAAATTCACGACCGCATGCCAGTCGTGATCGCGCCGCAGGATTTCACGCGCTGGCTCGACTGCCGACATGGCGAGCCCCGTGATGTCGTCGATCTGATGCGTCCGACCGATGAGGATTACTTCGAGGCGATCCCGGTTTCGGATCTCGTCAACAAGGTCGCCAATGCCGGACCGGAGCTTCAGGTTCCGGTAGAGCCCGCCCCCAAAAAGCAGAGGCCCGCCTCGGACAGGTCCGGCGACGGGCAGATGAGCCTGTTCTAGCGAAATTCCAGCGAAACTCAGAACCGGTTTTGCGTCCGGAATTCTATGGGAACAAAGAGAGAGGGCAAGGCCCTCAGGCGAGCTTCGGTGTCGGCTTGCGCTTCAGCATCAGGGCTGCTGCCAGAACGGCCTTGAGGCCGAGCGGGCGGTAATTCAAGGCGAGATTCTCGGGTGCCGGCTTCTGTTGCGCGGCTTCGGTCTGCGTCGTCATCGTCATGTTCCTTGGAGTGTTTCCTGACCGGTATTCTTTTGTTCGCGGCTCTCTCTGCGGAGAACATGACAAAAGCGTGACCGGAGCAGCGAAACAAATCAATTTTGAAGAAAAAGAGTAGAAATGGAGAGCCCCGCACGACCTTTGCGGTCTGGCGGGGCTGGAAACTCTTCAAACTCAGGGAGAAACGCGTCTCAGACTCCCCGGTCGATCTCCGAAAGTCCATTTTCAGCTGATTCTTCATCGATCGTCAGCGTGCCGTAACGGCGATGCCAGTTCCGAGCCCCGAAAGGCAGTGAGCAGAGATAGAGAAGCACGCTCACGACCAGAACTTCCCAGGTGAAGCTCATCAGAAGTGCGACATAAAGCACGACGCAGAGGATCATCGGCAGCACGAAATCCCGGCGGATATGGCTCGTCTCCGACTTTCCCGACCAGACCGGCAGGCGGCTGACGAGGAGATAGGCGATCACGATCGTATAGGCGGTGCTGGCATAGGCGAAAGCGCCGACGGGAGCCACGCCGAGGAACCCGAGATAGACCGGAAGCAGAACGAGTGCCGCCCCGGCCGGTGCCGGCACCCCGACGAAGAATTCCGATTGCCAGGCCGCCTTGGTCTCGCGCTCGTCCATGACATTGAAGCGCGCCAGACGAAGGCCGGCGGCGATGGCGTAGATAAGGGCCGCGATCCAGCCGAGGGAACGGGCCTGGTCGAGCACGAAGACATAGAGCACGAGGGCAGGGGCGACGCCGAAATTGATGATGTCGGCGAGCGAATCCATCTGTGCGCCAAACTTCGAGGTCGCCTTCATCATGCGCGCAACCCGCCCGTCGATGCCGTCGAGGAAGGCAGCGGCCAGAACCATTGCTACCGCCAGCTCGTAGCGGTTCTCGAAGGCGAGGCGCACGCCGGTCAATCCCGCGCAGATGGCGAGCACGGTGATCAGGTTCGGAATGATGAGCCGAAGCGGGATTTCACGAAGCCGCGGCCCGCGCGCACCGGCATCGGTTGCGGCTGCGGGTCGTGTCTCGGTCGTCGAGTTCGGGGCTTCCATCGACATTCTTCCTTAGCTGCGGCGGCTGATGGTCGGCCCCTTGGTCGAACCGAATTCGGCAATGACAGTCTCGCCGGCAATCGCGGTCTGGCCGAGCGAGACGCGCGGCTCGAAGCCGGCCGGCAGGAAGACGTCGAGACGCGAGCCGAAACGGATGAGGCCAAAACGCTCGCCTGCATCCAGCGGTTCGTTCGGATTGGTCCAGCAAATGATCCGGCGAGCCACGAGACCGGCGATCTGCACGACGCCGATCTGGCCGTTCTTGCTGTCGATGACGAGGCCGTTGCGCTCATTGTCGACACTCGCCTTGTCGAGTTCGGCGTTGAGGAACTGACCTTCCTTGTAGGCAATCGCCGTCACGCGGCCGCGAACAGGCGCGCGGTTCACATGGCAGTTGAAGACGTTCATGAAGACCGTGATGCGCAGCATCGGTTCATGGCCGAGATTGAGCTCCTCCGGCGGGATCGACATCTGCACCGAGGACACACGGCCGTCGGCCGGGCTGATGACAAGATCGTCGTCCTGCGGCGTGACGCGCTCGGGATCACGGAAGAAGTAGGCGCACCACAGCGTGAGCACGAGGCCGACCCAGAACAGCGGATCCCAGATCCAGCCGAGCACGAGCGAAGCGACAAAGAAGGCAGCAACGAAGGGATAGCCTTCCTTGTGCACGGGAACGATCGTTTTACGGATGGTTTCGAACAGGTCCATGGGGTCCTCGGTCTTTGAAATGTTTTGCCCGTGACTACTCTGAAAGCCGGACATGGGCAATGCTGACAGCCAAATCAAGCGGGTCTTAGGAACATGTGACAATCTGCACGTGGCCCAAAAAAAGATTGTCGTGTTCTTATCCCGTCGAGATTTTGTAAATAACTGCACCCTAAAAAAGAGGGATTAGATTTAACAGTGAGCCAGGACTGGTGCCCTGGAAGGCCGATCGGGAAGAGGACTGAGATTGCAGCTCGCCAGAACACCCATATCGTATACGGATACGGCTTCACTTGTCACGATTGGCTGGTATTCCGCTGGCGATTTGCCGCCACCTTCCTCGATCGCAGCACTTGCTCCCGTCTCCGTGCGGACGCTGGATGATCTCGCCGCGCTGTCGATCTGCTTTCTCGATGCGGCAAACAGCAATGCCCTGGACACCCTGCAGCGTCTGCGGAACACCTACCATGATGGTGTCTATGTCGTCGCCATCACAGGAGCCGCAGCGCCGGATTTTCAGGCCGAACTCTTCGAGGCAGGCGCCGATGATTTGCTCCTCGAGGACGGTGCCCATCACGTGTTGCGCTGTCTTCTTCGCGCAAAACGCCATCTAAGCCTGGTTGAGGCTCAAGAGCGAGCGCGAGAAGCGCTTCAGGAACGGCTGGACACCTGGCAGGACGGCCTCGATCATCTGCCCACGCCGATCTACCTCAAGGACGTCGGCGGCCGCTATCTGGGCTGCAACATGGCCTTTAGCCAATTTATCGGCACCAGTCGCGACGAGGTGATCGGGCACACGCTTGCCGAATTCCTGCCGCAGGACGTCGCAGAGGCCCACCGCCAATCCGATCTCGAAGTGATGCGCAGGGGTGGGGTCATCCGGGTCGAAACGGATATCCGCGTTCCCGAGACCGGCAATCGGCACATCATGCTGCACAAGGCCTGCGTCGCCTCCGGTGATGGCGTTGTGCGCGGCATTGCAGGCCTGGTGCTCGACATTACCGAACGCAAGGAACTGGAAGCGATGCTGATCGCTGCGGCAGAGCGCGACCCGCTCACCAATGCCTATAACCGGCGCAAGTTCTTCCAGGTCGCCACGTCGGCGGCGGAGCTGGTGTCCGGGGGCGGCGGTCGCTTTGCCGTCGCCGTCATTGATGTCGACCAGTTCAAGTCGATCAATGACGAATTGGGTCACGGTGAGGGGGATCAGACCCTCTGCTTGATCGTCGACAGGCTGCGCGCCCAGGAGGCGGAGGGCGTGTTGATCGCTCGGGCGGGTGGCGAGGAGTTTTTTGCCTTCTTCTCAGGCGAATGCGGCCTGCGTGCCGCAGAGATCCTTGAACGCATGCGAAGCGATATTGCCCGCCATTGCACGGTCTCCACCGCAGCGGGGGCCGCCGGAACGATCAGCATCGGTCTCGCGGACTTCGATCCGCGTGAAGAAACCATCGATCACGCGCTTCGGCGCGCAGACCTTGCCCTCTACCGCGCGAAACGCGACGGCCGAAACAGGCTCTGCAAGGCGGATTGAAGTCCGCCTCGGTCTGATCAGGTCGCGGGCGGACGCCGCACGACCACGCCCAGTTCGTCGCTTTCGCGCACCTGCCGCAACATTTCTTCCGCCTGGGTTGCTTCCCGCTGGCGATTCCACATCGAGGCGTAGAGTCCGTTCTGTTCCAGCAGTTCGGCATGGCTGCCGCGCTCGGCGATTTCGCCCCCCTTCAGGACGATGATCTCGTCGGCTCCCACAACCGTCGAAAGGCGATGGGCGATGACCAGTGTCGTGCGGTTCTTCGACACGATGTCGAGCGCCGACTGGATCTCGTGCTCTGTCGTGGTGTCGAGCGCCGATGTCGCCTCGTCGAGGATCAGGATCGGCGGGGCCTTGAGGACCGTGCGCGCAATGGCGACACGCTGCTTTTCGCCGCCGGAGAGTTTCAGTCCGCGTTCGCCGACCTTGGTCTCGAAGCCCTCGGGCAAATCCTTGATGAAGTGCGAGATTTGCGCGATTTCGGCCGCCTGGACAATGTCTTCCTCTGCAGCGCCAGGGCGGCCGTACCGGATGTTGTAGGCGATCGTGTCGTTGAACAGCACGGTATCCTGCGGAACCATGCCGATGGCTGCGCGAAGCGACTTCTGCGTAACGTCACGCACATCCTGCCCGTCAATGGTGATCGAGCCCTTCTGGACGTCATAGAAGCGGTAGAGCAACCGGGAAATGGTGGACTTTCCCGCACCGGAAGGCCCAACCACGGCAACTGTCTTGCCGGCCGGCACTTCGAAAGACACGCCCTTGAGGATCGGACGATCAGGGTCGTAATGGAAGTGCACGTCCTTGAAGGCGATGGCTCCCTGAGCAATGGCGAGCGGCTTGGCTCCGGGACAGTCGACAACCTCGGCCTCGACCTCCAGAAGCTCGAACATCTGCTCGATATCGGTCAGGCCCTGGCGAATTTCGCGATAGACGAAGCCGATGAAGTTGAGCGGGATCGAGAGCTGCATCAGCATGGCGTTGACGAAGACGAAATCGCCGATCGTCTGTTCGCCCCGCTGCACGGCGAGTGCCGACATCACCATGATGATCGCGGTACCCACGCCGAAGATCAGGCCCTGGCCGAAGTTGAGCCAGCCGAGCGAGGTCCAGACCTGGGTCGCCGACTTCTCGTATTTTGCCATGGAGGCATCGAAGCGCCTGGCCTCCATCTCCTCATTGCCGAAATACTTCACGGTTTCGAAGTTCAGGAGCGAATCGATCGCCTTGGTATTGGCATCCGTATCGCTCTCATTCATCGCGCGGCGGATACCGATGCGCCAGTCGGAGGCCCGGATGGTGAACCAGATATACGCCCAGACGGTAAACGCGGTGACGCCGAGATAGGAGAAGCCGTAGGTCCACCAGAAGATCGCGGCCGTCAGGATGAACTCGATCAGCGTCGGGATCGAGTTGAGGATCGTGAAGCGCACGATCGTCTCGATGCCCTTGGTGCCGCGCTCGATGATGCGGGACAGACCGCCCGTCTTGCGCTCCAGATGGAAGCGCAATGACAGTTGGTGCATGTGCACGAAGGTCTTGTAGGCAAGCTGGCGCACGGCATGCTGGCCGACGCTGGCAAACAGCGCATCACGCAGTTGGTTGAGACCGACCTGTGCGATGCGGGTGAAGTTGTAGAAGATGACGAGCGCAACAGCGCCGAGCAGGAAGGTCGGCAGGATCCCGGCCATGTCCAGGCGGCCGTCAAGCGCATCCGTGGCCCATTTGAAGAAGTAGGGAACGAGGATCAGGACGAATTTCGAAATAATCAGGAAGACGGTGGCCCAGACCACCCGCATCTTCAGATCGAGCCGGTCGGCCGGCCACATATAGGGCCAGAGGTTGACGAGGGTCTGCATGGGGTTGCCGTCGTCGGCCGATACCGTTTTCTTCTTCGCTTCCGCCATCCCCGACCCTCTCGATTGCCTGCAGATTAAAAAGCGGCGATCCCTTTGGGGGATCGCCGCCGACACTCACTTAGGTTTCCGCTTCCGCGAATACAATAACAGAACTGTGAAAGCTCAGTTCACCGGCTCGCCGAGCAGTCGCTTGCGATGGATCTCCTCGGCATTCGGAAGGGCTTCACGCGGTACGGTGAAGATCTGGCCGGGTTCGATGCGATCCGGATTGTTGATCGTGCTTTCATTGGCAAGATAGATGGTGGTGTAACGGACACCCTGACCATAGACGCGCCGCGAAATCTGCCAGAGCGTATCGCCCCGACGGATAATCACGCTGTTGTCGCTCTGGGCGAGCGGAGCCTGCTGGATCGTCTTCGGCTCGGCAGAAGAAGCGGTGGCAGGGGGTGAGGCCTCCGGGGCAGTGTTGACCGATTCTGTTGTGCCAAACAGAGCGGGTTCCGCCAGAAGGTCGCGGATGAGCGCGACGAGTTTTGGCAGGGCGGCGCCAAGGGCGTCCACATTGCCTTTCGGCAGGCCTTGAAGGAGATCCAGCGCCTCCTGCGCCTTGACCGCCTGGGCGCCGACCGCCGCCGTGAATTCGGGCGCAGCGCCCGCCTCGGCGCGGAAGCCGGCGATGGACTGCAGGCCGATTTCGGTGGCCGAACGGGCAGCGGCCGCCTGTTCGAGCGCCGGCTTCTGGCCGTTCGAGAAGAGGTTTTCCAGAATGGTCATTGCCTTGGTAAGCGAGATGCGGAGGCGCTCGAACTCGACCTGCTGCGGGCCGGCAGCGGCAGCGGCTGCCGGGTTGGCGGTCTGCGCGACGACGGAAACCTGATCGCCGGCGGGACGCTCGAAGGGAACCGAGGCGCGCACGACGACCTTGCCGGTGGCATCGAGCAGTTCGACCTCGATGATATGGTTGCCGACTTCCAGCTTCATCTGCCCTTCGATGACGAAATTGCCACTGGCATCGCTCGCCACGTCCCCGATCAGCGCCTTGTCGGCAAAGCCGCGAACAGTGGCCCCCGCCGGTGCCTTGCCGGCGACGAAGATGCGGTCTCCCTCGATTTCAACGGCAGTGACCTGAACCTCGGTTGCACCGGGCAGGGCAGGCGCGGGGTCGATCGACGGCTGGCTTGCCGGTGCGGCCGCAGTTTCGCTGCTGCCGGGCATGACGGGCGCAGAGCCTGCGAGTTCGCTCGCTGCAGCCGGAAGTTCGGGCAGGGACACGCCACCGGCGGCTGCGGTTGGGCGCGCGACGCGATCCGTGGTCTGGGCTGCAGCCGATTGTGTACCGGCGATCTCGGAACCCGGAAGTGTAATCATACGGCTTGCTGCGCCCGGCTTGGAGACCATGGCAAGCAATTCGCCCTTGCCGCCTTCCGGCACAGAGACCGTTGCGACTTCCTCCGAGGTCACGACCGTGCCGTCAGGACCGGTGGCTCGGATCTGCAGCGAATGGTCGCCTGGGGCGAGCGGTTCGTCAAGCACGGCCGCGAAATCGCCGGTCGCATCGACCGTCTGCGAGGAGATAACCCGCTCGCCATCGAGGATTTCGACCTTCGCCCCGGCGGTGGCATTGCCGGCAATGACGGTCGAACCATCCGGCTCGACGCGCAGGACGTCGAAGCGTGGGGTAGCCGGGTCGGCGTCTTCGACAACTGGGGCAGGGGTGACTGGATTGCCGAGCAGGGCCTCCTTGATGGAGGCAACCATGCTGGCGGCCTTGGCCGGATCGGCGGGCAGTTGCTGCAGAAGGGCAAGGGCACGGGCCGCATCGGCCTGAACCGCCTTGATGCCGTCGGTGAGGGTGACATCCAGCCCTTGAGGGATCTCGATCGAAGCCAGCGCCTGGACAGCTCCCTGCGCAAGCGTGCGTGCTGCCGTATATGCTTCGATGCCAGGCGTGCGACCGTCGGCGAAGAGGGCGGAGACGCCGTCGACCGCCTTCACCGCCTCGGCCTTCAGCCGATCCATCTTCTGGCTTGCTGCGCTCGCGACGTCTTCCACGCCAGCTTCGGCCGTGGCAGCAGCCTGCTCGGCAGCAGACGTGACAGCGTCGGCAGCAGCGTTGACGGTCGGCGCGTCGGAGGACGGCGCGTTGATGCGCGGCATGATGACGAACACCATCAGCAGGCTGACAATGGCCAATACGAGCAGCACCACCCAGAGGGCACGGTTCTTCATGTCTCAAGTCTCCCGGCGGAACAGCCGCCATATCCCTTGGAATTGCTAGCCTTAACTGCTTGTTTCGACAAGCGTCGCGACCCGATTCCACCCGGTTGGCCCGCGGTTTTCTGCCAATTTTGTTGACCTTGCGCGGATGAGCCTGTTTTTTGCCCATCATGAGTGAACAGAAAACCCCGATTCGATCCGTCTGCGTCTATTGCGGCTCACAGCCCGGACGCGACCCGTCTTTCATGGACGCTGGCCGCATGTTCGGCCGCGCGCTGGCCGAGAGCAACCTTCGGCTTGTCTATGGTGGCGGCACCAAGGGCATCATGGGCGCGGTCGCAGCCGGTGTCCTGTCTGCCGGGGGGCATGTGACCGGCATCATACCCGAATTCCTGGTCGACATGGAAGCGACGCGCCATTCGCTGGGGCAGCTCAACGAATTGATCATCACAAAGGACATGCACGAGCGCAAGCACGCCATGTTCGAGCGCTCGGATGCCTTCGTCACGCTGCCGGGTGGTATCGGCACGCTCGAGGAGATTGTCGAGATCATGACCTGGGGCCAGCTTGGCCGTCACACCAAGCCGATGGTCTTTGCCAATGTGAACGACTTCTGGAAGCCGATGCTGGAACTCGTCGACCACATGTCGGCCTCGGGCTTCATCCATACGGCCCATCTGGTTCGCCCGCTGGTCATCGACCGGATCGAGGATATCGTGCCGGCGATCGAGGCGCGCTGGGCCGAGACCGGAGCGCCCGAGGGCGACCCGGAGACGATTTCCAGGCTTTGATACCAAGTCTCGAGCCTACGGGTTCCGGTCATCGAGATCTGGTGGCAGACGAAGCGGTCAACGCTGCCGCAGCATCGGCAGCGTATAGATCACGAGAGCAGACCAGATCAGCGGGAAGGCGACAGCCTTGGCCGCGCTGAAAGGTTCATTGAAGACAAAGACGGCGGTGATGAAGATCATCGACGGCGCGATATACTGCATGATGCCGATCGTCGACAGCCTGAGCAGCTTTGCCCCATTGGCATAGAGGATCAGCGGGATGGCCGTGACCAGCCCCGCGGATGCGAGCAGGATGGAATCGCTCGCGTTGCCCATCAGGAAATGCCCGCCGCCCTGCAGGTTGAGATAGACGAGATAGCCGAGCGCAATCGGCGAAAGCAGCAGAACTTCCAGCAGGAAGCCCTGGTTCGGTCCGATCGGCAGCGTCTTGCGGAAGAAGGCGTAGAAGCCCCAGGAGAAGGTAAGCGCCAGTGCCACCACCGGCAGGCGCCCAGCTTCCACGGTGAGGATGGCCACGGCGAGCACCACGAGAGACAGGGCCGCGATTTGGGTGCGCTTGAGCTTTTCCTTCAGGATCACCGCGCCAAGCAGGATCGAGAACAGCGGATTGATGAAATAGCCCAGCGCCGTATCGAGCGCGTGTCCCGTGCCGATCGCCCAGACATAGATGCCCCAGTTGACGCTGATCAGCGTCGCGGTCACGGCGGCCATGCCGAGCATGCGCGGATTGCGGATTGCTTTCTTCAAGTCATCCGTGCGCTTCAGCACGATCAGGAGCAGACCTGCGACCGGGACGGACCAGAGGATGCGATGCGCGATCACTTCGGCCGGCGAAATATGCGAAAGCGCCTTCATGTAGAGCGGCAGGAAACCCCAGAGCAGATAGGCGGAGAGCGCAAACAGGAAGCCGTTGAGGCTGTCCTTGTTCTCGGCGGGGGCAGAGGCATCGGCCATGGTGTTTCCTGACTTTTGTTATGCTTTGGAAACGGCCATACGCCTGCCGGGTTGCGCGCGCAAATTCATTTGCGTGAAGGATCCTTCATCCGGCGCGATCAGTGGCGTGCAACCGATCGGTTCCGGCGTGTTCATGAACTTCAGGGCGACCGAACCCATCAGCGATCGGAATGGAGCGTTTTCGGCTCCGGCGGGGACGCGGAAAGTCTCCCAGCATCTGCGTCTCAGGAAACACGCCCGTGCTTGGCCAGGAAGTCCAGCATCACCCGAATGCGCGCCGGCAGGTGGCCACCCTGGCCGACATAAACGGCGTGGAAGGGTTCGCTGAGCCGGGTCCGTGGATCATCGAGTACCGTCACCAGCCGCCCGGCCTTCAGGTCTTCGGCCACGGTGAACTGCGCGAGCTGGACGAGACCGGCACCGCCGATGGCAAAGTGTCTGAGCGCTTCGCCGTCGCTGGCACTGACCCTTCCGACCACGGGCACCTGAACGATTGTCTCGCCGTCCGGCGCGGACCATTCCCGTCGAGCCCGCACATAGCCGAAACCGAGCCGGTTGTGGCGCTCCAGGTCAGATGCGGTTTCTGGAACCCCGTGGCGTGCCAGATAAGCGGGCGACGCAACGATGAGCAGCGGCGTTTCGCCGAGCTTTCGGGCCACCAGGCTGGAATCGCGCATGGCGCCTGCGCGGATGGCGATGTCGGCCTGTTCTGCGAGCAGGTCAATGACGAGATCTGTCTGGGCGACTTCGACTGAAATGCCCGGATAGGTTTCCAGGAAAACCGCCAACAGCGGCGCCAGGACATGGGTGCCATAGGCCGCGCTGGTATTGATGCGGATCAAGCCACGGGGATCATCGAGATTGGCCGCACTTCGCTCGGCCTCCTCCATGTCCGCGAGGATCCGAACAGACCGCTCGTAGAAGGATCGACCCTCTGGTGTGAGCAGCAGCTTGCGCGTGGTGCGGTTGACCAATCGCGTGCCGAGTCGCGCCTCGAGCCGCGCGACCAGTTTGCTGACGGCCGACGGTGTCATGCGAAGATACCGCGCGGCGGCTGAAAATCCGCCTTGTTCGACCACCTGCACGAACACTTCCATTTCGCCGGAACGGTTGATCTCCTGCCTTGCCATTGTGAATTCATTTCATGAATGTTGTGCTTCAACGAAGACTATTTCATCGAGCGCGGGCTGTCTATCTGAGGTGCATCCAAGTCAACAGGAATGCATCTCAATGCCTCTCGCTCTCTATGCCCTGACCGTCGGTGCCTTCGGCATCGGCGTCACAGAATTCGTCATCATGGGCTTGCTCATCGATGTCAGCGGCGATCTCGGCGTCTCCATCGCGGCAGCCGGCATGCTCATTTCCGGTTATGCACTGGGCGTGGTCTTCGGCGCACCGATCCTGACCGTCCTGTCCAGCCGTTGGCCACGCAAGACCGTGCTCATCGCGTTGATGGTGATTTTCACCATCGGCAATATCGCCTGTGCGCTGGCACCCAACTACGAGACCCTCATGGCGGCAAGGCTGCTTGCCGCCCTGTCGCATGGCACCTTTTTTGGTGTCGGCTCCGTCGTCGCGACGGGTCTTGTGGCGCCGGAGCGCCGCGCATCCGCGATCGCCATCATGTTCACCGGCCTGACGGTCGCCAATATCGCAGGCGTTCCCTTCGGAACCTGGCTCGGCCAGGAATATGGATGGCGCACCACATTCTGGGCCGTTGCCGTGGTGGGTGTCGCCGCACTTGCCGTACTTGCGATCTTCCTGCCCCGCGATGACAGCAAGCCAGAACCTCAGGACTGGCGCTCGGATCTCGCCACGATGGCACGCCCCCAGGTGCTGGCCGGGCTCGCGATCACGGTACTCGGTTATGCCGGCGTCTTCACGGTCTTCACCTATATCGCGCCTGTTCTGACCCAGGTGACGGGCTTTTCAGACGCTGCCGTATCGCCGATCCTTCTGGTCTTCGGGGTCGGCCTGATCATCGGCAATCTCGTCGGCGGCAGACTGGCCGACCGCAATCTCGACCGGTCCATCTTGCTGACGCTCGCCGCTCTGAGCCTCTCCCTCCTGGTCATGGCTTTCGTCCTGCCGGAAAAGGGCTTGATGGTCGCGATGGTCGGCCTGGTCGGCGCCGCAGGTTTCGCCACGGTCGCACCGCTTCAGATGCGGGTCCTCGAAAAGGCGCAAGGTGCGGGCCAGGCGCTGGCCTCCAGCTTCAACATTGCGGCCTTCAATCTCGGCAATGCCATCGGCGCCTGGGGCGGCGGTCTGGCCATCGACCATGGCCCGGGACTTTCAGCCCTGCCACTGGTGGCGGCGGCATTCCCGATCGCAGCCCTGTTGCTGTTTTTCGCAGCCCAGCGCTACGAGCACAGAGGTCAGAGCCGCGAGCGGATCGCAGCCTGACGGCGAAGCTCTTACTCAGCCGCGATCTGGCCCGCCAGTTCGCGGTTTTTCATCAGCTTGTAGACGATCGAATCCATCAGCGCCTGAAAGGAAGCGTCGATAATGTTTTCTGAGACGCCCACTGTCCACCAGCGGGCGCCGGTGGCGTCGGTGGATTCGATGAGAACGCGGGTGATGGCCTCGGTGCCACCGTTGAGGATGCGCACCTTGTAATCCGCCAGTTCGAGATCCAGGATTTCGCCCTGATACTTGCCGAGATCCTTGCGCAGCGCAATGTCGAGCGCGTTGACCGGCCCGTCGCCCTCGGCAACCGACATCACCGTCTCTCCATCGACCAGCACCCGGACGACCGCTTCCGACACCGTCTTCAGCAGCCCATGACTGTCGAAGCGGCGCTCGACCATCACCCGGAAACTCTCGACCGCGAAGAAATCCGGCACGGTGCCGAGCGTCTTCAACGCCAGAAGTTCGAAGCTCGCATCTGCGCCTTCATAGGCATAGCCCAGTGCTTCGCGTTCCTTGACGACAGAGATCAACGTATCGAGTTTCGGATCATCCTTGGCAACCGTGATGCCGCGGCGCTTCAGCTCGTTGAGGAAGTTCGCCTTGCCGCCCTGGTCGGAGACCATGACCTTGCGGAAATTGCCGACACTTTCGGGCTCGACATGTTCGTAGGTCTTCGGATCCTTGAGAAGCGCCGAGGCATGGATACCGGCCTTGGTGGCGAAGGCGGAGGCGCCGACATAAGGGCTCTGGTGATGCGGCGAGCGGTTGAGAAGCTCGTCGAAGGCGCGCGACAGACGGGTCAGACCGACCAGCTTCTCCCGGTCGATCGAGGTCTCGAAGCGCGAGGAATAGGTCTCCTTCAGACAGAGCGTCGGGATGATCGTGACGAGATCGGCATTGCCGCAGCGTTCGCCGATGCCGTTCAGCGTGCCCTGGATCTGCCGCACGCCGGCCTCGACGGCGGCGAGCGAATTGGCAACCGCCTGGCCGGTGTCGTTATGCGCGTGGATGCCGAGCGAGGAACCGGGGATGCCGGATGCGATGACCGCCGAGACAATGTCCCGGATTTCCGGCGGCTGCGTACCGCCATTGGTGTCGCAGAGCACGACCCAGCGGGCGCCGGCGTCGTAAGCCTCCTTGGCGCAGGCCATCGCATAGTCCGGATTGGCTTTGTAACCGTCGAAAAAATGCTCGCAGTCGACCATGGAAAGCTTGCCCGCCGCGACCACGGCCTTGACGCTATCGCGGATGCTTTCGAGGTTTTCCTCATTCGTGCAGCCGAGCGCCACCTTCACGTGATAGTCCCAGCTTTTCGCCACCAGACAGACGGCATCCGCCTTGGACTGGATGAGCTGGCTCAAGCCCGGATCGTTGGAGGCAGAAACGCCGGCGCGCTTGGTCATGCCGAAGGCGACAAAGCCGGCCTTCTGCGTGCGCTTTCTGGAGAAGAATGCCGTGTCGGTGGGGTTCGCGCCGGGATAGCCGCCTTCGATGAAGTCGATGCCGAACTCGTCCAGCATCGTCGCGATAGCGATCTTGTCCTCGACCGAAAAGTCGATGCCCGGTGTCTGCTGGCCGTCACGCAGCGTTGTGTCGAACAGGGTGATCTTTTCAAGCGTCATGCGAGTGCCCCTCCGGCATGCCAGTTCAGTTCTTTCCCGCAAACCGATCCGTCGCCCGGATCAGCTGGTCGAGGATCCCAGGCTCGAGAAACGCGTGGCCCGCTCCCTCGATCAGATGGAAATCTGCCTTCGGCCAGGCCTTGTGCAAAGCCCAGGCATACTTGGCCGGGCAGGGCATGTCGTAGCGGCCATGGATGATCACGCCGGGAATGTCCCGGAGCTTGTCGGCATCGCGCAGGAGCTGCCCTTCCTCAAGCCAGCCGGCATGGACGAAGAAGTGGTTTTCGATGCGTGCAAAGGCCAGCGCAAAATCGGCATCGTAGAAGTGGCCGGAATAATCAGGGTTCGGCAGGAGCGTGATGGTCTCGCCCTCCCAGGTGCTCCAGGCGACGGCGCAGCGCAACTGCTCCTCGCGGTCGGTGCCGGTCAGACGCCGGCGATAGGCGGCCATCATCTCGTGGCGTTCGTTATCCGGGATCGGGGCAACGAACCGCTCCCACTTGTCCGGGAACATCTCGGAGACGCCGAACTGGTAGTACCAGTCGAGCTCGGCCCTGGTCAGCGTGTAGATGCCGCGCAGCACGAGCTCAGAGACGCGCTGCGGATGCGTTTCCGCATAGGCGAGCGCCAGCGTCGAGCCCCAGGAGCCGCCGAAGACGAGCCATGTGTCGACGCCCATCATCTCGCGCAGGCGTTCGATATCCGCGACGAGATGCCAGGTAGTGTTGGCTTCGATCGAGGCATGCGGGGTCGACTTGCCGCAACCGCGCTGGTCGAACAGGATCACATCGTAAAGCGCCGGATCGAAGAGGCGGCGCTGCGAGGGGCTGGTTGCGCCGCCAGGGCCGCCATGCAGGAACACGGCCGGCTTGGCGCCCTTCGTGCCGATGCGCTCCCAGTAAACCCTGTGGCCGTCGCCGACATCGAGCATGCCGGTCTCGAAGGGTTCGATGTCGGGATAGAAGCCGCGCAATTCGCTCGTCATGTCAAATGTCCTTCTTCGGTGGCCAGGCCGCCGTATCGTGATCGGGATGCTGCCGCGATGTGGCGGCGATCCCGGCATTTCCCGCCGGAAGGTCCGAACGGTCCGTCGGTTTTTCGGGGAGGGAAAAGAGTTTGTCGAACCAGGAGACGCGACTTTCGACGCCGTCCTGCGAGACGGGCTCGGCGAGGTCCGGCTTGTCGAGGCTGCCGATCGTCACACTGATATAGGGCGAGCCTTTGGTGCGGAAGAAAAGCGGCGTACCGCAGTCCTTGCAGAAGCCGCGTCCGCACGGGTCAGATGACTGGAACCAGCTCGGTTCGCCGCGCATCAGCAGGAAATCCTCCTGCCTGGAGCCCGCAAGCGCCATGAAGACATTGCCGCTCGCCTTCTGGCACATGCGGCAGTGGCAGATATGCGGATAGCCGAGTTCACCCACGATCTTGTAGCGGATCGCGCCGCACTGACAGCCGCCGGAATGCACCTGTCGGGTCATTGGTCATCCTCCGGTGGCCATATCGTCGTGTCATGGTCGGGATGCTGGAAGCTCTCGATCGAGGCGAAGAACGCCTCCATGTCAGGGCTGGTGAAGGCCGGTTTGTCGAACAGCTGGTCAATCCACGGCAGGCGCTGGTGATGGTTCACCTGGATCTGCGGCTCGAAATGCTCCGGGTGGTCGAAGGCGCCGATCGCCAGCTCGACGCCATTCGGATGCTGATAGGTGAGCGGCGTGCCGCATTTGGCGCAGAAGCCGCGTTTGACCTTCGCAGACGAGCGATAAAGCATCGGCTGTCCGCGCGTCCAGGTCAGATGCGCCTGGTCGGCGGTGACGAAGGCGCCGAAGAAGGAGCCGAACTGCTTCTGGCACATGCGGCAATGACAGATCGACGGCCGTCCGAGCTTCGAGGCCTGGAACCGGATCGCGCCGCATTGGCAGCCGCCGCTATGAATCTCGCTCATCCGGTCTTCCTCACTGCATCGTCATGTAGACGGTAACGCCGATAATCACCGCGGCAATCAAGGCACCCTTGGCGATCAGGCCATAGAGCAGCCATTTCGGCATCTTGGTGTTGGGGTTCGGCTGGGTCATGCAGCTACCGCTTGACCTCCCATGTCGTCACCCGCTCGCCGGTCTCCTTGTCCTTGCCGTCCTTGAGCTGGATGCCCTTGGCGGCGAGCTCGTCACGGATGCGGTCCGCCTCGGCGAAATTCTTCGCTTTGAGCATTTCAAGCCGCATATCGACGAGCGCCTGGACGGCGGCGGAGAGGTCGTCGCTCAGCTCTGCCTTCTTCGGTGCAACACCCAGGAGGGCTGCCGAGGCGGCGAACAGAGATAGCTTCGACGGGTCGGCATTCGCCGCCTGGGCGAGCGCGTGAACCGCCTGAACGGCAGCAACCGTATTCAGATCGTCCGAGAGTGCCTCAAGAACCGATGCATCCGGTGCCGTGTCCCCGGCGTCACCCGCTGGCCACTTCGCCAGCAGCCGCTCCGCCTCCTCCAGCCGCTTGACCGAAAAGTCGATCGGCTCGCGGTAATGCGTCATCAGCATCGCAAGCCTGAGAACCTCGCCCGGCCACTTGCGCCCGCCAAACTTCTCCGTCGCAAGCAACTCGTTGATCGTGACAAAATTGCCCTCCGACTTCGACATCTTGCGGCCCTCGACCTGCAGGAAACCGTTATGCATCCACACCGTCGCCATCAGATCGTTGTCGAAGGCGCAGCAGGACTGGGCGATCTCGTTTTCGTGGTGCGGGAAGATCAGGTCCAGCCCGCCGCCATGGATGTCGAACTGGTGCGGCTTGGCCTTCGCCCTGGGAGACAACCGGTCCTTGATCTCTTCCCAGAGATAGCGGTCGGCCATGGCAGAGCATTCGATATGCCAGCCGGGACGGCCATGGATCGGATAAACAGTCTTTTCGAAGGTGAAGCTCGCGGGCCAGCCGGGTTCGGTGTCGGCGGACTGCTTCCACAACACGAAATCGGCCGGGTTCATCTTGTGGTTCTCGACCGCGACACGCGCGCCCGCCTGCTGGTCCTCGAGCTTGCGCTTCGACAGCATGCCGTAATCCGCCATTGAGGCGGTCGAAAACAGCACTTCGTGGCCCTCCGAGCCTTGCGCCACATAGGCATGGCCCATGTCGAGCAGGCGCTGGATGATCACGATCATCTGGGGAATGTTGTCGGTCGCGCGCGGTTCGACGGTCGGCTTCAGGCAGCCGAGCGCCGCCACATCCTCGTGGAACTGGCTCTCCGTCTTGCCGGTCACGGCCCGGATCGCCTCGTTGAGGCTCATCGAACCATCGCCAATCTGGCCGCCGAAATCGCGCAATGCCCGCGCGTTGATCTTGTCGTCGACGTCGGTGATGTTGCGCACATAGGTGACCTTGTCCGCACCATGGATGTGGCGCAGCAGCCGGTAGAGCACGTCGAAGACGATGACGGGGCGCGCATTGCCGATATGGGCGAAGTCGTAGACGGTCGGCCCGCAGACATACAGGCGCACATTGTCGGGGTCGATCGGCTCGAAATCGACCTTCTCGCGTGTGAGCGTGTTGTAAATCTTGAGGCCGCCAGCCATGTGAAACTCCCAGAATGAATGGACCCGGCTGGACCGGGTCGTTTGTCATCTGGGTCTATGCAGGAGACGAAAACGGCCAGGCCAGCGAAGCGCTAGCGAATAATGGTCCCGCAAATGATGCAGAGGCTCGTTTTCATGACGCGCTTTATGGCGCGCGTCGCGATTTTGGTCAAGGGCAGTCGGCGTGTGCTCCGATATGGAGGTCCGGAGTGCCTCGCTCCGGACGGACTTTGGGGAATTAAGGCTTTCTCAACGGAAATACCCCAATTCTAGGGGGAAATTTTCCCGCCCTCGGAGATGATCTTCGGCATGGACCAGACGCTGCATCTGCCCACCATCATGGTCGTCCATGCGGTGATCATAATGATTTCCACCCTGGCTACGATCTACATGTGGTTGCGTTATCGCGGCAGTCACGTGCTTCCAATCCTTGTAGCCGCAGGTCTTGCCGGCTGTGCCGCCATGCTCCTTCATGCAAATCGCGGCACTTTGCCACTCACCCTTTCGTCCGGATTGGGAATCGGCCTCGGCATTTTCGCCGTCGGCCTCTTTTGGCAGGCGGTGGTCGTCTTCGAAGGCGGGCGCCTGTCGATTGCAAAGGCCTCTGCGGGTGGGCTTGCGTGGATCCTGCTTTGGTTCACGCCAATGCTGCAGAATTCGATCGAAGCCCGGGCCGCGACATTGTCTCTGCTCCTGGCCGGCTATTGTTTCCTGACGGCGCAGCTAACCCTGGTGCGCGCAAAGCACGAACCACTGCCTTCGCGGTCGATTGCGGCAACCACAGCCGGCTTGCGTGGCCTGCTGTGGCTGGCGGCCGTGCCGCTCAGTGTCTTCGTTGCTCCGCCCTATGCCGAGGATGGAAGCACGGCACAGTGGTTCGCCCTCGTCACTCTGGCGAACTCCATGCTGAATATCCTCTCGCTGGTCTCGCTGCTGGTCATTGCCAAGGAGCGCGACGAGCGGCGCTATCGCCTGGCCTCCGAGCGTGACCCCCTCACCAATCTCCCGAATCGTCGCACCTTCGTGACCGAGGCCGCCGAAATGCTCCACGAAGCCGAAGGCGGCGCGAGCCTCCTGCTCTTCGATATCGATCATTTCAAGTCGGTGAACGATACCCATGGTCATGCAGCCGGCGACCAGGTCCTCCTCGCCTTCTCGCATGCCATTGACCAGCGCATGCCGAAGGGCTGGCTCTTTGCCCGGATCGGCGGCGAGGAGTTCGCCTGCCTCATGCCACGCATGAGCGCGCAACAGGCGGTCGCGGTCGCCGAAAATCTCCGTCTCGCCGTTGCCGACATGGCGATGCCGGGCTTGGGCGCTTTGCGGATTGCGGTGAGCATAGGCGTCTGTGAAGCGACGCAACGGGGAACGGGGCTTGACACAATGCTCGCCAGTGCGGACGCTGCCCTTTACCGCGCCAAGGCGGATGGTCGCAATTGCGTACGGCTCTACGAGCCCGCGACCCTGCTTGTCGAAACAGGCCAATCGATTGCGCTGGCCGATCCGCAGCCGCGCCTGGGACTGGCGCGCATCCGGCGACGCTCTGCCTGATCAGGTCGCAGTCCGCGGCAAGCGCAGGAGACCCAGCACCAGCGCACAGCCGAGGATGATTACGACGCCCCCGAAGAGTTGCACCGTCGTCAAGGCCTCGTCCAGCACCAATGCGCCAACAAGCACTGCGACCACGGTAACGGCAAACTCGACGCTGATCGCCGCCGTCGCCCCGATGCTTTTGACCAGGCTGAAGTAGAGAACATAGGTGAGGGCGCTCATCAGCGCCGCCAGCGCCACGAGATAGAGATAGTCCAAGGCGACCGGTGTGCCCGGCACGGGCACGAACCAGAGAAGTGGCAGCGTCAGCATGCCACCGGCGATGAAGGAGCCGATGGTCACTTCCCAGGGGCCGGTGCCGGAAAGATGCCGGCTGGCATAATTACTGCCAAAGGCGGAGGAAAAGGTCGAGCCGATCATCGCGAAGCAGCCGAGCAGGAACCCACCGGTGACGGGCACGGCCGGAAAGCCGACCAGCATGACGATGCCGATCGTCCCGAGCACGAGACCGAACACACGCGCCTGCGTGATGCGTTCCAGTCCCCAGAGCTGGGCGATCACCATGGAAAAGAGCGGGATCGAAGCGACGAAGATCGCAGCCATGGCCGTCCCGATCAGCGGCGTCGCATAGGACAGCCCGATCAGCTGCCCCGCCACCGTGGTGGCGCCGACAACAGTGAAAGGCAGCCAGCCGGCGCCAAAGTCGAGCCGCCGCCGCATCATCCTGGCGATCGCATAGAGCAGGGCGCCCGCTATGAAGCAGCGGAAAGTGACCGCGCCGATCCAGCCGAATGCGTCGACCACATGCAAGAGAAGCAGGAAGGAAAGTCCCCAGGCCAGTGACAGATAGGCATAGGCTGCAAAGTCTCTGGGGGCCATGCGCTGGTCTCGAGATTTGGCGGCACTCGGGCCGCAGATGAGAAGGCCGAAACTCTTATTCCGGCATCCGGTAGTCGACGATCCTGCCTTCGCGCACCTGGTAGAGCTTGCCGGTTTCCGTCTGCTCCGGGCCGACCAGCGGCAGAAGCTTCTCGGCGACTTCGGAAGGGTGAGGCAGGGTCTCTGGATCTTCGCCCGGCATGGCCTGCGCACGCATGGCGGTGCGAGTGGCACCGGGGTCGACGCAAAGGATACGCAGCGGCAGGCGTTGTGTCTCGGCAGCCCAGGTGCGGGCAAGGGCTTCGACGGCGGCCTTGGAGGCGGAGTAGGGCGCCCAGAACGGACGGCACTTGTGAGCGGCGCCTGAGGACAGGATCAGTGCGCGGCCCTGATCAGACTTGACGAGCAGCGGCTCCAGCGAGCGGATAAGCCGCCATGTGGCTGTGACGTTGATCGTCATGACCTTGTCGAACACCTTCGCCTCGACATGGCCGATCGGCGCGATGACGCCAAGAACGCCCGCATTCAGCACGGCGATGTCGAGCTTGCCCCAGCGCTCGAAGATGTGGCCGCCGAGCTGGTCGATGGCAGCCATGTCAGAGAGGTCGAAGGGCACCAGTGTCGCTGTTCCGCCGACCGCCTTGATCGCATCATCCAGATCTTCCAGACCGCCCACGGTGCGCGCGCAGGCAATGACGTGGGCGCCAGCCTTGGCCAGTTCGATCGCGGTGAAATAGCCGATGCCGCGCGAGGCGCCGGTGACGAGCGCGATTCGTCCCTTGAGGTCGATGGTCATGATCTGTCCTGTATTCCCAGAGCACTTCCGATGAAAACCAGCTCACCGGAAATCCCCTGTCTCCTTGATTCGACGCAGTCCGGACACAAAACCGCTGACGCACTTTTGCTGGACATGTTCTTAAGCTCAGCCGTTGGCGGCGAGCATGCTTTCCTTGCGGCCCGGCTTCTCGCTCTCCTTGTCGACGAGACGCGTCGGGTAGTCGCCGGTGAAGTAGTGGTCGGTGAACTGCGGGTTTGCCGGATCCCGCGGCGCGCCGCCGACTGCGGTGTAGAGACCGTCGATCGACAGGAAGGCCAGCGAATCCGCACCGATATACTTCGCCATGGCTTCAATGCCGAGATACTGGTTGGCGAGCAGCTTTTCGGCATCGGGGGTGTCGATGCCGTAAAAATCCGGATGGAAGATCATCGGGCTTGCGACCCGGATATGCACTTCCTTTGCGCCAGCGTCGCGGATCATCTGCACGATTTTCAGCGAGGTCGTGCCGCGCACGATGGAATCGTCGACCAGCACGACGCGCTTGCCTTCGATCATCGCCCGATTGGCCGAATGCTTGAGCTTGACGCCGAAGGCGCGGATCTGCTGGGTCGGCTCGATGAAGGTACGACCGACATAGTGGTTGCGGATGATCCCGTATTCGAAGGGAATGCCGCTCTGCTGGGCATAGCCGAGGGCCGCCGGCGTGCCGCCATCCGGCACGGGCACGACGACATCGGCCTCGACAGGCGCTTCGAGCGCGAGATTCATGCCGGCATTCTTGCGCGTCGTGTAGACGTTGCGGCCAGCGACGACGGAATCGGGGCGGGCGAAATAGACATATTCGAACAGGCAGACGCGTTCGGGCAGCGGACGTGCCGGCATGCGGGATTCGATCGTCACCGAGCCATCGGCCTGGGTTTCGCAGATGATCACTTCGCCGTTCTTCACGTCGCGGACGAATTTCGCGCCGATGATATCGAGCGCGCATGTCTCCGAACAGAAGATCGGCTTGCCGTCGAGGTCGCCCAGGACCAGCGGCCGGATACCGATCGGATCGCGTGCGGCAATCAGCTTGGTGCGGGTGAGGGCGATCATCGCATAGCCGCCTTCCATCTGGCGGATGGCGTCGATGAAGCGGTCGGTGGTCGAGGCATGGCGTGAGCGGGCGATGAGGTGCAAGACGACCTCGGTGTCCGAGGTCGACTGGCAGATGGCGCCGGTCGCAATGATCTGGCGGCGCAGCGTCAGGCCGTTGGTGAAATTGCCGTTATGGGCAATCGCGATGCCGCCTTCTTCGAGTTCGGCAAACAGTGGCTGAACGTTGCGCAGAGCCACTTCGCCTGTGGTCGAGTAGCGGGTGTGGCCGATTGCCTGCGGGCCGGGCAGCTTCGCCAGCGTCACCGGGTTGGTGTAATGGTCACCGACCAGACCCATGTGCTTTTCGGTATAGAACTGCCGCCCGTCGAAGGAGACGATACCGGCCGCTTCCTGACCGCGATGCTGGAGCGCGTGCAGGCCAAGCGCCGTCAGCGTTGCCGCTTCCGGATGCCCGAGAATGCCGAACACGCCGCATTCTTCATGGAACTTGTCGTCATGGCTACCATAGACGACATGGGAGGGGCTGGACTGCTTCATGGCGAGGGCCTTTGCTCCTGGGACAGATGCGGGTGCTGCGCTTTGAACAGTCAAGCCGCCGGTCTGTCCCGATCCGGCGGCGTCTGTCGTGTCTCAAATCGCGCGACGCAAGGCCGCGAGAGGATCAGTTGGCGGGTGCCGGGGTCTGTTCGGCAGGCGCCTGGTCTGCAGGGGCCGTTTCGCCGGCAGCGCCGGCTTCGGCATCTTCGCGACCCAGGATCCGTTCCCGGATCTGCGGCTCGATATCTTCAGGCAGGACTGCCTCGAGTTTCTGCACGAGCGAGTCGAGGAAGGGCTTGGACTTGGAGTTGTTGACCCAATCCGGTCGCTGCGGCTCGTTGATCAACCAGTTCCAGAAGGCGACGGCGACGACGAGCAGCAGCAGGCCGCGCGCAGCGCCGAAGAGGAAACCGAGCGTCCGGTCCAGCGCGCCGATCCGGCTGTCGATGATGAAGTCGGCAATGCGCGAGGTGATGAAGGAGATGACGATCAGTGCGATCAGGAAGATGATGCCGGCAGACCCCGCGAGCGCGATGCGCGCGTCGCTCGTATAGTTCATGAGGTAGGGCACGAGCAGGGGATAGAGATAGTAGGCGGCTGCCACCGAGCCCGCCCAGCTTGCGATGGACAGCACTTCACGCGAAAAGCCGCGCACCATCGCCAGCACCGCTGAAAACAGGACGACGCCGAGGACGATACCGTCAAAAATAGTGATGGGCATAAATTCCAACTCCAGGGCCACCGGCTAAAACCGGCATTGATGTCACCGCGAACCCGCCGGAACGCGTTCTCTCACGCGTCGGACCGGGTCAACCGTCCTCCTGATCTGCGGGGGCTTTCAGCCGGGAACCGGCGATCCGCGCCACGAGATCGGGAAGGCTGTCCACTTCCCTCCATTTGCCCTTCGAACCCTTCGGCAGGTCCGGCGAGGCAGCCGGCAAGACCGCGGCGGAGAAACCAAGCTTTTCCGCCTCTTTCAGCCTCTGGGCCGTGTGAGCCACCGGCCTCACTGCCCCCGACAGGCTGACTTCGCCGAAATAGACGCAATCGGCGGGAAGGGCAAGACCGGCCAGCGATGAAACCAGTGCTGAAGCAATCGCCATGTCGGCCGCCGGTTCACGGATCCGGTAGCCGCCGGCGACGTTCAGGTAAACGTCATGCTGCCCGAGCCTGACCCCGCAATGCGCCTCCAATACCGCCAAAATCATGGCGAGACGTGACGAATCCCAACCGACGACGGCGCGGCGAGGGGTTCCGAGTGATGTCGCAGCCACAAGCGCCTGCACTTCGACGAGCACGGGTCGCGTGCCTTCCATGCCGGCGAAGACGGCCGCCCCGGGCGCCTTTTCGTTGCGTTCGCCGAGGAAAAGCTCGGACGGATTGGCCACTTCCCGCAAGCCCTTGTCCGACATTTCGAAGACGCCGATCTCGTCCGTCGGCCCGAAACGGTTCTTGACCGTGCGCAGGATGCGGTAGTGATGGCCGCGATCCCCCTCGAAATAGAGGACTGCATCGACCATGTGTTCGACGACACGGGGGCCGGCGATCTGGCCTTCCTTGGTCACGTGCCCGACCAGGACCATGGTGGCGCCCGTCTGTTTGGCATATCGGATCATCGCCTGCACGCCGGTGCGCACCTGGGTCACTGTGCCCGGCGCGCTGTCGGCGGTATCGCTCCACAGCGTCTGGATCGAATCGATGATGACGAGATCCGGCCGTTTGCTTTCCGAAATGGTGGCAAGGATATCCTCGACATTCGTTTCGGCGGCGAGCAGCACGTCGGTATCGGCTGCACCGAGGCGCTGAGCCCTGAGCCGAACCTGTGCCACGGCCTCTTCGCCCGACACATAGATGACGCGATGGCCGCGCCTCGACAGGGCCGCCGCCGCCTGCATGAGAAGCGTCGATTTGCCGATGCCGGGATCGCCGCCAATCAGCACCGCCGATCCGCGCACGAAGCCACCGCCGGTGGCACGGTCGAGTTCGCCCATGCCGGTCGGAATGCGCGGTGCCTCCTCGATCTCACCGGAAAGTGCGGTGAGCGTAACGGCACGCCCCTTCTTCGGCGCCTTGCCGGGGCCGGACCCGATCCCGCCCATCGGATCTTCCTCGACGATGGTATTCCACTCGCCGCAGCCATCGCATTTGCCCGCCCAGCGGGAATGAACCGTGCCGCAGTTCTGGCAGACGAATTGGGTCTTGGCTTTGGCCATTCAGTCTTCACTTTCAGGAAAGGTGTCGGGCGTGATGCCTTGTCGACCATGCGTGATGCGGAGAACAACAAGAGCGTCTTCGACGGCACGGAAATAGATGCATCGACGCCTGTAGGGAAATGCGCGTAATCCTGGTTTCAGCCGTTCACGACAGACGCCGGGGTTTTTGGAGCCAGCAAGGTCGATGATCTTCCGCTCGCTATCGCTCGTGAAGCGCTCGGCCGCAAGCGGGCTTCGCTCATACAGGTGATTGTAGATCTGGATCAGATCCTCGATGGCCTGGGGGGGCAGTCGATAGCGTCGACCGGAGCTGCTGCTCACCGTCGTGCCTTCGCTTCCGCGATGACGAACGCAGTGAGATCGCCCGGCTCGGAAAACTCTTTGAAGTCGCCGGCCTCTATGGCTTCATCCGCCTGATCGATCATAAATCGCAGTTCGACGACCCGCTCCTGCTGACGCTCGCTCTCGTCCAGGAGACGAAGACCGGCGCGCAACATATCCTCAGCGGAGGCATAGGCGCCGTTGCTCACCTGCCGTTCGACAAACGCGGATTCGTCCGGCTCCAGGTCCACCTGCACGGTCGAATGGGATGGATGGTCTTCGGTCATCGGTGACTCCATTGCTGGAACAATAGCAGAACAAACCCGGGCGCGCCAGACCTCAGTCCTCGCCCTCCAGATAGATCCGTTCATACCGCAGACCAAGACCCGTCAGCATTTCGTAGCCGATCGTGCCTGCAGAGCGGGCAACGTCATCGAGTCTCATCGAGGGGCCGAAGAGTTCGACATGATCGCCGCTGCGCACAGCATTTTCCGGCAGATCGGTGATGTCGAAGATGGTGAGGTCCATGGTGACCCGCCCGACGACGGGCACGGGCTTGCCGGCGATAACGCCGTGCGCACCCGGAAGCCCGGTCTCGCGCAGCGGGATTCCGGAGCCGGAGAGGTTGCGCAGATAGCCGTCGGCATAACCGGCGCTCGCGACTGCAAGCCGGCTGTCGCGCGCGAGCGCATGGGTCGCACCGTAGGAGACGCTCTCGCCGGCCTTCGCCTCGCGGATCTGCAGGATGCGCGCCTCGGCCTTGACCACCGGCTGCATCGGGTTTTCCGCACCGTTGACGGCTTCGCCGCCATAAAGTGCAATGCCGGGGCGGGTGAGATCGAAGTGATAATCGGATCCGAGGAAAATGCCGGCGGAAGCCGAAAGACTGGAATCGATTCCTTCGAAAGCCGCGCTAACCGTCCGGAATTTCTCCAGTTGTAGCCGGTTCATCGGCGCGGCCGGATCATCTCCGCAGGCGAGGTGGCTCATCACCAGCACGGGATCGAGGCTTGCCGGGCGCGAGACGTCGTCGACAAGGGCGAGCGCATCGGCAAGCGGCAGGCCGAGACGGTTGAAGCCGGTATCGACATGCAGCGCGCAGGGGTAAGGGCCGCGCTCGGTCAGCACTGCCATCCAGAAAGCGAGTTGCTCCTCCGAGGCGATCACCGGGACCAGATCGTTGGCGAAGAAGACGTCTTCCTGGCCCGGCCAGATGCCTGACAGCACGAAGATCCGGGCTTCCGGAGCATAGGGCCGGAGTGTCGCTCCTTCGGCCGGCACGGCGACGAAGAAGTCACGCGCCCCCGCACGGTAAAGTACCTGTCCGACATCCTCTATGCCGAGGCCGTAGGCATCTCCCTTGACGACCGCGGCGGCCCGCGCCCGGCCGGATCGCCGCGCCATTTCGCGCCAGTTCTCGGCGATTGCCGAGAGATCCACGGTCAGGCGCAGCGGTGCCGAAAGAAACTCCTCCGGCGCATCGAGAATGGTGAAACGGTCTGTCATAAAGGCTTCTGGTCGGTTGATCTGTCCCGCGACCCTAGCACTTTTCTTCAAGACGAAAATGCGGCGGCCCGATATTATGCTGCTATGCACAGTGTTTCGCAGCAAGAGGCGGCCGAAGCCAACCCGGTCTCACGGCAGGAGCAGACCCGCTTCTGGCGGGATGCACGTTTCCGCGACATGGAATGCCTGAGCGCCTCTTTCATCACCCATGAATTCTCGCCGCACTCGCACGATACCTTCTCGATCGGAGCGATCGAGGTCGGCTGCCAGGTCGCGAGTATCCGCGGCACGCGCGAGCACACCGGCCCCGGGGCGCTCTACCTCATCAATCCGGGCGAGGTGCATGACGGCCAGCCAGGCGCACCGGAAGGCTATCGCTACCGGATGATTTATCCCGAGGTGTCATTGCTGACGGATATCATCGAGGACGTGACCGGCCGCGCTTTCAACGGCATGCCAAGCTTCGACCGGCAATTGCTCAGTGATCCAGAAGTCGCCAGGGCCTTCAACCTCGCACACAGCCGGATGGAGAACGGCGGGGTGGCGGAACTGGAAAGCGAGGAGAGCATGTACTGCGTGCTCGCCACCATGTTCGCCCGCCACGGCAGCGATATCCTCCGCGCACCCGATCACAGCGAGCCGCGCGCCATGCGTCGCGTGCGCGATTACATCGCCGCCCATTTCGACGCGGAAATCGGATTGGAAGCACTGGCCAAGGCGGCAGGTCTCAGCCGTGCCCACATGATCCGGGCCTTCCGCAAGCACTATTTCATTACGCCGCATGCCTTCCAGACGGACATGCGCATTCGCCATGCAAGACATCTTCTGCGCATGGGCGCCACCCCTTCGGAGACGGCAGCCGCCTGCGGCTTTGCCGACCAGGCCCACATGACCCGTCAATTCAAGGCTCGTACCGGCCTCACGCCAGCGGTCTTTCGCGCCGGCTGATCACTTTCATTCAAGACCCGGCGCAGGCAGGCGCCTATCCCGGCGACTGTGTTCTGTATGGGAGACGCCATGACATCCGCTGCACGCCTGGAGATGCGCCAGGGCTTTCACTCCATCCTACCGCTGACCGTCGCAGTCGTACCCATCGGGCTCGTCTTCGGCGCCGTCGCTGCCACCAAGGGACTTTCCGCCCTTGAGGCCATGCTGATGAGCGCGCTTGTCTTTGCCGGTGGCTCGCAATTCGTCGCGATGGACATCTGGACCCATCCGGCAAACATGGCAGCGCTCGGCAGCGCTGCCCTTCTCGTCAACATCCGGCATGTCCTGATGGGGGCCTCTATCTCGCAGCATATGGCTGAATTCTCTGATCGGCAGAAAGTCATGTCGATGCTCTTTCTCGCCGACGAGATCTGGGCGGTCGCAGAGTTTCGCGCGCGGGGACATCGGTTGACCCCGGTCTGGTTCTTCGCCGCCGCCTTGCCTTTCTATCTTGCCTGGGTGCTGTCGGGGCTCGCCGGAGCCCTCCTCGGCGCCATGGTCGGAGATCCTGCGGTGATTGCCATGGACTTTGTCTTCCCGGCCGTCTTCGTCATCCTGATCGTCGGCTTCTGGCGTGGCAACCATACCGGATGGATCCTCGTCGGAAGCGCGGCTTCAGCCCTCCTGGTTCATCATGTCGTGCCGGGTGTCTGGTATATCCTGGGCGGCGCACTCGGCGGCGTTGCCATGGCCGCCCTTGCCTCGCGCAGGGCGCGGGAGGTTCGTCCATGACCCTCGATCTGATGACGGTACTTGCGATCTGCGCCATGGCGGCAGCCACCGTCGCGACCCGTTTGGCCGGCCTGTGGGTCGGTCGGCTTCTGAAGCTGTCGCCGAATACCGAGGAGATCCTCGGCGCCATCCCGCCCTCGGTTCTGATGGCCGTGGTGGCACCCACCGCCTTTGCCACCGGCTGGGCCGAGACGATCGGATGCGTCGTAGTGGCGATTGCCGCCACCCGCCTGTCGCTCCTGCCCGCCGCCGCATGTGGCGTGGGTGTGGTCGCGGCCCTTCGGTCGCTGGGCCTCTAGCAAACAGAAAGGGCGCCTTGCGGGGCGCCCTTCGATCTCACGGCTCTTCGTATTGAATGAAGCTCGGCTCGGCCAGGTCCGCGAAGCGGGTGAATTCCGACTGGAAGGCAAGCTTGACGGTACCCGTCGGTCCGTGACGCTGCTTGGCGATGATGACGTCGGCCGTGCCCTTGACCTTGTCCATATGCGCTTCCCATTCGGGATATTTCGGATCGGCAAGATCCCGGGGCTCCATGTTCTTCACATAGTATTCCTCACGGAAGACGAAGAGCACGACGTCGGCGTCCTGCTCGATCGAACCCGATTCGCGAAGGTCGGAGAGCTGCGGGCGTTTGTCTTCGCGGCTTTCCACCTGACGCGAGAGCTGCGACAGGGCAACGATCGGTACGTTCAATTCCTTGCCGAGCGACTTGAGGCCCGTGGTGATCTGGGTGATTTCCTGCACGCGGTTTTCGCCCGCCTTGCCGGCACCCGTCATCAGCTGGATATAGTCGACGACCAGGAAGTCGAGGCCGCGCTGACGCTTCAGGCGGCGGGCTCGGGCGGAAAGCTGGGCAATCGAGATGCCACCGGTCTGGTCGATGAACAGCGGCACCTTCTGCATGGTCTGGCTGAAGCCGACGAGCTTCTCGAATTCATGCTCGGTGATGTCACCACGGCGGATCTTCGACGAGGAGACCTCCGTCTGCTCGGACATGATACGCGTGGCGAGCTGTTCGGCGGACATTTCCAGCGAGTAGAAGCCGACGACGCCGCCGTTCTTTGCCTTGAAAGAGCCGTCGGGCAGGACTTCGGGCTCATAGGCCGCCGCGATGTTCCAGGCGATGTTGGTCGCAAGCGAGGTCTTGCCCATGCCCGGGCGTCCGGCGAGAACGATCAAGTCGGAGCGCTGCAACCCGCCCATCTTGGCATCGAGGGACTGGATACCGGTCGAGACACCGGAGAGGTTGCCGTCGCGTTCGAAAGCCGCGCCCGCCATGTCGACGGCCTGGGCGACCGCATCCGAGAAGGATTGGAAGCCGCCGTCGTATCGACCGTTTTCGGCGAGTGCGAAGAGCCGGCGTTCGGTATCTTCGATCTGCGCCTGCGGTGGCATGTCGAGGGGCGCATCATAGGCGATGTTGACGACATCTTCGCCGATCTGGATCAGCGAGCGGCGCAAGGCCAGATCGTAGATAGCGCGACCATAGTCCTCGGCATTGATGATCGTCACCGCTTCGGAGGCCAAACGTGCGAGATATTGCGCAACCGTCAGGTCGCCGACCTTCTGGTCGGCCGGCAGGAAGGTCTTGATGGTGACCGGGTTCGCCGTCTTGCCCATGCGGATGATTTCCGAGGCAACCTCGAAGATCTTCCGATGCAATGGCTCATACAGATGTTCGGGCTTGAGGAAGTCGGACACACGGTAGAAGGCATCATTGTTGACGAGGATCGCGCCCAGCAATGCCTGTTCGGCTTCGATGTTGTTCGGCGCCTCCCGGTAGAGGGGCTCGGCCGGCTGGACCGGGCTCAGTTTGCGCGCAGCATCGTTCATTCGTTCGCATCCGTTCAGTGTGTCGGCGGTGGCTGCACCATAGCGACAAAGCGGGCCGGCGGAATGGCTTCCACCTCAACCCACATTGATTCACAGGCACATTGTCTCCACTTCACAAAAAGCCCAGGAATCCGATCTTTTCGGTTGACTGTGACATTCGGCGAATCGGCGTTGGGATGGTCTATTTTAGCAGAGCACAAACGAAAAACGCCCGGAAAAATCCGGGCGTCTCGTTTCAGCCTGGGGCTGAAAATCAGGCGTCGTCGCCGTCCATGTCGGCATCCGGATCGAAGAAGTCTTCCGGACGCAGGGCGTCTTCGTCGATGCCGTAGATGGCGTCGGCCGAGGTGAGGCTTTCGCCCTTGGACTGGCGCTCGGCTTCGTCGGCCGAACGTGCAACGTTGAGTTCGACGGAGAGTTCGACTTCCGCATGCAGGTGCAGCGTGACCTGATGCAGGCCGATGGCCTTGATCGGGGTGTTCAGCTCGACCTGGTTGCGGCCGATGTTGAAGCCTTCGGCAGCCAGGATCTCGACGACGTCGCGGGCAGCGACCGAACCGTAGAGCTGGCCGGTTTCACCAGCCGAGCGGACGACGATGAAGGACTTGCCGCCAAGAGCGTCGGCGACCGTCTGGGCTTCCGACTTGCGCTCGAGGTTGCGAGCTTCGAGCGTGGCGCGCTCGGAATCGAAACGCTTCTTGTTGGCTTCGTTGGCGCGCAGCGCCTTGCCCTGCGGCAGCAGGAAGTTACGAGCGAAGCCGTCACGAACCTTGACGGTTTCGCCCATCTGGCCGAGCTTTGCGATGCGTTCGAGGAGAATGACCTGCATGATCCTGTTCCTTTCAGTTGTCAGTGTCGGAGTTTGATGTGTCGGCCTTGCCGGCCGGCGTCAGGGCAACGGTCCTTCGTGTGTCCGAAAGGCCGATGATGAAGGGGATCATGAGCGGAAGCAGCATGATCGAAGAGAGGTAGGCGAGTACGAGTGCCGGCAGGCGCCAGTCCTTGCCGCGGGTCTTCAGATGCAGCGAGGCGAAGCCCGCCATCAGGAAGCCGGCGCCGAAAGTGCCGCAGACGGTTGCGCCAATCATCGCGGGTACGCCGCCGATGAAGCAGGCGACGATGCCGGCGAGGAAGATGAAGACCGTGTTGCGGTTCATGCGCAGAGCCGACGGAAAATCCTCGCGCGGACGCTTGTTGCGGCCCGAAGCGGTGACGATCCGCATGGCGATGTAATACATCATCGTCAGGAGCAGCACCCAGGTGCCGCCCTGGATGATCGGCAGCAGCACGACCATGCTGCGCTTCAGCTGTTCGAGCGCCACCGCATCCGGTGCCATGGCCGGATCCTGCGCATTCATCGCCTGTGTCATGGCGTCGACCAGCTGGCCGGTAAACTCCGGCCCGAAGCCAATGATGACGCCGAGCACGACGACGGCAATCGCCACGAAGCTGCAGATCTGCAGAAGAATGTCGGAGAGCGGGTACCAGGCGATCAGATGATCCGGACCGCCGATTTCGGACGCCGGGCGCGCCAGGCTCGACAGGTGGGCCAGCCAGCCGGCGGGGGCGAGCGTGAAGATCGCCATGCCGAAGGCAAACATTGGCGAGACGCTGACCGTGCCGAGCAGGGCGGCGGTCACGATCGCGGTGATCGCCGCGGCATTGCCCCAGCCGAGGCCGACGATGAGAACGGGAAGGGCGGATGCTGCATAAAGAATGGAGGCAAGCGTCGGCTGCGCCGCAGCACCCAGCACAAGCAGGGCGGCGGTGATGCCGGCAACAAAGCCGGTCGTCAGCAATTTCGCATTCAGTTTTTGCAACGTCGCTGTCCTGCTGGTTCAAGCAGTTAGGGGAGGGGCTCGAGCGATCTCGCAGAAGCATCCCCAACATGGGATTTCGCCTGGCGTCGCGACAAGCGCGCCACCGGGCGTCGGTTCCGATCCGCGCCCAACGCGGAAGGGATGAAGCCCGCCGGCAGGCGCCGGCAGGCTTCAGATCAGATTACGCTACGACGTAAGGCAGCAGGCCGAGGAAACGGGCGCGCTTGATGGCCTGGGCCAGTTCGCGCTGCTTCTTCTGGGAAACTGCGGTGATACGCGAAGGAACGATCTTGCCGCGCTCGGAAATGTAGCGCTGCAGGAGACGGACGTCCTTGTAGTCGATCTTCGGAGCATTCGCGCCCGAGAAGGGGCAGGTCTTGCGACGACGATGGAAGGGACGACGTGCCTGAGAAGAGGATGCATCAGCCATTGTGTTTTCTCCTTTTGCTCAGATTACGCGCGGTCTTCGCGCGGACGGCGCTCGAAGCCACCTTCGCGGGGGGCACGGTCCGGACGCGGACCACGATCGCCGAAGTCGCGGCGCGGGCCACGATCGTCGCCGTCACGACGCGGACGGTCGTCACGGTCGCGCTTCTGCATCATCGCGGACGGGCCTTCTTCGTGGGCTTCGACGGCGATGGTCATGTAACGAAGAACGTCTTCGTTGATGCGCATCTGGCGCTCGACTTCGTGAACAGCAGCCGCCGGAGCGTCGATGTCCATGAGAGCGTAGTGAGCCTTGCGGTTCTTCTTGATGCGGTACGTCAGGGACTTGAGGCCCCAGTTTTCAACGCGCCCGACCTTGCCACCGTGAGCTTCGATAACACCCTTGTACTGTTCGACGAGGGCATCAACCTGCTGAGCGGACATATCCTGCCGGGCAAGGAATACGTGTTCGTAGAGAGCCATGTAAGCTTTGCCTTTTCTTGCGGTTGTCGTCACCCGGATCCGGCGCTAAGCCTCAACGACTGCTCCTGTGCGGCACAGGCCACGGCAAGAAAAGCGTTGTGTTCGAGACGGTCGAGAGCGGAGACACGGGAGGCCGGAAACCCTTATGGTTCCTGCTGCAAGCCTCGCGACCTGCCAGCCCTCCGTTCAGCCACCAGCCAGAGGACCGGGTGTTGTGAACGGCGCGCTTATACGCGCATTGGCCACAAAAGCAAGGGCCGCACGGCAATTTCTGCCGGCGGCCCTGCCGATAATCTGTGGCCGTCCCGTCTTCAAACCTGCACCAGTGCCGCTGTGTAGCCGACATAGGCGACCAGCATCGCGCCTGCCGTCAACCTGCGCACTCCCAGATGGGCCAGCAGCAGGAAGGCGAAGCCGAGCGTGACGGCCAGCATGACAGGCACGTCGAAGCTTCCAAAGCGTGGCGCGACGGCAATCGGCTGGATGACCGAGGTCACCCCGAGAATAAACAGGATGTTGAAGATATTCGACCCGACGATATTGCCGATCATGATGTCGGAATGCTTTCGAAGTGCCGACATGACCCCCGTGGCGAGTTCCGGAAGGGAAGTCCCGACGGCGACCACTGTCAGTCCGATGACCGCCTCCGAGACGCCGAAGTCGCGAGCGAGGCTGGTTGCGCCGCGCACGAGAAGTTCGGCGCCGACGAAAAGCGTTGCGAGGCCGCCGAGAATGAGCACGGTCATGAAGCCCGTGCCGAGCGTCTCGTGCCTCACGTCTTCATCCGCGAGCTCTTCGAGCGATCCCTTGCCTTGAACATAGGCATAGACGATGTAGGCAAGCAGGGCCGCGACCATCAGCAGCCCTGCCAGCCGTCCGATGGTCGGAAACTGCGTGAGGCCGAGCAGAAGGATTGCCGCGCCGATCATCACATAGGTGTCGCGCTTCACACCCTTGTCCCAATGGGTGATGGGAAAGATCATCGCGCAGGCGCCGACGATCAGCAGAATGTTTGCGGCATTGGAGCCGACGACATTGCCGAGCGCGATATCGGATGAGCCGGTCAGGGCGGCACGGACGGAGACCAGAAGTTCTGGCATGGATGTGCCGAAGCCGACGATGACCAGCGACACGATCAGCGTTGGAATGGCCAGCTTCTGTGCGACGGCAATCGCCCCGCGCAAAAGCCACTCCGCCCCGAAGTAAAGGCCGACCAGGCCTCCGGCTACGAAAAGGTAATCCAAGCATTCCCCCTGTGTTCCGGACGAAATGGCCGATGTCCTGATCGCCGCCGTAAATGGGATCGGGCAGCGGCGATGGTAGGGTGCACCTATTCACGTTTTTGTAGGTGCTGGACGCCGACTATCCTCGAGATGTCAGATCGGCATCGGATACTCGCGGTGGATCTTCGCGATTTCCTTGATGATGTCGTCGGAGAGGGTGAGGTCGGCGGCTCCGATGTTGATCTTCAACTGGTCCATCGTGGTCGCGCCGATGATGACCGAGGCCATGAAGGGGCGTGTCAGGCAGAAGGCCAGCGCCATGGCCGAGGGGTCGAGTCCGTGTTTGGCGGCCAGCTCCACATAGGCGCGGGTGGCGGCTTGCTGCTGCGGTACCAGACGTCCGCCGATGTCGCCATTGATTGAACCGCGTGAACCGGCCGGCTTCCGTCCGTCGAGATACTTGCCCGACAGAATGCCGCCGGCGAGTGGCGAATAGGCGAGCAGGCCGACGTCCTCATGGTGCGAGAGTTCGGCGAGATCGAGATCGTAATGCCGGTAGAGCAGATTATATTCGTTCTGGATGGTCGCGACGCGCGGCAGACCAGTGGCTTCCGCGAGCGAGAGATATTTCTGCGTGCCCCATGTGGTCTCGTTCGATAGCCCGATGGCTTTCAGCTTGCCGGCCTTCACGCAGTCGCCAAGAGCCTCAAGGATCTCCGAGATCTCGGCGGAAGCCCTTGCCTTGTCCTGCTTGAAGGGGTTGTAGCTCCAGGCGCCGCGGAAATGGAAATGTCCACGGTTCGGCCAGTGGATCTGATAGAGATCAACATAATCGGTCTTGAGCCGCATAAGGCTGGCATCGAGGGCCTCCTTCACCGTGGCGCCGGTAATCGGCTTGCCCTCGCGGATATAGGGTCGGCCCGGTCCTGCGACCTTTGTTGCCAGAACGACCTTGTCACGCTTGCCTGAATTCTTGAACCAGTCGCCGATCAGGCGTTCCGTGTCGGCATAGGTCTCTGCAGAAAGCGGCGTCGTTGGGTAGAGTTCGGCCGTGTCAAAGAAGTTGACGCCATGCTCGAGCGCATAATCCATCTGCGCGAACGCATCCTCGGGACTGTTCTGTGACCCCCAGGTCATCGTGCCCAGGCAGATTTCGGAAACAAGGATATCGGTTCGGCCGAGCCGGTTCATCTTCATGGGTATGCCTCGATAAATGGAGAGAGTGTCTTGGGAGACGGAGAGCGGTCAGCGGCAATTTAGGCAGAAATTGATGCACCGCAAGATGCCGATAGCTGTGGAGCAGCCCTTGTGGAAGGCCCGTTGGGCTGGTTGCGGAAGGGGTGCGAGGCTTGACTCGCAAGGTCCATATGTGAATTGACAGGGAAAAACCCAGGGAGAAACGCCCATGTCAGTCGCATTCACATTTCCCGGCCAGGGAAGCCAGGCCGTCGGAATGGGCAAGGAACTTGCCGACAATTTCGCCGAAGCCCGCGCCGTCTTCGCGGAAGTCGACGAAGCGCTCGGCCAGAGCCTGTCCGACATCATGTGGAACGGTCCGGAAGAGACGCTCACTCTGACCGCCAATGCCCAGCCGGCTTTGATGGCGGTCTCCATGGCAGTCATCCGCGTGCTCGAAGCCAAGGGTCTCGATCTGAAGACGAAGGTCGCCTTCGTTGCCGGCCACTCGCTCGGCGAATATTCGGCGCTGTGTGCCTCTGGCACGTTCTCGATCGCCGATACCGCGCGTCTCCTGCGCATTCGCGGCAATGCCATGCAGGCAGCCGTGCCGGTCGGCGCTGGCGCCATGGCCGCGATCATCGGTCTGGAACACGGCGACGTACAGGCCATCTGCGCGGAGGCCTCTGCTGTCGGTCCGTGCCAGATCGCCAATGACAATGGCGGCGGCCAGCTGGTCATCTCCGGCGGCAAGGCGGCCGTCGAGAAGGCTGCAGCGCTGGCGACCGAGAAGGGCGCCAAGCGCGCCATCATGTTGCCCGTTTCTGCGCCTTTCCATTCGGCCTTGATGGGCCCGGCGGCAGATGCGATGCGCGAAGCTCTGTCCAAGGTCGAGAAGAAGGATCCCGCGGTGCCGCTGATCGCCAATGTCCGCGCAACGCCTGTCACCTCCGCTGCCGAAATCGCCGACCTGCTGGTCGAGCAGGTGACGGGTCAGGTCCGCTGGCGCGAAACCGTCGAATGGTTCGGCGCCAACGGCGTCACAACGCTTTATGAAATCGGCGCCGGCAAGGTCCTCACGGGGCTCGCCCGCCGCATCGACAAGAACATCAGCGGCATTGCCGTGAATGGCCCGGCCGATATCGACGCGGCGATCGCCGCGCTGAACGGCTGATCGCCTCAACGACAAGAAGGAATTCAATCATGTTGGATCTGACCGGCCGCAAGGCACTCGTCACCGGCGCCACCGGCGGCATTGGTGAAGAAATCGCAAGGCAGCTGCATGCCCAGGGCGCAATCGTCGGCCTGCACGGCACGCGTGTCGAAAAGCTGGAAGCGCTTGCTGCCGAACTCGGCGACCGCGTGAAGATCTTCCCGGCAAACCTGTCGGATCGCGACGAGGTGAAGACGCTCGGCGAAAAGGCCGAAGCCGAACTGGAAGGTGTCGACATCCTCGTCAACAATGCCGGCATCACCAAGGACGGCCTGTTTGTGCGCATGTCCGATGCCGACTGGGATGCGGTTCTCGAGGTCAATCTGACCGCCGTCTTCCGCCTGACACGCGAACTGACCCATCCGATGATGCGCCGCCGTTTCGGCCGCATCATCAACATCACCTCCATCGTCGGCGTGACCGGCAATCCGGGTCAGGCCAATTACTGCGCATCCAAGGCCGGCATGATCGGCTTTTCGAAGTCGCTCGCCCAGGAAATCGCCACGCGCAACGTGACTGTCAACTGCGTCGCGCCCGGCTTCATCGAAAGCGCAATGACGGGCAAGCTCAACGACAAGCAGAAGGACGCCATCATGGGAGCAATCCCCATGAAGCGCATGGGCACCGGAGCCGAGGTCGCCTCCGCCGTTGTCTACCTCGCCTCCAATGAGGCAGCCTACATGACGGGGCAGACGCTGCACGTGAACGGCGGTATGGCGATGATCTGATCTCGTTGCCGGAAACTGCCCCTCTGCAATAGGATGTTGACCGAGGCAAAGGGGCGAATTTCTGGCTTTGCGGCGCGCTGAAACCGTGTTAAGCGGGCCATGACTGTGAGCAGTTGCTCCGTCTCATGAGCCGAAGTTTATGCTTTTGTTCGCATAAACCGCTCTGGGTCTGGGCCGAACGGGTTTGCTGGTGGGGACGAAAGCGATCACTGGCGGAATGCAGGGCAGGGACGCCATTAAGGCTCCCTCTGAATTTTAGAAGGTCGAGGATACCGACATGAGCGATATCGCAGAACGCGTGAAGAAAATTGTAGTTGATCATCTCGGCGTTGACGCTGAAAAGGTTGTCGAAGGCGCCAGCTTCATCGACGATCTGGGCGCTGACTCGCTCGACACCGTCGAACTCGTCATGGCGTTCGAAGAAGAATTCGGCGTTGAGATCCCGGACGATGCTGCTGACTCGATCCTGACGGTCGGCGACGCTGTGAAGTTCATCGAGAAGGCTCAGGCCTGATCGATCACACTGCTGCGGAAGGCGGGCTTTATGCCCGTCCTGTCCGCTTGGGCCCGCGATGAGCGGGCCTTGTTGTATCTGGACCTTTGTTTACAATGACTTCGGTCAAAGAATTTGGGTGGGCCTCGCACGATGAGACGTGTCGTCATCACCGGTACCGGCATGGTATCGCCTCTGGGATGTGGAACGGAATTGACCTGGCAGCGGCTGCTGGCCAGCCAGAGCGGCGCCCGGCGCGTCACGGAGTTCGAGGTCGAAGATCTGCCTGCCAAGATCGCCTGCCGCTTGCCCACCGAGGGCGAAGGTGCCTGGAATCCGGATGACTGGATGGAGCCCAAGGAGCAGCGCAAGGTCGATCATTTCATCATCTTTGCAGTCGCTGCGGCCGACATGGCGCTGAAGGATGCCGGCTGGGCGCCGAGCACCTACGAAGACCAGTGCCAGACCGGCGTGCTGATCGGCTCCGGCATCGGTGGCATCGAAGGCATCGTCGAGGCGGGGCACATCCTGCGTGACAAGGGGCCGCGCCGGCTCTCGCCCTTCTTCATTCCAGGCCGCCTGATCAATCTGGCCTCCGGCCATGTCTCCATCCGCCACAAACTGCGTGGCCCCAACCATTCCGTCGTCACGGCCTGCTCCACCGGCGCGCATGCGATCGGTGATGCTGCCCGTCTCGTGGCGCTCGGCGATGCCGACGTCATGGTCGCCGGCGGCACGGAATCGCCGATCAACCGCGTTTCTCTCGCGGGCTTTGCCGCCTGCAAGGCACTCTCGACCGCCCGCAACGACGATCCGACAGCGGCCTCCCGTCCCTATGACAAGGACCGCGACGGTTTCGTCATGGGCGAGGGCGCCGGCATCGTCGTGCTCGAAGAACTGGAACACGCCAAGGCTCGCGGCGCCAAGATCTATGCCGAAGTCGTCGGCTATGGTCTTTCTGGCGACGCCTTCCACATCACGGCGCCTTCGGAAGACGGCGACGGGGCGTTCCGCTGCATGACCATGGCGCTGAAGCGTGCCGGCCTTTCGGCGGGCGATATCGACTATATCAACGCCCATGGCACCTCGACCATGGCGGACACGATCGAACTCGGCGCCGTTGAACGGCTTCTGGGCGAGCATGCTCCGAAGGTCTCGATGTCCTCGACCAAATCGGCAATCGGCCACCTGCTCGGTGCCGCCGGTGCCGTCGAGGCAATCTTCTCGACGCTGGCGATTCGCGACAACATCGCGCCGCCGACGCTCAACCTGGACAATCCCGATGTCGAGACGAAGATCGATCTCGTGCCCCACAAGGCGCGCAAGCGTGAGATCAACGTCGCCCTGTCGAATTCCTTCGGCTTTGGCGGCACCAATGCATCGCTGGTGCTGAAGCGCTACGAGGGCTGATCTGAACCCGGGCGGCAGGAGTTTGGTCCCGTCGCCCGTGATAGCTCTGGATGAAGGCGGGATGCTCTTGCCCGCTCCCTTGGACTGCGGTTAGAAATCATGCCAACGCCCGGCGCACCGCGCCGGACGATGACCCGGATTTTTGCCGCATTGCTGGATGAAACAGCCGCGAGTGCGAAACAAAGAAGGATTGCCGGTGACCGACAACAGCCAGAATGGCGGTAGCCAGAACAACGGTGTCTCCTTCGGCCGCGATGCCGATAACCAGCCGGGCAAGGGCCCCTTCATTCCGAAGTCGCCCAACGAGGCGCTGCGCCCCGAGCGCGTGCCCCAGCCGCCGCGCCGCTCGCGCAAGGCTCGCAGCCAGCTCGTGATCTTCCTGAACTTCCTGATGACCATGGCGGTCTTCGTCTGCGTCGTCGCTGTCGCAGGCTTCTTCTATGTCATGGACAGCTATCAGAAGCCCGGACCTCTGGCGGCCAACACCAATTTCGTGGTGCGCAGCGGCGCCGGTCTCGCCGAGATCGCCAACAATCTCGAGCGCAACGGGATCGTCTCGGATGCCCGGATCTATCGATACGTTACCACGACCTATCTCGCCGACGGCCAGACCCTGAAGGCCGGTGAATACGAGATCAAGGCCGGTGCCTCGATGAAGGAGGTCACGGCCCTGCTCGAGTCCGGCAAGTCGATCCTCTATGCGGTGTCCTTCCCGGAAGGCCTGACCGTCAAGCAGATGTTCCAGCGTCTTGCTGCCGATACGGTGCTGGAAGGTGAACTGCCGACGGAACTGCCGCCGGAAGGCAGCCTGCGCCCCGACACCTACAAGTTCACCCGCGGCACCAACCGCGCCGAGATCGTCACGCAGATGCGTGCGGCACAGGATCGGTTGATCGACCAGATCTGGGAGAAGCGCGATCCGGATCTGCCGGTCGAGACCAAGGAAGAATTCGTCACGCTCGCCTCGATCGTCGAGAAGGAAACCGGCAAGGACGACGAACGCGCCCACGTGGCCTCCGTGTTCATCAATCGCCTGAACAAGGGCATGCGCCTGCAGTCGGACCCGACCATCATCTATGGCCTCTTTGGCGGTGACGGCAAACCGGCCGATCGTCCGATCTTCCAGTCCGACATCCGCAAGGAGACGCCCTACAACACCTATGTGATCAAGGGCCTGCCACCCGGTCCGATCGCCAATCCGGGCCGCGCGGCACTCGAATCCGTCGCTCATCCGTGGAAGACGGAAGATCTCTACTTCGTTGCCGACGGCAATGGTGGCCACGCCTTCGCGCCGACGCTGGACGAGCACAATGCGAACGTGCGCCGCTGGCGCAAGATCGAGGCCGAACGCGCCCAGACGCCGCCGGCGACCCTCGATGTCGAACCGGAAATCGATCCGGCGGCGAACGATTGAGACTGGCATCAGGGGGCGGGGCATGACACTGCAATCCATGACGGGCTTCGCCCGCATCGAAGGTTCGTCCGGGCGATACCGCTGGGCCTGGGAACTGCGTTCGGTCAACGGCAAGGGGCTGGATCTGCGCACGCGACTGCCGCAGGGACACGAAGCGCTGGAAACCGACATTCGTCGGCTCGCTGGCGAGCGTCTGACCCGCGGAAACCTGCAGATTGGTCTCAGCGTGGCGGTCAGCGAAAACCGGGTGGAGGCCGTGCTCAACCGGGATGCGCTCGCAGCCGTGCTTTCGCTTCGCGACGAACTGGGCCCCGACATGCTCGATCCCGCGCCGCTGCGACTCGACACGCTGCTGTCGATCCGGGGCCTCGTGGACATGCGCGAGGCGACCGACGACGCGGATGCGATTGCCGCTCGCGACACCGATATCCTTGAAGGCCTCGAGCGCGCGGTCACTGCGATCACCGAGATGCGCACGGCGGAGGGCGCGGCGCTCCGTCGTATCCTCGAAGAACAGATCGCAAGGATCGAGGATCTCGCCCTCCAGATCGAGGCCGATCCTTCCCGTTCTCCGGAAGAGATCGCCCGCCGCCTCGAAGCCCAACTCGCCACGCTGATGGATACGACCAATGGCCTCGACCGCGATCGCCTGCATCAGGAAGTCGCCATGATCGCCACCAAGGCGGATCTGCGCGAGGAGATCGACCGGCTGAAGGCGCATGTGACTGCCGCCCGCGAATTGCTCGCCACAGGCGGCCCTGTCGGCCGCAAGCTCGATTTTCTGGCGCAGGAATTTAACCGAGAATCAAATACTATCTGTTCCAAATCCAATGCCGTCGCCGTCACCGCAGCCGGCATCGAATTGAAGGTCGTCATCGACCAGTTCCGCGAACAGGTCCAGAATCTGGAGTAGTCCATGGCCGAGAGTGAGTCTGCACACGTCAAGATTGCCAGGCGCGGCCTGATGCTGGTCATCTCCTCGCCATCGGGTGCGGGGAAATCCACCATTGCCCGCACGCTGATGGACAAGGACAAGCGGATTGGCCTTTCGGTCAGCGTCACCACGCGCCAGCGTCGCCAGAGCGAAATCGAAGGCGTGCACTATAATTTCGTGTCGCAACGGGAATTCGAGCGACTGCGCGACAGCGACTCGCTTCTCGAATGGGCGCAGGTGCACGGCAATTATTACGGCACGCCGCGCGAGGCCGTGGAAACGGCTATGGGCGAGGGGCGCGATATGCTCTTCGACATCGACTGGCAGGGCGCCCAGCAGTTGCAGGACAAGATGTCGGCCGATGTCGTCTCGATCTTCATCCTGCCGCCGACCATGGCGGAGCTCCAGTCCCGGCTGCATCGCCGGGCCGAGGACACCGAGGAGGTCATCCAGACCCGCCTTGACAATTCCCGTGCCGAGATCGCCCATTGGCGCGAATATGACTATGTGATCGTCAACGACGACCTGCAGGCGGCTTTCGACGCGGTTCAGTCAATCGTCAAGGCCGAGCGTCTGCGCCGCGACCGCCGTCACGGTCTCTTCGATTTCGTCGAGGGGCTGATCGCCTGACACTTTAAAATTGCGAATGAAAGAAGGGCGGCAGATTGTATCGGCCGCCCTTCTTCTTGGATCATTCGCCTCTCGGGAAGCGCTGGTTTTCCTCGAGAATGTTGAGGTCCATGTGATTGCGCATGTAGCGCTCCGAGGCCTTCTGCAATGGCTGGTAATCCCAGGGGAAGTAGGCGCCGTTGCGCAGCGCGGCATAGACGATGTGTCGCCGCGCCTGGCTTTCCCGAACGGCTGCATCGAAGCGCTGAAGATCCCAGCGGCTTGAGGCTTCCTCGCCAAGCAAGGCCATGATCTCGGCTGCTGCCGGATCTTCCGCCAGATTGGTGAGTTCGTCTGGATCGGCTTCGAGATCCGTCAGGACCGGCGGATCAGCCTCGCAGAGCGTCAGTTTGTACCGCTCATTGCGCAGCCCGACCATTGGGCTCACCGTACCCTCCGCCGCATATTCCATGGGCACGATGCCTCGCCCACCGGTGCCGGTCGCAAGAGGCATCAGGTCCTCGCCATCGGTCCAGTCGGAGATGGTCGAGATGTCGATACCCGCAAGGCCGGCAAGCGTTGGCGTGACATCGAGCGTGGAAGCCGGCGTCGTCACCAGTCTGCCTTCGATCCCCGGGATTGCCATCATCATCGGCACCCGCGCGGAGCCCTCGAAGAAATTCATCTTGAACCAGAGGCCGCGCTCGCCCAGCATGTCGCCATGGTCGGAGACGAAGAAGATGACCGTATTGTCCGACATGCGGGTGCGATCGAGCACGTCGAGGATCTCGCCGATCTTGTCATCGACATAGGAGATGTTGGCGAAATAGCCCTGGCGTGCCCGCGCGACATTTTCGTCAGTGATGTCGAATTCGAGATGGTCGCAAGCATCCATCAGGCGGCGCGAATGCGGATCCTGACCGTCGTAGGGAATTGCAGGCACTCGCGGCGCAAGGGCCTCGCAGCCGTCATAGAGATCCCAGTATTTCCGCCGTGCGACATAAGGGTCGTGCGGATGCGTAAAGCTCACCGTCAGGCACCAGGGTCGCTCGTCATGGCCGCGCGAGAGGTCGTAGAGCCGGCGGGTCGCGTTGTAGGCCACCTCGTCGTCATACTCCATCTGGTTGGAGATTTCAGCGACACCCGCACCGGTGACGGAGCCGAGATTGTGGTACCACCAGTCGATGCGCTCGCCCGGCTTGCGATAGTCAGGCGTCCAGCCGAAATCGGCGGGGTAGATGTCGGTCGTCAGCCGCTCCTCGAAGCCATGCAACTGATCCGGCCCGACGAAATGCATTTTGCCCGAAAGGCTCGTCTGGTAGCCGGCCGCTCGCAAGTGATGCGCATAGGTCGGTATGTCCGAGGCGAATTCGGCCGCATTGTCATAGACGCGGGTGCGGCTCGGCAATTGGCCCGACATGAAGGAGGCCCGTGCCGGGGCGCAGAGCGGACTTGCCGTATAGGTATTTGCGAAGCGCACGGAGCGCTTCGCCAGGGACTTGAGATGCGGGGCATGCAGGAAGTCGGCGGGACCATCCGGAAAGAGGGTCCCGTTGAACTGATCCACCATCAGGATCAGGATGTTGGGGCGAGAGGTCATGCGTCGATCCCTCAAAGACCGAGAGCCGACTTGACCGCAGCGTCACCCGGCTGCCCGTCGAAGGTGGTGACACCCTTCAGCCAGCCGTCCAGAACAGCCGGGTTGGACTTCAGCCAGGCCGATGCGACTTCCTTGGAATCCTTGCCGCCGAGGATCTCGCCCATCAGCACGTTCTCCATCGAGATGTCGAAGGTCATCTGCGTGAACAGAGTTGCGGCATTCGGGCAGCCCTCGCTCCAGCCGCTGCGCGCGAGTGTGTAGACTTCGGCGCCGCCGAAATTCGGACCGAAATAGTCGTCGCCGCCGGAGAGATAGGTCAGATCGAAGCGCTCGTTCATCGGATGCGGTGCCCAGGCGAGGAAGACGACTCCCTTGCCTTCCTTCGAGGCACGCTCGACTTGGGCCAGCATGGCCTGTTCACCCGACTCGACCAGTTCCCAGTCCTTCAGTCCGAACTCGCCGGCATCGATCATTTTCTGGATGTTGGCATTTGCCGGAGCGCCCGGCTCGATGCCGTAGATCTTGCTTTCGAATTCGTCCGGGTTCTTGCCGAGATCGGCGAAATCCTTGATGCCCTTTTCCGCGGTCGCGGTGGGTACGGCGAGCGTGAACTTGGCACCTTCCAGATTCTTTGCAACAACCTCGATGGCCTTTGCGCTGTTCAGGTCGTCGATGAAGGCCTGCTGCGCCGGCATCCAGTTGCCGAGGAAGACGTCGATTTCGCCGTTCTTCATCGACTGGTAGCCGATCGGCACGGAGAGCGTCTTGACGTCCGGCTGGTAGCCGAGAGCCTCCAGGACGACCGTGGCGACGCCATTGGTCGCGGTGATGTCGGTCCAGCCCGGATCGGACAGGCGGACGGTCTTGCAACTCTCGGCGTCCTGCGCGGCTGTGCTGCCAGCCATGAGAAGCAGTCCAAGACCCGCTAAGCCGCCGAGCCTGCTGCGATTGCCTGATGTCATGCGCATGGTGGTTCCCTCTTTTTGTGGTATTGTCTTCGCTTATTCAAGATGCGGTACGAGTGCCTGTGAAGCTGGTATTTTTTGATGTTTGCCATAAGTCCTCTCTATGTCTGACGAGCTGATAGATCTGGCCTGGATGCGGCTTCTGGTCGAGGTCGATCGCCGAGGTTCGCTGTCGGCCGCCGCCGAGGCGCTCGGCCTCAGTCAGCCGGCCGTCAGCTATCAGATCCGTCTTTTGGAGCAACGTGCCGGACTGCCGCTTCTCCAGCGGCTCCACCGAGGCGTGCGCTTCACCGACGAGGGCCGTCGCCTGCTGGCGATCGCCGAACGCACCGTGGCAGAGGTGGACAGCCTGCAGCGGAGCCTGCGCGCCGCTCGCCGCCGTCCGACCGTCCGTCTTGCGACCGATTACGCGTTTTCCAGCCTCTGGCTCATTCCGCGCATGCATGCGTTTCGCCAAAGTCATCCGGAAATCGACCTGCAGATCGTCGCCACACAACGACTCGGACACCATTGGCGTGAAGATGCTGATCTGGCGGTCGCCTTCGGAACCGTGGACGAGTTTTCGGCCCGGGGCAGGTTGCTAATGCCGGAGCGGGTGGTGCCGGTCTGCACGCCGGCTCTCGCCGCGCGGCTGGCTGGGAACGCGAGCGCCCTGGTGCAGGCGGGACCACTAATCCATCTCGAAGCGGATAATCTCTCCCCCTGGCTCGATTGGAAAACCTATTGCGCAGGCGCTTCGATCGGCGCCATAGAGCAGGATCGTCCAGGTGATCTGCGCTTCAACACCTATGCGCTGGTCATCCAGGCCGCCTTGAGCGGGCAGGGGTTTGCCCTCGGCTGGTTGGGCATCATCGATCAACTGATCGATTCGAACCTGCTGGTCGTGACCGGACAGACAGTGCAGGTTCCGGAACGGGGATATTGGCTGGTGGATGGGACCGACAGCCCTGCTGCCAGACTTCTGGCCACCTGGCTGGTCAACGAAACAACAGCGCCGGTCGCGGCTCCGCCCTGAGCCCGGCCCACAGGGCGGGCGGCTCACCGCTTGCTGAAATTCAGATCAGGTTGGCGATCCGGCAGAATTCCTCGACGCTGAGCGTTTCCGCCCGGCGCTGCGGATCGATATCGGCGCGGGAGAGCAGCGCCTCGCCGCCGATCGGCTTGAGGCTCTGTCGCAGCATCTTCCGACGCTGGCCAAAGGCCGCCAACGTCACCTTTTCCAGCTTGTCCGGATCACAGGGCAGGGGCTTTTCGATCGGCTCCAGATGGACCACGGTCGACGTCACCTTGGGCGGCGGCGTAAAGGCCTGCGGCGGTATGTCGAAAGCCATGTGCGCATTCGTCCGCCAGCCGCAGAGCACGCCGAGACGGCCATAGTGATTGTCGTCCTCGCTGGCCACGATCCGCTGTCCGACTTCCTTCTGGAACATCAGCGTCAAAGACTGCCAGAATGGCGGCCAATGCCCGGGTAGCAGCCAGTTGACCAGCAATTGCGTGCCGACATTATAGGGGAGATTGGCGATGATCTTGACCGGTTCCCCCCGAGCCAGCGTTTCGAAGTCCGTCTTCAGCGCATCCCCCTCGATTACCTCGAGGCGGCCGGGATAATGATCTGCGATTTCCTGGAGTGCCGGCAGGCAGCGCGCATCGCGCTCGATGGCGATCACCTTTTTTGCCCCGAGCGCCAGAATCGCGCGGGTCAATCCGCCCGGTCCCGGTCCCACCTCGATGACGGTCGCCCCTTCGAGCGAGCCGGCCGTACGTGCGACCTTCTGCGTCAGGTTGAGGTCGAGCAGGAAGTTCTGTCCGAGTGCCTTCTTGGCATCCAGTCCATGGCGCGCGATGACATCGCGCAGCGGCGGCAGTCCGTCGAGTGCAGCCATCAGCCGGTTACACCCTTCGCCTGGCTCATTCTGTCGGCCATCTGCAACGCTGCAACCAGGCTGGTTTCCCTGGCATGCCCTGTGCCGGCAAGGCCGAAGGCCGTGCCGTGATCTGGTGACGTGCGGATGAAAGGCAGTCCCAAGGTGACGTTGACGCTGTCGTCAAACCCCAGCGCCTTGGCGGGGATCAAGGCCTGGTCGTGATACATGCAGATCGCAACGTCATAACGGCCCCTGGCATCATCATGGAACATGGTGTCGGCGGGCAGGGGGCCGAAGGCGTCGATGCCTTCGTCGCGCAACAGGCGGATCGCGGGATGGATGATGTCGTCGTCCTCGTGCCCGATGGCGCCCCCTTCTCCCGCATGCGGATTCAGGCCCGCGACGGCGAGCCGTGGCGAGGCAAGGCCGAAGCGGGCGCCGAGATCCCGCGCAACGATGCGACACGTGTCTACGATCAGGGTCTCGGTGAGCGCCGTAGGGACATCCTTGATCGGAATGTGAATGGTCACGGGAACCGCCTTGAGCTTCGGCCCGGCCAGCATCATCACCGGCATGCAGGGTGTGCCGGTCGTCCGCGTGGCGAGAGCGGCGAGGAATTCGGTGTGGCCGGGAAAGCCGAAGCCGGCCTCATAGAGCACAGACTTGGCGATCGGATTGGTGACCACGGCGCGAACCTGGCCGGACAGGCAGAGCGAAACGGCCGTCTCGATCGCTGCGATCGTGCCGCGCGCATTCGAAACATGCGGCTTGCCGGCGAGGACATCGACCCCGGTCGGAATGCTGTGGACTGGCAGGGCATCGCCGAAAAGCGCGCCGGCATTTGGCGCATCCGTCTCGACGATGGGCACATCCAGATCGAGCTGTCGCGCACGGACCCGGAGGACGGCCGGATCGCCGATGTAGAGAAACGGCGGCAGTCCGCTTTCGCCCCGTCTCAGCCATGCCTGGAGAGCAATATCCGGCCCTATACCGGCCGGATCGCCCTGGCTGAGGGCAAGCGGGAGGACGCCATCGGTCATCGATCGGCCTTTCGCCGCTTACTGCAATACGATCTGGGCCTTGGACCGCAGTTCTTCGAGGTATTTCTCGGCGTTCGGGTTCTCGCCCTGCTGTTCCTTGCCGATGTCCTCGGCGCGGAACACGACCTCTGCTGCGACATCGTCCGAGACCTGGCGCTGATTGCAGATGGCGAGATATTCGACGCCACGTTCGGTCACGCGTGTGCCGGTCGTCCCGCCATTCGCCTTCTCGATCAGGGGCTTCCACTCCGGCGGCAGTTCCGGCTCCAGCACCCGGCCAAGATTGCGGATCGAGACGTCGAGATAATTCTTGGCGAACTCCATCGCCTGATCGCAGCCTGGGAAGGAGGCGCGGGACTTCTCTGCCTCCGCCTTGCGCTTGCCCACGATGCCTTTTTTCGATGCGGGTACGACGAAGACGACCTGCTTGAGGAAGTATTCGGTCGTGATCGGCTTCTGCTTGTTTTCCAGAAGGCGCGTGACGAGATCCTGGTTCGACAGGCGACCGCGCGAACCGGCGCCGTAACGCGCATTGACCAGACGCGGCCAGCTCATCGAAACCGCAATATAAGCCTTGAAATGTGCCGCGCCGACGCCGGCCCGATCGAGGACCGAAGTGAGCTGCGAGACCGACAGCTTGTTCGAACTGGCGAAGCGTTCGAACGAGGCATCGACATCCGCCGTGCTGACGGACAGGCCGACGCGGGCGATCTCTTCGCGCTTCAAGGCTTCGTTGACGAGTTCTTCCTTGGCGATTTTCTGCAGGTTGCCGCTGCGGCGCTGCAGGCGCAGGAAAGCGGCACGCCTTGCGACATCACCGCTTGTGATCGCCGTCTTGTTGACGACGGCAACGACGGATGTCGCTGCCTGCGCCGGCGCGCTCATCGGAGTGGGGCTCACGCTCAGGGACAGCGCGATGACGCCGGCAAGCAAGACGCTGGTGCCCTTTTTCGCTGTAGCCATCTGTAATCCTTTCTCCGGAAGATCATGCATCATCCGGACGTTCAACATTAAACGTTCGACGGAGTTTAAAACTGCCGCACGGATTGCACAATCCGTGCGGCAAAACAATGACCTCCGCAGAAGCGGTTCCGACGTCAGAACGACGTATCGCTCAGATTGATCTCGCCGAGCGTGCGGAAGACCAGCCTGCCGCCGACCGTCCAGTCGTTTGCGGTCTCGTCGTTCGGGTCATACTTGTCCGAATAGGCGATCGAGAAGACGGTACATTCGTCAGCATAGGAAATGCCCACGCTGCGGCGGTTGAACGAATTCGCGTCGATATCGTAGTTAACCGAACCGAAAACGGACCAGTTCTGATTGAGCTTGATCGTCGATGAACTGGCGACGGTCTGATTGTCTTCGTCGAAGGAATATTCGGGACGGGCATCGACATGGGTAAAGGTCAGGCTCGTCTCGAAGCGGTCCTGCGCGTAAGTGGCGTTCAGGTCGGTTCTGCGAACTTCGAGCGTCTTCTCATCCAGGCGCACGCCGGCGGAAAGGGATAGGCCCACCGGCAGTTCGAAGCCAGCCGATGCCACAAAATCGGAGACATCCGTCTCGAGACCTGAATCGGTGCCGACAGCCAGAAGGTCCTCGGTCGCATAGGAGTTCAGGCCAGCCAGATGATAGGACTGGCCGATAACCGCGCGGACACCGACGCCATTGTCGAAGCTGCCCGTGTAACGCATGCCGACATTGGCCCGCGTTCCACCCTCGACGCGGTCGAAGCCCGAGAACTTGTTGCGCGAGAAGAGGTTGCTCGCATCGAAGACCAGGCTTTGCGAGTCCTCGTTGGGCAATTCGCCCGCGTAGTCCTCGTCGTTGCGTGCATAGATCTGGGCGATCGGCTCGATGATATGCGTGCTGTTGCCGCTGGTGATCAGCCAGGGATACCGAACCTCGACGCCAGCCGTCAGCAAGGCGCGCGCCGGGGCGTCGTTCGAGGTGTAGCTGCCGGCATAATTGGCAGGCGTATCCATCGCGAGACCATAGACGTCGCCGCGTGCGGCGAGCAGAGGCGTGATCTGCAGGCCGCCCGGCCCATCAAAGGTGCGCTCCCATGCGAGTTCGCCGCTGAGGCGGTTCATGTTGCCCTTGAGGCCACGATAGAGATCGTCGACACCGTCGTCATCCATATCAGCCGTTTCGTCCGAGAAACGGGAGAGCGAGGTGAAATTCAGCGTTCCGGACAGCTGGCCGCCTGCCACGAGTTCAGGCGCATAATAGCTGTAGTCGATGACCGGCAGGACCGTAGCCTGCTTCTCTTCGGCAGTGTTCTCAAGATCCGCGTCCTGAACGTCGAAGTAGTAGCCGCGCATGTCGAAGAAATTGCGCTCGCCGACACCGGTCAGGTAGGCGGTGTTGGTGTTGGTCGAGCTATTCAGACCTTCAACGCCATAGGTACGCGCGAAGTTGTTGTCCGTCTGAAACATCACGTCCCAGCCGAAGCTCCAGCGCGGATTGATCTTGAAGTCGCCCTTGGACGCGACGAGGCCGCGGAAATCCCGCTGGGCGTCGCTGGTGCCAGCGGTGAACTCGTCGGTATTCATCTGGCTTATGCCGGCAAGGCGCAGGCTGGCCTGTCCCTTTTCAAACCGCTGACGAACTTCGGCTTCCAGAAGCACGCCCTGGGCGCTGAACCCGGTCGTCGTGATCGTTGCATCGCGATCCGGCGCAATGGCAATATAATAGGGGACCGAAATGCCGAAGCCGACATTTTCACCCGAGCGGAATGCGGGGAAGAGGAAACCGGACTTCCGCTTCACGGTATTGTCGGGAACCTCGATGAAAGGCAGAGTGGCAATCGAGCGTCCGAAAAGTTCGAATCGTGCCTTTTCCAGACGAACGGTCTGCTTTTTGCCGTCCTGCACGACCCGTTCCGCCTTGACCTGCCAGATCGGCGGTCGCGACGGATTTTCGGCGCAAGGCAGGCAGGCCGTATAGACGCCCTTGTGCAAGATCATCTGGGTGCCGCCGACGCGCTCGGCGCTTTCGGCAACAAGACGCGTATTGTCGGAGGTCTCGACGCGAAGCGCCCTCAGGAAACCGTCGGAAAAATTGTCCGTGACATCAAGCGATTCCGCATAGATGCGGTTGCCGGTCGGCTCCACAAGCTCGATATTGCCGGCCGCGGTGACGCGACCCGTCTTCTGGTCGTAGACGACCTGTCGGGCAACCATCTGGTAGCCCGCATAATTGATCTGGACCGCGCCATTCGCGACAACGCGCTCGGCATCACGGTCATAAACGAGTTCATTGGCTGCAAGGAGCAGCTTCGCGTCATCAGGGAGTTTGCTTGCCGTCGTCGCTGAGTCCGACAGGCTCTGCGCATGCACGAGAGGCGCGGTGAGCGGCAAAGCGCACACAGCGACACTGGTCAGCAGGGCTACTGAGAGCCTCCTGATATTCCCGCGGTCTTTTACCGCCACTAACCATCCTCCTTGTGAAGCAGAATCGTTGCCCCTAATGCCATCGCTACGACAACTGGGACCCAGGCCGCAACATACGGCGGCATGACGCCGCTGCTTCCGAATGCCCTGACGAGCACTGTGACAACATAAAGCACGAAGCCTGACAATATTCCACCGAGAATCACCGTCCTCGATTGGTTGATACGGCTGAATTTCAGCGAAACGGTTGCCGCGATAAGCGTCATTGCAATCATCAGGAAAGGCAGCGAAAGCAGCGAGTGGAACTGGGTCTCGAGCGCATATGGCGCGATTCCGAATGACCGGGCAACTTCAATTTTCCGAAAAAGATCATAAAAAGCAACGCTTTCAGGCTTTGCCAGTCGTTGCTGAACGAATTCCTCGTTGAGGTTGGTGGCCACGCGCGCATCGGCCACGCGCGACTGGATCTCGCCGGGACGTGTCTCCAGCACGTCGGTAAGCATCCAGTAACCATCTTTCAACTTCGCAGTGCGTGCATCCTGACGAAGGATGATGCGGCCATCCGGGTCGAAGTGCAGCAATACGGCATCGACGAGCAGCGCCCCATCCTCCAGGACGGCGCGCGCGCCAAGCGCAACATCGTTATCTCCGCTCGATTGGCGCAGCCACGGAATGGGTGCGGGCTTGGAACTGCCCGAGGTTCCGCGCCATTGTGTCTCGATTTCGGTGCCCTGCCTCGCGCCCCAGGCTGCCAGGGGGTTGATCACCAGCATCGTCAGCAATCCGAGCAGAGTGGCGCCGACAAGAAAGGGGGTCATGAACTGCCAGACGGAAATGCCCGCCGCCCGCGCGACCACCAGTTCGGACTTGCGGTTCAGCGCGATCAGCGTCGCCATTCCGACGAACAGGCCGATGAAGGGTACGGTCTGCTGGAGGATGAGCGGCAGCCGTAGCGCGGTCAGGTAGAGGACGCCGGGGACCGAGTAACCCGGCAGGCTGTCGTACCGGCCCGAGGTTTCGGTGAAATCGATGAGGTAGGTGATCGAGACGACGCCAAGCAGGAACCAGAACGCGGTGATCATGTAGCGGCGAAAGAAATAGAGGCCCAGAGTCCAGATCACGCGGCACCTCCGGTTCCTGCGCCGAGGCGCTTCTGTGTCAACGTCACCGCAGTCTGGATCAGGGACGAGATCGCTTTGGGCAGCTTCGGGCTGCGGTTCGTGACCAGCATGAAGGCAGCCGCAGCGCCGCATGCGAGCGGAACAAGATAGAGCAGCGGGACGAGTGCGGTCGAAGCCTCCGCCAGTGAAGTCATGTAGTTCGACGCCCAGAACAATGTGAGCGCCATCAGCAAGGCCGACGCCATCGGGTGCAGGCGCGCCTCGCGATGGGAGCGAGCATCTCCGCACATCATCAGGCTGATCAAGGCAAAGACGAGCGGGAAGAAGGAGGCGCTGATCCGGCGGTGAAGTTCTGCGCTGAAATCATTCGGCTTGGCGATGTACCGCTCGTCGAGCGGATCCGGATCCATCAGATAGAAGAGATCGCGGTCCTTCGCACTGAACCGGGCCTGGCCGCGCTCCTCGGACAGGTCCGAAAGGTCGAAAGCGTAGCGATCGAAGCGGATTACGGTTACGTCGCCACTCGGCGCCTTGCGTTGCACTTCGCCGTCCTGCATCACGAGCGACTTGCCGCTCTCGTCCACGGCGCCCTCGCGCGCATAATAGATGAGTTCGGAGGCGGGGTCGCGGGAATCGGCAACGAGAAGGCCCTTCATCGTCCGTCCCGACTGGCGCTCGGAAATCTGGACATAGAGACCAGGCTCGATCTGACGAAACGTCTTCTCCTCGATGACCGAAGAAAGCAGGTCTGCATAGGCGGTCGCGATCATCGTGCGAACATTGACGCGCATGGCGGGTTCGACGAAGCCCATCATGACAAAGGAGAAGATGCTGAGCCCGGCAGCAAGCAGGATCAATGGCCGCTGGATGATCGAACGAGGTGCCCCGGCCGCGTCGATCACGGCGAGCTCCGAATCGTTGTTCATCGTGGTCAGCGTATGGGTGATGCCGATGACGAGTGCGAAGGGCAAAACCGTCGCGACGATGGTGGGCAGGATCATCGTCGCCAGCACCATGAAGGAGCCTACGGACTGCCCGCTGTCGGTCACAAGGTTGATGCGCTGCAATACCTGCGTGGTCCAGATGATCGCCAGCACCGGAAGCAGTGCTGTAAGAAACATCAGGACGACCCGTCGCAGAATGTATTGTTCGAGTATCTTCATAGGGTTCCCTTGCAGGCGCGACACGCAGACTTCGCGCCGAGGATCGACTTTCTCTACGACGCTTGCGTCGATTTGGCGACCAGCCCATCGCATTTTCCCCGGTCCCGTAAAATTGTTTTTTCTGGCACCGCGATAAATCGGACACGCTCGCGACGGATCCGAGCAATCCGGGGATGAGGCGACGAATGACGGGGCAAACTCTTGCCATCGTTTGCGAAAAGACCATGATCCCTGCAACCCTTCCGTCATACCAATTCAAGGTGCCCCCAAATGTCGTTGAAACTCGTCATCTCTTTCGCCAAGTCCCACACTGCGACAGGCGGCCTCGCCATCCTGCTGACGGCGTCTGGCGCAGAGAAGCCGGCAGGGGCGACGGAGGCGGATCCGGCGGGCGTCTTCGCCCGTGCAGCGAAGGCTGGGAAGTTCACCGGCAAGGCACTTTCGACGCTGGATATCGTCGCACCGCATGGTTCCGCACTGGATCGCCTCGTGGCGCTCGGAATGGGCAAGCCTGATTCACTGGTCGCCCATGACTGGCTGAAGGCTGGCGGTTCTGCGACGGCCGCCTTGAAGGGGGCAGAGAATGTCGCGGTCTATCTCGATGCGTCCGGCATTGACGTAACGCCCAAGGCGGCTGCCGATTTCGCCCTGGGCATGCTGATGCGCGCCTACAAGTTCGACACCTACAAGACGAAGAAAAAGGCGGACGACGACGAGGAAAAGGCGGCAAAGACTGTCAAGGTGACCATCGTGACCGAGCAGGCGGCCGCCGCGAAGAAGGCATTTGCCGAAGCCGAAGCCATTGCCGAAGGCGTCGTGCTCGCCCGCAATCTGGTCAATGAGCCAGCCAATGTTCTCGGTCCCCTAGAATTTGCCGCCAAAGCAAAGGAACTCGAAAAACTCGGCGTCGAGGTCGATATTCTCACCGAGAAGGAGATGTCAAAGCTCGGCATGGGCGCACTTCTCGGCGTGGCACAGGGCTCGGTGCGTCCGCCGCGCCTCGTCGTCATGCAGTGGAAGGGCGGCAAGTCCAAGGACAAGCCGATCGCCTTCGTCGGCAAGGGTGTCGTTTTTGATACGGGCGGTATTTCGATCAAGCCGGCCGGCGGCATGGAAGACATGAAGGGCGACATGGGCGGCGCAGCCGCAGTGGCCGGTCTCATGCACGTGCTGGCGGCCCGCAAGGCCAAGGTCAACGCCATCGGCATCCTCGGCCTTGTCGAGAACATGCCGGACGGCAATGCCCAGCGTCCGGGTGATATCGTGACCTCCATGTCGGGCCAGACCATCGAGGTCATCAACACCGATGCCGAGGGACGCCTCGTTCTCTGTGACGCACTCTGGTATTGCAACGATCGTTTCGAGCCGGCCTTCATGATCAACCTCGCCACCCTGACGGGCGCCATCACGGTTGCGCTCGGCAATCAGCAGGCCGGCCTGTTTTCGAACGACGACGACCTGTCCGAAAAATTGCTGGCGGCGGGCAAGGTGACCAACGAACGCCTGTGGCGCATGCCGCTGGGCAAGGAATACGACAAGATGATCGACTCGAAGTTCGCCGATATGAAGAACACCGGCGGGCGTCTGGCGGGCTCGATCACGGCTGCCCAGTTCCTCAAGCGCTTCGTCAAGGACACCCCCTGGGCGCATCTCGACATCGCCGGTACCGCCATGGGCTCGCCCAACGACGAGGTAAACCAGTCCTGGGGCTCCGGCTACGGTGTCCGCCTGCTCGACGAACTCGTGCGGGCAAACTACGAGTCGTGATCCTGGAGCCTGAGCGCCGGATGGCCGAAGTCCTGTTCTATCACCTGACGGAATCGAAACTCGAGGATGCGCTGCCGCCTCTCCTGGAGAAGAGCGTCGAGCGCGGCTGGAAAGTTGCTGTGCAGACGCGCGATGCCGAACGGCGTGATGCGCTCGATGCCCATCTCTGGACCTTTCGGGAGGAGAGTTTTCTCCCGCATGGCACGGATGAGGGTGCATCGCCGGATCGGCAACCCGTGCTGCTCACGATCGAACGGGAAAACCGCAATGCAGCGAGCGTCCGTTTCCTCGTGGATGGAGCCGAGCCGCCCGAGGATCTCGCTTATGACCGCGTGGTCTTTGTTTTCGACGGCTATGACGCTGCGCAGCTCGAGGCAGCACGCGGCCAGTGGAAGAAACTCAAGGCCGCGGGACATGCACTGACCTACTGGCAGCAGAGTCCCGAGGGGCGGTGGGAGAAGAAGGCGTAGCGGCCCGATGCAGATCGCCGCAGCCAGCCGATATCGGTGCGGTGAGGATCCTCGCCAGCATGGAGAAGGACAGCACTGGAGGCCTCGGCGCCGTTCTGGGGGAAGCAGGCGCGTGGGCTTTAGCCGGCCATGCCTTCTTCATACTCGGCCGAAAGCTCGAGCCACTGCTCTTCCGCCGCTGAAAGCTTGGCGGCCGCTTCGCCGCGCTGTTTGGCTTTTTCGGCCGCCTTGGCTGGTGCCTTTTCATACAGCATCGGGTCAGCAAGCTCCTTGTCGAGCGCCTGAATCAAACTCTCCAGCTTCTTCGTCAAGGCCTCGACTTCGTTGATCTTTTTCTTCAGGGGCGCAAGGCTCGCCCGCCGGTCGGCCGCCGCTTTGCGCTGCTCGGCCTTGTTGACGGTGTCAGCACCGCTGTCGACCTTGTCCTTCTCGACCGGCTTTTTGCCCGATGCGATGATCAGCGAGCGATACTCCTCCATGTCGCCGTCGAAGCTGGTCACAGTGCCGTTGTTGACCAGCCAGAGCCTGTCGACGGTCGCCTCGATCAGATGGCGATCATGGCTGATCAGGATGACGGCGCCCTCATAGTCGTTGAGCGCCTCGATCAGTGCCTTGCGGCTGTCGATGTCGAGATGGTTCGTCGGTTCGTCGAGGATCAGAAGGTTCGGCGCGTGGAAGGCCGCAAGCCCCATGAGAAGACGGGCCTTCTCGCCGCCCGAGAGATCCTTGGCGGCCGTTTCCATCTTCTCGGTCGCCAGGCCCATCTGCGCGACACGGGCACGCACCTTGGCTTCCGGCTCCAGCGGCATCAGCCGGCGCACATGGGCGACCGGGCTTTCATTCGGGATCAGATCGTCGAGTTGGTGCTGGGCGAAGAAGCCGATCTTCAGGCTCGACGCGGTCTTCAACTGTCCGCCCTGGGCTTCCAGACGTCCGGAAATGAACTTTGCAAAGGTCGATTTGCCATTGCCGTTCGAGCCGAGCAGCGCGATGCGGTCGTCATTGTCGATCCGCAGATTGAGGTTCTTCAGGATCGGTTTGCCGGGCTCATAGCCGACCACCCCCGCGGAAATCGCGACGATCGGGGAGGCGGGCTGCTTCTCCGGCTTGGGGAAGGTGATCGGATGGACGTGATCCTCGATCACCGCTGCCACGGTGCCCATGCGCTCCAGCGCCTTGATGCGGCTCTGGGCCTGCTTGGCTTTGGTTGCCTTGGCGCGAAAGCGGTCGATGAAGCTCTGCAGATGTTTGCGCGCCGCGTCGTTCTTCGCCTTGGCCTTGGTCTGCAGTTCGTCGTTCTCGGCCTTTTGACGCTCGAAGCTGTCATAGCCACCACGATAGAGGGTGAGCTTCTGCTGATCGAGATGGATAATTGAATTGACGGCCGTGTTCAGAAGATCCCGGTCATGGCTGATGATGATGACCGTGTGCGGATAGCGCCGCACATAGTCCTCAAGCCAGAGCGTGCCTTCAAGGTCGAGATAGTTGGTCGGTTCGTCGAGCAGCAGCAGGTCCGGCTCGGCGAAAAGCACTGAGGCGAGCGCCACGCGCATGCGCCAGCCGCCGGAAAAGGATGAAGCCGGGCGCAGTTGCGCCTCATGGTCGAAGCCGAGGCCTGACAGGATCGTCGCGGCGCGGGCTTCCGCCGAATGCGCGCCGATGTCCGCCAGGCGCGTCTGGATTTCGGCGATGCGGTGCGGGTCGGTCGCAGTTTCGGATTCCGCAAGCAGGGCCGCGCGTTCCTTGTCGGCGGCAAGCACGATCGAGATCAGCGAATCTTCGGTCCCCGGCGCTTCCTGTGCGACCTGGCCGATGCGAGCGTTTTTCGGGATCGAGATATTGCCGCTTTCGGAGGCCAGATCGCCCGTGATGATGCGGAAGAGGGTCGACTTGCCCGCTCCATTCTTGCCGACAAGGCCAGCCTTTGTGCCGGCCGGCAGCGAGACGCTGGCATGGTCGATGAGCAGGCGGCCTGCGATGCGGGCGGAGATGTCGTTGATGGTGATCATGGTTCTGGCTTTTGGCCGATGTCACGGCCAAAGGCAAGCGGGCGAGGGCGCCCAGTTCAACCTGCCAGTCGAAGCCGTCAGTCGAAGCTGTCAGCCGATTCCGTCAGGCGACGTTGCGCTTGCCGGGCTTGTGGCCGATGATCGGCTGGCGCGGGTTCTGCCGGGCCAGCATCGTGGCTGTCTTGGCAATGGCAAGCCAGCTTGTCGGATCCGGCGCCTCGTGGGCCATGGCGTGGCCGATGGCGAGCGGCAGCCCGCCGGCATTTTGTGAGGTTGCCGAGGCGAAGACGAGATTGTTTTCCGCCGTCGTGAACAGCCGTTCGGCGATGATATGCGCCTCATCGGCATTGATGCCATCGAAGACGAAGGCAAAGGTGTCGGCCTCGATCCGCGCGATGACGTCATGCTTCTTGATGGCCTTGCGGAAAATGCCGGCAAGTCCCCTGATGAGCTTGCTCACGGCCTCGTCGCCATACTGCTGCTTCAGGCCGGAATGATCGAGGATCTCGATCAGCACGAGCGCACTCGGCTTGGCAGCCGAGGCCTCGGCATGGGCCTCTTCCAGTTTCTGCAGGAGGCTGATGCGGTTCGCGAGCCCCGTCAGGTGATCACGGTTCATCGCTGCCTGGGCGGCGCGGATGCCGCGATCGGCGCTTATCAGGCTCTCCAGCCCTTCCGCGACCTCTGATGAAAGTGCGGTCTCGGCCTTGATCATGTCTGTTGCGATCGAGGAGAGCAGGTTCAACTCGCCGAGAAGCTGATTGATGCCGATGGACTCATCTTCGCGGATCGAGCGGATGACACCCTCCACCGAATTGGTAAAGGCCCGCTTCTGGGTGAGGCCGAGCGACAGGTGATTGCTCATTCGGGTCAGCGTCTTCAGGGTCTCGTCCTGCAACCGCTCGGCCGAAACGCCGCAATGAGCGGAAATGCGATGCTTGAGGCCGAGCTGGTCGAGTGCCATTTGCGGCGGGCGTGTGCCGAGCGCGGCGAGTTCGCGCGCAAGCTCCAGATTTCCGGCGGTAAAGGCTTCATGAACCAGTTCGAAATTGCGTGGAAGGCCGGCGATCTGGTGCTTCAGCATGAAGGCCGTGACCTTCTGGAGATCTTCTGCAAGTCCGCTCATCAATACCGTCCTGACCATGCGATGTATTGCGTTTCATCTGCCGGGAGCTCGAGTTTTTCCCGCACATTTTAGGCGTTTTAACACTGGAATACATACGAAACGGTTAAATCAGAAGATTTGGCCCCCTGCATTTCTATGCTTCATGTGAGGGCAAAATTCCCCAGAAAAATGAGGGGGTTCACCGTTCGATTAAGCATATATTAGAAATGTTCATGGTTTAACCAACTGTCTGATTGCATGCCGGGCGTATGGCTTTCGCTGGAGCCTTCGCCCGGCGAACATCCATAGGCCCATGAAGTTTCTTATTTCCGCAGTCTACTTCTCGCTGGCGGTCGCCGTCGTCGCTGTCATTGCGGCAAGGCCGTCCGGCCCCTTCGTGCTCGTCGTAACCTCACCCACTGCGCAAGCGGCTGGTTCAATGGCCGTCATCGACCGGGCAGACGGCGCTTTTGTTTGGGCCGGAAGCGTCCCCTGGATGTCGGTCGCCTACTCGCAGGCTCCCGATTTCGCGGAGCGGCTACTCGACGCGGGCGCGTTGCTCGTCATCAACCATGATCTGGCACTTGGTTGCCTGCAAGGAATGAACACATGAACGAACTTGAGAAGCTCAGAGACAGAGTCTCTTACGGCATCGTCGGACTGCTCTGGACCAACTTTGCCCTGATCGTGATCCGCAACCTCTTTCGCGAGGAAGGTGCCGACTGGACGATGATCCTCGGCACCGTCATGCTGTTGCTGCCGGCCACCTTGCTGTGGAGCCGGGATCGCACGGGCGCGACCACCCGTATGGTGACCTCGATGGCCAATGCAGCAACCGTTGCCATCCTCGTTTTCGCGTTCCAGGGATCGCCGCTGCAGATCGACCTGCACATGTATTTCTTCGCAAGCCTGGCAATCTGCGCAGCCTGGATCGACTGGCGGGCCATCATCGGCTATGCCGCCCTCGTCGCGGTCCACCATCTCCTGCTTTATGTCGCTATGCCCTTGGCCGTGTTCCCGGGCGATTCCGATTTCTCACGCGTCATTCTGCATGCCGTCGTGCTGATCGTGCAGAGCGTGGTCCTGATCGCCCTGACATCGGCCGTCGTCAAAGCCTTCGATGTCTCGGACAAGGCGGTTGCCGAGGCGGTTGCCGCCGAGCGCGAAGCGGTCGAGATGGCCGATCGTGCCCGACGCACGGATGCGGCTGCCGAGGCTGAACGCTGCAAGCGGGAAGCGGAGAAGGCGCGGGAAGCCGAAGCAATCGACTACGCCGTGGCCGAACTGGCGAAATCATTGCAGAAGCTGGCAGATGGCGATCTGTCGTGCCGTATCGACGGCAATTTCTCCGGCCCGCTCGATGAACTGCGGACCTCCTTCAACGCTTCTGTCCAGAAACTCGAAGTCGTCGTGTCCCAGGTTGGCCAGGTCGCCACTGTCCTGCGGAATGGTGCCGGTCAGATCGACCACGCCAACAACGACCTGTCAGCGCGGAGCGAACGCCAGGCGGTTTCCGTCGAAGAGACCGCAAGCGCATTGTCCAGCGTGATGTCGACCGTCAAGGAGACGGCATCCGTTGCCGATTCGGTCGGCAAGCTGGTCAACCAGGCAAGAACGGGTGCAGAGCGCTCCGGAACCATCGTTACTGATGCCGTCTCCGCCATGAGCCGCATCGAGCAGTCGTCGCAGTCGATCTCCAACATCATCGGCGTCATCGACGAAATCGCCTTCCAGACGAACCTGCTCGCGCTCAACGCCGGCGTCGAAGCAGCCCGCGCCGGTGAAGCCGGCAAGGGTTTCGCAGTCGTCGCCCAGGAAGTCCGCGAGCTTGCGCAACGCTCGGCCAATGCCGCCAAGGAGATCAAGGCCCTGATCAACACCTCGGGCGAGGAAGTCCGCCACGGTGTGTCGCTGGTCGACCAGGCGGGCGAGGCGCTGAGCACGATTTCGACGGAGGTTCAGGCGATCAGCCGGGAGATCTGCAAGATCATCGATGGTGCGAAGAGCCAGGCACAGGGGCTGGCCGAAATCGACTCAGCCATTGGCCACATTGACAGGAACACCCAGCAGAATGCGGCAATGGTTGAAGAATCGAGCGCCGCAATCCAGCAATTCGTCCAGGAGGCAACGACCCTCGATCAGCTGATGGCTCAGTTCCAGGTGGGCTCGAGGACAGGCCACACGTCCCGGCGGGCCGCCTGACGGCGGACGGGTTTCCACAAGTTGTGAAACACAGGAGGTCGCGGTTGCCGCGGCCTCCTTTTTTTGTGTCGAGGCCCGATCGTTCAGAGCGCTGGTGCGACACCTCACACCCAGGCCTTGCCCTCGCTGCGCAGAAAATAGATGAGGTCGAGTCCGAGGCTTGGCTTGCCCATTGACGTCAATCCGGCATGCACCTGTCCCCTGTGATGGGTCTGGTGATTGAAGATATGGGTAAGGGCAGGCCAGAGCTTCTGCGTGACGATTTCGGGTGAACTGACCGGCGAATAGCTGAACGGCTGCTCGATCGCCTCCGGTGTCAGGCTCCGGGTAAAGCGGATGAGGCGGTCGTCTTCTTCCACCCGCGCGGCACGCAGATCCTCGAGCCGCTCATAGGGGCGTTCGTTGAGGGCCTTTGGCTTCGGGCCTTGGCCGGTGAAGCGGTTGAGCCAGATCCGGTCAGCGGTGATCAGATGGCTGAGAGTGGCGAAAACCGAGCCGAAGAAGGCACCCGTGTCCTGGTGCAGCTCTTCCTCTGACAGCTGCGCTGCCGCAGCATAGACGAGCCTGTTGGCCCAGGCATTGTAGTCGGCGAGCATGTGGTAGTTTTGCATGTCGTGCTCCTGATCAAGGTCCAGGTTCAGTCTAGACAGGTTTCGCCGAAATGGGATTGATGGGTCCCATGAAAATTGCTGATTTGCATCCCGCTACCGGATGGGCATGTGTGATGGGACACAAGGAGAAACCGATGACGATCACGCTTTATTCGCTGTGCGGTGCCGATGCCGCTCGCCCCTTCTCGCCACACTGCTGGAAGGTGGTCATGGCGCTGCGTCACAAGGGCTTGAGTTTCGAGGAGCGGCCGCTGGCCTTCACGGTGATCCCGACCGTGGAGAACGGAGCCTCGAAGACCGTACCGGTCCTGCGCGATGGACAGGAACTGATCTCCGACAGTTTCCGCATCGCGCAATACCTCGAAGAGGCCTATCCGGATGCGCCGAGCCTCTTCGGCGGGCAGGGCGGTGTGGCTGCGGCGCGTTTGGTGGAAGGCTATTCGCAGCATGTCGTGCATGGCGTGATCATGCGCATCCTGCTGGTCGATATCCATGACATGCTAGCCCCTGTCGACCAGGCCTATTTCCGCAAGAGTCGTGAGGAGCGGCTGGGAAAAAGCTTCGAAGAAATGGCCGCAGGACGCGATGCCGCGATCGCCGCCTTGCCGGCAGCCCTCCAGCCGCTGCGCCACACGCTCTCCTTCCAGTCCTATATCGGGGGCACGACGCCACTCTTCGGCGACTATATCCTCTTCGGCGCCTTGCAGTGGTTGAGGGTCACCACGGGGTCGATTCATCTTCCGGACGACGATCCGGTGAGCCTCTGGTTCGACCGCTGCCTCGGTCTCTACGACGGTGCCGCTCGGGCGGTTGCATGAGTGTCTTCCAGGGCCGGATTGTGACGTCCGCGTGAAAATAGAAGACCCCTCTTGTCTTCGTGATTCGGGGCGGGTAGATACCGCCCACTTTCCCTGACAGACAAAAGGATGAGACAGATGGCGATTGAACGCACCTTCTCGATGATCAAGCCCGATGCCACCAAGCGCAACCTGACCGGTGCGATCACCAAGGTCTTCGAAGACAACGGCCTGCGCGTCGTCGCTTCCAAGCGCGTATGGATGAGCCAGCGCGAAGCCGAAGGCTTCTACGCCGTTCACAAGGAACGCCCGTTCTTCGGCGAACTGGTTGAAGGCATGACCTCGGGCCCGACCGTCGTTCAGGTTCTCGAAGGCGAAAACGCCATCCTGAAGAACCGCGAGATCATGGGTGCCACCAACCCGGCCAACGCTGATGAAGGCACCATCCGCAAGATGTTCGCTCTCTCGATCGGCGAAAACTCGGTACACGGTTCGGACGCTCCGGAAACCGCTGCCGAAGAAATCAAGTACTGGTTCGCCGACACCGAGATCGTCGGCTGAAACAAGTCCTGAGGCGAGAGCTTCCAGATATCTTGAAAACGTGAGAAACCGGGGCCGAAAGGCTCCGGTTTTTCGTTGCGAGACGATGGCCGGCGACAGACGCTGGAGCTCAAGCGGCTGGGCAGGTCTGCCCCTTGGCATAATCTACCGTACCGTCGGCGCCATAGACCTCGGGATTGGGGGTGTAGACTGGCCCAACCACCAATGCCTTCCCCGGCATGACCGTCTGGTCGAGGCTTGAGGTCAAAGTCGTCTCGATTGTCTGCAGCACTTTGTCCGACGCATCGAGGATACGGATCGAGACCGCATAAGGGCGGTCCTTGATGACGCAATGCACCGGCGGGCTCTCCAGCGACACTTTCTCCCAGAACGGGAAGATCTTGGTGCGGGTGACAAGGGGAGCGCCGCCGGCAGGGTTCTCAAATGTCGTCTCCACGAAACTCGGATCGGGCAGCGGCCCATTGCGGGCAAGCGTCACGACATAAGTTGCCTGCGCCACACGATAATTGAAGATGAACACCTTGCCGGAGAGCTTGAGGGGTTCGTCCAGGTCCTCGCGCTGGCAACCGGTAAGCCAGGATAGCGCCAACAACACGGTGACGGCGATCGGGATAGCCTTCATGGCGAAACCTCCTTCCTCTTGCGGTGATAGTGGCGGTTGGCCTTCACCCGATTGCCGCAGACCGCCATATCGCACCATGTCCGGCTGCGGTTCTTGCTTCGGTCGATGAAGAGCCATCCGCAATGCCCGCAGATCTTCACGCGTTCGGGGCAAGGTTCGCAGACGAGGGTGAGCGCCGAGCGCGCTGTCGCTGCCTCCAGACTGTCATCACCAGGGGCGGCGCGCAGGGCAGCCGCCGCCGCTTCCAGCAGTGCGGCGAGTTGGTGCCGCCCCTCTTCGCCGAGCACCCGTTGACGAAAATAGGTGTCGATCGCTTCCCGGAGTTCGAAGAAAAGTGGCGCGTTTTGCGGCCGCACCGGCTGCAAGACGTCGAACCTGCCCCGTTCTGCGGAAAGTCGCGAGGCCGCATCCGCGAAAGCCCCAAGCTGCTCCGGCACGGCAAATCGGTCGCGCCGGCCGTCTGGTTCGTGTCGCAGGATGACGCTGTTCGCCACATCAAGCGCGAGCGCGCCGCCGACGAAGCGGTGAGGGGTCCAGGAAAAGATCATGGTGTCTAATATAACTGGTAAAAATCATTTTGACAGTTATAAAAGTCACTGGAGGGACATATGGTCTATGTGGTCCAACAGCTCCTGAATGCGCTGCCGCTGGCGAGCCTCTATGCCTGCCTGGCTTTCGGATATTCGCTTGCATTCGGCGTCACCAGGCGACCGGACATCACCTTTGGCGCATTTGTCGCCTTCGCCGGCCAGATATGCCTCCTGTTCACCGATTATGGCTGGAACCACCTCTATCTCGTGCTGCCGGCTGCGGTCGGGCTCGGCCTCTTCGCAGGCGCTGGTTACACCCTTGTCGCCGGCTTCTGGAATGCGCGCACCGTGATGCTGCCGCTGCATAAACGCTCCCCCAATGCGGTAATCGCAGCCTCGCTCGGCGTGCTGCTTCTCCTCTCGGAAGGCGCGCGTATTGCGCTCGACACCCGAAGTCTCTGGCTGCCGCCCATGGGGGAGCAGTTCGTGCCGCTCTTCGTGATAGAGGGATCCCAGATCGGTCTGACCCGCCTGCAGATCCTGCATGTCGGGCTGATGCTCTCCTTGGTAGCCGGCGGCCATTGCCTGCTGTCGGTCAGCCGGGCAGGGCGTCTCTGGCAGGCTGTCTGCCAGGACCCTCTCGCCGCGAGGCTCGTCGGCATCGACGCTGACCGCGTCTTCGTGGCGGCGCTCGTGGTCGCGAGCGCCTTCGCTGCCTTCGGCGGCCTGTCCGCGACCGCAGTGTACGGCACCATGGATTTCGGCGCGGGTCTGATGTTTGGATTGAAAGTGGTTCTGATCGCGGCCGTCGGCGGCTATTCGCGTCCGCTGCATTCGGCGCTGGGTGCTGCGGCAGTCGGATTTGCCGAGCAACTCTGGAGCGCCTATGGCGCGATGATCTGGCGTGACGTTGTCATCATTTCAGCGCTTGTCTGGCTGCTGGTGATCAGCAGGCGCGAACGGATCATTCCGTGAGCCAGCGATCCCGCGCGCTGTCGTCGGCATCCTTCGCTTCGACCCACGCACCGCTATGGCCATCCTTCCCGTGCTCCTTCTTCCAGAAGGGGGCGGAGGTCTTGAGGAAGTCCATGACGAAATTGGCGCCATCGAAGGCCGCCTGGCGATGCGGTGCTGCGGCAAGCACAAGCACGATCTGCGCGCCCGCCTCGATCCGGCCGAAACGGTGGATGGCTGTGAGGCCCAGAAGCGAAAACCGGTCGATGGCAATCTCTGCGATGCGCTGCATCTCGGCTTCTGCCATGCCGGGATAATGTTCGAGTTCGAGTGCGGCCAGGGCCCCGGCTTCGTCACGGCACAGGCCGACAAACGAGACGAGCGCACCGACATCCTTTCGCCCGTTCGTGAGCTTCCGCGATTCTGCGGCAGCGTCGAAATCATCCGGCTGAACGGAAATGGTGGGTATGGGCCTGGCCGTCATGGTCTCAACTCCCGCGGCGGGCCTTTTAGCCCCCGGTCATCGGCGGAAAGATGCCGATTTCGCGGGCGCCCGCGATCGATTCGTGGTGCTCGATATGCTCCTGGTTGACAGCGACGCGGATCGCTTTCGGAAAGCGGAGAGCCTCTTCATATCCTTCGCCGAGCGTCGCGAGCCAGGCAACGAGATCACCGGCGGTCTTCACCTCGACCGGTATGTCGAGCTCTTCTTCGCCTTTGCCGACCCGCTCGCGAACCCAGGCGAAGTAGACGATCTTCGCCATCTCAGTCCACCATGTGCTTTGCGCCGGCGCGGAAATAGTCATAGCCGGTATAGATGGTCAGGATCGCCGCGATCCAAAGCAGGGAGATGCCAATTTCAGTTGTGTAGGGCAGCACCTTGGCGCCTGCGGGTCCGGCGAGCAGGAAGGCGAGCGCGAACATCTGCGCCGCCGTCTTCCACTTTGCGATCTGCGTTACCGGCACGCTAACCTTCAGTGCCGCGAGATATTCGCGCAGGCCCGAAACCAGGATTTCGCGGCAGAGAATGGTGATCGCTGCCCAGATCGACCAGCCGGCGATTGTGCCATCGGCCGCCATCAGCAGAAGTACCGAGGCGATCAGCAGCTTGTCGGCGATCGGGTCGAGCATTCTGCCGATGTTCGACGTCTGGTTCCAGATCCGTGCCAGATAGCCGTCGAGATAGTCCGTGATCGAGGCGGCGATGAAGATCGCAAGGCCCGTCCAGCGCGCGAAATCGGAACTTTGCAGTTTGCCTTCGACGAAAAAGCACACGACGATGAGCGGCACGGCCAGGATGCGGGCGTAGGTGAGGAGATTGGGAATGTTGTATGCGCGCGAAGCCATGATGCCCTGTCTTTATATTCTGGTGCTTCAATAGATGTGAGGGTTTTCGGTCGGGGCCGTCAACCTAAGAATTTTGAATGACCTTCGCGAACCTCTCGACCCCGGATGCGTCATTTCCGTGTCAGTCGCCGCTGCTGTCGTGAAAATGGTTGTAGATCAGGCGCGCGACGGCTTCGGATATGCCCTCGACCGCCATCAGGTCGCTGACGGCGGCCCGCGACACGGCTTTGGCCGTGCCGAAATGCTGAAGCAATGCCCGCTTGCGAGTCGGACCGATGCCGGAGATTTCGTCGAGCGGGTTCTTGATCATCTCCTTCTTGCGGCGCGCCCTGTGGGAGCCGATGGCGAAGCGGTGGGCTTCGTCACGCATGCGCTGGATGAAGTAGAGGACGGGATCGCGCGGCGGCAGCGTAAAATCGGGCTTGCCCTGGACGAAGAAGCGTTCGCGACCTGCATCGCGGTCCACGCCCTTGGCAACGCCGATGGCAATCACGCTGTCGGTGATGTCGAGTTCGTCAAGGATCTTGCGCACCGCCGACATCTGACCCTGGCCACCATCGATCAGGATGACATCGGGCCAGGCGGGAAATGCCGTATCGGCGCTGTCCTCGGGCGCCGCACTGCGGTCCGGTTTGCCTTCTTCCTTCAACAGACGCGAGAAGCGCCTCGTCATCACTTCCCGCATCATGCCGAAGTCGTCGCCCGGCGTGATGTCGGTCGATTTGATGTTGAACTTGCGGTACTGGCCCTTCACGAAACCCTCGGGCCCCGCGACCACCATGCCGCCGACGGCATTGGTGCCCATGATGTGCGAGTTGTCGTAAATCTCGATGCGGCGCGGCACGTAAGGGAGCTGAAAGGTCTCGGCGAGCCCTGCAAGCAGGCGCGACTGGGAGGCCGTCTCGGCCAGCTTCCGCCCATGCGCCTCGCGGGCATTGGAATTGACGTGATCGACGAGATCCTTTTTTTCCCCGCGCTGCGGCACGCTGATCGATACCTTGTGGCCGGCCTTCTCGGATAACGCCGTGGCGAGAAGGTCCTGTTCCTCGACCTCTTCCGACAGGAGGATGAGCCGCGGAACGGGCTTGTCATCATAAAACTGGGCAAGGAAGGAGTTGAGCACCTCCGCTGCGCTGAGTTGCGGGTCGGCTTTGGGGAAGTAAGCCTGGTTGCCCCAGTTCTGGCTGGCCCGGAAGAAGAAGACCTGGATGCAGGAAAGCCCGCCCTCGTGATGGATGGCGAAGACATCGGCTTCTTCGACGCCGGCCGGATTGATGCCCTGGTGGCTCTGAACATGGCTGAGCCCGGCCAGACGGTCGCGGTACACGGCAGCGCGCTCGAAATCGAGATCCTCGGCCGCCTCGTTCATCGCACGCGCGATGGACTCCTTGACGTTCTGGCTCTTGCCCGAAAGAAAGTCCTTCGCTTCACGAACGAGACCGCTATAGCCCTCGTCGCTGATTTCATGGGTGCAGGGACCCGAGCAACGCTTGATTTGGTAAAGCAGGCAGGGCCGGGTGCGGCTTTCGAACACGCTGTCCGTGCACGTGCGCAACAGGAAGGCGCGCTGTAGCGAATTGATCGTCCGGCCAACGGCGCTGGCCGAAGCAAAGGGGCCGAAATAGTCGCCCTTGCGGGCACGCGCGCCGCGATGCTTGTAGATGGCAGGCGCGCGGGTATCCCCGGTGATCAGGATGTACGGAAAACTCTTGTCGTCGCGCAGAAGCACGTTGAAGCGCGGCCGCAGGCGCTTGATCAGGTTTGCTTCGAGCAGCAGTGCCTCGACTTCGGTGCGGGTCGTGACAAATTCCATGTGGACGGTATCGCGCACCATGCGCGCCAGCCGGTTCGAATGGACGCGCCCCTGGGCATAGTTGCTGACGCGCTTCTTGAGGCTGCGCGCCTTGCCGACATACATGACCTCGCCGTCCTTGTTCAGCATGCGGTAGACGCCCGGAGCGTTCGGCAACCGCTTGACGAACTCGCCGATCAGATCGGCACCGGTCAGTCCGGTCTCATCAAGACCATCGACATGCCAGTCGATCTCGATCCCGGTGCGCGCCGGTTCGGGATCGACGGCAATGTCCTCGTCGTCGTCTTCCGTTCCGTCATAGAGAACGCCACCGTCGGGCAGCTTTCCTCCATTCATTCATTGATCTCCGTGCCGTGCCAAATCAGATGCTGGCCCCCATCCAAGGCGATCATTTGGCCGGTGATCGACGGTGTGTCAAAAAGAAACCGGATCGTACGGCCGAATTCGTCGAGCGAAGGGCCGCGCTTCAAGGGGAGGCTGTCTATCTGCGCCTCGAAATCCTCCGGCCGCTGTCGCTCGGAAATCAGGGTGGGGCCGGGGCCGATGGCGTTGACCCGCACCCGAGGTGCAAAGGCCTGCGCCAGCGTCTTTGTCGCTGTCCAGAGCGTCGATTTGGAGAGCGTGTAGGAGAAGAAGGTGGGTTTTAGCGCCAGCACTCGCTGATCGATGATGTTGACAATGAGGCCGGATCGATCTTGCGGCAATTCCCTGACCAGGGCACCGCTCAAAATGGCGGGCGCCCGAACATGCACATTGAAGTGACGATCGAAGACAGCGGCATCGAAATCGACGGCCGTATCGTCTTCGAAGACCGACGCATTGTTGACCAGCAGGCCGACAGGGCCGAATTTCGCCGTGGTCCGGGCGATAAGTGTCTCGATCTCGGAAATGTTACCGAAATCCGCCTGAAGCGCGATCGCCTGCTTTCCTTGTGACCTGAGGTCCTTTGCATGAGCTTCCGCCGCCTCGAGCGCGCCGTTTGCATGAAGGGCAACGGCGAAACCATGTGCAGCCAAGTCTTCGGCTATGGCGCGGCCAAGTCGTTTCCCGGAACCGGTGACCAAAGCCACCTTGGGGATGCTGTTTTGCATGGGATTACCTTGCGTCGTCAGGGTTGGTGCACTGCATATATGTCGTCTTTGCGAGATTTAAACCGTGCGAAAGCGAATCTCGGCGGGTCTTTAGCTTGGGGCTTCACCAGTACAGAATGAGTATAACTTTTGATAACCTTCAACTAATTCTGTAAAGGATTTGTTATGGTTAACGAATAGTTTGTGTCTTTTAAGCAACGTCCCGATTTGGTCACTGATGTGCCACAATGAATTCACATTTCGGCTCTTTCAATTCCTCAATTGGCCGCCAAATGTACATTCGGAACGGGCAGGGAATACCCAATTAACGTTCAGGCCGCCGTTGGTTCTGATTGAAGTGCGGCCCGGAACTGTAAAGGAGACTAACATGCGTAACCTCAAGATCATGCTTCTGGCATCCGCCACCACCGTCGTCGCTTTCGCCGCCCAGGCTGCTGACGCGATCTACCAGGCACCGGAAGCCCCGGCTGCTGCCGAATCCTACTCTGCGCCGGCCGGCAACTGGTCTGGCGCCTATGTCGGCGGTGGCATCACTTATGACATGGGCAAGTTTACCGGCTCGTCGGACGGCCGCGACGCCGATGGCATCGGCGGCACCGTTTACGGCGGTTACAACATGCAGAGCGGCTCCATCGTTTACGGTGCTGAAGCCGACATCAGCTACGCCGGCGAAGACGGCTCGGCCGGCACAGACGCAACTGCAGGCAGCCTCAAGGGCACCCAGGGCGTCAACGGCTCGGTCCGTGGTCGCGTCGGCTACGACCTGAACCCCTTCCTCGTCTACGGTACGGCCGGTGTGGCTGTTGCCAACCACGAGCTGGAAGGCAATGGCACGAACGACGAGAAGCTGGCAGCCGGTTACACGGTTGGCGCCGGTGTCGAGACCTTCGTCACCGACAACATCACCGCACGCGTCGAATACCGCTACAGCGACTACCAGAAGCGCGACTTCGATCTCGGCACTGGTGCGATCTCCAAGGGCTTCGACGACCACTCGGTCAAGGTCGGCATGGGCGTGAAGTTCTGATCCACGCGATCAACTGCACAAGGAAAAGCCGGGCATCGTCCCGGCTTTTCTGTGTCTGGAGATAAGAGAGCGATAGCGGCTCAGGCCTTGGGCCGAAGCGCTGGATAGGGCTCGAAGGCTTTCGCAAACTTGGCCGGCCATTCGGTGAGCGCTGCCCGGCCTTTCTCCCAATCGCCGGGGAAACGCAGCATCAGATAGCCGAGCGTGGCTGCAAGCGCGAAATGCCCGCCATGCAGCTTCTTGCCGATCTTCGGCAGGTGTTTGTCCAGATGGTCGAGGCTGCGATTGATCTTCGCCCACTGCCGCTCGATGACGTCCTGGCTGACCAGTTCCGGTGGCCGGAAGCGCTTCTCGTAGACAATGGCCAGCAGGCAATCGGCGATCCCGTCTGCCAGCGCTTCCAGAACCTCGGCCTCGGTCCGCTTTTCGTTCTTCTTCGGATAGAGACGCTTGTCCGAGGCCCGGTGCAGGTATTGCATGATCGCGCGACTGTCGAAAATGGCGGTGCCATCCTCGGTAACCAGCGTCGGGATCTTGCCGAGCGGATTGGCGTCGAGCAGGTCCGACGGGTTTTCCGCCGTGTTCACCCGGATCTCCTCCAGTTCGATGCCGAGATGGCGGGCCGCCATGCGGACTTTGGAAGAATAGGGCGAGGCGGGCGCGAAGAGCAGCTTCATGATGGGTTCCTGTGGCTCTCGTTGCGGGGGTCAGCGTGTGGCTGGAATGACGATGTCTGACCGGCGGCAGGATCGGCTGTCGACTTCGGGGCAGGTCCGGAAGCCCAGCGACTTGTCCAGACAGATCCTGACTTCATCGACTCTCTCCCTATCACAGGTCACCGCCACTGCCGAGCGGGCAAGGCCCGGATTGCTGCGGATGAAGGCTGCTTCAACCGCCTGCGGAGATGTGCGGCTTTCCCTGTCGACATTCGAAAGCTCAGCCGGAATGCGAATGCTATCATAGGCTTGGCGGACCAGCTTGAAGTAGTCACTCATGGAAAGGCTGGAGCAGGACCCGTGCTTGCGCCACTGGTGACCGATCAGGCCCATGCTCGGCATGATGTCCATGACCGTGCGTCCGATCCGTTCCGGCACGCGGGAGCCCTCCGAGGTCGGACAGTTTTCCGGCCAACCCTTGTCGTTCTGCGGCCAGAGCCCGTGTACGACCCAGCCGAATTCCTTGTCCTCGCCGCATTGCTCGCGATTGCGGCCTGCCGCTTCGCTGTCGCAGAAGGTTGGCGACCAGGAAAGCGCGAGCACGTAAAAATCGAAGCCACGCCCCTGTGGGACCGACGAGGCCGGTTTGATGGGGGAAGGGGACTGGTTCGCCGAAGGCTCGGCTGAGGGCGCGGGCGAGGAGACCGTTGCGACCGTCCGATCGGTGGGTGCCTTGGCCGGCAGGAAACTGTAGACGGCAGCTGCAGCAAGCATCAGGCCGAAGGCGATGAAGCCGGTATAGCGTCCCATTGCGATCCTCCGCTCAGTCTTCCCCACGCAGCCAGAAACAGCGATGCGAGGCATAGCGGTCCTGTGCCATCAGCCGCTTCAGCTCGGGAAGTGCCAGATGCATTTCGTCTTTCAGCGTGAAGGGCGGATTGACGATGACGAGCCCGGTGCCGGACAAGCCCGTCTGTTCCCGGTCACTCTTCACGTGCAGTTCGGCACAGAGCATCTTCGGAATGCCGAGTGCTTGCAGCGCCTCGTGAAACTCCTTGATCGGCGCGCCCTTCTTGATGGGGTACCAAAGGCAGTAGACGCCGTTGCCGAAGCGTCGATGCGCCTTGGCGAGCCCGTCGACCAGCCGCTCGTATTCGCCTTCGATCTCGAAGGGCGGGTCGACCAGCACGATGCCGCGCTTCTCCTTCGGCGGCAGATGGGCGTTCAGTGTCAGCCAGCCGTCGAGTTCCGTCACACGCACCTGGAAGTCACCCTCGAAGAGACGTGACAGCGCCCTTGAATCCTCCGGATGCAGTTCCATCGCCGAGAGCCGGTCCTGCGGGCGGAGGAGATCGCGGGAAAGCTTCGGGGAACCCGGATATTTGACAAGCGGCCCGCCAGGCTTGCGATCGGGGTTCAATGCCTTCACCGCATCGAGATAGGGCGCCATGATCTCGGCCACCTTGTCCGGCAGCTCGGCATCGATGACCTTGCCAATGCCCTCGAGCCATTCTCCGGTCTTCTGCGCTTCGTCCGAGGAGAGGTCGTAGAGGCCGATCCCGGCATGCGTGTCGAGCACGCGGAACGCCTTGTCCTTCTGCTGCAGATAGACGATCAGCCGCGACAGGACGAGATGCTTCAGGACATCGGCAAAATTGCCCGCGTGATAGATATGGCGATAATTCATGTGCGGTTCCGATGGCGTCGATGATTTGTTCGAATGGGGCTTTTGAGGTGTCAGGCCATGGCCTATAACCGGCCCATGAACATCCAGAGCCCCATCCGAAACCGGTCGGTCGGTCATACGGCCTGTCCGCATGACTGTCCATCCACCTGCGCCCTCGACGTCGAGCTGACGGAGGACGGCCGCGTCGGCCGTGTGCGGGGAGCGACCGGGAATAGCTACACCGCCGGCGTCATCTGTGCCAAGGTCGCGCGGTATGCCGAGCGGCTCTATCACCCGGATCGCCTGATGAAGCCGGTGCGCCGCGCCGGCGCAAAAGGGGCCGGTCAGTGGCAGGATGTCACCTGGGAAGCCGCCCTTGACGAAATCGCCGACGCCTTTGTCAAGGCCGAACAGCGCCATGGCTCGGAGGCCGTCTGGCCCTATTTCTATGCGGGCACAATGGGCCTCGTGCAGCGCGATTCGATCGAACGCCTGCGCCATGCGAAGCAATATTCGGGCTTCTTCGGCACGATCTGCACCAACATGGCCTGGACCGGCTATGTCATGGGCACCGGCACGTTGCGCGGCCCGGACCCGCGCGAAATGGCGGTGTCGGACTGTGTCGTGATCTGGGGCACCAATGCGGTGGCGACGCAGGTCAATGTCATGACCCACGCAATCAAGGCCCGGAAAGACCGTGGCGCCAGGATCGTCGTCGTCGATATCTACGACAATCCGACAATGAAACAGGCCGACATGGCCCTGATCCTGAAGCCGGGCACGGATGCGGCACTGGCCTGTGCTGCCATGCATGTTGCGTTCCGCGACGGCTATGCCGACCGCGAATACATGGCGAAATTCGCCGACGATCCGGCAGGGCTCGAAGCTCATTTGAAAGACAAGACGCCGGAATGGGCATCGGCCATCACGGGCCTCTCGGTCGAGGAGATCGAGGCCTTCGCCCGCCTCGTCGGCCAGACGAAAAAGAGTTACTTCCGCCTCGGCTACGGCTTTACCCGCAGCCGCAACGGTGCGGTTTCCATGCATGCGGCCCTGTCGCTCGCAACGGTGCTCGGCTCCTGGCAATACGAAGGCGGCGGTGCCTTCCATTCGAACAGCGACATCTTCCAGCTGAACAAGGCGGAGCTGATGGGCACGGCCATGGTCGATCCTGACATCCGCATGCTCGACCAGTCGCAGATCGGCCGTGTGCTGACCGGCGATGCGGAGGCTCTACGCCATCGCGGACCCGTAGACGCGCTGATCATCCAGAACACAAACCCGGTGAATGTGGCTCCCGAACAGCGGCTGGTGAAGCAGGGCTTCCTGCGCGACGACCTCTTCGTCGCCGTGCATGAGCAGTTCATGACCGAAACGGCGGAACTCGCCGATATTGTGCTGCCGGCGACCATGTTCGTCGAACATGACGACATCTATCGCGGCGGCGGCCAGAGCCATATCCTGGTCGGGCCGAAGCTCGTCGACGCCCCGCCGCTGGTGCGCACCAATCTCTTCGTCATCGAGGAACTGGCCAAGCGCCTCGGCGTCGCGGGTCGCGCCGGCTTCGGCAAGACCGAGCGCGAGCATATCGAGCGCATGCTCTACATCAGCGGCAAGCCGGATTTTGACACGCTGATCGAAGACAAGTGGCTGGACTGCCAGCCGGCCTTCGACGACGCGCATTACCTGAACGGCTTTGGCCATCCGGACGGCAAGTTCCGCTTCAAGCCGGACTGGGAGAACACACCGACCCCGAACAAGCCACCGGCAAGGCTCGGATCGCTTGGTCCGGTCAAATTGCTTCCAACCTTCCCCGATCAGGTCGACCTGATCGAAACCGCTGATGCCGAGCATCCCTTCCGGCTCGCGACATCCCCGGCGCGCAATTTCCTGAATTCGACCTTCGCCGAAACCAAGACGTCCCGCGACAAGGAAGGCCGGCCCGAGGTCATGGTCAATCCGGTCGATGCAGCAACGCTTGGCCTCGCCGAGGGCGACATCGTGCAATTGGGCAATACACGCGGGCAACTTCGCATCCATGCGAAGATCACCGATGCGGTGAAATCAGGCGTGCTCGTGGCCGAGGGCCTCTGGCCGAACAAGAGCCATCTCGACGGCGAGGGCATCAATGTCCTGACCGGTGCCGATCCGGCAGCTCCCCATGGCGGTGCCGCTTTCCACGACAACAAGGTCTGGATGAGAAAAGCTTGAAAGCATGAGCATTTTCGACAAGGCCCGGATCGCCATCCTGGAAGACAAGACGCTGTGGAAGGGATGGAGCCACCTGCGCGGCATCACCTTCGATTTTTTCCGCGAGGGCAGGGCGCCGCACAGGCTGACCTGGGAGGTCTTCGACCGCTGGAATGCCTCGGCCATTCTTCTGCACAATGTCGAGCGCGACACCGTCACCCTGGTGCGACAGCTGCGCATCGCCGCTCATCTCTGCGGCGAACATCCCTATCTGCTTGAAGCCCCGGCCGGCTTCATCGATGACGGTGAAACGGCGCTGCAGGCGGCTCTGCGCGAAGCACGCGAAGAGACCGGCTACCAGATTGCCAAGGCGACGCCGGCCTTTGCCGCCTTCATGTCGCCCGGCTCCGTCACCGAGAAGCTGCACGGCTTCTACGCCGCCGTCACCGATGCCGACCATGTCGCCGAAGGGGGTGGCCTCGAGGATGAGCACGAGGATCTGGAGGTCGTCGAGATCGGTTTCTCTGAAGCCATGGAAATGGTCGATGCAGGCGAGATTATCGACGCCAAGACGATCATGTTGCTGCAATGGGCAGCGCTGAACAAGCGCTGACGCAGTGCCTCAGGCGCTGATCAGCCTGACGTTCGCATCCGTCTCGGATGCCAGCCGTTCGACACTCCCGTCGGCGCGCATAGTGACGCCACCCGATGCGACAAGCTTCAGCGCTGCCGCATAGGTTTGATGCTCAACTGTCAGCACCCGTGCGGCAAGTGCCTCGGCCGTATCGTCGATCAGCACAGGCACGACCGCCTGGGCGATGACCGGCCCCTCATCCATGCCTTCGGTGACGAAGTGCACGGTGCAGCCGGCGACTTTCATGCCGGCATCGATGGCCCGCTGATGCGTGTGCAGGCCGGGAAAAAGCGGCAGCAGGGACGGGTGAATGTTGAGGATCTTTCCCTCATAGGCGCGGATGAAGTCGCCTGAGAGCAAACGCATGTAGCCCGCGAGGCAGATTATATCAGGGCCGATCTCGGCGAGTGCGGCAAGGATCGCGGCCTCATGCTCGGCCTTGGAGCCATAGGCCTTGCGCTCGAAAACGTGTGTCGGAATGCCGAGCGCTTCCGCCTTGGCGAGACCGCCGGCCTCAGGCTTGTCGGAAATAACCGCCACGATCTCGGCCGGATAGTCGGCCGCATCGCAAGCCTTGGCCAGCGCCAGCATGTTCGACCCGCCGCCTGAAACGAAGGCGACGACGCGTTTGCGGCTGTCGCTCATAGGGCGAGCGTACCCTTGTAGGTCACGCCATGCGCACCCTCTTCGCGGGCGATCATGCGGCCGAGGCGGGCAACGGTTTCACCCTCGGCTTCCAGCGCCTTGGTGACGTCGTCAACCTTGTCGGCGGAGACCACGACGATCATGCCTATGCCGCAGTTGAAGGTGCGCAGCATTTCATTCTGGGCAACGCCGCCGGTCTTGGCGAGCCAGGAGAAGACGGCCGGCACCTGGAAGGAGGAGAGATCGATCTCGGCGGCGAGGTGCTTCGGCAACACGCGCGGAATGTTCTCCGGGAAGCCGCCGCCGGTGATATGGGCGAGCGCCTTGAGCGACTTGGTTTCCCTGATCGCCTTCAGGAGCGGCTTCACATAGATCCGGGTCGGGGTCAGCAGGGCAGCACCCAGCGACTGCCCCTCGGCGAAGGGAGCCGGTGCGTCCCAGGCAAGGCCGGAGAGTTCGACGATCTTGCGCACCAGAGAAAAGCCGTTGGAATGAACGCCCGAGGAGGAAAGCCCGAGGATCACGTCGCCCTCGGCGATATCGCCTGATGGCAGCAGTTCGCCGCGCTCGGCAGCACCGACGGCAAAGCCTGCGAGGTCGTAGTCGCCCTTGGAATACATGCCCGGCATTTCAGCGGTCTCGCCGCCGATCAGCGCGCAGCCCGCCTCGCGGCAGCCAGCAGCGATGCCCTGAACGATGGCAGCCCCCTGGTCCGGATCGAGCTTGCCGGTTGCGAAATAGTCGAGGAAGAGAAGCGGCTCTGCGCCCTGCACGACGAGGTCGTTGACGCACATGGCAACGAGGTCGATGCCGACGGTGTCGTGAATGTTGGCGTCGATGGCGATCTTCAGCTTGGTGCCGACGCCATCATTGGCTGCCACCAGGATCGGATCCTTGAAGCCGGCGGCCTTCAAGTCGAAGAGCCCGCCGAAGCCGCCGATCTCGCCATCCGCACCGGGGCGCCGGGTCGACTTCACGGCCGGCTTGATCTTCTCGACCATCAGGTTGCCGGCATCGATGTCGACGCCCGCATCGCTATAGGTCAACCCGTTCTTGCCAGCCTGGCTCATGCCTGCCTCCGATCCTGCGAGAATTTCGGCTGGCCATGGCATGAAGAGCCTTCAGATGCAAGCTGCGAGGTGCAGAAGCCCACGATTTCCCGGGCATTCTGGCATCCCATTGCACCTTGTCGCTGCCGATAGGGTCGGAGTTCTTGACCAAGCCTTTGCCTGTACCCTATCTCCTTCTCTGGCGCCGCAGCATGCGAACCTCGTTTGCAAGTGGCAGGTTACGTGGGAATGGAGACGCATATGGCTCGCAACATCAGTGCAATTGGCCTGCGCCGCCAGGTGTTTTTCTGGCTGGTGACCCTGGCGATCTTCATCGCCTTCCTGATGCTGTTCTCGTCCATCCTGTTGCCTTTCATCGCCGGCATGGCGCTTGCCTATTTCCTCGATCCCGTCGCCGACAGGCTGGAGCGTATCGGCTTGAGCCGCCTGATGGCGACAGTGGTGATCCTCGTCTCCTTCGTCATCGTGTTCGTTCTGTCCCTGATGATCATCATCCCGGTGCTCGCCAGTCAGCTCAACGAGTTCATCCAGCGCGTGCCCGGATACATCACACAGCTGCAGACCTTCATCGCGACCTCGAACGCCTCCTGGCTTCCGGATTGGGTCGATGGCCAGATGGGCACGATCCGGGAGAATTTCTCGCGTTATCTCAGCGAAGGCGTCGGCTTCCTGGGAACTCTGGTCGAGCAGATCTGGAATTCCGGCAAGGCGCTGCTCGATATCGCCTCGCTTCTGGTCGTGACGCCGGTCGTCGCCTTCTATCTGCTGCTCGACTGGGACCGCATGATCGAGAAGGTCGACAGCTGGGTGCCGCGCAACCAGCTCGGCACGGTGCGTCAGCTCGCGACCGAACTCGACAACACGATTGCCGGCTTCGTGCGCGGCCAGGGGTCGCTCTGCCTCATCCTCGGCATTTTCTATGCGATCGCGCTCTCGGCCGCCGGCCTGAATTTCGGCCTGCTCATCGGTTTCTTCACCGGCATGATCAGCTTCATTCCCTATGTCGGCTCGACGGTCGGCCTGCTCCTGTCGCTCGGGGTTGCCATCGTCCAGTTCTGGCCGGACTTCATCTGGGTCGGCGTCATTGCCGGCATCTTCTTCCTCGGCCAGTTCATCGAGGGAAACATCCTGCAGCCCAAGCTGGTGGGCAAGAGCGTCGGCCTGCACCCGGTCTGGCTGATGTTCGCGCTCTTCGCCTTTGGCGCGCTCTTCGGCTTCGTCGGCGTGCTCGTGGCGGTGCCGGCTGCCGCCGCCATCGGCGTGCTTGTCCGGTTCGCCATATCGCGTTATCTTGACAGCGATCTCTATTACGGAACGGCGCTTGTCATTGCGCCGCCGTCCCCTGCCGTCGGCGAGATCGAACCTCCAAGCTCCAGAGACGTGTCCGAGACGTGAATGACTGACGCCAAGATGGCTCCCGCAAAGCGTGGAGCCGCCGAACAGCTGCCGCTCGCCTTCGAGCATGGCTCTGCCACCGGCCGCGATGACCTGCTGGTTTCCGAGCGCATGGCCGCGGCCGTGTCGATCGTCGACGCCTGGCCGCACTGGCCGTCGCCGGTGGTGATCCTCGCAGGCCCGGAAGGTTCGGGGAAATCGCATCTCGCCCAAATCTTTCGAGACATCAGCGGTGCGGCCGATATTCTGCCGCAGCCGGGCGAGGGGGCATCGCAAGTCGCGGCCATCGGCCCCGTCCTGTTCGAGGATGCCGACCGCCGGGGTTTCGACGAGGTCGAGCTGTTCCACGTCATCAATGCGGTGCGCCAGCACGGCACGACACTGCTCATCACGTCGCGCAGCTTTCCGCCCTCGTGGAATGTCCAGTTGGCGGATCTCAACTCGCGCCTGAAGGCGGCCACCGTGGTCGAGATCGGGGCTCCGGACGAAGACCTTCTCGGTCAATTGATCACCAAACTCTTTGCCGACCGCCAGCTTTGCATCGATGACAAGATCGTCGGCTATATCGTCAGCCGCATGGAGCGCTCCTTCCTTGCCGCCCAGATGGTGGTCGATCGCATGGACAGGCTGGCGCTTGCCAGGCGCGTCAGGATCACACGCAGCTTGGCGGCAGAGGTGCTGGAAACGCTGGAGGCGGCCGACGGTACGGATTGAGCGTCACAGATCTGTCGTCATACTGTTATAATTGGCCGGGAACGATAACGAAGGGACGGAATCATGGACAGCGCGGTACACAGTACGGGCGGCGACAGAGGCGAGACAGCACCCGCCGAGGACCTGTTGGCCAGCCCTCTGCGCTTCATCAACCGTGAATTCTCCTGGCTGCAGTTCAACCGTCGTGTTCTCGAGGAAACGCTCAACACCGCGCACCCGTTGCTGGAGCGCGTTCGTTTCCTGTCCATCTCGGCAGCCAATCTCGACGAATTCTTCATGGTCCGCGTCGCCGGCCTCGAAGGTCAGGTCCGCCAGGGCATCGTCATCAAGAGCCCCGACGGCAAGACCCCGGCCGAGCAGCTCGACGACATCCTGAAGGAAATCGACAATCTGCAGATGGAGCAGCAGGCGTCGCTCGCCGTCCTGCAGCAATATCTCGCGCAGGAAGACATCCTGATCGTGCGCCCGGCGGCCCTTTCCGAGGCGGATCGCACCTGGCTGGAGACGACTTTCGAGGAGTCGATCTTCCCGGTCCTGACACCGCTTTCCATCGATCCGGCCCATCCGTTCCCGTTCATCCCCAATCTCGGCTTCTCCATGGGCCTGCAGCTCTGCTCGAGCCGCAATGGCGATCCGATGACCGCGCTGCTGCGCCTCCCGACCACCCTCGACCGCTTCATTCGCCTGCCTGATGACGGCAACACGATCCGCTACATCACGCTGGAGGACATGGTCGGCCTTTTCATCAACCGGCTTTACCCGGGCTATGAGGTCAAGGGCTTCGGCACCTTCCGCATTATCAGAGACAGCGATATCGAGGTCGAGGAAGAGGCCGAGGATCTCGTGCGCTTCTTCGAAACGGCGCTGAAGCGCCGTCGTCGCGGTTCGGTCATCCGCATCGAGGTCGATTCCGAAATGCCGGTCGCGCTTCGCCAGTTCGTTGTGCACGAACTCGGTGTTGCCGATAATCGCGTCGCGGTGCTTCCCGGCCTGCTGGCGCTCAACACCATATCCGAGATCACCAAGGCGCCGCGCGACGACCTCCGTTTCGAGCAGTACAATGCCCGCTTTCCCGAGCGTGTCCGCGAGCATGCCGGCGACTGCCTCGCGGCGATCCGCGAAAAGGACATGATCGTCCACCACCCCTATGAGAGCTTCGACGTCGTCGTGCAATTCCTGTTGCAGGCGGCCCGCGACCCGGATGTGCTGGCGATCAAGCAGACGCTTTACCGCACCTCCAACGACAGCCCGATCGTGCGCGCCCTGATCGATGCCGCCGAAGCCGGCAAGTCGGTGACGGCCCTGGTCGAGCTCAAGGCCCGGTTCGATGAGGAGGCCAACATCCGCTGGGCCCGCGACCTGGAACGCGCCGGTGTGCAGGTCGTCTTCGGCTTCATCGAACTCAAGACACATGCCAAGATGTCGATGGTCGTGCGCCGCGAGGATGGCAAGCTTCGGACCTACTGCCACCTGGGCACCGGCAATTACCATCCGGTCACGGCGAAGATCTATACGGACCTCTCCTTCTTCACCTGCAACCCGAAGATCGCCCATGACATGGCGAACATCTTCAACTTCATCACCGGTTATGGCGAGCCGGAAGAAGGAATGAAGCTTGCTGTGTCGCCGCATACCCTGCGCCCACGGATCCTCACGCACATTCGCGAGGAAACGGAGAACGCCAAGGCAGGGCGTCCGGCCGCGATCTGGATGAAGATGAATTCCCTCGTGGATCCCGAGATCATCGATGCGCTCTATGCGGCGAGTGGCGCCGGCGTCGAAATCGATCTGGTCATCCGCGGCATCTGCTGCCTGCGGCCACGTGTGCCCGGACTGTCGGAAAATATCCGGGTCAAGTCGATCGTGGGGCGCTTTCTCGAACACAGTCGCATCTTCTGCTTCGGCAACGGCCATCGCCTCCCGTCGGAAAAGGCGCTCGTCTATATCGGCTCGGCCGACATGATGCCGCGCAATCTCGATCGCCGCGTCGAGACCCTGGTGCCCCTGATCAATCCGACGGTGCATGAGCAGGTCCTGTCGCAGATCATGCTGGGCAACCTGATTGACAATCAGCAGAGCTACGAGATATTGGCCGACGGGACGTCACGCCGCATCGAAGTGCGACAGGGTGAGGAACCTTTCAACGCCCAGCACTATTTCATGACAAATCCCAGCCTGTCTGGTCGGGGTGAAGCTCTGAAGTCGAGTGCACCGAAACTGATCGCCGGTCTGATTTCCGGCAGGAAACGATAACACTGGACCCTCATGACAAGATCTGAAGCGCAGGGGCGCCTTCCGGGTATTGCCCCTGTCTCCGTTGTCGACATCGGCTCGAACTCCATTCGTCTCGTGATCTATGAAGGGCTTTCGCGCGCGCCGACGGTTCTCTTCAACGAGAAGGTGCTTTGCGGCCTTGGCCGGGGCGTGGCCACGACCGGTCGGATGGACGAGGAAGGTGTCGAGCGGGCGCTGGCAGCACTGCGCCGGTTTAGGGCGCTCTCGAACCAGGCCCAGGCGACTCGTATGTATGTGCTTGCCACCGCAGCCGCCCGCGAGGCCTCCAACGGCCCCGATTTTATTGCCCGTGCTGAAGAAATCCTCGGCCACGAGGTCCAGGTACTGACCGGCGAGGAGGAAGCGAAATACTCCGCTCTCGGCGTCGTCAGCGGCTTCCACAACGCGGATGGCATTGCCGGCGACCTTGGCGGCGGGTCGCTCGAACTGATCGACATCAAGGGCAAGGGCTTCGGCAAGGGCATCACGATGCCGCTCGGCGGCCTGCGTCTCTCGGAGAGCGTCGATGGTTCGCTTCCCAAGGCCCGCACGCTGGCGAAAAAGCTCGTCGGCGATGCCGCCCTGCTGAAGAAGGGGCAGGGGCGCACCTTTTATGCCGTGGGCGGCACATGGCGCAATATCGCCAAGCTCCATATGGAGATCCGGAAATATCCCCTGCACATGATGCAAGGCTACGAACTGCCCTATGACGAGATCGCTTTCTTTCTGGAAGAGATCATCTCGGGTGCGAACAGCCGTGATCCGGCCTGGTCGACCATTTCCAAGAGCCGACGCAACCTGATCCCCTTCGGCGCGATCGCCATGCGCGAGGTGATCGAGGTGATGAAACCGAAAGGCGTCTGCTTCTCCGCCCAGGGTGTGCGCGAGGGCTATCTCTATTCGCTGCTGCTCGAAGAGGAACAGGCGCTCGACCCCCTGATCGAGGCTGCCGACGAGCTGGCGATCCTGCGTGCCCGCTCGCCCGAACATGCCCGCGAGCTCGCGGATTGGACGGGCCGGATGATGCCCTTCTTCGATATCGAGGAAACGGAAGAGGAAAGCCGCTATCGCCAGGCCGCCTGCCTGCTTGCCGATATCAGCTGGCGTGCCCATCCCGATTATCGCGGCCTGCAGGCACTGAACGTGATCGCCCACTCCTCCTTCGTCGGCATCACCCACCCGGGCCGCGCCTTCATCGCGCTCACGAACTATTACCGCTTCGAGGGCCTGCATGACGACGGCCAGACCGGACCGCTCGCGGCAATCGCGACCGAGCGCCTTCTGGACCGGGCAAAGCTCGTTGGCGGCATGTTGCGGGTGGTCTACCTCTTCTCGGCATCCATGCCGGGCGTCGTCCACAACCTCACATTCCGGCGATCCGACAATGCCGATCTCGACCTCGAATTTGTCGTGCCGAAAGCCTACGAGGAGTTCTCCGGGGAACGGCTCGATGGTCGCCTGATGCAGCTCGCCAAGCTCACCGGCAAGCGGCTGGCCTTTGTCTTCGAGTAGGGCCGATTGACGAACCGATCAGAGTGAGAGCGGGCCTTGAGCCCGCTCTCTTCGTTTCAGGCGTCGCGCTTACTTCGCGCCAAGGAATTCGCCGACTTCGAGCAGGACGAACTCGTTGTCATCGGCCTTGTCCAGCGCACGACCGGCCGAGAAGGGCAGGTTGTTGTCGTTGCCGACGATGATGTGGGTCGGATCGACCACGTCGACATTTTCGATGGTGACGAAGGGCATGTCGTAGAAGCCTTCGCCGCCGCCCTGGCGCTTCTTGTTGTCGGGGTCTTCGATCTTCATCAGGTCGATGTAACCGATCTTGCGCACCGCCTTGCCGGCATTCTCTTCCGTCATCTCGATCTTGTAGATCCGCTTGTGCTTGGCCGGAACGGCGAAGCAGTCGGCAGCCGGTGCCTTCGGATCAGCGCAGGCCTTGTCGGCCACGCCAGCACCATTGTCGCGCTCGATGACGAGTGCCGTCGTCTCGTCGATCATGTTGAAATCGCCGATCGCCTCGCCGCCTTCCGACAGCGGATAGAGCCAGGTCTTGCCGGTCCAGGCCTTGGAGGCGGCATCGAGTTCGATGATGCGCAGTGCGGTCAGACCGTCCGCCTTTTCCACGGAACCGTCTTCGAGATAGAGCGGGCCTTCGAGCATGCCATAGAGTTTCGTGCCATCCTTCGACATGGCAAGTCCCTCATAGCCACCGGAACGCTTCAGGTTGAACACCGGCATCTTGGCGGAAGGATTGGCTGGAACGACGAGCGTCGGATTGTCGGGCGACTTGACCTCGATCCCGCCGGCCTTGGTGGACATGACGTCGGTCAGCGCGCCCTCGGTCGAGAACTTCAGCATGTAGGGGCCGAGCTCTTCGCCGACCCAGAAACCGTCTGAGACCGGCTGGATGGACTCGACGTCGAAATCGGCACCCGTCAGATAGCGTTTGTCCGAGCCTTCCATGGCGATCGGGAAGGGGGCCTTCTTGTCCGGGTCGGAGAGGAACAGGGTCTTTTCGACGTTTACAGTGCCCGCTTCCCAATCGAAGGTCAGGTGATGCAGCATCAGCATGGCGTCGGTGGAATTGGCCTTCGAGCCGAAGCCATTGTCAGAGAGGCTCCAGAAGGTGCCGTCTTCCATGGCCTTGATGCCGGAGAAGCCCTGCAGCGGCTGGCCGTCGAAGGGAAGCGACAGGCCCGTCAGGCGCACGCCGTCCTTGCCGGGAACGCTGCCGAGCGCATCCGTGCGGCTGCGGTCAGCCGTTGTGAACTTGCCGGAGGTCTTGAGATAGGCGGGCGCATCGGCGGGGGCTGCGATGATCGTGTTGGCCGGCAGAATGGCGTGGTTGACGAGCTTGGCCGGGAAGGCCTTCTCCTCGGCCGAGGCCTGGGAGACGAAGAGGACGAAGAGGGCGGCAGATGTCAGAAGGGCTTTGGTCATGGCGTCACCTTGTTGGACGGGAGGAAACGCCGCTGTCCTTAAGGAGCCTTCATGTCGCACCGATTGCTGTTGGGTGAAGTTTCAGTGACGCCACCCGTTACCCACAGGCTAGCCGAGCCAAGCGGGCAGATTACCGCGATCTTCACCCGCCACAGCGGCTTCCACACACGCCGCGAGGCTGCCAAAGCGCATAGTGCGCCCAGTGAGGCCCGGGCCGTAATGGGCATATTTTCCGGAATTGGTCATGATGGTGAGGGCGTCGACCGGAATGATCGGCTCGGTCACCATGCACCAGCATGTATCGTTGACGAGGGTCACCCCGAATGCGATCAACGCTGCCACAGCCCCCGAGGCCTCTGCCTTCGCCATCTCTGCGCGCCCGCAGGTAACAACGAGCGGCACGTGGGCATGCCGCGTTCTGCCGTGGCAGAGCGCGGCAAGGGCCGCCATTTCTGTCGCGGAGAAATGTGGATTGCCGAGCGAGACGAGCTGCACTGCACCCGGACCCGCACCGTTCAGCTCGTGCCAGGCACGCAGCAGGTCATCGGCAGTGAGTGCAGTCGTCTGCAAATCCAGCGCCGCAAAGGTCTCAGGCTCGCATGCCTCCGGTGTCACGCCCGCGATATGGAACATCGGTGCTGCCGAGGTGGTGGCGAAGGCAGCCCCGAAGGCCTTGAGCGCGTCCGAATCCGGCTCGTATTCCGATAGCCCCTCAACGAGCGGGATGGCATCAGGCGAAACGGTCCCGATCAGATAGCCGATCAGCGGCCAGAGGCTGTCGTCCGCATTCGCAAGCGGGGGCACGGTGACGCGGAGCCGTGGCGCGCGCTCCTCCGGCAAATGACAGCCCGCCTTGGGTGCCCGGCCCGTCAGCGCGATCGCGATGTCGAGATAGTCGGGATATTTCATCGTGCGCGCGCCGAGCACGCTGTTGGCATAGACGACGGCATTCGATTCCGCCCAGACGATCTGCTCGTCACGCGCGGGTCGATCGTCGAGCAGATAGGGTGCGCAGGTGAAGGTCGGTTGCGCTCCCATCGCCACATAGGCATCGGCCACGGCCGCTGCCGGTTTGCCCAGCGCTTCCGGTACGCCTTGAGCCAGCCAGCGGCGATGATCGACCGAAATCGCATTCAGCGTCGTCGGCACCACGACGCGCCCGCCCAGGTCGCGCAGTTTTTCCGCAAAGGCGAGACCGCCGGGACCGGTATAGATGCAGCCGTCGATATGGGCGCGCGTGATGTCGATCAGTTCGGCCGCGCCTTCGAGCGCTGCCATTCTCAGCACCATCCGCATGGCAACGGCAGCCGCTTCGCCACGCTCCCCCGCGAGAATGGCTTGATCTTTGTCCGTGAGCGCGATGTTGGAGCCAACGTCGGCGAGAGCGTTGCTGATCCGGATGCGCCCGGCTGTCTTCAGCCCGGCAAAGGCTTGCCCGCCGACCGCAATGACCGGAATGGACCGCCCGAAAACCTCCTCTGCGACGATGACGCCGAGCGTGATGATGGCCTCGGGATGTTCGAGCACGATCGCCGCAGGGCCCTGGCCGTTGAGAATCAGTTCGAGGATGACGCCGCTGCCGGTGCATGAGCCACGGCTCGTCGGCAGCGCCAGCACGCGACCCGTCAGCCGTTCACCACTCAAGGGATGATGCCGGTCGATGATCTCGCCAGTCACGGCATCGACGCCGCCCCAAAAGCTGAGCGCCGTGTCGGTGAACAGCACTTCGCCCTCGGCAGATCCGGAGACGAGCACGCGGCCCGTGATGTCGACGGTGTCAGTGAGACTGCTCATCAGTCCGTCTCCGTCAGGGCCAGTACGGCAAAACTCGCAAGCCAGTGTTCACCCATATAGTCGCCAGCCACATGCGCAATGCCGGCTTCGAGATGGTCATGTGCCGCTTCGAGCATCACAGCCTGGCGCGGGTCCGTGTCCAGCAGGGGGCTTGCGAGCGATGCCCAGCACCAGGCGCGGCTCAGGCTCAAGCCATCGAGATGGGCAATCTTCCCGTCGGAGCGGTCGGAAACCGAGGCGGGCGCAAAGAGCGTGCGGGGCTGCTTCCCTGCGATTTCAGGCAGGAAGTCGTCGAACCAGCGGCCGAAGTCGGAGGCCGGCAGAAGCCGGCGCATGCATTCGGCCTCGATCAGCGTCGGCGACAGAAAGTCGTCACCCGAAGGCTCGCCCCAGGCGGGGCAGGCAGCATCCGTGCCGTACCACCGCAGAGCGGTCTGTCTGAGCAGATCGAACAGCGCCGCATCACCGACCGTCTCGGCATAGTCGGCGGCCAGCCTGAGCGCAAAGGCGGTGTTGTAATGCGTGCCCACCCGCACAGGATAGGTCGCAAGCGGCAGGAAGCCGCGGAAACGCTGGACGATCCGAAGGGTCAGCGGCGACAGCGCCTCGGCCCAGGTGGGATCCTCAAGCGCGCGCAACTCGGCGGCAAGCTTCAGCAACCAGCCCCAACCATAGGGCCGCTCGTAACCGCGTGCCATCGGACGGTCGAAATAGGCGCATTCGCCGGCGACCCTGTCGGGGACCAGCATCGCGCCAAAGAGATACCGGATCGCCTGCGCCTCTGGCATGTCGGGATAAAGCCGCAGCAGCCGCGCCAGCATCCAGTAGCCGTGCACGCAGGAATGCCAGTCATAGCTGCCATAGAAGACCGGATGGAGCTCGGACGGCGTCCGGGCGTCATCGGGCCCTTCGAGCCCGTGCAGGATGTGGTTGGGATATTCGCGGGTGACATGGCCGAGCGCGATCGCGGCAAGGCGGGAGGCAAGCTCGGGTGTCAGCCGCGTCGTCATCCCTTGTCTCCGAGTTCGAGCCGGTCGCCCCAATCGGCCCGACGGATTTCCTTGAAGGCGTCCCCGTCACGTTTGCTGAGCGTGAGTTCGGAAGCCGTCCCGTCGGTGCGACAGAGCTTCACGCGGCCGACGCCGCCATTGACACGCGGCGGAGACAGCACGCGGTCACCGCGGATCGTCACAGGCTCGCGCGAGGCGGCGATGAAGATGTATTTCTCGTCCTCCCACGGCACTTCGGCGCCCTTGGCCAGACGATGCACCCGCGAGCGTGCCACCCGCCTTGAGAAATGGCACCAGTCCGGTGCCACGATCGGACAGTCGTGAGAATGCATGCAAGGGGCCACAAGATGGGCTCCGAGTGTGCGCAGCTTGTCACGAACCGCGAGAATACGCTGCCAGCCGGCCGGTGTGCCCGGTTCGATCACGACGAGCATACCCCGCGTGAGGGTCCAGAGCCTTTCTGTGACAGATGCGATGCTTGCGGGCGGAAGTTCGTCCAGGACATAGGCGAGCGTCACGAGATCGGCATGATCGAGCGTTGGGATCTTGCCGGTGACGTCGCCCGACTGCCAGCGGCTTGTCACGGTGCCGGAGGCGGCAAGTTTCTCGCCGACGCTGCGGATCGCGCCGCTGGCTTCCACCATCTCGGCAGAGCCCAGGCTCGACCAGGTGTCGGCCGCCGCCCAGAGTGCTGTGCCGGGTCCGCAACCGAGATCGATGAGTGTCTCCGGGGCAAACTCCGGTACAGCATCCTCGACCATGGCCAGGGCCGCGCGGACCGCGGCGAACGTGGCAGGCAGGCGGGTCGCGAGATAGCCCTTGGCGGCCAGCGCATCATCAATATGGAAGCGCCCGTCACGCACTTCGCGCCGATATCGATCAGACAGCTGGGCGCTCGCCTTGGCAAGCTTGTCCAGTGGCTCGCCTGATAGCATCTGGTCGACGGCCGAGCGGAGGGGGGCGGGAAGCTCCATGAGGACAGCTCAGCCGCGTCGCGCCGCCCATTCCGGGCGGAGAATGGACATCATGAAAAAGTCGCAGCGGCTGCCATCCGGCAGGAGACCCGCCTCTCGCATCACGCCTTCATGGATGAAGCCGTTTCTGCGGTACACGGCCTGCGCCCGAAGGTTTTCGCGCACAACGTCGAGCCAGAGGCGATGCGTATTGGTTTCGAGGAAGGCAAAGTCGACAGCACCGGCCAGCAAGGGCGTGCCCACCCCTTTCTCCGGACTGGCCACGGCGATGCGCTTGACACAGGCATTGCCGTCACGGTGCCCGAGATCCATCAGAATGACGAAGCCGAGGGAGACGCCTTCCGCGTCCTCGCCGATCAGATAGGCGAAGGTGGGGTCCGGAAGCTGAGCCTGGTGTTCGTCGAGACTGTAGCGCCCGATAAACTGATCATAGCCGGGCTTGCGCTCGGTCTCCATGATGAACGGAATGTCCGCCTCCGTTGCACGGCGCAGGGATAGCGCCGCCATGGATCAGAACTCCACCGCTTCGACGCGCTTGTCGACGAAGCGAAGGCCGACACCGCCGGAGATCAGCTTCAGCGCCAGATCGCCGAACAGTTCCTTGCGCCAGCCCTGAAGGGCCGCCACTTCGGCCTTCTCGCCTTCGGCTGCGATCTTTTCCAGGTCTTCGCTGTTGGCGATCACCTTGGAGGCGACGCCGTGCTTTTCCGAGGTCAGGCGGAGCAGGACCTTCAACAGTTCGACAGCCGACTGCGTGCCCTCGGGCGCATGCGCATGACGCTGCAGATGCGGCATGTCGGCCTTGGGAAGAGCGAGTGCCGTATTGACCTGTTCGATGATGGCAGCCCCGGAACTCGACCGCTCCCAACCTTTTGGAATGGTGCGCAGGCGACCCAGAGCCTCGGTATCCTTCGGCTGCTGCTGGGCGATTTCGTAAATTGCATCGTCCTTCAAGACGCGCGAGCGCGGCACGTTGCGGGCGCGCGCCTCGCGCTCCCGCCAGGCGGCGACATATTGCATGACCGCAAGTTCGGTCGGCTTGCGCAGGCGCATCTTGAGCCGTTGCCAGGCTTGTTCGGGCGGCAGGTCATAGGTCTCGCGGGACTCGAGGATCGCCATTTCCTCGGTCAGCCATTCGGCCCGGCCTTCGGCTTCCAGCTGGCCCTTCAGCTTCAGATAGACGTCGCGCAGATGAGTGACATCGGCCAGCGCATAGTCGAGCTGCTTTTCGGACAGAGGACGGCGGCTCCAGTCGGTGAAGCGCGAGGTCTTGTCGATATGGACGTTTTTCACCTTCTGCACGAGCTGGTCGTAGGAGACCGAGTCGCCGAAGCCGCAGACCATGGCCGCGACCTGGGTGTCGAAGATCGGGTGCGGGAGCAGGTCGCCCAAATGGAAGATGATTTCGATGTCCTGGCGGGCCGCATGGAAGACCTTCACCACGGCGGTATTCGCCATCAGTTCGAAGAAGGGCTTGAGGTCCATGCCCTTGGCCATGGGATCGACGATGTATTCATGCTCCGGGCTTGCCATCTGGATGAGGCAGAGTTCCGGCCAGAAGGTCGTTTCGCGGAGGAATTCCGTGTCGATCGTGATGAAATCGGATTGGGCGAGAAGGCGGCAGGCCTCTTCGAGCGCGGCAGTGGTATCGATCATTTCGTCTCGGTCATGGAAACTACAGGATCAACCTTAGTTTCCCTTCTGGCCTTCCTTGTCAATATGAACAGCGGGGAAAGCAGGCCGCAGCGGGCCTCGCATGGCCAATGTCCCCTTATTCGTCGGGGGATGCGCCCTTCAGAACCGCTATGTTCTGGCTGTGGACGGCCTCATAGGGCGCGAAATAGGTGAGCGTCCCCGCTTCGAGCTCAGGCGCAATGAAGCTTTCCAGCCCCTCATCCTCGAGGTTGGGATCGTCGAGACGGGACATCAGCCGCGTGAGATAGTCTCGCGTCGCAGTTATCAGCGACGGTGGATAGCCGCCGGATGCGATCACCTGCTCGTCGCCGTGATTGGGCAGGATGTGGCTGACGTCGAGCATGGCCAGCCGGTCGAGTTCGGCGATGTGCCGCGCGGTATGCTCCGGTTCGGAAATATAGGTAACGGTGTCTTCCAGAGTGTCGCCGGCGAGCAGCACGCCAAGATGCGGCAGAAGCAGGACAGTGCCATCGGCACTGTGAATATCGAACTGCATCAACCTGACCGTGATCTCTCCGAGCACAAGCACCATTTCACCCTCGAAAACATCGGTCGGCATGATCACCGGATTGATCGGCGGATCCTTGGTGACAAGCACCTGGCGTTTCTCGATCAGGGTGTTGCGCGTCAACTTGTTCGACAGGATCGGACAATCGATGAAACCGGCACTGCCCGCCACATGATCCGTGTGCCAATGGCTGAGCACGACCCGGATTCTGGTTGCGCCCAGGCCATAAAGATGGCTGCGGATGGCGCGCGCGTGGTCGAAGGAGATATGGGTGTCATAGACGATCGCGTCCGTTCCCGAGACGATCGCATAGCTCGCAACACCGAGGCTGTAGGCGCCGTCATCGAGCCAGTTGGGCTTGTCCGAATGCAGCCGCTTTCCGTCGATGCGCCCGTCATAATAGGCAAAGAGCCCCGGATAGGGCTCGTGGATACGCATCGTCTCGGAAAGGCTCATGTCATGTCACTCGGAAATAGCCGGTCATGCCGGTCTTCTGGTGTTCGATGATGTGGCAGTGGAAGACCCAGTCACCGGGATTGTCGGCCACCAGCGCAAGCTGGACCTTTTCATCCGGTAGCACAAGATAGGTGTCCGACACGAGCGGCTGCACCGGCCGCTTGTTCGAGGCGAGAGCCTTGAAGTTCATGCCATGCAGATGGATCGGATGGGCATGCGGCGTGACGTTCTCGACATTGAGCAGATAGGTCTGGCCGAGCTTCAGCTCCGCGATTGGCGCGGTCGGATCGGGTGTGTCGCCCGGATAGGGCACCTTGTTGATCGCCCAGAAGGAATAGCCGATCGAGCCGCAGATCGATTCGCGCGCCGCATTCTCGGCGGTGGCACTGAGAAGCAGCGGGATCGGCGTGGCGCTGGAAAGGTCCGCCTCCACCCCGGCATTTTCGGCGAGCGGCCCGAGATCGCCGAGATCGCGTTTCAGTGACGCACCGACGGCACGAAACCGTGCCACCACCTTCGGCGTCGAGGGGCGGATGTCCTCCAGCACCATCTCGCCGCCCTCGCTGTCGGCAACCCGGACTGCGAGATCGAGCCGCTGGCCGGGCGAAACGACGGCCATGTCGAGCGCCATGCGCTCCGGCACCGGATGCCCGTCGATCGCGATGATCTGCGCCTCGGCGCCTGCGAGCTTGAGATTGTAGATGCGCGTTACGTCGGCGGCGAGGATACGGACCCGCACCAGCCCTCCGGCTGGCACGTCATAGCGCGGTTCGGTCTGCCAGTTGGCGGTGCGGAGTGTTCCGAAGGTTCCGGTCTTGGCTGCATCGCGCGGCTTGAACTGTTCAATGAACTGGCTGTCGCCGCCGAGCCGGAAATCCCGGAGGTTCAGCACCACCTCGCCATCGAAGACGGGGTCCCTGTCATCCTCGACCACCAGCACGCCGGCAAGTCCGCGCCCCATCTGGGTCAGCGTGTTGCAATGTGGATGGTACCAGAACGTGCCCGCATCCGGAGGCGCGAAGGCATAGTCGAAGCTGTCGCCGGTATAGACATAAGGCTGGGTGACGAAAGGTACGCCATCCTGATCGTTGGGCAGACGCACACCGTGCCAGTGAATGGTCGTCGGCTCATCGAGCCGGTTGATGAGTCTGGCCGCAAAAGCTTTGCCGCGCCGGGCCCGCAGGATCGGCGGAGAAGGGTCTGCGGTGGTTTGCCCGGCCAGTGCATATCGCATGACGCCACGTGTAGCCTGCTTGCCGTCGAGCAGAACGTCGCCGGTCAGGGCTTCGATCTCGACTGGATCGGGGGCCGAAAAGGCCCGCGTGAGGCGCGGCATCACAGCAAGACCGGTCCCATAGGCACCGAGCACGGCGGCAGATTTCAGAAGGGTGCGTCTGGTAACAATGGTCACGGTCGGAACTCTCGCTGGTCACCCATCTCATAAAGTTGAGGTGTCTGATCAGCAATAGCGACGTTTGGTCATGCTGTCGCAGCCAAGGCAGGGCCGGCTCAACCGCCATCCTTTTCGTTCGGTGGCGTGGCAAGCTTGCTGAAAAATGTCGAGGTGCGCAGCAGGCTGCGGAAGCGCATCCGCCGCTCTTCGGTCGGCACGGCTTCGCGCGCCCGGATACGGGCAAGCGTGTAGGCCGCGAAGAAGGTCAGGACCACGATCACATAGGTGAACAGCGCATGCGGCCCGAACGCGTCCATCAGGAAGGAGGCGAAGAGCGGTCCGACGACCGCGCCGACCGACCAGAAGAACAGCGTGCCGGCAGACACCAGGGCATGTTGACCCGGTGCCGCATGGTCGTTGGCATGAGCCGAGCAGAGTGAATAAAGCGGCAGTGCAAAGGCGCCGAAGGCGAAAATGCCGATGAAATTGGCGACGTCGCTCTCTCCCGCGAGGAAAGCGAGGAAGATCGAGGCGAACAAGGCCCCGATGGTCGAAACAAGAATGATGACACGGCGATCCAGCTTGTCGGAATAATGGCCGAGCGGATATTGCAGCACGATACCGGCGAAGATGCCGATGCTCATGAAGCTCGCGATCGAGGTCACCGACATGCCGATGCCATCGGCATAGATCGGCCCGAGCGAGCGGAAGCTCGAATTGGTGAGACCGATGACGATGCAGCCGACGGTCGCGAGTGGCGACACGGACCACAGGACCTTGATGTCGAACTTGACGTCCTTGGGCGGTGCAGGGCTCGACTTGTCGGCGAACGAGATCGGCACGAGCGACAGCGAGAGGGCCATGGCGATAATGGCGAAAAGATCGATGCCGCTGACACCGAAGAGCGGGATCATGTACTGTGCCGCCGTCACCGAGCCGAGATCGACGAAGCGGTAGACGGAAAGCGTGCGCGCCCGCGTGGCATTGGTGACGCGGGCGTTGAGCCAGCTTTCGACGACTGCGAAGAGGCCGGAAAAACAGAGGCCCTGCACGAGGCGCATCAGGAACCAGGAGATCGGATCGATCATCAGCACCATCATGATCGAGGCTGCCGAGGCGATGGCCGCAAGCGCCGAGAAGGCGCGGATGTGGCCGATCGCCCGCATGATCTTGGTGATGTAGACGCAGCCGAGCACGAAGCCGATAAAATAGCCCGTGCCGACCATGCCGATGACCGAGGTGCTGAAACCTTCCTCGATGCCGCGAAGCGAGATGAATGTGCCCTGCAGACCGTTGCCGCCGATCAGGATGCCGGCGGTGAGGAGGAGAGGGATGAGGGGGCGGATATCGTGCATGATGGGCCTGCGGGCCGCGGCGAGGGCGTGTGATGTGAGTCTGTGCCGTGGCAGACCGCATTCCTAGCCTCGAATCGCCGTTTGCAACAGGTCAAAATCCACGCTTGCCGCCCACCTGCATTGGATTCCTTCAAAGCAGGGGGTAGCCCCGCACGGCCTGGATGAAGGTGGCACCCACGACGGCAAGACAGACGAGCGCGCCGATCACGATGCCAGGTCTGGCGAAACGTGCTGCGAACCGGTCGAGACCGAGGCCGAGGAGCGGTAGTGCCTGCATGATGTGGGTGGCGAAGAAATACGGCACACGCAGATCGCCCCCGCTGCGCGACCAGCCGAAGAGCGGCAGCCCGCCGAGATCCGTCCTGACGCCGCCGACCCAGTGGCCTGGGCCGTCGATCTGCCCGCTGCCGAGCGCGAAGGCGGTGAAGAGTGTCGCCACACTGCCGAGCACGAGACCCCAGCCGCCACCGAGGCGCAGGCCGATGGGTGCGTCCGGACGCGGTCGCAGCAGGATGTAGAGCCCGATCACGAGGCTCGACAACACGAGAAGGGCAGCACCTGCGCCCATTACATTGTAGGCCATCGCCTCGGCCGGACTGCCGACGTTGAAATGTGAGGCCCTGCCGCGGGCGGCCTGCAGCGTAATGTAGAAGATCTCGCCGCTGGCGGTGATCACGGCGACGAGGCTCGCAAGCCAGACGCCGCGACCAGAGCGGGTTTGAACGTCGATCAGCGGCAGGAGAAGCAGCAGCGTCCCGAGCATCAACACCAGCGAAGCCTGGAACTTCAGGGGTTTGATCCAGACGCTGATGTCGTTCATCAGTCGATCGTCGATAAAGAACGCGGTGAGGCTCGGCAGCGCCAGTGCCACCTGCAGGCCAATGCCGACGATCAGCAGGCTGCGGGTGCGGCGCTCGGCCGCCACGAAGTTCTGCGCCGGGGCGAGCGCCAGGCTGTCATGGAAGAGCATGGTCATCAATCAGGCCTTTCGGGCGGTGAGCGCCATTTCGCTGGCGCGGGTGATGAAGAACAGCAGGAGGCCGAGCGGGCCGAACATGAAGGTCGCGACCAGCATCGGCGCCTGCAGCAGCCGGTTGTAGCCGCGCTTGTCGGCCTCGACGGCGATCCAGGTGCCGATGAACAGGTCGAAGGCGAGGTAGTGGACCCAGCCTGCGACCAGCACCGGATCGTCCAGGAACAGGGTCCGCACCTCGGCAATCGAGCCGAAGCCGCCGCCCTCGACGCGGAAGAAATAGACGAAGATCAGGACGGCATAGGTGAGCGATAGCGCGCCGATCAGTCCGCATCGGATGAACCCGATGAGGGCGGGCCAGCGGGGTGCCAGAATGAGTAGGAGCCAGCCGGCCATGGCAGTGCTGCTGGTGGTCGAAAACACGGTATCGGGGGACATGGGAGCCTCATCTTGACGGTGACAAGATTAGCATGCGGGATAACTTGCCAATGTCAAGATTGGTTTTGACGGCGCGGTTTCGAGCGGTTATGAAGGGGCATGGCGAGACAGAAATCCTATCACCATGGCGACCTGCGCCAGGCGCTGATCGACACCGGGCTCACCATGCTTGAAGAGCATGGCCTGGAAGGCCTTACGCTGCGCAAGCTGGCGGCGCGTGTCGGCGTATCCCACGCGGCTCCCGAACATCATTTTCCGTCGTTGCGCCACCTGATGACGGCCTTTGCCGTCGAGGGATTTCGTCAGTTTGCAGCCTCGATGCGCTCGGCTATGGCGGTGGCGCCCGATGATCCGGCAGAGCAGTTGCGTGCAGCCTCCCGCGGCTACCTCGCCTTTGCCTCGGCCCGGCCGCATCTCTTCAGGCTGATGTTCACGGCCAGCCGGCTTGACTGGGACGATCCGGCCATCGGCCCGACTGCCAGTGCCGCCCATGCGGTCCTGGTGGAAATCTCGGTTCCGGTTGCGAAACGCATGAAGCTGGATACACCTGAGGGCAGGGCTGCCGTCGAGCAACTCGTCTGGTCACAGATCCACGGCCATGCGCATCTGATGATCGACGGCAAGCTTCAGCAGGACGGGGGCGGTTGCGCGCCCTTCGCCCCGCCGCTGGATCTGGCGAGCGTGCTTTTGCCGGAGTGAAGGGCGCGAACGCCTCACGCAGAACACGGTTCTCCGGCAACGAACAGAAAGCGGAACGGGATGAAGATAATGTGCCTCAACGGTTGGGGCGGAAAGCTGCATCAAGAACTGACGGCATACGTCAAGGACGTATCGCCCGATATCCTCTGTTTGCAGGAGGTCACGCACAGTCCTGCTGCAGAGTCGGAGTGGCTGACCTATCGAGACGGCGACCACATTCTGCCGCAGCGGGCGAACTTTTTTCGTGATGTCGCCCACGTGCTTCCCGATCATGTGTCCGTGTTCTGTCCGGCAGCACAAGGAACGCTTTGGGATGGAGAACGTGCGGTGCCGTCCCAATGGGGACTGGCGACCTTTGTCCACAGTGCCCTCCCGGTGACCGCGCAGGCTCAAGGCTTCGTCCATAAGGCATTTTCGCCGCATGGTTATGGAGAGCACCCGAGATCCAGAAGCGCGCATGCCATTCGCGTATACGACTACGAACAGGACCGGTTCCTGTGCATCGCCCACATGCACGGGCTTCGCGATCTGAACGGCAAGAGTGACACGCCCGACCGCAGGCTGCAGGCCGAACGACTGGTGGAACTGGTCGCCCATGTGTCTGAGCCGGAGGATGGACTGATCGTATGCGGAGATTTCAACATCGAGCCGAACAGCGAGACCTTCGAGATACTCGGCACGCTCGGACTCGTGGACCTCGTCACCACGAGAGGGATTCGAGGCACTCGCACGTCACATTATGCGAAGCCGGGCAGGTTCGCCGACTACATGCTGGTCAATGAACACGTCGCGGTTTCGGACTTTTCAGTCGTATTCGATCCAGAGGTTTCAGATCACTGCCCGCTGGTGCTGACGATCTGATTGGTCCTCAGGTGTGAATTGCGTCAATTGACGCGAGGAGCGAAGCCCCAAGCCTCCAGCCTTGACAAATCAGGCGGGTCATGCGCTTTTCCGCCCGATTTTCTATCGGTCGCGCGCCTCTCATGATGGTGCCCTGGCGTCCGTCACATTCGGGAAACTTGACCATGCATCCTTACCGCAGCCACACCTGTGCCGCTCTTCGCAAGTCCGATGTCGGGCAGACCGTCCGACTCTCCGGCTGGGTTCACCGTGTCCGCGACCATGGCGGCGTGCTCTTCATCGACCTGCGCGATCATTATGGCATCACCCAGGTCGTGGCCGATCCGGACAGCCCGGCCTTCAAGGCGGCCGAAATGGTGCGCGGCGAATGGGTGATCCGCATCGACGGCCGCGTCAAGGCCCGGACCGACGAAACGGTCAACAAGAACATGCCGACTGGCGAGATCGAGCTTTATGCCCAGGAGATCGAGGTTCTCTCGGCTGCCAAGGAACTGCCGCTGCCGGTCTTCGGCGAGCCGGACTATCCCGAGGATGTGCGCCTGAAGTACCGCTTCCTCGACCTGCGTCGTGAAACTCTGCACAAGAACATCGTCAAGCGCACCCAGATCATCTCCTCGATGCGCACGGGCATGGCCGCTGCCGGTTTTGCCGAATACTCGACCCCGATCCTGACGGCCTCGTCGCCGGAAGGCGCGCGCGACTTCCTCGTGCCGAGCCGCATCCATGAAGGCAAGTTCTTCGCGCTGCCCCAGGCACCGCAGCAGTACAAGCAGTTGCTGATGGTCGCCGGCTTCGACCGCTATTTCCAGATCGCACCCTGCTTCCGCGACGAAGACCCGCGCGCCGACCGCCTGCCGGGCGAATTCTACCAGCTCGACGTCGAGATGAGCTTCGTTACCCAGGAAGACATCTGGGGCACGATGGAGCCGATGATGACCTCCGTCTTCGAGCAGTTCGCCGAAGGCAAGCCGGTCACCAAGGAATGGCCGCGCATTCCCTATGACGTCGCGATCCGCAAATACGGCTCCGACAAGCCGGACCTGCGCAACCCGATCATCATGGAAGGCGTCACCGACCACTTCCGCGATTCCGGCTTCAAGGTCTTCGCCGGCATGATCGCGTCCAACCCGAAGGTCGAGATCTGGGCGATCCCCGCCAAGACCGGCGGCAGCCGCGCATTCTGCGACCGCATGAACGCCTGGGCGCAAGGGCAGGGCCAGCCGGGCCTCGGCTATATCTTCTGGAAGGAAGAGGACGGCAAGATTGCCGGCTCCGGCCCGCTTGCCAAGAACATCGGCGAAGAACGCACCGAAGCGATCCGCCAGCAGCTGGGCCTCGAGCCGGGCGACGCCGCCTTCTTCGTCGCCGGCGATCCGGCCAAGTTCTACAAGTTTGCCGGTGAAGCCCGCACGCGCGCCGGCGAGGAGTTGAACCTCGTCGACCGTGATCGTTTCGAAATGTGCTGGATCGTCGACTTCCCGTTCTACGAATACAACGAGGACGAAAAGAAGATCGACTTCGCCCACAACCCGTTTTCCATGCCGCAGGGCGGTCTGGAAGCGCTGGAAAGCCAGGATCCGCTGTCGCTCAAGGCCTATCAGTATGACGCGGTCTGCAATGGCTTCGAAATCGCCTCTGGCTCGATCCGTAACCAGTCGCCGGAGCTGATGGTTAAGGCCTTCGAAAAGGTCGGCCTGTCGCAGAGCGATGTCGAGGAACGCTTCGGCGGCATGTACCGTGCCTTCCAGTATGGCGCCCCTCCGCATGGCGGCTGCGCCTTCGGCATCGACCGCGTGGTCATGTTGCTGGTCGGCGCGAAGAACCTGCGCGAAATCTCGATCTTCCCGATGAACCAGCAGGCCCAGGACCTGCTGATGAACGCCCCGTCGCCGGCGACGCCCGCGCAGCTGCGCGATCTGGCGCTGCGTGTCGTGCCGCAGCCGAAAAAGGACTGATCGGGTCCGGGTATCTGGAGATGACGAAGGCCGGGAGTGATCCCGGCCTTTTTTGTTGTGTCTCGGGACATGCAAAAGCCCGGCTGCTTTCGCAACCGGGCTCTTGTCTTGAACGCCGAGGCAATCAGTCGTTTGCGGTGACCTTGAGCCCGATCAGGCTGGGGATCGTTTCCGGCGCGCCCATGGCCGCACCCATGATCATCGGGAACGCAATCGGATTGGCCGGAGCGGCGGCAATGGTGAGTGCCTTCGGATCGTCGATATAGGTGTTGACGGCAGCCGAGACCTCGTTCTGCAGCGCACCGAGCTTGGCCTGGGCGAGCAGGATCGGGACCATGCCCTTGACCATCTGCGCCATCGTCGCGCCATCGGTCCCCTGGCTCTTGCCGGCATAGTCGAAGCCGCGCTTGGTGATCCCTGCGTCCTCGAAGCGGATCTGGGCATCAACAAGCGACATCTGCTGCACGAGCCCGAGCATAGCGAGACCGGCGGCCTGCTGGGCCTGTTCGTTCTGCGGCTGTGCCTGCATCATGCGGGCCTGTTCCTGCATCTGCTTGACGAGCTCGAGCGTGTAGCCGGACATCGAGAAGGCGAGGCTGAGCTTGCCGACATTGGCGAAATCGATCGAATAGTCCTCGATGTCGATCGTGCCGCTTTCGACTTCCCAGCTGCCGGACAGGTTCATGTTGCCGTCGAGGCTGGTCAGGCCGAGCGCTTCGATCGTTTCCCGGGCCTTCGGGTCTTCGACCGCGCCGAGATCGGCCTTCACGCCGGTGACAGTCCCCTCGAAGGTAATGGTGCTTTCATCCTCGGACAGGCCCATCGTACCCACGGCTTCCGACAGGGAAAAGACGGGCTTGCCGTCAGCGGTGACGGCTACCGGGCCACTGTGCGCCTCTTCGTAGAACATCAGCGAATCGATACCTTCGGCAGTGGTGTCGCCGGGCACATAGACGCCGGAGAGGTAGAGGTCCTGAACCTTGAACGTGGATTTCTCCTCGGTGACGTTGACCTCGGGAAATTCAACGCGCTCGATGTAGTAGGAGCCGCCTTCTTCCTCGCTGACACCCTGGAGCGTCACTTCCTCAAGTGCCAGGGGCTTTCCAGCCGAGGGGCCGTCAACGCCGAGCTTCAGGCCCTTGAGGATCACGTCGGTGCCGTCGACCTCGATGCTGTCCGCAGTGATGCTCGTACCGCCGGTGGCGAAGGAGGCATTGATCTTCTTGAGCAAATCCTGTCCGTCCAGCGCGAGCGCGGGGCCGGTGAATGCGCAGAGCGCCGCGCCCGCAAGCAGAATTCGGGTGGAACGGTACAAGGTCATGACGAGGTCCTCTGTTGATTTTGGCAGCGTTTGACGTGCCCAAAAGGTCGGCGATATTTATAAGGGGGATTGAAAAAACGTCCACCGGTTTTCGCCATAGACCGGTGCGTGCCGATTGTGGCGTGATGACGGTCACAGCCCCTTAATCCACAGGCAGAATCCCCGGTTTCCTTGCCGTTCCGGGTCATCTCCGCTAGGGGAGACCCATGGGGACAAATCAGCTTCCGCCCGAAGAGGGTGGCGACAACATTCTTCCGGTTGACCTGAAGGCGGCGCTCGAAGAGCGCTATCTCGCCTACGCCTTGTCGACGATCATGCACCGCGCTCTGCCGGACGTCCGCGACGGACTGAAACCGGTGCATCGCCGTATCATCCACGCGATGAGCGAGATGGGCATCAGGCCGAACTCGGCCTTCAAGAAATGTGCCCGTATCGTCGGTGACGTCATCGGTAAGTTCCACCCGCATGGTGACCAGTCGGTCTATGACGCTCTGGTGCGCCTGGCTCAGGACTTCTCGCAGCGCTATCCTGTCGTGGACGGGCAGGGGAACTTCGGCAATATCGACGGCGACAGTGCCGCCGCCTATCGTTACACCGAAGCCCGCATGACGGATGTCGCGGCCCTGCTTCTCGAAGGCATAGATCAGGACGCCGTCGATTTCCGTCCGACCTACAACGAGGAAGACGACGAACCGACGGTTCTTCCGGGCGCCTTCCCGAACCTTCTCGCAAACGGTGCCACCGGCATTGCGGTGGGCATGGCGACCTCGATCCCGCCGCACAACGCCCATGAGCTCTGTGATGCTGCCCTCTACCTCATCAAGAACCCCGGCGCCTCCGTCGAGGATCTGTTTGCCAATCCGGAGCATCCGGAGCGCGGCGGCATTGAGGGGCCAGACTTCCCGACCGGCGGTGTGATCATCGAGAGCCGTGCCTCGATGCTCGAGACCTATCGTACCGGACGCGGCGGCTTCCGCGTGCGCGCCAAGTGGGAAATCGAGGATCTCGGCCGTGGTGGCTATCAGATCATCGTCACGCAGATCCCGTTCCAGGTGCAGAAGTCGCGCCTGATCGAGAAGATCGCCGAACTCCTGATTGCTCGCCGCCTGCCGCTGCTCGAAGACGTGCGCGACGAAAGTGCAGAAGACGTACGCCTTGTCCTCGTGCCGAAGAGCCGCACGGTCGACGCCACGCTGCTGATGGAATCGCTATTCAAGCTCACCGAGCTCGAGAGCCGTATTCCGCTCAACATGAACGTGCTGTCGCAGGGCAAGGTGCCCAAGGTCATGGCCCTCAACGAGGTGCTGACCGAATGGCTGGACCACCGCAAGGACGTGCTCGTCCGCCGGTCGAAGTTCCGCCTGGCCGCAATCGACCGCCGCCTCGAGATCCTCGGCGGCCTGCTGATCGCCTATCTCAATCTCGACGAGGTGATCCGCATCATACGCGAGGAGGACGAGCCAAAGCCTGTCCTGATCGCCAAATGGGATCTGACCGACAATCAGGCGGAAGCCATCCTCAACATGCGCCTGCGCAACCTGCGCAAGCTCGAGGAATTCGAGATCCGCAAGGAGCATGACGCGCTTTCCGCTGAAAAGGCGGAGATCGAATCCCTCCTCGCCTCCTCGGACAAGCAATGGCAGACGGTCGCCTGGGAAATCGGCGAGGTGAAGAAGAAATATGCGAAGGCGACCGAGCTCGGCCGCCGCCGCACCGTCTTCTCCGACGCCCCGAGTGCGGATGTCGAGGCGATCCAGCAGGCGATGATCGAAAAGGAACCGATCACGGTCGTCATCTCGGAGAAGGGCTGGATCCGCGCCCTCAAGGGCCACATCGCCGACACATCAGCGCTGACCTTCAAGGAAGGCGATGCGCTGAAGGTGGCTTTCCCGGCCCAGACGACCGACAAGATCCTGATCGTCACGACGGGCGGCAAGGTCTATACGCTGGGCGGCGACAAGCTGCCGGGTGGCCGCGGCCATGGCGAGCCCTTGCGAATCATGGTCGACATGGAAAACGATCAGGATGTCCTCACCGCCTTCGTGCATGACGCCAGCCGCAAGCTCATCCTCGTCTCAACCGCCGGCAACGGATTCATCGTGCCGGAAGGCGAGGTTATCGCCAATACACGCAAGGGCAAGCAGGTGATGAATGTCGGCATGCCGGACGAGGCCAAGCTCGTGGTGCCGGTCAGCGGCGACCATCTGGCCGTGGTCGGCGAAAACCGCAAGCTGCTCGTCTTCCCGCTCGTCCAGATTCCGGAAATGACCCGAGGAAAGGGTGTCCGCCTGCAGCGCTACAAGGATGGCGGCATTTCCGACGTGAAGTGCTTTGCGATCGCAGACGGCCTGACCTGGGCCGACAGCGCCGGCCGCACCTTCACCAAGACGAAGGACGAGCTGGTCGAATGGCTCGGCGAACGCGCAACGGCCGGACGTCTGGTTCCGAAGGGCTTCCCGCGCAGCGGCAAGTTCTCTGGCTGATATCCCTGGACATGAGACGAAAAAAAAAGCCGGTCCCTGGGGGCCGGCTTTTTTGTGGGCGATTGTTTCGGGGGTCAGCGACCGCCGACGCTCGCCAGTCGTGGAAAGGGCTTGATCCGCACTTCATCGATCGGCGCCGGGCGGCCGAGAAAGTAGCCCTGTCCGAGTTCGATGCCGAGTTCGTGCATCAACTCGACATGGTCGGCGGTTTCCAGGCCCTCGATCAGGATCTTCAGGCCGCGATTGCGGATGAGGCGGATGATGTCTTCCAGCATGGCGCGGCCGGCAGGCCGGCGCGCATCCTGAAGGAAGGAACGGTCGATCTTGACCGTGTCGAAGGGGAAGAGCCTGAGCCAGGAAAGGCCCGCGAAACCCGTGCCGAAATCATCGAGCCAGATCCGGATGCCGAGCGCCTGCAAGTCGGTGATGCAGCGGATGACATCCGACTGCCCCTCCATGTCGATGCCTTCAGTGATCTCGAAAGCGAGTTGCGATCCGGCAACGCGGGTTTCTTCGAGAATGGTCGAAACGGCCAGAGCAAAGCCGCGCGACTTGAGCTGGATGGCCGACACGTTGACGCTCGCCATCGGTGCGACGCCTGTCGCCAGCACCTCGGTGCAGGCGCGCCGGATCGCCCAGAGGCCGAGGTCGAGGATGGCGCCCGTGCGTTCGGCGACCGGAATGAACTGCGCCGGCGAGAGCGGCGTTCCATCAATCATCTTCATCCGCATCAGCGATTCCACCGCTTCGACACGGCCGGTCTTCAGGTTCTGGATCGGCTGGTACACCAGGTTCACGAGGTCGTTCTTGATTGCCATGCGCAGCGTGGCTGCGATGTTCTCGTTATCGTCGCTGGTCAGCGGATCGTTCGGATTGAAGAGCCGGATACAGTTGCGACCGTTCGCCTTGGCGGAGTAGAGCGCCCGGTCTGCTTCGTTGATGATGCGCTCCAGCTTGGGCCCGGTCTGGGGGCGGGTATAGGATGCACCCACGCTGACGGTGACGAAGGCCTGCCCGTCGCGTCGCTGGTCGTGTACGAGATGCAGACCCTCGACGGCACTGCGGATGATTTCGCCGAGCGCCATGACCTGGTCACGGCCGGTCACGCGCGACAAGACGATGAACTCTTCGCCGCCGTACCGCCCAACTGAGGCGTTGAGCGGCTTCAGCGTCTCACTCAGCACGTTCGCCACGAGGATGAGGCACCGGTCGCCGGATTGGTGACCATAGAAGTCATTGTATTTTTTGAAGAAGTCGACATCGACGAGAATGGCTGCGAAGGCCTTGCCCTCAGTCTGCCAGTCGTTCCAGTGGTCGCGCAATCGCTTGTCGACCGCACGGCGGTTTTCCAGACCGGTCAGGTAGTCCGTGTTCGAGAGACGCTCCAGCGCGACGCCCCGCTTCTCTGCTTCGTCGTGTTGATGCGCGGCTTCGATAGCATTGAGGAAGACGTTGTATCGCTCTTCGTTGAGCTTCCAATTTACGTAGGACGTGAACAGGAAACATGAAGCGTAGAACAGAATGATCACCGCGCTTTGAGCGAACGAGAGCGCCGGCGCATAAAACATGCTGATCAGAAATATGACAAAAATGGTTAGTGAAGTCAGAACCGACATGCGGAAGACGAGGTTGAAGAAGAGGTTGGCACTCATCATGAAGATCGTGCCGAAGAGCATGTAATAACGGAAAGCGTCCTCTGCCATTGTATGGGTCGAGGGGACCAACCAGGCTAGATAGCCCATGACGACGGTCGCAGCACAGCTTAGATCTACCCAGCGAAGGTCCACGCGTCGCGTAACCAAGACTTCGACCACTGCGAGTGCGGATACGGCGACGACCACGCGCGCGATCACAGTCTGGAACGCAACGTCGGGTATAAGGAGCGCATCGGCGGCGCCGAAAAGCAGGTATACGAGAGCCGCGAGCCAGAGTCCTTGCCGCGTCTGACGCAGCTGCGTAGAACTGCGATGTACTTGGTATAGCGCCTTCAGGGCCGGCGCAGTCAGTGTCTTGGAGTCGACTGCCGGCGGGCTGTAGACCGGAGGACCGGACCGGCTTCCGCCGGACTGCGGCGCGGCCTGCGTCAGCAATTTTTCATCGCGACAACCGCGCACTGGGCTCTTGATGACCCGATCCATCACGACTCCATCGTTGGCGCAAACATCTGGCGCCGTGCTACACCATCCGTCTCACGTATTAACTATGTTTTAATGTCTGACTTAATTCGGAGTGCACTTACTGGCTTCTGCGATTATGGTTTACGAAGAATTAATATCAGCATTGAGTAAAAAGGAGCGAAGTGTGAGCGATTTGGAGATTGCATTCGATGGGCAGAGCCTAATCACGCCTGACTCCATTGCGGCGAAAGTCTTCGCGACCTCGTCTAAGGTCAGCGACAAGCAGGTTGCCGAAGCGCGTACCGAAATGGCACTTCACCTTCGCATGGCCGAGCAGCAATTCGAGCAGAAAACTCCGGTTGGACAGATCATGCTCCGCCTGCTCACTGGCCTCCATGGACTGCGCAACCGCTACTCGCTGAACGTCTGGGAGCAGCTCATTCCCTTGGCGCAGACCCACGCGATTGCTCGGCACTTCCATGAGGATCCTTTCACCCGCTGGTCTTTCGAGAAACCGCGCGGCTACTCGGGTGATGCGGGACTGCTCGACTTCATCTATGGCCACCCATCAGTCCAGTCGATGCTGGATGCGGCAAGTCCGATGGGCAAGGAAGTCCACGCCTTCACTAGCCAGTCGCCAGCGTGCGCCGCCGTCCGCGAACGGCGCGATCTGCTTGCCCAGTTTGTCGATGACGTAGCGTCTTCCCGGGGCGGGGAGGCTGAGATCCTGACGATTGCAGCGGGCCATCTGCGCGAAGGCAGTATGTCTCAGGCGCTGAGGGACAAGACGATCAAGCGTTGGCTCGCTCTCGACCAGGATCCTCTGAGTGTCGGTGCGGTGGCAAGTGAGTTCGCTGGCACGGCAGTGGAGGCGGTCAACGGATCCGTTCGCACAGTTCTGACCCGTGCCCAGACCCTCGGCACCTTCGATTTCATCTACGCCGCCGGCCTCTACGATTATCTGGCCGACGAGGTGGCGATCAAGCTGTCCCAGCGGTGCCTGCAGATGCTTAAGCCGAACGGAACCTTCCTGTTTGCCAACTTCTCGCAGGAAGTCCCCGACGACGGCTATATGGAAACCTTCATGAACTGGGCGCTTTTGCTTCGGTCGGAAGAAGACATGTGGCGGATCATGCGCGGAGCGACTCAAGGTCTCGATGTCGAATGCTCGCTGCGCTTCGGCCAGAACAAGAACATCGTTTACGGCATCATCCGCAAGCTGTCCTGAAACGAAACAGCCCTCCGCCCAGAAACTGGGCGGAGGGCTCGAAGAATCCCAAAATGGCACGCTTGTAAGCGGTGATTTTGAAGATTACCCCTCAAGTTCAGGGGTAAACCGTGCCCAACCCTGGCTCATCAGGTGCTCCTGCGGCTGAAATCGGGTTTTGTAGCCCATTTTCTTCGAGCCCTGCACCCAATAGCCGAGATAGACATGCGGCAGGCCGAGGGCCCGCGCCCGGCGGATGTGGTCGAGCACCATCATCGTGCCCAGTGACCGCTTCTCCATGTCCGGATTGTAAAACGAATAGACCATCGACAGCCCGTCGCTCATCAGGTCCGACAGGGCGACGGCGACCAGTTCGCCCTGCGGTTGGGGGGAGACCCCGTCACCGGGCGTGCGCAGGCGGTATTCGATCACCCGCGTCTGCACATGGCTGTCTTCGATCATGATCGCATAATCGAGCGCCGACATGTCCGACATGCCGCCATTCTGGTGCCGATGGTCGAGATACTGGCGGAAAAGCGAGAATTGTTCGGTCGACGGCTGGGCCGGAAAGACCGTCGCGATGATGTCGCTGTTGACAGCCTCGATGCGTCGGAAGCTGCGGCTGATCTCGAACTTGTTCACGAGAACCCTGACCGAGACGCAGGCCCGGCAGGATTCACAGGCCGGCCTGTAGGCGATGTTCTGCGACCGGCGGAAACCGCCCTGGGTCAACAGATCGTTCATTTCGGTGGCGCGTGGACCGACGAGGTGGGTGAACACCTTCCGCTCCATCTCCCCCGCCAGATACGGGCACGGAGCTGGCGCCGTCAGGTAGAATTGCGGGGAAGGGGAGGTCTGCGTGTTCATCTGCTGCCGAAGAGAATCCTCTAGCCAGTCCTGTTCGAGCTAGGATGGCGCAAGAATCGAAAAGGTCAACACTCCGGCGCAAATGCCGGAGCGCATTGTCACGAAAAGAGATTTCGAGACCTAGTAGGTGCGGACCGCAGCGGTGCCGAGCAGGAGGTCATGCACCAGACGCGAACGTTCGATGAAGAGGCCGGCCAGCAGGATGAGCGGTGTCAGGACCGAGTTCAGGATCCAGAACAGGGCCAGATGCGCGATCGCGGTGACGAAGTCGATCTTGCGTCCGTCGAGGCGGACCATGGCGATGCCCATCATTCGCATGCCCGGTGTCGCCTGGGAGGGGCCGGCAAGCGACATGCCGAAATAGAGACCCGCAACGACGAAGAACAGGATCGGATAGAGCAGCCAGCCCAAGCCGAGCGTCAGCACGCCGAGGAAGAAGACGATGACTGCCGCCGGGATCCACAGGAGACCGATGAACAGATAATCGACCAGAAAGGCGACGACACGCCGTGAAAGCACGCCGCTATAGGCGCGCCAGTCTTCGGGGGCGGCATAGGACGGGTTGCTGTCGAGGCTCATGTCGGGCTCCTTGTGCGGTTCTGTTTCAGATATGGGGAGCGCGATGCCGAATGCAATAATTCGTGAGGATCAGCCCTGTTTCGCGAGAAGTCTGGCCACTTCGGGCGCAAAATAGGTGAGAATGCCGTCACAGCCCGCCCGCTTGAAACAGAGCAGCGTCTCCAGCATTGCGCGCTCGCCGTCGATCCAGCCATTGGCGGCGGCAGCCTTGATCTGGCTGTATTCGCCGGACACCTGATAGGCAAAGACCGGCAAGCCGAAGGCTTCCTTGATCCGCCAGCAGATGTCGAGATAGGGGAGGCCAGGCTTCACCATCAGCATGTCGGCGCCCTCTTCGACATCGAGCGCGGCGTCCCGCACGGCTTCGGTGCCGTTGGCCGGATCAATGTAATAGGTCTTCTTGTCGCCCTTCAAAAGACCGCTGGTCGAGATCGCCTCGCGATAGGGGCCATAGTGGCAGGAGGCGAACTTGGTCGCATAAGACATGATGCCGACATCCTGGTGTCCCGCGGCGTCCAGCCCCTGACGGATCGCCCCGATCCGGCCATCCATCATGTCGGAAGGTGCGATGATGTCGGATCCCGCATTGGCCTGCGCAATCGCCGCCTCGACGATTTGCTCTACCGTCTCGTCATTGACGATCTCGCCATCGCGCATGATCCCGTCATGGCCGTGGCTGGTGAACGGGTCGAGCGCGACGTCGGTGATGATGCCGATATTGGGCACGGCTTTCTTGATGGCCGCCGTCGTCTGGTTGATCAGGTTGTTGGCGTCGAGGATCTGCGATCCCGTCTCGTCACGCAGTGAAAGATCGATGTTCGGGAAGGTCGCGAGCGCCGGGATGCCGAGGTCGGCGGCTTCCTTCGCGGCGTCAACAGCCTTGTCGACACTCATTCTGAAAACGCCGGGCATGGCGGCAATCGGATCCATGATGTTCGATCCTGGCACAATGAAGATCGGCCAGATCAGGTCATCGACGGTGAGACGGTTCTCCAGGACCATGCGGCGCTGCCAGTCTGATTTGCGCAGGCGGCGCATGCGCCTGTGGCCGGTAACTGCGTCTACCAGATGTGTCTTGTCCGTCATCAGCGTGATCCTCGTCTGTATCGGGCTGCTGATTAGCACGATGGCGGAAGCTTGCAAAACGGAAGGAGGCAGGGTCGGCCGGATCAAACGGTCGCAGCAGGCGCGCGCGATCAGCAGGGGAGGGTGCTCCGCCTGCGCTGGCGGAGGTCTTGCCTGCGGCCTATTCTGGCCCGCATGGAAGCTGATTCGACCAACACGCCCATTCGAAGCCTGACGGAGGCCGTCTTCGTCCTGTTTTTGCGCATCGTGGCCCTCGCCTGCCTGTGGTTCGGCCTGCAATACTGGGCGCTGCTCGTCGGCTTCAGTCACAATGGGCTGGGGCGGTTCGACCTCCTCACCGCACCCTGGAGGGTCGCGGCCACGGGCCTCGCCGTGGTCTTTCCCGTGGCGGCGCTCGGGCTCTGGGTCGCCGGCTCCTGGGGCCCCGTCATGTGGCTTCTCGCCGCTGGCGGCCAGATGCTTATGTTCACCGTCTGGCCTGAAGTCTTCGGCCGCAACCCGCTCGCCGTCACCATGCATACGGCGGTCTTCGCGGTATATCTGCTTTTCCGCTTGGCGTTGTGGATCGAAGGGAGACACAAGCAGGAGCGTATAACGGTTGATTTACCCTGATCGCAGGAGGGGCTCTGGTAAGCCTCTGTTAAGCCTGCGTTTTAAATAGAATTTTATGCGCATTGGATACGGTCCTCATCAAGGCGGGAGAAAAAACCAACACCGCCAAACAAAACAGTGAGGCAGACCGATATGAACACCAAGCTCAAGCCGCAGCCGACCACTCTCGACCCGCAGGAAGAAGCGATCCGCTCGCTCTATCTCGAATCCCTGCACCTCGTCGAGCGCCTTCACCGCCGCCTTCTCGACGTCATCAAGGACGAGTTCGACCGCAAGGGTCGCTCCGACATCAATGCCGTCCAGGCGCTCCTGCTTTTCAACATCGGCAATTCGGAACTGACCGCCGGTGAGCTACGCTCGCGTGGTTACTACCTGGGCTCGAACGTCTCCTACAATGTCAAGAAGCTCGTCGACCTCGGCTTCATCAACCACCAGCGTTCGCGTGTTGACCGTCGTTCGGTCCGCATCAGCCTGACGGATGCCGGCCAGGAGATCGCCGAAACCGTTGCCAAGCTCTATGAGCGCCACATCGGCTCGATCCAGAAGGTCGGCGGCATCGGTGAAGACGAGTTCACCCAGATGAACAAGCTCCTGCAGCGTCTCGACCGCTTCTGGAACGACCAGATCCTGTATCGCCTCTGAAGAGTCCCGAACGACCTCCACAAGCGATCCACCGCTCGAAACCGGATGCTTCTCGAGAAGCGTCCGGTTTTCGCGTTTCAACCCTCACGATGCCGCCTAATGCCTACACACTCCCGTGACACACCCCCTTGGTGACACGAATTGGCCATATTGATATGGGACCGCCGGAACGAGAAATGGAGGCGTCTGACCCGTCTCCGATCGACCCCGCAACGCAGATTTCAGCCCTCGTGGCGGCGCTTTGTTAACCATGGCGCGATATGCGTTTGGTTCAGGTTCAGGATGAAACGGTAGGAAATATGTCCAAGAAGTCTGGAATTGTTGCTCTTTCGCGCCGATCGCTTCTCCGCGGTGCAGCTGCCGCCGGTGCTGCGGCGTTTGCCGGGCAAGCCGTGGCGCAGGACGCGATCAACGATCTCATCAATGCGCCGCGTCGTGGCAACTGGGACGACCAGTTCGACGCCCAGGCTTCCCGCACGGCTGCCGCCGTCTCGTCCAACAGCTCCATGCTGAGCGCCAACAATCTCGCCTATATGCAGCAGGCCATCGGTCAGTATCAGACAATCGTCGCCAATGGCGGCTGGCCGACCGTCAACGCACCGGGTGCGCTGCGCATCGGCGCCATGGATCCGTCGGTCCAGAGCCTGCGCCAGCGCCTGATGATCGCCGGCGACCTTCCGCGGGAGGCCGGGCTTTCCGATTCCTATGATTCCTACGTCGATGCTGCCGTGAAGCGTTTCCAGGCGCGCCATGGCCTGCCGGAAGACGGCGTGCTCGGCGAGTTCACCGTCAAGGCGCTCAATGTCGGTGCCGATGTTCGTCTGAACCAGCTCAACACCAACCTCGTCCGCCTGCAGTCGATGTCCGGTGACCTCGGTCCCCGCTACGTAACGGTCAATGTGCCGGGCGCTTCGGTCGAGGCCGTCGAGAATGACCGTGTTGCTCTGCGCAACACCGCCGTTGTCGGACGTATCGACCGCCCGACCCACATGATCAATTCGAAGATCTACGAGGTCATCCTCAATCCCTACTGGACCGCGCCGCGCTCGATCATCGAAAAGGATATCGTGCCGCTGATGCGCAAGGACTCGACCTACCTGACGCGCAACAGCATTCGCCTGTTCGATGGCAGCGGCAATGAAGTCGCGCCGGAAACCGTGGACTGGAACGCCGCCAAGGCCCCGAACCTGATGTTCCGCCAGGACCCGGGCAAGATCAACGCCATGGCGTCGACGAAGATCAACTTCCACAATCCGCACAACGAATACATGCATGACACGCCCCAGCAGGGCCTGTTCAACAAGCTGATGCGCTTCGAATCCTCGGGCTGCATTCGCGTGCAGAACGTGCGTGACCTGATCACCTGGCTCCTGCGCGACACGGAGGGCTGGTCGCGCCAGGAAATCGAGCGCGTCATCACGACCCGCCAGAACAATCCGATCAAGCTGGCCGCGGAAGTGCCCGTCTATATCGTCTACATTACCGCCTGGTCGACGAACGACAACATCGTCCAGTTCCGTGACGACATCTATCAGAAGGACGGCGACGCGCAGCTGGCGCTGCAGGCCAATATCGGCGTCGAACAGTTTGCCGGTTCGGTCGAAGAGGACTTCGTCCCGTTGCAGTAAGGCCTAGCGCCCCGCTCGCTCCGGCTATTGGATTTGAAAGCCGCGCCTCGTGCGCGGCTTTTGCGTCTGTCCTGTGACGTTTCGACATGCAGCGTCAATTGATCCGCAAATGTCGCTCTCCGTATTGCTCTCGTGACTGCGGAACGTTAAGACCCCACAGCATCAAACGCTTTTGAGGAGCCTGCGATCATGTCGAACAACGATGCCTTCTTTTCTCGTTCTCTCGCCGATACGGACCCGGATATTTTCGGTGCGATCGAGAAGGAACTCGGTCGCCAGCGCCATGAGATCGAGCTGATCGCTTCTGAAAACATCGTCTCCCGCGCCGTGCTCGAAGCCCAGGGCTCGATCATGACCAACAAGTATGCCGAGGGATATCCGGGCAAGCGCTATTATGGCGGCTGCCAGTTCGTCGACATCGCGGAAGAACTTGCGATCGATCGCGCCAAGAAGCTCTTCGGTGTCAACTTCGCCAACGTCCAGCCGAACTCCGGATCGCAGATGAACCAGGCGGTCTTTCTGGCGCTTCTGCAGCCGGGCGACACCTTCATGGGCCTCGATCTGAACTCTGGCGGCCACCTGACCCATGGTTCGCCGGTCAACATGTCCGGCAAATGGTTCAACGTTGTCTCCTATGGCGTGCGTGAAGACGACCACCAGCTCGACATGGAAGACGTCGCCCGCAAGGCCGAACAGCACAAGCCGAAGCTGATCATCGCCGGCGGCACTGCCTATTCCCGCACCTGGGACTGGAAGCGCTTCCGCGAGATCGCCGATTCGGTCGGCGCCTATCTCATGGTCGACATGGCGCACATTGCCGGTCTCGTTGCCGGTGGACAGCATCCGTCGCCGTTCCCGCATTGCCACGTCGCGACCTCGACGACCCACAAGTCGCTCCGCGGTCCGCGCGGCGGGATGATCCTCACCAATGACGAGGATCTGGCCAAGAAGTTCAATTCGGCCGTCTTCCCGGGGCTTCAGGGCGGGCCGTTGATGCATGTCATCGCCGCCAAGGCCGTCGCCTTCGGCGAAGCGCTGCAGCCGGAATTCAAGGACTATGCCGCTCAGGTCGTGAAGAACGCCAAGGTTCTGGCCGACACGCTGATCAAGCACAATCTCGACATTGTCTCGGGCGGCACCGACAACCACCTGATGCTCGTCGACCTGCGCAAGAAGAACGCCACGGGCAAGCGCGCGGAAGCGGGTCTCGGCCGTGCCTTCATCACCTGCAACAAGAATGGCATTCCCTTCGATCCGGAAAAGCCCTTCGTCACGTCCGGTATCCGCCTCGGCACGCCGGCCGGCACGACCCGCGGCTTCAAGGAAGCGGAGTTCACCGAGATCGGCAACCTGATTGTCGAGGTCCTCGACGGCCTGAAGGTTGCCAATTCCGATGAAGGAAATGCGGCCGTTGAAAGTGCCGTGCGCGAAAAGGTCGTGGCTCTCACCGACCGTTTCCCGATGTACCCCTACATGTAAGGTTGGACGCGGATGCGCTGCCCCTTCTGCGGATCGGACGACACCCAGGTCAAGGACTCGCGACCGGCGGAGGACAACACCTCCATCCGCCGGCGGCGCATCTGTCCGGATTGTGGGGGGCGCTTCACAACCTTTGAACGGGTCCAGCTGCGCGAGCTGATGGTCCTGAAGAAGACCGGCCGCAAGGCTCCCTTTGCCCGCGACAAGCTGGTGCGGTCCTTCCAGATCGCACTGCGCAAACGCCCGGTCGATCCCGATCGCATCGAGCGCGCCGTATCCGGCATCGTTCGCCGCCTGGAAAGCTCCGGCGAAACCGAAATCTCATCCGAAGAAATCGGTCTGCAGGTTCTCGAAGCCCTGAAAACGCTCGATGACGTGGCATTCGTCCGCTACGCGTCGGTCTATCGGGACTTCTCCCATGCCGAGGACTTCGAAAACGTCATCGCCGAGATCAACGCCAAGATCTCCCGCGACAGCACCGCGGACTGAGGCGTGTCGATTACCGCCCGGGACGAAAGGTTCATGCGGGAGGCGATCGGGCTTTCCCTGAGCCATGTCGGACGAACCGGTTCCAATCCCTCTGTCGGATGCGTGATCGTGAAGGACGGCCAGGTCGTCGGACGGGGCGTGACGGCACTTGGCGGCCGGCCGCATGCTGAGCCACAGGCCCTGGATGAGGCCGGAGTGAAGGCGAGGGGAGCGACGGCTTATGTCACCCTCGAACCCTGCTCGCATCACGGCAAGACACCCCCTTGTGCCAATGCAATCATTGCTGCTGGCATTTCCCGCGTCGTCGTGGCCGTGGCGGATCCGGATCCCCGGGTCTCTGGTCAGGGGCTGAAGATGCTGGCCGATGCCGACATCGAGGTGACCATCGGGGTTCTCCAGAAAGAAGCCAGGCGGGCCATGTCCGGCTACCTGACGCGCCAGACGAAAGGGCGCCCGCAAGTGATTCTGAAACTTGCCGTTTCCGCCGACGGCATGCTGGGTCGCGAGGGCGCCGGGCAGGTGGCGATCACCGGTGCGCAGGCACGCACGGAGGTTCACCGGCTGAGGGCCGCCAGCGACGCGATCCTCGTCGGCATCGGCACGGCGCTTGCGGATGATCCTGAACTCACAGTAAGGCTGCCGGGACTGGAGGAGGCCTCGCCCTTGCGTGTCGTGCTCGACCGTCGCGCGGAACTGCCGGCATCGTCGAAGCTCGCACGCACAGCGGGCTCCGTCCCCGTGCTCGTCGCAATATCGACGGGTGCCGAGGGAAACAGAGCAGCGCTCGCCGACGCGGGTGTCGAAATCGTCGAGCTCGAAGGTGTTGAAGACTTGTTGTCCACGCTCGCGCAGCGCGGGATCTCGTCCCTCATGGTCGAGGGAGGAGCGAGGGTGGCCTCGGATCTGCTGTCCCGAGGCCTTGTCGATCGCATCCACCTGTATTGCGGAGAGATCGTCGTGGGGGAGGGTGGGATCGCATCGCCCATTACCGCTTCGCAGTTGCCAGCGGGCTTCGCCCTGGCCGAGGAGCGAATGCTGGGGCGAGACCGGCTGCGGATCTATGATCGCCTGCCGGCCTCCGCCTGGGTTTAACCCCAGAAAAGCATGATCAGAATGATGATCGGGATCGGAATACCGAGAAGCCAGAGAAGAATGCCGCGACCCATGGGGACCTCCTGTTGCATGTCGGGCCCGGTCCTCCGCGCCCTGTGCCTCACAAACGGATCATCTCGTCTGATTGTTCCCGAACAGCTGGCCCTGCGTCCGTGACGCGGAGCAAGGGGAGGCCAAAGCGGAGCCGGTGGACGTGAGTGGACGTCGAAGGTAGCGCCGCCATCAGGCCTGCTTACCGCCGACGATAGTGCGAAAATTCGCGATTGTGTGCGCATCGCTCAGCTGCAAGAGCAAAGGTGGGATCCATCTGTCGCGGGATCCAGACCCTAAAGGTCTGATTTGCATGAAACAACGGTCACATAGTCCGCCCGGTTTCGGTTAATATTAGCGAGACTGGAACAAGGGGCGTGTTGAGCCTGCCTCTCAGGCTTGCCGAGGTGCCCGCCCGGCGCATCCCCGCCCTGACGCAAAAACACTTGCCTTCCATGATATGGCGTGGTTTGACCGCGTTTCTGTTCGGCCAGCAGCCGCAATCACATTCAAGATCGGATCAGACCCATGGGAAACAAGACGGCTTCGCCGCATTTGCTGATCGTCGAGGCACGCTTCTACGACGACATGTCTGACGCCCTTCTGGACGGTGCCAAGCACGCACTCGAAGAGGCAGGCGCGACCTTCGACCTCATCACCGTTCCCGGCGCCCTCGAAATCCCGCCGGCCATCGCCATGGCGCTTGATGCCATGGATGACGAGGGGACGCAGTATGACGGCTTTGTCGCGCTCGGCATGGTCATTCGCGGTGAAACCTATCACTTCGACATCGTCGCCAACGAATCCTCGCGTGCTCTGATGGATCTCGCTGTCTCGGAATCGCTCGCCATCGGCAACGGCATCATGACCGTCGAGAATGACGAACAGGCCTGGGCGCGCGTCAAGCGCAGCGACAAGGACAAGGGCGGCTTTGCAGCCCGCGCTGCACTGACCATGATCGAACTGAAGCAGAAGCTGGGTGGCTGAGTGATGACGGGCGAAGACAAGCAGATGAAGCCGGCAAACCAACGTGGCGCAGCCCGCCTCGGCGCTGTGCAGGCTCTGTATCAGATGGATATCGCCGGATCCGGCGTGCTCGAGGTCGTGGCCGAATACGAAGCGCATCGTCTTGGCCAGGAAGTCGACGGCGAAACCTATCTCAAGGCGGATGCCTCGTGGTTCCGCTCGATCGTGGCTGGTGTCGTGCGTGACCAGACCAAGATCGACCCGATGATCCGCGCCGCGCTGCAGGACGACTGGTCGCTGTCGCGCATGGACAGCACGGTTCGCGCCATTCTGCGTGCGGGCACCTTCGAATTGATCGAGCGCAAGGATGTGCCCATTGCGGTCATCGTAACGGAATATGTCGAGATCGCGCAGGCCTTCTTCCCCGACGACGAGCCGAAGCTGGTAAACGCCGTTCTCGACCGCATTGCAAAGCAGGTTCGCGCCCCGGCGCAAAAATAGGAACGGACGAATGAGCGCAGCGACTGAGGCAGGGCTGGACGGACAAATCTTGACAGCCCGGCGCAATGTCGGACTGCTCGCGGTGGCCCAGGCGATCCTGGGCTCCGCTCCGCCTCTCGCTTTCGCCGTCGGCGGCCTTGCCGGTTTTCAGATGCTCGGTGCCGACAAGTCGCTGGCAACGGCACCGCTGACGGGCTTCAATGTCGGCGTGGCCTTGGGCGCAATTGTCGTGGCGGCTGCCTCCCGCGTTCTTGGCCGCCGCGAAAGCTTCATGGTCGGAGCGCTGATGGGCGCCCTCGGCAGCGCGCTCGCCGCCTTCGCCCTCATCCAGTCCAATTTCTGGATCTTCGCCTTTTCGCTGATGCTGATGGGCATTTCCGGCGGCTTCACCCAGAAGATCCGCTTTGCCGCCGCCGATGCCTCGCCGAGCTTCTACAAAGGCAAGGCCATTTCCTGGATCCTGGCGGCCGGCATCATCTCGGCGATCGTCGGGCCACAGATCGCGATCTGGCTCAAGGACGCGCTGGCACCCGTCACCTTTGCCGGCGCCTTTCTCGGCATGGTGCCGCTGCTCCTCTGCGCCATCGCTGTTCTTTTTTTCCTGAAGCTGCCGACGATCGCCGAGAAGAAGGCAGAAGCCACGGGGCCGACACGGCCACTGAGGGAAATCGTCATGACGCAGCGCTTCATGACCGGCATGATCTGCGGCATCAGTTCCTATGCTTTGATGACCTTCATGATGACCGGTGCGCCGCTCGCCATGGTCATCGGCTGCGGCTTCTCATCAGAACTGGCGACCCTCGGCATCCAGTGGCATGTCATCGCCATGTTCGCTCCGAGTTTCTTTACCGGCGTTTTGATCACCCGTTTCGGAGCCGAGAAGGTCGTGGCCGCCGGCCTGCTCATCCTCATGGCCTGTGCCGTTGTCGCGCATACGGGCATCGAACTCTGGAATTTCTGGGGTGCGCTCGTCCTGCTCGGTATCGGCTGGAACTTCGGCTTTATTGGAGCGACCGCCATCGTCGCCTCCAGCTACCGTCCGGCAGAGGCCGACAAGGTGCAAGGCTTCCACGACATCATCCTGTTTTCGACTGTGGCGCTGTCGTCTTTTTCCTCCGGCAAGGTCTTCACCGCTTTTGGCTGGTCCGTGATGAACCTGGTCATCTGGCCGGTGACGATCCTCTGCCTTGTGCTGGTCCTTCTCCAGCTTAGGGCAGCCGCCCGCAGACCCGCCTAGGTTCCCTGCAAGCTGCGAAATATGCGTACTTGACGCGATGAAAAGCGCAACGCAATCTCGCCTCGCGTCGACGAGGTCTCGGAGGAGGGGGCCTGAGTCTGCGAGTCATGGCCCGCGATGAGTGAGGCGCGGGCAATACGGGAGGGTATTGCGAATGACGGTTCTTCTAGGCGTAATATTATGCGGGCTTCTGTCCGTGGTCTACGCGGTCTGGGCGACACGCTCGGTTCTCGCCGCAGATCAGGGCAATGACCGAATGCAGGAAATCGCAGGTTATATTCGCGAGGGCGCGCAGGCTTACCTCACTCGGCAATACCTGACCATCGCGATCGTTGGCGCCGTCGTATTCGTCGGTACATGGCTTCTTCTCTCCGGCACGGCTGCCATCGGCTTCATGATCGGCGCCGTGCTCTCCGGCGCTGCCGGCTTCATCGGCATGCATGTCTCTGTCCGCGCCAATGTGCGCACCGCGCAAGCCGCATCCCACAGCCTCGCGGCCGGTCTCGACATCGCCTTCAAGTCGGGCGCAATCACCGGCATGCTGGTGGCCGGTCTCGCCCTTTTGGGTGTCTCCATCTATTTCTACATCCTGACCGTGATCCTCGGCCATGAAAGCGGCTCGCGCGACGTGATCGACGCCCTCGTGGCACTCGGCTTCGGCGCCTCGCTGATCTCGATCTTCGCGCGTCTCGGCGGCGGCATCTTCACGAAGGGCGCCGACGTTGGCGGTGACCTCGTCGGCAAGGTCGAAGCCGGCATTCCCGAAGACGATCCGCGCAATCCGGCCACCATTGCCGACAATGTCGGCGATAATGTCGGCGATTGCGCCGGCATGGCAGCCGACCTGTTCGAGACCTATGCCGTGTCGGTTGTCGCCACCATGGTTCTGGCCGCAATCTTCTTTGCCGGTTCCTCGGTGCTCGACATTGCCATGATCTATCCGCTCGCGATCTGCGGCGCCTGCATCATCACCTCGATCATCGGCACCTTTTTCGTCAAGCTCGGCACCAGCGGTTCCATCATGGGCGCGCTGTACAAGGGCCTGATCGTCACGGGGCTTCTGTCTGTCGGTGGTCTGGCGCTGGCAACCTCGCTCACCATCGGCTGGGGCTCGATCGGCACGGTCGCCGGGATGGACATCACCGGGATGAACCTCTTCATCTGCGGTGTTCTCGGCCTCGTCGTCACGGCCCTGATCGTCGTCATTACCGAATACTACACCGGTACGAACAAGCGTCCGGTCAACTCGATCGCCCAGGCCTCGGTCACCGGTCACGGCACCAATGTCATTCAGGGCCTGGCCGTGTCGCTGGAATCGACGGCGCTTCCGGCGATCGTCATCGTCGGCGGCATCATCGCGACCTACCAGTTCGCCGGCCTCTTCGGCACAGCGATAGCAGTCACCACCATGCTCGGCCTTGCCGGCATGATCGTGGCCCTCGACGCCTTCGGCCCGGTCACGGACAATGCAGGCGGCATCGCTGAAATGGCGCATCTGCCGCCGGAAGTGCGCAAATCCACCGACGCGCTCGACGCCGTCGGCAACACCACCAAGGCCGTCACCAAGGGGTACGCCATCGGTTCGGCCGGTCTCGGCGCCCTTGTGTTGTTCGCAGCCTATTCCAACGACCTGGCCTACTTCGCGGCGAACAGTGCCCAGTATCCCTATTTCGCCGACATGGGGCCGATCTCGTTCGATCTCTCCAACCCTTATGTTGTAGCCGGTCTGATCTTCGGCGGTCTCATCCCCTACCTCTTCGGCGGCATCGCCATGACGGCCGTCGGCCGTGCAGCGGGCTCGATCGTCGAGGAAGTCCGTCGCCAGTTCCGGGAAAAGCCAGGCATCATGCAGGGCACCGAAAAGCCGGACTACGGCCGGGCCGTTGATATCCTGACCCGCGCGGCGATCAAGGAAATGATCGTCCCCTCGCTGCTGCCGGTTCTGGCCCCGCTCGTTGTCTATTTCGGCGTGCTTCTCATCTCCGGCTCCAAGGCGTCGGCCTTTGCGGCGCTCGGCGCCTCGCTGCTCGGCGTCATCGTCAACGGCCTCTTCGTCGCCATTTCGATGACCTCGGGCGGCGGTGCCTGGGACAATGCCAAGAAGAGCTTCGAGGATGGCTTCATCGACAAGGATGGCGTCAAGCACCTGAAGGGTTCGGACGCCCACAAGGCATCCGTCACGGGCGACACGGTCGGTGATCCCTACAAGGATACGGCCGGACCGGCGGTGAACCCGGCGATCAAGATCACCAACATCGTGGCGCTCCTGCTTCTGGCCGTTCTGGCAGGCTGAGGCCGCGCACAATAAGAAAGACCGCGGAAGGCGCCTTCCGCGGTCTTGTCATGTCTGCGCTCCGGTGGACAGTGAAGTCCCCCGGGGAGGTGGCCTTACTGGCCGCCGAGAATATTGCGGACGCTGTTGGCTGCACCGCCGCCGCCGGCAAGCAGCTGCTGCAGGAAGGTAAGGTCGCGACCGCCGGTCGGGGTCGTACGGGAAATCGAGTCGAATACCTTGCCGTCCTGCAGGGTATAATTGGCGCGCTGCGCCACGACGCCGTCCTTGTCAAAGTAGATCGCCAGGATCTGCTGATCGACAAGGCGCTGCTTCATGAAGGCCACGGTCCGGGTCCGCTTCTGGGAGATGTAGTAGAAGACCTCACCGTCGAAGGTCGCGGTGGTCGACGGTGTGCCAAGCGAGAGCAGCACCTGTTCGCGGCTCGAGCCGACCGGCACGAGATCGAGCGCGGCCTGGTCGACGACATAGCCGTTGTGGAAGACCTCGGAGGTTTGGCAGGCGGAAAGGCCCAGGGTAACGGCAACAGCAAGTGCGGTCGCGCTCAGGAGCTTCCTGTCCGACTTGAAAATCCGAATGTCCACGCAAACGTCTCCCATGACTGTCGATGGCACTTAAAATGCCGGATCGCTTCTGCGCATAGCATTGTGGCCTTTCCGGGGAAAGCTGCCGCAATGAAGGCGTTGCCGTTTTCTCGGTCATTCTGCCACGAGATGCGGCATCGGGGCCGGAGTTCGGCATTGCAATTCACGCCTGCTTCGGTAAACCAGCTTTCGCAATCATGCAACATGACCACGTCCGGGCTCACCACTTCGGTCGGCTCTTTTTGGTGGAATTGGATGGTATTCGGCTTTTTTAGGCAGAAAAGAAACAATCAGGTGATCGTCGAGCGCCAGTATGGCGCTCTGACGGAGGCCGCGCGCACGCCTGCCTTTTATCTCGACATGCATGTGCCCGACACCGTGATCGGCCGTTTCGAACTGCTGACGATCATGTTGATCCTGTATTTTCGCCGCACGGCGAAGTCCCCGCGCAGCGGCCAGGAGATCGCGCAGAACATCATCGATGCGTTTTTCGAGGATGTCGATCATTCGATCCGCGAGCTTGGCGTCGGCGATCCGGGCGTGCCCAAGCGCATGAAAAAACTCGCCGGCATGTATTATGGCCGCCTCGAATCCTATGCCGGTGCGCTGAATCGCAGCGACCGGGCGGAGCTGGCCGCGGCGCTCAAGCGCAACATTCATCCCGACGGGGGCGAGACGGCACCCTCCATGCAGGCGCTGGCTGACTGGATGTTTAATGCCGAGCAGGCGCTAGCGACCCTGGATGAGAACGAGATTGAGACGGGCAGGGCCCGCATTGCCGTGCCCGGCGCCTGAGCAGCGTCCAGCGCTTTTGGGCGCAAACGCTTCGGGCCCGACGGCGAAACGAGGAATAGGGAAGATGACGAGCAGCAATACGAAGGATGGCGGTGAATTCACCTATCTGGTGAAGGTCGGCCATATCTCTGCCAATCCGGTCCGGGTGCACGTGGAGGCCGACGAGCGCGAGCGTGCGAATCTGGCTGAACTCTGGAGGGTGGAGGCCGTCAACCGGCTTTCCGCCGACCTGCAGATCGCCCGCTGGAAGAAGGACGGCGTGCGTATCACGGGGCGTGTGTCGGGAGAACTCGTGCAGGCCTGCGTGGTGACCCTGGAGCCGGTGGTCACAACGGTCGAGCAGGAAATCGACCAGATCTACGTGCCGGAAGGCTCCAAGCTCGCCCGCATCGTGCTTGATGGCGCCGGTGAGATGGTGCTGGATCCCGACGGCCCTGATCTGCCGGAACAGTTCACCGGAGATACGATCGATGCAGGCGCTCTGGTCGCCGAATTTGCCGCCCTTGACATCGACCCGTATCCCAAGAAGGAGGGTGTGACCTTCCAGGAGCACATCGAAAGCAGGGATGAGGTGGACAAGAAGCCCTCGCCCTTCGCGGTCCTCAAGGACTGGAAAAAGGATTGATCATCCCCCATCTGCACCTGCGGGTGGGTTGTGTGCCGAGTGAAAAGCGCTATTTTGGCCGAAAATATCGCTGACCAGCGATGAAGAAGGGTCAGGTCTAAGTGATCAGAATTTCTGTCGACGTCATGGGTGGAGACTTCGGTCCCGAAGTCGTCATCCCCGGAGCCGCCAAGGCACTCGAGCGTCATCCGGATGCCACCTTCCTTCTCTTCGGACAGCAGGAACGCTGCCTGCCGATCCTTGCGCAGTTTCCGAAGCTCAAGGAAAAGTCGACGTTCCACCACTGCGATATATCCGTCACCATGGACGAAAAGCCGAGCCAGGCGCTGCGTCGTGGCCGCTATGTCTCGAGCATGTGGCGATCCATCGAGGCTGTGAAGACCGGCCAGGCCGATGTTGTCGTTTCTGCCGGCAATACCGGCGCGTTGATGGCCATGGCCAAGTTCTGCCTGCGCACCATGGCAACCATCGAACGCCCCGCGATCGCCGCCATCTGGCCGACGCTGTCTGGCGAGAGCATCGTGCTCGACGTCGGTGCGGGTATCGGGGCCGATGCCCAGCAATTGCTCGATTTCGCTGTCATGGGTGGTGCCATGGCACGCGCCCTGTTCGAAATCGAAAAGCCCATGGTCGGACTGCTCAATGTTGGCGTGGAAGAGATCAAGGGCCAGGAAGAGGTCAAGGAAGCCGGACGCCTGATCCGCGAAGCGGGTCTCGACACGATCGACTATTACGGCTTCGTCGAGGGTGACGACCTCGGCAAGGGGACCGTCGATGTGGTGGTGACGGAAGGCTTCACCGGCAATATTGCCCTGAAGACGGCTGAAGGCACGGCCCGGCAGATCGCCGAATATCTGCGTTCGGCCATGTCACGGACCTGGATGGCCAAGCTTGGTTACATTCTTGCCAAGGGTGCCTTCGACCGGCTTCGCGAGAAGATGGACCCCCGCAAGGTCAATGGCGGGGTCTTCCTCGGCCTGAACGGCATCGTCATCAAGAGCCATGGTGGCACGGATGCCGAGGGATTTGCGGCGGCTCTGGACGTGGGCTATGACATGGCCCGAAACGGTCTCACGCAGAAGATCGAAAACGACTTGAAGAAATATCACGCGCGGCACCCGTCCCCGGCTGGCCCCGAAGCAGCGTGAAAGGTGGGAAACATCCATGATCCGTTCTGTAGTTCGCGGTTTCGGAGCGTCGCTCCCGAAACGGGTGATGACCAATCGCGATCTCGAAAGCCTTGTCGAAACTTCGGACGAATGGATCGTCCAGCGAACAGGCATCAAGCAGCGCCATATCGCCGGTGAAGGCGAGACGACTGCCTCGCTCGGCGCAGCCGCTGCTGAGGAAGCGCTCGCCCGCGCCGGCCTGACCGCAGCCGACATCGATCTCATCATCTGTGCCACCTCGACGCCGGACAACACATTCCCGGCGACGGCGGTGAACATCCAGAATCGCCTCGGCATGCATCACGGTTTCGCCTTCGATGTACAGGCCGTCTGCTCCGGCTTCGTCTATGCTGTGGCAACCGCCGATCTCTACATTCGTGGCGGCATGGCCAAGCGCGTGCTCGTCATCGGTGCGGAAACCTTCTCCCGTATCCTGGACTGGACCGATCGCACGACCTGCGTCCTCTTCGGTGACGGTGCCGGTGCTCTCATTCTGGAGGCTCAGGAAGGCGAGGGGACCATTGCCGATCGCGGCGTGCTGACCTCGAACCTTCGCTCCGATGGCGTCCATCGCGAAAAGCTTTATGTCGACGGCGGTCCGTCGACCACGGGTACCGTCGGTCACCTGCGCATGGAAGGCCGTGAAGTCTTCAAGCATGCCGTGGGCATGATCACCGACGTGATCGAAGGGGCCTTCAACGCGACCGGCACGACGGCCGATGACGTCGACTGGCTCGTGCCGCACCAGGCAAACAAGCGCATCATCGACGGTTCCGCGAAAAAGCTCGGCATCCCTGACGCCAAGGTCGTGATCACCGTCGACAAGCACGGCAACACGTCGGCGGCTTCCATTCCGCTGGCGCTCGCCACCGCCGCCGGGGACGGTCGTATCAAGCAGGGAGACCTCGTCATGCTCGAAGCGATGGGCGGTGGCTTCACCTGGGGTGCGGTGCTGCTGCGCTGGTAGCAATTTAAAACCCTAAAAATTGCGTGCCGACAAGCACTTGACCGTCGCGGCCAAGGGCAATAGTCTTTGCCCAATTCAACAAGATCATTGATTTAGGCGGGCGAGAACTATGGCCGGGAAGACAGTGACGCGTGCGGATCTGGCAGAATCAGTTTTTCGCAAGGTAGGTCTTTCCCGAACCGAGTCAGCCGAACTGGTCGAGACCGTTATCGACGAGATATGCAACGCCATCGTCCGCGGCGAATCCGTGAAGCTGTCCTCCTTCGCCACTTTCCAGGTTCGCAGCAAGAACGAGCGCATCGGCCGCAATCCGAAGACGGGCGAGGAAGTGCCGATTTCGCCACGCCGCGTCATGACCTTCAAGGCGTCCAACGTCCTGAAACAGCGCATCCTGCGCGCCCATATCGCCCGCAAGGCCAAGCAGAAGCCCGTCAATCCGGCGGCCTGATATCGGCCAAAACCGGTGGAGCATTCGCCCTCCGGTCACCGAGTGCTTGAAAAACCGTCCTCAAACCGTTGAAATATGAGCCGAGTCGCGCGCCCGCGTGACCGTCGAGGAGCGCCGTGATGCAGTTGGACAAGAGCCCGGATGCTTTCCGCACCATCAGCGAGGTGGCGGATGATCTTGATCTGCCACAGCATGTCCTGCGCTTCTGGGAAACGCGTTTCCCGCAGATCAAGCCGCTGAAGCGGGGCGGTGGTCGGCGCTATTACCGGCCTGATGATATCGAGCTTTTGAAGGGCATTCGCCACCTGCTCTATGACCAGGGCTATACGATCAAGGGCGTCCAGAAGCTCCTGAAGACCAATGGCAACAAATTCGTCATGGCCGTTGCGACCGGCGATGTAGCCACGATGGAGGCGCTCGTCGCCGCCAGCGCTGCCAAGGGAGACGATCCCAAGGTCAATCTCGACGAGGACCAGGTCGTTGGCCGCCCAAAGGTGCGCACCAGCGGCCGATTCTTCGGCTTGGTGGGAGGCGCCGGTGATGATGCGCCCGAGATCTCGGTCGGCAAGGGATCGGTCGGCAAGGAAGACCGCGCCCTGTTGCAGGAAGCGCTCTTCGACTTGCTCGAATGCAAGCGTCTGCTCGATCAGGTACGCTGACGCGCAATCCGCCAAACCTTCCCGAGTGGAACAGGAAAGCATCTCATGGCGTTCCGGAACCAAACGCAATCCGCGCGAGGTTCCATGAAACATATTCTGATATCGATCTCCATCCTGTCCCTTCTCGGCGCCATTCCGGCCCATGCCCAGGAAACGCTGGACAGACAGAAATCCGTTCCGGACGCCGCCGCCGAGGCGAGGCCCGCAACCGTGGAGGAGGCCTGCATCTTCGTCGCTGAAAGCATGCTGATGGTGAAGGACCTGAAGATCGGTGTGGTCCAGTCCTTCCCCGAACTCGATCCGCCCGGTGCCCGTCTCACCTATTCAACCCGCTTGGACTCGGAACCGCAGAATGTCACCGACGAGATCGAATGCCAGTTCGAAAGGGGGGCAGAGCCGCTTCAGGTGACCCGCTTCTGCATGGACTCAACCTGTTATGCCGCCAGCAGCGACGAGCCGGAAGACCGCCGTCGCTTCGAGGAGATCCGGGCCCTGATGCAGCGGCTGGACTGAGGGCCCTGCATTTTTTCACACGCCTCGGAGTTTCCCCTTGCGCAGAAATAGCTGACTGGCTAAAGGGAACGTGCTGTCGAGCAGGTCGATTGTGTCAGGCATTTTCTGCAGAACATCAGTTCTCTGGGAATTTCCGGGCAGACGGTCTGATCGATTTGCCGGTGACGGAATGTAGCGCAGCCCGGTAGCGCACTTGACTGGGGGTCAAGGGGTCGTGGGTTCGAATCCCGCCATTCCGACCATTTGAAATAGCCAGCCCCCCAAAGGCTGGCTATTTTTTTGCTTGCACCACGGCAACAGGTTCGGCCGATTTGACGGCGCTCGGCGCTCGGCGCTATTCCGCGGTGCGCAAAGAACTGAAGAAACGGATGAGAAGCATCCGATCGTCTTCGTCTTCTACATTGTAGTCGAATATCATGGCCTGCCCTCCCTGGTTGAAGAGCCATTTTTCGAACCGATGATGAAAGCGTCAATCTGGCTTTTCGGCGTATCTCAGAACGGCGTTTTCTCCGACGGCGTGTCGAATCTGCTCGACGAACGATGCGGAGTTTCAGAAATTTTCACGCATGATCCGAGCAGCTTAGGTTGCTCTCTCCGGGTTTCATCGCTTTTCTTTTGGCCGGGTCCTACGCTTGCTGCAATGCAGCATTATATTGGGTCAAGGTTCGAAGGGAGCCGCGATCCCCCATGCGCTTCAAGTTTTCCATGTCTCCGCTCTCTGCGATCCTGCGCAGCCAGAAGCGTCTCCGCCGCAGCATCGAAAAGGCCATGCCGCAATTTCGTCTGCCCGAAGCGCCGAAGGTGCCCAAGCCCCGGGCTCCGCGGTCCGTCCTGGTGCATGTTCCTGCCTTTGGCAGCAATCCCGGGAGGCTGCGCATGTTGGAATATGTGCCACCCGTCCGGCGCGAACCACAGACACTTGTGGTGGTGCTGCATGGCTGCCTTCAGACAGCGGAGAACTACCATCGCGGTAGCGGCTGGAGCCGCATGGCAAGGGACAAGGGCTTCGTGCTTCTCTATCCGGAGCAGGTTCAGGCGAACAACCACAACCTCTGTTTCAACTGGTTCCGGCCAAGCATGGTTGCGCGGGATCGGGGCGAGCTGATGTCGATCCGCCAGATGATCGAGCACAGCGTCGAACGCCACGGCATCGCCCGTGACAGGATCTTCATCCAGGGACTGTCGGCCGGCGGCGCCATGGCCAATGCCCTGCTGGTCACCTATCCAGACCTCTTCGCCGCCGGACAGGTCGTCGGCGGTCTTCCCTACGGCGCGGCGCGTGATGCGATGTCGGCCATGTCGGTGATGAAGTCCGGCAGCCGTCGCAGTCGCGAGGAATGGGGAGATCTGGCAAGGGCAGTCGGTGGCGAAGGAAAAGGCACGCGGCCTGCCGTCTCGATCTGGCAGGGCAGGGCGGACCGCGTGGTCTCGCCGCTCAATGCAGAAGCGCTGCTGAGCCAATGGCTGCAACTTCATGGCCTGGATGAGAAGGCTGCGGCGCGCGAGACGGGCGCTGAGGGTGATGCACTGATCTGGCGGGATGGGGATGGCAAGACACTGATCGAGTACCGGCTTCTGGAGGGGCTGGATCACGGTCTGCCGGTGATCGTCCGCCACGCCAATCACAAGCGCCAGCCCTACATGATTGAGGGCGCCATCGGCGCCCCCCAGCAATTCTACGAGACCTTCATCCGGCAGCGCATCCAGGCTGCCGGCGGACAATCGATCAGTTCTCCTCGATCGAAACGCCGTTCTGGCCAATCTTGAGCTCGACGCCACTGGGCTCCTGCTCTTCCTGGTAGACATAGATGCCGAGGCCGATGACGGCGACCACGAGTGCGCCGATGATGAGGTAGAGGCCATTGTTTCGGCTCATGAATATTCTCCTGTCTGTTTGTATCGGACAGGGAAAGCAGAAAGCCGGCTTATTGTTCCATCGCCATATCGGAAAAACTCAATCGTCGTTGGCGGCGGTCAGTTCCTCGGGGCGCATTCCGTCATCGCCGGCTTGCGCAGCCAGGCGCAGACCTTCCCCTCCAGGACCGGCATCGCCCGGCTGCAGGAAGACCACGCCCATACGCTCCAGCGCGGTCTTCAGCGCCGCGTGATGCTGCGGGGTTGCGTCATATCCGTTCGAAGCCTCGATTTGCAGGATCAACAGAACGGGAACGCCGCTCTCCTGGCCGAGCCTGTCGATGGTGATGTCGAGCATCGCGCGCGCTGCGCGTATCTGAGCGGGTGTGATCATATGATAAGTATGGGGTGCTGCAGATAAAATTCAATGCGCCGGACGCGCATGCCATTGCGGTCAAGCGCGTTTCGCGCGCTGGAAACGCCATTCGGCGGCCCCACAGCCCCAGACGATACCGAGAACAAGGTAAAAATGGCGCCAGTGATCCGTATCGATGACGGCGCCGACCAGCATATGTCCGATCAGAACGATCCAGGCGATCATCAGATAGGGTTGCCAGGGCCTATCGCGCAGCATGTAGCGAAAGCCCATGGACACGGTCCAGAGGATCATTGCGAGGTAGGAAAGAAAGCCGATCCAGCCATAGGCCATCAGCGATTTCAGGTAGATGTTGTGCTCGTCTTCGGGAAAGATCTTGCCGAACATCATCGGGCCGATCCCGAGTGGTCTTTCCATCGCCATCTCGAACCCGAGCTTGTGGCGGGCAAAACGACCGAGATGGCCGCCGTCATAGTCCTGCACAAGCTGGGTGCGGGTCTCGAAAAGCCCGCGCACCTTCTCGAATTGCAAGGCCACGAGCAGCGCCATCACCATGGCAATGACGGCGGTGAGCGACAGGACGAGGATCTTCAGGCGGAAGGCATTGGTGCGCTCCTTGAGCAGCATCACGAAGACCAGGGCGACGGCGCAGAAGAGGAAGAGTCCCCAGGCGGCACGCGAGAAGGAGAGGAACACCGCAAAGGAGAGGATCAGGATGCCGAGGATCCGCAGAGGCGATTCCGTCAGCCGACCCTTCAGCAGCCCATGCAGCAGGTAGAGCATCGGCGCGACCAGAAAGGGCCCGAAGACGTTGGGGTCCTGAAAGGCGCCCATGGCGCGATCGTAGCGGGTAAAGACCTCCGAGCCGGGAAAGGCATGGAAATAGCCGAGAATGCCGAGCATGCCGGTAATCATCGCCGCGGCGACCCAGGCCTGGAATATAAGCTTCAGCCTCTGCGGCCGATCCTCGATGACGGCGGCATAGAAGACGGCCGTCAGTGCCAGGAAGATCGATACGGCGACATAGAGCACCTGATCTGTGAGGATGGTCGGCAAGACGGTGAGCGCTAGCAATCCGCCGACATTGAAGATGAGCAGCAGCGCGAGGAGAGGGGCGACGGCACGGGAAATCTTGAGGCCGAACAGGAACCACAGGGCAACCTGACCGACCATCAGCACTTCATAAGGCGCCGGCTCCGAGATTACGAAACCTGACAGGAAGACGCCGAAAGCCATGATCCAGGAGATCATCAGCTGGACGGCGGCGGCCTGCGGGTTGAACGGCCGGATCTGGGCGGCGATGGCGCTCAATAGGCGTTTTCCGTGTTCAGCAGCTTGATCGGCGTCAGGAACAGGATCTTGAGGTCGAACCAGAGCGACCAGTTCTCGATGTAGTAAAGGTCATAGGCCGTGCGGAACTTGATCTTGTCGTCGGTGTCGATCTCCCCACGCCAGCCATTGATCTGCGCCCAGCCGGTAACCCCGGGCTTGACGCGGTGCCGGGCGAAATAGCCCTCGACGATTTCACCGAAGGACTTGTCGCGCGTCTGGCCGAGCACGGCATGGGGACGCGGGCCGACAAGCGAGAGATCGCCGCGCAGCACGTTGAAGATCTGCGGCAGTTCGTCGATCGAGGTCTTGCGGATGAACCGGCCGACGCGCGTGACGCGCGGATCGTTCTTCGTCACCGCATTCTTGGCCGTCGGGTCGCTCATCTCCGTGTACATCGAGCGGAACTTCAGGACGTTGATCACCTCGTTGTTGAAGCCGTGGCGCTTCTGCACGAAGAAGACCGGCCCCTTGGAGGTGGTCTTCACGGCAATGGCGGTTGCGATGAACACCGGCCAGAGCAGGATGAGGGCGAGCACGCTGAAGAAAATGTCGAAGGCGCGCTTGGCAACGGAATCCCAGTCCCGGATCGGCTTGTCGAGAATGTCGAGCAGGGGCACGGCGCCGACATGCGAATAGGCGCGCGGGCGGAAGCGCAGATTGTTGGAATGAGCCGCGAGGCGGATGTCGACCGGCAGGACCCAGAGCAACTTGAGCAATTGCATGATCCGCGCTTCGGCACTCAGCGGCAAAGAGATGATCAGCATATCGATATGGGCAAGCCGGGCGAATTCGACGAGTTCCGCCACAGTCCCGAGCTTCGGGTAGCCTGCGACGACATCGGGAGAGCGCACGGAATTGCGGTCGTCGAAGATGCCACAGATGCGGATGTCGTTTTCCGGCTGCTGTTCGAGCGCTCTGGCGAGATCCTTGGCGGGCTTGCCGCCACCGACGATCACGGCGCGGCGCTCCATGACGCCATTGCGTCCCCAGCGGCGGATCGCAAGGCCGATCAGGTTGCGCTCCACGAGCAGGAACAGCGCGCCGGCGCCAAACAGCACGGCAAGCATGGTTCGGTAGTTGGTGTCATGAGCGACGAAGAGCAGGTTGGTCAGTGCGACGAAGCCGACCGAAGCCGTCCAGCTTCCCAGAACGCGAGCCATGGACCGCATCGGCGATCGCAGGATCGAGACATGGTAGCAGTCGCTGGCCTGCATGAAGAGAAGCGCCAGCAGGGCGCCGACGATGCCGCTGATGCCGCTGTCGAGAAAATGCCCGCCAGGGTTTTGGGCGAAGAAGAAATTGCTCGCGAGCGCGATGCCGAGCAGGCTGAAAAACTCCAGAAAGCGGAGCTGGCCGATCACGATGCTCGGCGAGTAATTGACCGCCGCATACTGGCCGGCGATCTGGCGGGCGAGTGCACTGATTTCGGCCTTGCGCTCGCCATCGACCTTCTGGGAGGCATCGGCGGTCGCCTGACCGCGACGCAAAGCGTCAAGATCGAATGCCTCGGGTTTGTCGATCTTGTTCATGGGCTTCTCTCGCACGTGTGTGCGGGGAGACTAGCCGGAAGGTCCTAAGAAACGCTTTAGGGCCCCCTCAGAAACAGGGTGGCACGTGCCGCTTTGGTGCAGACTGGATCAAATTCGTGCGAGTTGCGCCCGGTAGAGCGCCTCGAGCTCCTGTGCCATGACGACGGCGGAAAAGCGGGAATGGAAGGCTTCTGCTGTCGGCATGGTGCGCTTCGACCAGTCCGGGTCGGTGAGGGCCCGGGCCATGGTGGCGCCGAAGAGATCGGCGCGTCCGGGCTCGATCAGGGCTTCGCTGTCGCTGCCAAGGATCTCTGGAATGCCGCCGACCCGTGAGGCGATGATCGTCTTCTCGGCTGCAAGGGCTTCGAGCACGATATAGGGCATCGCCTCGGCCCGCGATGGCACCACGACGATGTCGGAATAGGCAAAGGCCTGGGCGATCGGCATGGCGGGACGGAAGTCGATCCGCCGACCGAGGCCCTTCTCCTCCACCATCCGGCGATAGTTTTCGAGATCAGGCCCGTCACCGATGATCAGGCCGCTTAAGGGGCGTCCCACGAGGCGCTCGGCTTCGGCGAAGGCGTTGATGAAGACATCCGGACCTTTTAGGTCGCGCAGCATGCCGATATAGGCGAAATCCACGCCATCGGGTCTGACCGGAACAGGCGAAAAGTCGCGTTCGCTGATGCCGTTATAGACCCGGGTCGCCTGGCACCTGGGCTTGCCGATCTTGGCTTCGTATGTCTGTCTTTCGTAGTCGCAGACAAAGGAGATCGATTCCGTCATGCGCTCGAAAAGGCGCTCAACCGCAAAAACCCCCTGGCCGGACAGCGACTTGCTGGCAAAATGCAGGCTGCCGCCATGGGGGGAGTAGAGGCGGGCGACGCGATACCTTCGAACCCGCAGCAGTGAGCCGATCAATCTTGCGATCACGCCGCCCTTGGCGCCATGACCATGCAGGATATCCGGCTGCAATTCCTTGATGAGTTTATAAGCTTCAGCGAGCGCCGCCATGTCCTTTGGACCGACGGAGCGGCCAATGGGGAAACGTGTGACCCCCAGCGACAGGTAAGGCGTGATCTGATCGAACAGTCTGTCCTCATGCGCACCGCCGGTGGAGCTGTCGCACAGAATTCCGACCTGATGGCCGGCGGCACTGTGCAGCTCGGCCAGATCGCGCACATGGCGGAATATCCCGCCGATGGGCGACCGGAAACAGTGCACGATGCGCAAAGGCTGGAATTCTGCCATTGATCAGAACAGCCGCTCGCGAACGTAGACGGTGTCCCCCGCGAGGATGGGATCCGTGATCGGCACGCGACCTGTGATGATCTGCCCGTTGATCTTGCGTGTCACGTCGACATCGCGCTGGTTGGCCCGGCTGTTGAAGCCGCCGGAGACCGCGATGGCGTTGAGGATGGTCATGCCGGGGACATAGGCATACTGCCCCGGTTGTCCAACCTGACCCATGACGAAGATCGAACGGTAACGATCCACTTCGATGGAGACGTCGGGATCACGCAGGAAACCTTGTTTGAGCTTCTGCGCCAGCGCCCCCTCGAGTTGCGGAAGGGTCGCGCCACGCGCTGCAACCTGGCCCACGAGCGGGAAGGCGATATAGCCGGCCTGATCGACCGTATAGGTGTTGGAGAGGCTGGGTTGTTCAAAGACCGTGACGCGCAACCGGTCGCCGCTGTCGAGGCGATAGGGCTGAACGGTTGCTTCGTGAAAGACCTTGGGCGCAGGTTTGTAGCTCGCGCATCCCGTCAGGACGACGGACAGGAACGCGCTTGCGACGAGAACCATCGCCTGTTTGCCGACCATAGCCATGCGCTGTTGCGCTCCCAGTGAATTCGCATATTCGTTGGCCTGTTATCGAATGATTAGGGTTAATGCCGGGTAAACGGCCGGCGGCCAGGACTGTGAACACCACGCCAAATCCGGGCGGATCCGGGTTAACCCTTGAGTTACCATGATCCTTTACTTTCGCGGACAAGAAGTTCCGGGAGTCTGTAATGCCGAGTTTGGACCGCGATCAACATGATGTCGATATCGACCTCGCCCAGCTCTTTCGCGCCGTCTGGCAGCGGAAGGGGAGGATCCTTGCGGCCACGGCGCTCGTCGGCGTTCTCGCCTTTGTCGGCGCGAACACAATTTCCCCGAGCTACAAGAGCGACGCCAAGCTGCTGATTGAGTCGCGCCAGCCGAATTTCTCCGCGTCGGGCACGGCGTCTTCCACGGCGGAACCCATGCCGGACGAATTGAACATCGCAAGCCAGGTTCAACTGCTGCAGTCCGTCGACCTGATCAAGCAGGTGGCGCGTGATCTGAAGTTGAACGAGCGAACCGAATTCGATCCGGATTCCAGTCCCTCGGCCATGACCGATTTTCTGGTTCTCTTCGGCCTCACGAGCAATCCGCTGGAACTGCCACCCGAGGAGCGGGTGATCAATGCCTTCAAGGAAAAGCTCAACGTCTACCAGGTCGACAAGTCGCGTGTGATCGGCATCGAGTTCACCTCGAAGGATCCGAAGCTCGCGGCCGCCGTGCCGAACGCGATGATGGACGTCTATCGGTTGCTGCAGAGCGGTGCCAAGCTCGACAACAATTCCGACGCCGTCCGCTGGCTGGAGACCGAGATTGCCAATCTGCGTGAGAAGGTCCGCGAGGCTGAGCAGAAGGTCGCCGAATATCGTTCGTCGGCCGGTCTGATGTCCCTTGGCTCCGACCAGAGCTCCTTCAACGGCAAGCAGCTCTCCGATATCTCGACCGAACTTGCCAGGGTTCGTGGTGAACGTGCGAGTGCGGAGGCGACGGCCCAGAACCTCCGCGCCAGCATCAAGGCGGGCAAGTCGACCGATACGCTGGACGCCATCGCGCGCTCCGAATCGATCCAGCGCCTCAAGGCGGCGGAATCGCAGCTCCGCGCCCAGATTTCCGACCTCTCCACCCGCCTGCTCGAAGGTCACCCGCAGATGAAGGCGCTGCGCGCCCAGCTCTCCGGTATCCGCGAACAGGTTCAGGCCGAATCGCTGCGGGTGGCTGCGAGCCTCGACAACGAGGCAGCCGTCGCCCGCGAGCGCGAGACACAACTACTCGCGCAATTGAACACGCTGAAGGCCGATACCGCGCGGTCTGGTGAAGACGAAGTCGGATTGAAGGCGCTGGAACGCGAGGCAACCGCCCAGCGCCAGCTGCTCGAAACCTATCTGGCGCGCTACCGTGAGGCCTCAACAAGGCTCGACAAGGATGCGAGCCCGGCTGATGCGCGGGTGATCTCCACCGCGATCGAGCCTCAGGAGCCGAGCTTCCCGAAGGTCCTGCCGATCACCATCGTCGCCACGCTCTCGACGCTGATCCTCTCGGCCGTGGCGGTCATGCTGGCCGAACTCTTCAGCGGCCGCGCCCTGCGTCCGAGCGGAGCCATGGCGCCCGTCTTCGTGCGGCGCGATGAGGAAGAAGTTGAAGAACAGACGAGCGTCGAGATGCCTCGTCAGCGCCCGCAGGACGCCCCCCCGGCAAGCCTTATGCAAGCAAGCCTTTTGAATGTCGCGCCGGATGCCGACCTCGTGGACGAGATGGAACAGGCGATCGCTGCGGAACACGGGGCAGATGCGCTTCAGGATGCGTCCGGCGAGGAGGCGGATGAATTCTCGGTTGCGTCTGTCGCTGACTATCTGGTCGAGCAGCAAGCACGGATCGCCTTTGCTATATCGCCTTCAGGAGATGACGGCTCGACCGGAACCGTGGCGCTCGCCCGCGAGCTTGCCGATCGCGGCCACCGCACGGTCCTCGTCGACATGACCGGTTCGGCCTGCCCGAGTCGTCTGATGGCCAGCTGGAGAGACCTGCCGGGTGTCACCGATCTTCTGACGGGTGACGCGGCCTTTGCCGATTGCATCCATTCAGACCATTCATCGTCTGCCGATATCGTCCCGCAGGGCAATGCGGATATCCGCCAGGCCATGCGCGGCGCAGACCGGCTCTCCATGATCGTCGATGCACTGGCGGACGTCTATGACGTCGTCCTGGTGGAATGCGGCCCGGCAAATGCAGACGGTGTCGCGCGCCTGAGCCGGAACGGCCACCACGAGATCATCCTCTCGGCGCCCGAGCCGCAGGCGCAGGAACTGGCCGAAATCATGATTGCTTTCGAGGATGTCGGCTACACGGACCTAGTTCTCCTGTCCGTCAAGAACCCGCCGGTCCGCCGCGCGCGCGACGCGGCCTGATCGCCAGATCGAAGGCTGATCAGTCGTCTGTTTTCGCCGGCGGTTGTCCGCTCGTGCCCATCGCCCGCCATCTCTGGATGAGTGCGTAGAGATGCGGATTGCCCTTGATCAGGGTCTTCGTCCGCGCCATGCCCCGATGGGTCATCGCCGCGAGCCGGCCAGCCGGCCTGAGCGGCAGCAGGATGTCATGGTGCTCTGTCTGGATATTGCACCAGCGCCGCTTGTAATCCTGATCTCCAATGCCGAAATCGAACACGGCCGCACCGCTCAGCGCGCTGCGTTCAATTACCAGCCAGAAGAGCAATTCGCCCGGGCTTGCATCGGGCAGCAGGCTGTCGTCGATTGATCCGAACTGGCAGATCACATGGTCGCCCTTGCGGGACAGGCCGGTGATCGCCGCGATCCTGCCCTCGTATTCGCCCTTGAGCCGGATTGCGTGAAGTTCGAGCGGCACGTCGCTGCCGCCCTTGTCGCTTTCGAGCAGCGTGCGGAAGAATGCCTGTGTATCCGCCGGCTGGAAGACGTTCGGCAAGCCGCCGGCAGCAAAGCGGGCGGCCTTTTGCTGGAAGAAGCACTCGAGCAGGCTCTGTTGTTCGCCAAGTTGCGTCGGTCGGATATGCTCGTATCCTCCGGCCGCATCCAGCTTTCGCATCTGGGCGCGGTATTTCTTGCGGCGGCTCTTGGCATTGAGCGGTGCGATGCTCTCTTCCATGGTTGCGGCAAGCGGCAGCTGAAAGGAAGCGTTCTGGTTCCGGACATGGGGAAGTGCAGCCAGCGGATGGCGTTCGCCGCGCCAGTTGAGGGGCACATGGGTCAGGCTGAGCAGGTCCGCATGATCGTGCAACGCCTCGATGAACAGGGCCTCCAGGTCACGCGGCGCGATGGCAGCGGCGGCCTGCCTGAAGGGGGCGCTGAACAGACCGCTGTTGAAATTCGTAAAGGGTGATCCGACCAACTGCGCCCTGCGCACAAGGAATTGTCGGTCTATCTCAAGTGGCAGCAGGAAGGCGATCTGACCGTCCAGGCGACCTTCGACGATGGCCAGCGGATGATCGTGTGTCTGAACCCAGGCCCGGCACCAGTCATACCCCTGGTGTAGCGAGTTCCAAGGATCGGCTTCGAGCTGTCGCCAGCTGGCCTCCACCGGTTCCATCTGGTGATGGATGGCAAGCGTAAGTTCGCCCGCCGGGGTGTCGAGCATGGCTTTGCCGTTCAAGACGGCAGGGCCGACATCGGGCAGTTCTTCGGCAGATGCCGTTGCATCATGGTGCATCTGGGCTCGCATGTCCCCACCCCGTCCGGTTTCAAAGATGAGCGGCAGCTTAGACAGACACTGCGAACAAACGGTTATTGCACCGGCACTAAGCGCTTTCGCGACGTGCGAGGGTTAAGGCGGGGTTAATCCGCATCCTTGTTCTTGAACGGGCCGGCCATCCATTTGATGATGAGCATTGCGGGGATCACCCAGAGCAGGCCGGTCAGAAGGAAATAGAGGAGATGCCCCCACCAGGGAGCCGTGGCGAGCGTCGCCGTGGCGATGGTCGTCGCGAGAAGGGCATAGATCGATACGATCAGGATGATCAGGATCGTGCCGATGAAGGATCTCAGTTTCGGGCGCCTTGTCATGCCTCATTCCTATTCGACATCGCGCCTGTCTGCGACGCGACCGCTTGCCGCAAACCGGCGGGCTTGTTTTGCACGGCCGACTGATGCAAATCAACGGGTGAAAAGAGGATTGACGAATGAGCGCTGTATTGACCGGACCCGAGCTGCAAGTGCGCAAGGAAATCGCCCGCGTGGAGTCTGACCGCAAGGCGATCCGCATCTGGCTCGGTGTTGTGATATTAGCGCTTTTCTGTCTCGTTCTGGTAGGGGGCGCAACGCGCCTTACCGATTCCGGCCTGTCGATCACGCAGTGGAAACCCATCCATGGCGTTATTCCGCCATTGACGGTTGCGGAATGGGAAGAAGAGCTGGAGCTCTATCGCCAGATCCCCGAATACCAGCAGATCAACAAGGGCATGAGCCTCGACGAATTCAAGTTCATCTTCTGGTGGGAATGGGCGCACAGGCTGCTCGCCCGTTTGATCGGCCTGATCTTTGCCCTGCCGCTCGCCTATTTCTGGATCCGCGGCAAGGTCGAGCCGGGCATTCGCGCACCGCTGGTGGGCCTGCTCGCGCTGGGCGGCCTGCAGGGCTTCATCGGCTGGTGGATGGTCTCCTCGGGCCTCAGCGAGCGCGTCGATGTCAGCCAGTATCGCCTGGCAGTCCATCTGATGATGGCTTGCTTCATCTTTGCGAGCTGTGTCTGGATTTTCCGTAGCCTCAGCGTGCACAGCACCGATGCCGTGCCAACCGGGAACAGCCGCCTTTTCGCGGGTGTCCTGCTCGCCATGACCTTCGTGCAGATCTATCTCGGCGCGCTCGTCGCTGGCCTCGACGCGGGTTACAGCTACAACACCTGGCCACTGATGGATGGCGCCTGGGTGCCGCAGGGCCTCTTCGTCCAGTCACCGGCCTGGATCAACATTTTCGAGAACCCGAAGACTGTCCAGTATATCCACCGCATCGGCGCCTATCTGCTCTTTGCCGCAGCATTGGCGCACATGGTCCAGTGTCTGCGGGCCGCGCCGCAAACGACCCATGCCCGCCGCAGCGTGGTCTTCTTTGCCCTGATCAGTCTCCAGGCTGTAATTGGGATCGTGACGCTCGTGACGCAGGTTCCGCTGCATGCGGGTGTCACCCATCAGGGCATGGCGCTGGTCGTGCTCGCCTTTGCGGTTGCGCATCTGCGCGGCTTTTATGGGGAGCGCCCGAAGCCGGTGCTTGTCGAAGTTCGCAATTAAGGTCCGTCAGCCGAAGCGATAGGCGGAATAGGGCTTTCCAAGGAATTCGCCCCGGAAGACCTGCCTTCCGCCATCCGAACCCGCAGCACCGGACGCCACGAAGATCGGGACGAGGTGATCGTGGTCCGGCACGTGGCAGGCGAGCGCATCCGGGTTCTGATCCCAGGTGGCGAGAACCTTCGCACGCGCGCCAGCATCGGACCAGGCGACAGCCTCCGTCAGCCAGTTGTCGAAACGGACCGCCTGCTGCACATGGGCGGGATCGGCCTGCCGGAACATTCGCATGTTGTGATAGCTCATGCCGGACGCGATGATCAGCACCTCCTCGTCGCGCAGCGGCGCGAGCGCCTTACCGATCGCCACATGGCTTTCGACATCCAGCGTGTTCTTCAGCGAAATCATCGTGATCGGCACATCCGCATCCGGATAGACCAGCATGAGGGGAATGAAGACGCCGTGGTCGAAACCGCGCTTGTCGTCCTCCGCGCTGTCGATCCCAGCTTCGGCCAGCAGCGCCCTTGCGCGTGCAGCAAGGTCAGGCGAGCCTGGGGCAGGGTAGGAGAGCTCGTAGGTGTGTGGGGGGAAGTTGTAGTAGTCGAACAGCATACCGGGCTTCACGGCTGTGCTCACCGTCGGCACCGGTTCCTTTTCCCAATGGCCGGAAACCACGAGCACGGCTTTCGGCCGCCGCCCGATCTCGGCATCCAGGCCCTGCAGGAAGCCGCGCAGGTCATCCCAGGGTGCCTTGCCCTCGGTATCCCGCGGAAACTCCATGAACGGCCATGGGCCGCCGCCATGCGGGATGAAATAGACGGGCAAACGATTGGTCATGGCGTGGTCTCACTTTCAAAGCGAGACTAGCACCCACAATCATTCTCCATAACCGCACTGATGGACGACATTTCGTTCGACAATAGTGAACGCGCTGCCGGAGAGGTTGAGAAGATCAGACCTGACAGGTCGTCACGATCAGCCCCTTCAAGCCGACAGCATCAGATCCATGTTCTGCACGGCCGCACCGGAGGCGCCCTTGCCGAGATTGTCGAGCAGCGCGACGAGGTTGACATGCGCCGCACCGGGAGTGCCGAAGACGAAGAGTTTCATCGTGTCCTGGCCGACCAGTTCTTCGGCATCCACGCGTGGCAGCTTGGCGCTGTCGGCAAGCGGAACGACGCTGACGATATCCTGACCGGCATAGTGGGCAACGAGTGCCGCGTGAATGCTTTCCACTGTCGTGCCAACGGCGAGGTCTTCGAGGAAGAGCGGCACCTGCACGATCATGCCCTGCGCGAAGCGGCCGACGGAAGGGGCAAAGAGTGGCGCCCGGTCAAGAAGGCCGTGCGCCTGCATCTCCGGCACATGCTTGTGCTTGAGCGTAAGTCCATAGAGGAAATTGTTGGCCGCCAGATGCTCGGGATGACCAACATCTTCCATCTGCGCGATCATCTGCTTGCCGCCGCCGGTATAGCCCGAGACCGCGTTGACCGAAACCGGATAGCCGTCCGGCAGGATGCCCGCGGCGCGCAGCGGGCGAATGAGGCCGATGGCACCCGTCGGATAGCAGCCGGGATTGGAGACATGGCGCGCCGCCTGGATCTTCGCCTTCTGCGCCTTGTCCATTTCGGCAAAGCCATAGGCCCAGTCCGGATGCACGCGAAACGCCGTGGAGGCGTCGAGGAGGCGGACATTGTTGTTCGCGGCCGTCATCTCGTAAGCCTGCTTCGAGGCATCGTCGGGCAGGCAGAGAATGGCGATGTCTGCGCTGTTGAGCATGTCCTCGCGCATCTTCTCGTTCCGCCGCTCGGCTTCGGGGATGGACAAGAGTTCCAGATCGCGGCGGTCAGCCAGGCGTGTGCGGATCTGCAGACCCGTTGTGCCGTGTTCGCCGTCGATGAAGATCTTCGCTGCCATTTGTCTAGTCCCGTCAGAGATTTAGGTGAGAATGCGGAATCTGGTTCTGAGTGTGTTGAATCAATGTGTCAGCCGCGTGTCGCAAGCTTCTCCGCGCGCAAGCCCAGCATATACATTGCAACCGTCGCACCGGCAATTGCGGTGATGTCGGCATGATCATATGCGGGCGCCACTTCGACGATATCGGAACCTCTGATGTCGAGGGCGCCGAGCTTGCGCAGGACCGACAGCATCTTGGCCGAGGATGGGCCGCCCGCGACCGGCGTGCCTGTGCCAGGAGCATAGGCCGGGTCCAGGCAGTCGATATCGAAGGTCATATAGACCGGCGCCGGGCCGACATGCGAAAGAATGGTGTCGGCAATCGCCTGTGCGCCCATGTCCTCGACCTCGTAGCCCGGAATGATCCGGATGCCGAAATCCTCAGGCGCATCGGTGCGGATGCCGATCTGGATCGAGCGGACAGGATCGATCACGCCCTCGCGCACGGCACGGCAGACGAAGGAGCCGTGATCGATCCGCTGGCCGTCGTCATCCCAGGTGTCTTGATGCGCATCGAAATGCACCAGCGCCAGTGGCCCGTGTGTCGCCGCATGCGCCTTGAGCAGTGGCCAGGTCACGAAGTGGTCGCCGCCGAGCCCGAGCAGATAGGCGCCGGATGCGATGATGCGGGCCGCTTCCTGTTCGATCAGGGCAGGGGTCTGCTGGTGATTGCCGTAATCGAGCAGGACGTCGCCGTAGTCGATGACGGCCATCTGCTCGAAGAGGTCGCGCGAGAACGGATATTGCGGGTCGTTGTCGAAGATCGCCGAGGCGCGCCGGATCGCTTGCGGTCCGAAGCGGGCGCCGGGCCGGTTGGAGACAGCAGCGTCGAAGGGAATGCCAAGCACGACGGCATCGACGTCGGTGAGGTCCTTCGAATATTTCCGCCGCATGAAGGAGAGCACGCCCGCATAGGTCGGGTCCGTGGCAGCCCCGCGGAGCGCCTTGGCGGTGAAGGCGTTGTCGATCGATTTGCTGGCCATATGCGCTTCTCCCGGATTGAATTTGATCAAATTAAACAGTCGACTCGCTCGGTCAAGCCTCGAGCGGGCGCTCTGTAGCGTGAAGCCGTGTGGGGAGAACGAAAAAAAGGCGGAGCCGAAGCCCCGCCTTGATTTCCGTTTCCGGTGGTCCAGCGATTAACGCTTGGAGAACTGGAACGAACGACGGGCCTTCGCCTTGCCGTACTTCTTACGCTCGACGACGCGGCTGTCGCGGGTCAGGAAGCCACCCTTCTTCAGGACCGGACGCAGGCCCGGTTCGAAGTAGGTCAGGGCCTTCGAGAGACCGTGACGAACTGCACCGGCCTGGCCGGAGAGGCCGCCGCCGTGAACGGTCGCGATGATGTCGAACTGGCCGTCACGGGCCACTGCGACGATCGGCTGCTGCAGGATCATCTGCAGGACCGGACGGGCGAAGTAGGCGCGGAATTCCTTGCCGTTGACGGTGATCTTGCCGGAGCCCGGCTTGACCCAGACGCGGGCAACGGCGTTCTTGCGCTTGCCGGTGGCGTAGGAGCGACCCAGGGAGTCGACCTTGCGGACGTGAGCCGGAGCTGCGTCCTGTGCCGGGGCAAGGTCCTTCAGGGAAGAAAGATCGGCCATACTTAGGCGCTCCTTGTGTTCTTGCTGTTCAGCGAAGCGACGTCGAGAGCGACGGGCTGCTGAGCTTCATGCGGGTGGTTCGTGCCAGCGTAAACGCGCAGGTTCTTCATCTGGCGACGGCCGAGCGGACCACGCGGAATCATGCGCTCGACGGCCTTCTCAAGAACGCGCTCCGGGAAGCGGCCTTCGATGATCTGGCGAGCCGTACGCTCCTTGATGCCGCCCGGATAGCCGGTGTGCCAGTAGTACTTCTTGTCGGCATACTTGTTGCCGGTGAGTACGACCTTTTCGGCATTGATGACGATGACGTTGTCGCCGTCGTCAACATGGGGGGTGTAGGTGGCCTTGTGCTTGCCACGCAGGTGCATGGCGATGATGGTGGCGAGGCGGCCGACAACGAGCCCTTCGGCGTCGATGAGGATCCACTTCTTCTCCACCTCTGCAGGCTTCTGAACGAAGGTAGACATTGGGGTCTCTTTCAGTGTGATCCCGCGGTTCCGTCTGTCGAAACTGCAGGCGTTTCTTGTTGCTTGTTTCGCGCGTGTTGGGCGCAAAAAAGAAAGCGGTCCCGAAGGGCCGCAGTCTTGGGAGCGGTATAGAGATCCAGCAGAAAGACGTCAAGATCGATCAACTTGGCACCTAGTCAGAAAAAGTGTGTGAAAACAAGTGGATGGAGATGGGGTATTATTTTACCCCAATCAGGGGCTCGCTCAGGCATTCGTCATGCACTCTCGGATGGACAGCGACGGGATGCAGAGAGGGGTGTTCCACTTTCTTTGCATATGGAACAGGTGTGTCGGGAGGCGCCTTCGCAACCTATGATTTGGCTAATATGCACATGAACATAATGAAAACATAAACCGAACGTATCGGCAGGACCCTGAATGGAGACAAGCATGTCGCTGGAACGCCGAATCTCGCTCATTACCCTTGGCGTCACGGACGTCGCCCGCAGCACGGACTTTTATGCGAGACTGGGCTGGACGAAATCGTCCGCTTCCAACGACGACATCACCTTCATCCAGTTAAAGGGCACAGTCCTCGGTCTCTTTTCCCGAGCGAGCCTTGCCGAAGATGCGCATGTGGAGAACACGGCTGCGGGTTTCCGGGGCGTCGCGCTCGCCTACAATGTATCGAGCGAAATTGGTGTCGATGCCGTCGTGAAATTTGTTGTCTCCTGTGGCGGCACCCTGGTCAAGGCACCCCGGAAGGTGACTTGGGGCGGGTATTCCGGCTATGTCGCGGACCCCGACGGTCATCTCTGGGAGATTGCGTTCAATCCCTTCTTTCCGCAGGACGAGCACGGCCATGTCGTGCTGCCCGTCTGATGGGTGGTATTTGAGTGATCCTCCGATGGGGTCGTTAACTCGCCAGCGCTACAGTCGGATCGGGACATGAAAGGACGGGTGAACCAGAGGCCCTCGCGGGCCGGGAGGAACGCCATGAACCACGATTTCTATGCGAACAGCGACCTCGCCGATATCCTTGCGACGGCCAAGAACGTGGCCGTCCTTGGCGCTTCGACGGATGACAAGCGCCCCAGTCACTGGATCTCCGGCTTCTTGCTGGGCAAGGGATACCGCGTCTTTCCGGTCAATCCCCTGCACACTGGCGAACTCATCCTGGGGCAACGCGTCTACGGCTCGCTGGCCGAGATCCCCGAACCCATACATCTCGTCGACGTCTTTCGCCGCCCTGAGCATCTTACCGGCATCGTTGAGGATGTGTTGGCACTGAGCCCGCGCCCGGCCGCGATCTGGTGCCAGCTCGGCATTCGTGATGACGCCGCAGCTGCAAGGGCAGAGGCGGGCGGCATCAGGGTCGTCATGAACCGGGCGCTAGTTTCCGAATATCCGCTGGTCTACGAGCGCATGCATCCGGGCTCGGCTCAGGGGCACGCGGCCTGAACGCCACGATAGCGTCAGAACCGGATGACGGGCTTGCCGAGGCCGAAACGACGCGACTCGGGATCGTAGTCCTGGCAGTTCAGGACCGGGCAGCGGTCGGTGTCGCGCGTCGGCACATAGGCCCGTTCCGCATATTCGTGCGGATCGCACATGGCACTGCGGGTAACGTAGCGATCATAAAGGGTCATGCCCTTCACCCGTGTCGACGGATAGCGCAGGATCACCGCGCGTTCGTTGATCACGCGCTGGCGCACCTGATCACAGGTGAGGGTCGTTGAATTGTAGCGTGAGATCGCAAGGGCAGGCTCGGCCAGCGTCATGGTCGCGATCGTCATGATGGCAAGGTGAGACAGTCGCATCACGTTCCTCCTTCTCGGCGCTCGATCAACGTGTTGTGCGTCGTGGCGGTTCCATGCCTTGTTGCAGGTCATTGCCACCCCATTTAATCCTCTGAATACGGTGAAAGAGGAGATGCAGATGGCCGATCACGATCAATATAGCGCTGATTATCTGAGGGGCATCCTCGGCGAGGTGAAAACCATCGCGCTTCTCGGCGCATCGCCAAAGCCGGACCGTCCGAGCTTCGGCGTGATGCGGTTCCTGCTGTCGAAGGGCTACAAGGTCTATCCGGTCAATCCCGGTCAGGCCGGCAAGGAGATCCTCGGCCAGACCGTGTTCGCCACGATGGCCGATATTCCAGAGGCGATCGACATGGTCGACGTTTTCCGCGCACCGGAACATCTTGGTGAGGTGGTGACTGAAGCGCTCGCCCTGCCAACCCGTCCAAAGGTGATCTGGGGACAGCTCTCCGTGCGCGACGATATCGCAATCAAGCCGGCCGAAGAGGCCGGCATCCGTGTGGTCATGGATCGCTGCCCGGCGATCGAGATACCCAGGCTCGGGCTCTGAAGGTCTAGGCGCCGATCAGTAGGTCGGGATTGGCGCGGAGCGCGTTCAGCGTATCGGCATTTCCGCAATAGTCGATAAAGATTTGCTCGGCCTGGCCCTGCTGCAGATGCTGACGGCAGGTGTCCTTGGACGAACATTGCGCACAGGTAACCTGCATGTCGAGGAACACCCGGCGCATGTGGTATTCGACTTCGGCCGGATCGATGTTGAGCGCCCGCATCATCGCCGGCATTTCGTCGGCCGCATGCGGGCCGGCCTTCACGAGCGCCTGCAACTGGTGGGCGTTGATGCCGCAATCGTCAGCCAGTGCCTGAACTTCGGCATCGGACAGGCCTGCGAGCATTTCGCTCTGCGCGGGTTGTTCGAAGCCTCGGGCGAACCAGGAGACTATTTGCTGCACGGTGTGGCGGACGGGATCGGCGATCGTGGGTGTCATGGGGCTCTCCTTTGACTGGGAAGAGCATGCCAGCACTTCGCGCGGCGACATTGACCTCGATCAAGTATGAATTTCCTGATCACTGCCGCACTTTGGAATAATCCGGGCTGACATCGGGCGGCGACCGATTATGATCCGCCCCGAAGTCACACAGGGAGGACCAAACAATGTCGGAGAACAATCCGGGTTTCGCCACGCTAGCCATCCATGCCGGCGCCCAGCCGGATCCCACCACGGGCGCGCGCATCACGCCGATCTACCAGACCACAGCCTATGTCTTCAACGACAGCGATCATGCGGCAAATCTCTTTGCGCTCAAGGAGTTCGGCAATATCTACACCCGCATCATGAACCCCACCCAGGGCGTTCTGGAAGAGCGGATTGCCGCGCTGGAAGGCGGCACGGCAGCACTCGCGGTTGCCTCGGGTCATGCAGCCCAGCTCCTGATCTTCCATTCGCTGATGCAGCCCGGCGACAATTTCGTCGCGGCAAGGAAACTCTATGGCGGCTCGATCAACCAGTTCGGCCATGCCTTCAAGAATTTCGGATGGCAGGTGCGCTGGGCCGATCCGGCGGATCCGGAAAGCTTCGCAGCCCAGATCGATGACAAGACCAAGGCCGTCTTTATCGAAAGTCTCGCCAATCCCGGCGGCACCTTCGTCGACATCGAAGCCATCGCCGAGGTCGCCCATCGCCATGGCCTGCCGCTGATCGTCGACAACACCATGGCAAGCCCCTACCTGATCCGCCCGCTGGAGCATGGCGCCGACATCATCGTGCATTCGGTCACGAAGTTCCTCGGCGGCCATGGCAATTCCATGGGCGGTGTCATCGTCGATGGCGGCACGTTCGACTGGTCGGCCAAGCCAGGCCAATATCCGATGCTGTCCGAGCCGCGCCCGGAATATAATGGCGTCGTTCTGCACCAGACCTTCGGCAATTTCGCCTTCGCCATCGCCTGCCGTGTCCTCGGCCTGCGTGACCTCGGGCCGGCGATTGCCCCGATGAACGCCTTTCTGCTTCTGACCGGCATCGAGACACTGCCGCTGCGCATGCAGCGCCACTGCGACAATGCGATGAAGGTCGCGACCTGGCTGAAGAGCCATCCGAAGGTCGCCTGGGTCAACTATTCAGGCCTTCCCGACGATCCGAACAATGCCTTGCAGAAGCGCTATTCGCCGAAGGGCGCCGGCTCCGTCTTCACCTTCGGCATCAAGGGCGGGCTTGAAGCCGGCAAGGCGCTGGTCGGTGGCTTGAAGCTCTTCTCGCATCTCGCCAATATCGGCGACACCCGCTCGCTGATCATCCATCCGGCCTCGACGACCCATGCGCAGCTTTCCGAATCCCAACAGATCGCCGCCGGTGCCGGACCTGACGTCGTGCGCCTGTCTATCGGTATCGAGGATGCCGAAGACATCATCGCCGATCTCGAACAGGCTCTTTCCAACGCCTGATCTGCCTCTCAGCGGCGGTGCGAAAAAAAACACCGCCGCTTGTCTATCTGGAGACCATGATGAGCTTGTTCCTGCCTTTTGATCCCTCCACCGTCACCCCGGAGGAGGGGGCTCCCGCTGCCGACCGCCTGATCTCGGGCGATCCGCACTTCACCACCTGGAACATCGAGGAAGCGGAGGGCGGCATCTATGCCGGCATCTGGCAGTCGACGCCGGGCAAATGGCGGATTTCCTATGACGAATGGGAATATTTCCACATTCTCGAAGGCCACTCGGTGGTGACCGAGGATGGCGGCGCAGCGGTCGTCCTGAGAGCCGGCGACCGCCTGGTGCTCAGACCCGGCTTCAAGGGAACCTGGGAAGTCCTTGAAACGACTCGCAAGGACTATGTGATCCGCCTGTAAGGTAAGGTTGCTTCAGTTGGAGTTGAAGGCCTTCGCGAAATCCGGGGATGCGATGAACGCCAGAGTGCGCCGCAGTTCCTCCGATCTCTCCTTGCCAAAGGCCTTATCGAAGCGGTCTTGTGCCTCACGCCAGGCTTTGAGCATCTCGTCGCGCTGGCGTAGCCCTTGCTCGGTCAGTTGAACGCGGCGGGCCCGTCCATCCTTTTCGTCCGGCACGAGGATCACGAAGCCGTCGCGGATCAGCGGCTTCAGCGTATGGCCGAGAGCAGACAGGTCCATGACCATGGACTCGGCCAGGGCCTTCTGTGTGGGGTTGCCGAGCACCGCTATCTGGGACATCAGCGAGAATTGCGTGCCCTTCAGGCCGCTATCTCCTATGGCCTCGTCATAGAGCTGGCCGAGTTGGCGCGTTGCGCGCCGGATGGCGCTATTGTTGCAGTGAAACCAGACATCCTTCTCGTTTTGCATCCCGCAATGTCCTTTCCTTGAACGGCCCGATCGTCTGGGGCCTCCGATAGCTAAACGAAATTTCAACAAAATTCGCGCGGGCCTTGAAGTCTTCCCCTGCTTGCTGCATATATAGTGGCATATGCCAGTAAATTAAAGCCCGGAGATTGATCATGTCCTCGACCCTTGGAACTGCCCTTGTCACCGGCGCCTCGTCGGGCATCGGCGCAACCTATGCCCGAAAGCTTGCAGAACGTGGTCATGACCTGCTGCTTGTTGCCCGCGACGAAGAGCGCCTGGCGGCTCTGGCCGCCGAACTTAAGGACGGGCATGGTATTGCCGCCGACATCCTCAAGGCCGACTTGACGCTTCCCGCCGACGTCAAGCGTGTCGAGGAGAGGCTGCGGGCCGATCAGGCGATCTCGGTCCTGGTCAACAATGCCGGCATCGGTCCGAACGGCGTTCTGCTGGACGGCGACATCGACTATCTCGATCGCATGATCGCCATCAACGTCACCGCCGCCAATCGGCTGGCCGTCGCGGCAGCCCAGGCGTTTGCCCAGAGAGGGCGGGGCACGATCATCAATATCGCCTCTGTGGTGGCCCTCGCGCCGGAGATCTTTAACGGGACTTACAGCGCCTCGAAAGCCTTCATCCTGGCGCTGACCCAGTCGCTGGCGCATGAATTGCGCGAGACCCCGGTACGGATCCAGGCTGTCCTGCCAGGTTTGACCCGCACGGAAATCTTCGATCGCGTCGGCTCGAGCTTTGACCACATCGATCCGGAAAGAGTCATGGATGTAGAGGATCTCGTCAGGTCCGCAGTCGTGGGCCTCGATCAGGGAGAACTGGTGACTGTCCCGTCTCTGGAAGACGCCTCCCTGCTGGCTCAGTTTGGTGCGGCTCGACAAAACCTTGGCCCGCATCTGTCGAAGCGGGTCCCCGCATCGCGCTACATGGCCAAAGCCTGAACATCATTGCTGCCCTGAGGACCGGTCGATCTGCGGGCGACCGGTCCTCACACTTCGATCAGCCTACAAGCTCTCTCGCCTTTACGGCCGCTTCGTGCATGGCGACCATCGCGGCATCCTCGGCCCAGACTTTCTGAATACTCGCGCGACCGTCGATACGCGCCATATAGGCCTGAAAGGCAGGGCGGGTTTCGACGAGGCCGAACATCGTCGTCCAGCGGAGCGCAATACCCCAGAGCAGATCGGCCGCAGTGAACCGCTCGCCGAGCAGATAGGGTCCCTTCTTCAGTGTCTCCTCCACCAGGTCGATGAGGGAATCGTAGCTGGCATAGGGTGTTTCATTCATCGAGGCCGGATCGCGCTTCATGTGGCGATCGACGACCGCCGGCTCGAAGCAGTTGCCATAGATGAACAGCCAGCGAACATAGGCTCCACGCTCCGGATCGTCGATGGCAGGAGCAAGGCCTGCCTCGGGGTATAGATCCGCCAGATAGAGGTAGATCGCGCCCTGCTCGGTGACCAGCGTATCGCCGACTCGCACCGCCGGCACCTTGCCAAGCGGGTTGATCGCGAGATAGGCCGGCTGGCGCTGCTCATCCGCCTTCATATTGAGAACATGCAGCTCGTAAGGCGCCTTCAACTCCTCCAGCAGCACACGCGCGCCGGTGGCGCGGGTCTGGGGCGAGTAGAAGAGGGTGATCGGCCGGTTCGTGGTCATCTTGTGTCTCCCTTTGAAATGCGTTTCGCCACGCGGCGATGAGGGGAGAATGCGCCACCATACCTGTCAGAACCTGTCAGGTTGGTTTAGCATATTCATCGAGACGAGGTTTTTTTCGATGCGCGCGAGCCGGCTGATCAATATTCTGACGACGCTTCAGGCAAAGGGGCTGGTAACGGCCGAGGCGCTGGCCGCGGAAAACGATGTGTCGGTGCGCACCATCTATCGCGACATCGACGCTCTTTCGCTGTCGGGCATCCCCGTTTACAGCGAGCGCGGTTCCGACGGTGGCTACAGGTTGCTGGATGGATACCGCGTCCGGCTCAATGGCCTCACCCCCGCCGAAGCGCAGGCCATGTTTCTCTCCGGCATCCCTGGAGCTGCAGCCGATCTCGGCCTTGGTTCCCTGATGGCTGGCGCGCAGAAGAAGCTCACTGCCGCATTGCCCGAGGATCTGCGCGAAAGTGCCCGGCGCATGCAGTCGAAATTTCATCTCGATGCGCCCGCCTGGTTGGCTGAGGGCGAGCAGCCCGCCCACCTCCAGGCGATTGCGGATGCGGTCTGGAACTCCAAACGCATCCGAATGCGCTATCGCTCCTGGAAGGCGGAAAAGAACCGGGTCGCCGAACCGCTCGGCATCGTGATGAAGGGCGGCGCCTGGTATCTCGTCGCCCGCGTCGATGCTGCGGCGCGCACCTATCGCATCTCCCGCGTCCTCGATCTCCTCGTCACAGACGAACGTTTCGACTGGCCGATAGAGTTCGACCTTGCGGCCTATTGGCGCGAAAGCACGCGTCGGCTCGAACGCGAGCTTTACCCCGATTGGGCCACCATCAGGCTCTCCCCCTGGGGCTTGAAGGAAATCGGGCACATGGCGCCGCCTTATGTCCGAACCAATCTGGAATTCATCGGAGAACCTGACGAGCGCGGCTGGCGAACTCTCCGGCTACCCGTGGCGCATGAACGCATGGCCGTGTCTGAAATGCTCAAGCTTGGAACGGAGGTTGAGGTGCTCGACCCGCCAGACCTGCGTCTTGCCATGCGTCAGGCCGTCGAAAGCCTGACGGCCCGCTACACGGACACGTCCGACCTCACCAGCGAAGGTCGAGCCGCTCCAGTCCGTGGAAATGATAGACGTCCTTGACCGCGGGCGTCTCCGCGATTTTCAGTCCCGGCAGCCGCTTGAAGAGCAGCGGCAACACGATGTTGAGCTCGAGACGGGCGAGCGGCGCGCCGATGCAGAAATGGATGCCGGCTCCGAAGGAAAGATTGGCCCCTTCGTCGCGATCAGGTTTGAAGGTGAGCGGATCAGGAAATTTCTGCGGATCGAGATTGGCGGCAGCCAGGATCAGGCTCACCTTGTCCCCACGCTTGAAGGACACGCCGTCGATTTCGCAGGGCTCCAGGCACCAGCGCTGGAAGATGTGCACCGGCGCACCGATCCGGAGCGTCTCTTCCACGGTCCGTTCCGTCGACTTCTCGTCGGTGAACAGCACGGCCGGATCGATACCGCTTTCGAGGATTACCCGAACCGAATTGCCGATCTGGTGCACAGTGGCCTCGTGCCCGGCATTCAACAGCACGATGGTCGTCGAGATCAGCTCGTCCTCGGTGAGAAACTGCCCCTTGTGCTCGGTATGGATCATGTGGCTCAAGAGATCGTCGCGCGGCTCGTTCCGTCTCTCGGCGATGACTTCACGCACATAGTCTGCAAATTCCTTGGCGGAGCGATCTGCGGCGTCCTCGTCAGCACGGGTCCGCTTGAACATGTACATGCCGACATAGTCGTGGCTCCATTTGAGGAGCTGAGGTCCCATGGTCTCGGGAATGCCGATCATCCGCGCGATCATCGTCACTGGAATGATATCGGCAAAGCTCGAAAGAAGCTCTGTCTGGCCATCCTTCTCGAAAGTGTCGATCAAGCGGTTGGCCAGCGCCTCGATCTCGGGCGTCATCTTCTCCACGTGACGGGAGACGAAGGCACGGTTGACCAGTGTCCTCAACCGCGTGTGCTCTGGCGGTTCGATTTCCAGGAGCGAGTGTTCCTCGGCCTTGTCGAAATGTCGGGTATGTGCGGCGGGCTCGGCCATGCCAAGCTCCTCGCGCGTCGCAATATGCAGGATTTGCCGGCCGAAGCGGCGATCGCGAAGAAGCGCATTCACATGGTCATATCCGGTGAAGAACCACTGCTTCTGCTCCTCCCAGTAAAAGGTCGGACAGCTTGCATGGAGCGCCGCATATGTGCGGTTCGGATCACCGTAGAAGCCGGGATCGCGGGCGTTGAGCGAGACCCGGCGCATGGCCGGATCGATGGAGAGAAACGAGGTCTGTGTCATGCCGTCCTGTTTATCCCTTGCATTGCCCAGCGCAAGGGGAGGCGATGCCACTCAGTCGTTCAGCTTGTGGGCAACGGCGGAGATGCGATTGAGGATGGCCACATGCCGATCAGCCTGGCGGTCGACCTCTTCCAGCGGGCTCTCTTCCCGGGAAGGCGGGACGGTGACGGTCCTGTTGCCGGCGCGAACCGAGGTCCGGTTTCGCCCCTGCGCCTTGGCCGTGTAGAGCGCAAGATCGGCCTCCGAAAGGAGATGATCCAGATTGGCCGTATGGAGCGGGCTGACCGAGATGCCCACGCTCGTGGTGACCGAGATGGGTGCCTCGCCGGTTGGAAAGCTGCGGTCTGCGAATGCCAGCCGTACGGTTTCGGCAAAGAGCGCCGCATCCCTCGGCTCAGAGATGGCCAGGATGGCGGCGAACTCCTCGCCGCCGGTGCGCGCGAAGACGGCGCGCTGCGGCAGAAGCGAGCGGCAGACCTTTGCAAATTCCTGCAGCACCCTGTCGCCGGTCGTGTGGCCGTAGCGATCATTGATCTGCTTGAAGTGATCGAGGTCGAAAACCAGAACCCCGAGCATGTCGAGGGGGGAGGTCTCCGCCAGCCTCTGATAGGCCTCGGAAAAACCGCGCCGGTTGAGCGCCCCGGTCAGCGGATCTGTCCGGACCAGAGCCTGCAGTTGTTCCTCCGAGCGGTCCATCGTGATCTTGGCGAGAATGACGGCCGATGTGATGAAGCAGATCACAACGAACGTGCCCATCCACATCCCGAAGAAATCATCGGCGAAACTCGTCGGCCGTAGATGCAGGACAACGACGATGTGGCCGATGCCGGCAATGACCTGCATCCCCCAGAGAAGAGTGAGAAGCGTCCGGTCGCGGCTCGTGCTGAAGCGCGCGCGCGATGCAATCACCGCCAGGATCGCAAAGCCGAGCGAGGCGCCTGCATTGTAGAGCGAGACCCGGAAGGCGAAGTCGTCCCGAATGGATGGAACGAAGTTTCCGACGATCCAGAGGAGCGGCGGCAGCAGGAAAAAAGGCGAGCCCGGCCGGTGATCGAGGGCGGCTAGCCCCTTTGCCCAGAAGCTGAAGCCGACCAGCGAAAGGGTGTTGGCCACCTGGATCGAGATGAAGTCGGGGATCTGCCCGCGCATCCCCACCATGCCGAGACCGTTGGCATGGAATAGGAAGCCGATGCCGAACCAGAGGAAATGCTTCTGATCGCGTGCATGCAGCCAGATGGCAATCAGCAGAATCGCAAGCGTGTTGGCCTGGATCACCCAGAGAAAAAACGCGGTCTTCACGTCAATCACGATCAAATTCCTGAAATGAAAGCGGCAGATTATCGCCCAAGAATGGCTCAAGCAGGTTAAGCAGTCACTATGAATACCCCCAGGATCGTGTTGGTTCCCGGACGTGGGTGAAAGCCAGGCTTACCGAAATTTCACCATGTTAGCCGTTTCTTGTGTATCGATCCGAGGTGATGGCTCCAAGCGCGCTGTCGACCGACGGGAAACTCAGGTTCTGCAGCGCTCGACGCATTTTGACCATTAAGGATATCCGGTCCTCATGTCTTGAATGTCGGGGTGCGGACACTCTATGTAGGGATTGACAAAGATTACGTGATTCCCGCCACCGAACGTGCCGGGGAGAGGCTGAAAAGGACCGACATGAGAAATCCCGTTGATACCGCTCTCGCTCTGGTGCCGATGGTCGTCGAGCAGACCAATCGTGGCGAGCGCTCCTACGACATTTTTTCTCGACTGCTGAAGGAGCGGATCATCTTTCTGACAGGGCCGGTCGAAGACACCATGGCCTCGCTCGTCTGCGCCCAGCTTCTGTTCCTCGAGGCCGAGAACCCGAAGAAGGAAATCGCCATCTACATCAATTCGCCGGGCGGTGTCGTCACGTCGGGTATGGCGATCTACGACACGATGCAGTTCATTCGTCCGGCCGTTTCGACGCTGTGCATCGGCCAGGCCGCATCAATGGGGTCGCTGCTGCTGGCTGCTGGCGAAAAGGGTATGCGCTTCGCAACCCCGAACGCGCGCATCATGGTTCACCAGCCCTCTGGCGGTTTCCAGGGCCAGGCCTCCGACATTGAACGTCATGCTCGTGACATTATTAAGATGAAGCGTCGCCTGAATGAGGTCTATGTCAAGCACACGGGCCGGACCTATGACGAAGTTGAGAACACGCTTGATCGTGACCACTTCATGGAATCGAGCGAAGCCAAGGACTGGGGTCTGATCGACCGTATCCTGACCTCGCGCGTCGAAATGGAAGGCGCTGCACCGTCTGCTTGATCCGCGCTTCTGCCGCCGGCATCGGCCAGATGCCGGCAGACGTGATGGCAGGCGGGGTTTAAAGTCGGCGTAAAAGCGCTATTAGTAGGATTAAGGCTATGTTGAATCTTTATGACATAGTCTGCCGAGACTGGGAGTTTTCGTTGCCGCCGCTCCGACATGGTCGGATCGGCTAGTAGCTCCGGATCGGAAGAGGTTCCCCCCAACGGCGGCGGTGGGAGCCGGACAGTGTGAGTGACCGCCCTGCCGTGACTGCGGTGGCGCGGCGTGCTGGAAGGATAAAGACATGAGCAAAGTCAGCGGAAGCAACGGCGGTGACTCCAAGAATACCCTTTATTGTTCCTTCTGCGGCAAGAGCCAGCACGAGGTCCGCAAGCTGATTGCCGGACCGACTGTGTTCATCTGCGATGAATGCGTCGAACTCTGCATGGATATCATCCGCGAAGAGAACAAGTCTTCGATGGTCAAGTCTCGCGACGGCGTTCCCACGCCGCAGGACATCATCAAGATTCTCGATGAATACGTGATCGGTCAGAAGCAGGCGAAGAAGATCCTGTCCGTGGCCGTTCACAACCACTACAAGCGCCTGTCGCACGCCTCCAAGGGCGGCGAAGTCGAACTGGCGAAGTCGAACATCATGCTGGTCGGCCCGACCGGCTGCGGCAAGACTTATCTGGCCCAGACATTGGCGCGCATCATCGACGTTCCCTTCACCATGGCCGATGCCACGACCCTGACCGAAGCCGGTTACGTCGGTGAAGACGTCGAAAACATCATCCTCAAGCTCCTGCAGTCTGCGGATTACAATGTCGAGCGCGCTCAGCGCGGCATCGTCTACATCGACGAAGTCGACAAGATTTCCCGCAAGTCGGACAATCCCTCGATCACCCGCGACGTATCGGGCGAGGGCGTCCAGCAGGCGCTGCTGAAGATCATGGAAGGCACGGTCGCATCCGTTCCTCCGCAGGGTGGTCGCAAGCATCCCCAGCAGGAATTCCTGCAGGTGGATACGACCAACATCCTATTCATCTGCGGCGGGGCCTTTGCCGGCCTCGACAAGATCATCTCTGCCCGCGGCGAAAAGACCTCGATCGGTTTTGGCGCAACGGTGAAGGCGGAAGACGATCGTCGCGTTGGCGAAGTGCTGCGTGAACTGGAGCCGGAAGATCTCGTCAAGTTCGGTCTCATCCCGGAATTCATCGGCCGTCTGCCCGTTCTGGCAACGCTCGAGGACCTGGACGAGGACGCGCTGATCCAGATCCTCTCCGAGCCGAAGAACGCGCTCGTCAAGCAGTACCAGCGCCTGTTCGAGATGGAGGATGTCGAACTGTCCTTCCACGAGGACGCGCTTCGCGAAATCGCCCGCAAGGCGATCACCCGCAAGACCGGCGCGCGTGGCCTTCGTTCGATCATGGAGAAGATCCTGCTCGATACGATGTTCGAACTGCCGGAGCTGGAAGGTGTCCGCGAGGTTGTCATCTCCGACGACGTCGTCAACGGCAGCTCCCGTCCGCTCTACATCTATGCCGACCGTCAGGAAGAGAAGGCCAACGCTTCCGCCTGATCGATCCGGATCAATTCAGACGAAGAGCCCGCCCTTGTGGCGGGCTTTTCCGTTTAAGATGACCTTTTTTGCCGTTGCCTGTGGTTTTCGCGGCCCGCCTGCGCATATACGGCATTCCGCAGTTGTCAGGCGCGCTGATTGGGCTAGAACAAGGGCGAGAGTGAACGCCTGTGTGCTTGATGCCATCGCCGCGTATCCCTGTCTGCGACCACCCATATGATTGTGAGGAGCCAGCCGGGCGACGAAGCGACGCGAATGCCTCGCATCAGGTTTGATTTGTAGTGTGAAAGCCGACGAGGTTTGTCATTCTGGCGTCACAGATTCGGCGCCGGCCTTGGCGGCAGACTTGAATTGGCGGAGGCGCCACTCCACTTGTTGGAGGATCGAAAGTATGCCTGACGCCTCTTTTGGGTCGGCATGGAGTCCCGGTTTCCCCGGGACGTTTGAAAGGAAGTGAAATGACGAATACGTCAGCTGCAAACGAGGTGAACACCTATCCGGTGCTTCCTCTGCGCGACATCGTGGTGTTTCCTCACATGATCGTCCCGCTGTTCGTCGGCCGTGAAAAATCCATCCGCGCTCTGGAAGAGGTGATGGGTTCCGACAAGCAGATCATGCTGGCCACGCAAATCAATGCGAGTGATGACGATCCCACGCCCGACGCGATTTACGAAGTCGGCACCGTCGCCAATGTGCTCCAGCTCCTGAAGCTGCCCGACGGCACCGTGAAGGTGCTGATCGAGGGACGCGCACGTGCGAAGGTCGAGGCCTACACGGCCCGCGAGGACTATTACGAGGCCAAGGCCATCATCCTTGCCGAACCGGCAGAAGATGCCGTGGAAATCGAGGCGCTGTCCCGCTCGGTGGTTTCCGAATTCGAAAACTACGTCAAGCTGAACAAGAAGATCTCCCCCGAGGTCGTCGGTGCCGCGAGCCAGATCGAGGACTACTCGAAGCTGGCCGACACGGTCGCTTCGCATCTCTCCATCAAGATCACCGAAAAGCAGGAAATGCTGGAAACGGTGAGCGTCAAGACGCGTCTGGAAAAGGCGCTCGGCTTCATGGAAGGCGAGATCTCCGTCTTGCAGGTCGAGAAGCGCATCCGCTCGCGCGTCAAGCGCCAGATGGAAAAGACCCAGCGCGAATACTACCTCAACGAACAGATGAAGGCGATCCAGAAGGAACTCGGCGACGGCGAAGACGGCCGTGACGAGATGGCCGAACTGGAAGAGCGCATCGCCAAGACCAAGCTTTCCAAGGAAGCCAAGGAAAAGGCCGATGCGGAGCTGAAGAAGCTGCGCCACATGAGCCCGATGTCGGCGGAAGCCACCGTCGTGCGCAACTACCTCGACTGGCTGCTCGGTCTGCCCTGGAGCAAGAAGTCCAAGGTCAAGATCGACCTCAACGCGGCCGAGAAGACCCTCGACGAGGACCATTTCGGTCTAGACAAGGTCAAGGAACGCATCGTTGAATATCTCGCCGTTCAGGCGCGCGCGACGAAGCTCAAGGGCCCCATCCTCTGCCTCGTCGGTCCTCCGGGCGTCGGCAAGACCTCGCTCGCCAAGTCGATCGCCAAGGCGACCGGCCGCGAATACGTGCGCATGGCCCTCGGTGGCGTCCGTGACGAAGCGGAGATCCGTGGTCACCGCCGCACCTATATTGGTTCGATGCCCGGCAAGATCGTGCAGTCGATGAAGAAGGCCAAGAAGTCCAACCCGCTCTTCCTGCTCGACGAAATCGACAAGATGGGCATGGACTTCCGTGGCGACCCGTCGTCGGCCCTGCTCGAGGTGCTGGATCCGGAACAGAACTCGACATTCATGGACCACTATCTCGAAGTGGAATACGACCTGTCGAATGTCATGTTCGTCACGACTGCCAATACGCTGAACATCCCGGGTCCCCTCATGGACCGCATGGAGATCATCCGCATTGCCGGTTACACCGAGGATGAAAAGCTCGAAATCGCCAAGCGGCACCTGTTGCCCAAGGCGATCAAGGAACACGCCCTGCGCCCGGAAGAATTCTCCGTGGCGGATTCGGCGATCATGGCGATCATCCAGCAGTACACCCGCGAAGCCGGTGTGCGCTCCTTCGAACGCGAACTGATGAAGCTCGCCCGCAAGGCCGTGACCGAAATCATCAAGGGCAAGGTGACCTCGGTTGCCGTGACCGGTGCGAACATCAACGAATATCTGGGCGTTCCGCGCTTCCGCCACGGCGAAGCCGAGGGCGAAGACCAGGTCGGCGTTGTCACGGGTCTGGCCTGGACGGAAGTGGGCGGCGAATTGCTGACCATCGAAGGCGTCATGATGCCCGGCAAGGGCCGCATGACGGTCACCGGCAACCTGAAGGAAGTGATGAAGGAATCGATTTCGGCAGCGGCATCCTATGTCCGTTCGCGCGCCGTCGATTTCGGTGTCGAACCGCCGCGTTTCGACAAGTCCGACATCCACGTTCACGTTCCGGAAGGGGCGACCCCGAAGGATGGTCCGTCCGCAGGTGTTGCCATGGCAACGGCGATCGTCTCGATCATGACCGGCATCCCGGTCAACAAGGACGTCGCCATGACGGGTGAAATCACCCTGCGCGGTCGTGTCCTGCCGATCGGTGGCCTGAAGGAAAAGCTGCTCGCAGCCCTTCGCGGTGGCATCAAGAAAGTTCTCATTCCGGAAGAGAACGCCAAGGATCTGGCGGACATTCCGGACAATGTGAAGAACAACATGGAGATCGTTCCGGTGTCGCGCATGGGCGAGGTTATCAGGCACGCCCTGGTCCGTGTCCCCGAGCCGATCGAGTGGGATGGAACCGTTGATACGCCGGCGATCGGCGTGGTCGATGGCACCGATGAAACCGGTGCAACCATCGCTCACTGAGGCAAATCTGCCATAAGTGAGCCACAAAGCTCCAAAACCGACAAAAAGGCTGGCATTTATGCCAGCCTTTTTTGTGAAATGCCGCGTGAAAGGCTTGTTTTCCGGGGCTTTCAGGTGCTTTTGAGTTGCGAAGGGCAGAAGCTTTCGTATTCTCCGCCCGACTTAATCATTTGAGTCGTTTCATACCAATCAGAAAGGGTGGAAACATGAACAAGAACGAACTCGTATCCGCGGTCGCCGAGAAGGCTGGCCTCACCAAGGCTGACGCTGCCTCTGCCGTTGATGCCGTTTTTGAAACGGTCCAGGCTGAACTGAAGAACGGCGGCGACATTCGTCTCGCTGGCTTCGGCGCCTTCACCGTTGGCCGTCGCGAAGCCTCCAAGGGCCGCAACCCGTCCACCGGCGCTGAAGTCGACATCCCGGCTCGCAACGTTCCGAAGTTCACGGCCGGCAAGGGCCTGAAGGACGCTGTCAACAGCTGATCCGTCGTGACCGTCGCACCCTTCGGTGCCGATGGTCAGCTGACATACTGGTGAGCCCGGCTTAGTGCCGGGCTTTCTTTTTGCCCTTCTTGCGCTGCAGCGAGACCTGTCTTATCTGTGAGGCGCCGGTTGTACCGGCATTCGTTCTCAGGGCGGGGTGAAACTCCCCACCGGCGGTAACGGGGAAACCCGAAGCCCGCGAGCGCCTGCCTTTCATTCGCGAAAGGCAGGGTCAGCAGATCCGGTGCAAACCCGGAGCCGACGGTTAAAGTCCGGATGAAAGAGAATGAGGTCAGGCCACGCCCCTGTTCCGCTCGCTGCGGATCGCGGAGGCGTTGCTGCGCAGATCCGTGCCCGTCCGGGTGCGCTTTTCGTCGTCCTCATCTGTCCTGGTTTGTGTTGGTCCTTTGGAAAAGGAAAAATGACATGAATCAGAGCTCCGTTTCGCTCTTGCGCTCCCGGGCCGTCCTCGGCGCCGGTTTCATGGTTCTGGCGGGCGTCGCCTTCGCCGCTCTCAACGTCGTCACGCAATGGCTTGCCATGACGCTCGGTTTCCCGCCGGCCTCAACAGCCTTCTGGCAATATGGCTTTGCCCTCGTCCTCTCTCTCCCCTTGCTCTTCCGGCTCGGTCTGCGTGCCATGAAGACCGACTATCCGGTGCGCCACATCCTGCGGGTCCTGCTGGCCGCCTTCGGCGTGCAGGCCTGGGTCACGGGCCTCGCCACCGTCCCGATCTGGCAGGCCATCGCTCTCGTCATGACCTCGCCCTTCTTCATCATCATCGGCGCACGCCTCTTTCTCGGCGAGACCGTCGGCCGCGACCGCTGGCTTGCGACGCTGACGGGCTTCGTCGGCGCGATGATCATCCTCCAGCCCTGGTCGGACAGCTTCACCCTGGCCGCCCTCCTGCCGGTCTTTTCGGCCCTGCTCTGGGGCGGTTCCTCTTTGATCATGAAGAACCTTACGCATTACGAGGCACCGGAAACGGTCACGGTCTGGCTGCTGGTTCTGCTGACGCCGATCAATGCCGGGCTCGCAGTGGCCGGTGGCTTCGCTGTGCCGGAAGGCCTCACCCTCTGGCTGTTGCTCGCCGCCGGTCTGCTGACGGCCTTTGGGCAATATCTGCTGACACTCGCCTACAATGCCGCTGACGCGGCCTATGTTCAGCCGTTTGACGACCTGAAGCTCCCGCTCAACGTCTTTGCCGGTTGGCTGGTCTTCGGCTATGCGCCGAGCGGCTATCTCTGGTTGGGCGCATTGCTGATCCTCGGGGCTTCACTCTTCCTGATGTTGCGCGAGGCCGGCAAGGAAGCATCGCCGGCGTCCCAATGACAGGTCTCGAGAACAGCAACCTATAGGAACAGCTTATCGGGATATCCGGCAGGAAACGTCGGACGACCGCCAATCTGTCATCCGACTGTCACCCGACTGCCCCAGAAACCTCTTGTTCCATTTCTGGATACTGGAGGTTTCCCGATGACCCATGGTCTCTCCCGCGTCGCCCTGACGGCGGCGCTTTTTGCATCCGTGGCCCTGCCGGCCGCTGCCGAACAGGTTTTCAACCGCATTGCCGCCTTCCCGGTCGCCGCCAATTTGCCGGCCGACAAGGACAAGTTGACCACCACCTCTGCCGAGATCATCACCGCCTCGGAAGACGGCAACACACTGATCTACTCCGACAGCCCGCTCGGTGGCATCGGCTTCATCGACATCACGGACGCCAGGGCACCGAAGGCTGCGGGCGCTGTGATGATGGACGGCGAGCCGACTTCCGTGGCTGTCGCTGGCGGCAAGGTACTCGTCGGGGTCAACACCTCCGAGAACTTTACCAGCCCGTCCGGCAAGCTCGCCATCGTGGACATTGCCTCGAAGGCTGTCGATTCCACCTGCGATATCGGCGGTCAGCCGGATTCGGTCGCCGTGGCCAAGGACGGCTCGTTCGTCGCCATCGCCATCGAAAACGAGCGTGACGAAGACCTGAACGATGGCGCCCTGCCGCAGATGCCGGCCGGTGACCTCGTCATCCTGTCGCTCAACGATGGCGTTGCTGATTGCGGCTCGATGAAGCGCGTCACGTTGACCGGTCTCGCCGAGATTGCACCTGAGGATCCGGAGCCGGAATTCGTCGCGATCAACAGCCTCGGCGAAATCGCCGTGACGCTGCAGGAAAACAACCACATTGCCATCGTCGACGGCAAGACCGGTGACGTGAAGGCCCATTTTTCTGCCGGTACGGTCGACCTTGAAGGTATCGACACCAAGTCGGATGGAGCACTCAAGTTCACCGGTACAAGGGAAGGCGTTCCGCGCGAGCCTGATGCCGTGAAGTGGCTCGACGACAACCGTCTGGTTATTGCCAATGAAGGCGACTGGAACGGTGGCTCGCGCAGTTTCACCATCTTCGACAAGACCGGCAAGGTTGCCTATGAGTCCGGTCCGTCGCTGGAAATGGCCATCGCCCAGATCGGTCACTTTCCCGACAAGCGTGCCAAGTCCAAGGGCGTCGAGCCGGAAGGCATGGAAGTCGCAACCTTCGGCGATCACAACTACTTCTTCGTTCTGTCCGAGCGTTCCTCGATCGCCGCGGTCTACAAGGACACCGGCGCCGAGCCGGAACTGACACAGCTTCTGCCGTCCGGTGTATCGCCGGAAGGCGCCGTTGCCATTCCGTCGCGCAACCTGCTGGTCACCGCCAACGAGGTCGACCTCGGCGAAGACGGCGGCCCGCGCTCGCATGTCATGCTCTATGAACTGGCTGAAGGCACGCCTGCCTATCCAATGCTGAAGTCGGCCATGGTCGATGGTGCACCGATCGGCTGGGGCGCTCTGTCTGGCCTCGTCGGCGATGCCGAAAAGGCAGGCACGCTCTATGCGGTCAATGACAGTTTCTACGCGATGCAGCCGACCATCTACACGATCGACGCAACGCAGAAGCCGGCCGTCATCACCTCGGCTCTGCCGGTCACCCGCGGCGGCGCCGCTGCCCAGAAGCTCGATCTCGAAGGTATCGCGCTGGACGGCAAGGGCGGCTTCTGGCTGGCCTCGGAAGGCGATGCTGCCAAGCTCGTCGGCCATGGCCTCTACAATGTCGATGCCAAGGGTGAGATCAAGGCCGAGATCGGCCTTCCAGTTGAACTGCTCGCAGGCCAGACCCGCTTCGGCCTCGAAGGTGTCACCAGTGTCGGCACCGGTGACGACATGACCCTCTGGATGGCAGTTCAGCGCGAATGGGGTGACGACGAGAAGGGCTCGGTGAAGCTCCTCTCCTACAACCCCAAGTCCAAGGAATGGGGCGCCGTTCGCTATCCGCTGGAAAAGGCCGCTGAAGGCTGGGTCGGCCTGTCGGAAATCACCGCCCATGGCGACTATGTCTATATCGTCGAGCGCGACAACCAGATCGGCGACAACGCCAAGCTCAAGAAGCTTTTCCGAGTTGCCGTCGCCGATTTGAAGCCCGCCAAGCTCGGCGAGCAGCTTCCGACGGTCACCAAGGAAGAAGTCCACGACTTCATTCCGGACCTGAAGGCCGCCACCAATGGCTACGTGGTCGACAAGCTCGAAGGCTTTGCCTTCGACGCCTCGGGCAAGGCCTTTGCGGTCACCGACAACGACGGTGTGGACGATTCGTCCGGCGAAACGCTGTTCTGGGAAGTGAACCTGCAGGGCACGAACTGATCGACGAATCGACGTTTTGATAAAAGAGAGGCCGGGTGATCGCTCACCCGGCCTCGTCCTTTTGAGAGCGCCCGCCTGCTACCAGCGGTGGTGCACATGCGGCGCGATCAGGCGTTCATAGACCTCGCGCGATGCAGCCATGAGATCGGCAGAGAGGGCTGCCAGATCGGACGCTGCCGCATTCGCTTTGGCCTGCTCGCCATTGCGGGCGCCGGGGATGACGACCGTGACGGCCTCATGCATCAGGATCCAGCGCAGCGCAAACTGCGCCATCGAGGCACCTGATGGTACCAGCTTGCGGACTTCCTCGACCGCCGCGAGACCTGTCTCGAAAGGCACACCCGCAAAGGTCTCACCAACGTCAAAGGCCTCGCCATTGCGGTTGAAATTGCGGTGGTCTTCAGCAGCAAACTGTGTGCTCGCGGTGATCTTGCCCGAAAGCAGCCCGCTTGCCAGCGGCACGCGCGCGATGACGGCGACGTTGCGGCGCTTGGCTTCCTGGAAGAACAGGCTGGCGGCACGCTGGCGGAACATGTTGAAGATGATCTGCACCGAAGCCACACCCGGATATTCGATCGCCTTGAGCGCTTCCTCGACCTTTTCCACCGAGACACCGTAGTGCTTGATCTTGCCGGCCTTGCGGATCTCTTCGAGCCCCTCGAACATGTCCTGTCGATAATAGACTTCGGTCGGTGGGCAGTGCAGCTGCACGAGATCGAGACTGTCGATTTCCAGATTCTTCAGCGAGCGGTCGATGAACGCCTCGATATTGGCCTTGGTGTAACCGTCAGCCACATGCGGGTTCAGCCGGCGACCGGCCTTGGACGCCACCATCGGCCGCTCGCCGCCGCGTGCCTTCAGCACCTCGGCGATGATCTTTTCCGACCGGCCGTCGCCATAGACGTCGGCCGTATCGATGAAGGTCATGCCGGCATCGAGGGCCGCATTGAGCGCTGCCCGGCCGTCGGCCTCGGAAACCTCGCCCCAGGACCCACCGATCTGCCATGCGCCGAAGCCGATATCGCTGACCGTGAATTCCGTCCGGCCAAATTTATGTTCTCGCATCGTGATGTCTCTCCCGTGATTGTGGCTTCGAGCTAGCAAGTGGGGCAGGGGGTGGCAAGCTTCAACAGCTTGATTGTCCTGAAGTGATCCGCTCAGCCCTCAGATGCGAATTGCAGCGCAGGAAGCGAGGGAGCGAAATGCCGAAAATGATCCGCAAGGGCGATCTGCCCGACAAGACCTGCCCCGCCTGCCGCAGACCCTTCGCCTGGCGCAAGAAGTGGGAGCGCAACTGGGAGAGCGTCATCTACTGTTCCGAACGCTGCCGTCGTTCCGGTAAAACCGCAAGCGCGGCAAAATCGTAGACGTCTGAGACAGCCAATTGATCGGGATATCATGACACACCAGGCTCCGGCGCCCTCTCGCCTCGCGCTTTACGCCCTGCCAGCGATCCCCATGGCCGCCATAGCGCTGCCCTTCTACATCGTTCTGCCGACCTTTTACGCGGATCACTTCGCCATGTCGCTGGCAACGATCGGTATCGTGCTGCTCGGCATCCGTCTGATCGACGCGGTCACCGATCCCCTGTTCGGCTGGCTTTCCGACCGCGTACGATCCCGCTTCGGCCGCCGCCGTTTCTTCTTCCTGATCTCCACGCCGCTGACGGCGCTCGCGGCCTTCATGCTGTTTTGGCCGCCGGAGGATGCCAGCATCGGCTATCTCGCGTTCTGGGGCGTGGCGCTCTCCATCGGTTCCACCTGGTCGCTGTTGCCCTACACGGCCTGGGGGGCTGAACTCGCGACCGGCTACCAGGCGCGTGTGAAGCTTTCGGCGTGGCGGGAGGGGGCGACGCTCATTGGATCGCTGATCGCCATCACACTCCCGTTCGTCGGGGGGCTCCACACCGCGATCGGTTTTCACGGCCTCGCCTGGATCGCCGTCTTCATTGCCGTGATGCTGCCGCTGACGGGTCTGCTCGCCGTAACCACAGTGCCCGAGCCGGTCGACTTCTCCCGGCGCAAGCTATCCTTGCGGGAGGGGTTTCGCCATCTGCGCGCCAATGGCCCGTTCCTGCGGTTGGCCTCCGCCTTTCTGCTGAACAGCTTTGCCAATGCCATTCCAGCCTCGCTGTTTATCTATTTCGTAGGGCAGCGCCTCGGTGCGCCGGCACTGCAGGGGCCACTGCTCTTCACGTATTTTCTCTGCGCCATCGCCGGCGTGCCCTTGGCGGTCGCAACCGCCCGGCGCCTCGGCAAGCATCGCGCCTGGTGCTTCGCCATGATGCTGGCCTGCGCGGTCTTCTCGGTTGCCGGCTTCCTTGGTGAGGGGGATGTCTTCGCCTTCACGATCGTCTGCGTCGTCACCGGCCTGCTGCTCGGATTCGACCTGACACTGCCGCCGGCGATCCAGGCCGACGTCATCGACAATGACACGGTCGCCTCCGGCGAACAGCGCTCCGGCCTCTATTTCGCGGCCTGGAGCTTTATCACCAAGCTAGCGGTCGCACTCTCCGCCGGCATCGTCTTCCCACTGCTCGACCTCGCCGGATTCATCGGAAGCCAGTCGGCGGCCCAGACGCCGGAGGCCCTGACGATGCTGGCCGCCCTCTACGCCTTCCTGCCCATCCTTCCCAAGCTCGCCGCGATCACCCTGATGTGGAATTTCTCGCTCGATGAAGCCGCACACCAAAGGCTGCGGGCAAACCTCACGCCGCTCGGTTAACCGTCCCGTCAATGGGTTTTGACAGATTTGCTATCGATGGCTAGACCGAGACGGGGGGCAGGATTTCCTCGCATCGTCGCGGATCACTTCGGATGCGATGACGAATTCTGCGCGACTTAACAGGTTTGTCATCTCTGCGTCGTGTTCTACGCGCCATAGCGGAACGGACGGCAGCCGGATGCAATCATGGTCAGGATAGGTGTTCAATGCGCATTGTGATGATTGGCTCGGGTTATGTCGGCCTGGTGTCGGGAGCCTGTTTGGCGGATTTCGGTCACGAGGTGATCTGTGTCGACAAGTCGACCGAAAAGGTCGAGGCGCTGGAGCGCGGCGAAGTGCCGATCTTCGAGCCGGGGCTCGAAGCGATCATTGCCCATAACCGCGCTTCCGGCCGCCTGAGCTTCTCGCTTGATCTGGCTGGCCCCGTCGCAAACGCGGATGTCGTCTTCATTGCTGTGGGCACGCCGTCTCGCCGCGGCGATGGTCATGCCGACCTGACTTACGTCTATGCCGCCGCGCGCGAAATCGCCGCCGCCGTCACCGGCTTTACGGTGGTGGTCACCAAGTCCACGGTCCCTGTCGGCACCGGCGACGAAATCGAGCGCATCTTCCGCGAGGAATTTCCGGACAAGGACATCGCCGTCGTCTCCAATCCGGAATTCCTGCGGGAAGGGGCCGCCATCTCCGACTTCAAACGTCCCGACCGCATCGTCATCGGCACGGGCGACGGACGCGCCACCGAACTGATGCGAGAAGTCTACCGTCCGCTCTATCTCAACGAGGCGCCGCTCTATTTCTGCGAACGCCGCACCTCCGAGCTGATCAAATATGCCGCCAACGCCTTCCTGGCGATGAAGATCACCTTCATCAACGAGATTGCCGATCTCTGCGAGAATATCGGGGCCGATGTGCAGAAAGTGGCCAAGGGCATCGGCATGGACAAGCGCATCGGCGACAAGTTCCTGCATGCCGGGCCGGGCTATGGCGGCTCCTGCTTCCCGAAAGACACGCTGGCGCTGGTCAAGACGGCGCAGGACTTCGACAGCCCGTTGCGCCTGATCGAGACGACGGTGATGGTCAACGACAACCGCAAGCGCGCCATGGGCCGCAAGGTGATCGCCGCCTGTGACGGCACTGTGCGCGGCAAGAAGATCGCCGTGCTCGGCCTGACCTTCAAGCCGAACACCGACGACATGCGCGATGCGCCCGCCATCACCATTGTCCAGGCGCTGCTCGATGGTGGCGCCGACGTGCATGTCTTCGATCCCGAAGGCATGGAGGCGGCCAAGGCCGTACTTGGCCCTGTCACTTATGGCACGAACCCTTACGAGATCGCGACCGATGCCGAGGCCATCGTCGTGGTCACCGAATGGGACGAGTTCCGTGCGCTGGATTTTCGCCGCCTGAAGCAGGAGATGAAGGCGCCCGTCATCGTCGACCTGCGCAACATCTACAAGCCGGAGGAGATGGCGAAATACGGCTTCAAGCACCTCCCGATCGGCAAGCGGACCGCAAAGGCCTGAGCATGCATTACTTCATCACCGGCACAGCCGGCTTCATCGGTTTCCATCTCGCCCGCCGGCTTCTGGCGGACGGACATGAGGTGACCGGCTTCGATGGCATGACGCCCTACTACAACGTCAAGCTCAAGCACATGCGCCACGCGGCCCTTGCGCAGTATCCGGCCTTCAAGCCGGTCATTGCCATGCTCGAGGATCGTTCGGCGGTCGAAGAAGCCATGGCCACGGCCAAACCCGATGTGGTGATCCACCTCGCGGCCCAGGCGGGTGTACGCTACAGCCTGGAAAACCCGCAATCTTATCTGACGTCCAACGTCACGGGCTCCTACAACATCATCGAGCTTGCCGAGCGACACAAGGTCAAGCACCTGATGCTCGCCTCCACCTCCTCGATCTATGGTGCCAATCCGACGGTGCCATTCCGCGAGACGGACCGCGCCGACGAGCCGCTGACCATCTATGCCGCCACCAAGAAGTCGATGGAGCTGATGGCGCATGCCCATGCCCATCTCTACAAGACGCCGACCACGGCCTTCCGCTTCTTCACGGTCTATGGCCCATGGGGCCGGCCGGACATGGCGCTGTTCAAGTTCGTCGATCTGATGCTGAAGGATCAACCGATCGAGATCTACGGTGAAGGCAAGATGAGCCGCGACTTCACCTATATCGACGATCTCGTTGAGGCGATCGTCAGGATCTCGCATGCCATCCCGGACGAATCGAATCGCGTCGACGATGAGGGGATCGAGACGCTCTCCCGCCAGGCGCCTTACCGCCTGGTCAATATCGGCGGCGGCCAGCCTGAAAACCTGATGGATTTCGTTGAATTGGTGGAAAAGGCACTTGGCCAGCCGGCGATCCGCCACATGCTGCCGATGCAGAAGGGCGATGTTCCGCGCACCTACGCGGCACCCGATCTCCTGCAGGCGCTGACCGGCTATACGCCGACCACAAAGCTCGAAGACGGCGTGAAGGCCTTCGTCGAATGGTATCTCGAGGCCCGCCCGGAATTGCAGGGGTAAGAGAATCCCTCCGCCGCTTGAATGCCAGCCTTGACTTTCGCGGCTGTTAACCGCTGTTCTGACGCCGAATGACAGGCTGCGGCGGTTGCCGGCAGAGCGAGACGATGGGCATGGACGAGACAGGCATCGCACACACCGAGAATGGCAAGGCTGAGGGGCCGCGCACACGCGGCTCCGGCACCGAATCGGTCTACAAGGCGCTGCGGCACGAAATCCTGACCATGGAACGCGCTCCGGGCAGTCCTCTCGATGAAACGCGTCTCTCCGAACATTTCGGCATGTCGCGCACACCGATTCGCGAGGCGCTGCTGCGGCTCACCTCCGAGGGGCTGGTCACCAGTCTGCCCAACCGCAACACGATCGTTGCCGTCATCGATTTTTCCAGCCTGCCGACCTATTTCGAGGCGCTCTGCCTGATGTACCGTGTGACCACGCGTGGTGCTGCCGAGCGTTCCGGCGATGCCTGGATGGCCGAAATTGTCCGTCATCAGGAGAGCTTCGCAAAAGCCGTGGAAGCACAGGACGCCTTTGCCATGATCGAGGCAAACCGCGAATTCCACGTCGCCATCGCCGAGCGCGCCGGCAATCCCTATTACACATCCTTCTTCACTCGCCTGCTGGACGAGGGGCGCCGGATCCTGCGCCTCTATTATCAGACCTTCGACGATCGCTTGCCACGCCGCTATGTCGAGGAACACGAGAAGATCATCGAGGCGATCCGATCAGGCGATGTGGAGGAGGCCGACAGTCTGTCGGTCGCCCATGCCGACCAGATCGTGCGCCAGATCCAGGATTATGTGGCGCGCAATATTGCCGCCGCCGCACAACTCCCCAACCTCTGAACTCGCCAAACACCGCTCCCGCAGCCCTCACGGGCGCCCCTTGATTTTGTCGACAAACTGTATACGGTGAATACACCTCATCAACAGGAGTTTCCCATGACCACCGGCTGGCACGGCGTATTCCCCGCCGCAACGACTCAATTCCACGAAGACTATTCGGTCGACATCGACGCCACCCAGCGCGTGCTCGACGCCCTCGTCAACGATGGCGTCAACGGCCTGATCGTCATGGGCACCTGCGGCGAGAACAACTCGCTCGATCCGGAAGAAAAGCGCACCATCCTGAAGGCCGCCGTCGAGGTGGTGAACGGCCGCGTGCCGATCGTCACCGGCGTATCGGAATTCGACACGCGCCGCGCGTCAGCCTATGCCCGCGATGCGGAAAAGATCGGCGCCGATGGCCTGATGCTTCTGCCGGCCATGGTCTATGTGCCGAAGCCGCACGAACTCGTCGCTCATTTCAAGACGGTGGCGGACGCAACCGGCCTGCCGATCATGCTCTACAACAACCCGCCGGCCTACCGCGTCAACATCGGCGCGGAAGTGCTGGAAGCGCTTGACGGCGTGAAGAATATCAAGGCCGTCAAGGAAAGCGCGCCCGACCCGCGTCGCTTCACCGACCTGATCAACGCCTTCGGCGACCGCTACGACATCTTCGCCGGCCTCGACGACGTGGCGCTCGAAGGCCTGATGCTGGGCGCCAAGGGCTGGGTCTCCGGCCTCACCAGTGCCTTCCCGGCCGAATCGGTGGCGCTGGTCGCTGCCGCCGACCGTGGCGACTGGATGGAAGCGCGCCGCATCTACCGCTGGTTCATGCCGTTGTTGCATCTCGACGCCGAACACGACCTCGTCCAGTCGATCAAGCTCGCCGAGCAGATCATGGGCCGCGGGTCAGAGCGCGTCCGCATGCCGCGCATGCCGCTTGAGGGTGCACGCCGTGCCGAAGTGACTGATATGGTCGAGAAGGCGGCAGCGACTAGGCCAATCGGCGGGAAGTAAGCGGCTCAGGAATTCAGAAAGAAACTGGCCCGCTGGAGCGATCCGGCGGGCCTTTGACGATCTATGCGGCGGTCACGCTTTGTCAAAGAAACGATGATAGGTTGTATGTGAATTAATTTTCTATCGGTTGAGTTCCAGAGATCTACGGACAGGAAAATCCATGGCAGCCAGCAGTCGTCACCGTCGTCTTGCAGTCCTCATCGACGCCGAGAACACTTCAAGCAAGGCTGCGGACGGGGTGTTCGAGGAAGTCGCGCGCTTGGGCGAGGCGAGTGTCAGGCGAATCTATGGCGACTTTTCCAGTGCCGGCTCCAAGGGTTGGGCCGACACGTTGATGCGCCACGCAATCATTCCGCAACAACAGTTTGCCTATACGACCGGGAAAAATTCCTCGGACATCGCCCTTGTCATTGATGCGATGGACTTGCTGTACAGTGGGCGGGTCGATGGATTCTGCCTCGTGACATCGGACGGTGATTTTGCCCGGCTCGCTGCACGAATCCGCGAACATGGCCTTGAGGTGTTCGGTTTTGGACAGCAGAGGGCGCCCGAATGCTTCCGTAAGGCTTGCCAGGAGTTTATCTATACCGAGAGCCTAATGGCCAAGACGGCCCCTGGGGGGAAGCCGAAGGCTGCCAGTCCTCTGCGGAGCGCGACCGACGCAATTCCGATTCTGGAGAAAGTGCTGTCCATCATGAAGGGAGGTGAGGAATGGGTCCCTCTCTCCGAGCTGGGAAAGCAATTGTCGAATGCCAAACTTAATTTTGATTCTGGAACATTTGGTTCGAGCAACCTGAGCAAATTGGTGCTCAAGACTGGGGCCTTCGAGGTCAAGCAGGCCGGCAAAGCCATGCATGTAAGACGAAAAAAGATGCAAAACTGACGGGAAAAATGGTGGGCGATGACGGACTCGAACCGCCGACATCCTCGGTGTAAACGAGGCGCTCTACCAACTGAGCTAATCGCCCGTGCGCTGACCGGATCATCTCCGCCGCGTCGGTGGCCGTGATCTATGCGGATCGGGCAAAATCCGCAAGAGCGATTATGCAGATTTTTTGTTTTTTTGTCATGCAGCGTGAGCGCGCCATGTGGATAAGCGACGAGAATCCCTGTTTTCCGCCTGCGGCGCGTTGTCGCGAACACGATGCCCGCAGGAGGTGTGGGGGAGGGCTCTTGGCAAAAAATCGAGTGGTCGCGGATTTGTTTTGAATGCTGCTTGACACCTCCAAATGAACCCCGTAGAGAGCCGGTCATCGAACGGCAAGCCGCTCGACGGGGATCGCCTTGAACCCCGATTTGGAAATGCGCGGGTGTAGCTCAGTTGGTTAGAGTGCCGGCCTGTCACGCCGGAGGTCGCGGGTTCGAGCCCCGTCACTCGCGCCACTTCTAAAACTCCAAAAAAAAGCCTCCACCACAACTTTTTGCATCGCACGCGCGATTGCGCGAGACACACATTTTACCCGCTGGTAAGGTGCCCTCGGGTATCGGGTGAAAAGGCTTTGGTTGGACTTGCGCTGGGTGGCTGCCTGCGCTAACCACGGCGCGTTGCAACTCTATTTACGGCTTGTCGACTCCGCCCTAGATGCCATCAGGCATGCGAGACAAGCAGGGTGATATGATGACTGAACTGCTCGGTTCTTACCTTCCGATCGCCATCTTCATCGGCATATCCTTGATTATCGGTATCGCGCTCTTGGTGGCGCCGTTTGCCGTGGCCTACAAGGCGCCTGATTCGGAGAAGCTGTCGGCCTACGAGTGCGGCTTCAATGCGTTCGACGATGCCCGCATGAAGTTCGACATCCGCTTCTACCTGGTGTCGATCCTCTTCATCATCTTCGACCTCGAAGTCGCCTTCCTGTTTCCCTGGGCAGTCTCCTTCGGTGAAATCGGCTGGTTCGGCTTCTGGTCGATGATGGTTTTCCTCGGTGTTCTCACCGTCGGCTTTATCTATGAATGGAAGAAGGGGGCGCTCGAATGGGAGTGATCCAGTCCGATACGATGATCGCGCCGCAGGCGAAGGGTATTATCGATCCCAACACCGGCAAGCCTCTTGGCGCCGATGACCGCTTCTTCGGCGAGATCAACAATGAGCTCGCCGACAAGGGTTTTCTGGTCACCTCGACCGACGAGCTGATCAACTGGGCTCGTACCGGCTCTTTGATGTGGATGACCTTTGGTCTGGCCTGCTGCGCCGTCGAGATGATGCAGCTTTCCATGCCGCGCTACGACGCCGAGCGCTTCGGTTTCGCGCCGCGCGCCAGCCCGCGTCAGTCCGACGTCATGATCGTCGCCGGCACGCTGACCAACAAGATGGCGCCCGCACTCCGCAAGGTCTATGACCAGATGCCGGAGCCGCGCTATGTCATCTCGATGGGCTCTTGTGCCAATGGCGGCGGCTACTATCATTACTCCTATTCCGTCGTGCGCGGCTGCGACCGCGTCGTGCCGGTCGATATCTACGTGCCGGGCTGTCCCCCCACGGCAGAAGCTCTGCTTTACGGCGTGATGCTCCTGCAGAAAAAGATCCGGCGCACGGGCACGATCGAGCGGTAAGGCGAAGGGACTGAGAACATGAGTGAAGCCCTGAACGAGCTCGCTTCCTACCTCGCCGAAATGCGCGGTGCGCTGATCGCGTCGAGCGAAATCAACTTTGGCGAGCTGACGCTGACGGCGAAGTCCGAGAATCTGATCTCGCTTCTGACCTTCCTGCGCGACGACGTCCAGTGCGGCTTCGTCAACCTGATCGACATCTGCGGCGTTGACTATCCCAAGCGCGAAGACCGTTTCGACGTGGTCTACCACTTGCTGTCGCCGCGCCAGAACCTGCGCATCCGCATCAAGGTCGCGACCGGCGAATTCAAGCCCGTGCCTTCGGCCTGTCCGGTCTTTCCGGGCGCCGACTGGTTCGAGCGTGAAGCCTGGGACATGTACGGTATCCTCTTTACGGATCACCCGGACCTGCGCCGCATTCTGACCGATTACGGTTTTGAAGGACATCCGCTCCGCAAGGACTTCCCCACGACCGGCTTCGTCGAGGTTCGCTACGACGACAGCGCAAAACGTGTTGTCTACGAACCGGTCGAGCTCAAGCAGGAATTCCGCAATTTCGACTTCCTCTCGCCCTGGGAAGGCACGGACTACGTGCTGCCTGGCGATGAAAAAGCGGCCAAGTGAGCGGAAGGGCAGGGACCATGAACGAACACAACGTCCGCAACTTCAACATCAACTTCGGCCCGCAGCACCCGGCAGCGCACGGCGTTCTGCGCCTGGTGCTCGAACTCGACGGTGAAATCGTCGAGCGCGTGGATCCCCATATCGGGCTCCTGCATCGTGGCACCGAGAAGCTGATCGAGACCAAGACCTATCTGCAGGCATTGCCCTATTTCGATCGTCTCGATTATGTCGCGCCGATGAACCAGGAACATGCCTATTCGCTGGCCGTCGAAAAGCTGCTCGGCATGGAAATCCCGATCCGTGGCCAGCTGATCCGCGTTCTCTACTCGGAAATCGGCCGCATCCTGTCGCATCTGCTCAACGTCACCACTCAGGCCATGGACGTTGGCGCGCTCACGCCGCCGCTCTGGGGCTTCGAGGAGCGTGAGAAGCTCATGGTATTCTATGAGCGTGCCTCGGGTTCGCGCATGCATGCCGCCTATATCCGTCCCGGTGGCGTGCACCAGGATCTGCCCCACCAGCTCGTCGAGGACATCGGCAAATGGTGTGACCAGTTCCCGGAAAAGCTCGATGATATCGACGATCTCCTCACCGGCAACCGCATCTTCAAGCAGCGTAACGTCGATATCGGCGTTGTCAGCCTCGACGACTGCTGGGCCTGGGGCTTCTCGGGCGTCATGGTCCGTGGCTCCGGCGCTGCCTGGGATCTGCGCAAGTCGCAGCCCTACGAGTGCTACGCCGATCTGGATTTCGACATCATGGTCGGCAAGAATGGTGACTGCTACGATCGCTACCTGATCCGCATGTTCGAAATGCGCGAATCGGTGAAGATCATGAAGCAGTGCGTCAACCGTCTGCTGGGCGATGCCAAGACCGGTCCGGTTTCCTCGCTGGACGGCAAGGTCGTACCGCCGAAGCGTGGCGAGATGAAGCGCTCGATGGAAGGCCTGATTCACCACTTCAAGCTCTACACCGAAGGCTATCACGTGCCGGCCGGTGAGGTTTATGCCGCTGTCGAAGCCCCCAAGGGCGAGTTTGGCGTCTTCCTCGTCTCCGACGGCACCAACAAGCCTTATCGCTGCAAGATCCGCGCCCCGGGTTACGCACATCTGCAGGCCATGGATTTCCTGTGCCGCGGTCACCAGCTGGCCGACGTCTCCGCGATCCTCGGCTCGCTCGACATCGTGTTCGGGGAAGTTGACCGCTGATGCTGAAGCCTCTCGTCGCAGCACTGATCTGTCTCGGCGCCACCCAGGCGGTGGCCCAGGAGAACAGCGCGATCTCGTCGAGGGGTTCCGTATCGATGGCCAAGCTGATCGAGGATGGATACGAGATCAAAAGCTCGAGCTGGACTGGCTCCAAGCTTTTCGTATTCCTCCAGAAAGACAATTCGGCCTATGCCTGCGAATTCGCCAATGTGACGAATACGCGGTGTGGTTCCATAAACTGAGACAAGGCGTGAGGAAGTATGTCCGTTCGTCGACTAGCCGAAGAGCAATTCCAGCCGGCAGGCTTTTCCTTCAATCCGGAAAATGCCACCTGGGCTGAAGCCACCATCCGCAAGTACCCGGCGGGCCGCCAGCAATCGGCTGTCATCCCGCTTTTGATGCGTGCACAGGAACAGGAAGGCTGGGTCACCAAGGCTGCGATCGAGTATGTCGCTGAAAAGCTTGACATGCCCTATATCCGCGTCCTGGAAGTCGCGACCTTCTACACCCAGTTCCAGCTGCGGCCGGTCGGCACGCGGGCCCATATCCAGGTCTGTGGCACGACGCCCTGCATGCTGCGCGGTGCCGATGATCTCATTCACGTCTGCAAGTCGCGCATCCATCCGGAGCCCTTCGAGCGCAATGCCGAAGGCACGCTGTCCTGGGAAGAGGTCGAGTGTCAGGGCGCCTGCGTCAATGCGCCGATGGTGATGATCTTCAAGGATGCCTATGAAGATCTGACGGTCACGCAGTTCGAGCACATCATTGATCGTTTCGCTGCAGGCAAGGGTTCTGACATCAAGCCCGGTCCGCAGGTCGATCGCATCTATTCGGCACCCGTCGGTGGCCCGACCACGCTGACCGACGAGATCCAGCCGATCCGTTTCAACGACGCCCCGGCGCCAGCAAAGACGGAAGACGCCTCCGTGCCGCCGGCCAACGCGGCCAAGCCGGTCACGGATGCGCCGGAAACCGACAAGAAGCTGAAGACGCCGGCAACCGCCAAGAAGGCGGCTGCCGAGAACGTCAAGCAGAAGGGCGACAATGCCGATACGGCACGCCCGGTCGAGAAGGAAGCTGCAGCGGCGCCTGTCGTGGACGAGAAGAACCGTCCCGCCGGCATCGACCGTCCGGCAATGCCTGATGATCTGAAGATGATCTCGGGCGTCGGCCCGAAGATCGAGGCCACGCTGAACGGTCTCGGTGTCTACACCTTCGAGCAGATCGCCAAGTGGAAGAAGGCAGAACGCGAGTGGGTCGACACCTATCTCAAGTTCTCCGGCCGCATCGAGCGGGACGACTGGGTCAAGCAGGCCAAGGCGCTCGCAAAGGGCGGCGAAGCGGAATACATCAAGGTCTTCGGCAAGAAGCCGCGCTGAGAGGTTAGGATATGTTGAGAGATCAGGATCGCATCTTTACGAATATCTACGGCCTCAAGGACAAGTCCCTGAAGGGCGCCATGGCGCGCGGCCACTGGGACGGCACCAAGCAAATCCTCGAAAAGGGCCGGGATTGGATCATCAACGAGATGAAGGCGTCCGGCCTTCGCGGTCGTGGCGGCGCAGGCTTCCCCACCGGTCTCAAGTGGTCCTTCATGCCGAAGGAATCGGACGGCCGTCCGCATTACCTCGTCGTCAATGCCGACGAGTCGGAGCCCGGCACCTGCAAGGACCGCGAGATCATGCGTCATGATCCGCACACCCTGATCGAAGGCTGCGTCATCGCCTCCTTCGCCATGAATGCGCATCATGCCTTCATCTATGTTCGCGGCGAATTCATGCGCGAGCGCGAAGCCCTCCAGGCCGCGATCGACGAGTGCTACGACCACGGCCTGCTTGGGAAGAACAACAAGCTCGGCTACGACATCGACATTATCGTGCATCACGGCGCCGGCGCTTATATCTGCGGCGAAGAAACCGCACTTCTGGAAAGCCTCGAAGGCAAGAAGGGCCAGCCGCGTCTGAAGCCGCCGTTCCCAGCGAACATGGGTCTCTACGGCTGCCCGACCACGGTCAACAATGTCGAATCGATCGCCGTTGCCCCGTCGATCCTTCGTCGTGGTGCGTCCTGGTATTCGAGCTTCGGCCGGCCGAACAATGCCGGCACCAAGCTTTTTTCGATCTCCGGTCACGTCAACAAGCCGTGCACGGTCGAGGATGCCATGTCGATCACCTTCCAGGAGCTGATCGAAAAGCATTGTGGCGGTATCCGCGGCGGCTGGGACAACCTGCTCGCCGTCATTCCGGGCGGCTCCTCGGTGCCTTGCGTGCCGGGCGCCCAGATGAAGGACGCCATCATGGATTATGACGGCCTGCGCGAGTTGGGCTCCGGCCTCGGCACTGCCGCTGTCATCGTCATGGACAAGTCGACCGACATCGTAAAGGCGATCTGGCGCCTTTCGGCCTTCTACAAGCACGAGAGCTGCGGCCAGTGCACGCCGTGCCGTGAAGGCACGGGCTGGATGATGCGGGTGATGGAGCGCATGGTGAAGGGCAATGCCCAGAAGCGTGAAATCGACATGCTCTTCCAGGTGACGAAGCAGGTGGAAGGCCACACCATCTGTGCGCTGGGTGATGCCGCCGCATGGCCGATCCAGGGCCTGATCAAGCATTTCCGTCCCGAGATGGAAAAGCGCATCGACCAATACACCCGCAACGCGATCGCCCACGGGGTGGTCATGGAAGCGGCAGAGTAAGGGGACAAGAGGATGACGAGCTCTTCGGACAAGGGCGGGAAGAAGGGGCCGGACGACAAGGCTTCGGATGCTCGTGCTCCCGAGGGTCTCGACGACTTCATCTCCAACCCGGCGGCCGCCATGGCCGCCGCCACGGCCTTTGGTATGGGCATGGCGGCTCAGATGGGCAGGCTCTTCCTCGGCACCCTCCAGGGCGCGATGGATGTGACCGGCCAGCTCGCGCGGCAGCTGGAAGAAGAACGCAAGGTAGCGGAAGCCGACAAGGCAGCGGCACCTGAAGGGAAGACGGAAGCGCCGGCCGGAGTTGCTCGTACAGAGCCGCCCGCAGCAAAGGCAAATGCAAAGGCGCAGGCCGCAAAGCCGATCGCGCCGAAAGCAAAGGCCAAGGCGCCAGTGAATGCAGTGGTAGCGAAGGCAGTGGTTGCGAAGGCTGAAAAGCCGAAGCCTGCGCCAAAGGAAAAGGCCGCGGCAAAGCCGAAGGCCAGGGCTGTGCCCGGGGCCACGGTTGCGACGAAGGGCAAGGCAGCGCCGAAAGCGAAGGCCCTGCAGAAGGCTGACGTGAAGCCGAAGGTCGAGGCCAGGGTTGAATCAGCCGCTGCGGCGCCGAAGCCGAAGAAGGCGACGAAGACGATCGCTGGCAAGGCCGATGATCTGAAGAAGATCGACGGCATCGGACCGAAGGTCGAACAGGTCCTGAAGGGCAGGGGGATTTCCCGCTTCCAGGATCTGGCGTCCATGGACGAAGCAGCGCTGTCGGTGCTCGACAAGGATTTGGGTCTCGACGGCCGCGTGCTGCGAGACGACTGGGCAGGCCAGGCACGCCGGTTGGCGGGCGGCAAGGCTCGGTCAGGCAAGTGAGATTAGGGTTCGGCCGCGCGGGGGCGCTGCGCCGGGCTTGAGGGATAATCGGGTGGCCTTTGATCCTGTGCGGAGAAGGCTGCCAGTCGCGGCAGAGATGCCACGGCAGGATGCGCGGAAGCGTGAGGCAGGAAGGCGAATATGACTAAGCTGAGGATCGACGGAAAAGAGATCGAGGTTCCGGATCATTTCACGCTGTTGCAGGCGTGCGAGGAAGCTGGCGCCGAGGTTCCGCGCTTTTGTTTCCATGAACGGCTGTCGGTCGCCGGCAATTGCCGCATGTGCCTCGTCGAGGTGAAGGGTGGCCCGCCGAAACCGGCAGCCTCCTGCGCCATGGGCGTGCGCGACATTCGTGGCGGCCCGAATGGCGAGCTTCCGGAAGTCTTCACCAACACGCCGATGGTCAAGAAGGCCCGCGAAGGCGTGATGGAATTCCTGCTGATCAACCACCCGCTGGATTGCCCGATCTGCGATCAGGGCGGCGAATGCGACCTGCAGGACCAGGCCATGGCGTTCGGCATCGACAGCTCGCGCTACACCGAGAACAAGCGCGCCGTCGAAGACAAGTATATCGGACCGCTGGTCAAGACCGTGATGAACCGCTGCATTCACTGCACGCGCTGCGTCCGCTTCACCACCGAAGTTGCCGGCATTGCCGAACTCGGCCTGATCGGTCGCGGCGAAGATGCCGAGATCACGACCTATCTCGAGCAGGCAATGACGTCCGAACTCCAGGGCAATGTCGTCGACCTCTGCCCGGTCGGAGCACTGACGTCCAAGCCCTTCGCCTTCACGGCCCGTCCGTGGGAACTGAACAAGACCGAATCGGTCGACGTCATGGACGCGCTCGGCTCCGCCATCCGCGTCGACACCCGCGGCCGCGAAGTCATGCGCATCATGCCGCGCGTCAACGAGCAGATCAACGAAGAGTGGATCTCCGACAAGACCCGCTTCATCTGGGATGGTTTGAAGACCCAGCGTCTCGACCGCCCCTACGTCAAGAAGGATGGCCGTCTGCAGCCCGCAAGCTGGGCGGAAGCCTTTGCCGCGATCAAGTCGGCGGTCGCCTCGACCTCTGCCGACAAGATCGGTGCCGTCGCCGGTGACCTCGCTTCGGTCGAAGAGATCTTCGCACTGAAATCACTCGTCAACGCACTGGGCTCGTCGAACACCGACTGTCGCCAGGATGGGACGGCAATCGATCCGTCGCTCGGTCGCTCGACCTATGTCTTCAATGCCGGCATCGAAGGCATTGAGGCAGCCGACGCCATCCTCATCGTTGGCGCCAACCCGCGTTACGAGGCGGCCGTTCTCAACGCCCGCATCCGCAAGCGCTGGCGCCGTGGCGGCCTGCCGATCGGCGTGATCGGCGAGGGCGGCGACCTCCGCTACCCATACGAATACCTCGGTGCCGGCACCGAGACCCTGGCCGAGCTCGTCTCGGGCAAGAACAATTTCGCTGAAGCGCTGAAGGCCGCCAAGAACCCGCTGATCATCATCGGCCAGGGCGCGCTGTCTGGTGCCAATGGCAAGGCCGTTCTCGCCAATGCAGCCAAGCTCGCAGCCGATGTCGGCGCGCTGACGGACGAGTGGAACGGCTTTGCCGTCCTGCACACCGCAGCCTCCCGTGTCGGCGCCCTCGACCTCGGCTTCGTGCCGAGTGAAGGTGCGGTTGCCGCCGGTGACATGCTGACCTCGCTCGACGTTGTGTTCCTGCTGGGCGCTGACGAACTGGACTTCTCCGCCAAGACTGCCAAATGCGTCGTCTATATCGGCAGCCACGGCGACAACGGCGCCCATTATGCCGACGTCATCCTGCCGGGCGCGACCTATACCGAGAAGTCGGGCACCTGGGTCAACACCGAAGGCCGCGTCCAGATCGGCAACCGCGCCGGCTTCGCGCCGGGCGAGGCCCGCGAAGACTGGGCGATCCTGCGTGCACTTTCCGACGTGCTCGGCAAGAAGCTGCCCTTTGATTCGCTGTCGCAGCTGCGCTCCGCCCTCTATGCGGCCTACCCGCATTTCGCCGAGATCGACGAGATTGCAGCCGGCTCTTCGGCCGATATTGCTGCGCTGGCGAAAAAACCCGGGAAGATGGGCAAGTCTCTGTTTGCGTCGCCGGTCAAAGACTTCTATTTGACGAACCCGATCGCACGCGCTTCGGCCGTCATGGCAGAGTGCTCGGCATTGGCCCGCAACAATTTCAAGGCCGCGGCAGAGTAAGGGCAGGGGACCATGGATAATTTTGTTTCCACCTATGTGTGGCCGGCGGCCATCATGATCGGGCAGTCCCTTCTGCTGCTCGTCAGCCTGCTCGTCTTCATCGCCTATATCCTGCTTGCAGACCGCAAGATCTGGGCGGCCGTTCAGCTGCGTCGCGGCCCGAACGTCGTCGGCCCCTGGGGTCTCTTCCAGTCTTTCGCCGACCTGTTGAAATTCGTCTTCAAGGAGCCGGTCATTCCGGCCGGCGCCAACAAGGGCGTCTTCCTGCTGGCACCGCTCGTTGCCGTGACACTGGCGCTTGCGACCTGGGCCGTCATCCCGGTCAATGCCGGATGGGTAATCGCCAACATCAATGTCGGCATCCTCTTCGTCTTTGCGGTCTCTTCGCTCGAAGTCTACGGCATCATCATGGGTGGCTGGGCATCGAATTCGAAATACCCCTTCCTCGGAGCGCTCCGCTCGGCAGCGCAGATGGTCTCCTACGAAGTCTCCATGGGCTTCGTCATCGTCACCGTGCTCCTCTGCGTCGGGTCACTGAACCTGACCGACATCGTTCTTTCCCAGAACGACGGCCTTGGGACGATGATGGGTCTCCCGGCCTCCTTCCTCGATTGGCACTGGCTGGCGCTCTTCCCGATGTTCGTGGTGTTTTTCATCTCGGCACTGGCAGAAACCAATCGTCCGCCCTTCGACCTTCCGGAAGCCGAATCCGAACTCGTTGCCGGCTTCATGGTCGAATACGGCTCCACGCCTTACATGATGTTCATGCTCGGCGAATATGCCGCCATCGTGCTGATGTGCTCGCTGACCACGATTCTCTTCCTCGGGGGCTGGTTGCCGCCGGTCGACGTCTGGTTCCTGAACTGGGTACCTGGCATCATCTGGTTCGTGCTGAAGGCCAGCTTTGTCTTCTTCATGTTCGCCATGGTGAAGGCCTTCGTTCCGCGCTACCGCTATGACCAGCTGATGCGTCTCGGCTGGAAGGTCTTCCTTCCGATCTCGCTCGCCATGGTCATCATCACTGCATTCGTGCTGAAGCTGATGGGTTGGGCGTGATGACGCCCGCCCGGACACTCAGCTGATTAGGAGAACAAGATGGCTGCACTGACCCAGGCTATCAATTCGATCTTCCTGAAGGAATTCGTCGGCGCATTCTTCCTGTCGATGCGCTACTTCTTCAAGCAGAAGGCGACGATCAACTATCCGTTCGAAAAGGGCCCGGTTTCGCCGCGCTTCCGTGGCGAGCATGCGCTGCGCCGCTACCCGAACGGCGAAGAGCGCTGCATCGCCTGCAAGCTCTGCGAGGCGATCTGTCCGGCCCAGGCCATCACCATCGAGGCCGGCCCGCGCCGCAATGACGGCACCCGCCGCACGGTGCGCTACGACATCGACATGGTGAAGTGCATCTATTGCGGTTTCTGTCAGGAAGCTTGCCCGGTCGACGCGATCGTCGAGGGACCGAACTTCGAGTTCGCCACCGAGACCCGCGAAGAACTTTATTTCGACAAGGCTCGCCTCCTCGACAATGGCGACCGCTGGGAACGTGAAATCGCGCGCAATATCGCGATGGACTCTCCCTACCGCTGATCCCTCGGGGTCTATCGTCTTGGGCGGAGCGCGGGGCTTCGCCGGGGCAAACATGAATTTTGTAACGGGCGTGCCGATGGGGATATCGGTCACGCCTTATCGGGCGGCGGGGCAGGGCCCTCGTCCGGGGGAAGATGAAAAGGCACCAACATGGGTCTTCAGGCTCTCTTTTTCTATCTCTTCGCCTTTGTCGCGGTGGCTTCGGCCTTCATGGTGATATCGGCTCGGAATCCGGTCCATTCGGTCCTGTTCCTCATTCTGACCTTCATCAACGCATCGGGCCTTCTGCTCCTGACCGGAGCTGAATTCCTGGCGATGATCCTGCTTGTCGTCTATGTCGGCGCAGTCGCGGTTCTCTTCCTCTTCGTCGTGATGATGCTCGACATCGACTTCACGGAGTTGAGGGCAGGGGCGGCGAAATATGCCCCCATCGGCGCGCTGATCGGTCTCATCGTTGCGGTCGAGCTCGTGGTTGTCATCGGCGGAACCACGATCAGCCCGGAAGCGATGAATGCGATCACCCAGCCCATCCCGGCTGTGGCGGAACGTCAGAACACCCAGGCGCTCGGCGACGTGCTCTACACGGATTACGTCTTCTTTTTCCAGATCGCGGGTCTCGTCCTGTTCGTCGCCATGATCGGCGCAATCGTGCTGACGCTGCGCCACCGCACCAACATCAAGCGCCAGGACATCTCCGCCCAGGTCGCCCGCACGCCGGAAACCTCCGTCAAGGTGGTCAAGGTCAAGTCGGGCCAGGGCGTCTGAGCCGAGCAAGAGGTCAAGGAACAGTATTATGGAAATCGGTCTTTCCCACTACCTCACGGTCAGTGCCATCCTCTTCACTCTCGGGGTCTTCGGCATCTTCCTGAACCGCAAGAACGTCATCGTCATCCTGATGTCGATCGAATTGATCCTGCTCGCGGTCAACATCAACATGGTGGCTTTCTCGAGCTTCCTCGGCGATTTGGTCGGCCAGGTCTTCGCTCTGTTTATCCTGACGGTCGCGGCCGCCGAAGCGGCGATCGGTCTTGCGATCCTGGTGGTCTTCTACCGTAATCGCGGCTCCATCGCCGTCGAAGACGTCAACATGATGAAGGGCTGATCGGGTCATGATCTACAAGGCTATCGTCTTTCTCCCCCTGATCGGCTTTCTGATCGCCGGCTTGCTTGGCCGCCAGATCGGCGCCAAGGCGTCGGAATACGTCACGACCGGTCTGATGATCATCGTGGCGCTTCTCTCCTGGATCGTCTTCTTCAACGTCGCCATGGGTCATGAGGCTCACGAGGTCATCAAGGTTCCCGTTATGCGCTGGATTCAGTCCGGCGGCATCGACGTCGAATGGGCTTTCCGCGTCGATACGCTGACGGCCGTCATGTTCGTGGTCGTCAATTCGGTGTCGTGCCTCGTGCACCTCTATTCGATTGGCTACATGCACCATGATCCGCATCGGCCGCGCTTCTTCGCCTACCTGTCGCTCTTCACCTTCGCGATGCTCATGCTCATCACGTCGGACAACCTGCTGCAGATGTTCTTCGGCTGGGAAGGCGTAGGCCTGGCGTCCTATCTGCTGATCGGTTTCTGGTTCAAGAAGCCGTCGGCGTCGGCTGCCGCCATGAAGGCCTTCATCGTCAACCGCGTTGGTGACTTCGGCTTCATCCTCGGCATTTCCGCGCTCTTCGTGATGTTCGGCTCGATCAATCTCGAGACGATCTTTGCCTCGGCCCAGTCCTATCTGCCGGCCGATCCCGCAGCGTCGCCAGAAGTTGTACTCAATCTCTTCGGCATGCAGCTCGATCGCAGCCATGCGCTCACCGGCGCCTGCCTCCTGCTTTTCATGGGCGCGATGGGCAAGTCGGCGCAGTTCCTGCTGCACACCTGGCTGCCGGACGCCATGGAAGGCCCGACCCCGGTCTCGGCGCTGATTCACGCCGCTACCATGGTCACCGCCGGCGTCTTCCTCGTCGCTCGCATGTCTCCCATCTTCGAACTGTCGCCGGATGCCCTTGTCGTTGTGACCATCGTCGGCGCAATCACGGCCTTCTTTGCCGCGACTGTCGGTCTGGTGCAGAACGACATCAAGCGCGTCATCGCTTATTCGACCTGCTCGCAGCTCGGGTACATGTTCGTGGCGCTCGGCGTCGGTGCCTATGGTGCGGCCGTCTTCCACCTCTTCACGCACGCCTTCTTCAAGGCGCTGCTGTTCTTGGGCGCGGGCTCCGTTATCCACGCTGTCGATGGCGAGCAGGACATGCGTTACATGGGCGGTCTGCGCAAGCACATCCCCTACACCTTCTGGGCGATGACCATCGGCACGCTGGCGCTGACCGGCGTCGGCATCCCCGGGACGATTATCGGCTTTGCCGGCTTCTTCTCGAAGGACGCCATCATCGAATCCGCCTTCGCCTCGCATAGTTCGGTCGGCATTTTCGCCTTTACCCTGCTCGTGATCGCGGCTCTCTTCACCAGCTTCTATTCGTGGCGTCTGGCCTTCATGACCTTCTTCGGCAAGCCGCGCGCATCTGCCGACGTCATGCACCATGTGCATGAATCGCCGATGGTCATGCTGCTGCCGCTGCTCCTGCTTGGTATCGGTGCGGTCTTCGCCGGTGTCGTATTCCACGACTCCTTCTTCGGACACCACTATGTCGAATTCTGGAAGGGCGCGCTCTTCACGCTTCCCGACAACCAGATCCTCGATGAGTACCACCACGTTCCCCTATGGGTGAAGTGGAGCCCGTTCTTCGCCATGGCGCTCGGCTTCGTCACGGCCTGGTACATGTATATCAAGAACCCGGCGGCCCCGAAGAAGCTCGCCGAACAGCAGTGGATGCTCTACCAGTTCCTGCTCAACAAATGGTACTTCGACGAGCTCTACGACTTCCTCTTCGTCCGTTCCGCCAAGGCGCTCGGCCGCTTCCTGTGGAAGAAGGGTGACGTCGCCACCATCGACGCCTATGGCCCGAACGGTATCGCTTCGGCCGTCGGCGGCCTGACCCAGAGGGTCGTCCGCCTGCAGTCGGGCTATCTCTACCACTATGCCTTCGCGATGCTTATCGGCATTGCGGCCCTCGTTACCTGGATGATGCTCGGGAGCTCCCTCTGATGACCGATTGGCCCATTCTCTCGACGGTCACCTTCCTTCCTCTGGTCGGCGTGGCGCTGCTGCTGCTGACCCGTGGTGACACCTCTCTCGGCCGCCGCAACATCCTGAACGTCTCGCTGCTGACGACGGTCTTCACCTTCGTCGTGTCGCTCTTCATCTGGATCAACTTCGACAATTCGAATGTCGGTTTCCAGATGGTGGAGAAGCATGCCTGGCTCGGTACGGGGATCTCCTATCATCTGGGCGTCGACGGCATTTCCATGCTCTTCGTCATCCTGACGACGCTTCTCATGCCCTTCTGTGTTCTCGCCAGCTGGACATCGGTTGAGAAGCGCCTGAAGGAATACATGATCGCCTTCCTGGTCCTCGAGACCCTGATGATCGGCGTCTTCGTGTCGCTGGACATCGTGCTCTTCTACGTCTTCTTCGAAGCCGGCCTGATCCCGATGTTCATCATCATCGGCGTCTGGGGCGGCAAGGACCGCGTCTATGCGTCCTACAAGTTCTTCCTCTACACGCTGCTCGGCTCCGTGCTGATGCTGCTGGCCATCATGGCGATGTACTGGGATGCCGGCACGACGGATATCGCAGCTCTGCTGCAGCATGATTTCCCGCCGCAGATGCAGACCTGGCTCTGGCTTGCCTTCTTCGCCTCGTTTGCAGTGAAGATGCCGATGTGGCCCGTTCACACCTGGCTGCCGGATGCGCACGTTCAGGCGCCGACGGCGGGTTCGGTCATCCTGGCGGGTATCCTGTTGAAGCTCGGCGGCTACGGCTTCCTGCGCTTCTCGCTGCCGATGTTCCCGTTGGCATCGGACTTCTTCGCGCCCTTCGTCTTCACGCTGTCGGTCATCGCCATCGTCTACACCTCGCTGGTTGCCCTGATGCAGGAGGACATGAAGAAGCTGATCGCCTATTCGTCCGTTGCCCACATGGGTTACGTGACCATGGGCATCTTCGCCGCCAACCAGCAGGGCGTGCAGGGTGCGATCTTCCAGATGATCAGCCACGGCTTCGTCTCCGGCGCGCTCTTCCTCTGCGTCGGCGTGATCTATGACCGTCTTCATACCCGCGAGATTGCGGCCTATGGCGGTCTGGTCAACAACATGCCGAAATATGCGCTCGCCTTCATGGTCTTCACCATGGCCAATGTCGGCCTGCCGGGCACGTCTGGCTTCGTCGGTGAATTCCTGACCCTGATCGGCGTCTTCCGCGTCAATACCTGGGTTGCGCTCTTTGCGGCCACCGGCGTTATCCTTTCGGCCGCCTATGCGCTCTGGCTCTATCGCCGTGTCGTCTTCGGTGCGCTCGAAAAGGAGAGCCTCAAGAGCATGCTCGATCTCAATGCCCGCGAAAAGCTGGTGCTCTACCCGTTGATCGCACTCACCATCTTCTTCGGCGTCTATCCGGCTCCCATCCTCGATGCGACCGCAGCTTCCGTTGACAATCTGGTGAACAACTACTCCGCAGCCTTGCAAGCAGCCCAGTCCCTGGCGCTGATTGCGAACTGACGACAGGATCCTTTGGACATGACCGTTGAAACTCTCATTGCTAGCCTGCATCTGGTCACGCCGGAACTGATCCTGGCCGTGGGCGCCATGGTGCTGCTCATGATCGGCGTGTTTTCGGGCGATCGGTCGAACAGTGTCGTCACGGGGCTGGCGATCGCGCTGTTGATCTTCTCCGGCGCCTGGCTCGTCTTCTCGGGCGCCGAAGGCCAGGCCTTCAACGGTGCCTACATCGCCGACGGCTATGCCAAGTTCATGAAGATCCTCGCGCTCATCGGTTCGGTGACCGCCATGATCATGGCTGTCGGTCACGCCCGTTTCGACCACCTCGACAAGTTCGAGTTCCCGGTCCTGCTCGTGCTCGCGACCCTCGGCGTCATGCTGATGATCTCGGCCAACAACCTGATCACGCTCTACATGGCGCTCGAACTGCAGTCGCTCGCGCTCTATGTCGTGGCCGCGATCAACCGCGACAGCCTGCGCTCGACGGAAGCCGGCCTCAAGTACTTCGTGCTCGGCGCGCTCTCTTCGGGCATGCTGCTCTACGGCATGTCGCTGGTTTACGGCTTCACCGGCAATATCGGCTTCGAACAGATCTCTGCCGTTCTGTCGCAGGGCGAACCTTCTCTCGGCCTGATCTTCGGTCTCGTCTTCGTGCTCGCCGGTCTGGCGTTCAAGATCTCGGCCGTGCCGTTCCACATGTGGACGCCTGACGTCTATGAAGGCGCTCCGACCCCGGTCACCGCTTTCCTGGCCGCCGCCCCGAAGGTCGGCGCCATGGCAATCTTCGTCCGCATCGTCATCGATGCCTTCCTGCCGATTTTCGCCGAATGGCAGCAGATCGTCGTCTTCATCGCCATCGGTTCGATGGTGCTGGGATCGGTTGCCGCGATCGGTCAGAAGAACATCAAGCGACTGATGGCCTATTCCTCCATCGGTCACATGGGCTATGCGCTGGTTGGCCTGGCCGCCGGCAATGACACCGGCGTCGCCGGCGTCCTGCTCTACATGATGATCTACCTGGTAATGACGCTCGGCACCTTCGCCTGCATCATGGCCATGCGCCAGAAGGAAGGCGGCAATGTCGAGAGCATCGACGATCTCGCCGGCCTGTCGACGACGCGGCCCTTCATGGCCTTCGTGCTGACCGCGTTGATGTTCTCGCTGGCGGGCATCCCGCCGCTTGCAGGCTTCTTCGCCAAGTACTTCGTCTTCGTGGCCGCCATCGAAGCCAAGCTCTACGCACTCGCCATCATCGGTGTTCTCGCCTCGGTTATCGGTGCCTACTACTACCTGCGCATCATCAAGGTCATGTGGTTCGACGAAGCCAAGGGTGAATTCGCCCGCACCTCGGTCGAGTTGCGCCTTGTCTTCGGTGCCTCCGGGCTCTTCGTGGTCGGTTACGTCCTCTTCGGCGGCCCGCTCGGTACGGCCGCGGAGGCAGCTGCAAAGACGTTGTTTAATTGACCAGCCTTGGAATACCGCGCCGGATATCGCTCGATGATTTCCGGCACGAAGCCCTCGACGAAGTCTCGTCCACCAATACGGAAGCATTCGCCCGCGCTCGCGCGGGCGATTCCGGTTTTCTGTGGTTGACGGCCGAGCTCCAGACCGGTGGACGCGGCCGTCGCGGCCGCCCGTGGGTGTCGGAACGCGGAAACCTTTACTCCACATTGCTGCTGATCGATCCGGCGCCAACCGAGCAGCTTGGTTCCCTGCCGCTCGCCGTGGCACTCGCGGTCCATGCGGCAGTTCAATCGGTCATGCCGCCTGATGGTGAACCAGTCGAAATCAAGTGGCCGAACGACGTGCTGATCGGCCGCAAGAAGACCTCTGGGATCCTGCTGGAAGCAGAGCGTGTCGCTGATGGTCGCATGGCACTCGCGATCGGCATCGGCATCAATATTGCGCACCGGCCCGATTTGACGCTCTACCCGGTGACCTCGCTCGCGGACCAGGGCGTGTCGATTTCTCCGCCGGAATTTTTTGCGCATCTCTTTGCAGAGATGACCGAGGTGCTCGGCGTCTGGGACGAGGGCAGGGGTATTGCAGAAATCATGCGCCGGTGGCGCCGTGTCGCCTGCGGCATCGGTGAGAAAATCACGGTGAACCTACCGGATCGCTCGATTTCCGGTATCTTTTCCGGAATCGATGATAAGGGAATTTTGTTGCTCGACCGGGGCGCCGACGGAATGATGTCGGTTGCGGCCGGAGATGTGTTTTTCGGGTAGACTGGATCGGAAAGAAGAATGGCCAAGAACGACGAACTGGTTTTCCTGCCGCTGGGCGGCGTGGGTGAAATCGGCATGAACCTCGCATTGTACGGCTATGGCCCGCCGTCCAATCGTCAGTGGATCATGGTCGACTGCGGTGTGACCTTCGCCGGTCCGGACCTTCCCGGCGTCGATCTGGTGTTGCCTGATATCCGCTTCATCAAGAAGCAGAGGAAAAACCTCAAGGGCATCATCATCACGCACGCCCATGAGGACCACTACGGCGCCCTGAACGACCTTTGGCCCGGCCTCAATGTGCCGGTCTACGCCTCGCGTTTCACCGCCGGCATGCTGGAAGCAAAGCGCGACTATGAAGGTTCGCGCGCCCAGATCCCGATCACGCCTTTCAAGCAGGGCGACCGGATCAATGTCGGTCCGTTCGAAATCGAGGCGATCGGCGTCAACCACTCGATCCCCGAACCCATGTCGCTGGTCATCCGGACCCCGCTCGGCAATGTGGTGCATACCGGCGACTGGAAGATCGATCACAATCCGTCGCTTGGACCTCTGACCGATGAAGCCCGCTTCCGCGCCGTGGGAGACGAGGGTGTGCTGGCGCTCCTGTGCGACAGCACCAATGCCGTGCGGGACGGCGTGTCGCCTTCAGAAGAAGAAGTATCAGCAGGCCTGCAGAAGATCATCGAGGCTGCGGAAGGCCGCGTCGCGATTACCACATTCTCCTCCAACGTCGGCCGTATCCGGTCGATCGCCCAGGCCGCCGAAGCGGCTGGCCGCGAAGTCCTGCTGCTCGGGAGCTCGTTGAAGCGAGTGACGAATGTTGCCCAGGACATCGGCATCATGGAGGGCATTCGTCCGTTCATTGCCGAGGACGAATACGGTTTCATCCCGCGCAACAAGGTTGTCGTCATTCTGACCGGCAGCCAGGGCGAGGCACGTGCGGCACTCGCCAAGCTTTCGCGAGACGAGATGCGCAATGTGGCATTGACCGCAGGCGACACGGTCGTCTTCTCCTCGCGCGCCATCCCGGGCAATGAAAAGGCCATCCTTGAGATCAAGAATGGCCTGATCGAACAGGGTGTGCACATTATCACCGACAGTGAATCCCTCGTTCACGTCTCGGGTCACCCGCGTCGCAACGAACTTCTGCAGATGTACGAGTGGACCCGTCCACAGATGCTGGTCCCCGTACATGGCGAGGCGGCACATCTGGTCGCTCAGAAGGAGCTGGGATTGCAGGCCGGCATTCCAACGGTGCCGCGTGTCCGCAATGGCGACATGCTGCGCATCGCGCCGGGTCCGGCTGAGGTCATCGACCAGGCGCCCTTCGGCCGCGTCTACAAGGATGGAAAGCTCGTCGGCGATATCGATGAGATGGGCATTGCCGACCGCAAGAAGCTGTCCTATGTCGGCCATGTCGCCATCAGCGTGCTTCTCGACAGCCGTTTCGACTTCCTCGGTGATCCTGATGTCGTGGCTTTCGGTCTGCCGGAGGTCGATCACGAAGGCGAGTTGATGGAGGATACGCTTTATGACGCCGTCCTCGGTGCCGTCGAAAGCATTCCGCGCAGCCGCCGCAAGGATCTGGAAACTGTCCGGGAAGCCATCCGCCGGTCAGTGCGCTCGACTGCCAACGAAGTTTGGGGCAAAAAGCCGATCGTCACGGTGTTCCTGACCAAAGTCTGAGGGACGACGCGGGCAGGGATGACCTAATCTTTGCCCGCAACGTCAGGAGGAAACAATGCTCGGCCGCGTCAACCACATCGCCATTGCCGTTCCCGATCTCGCTCTCGCAACCGCTGGCTATCGCGACACGCTGGGCGCCAAGGTTTCCCAGGCGCAAGCCCTGCCCGAACACGGTGTGACCGTGGTCTTCGTCGAACTTGAAAATACCAAGGTCGAACTCCTGGAGCCGCTCGGTGAAGCCTCGCCGATTGCGGCGTTCCTGGACAAGAACCCCTCCGGCGGCATGCATCATATCTGTTACGAGGTCGCAGACATCCTAGCCGCGCGGGACCAGCTTTCGGCCACCGGCGCCCGCGTTCTCGGCAGCGGCGAGCCCAAGATCGGTGCTCATGGCAAGCCGGTGCTCTTTCTGCATCCGAAAGATTTCTTCGGCACCCTGATCGAGCTCGAGCAGGTCTGAAGCAGCAATTTTAACCTGGTGACGTCTTGTTGATCGACGGGAATCACTGCCTGCGACGCTTTTGCCTTTGAACCGGCCGGCTTCCGCGATTATAGGGGGACGAACGGCAAGGGCATGCATGCCTCTGTCGGATCTGGTCTGGAGCGAGACATCATGGCGATCCTGTCGGGACTGGCAGTTTATTTTGTAATCTGGTGGCTGGTCCTGTTCACCGTCCTGCCGATCGGCCTGCGCACACAGGACGAGGACCGGAATGTCGTGCCGGGAACGGTAGCAAGTGCACCCACCCGCTTTCGTGCGGCACGGATCTTCCTGTTGACCACGCTGATATCAGGGCTGATCTACGGGGCCTGGTACGTCGCAGGCACCTATTTCGATATTGGTTTCAAGGATCTGCCGGTGATCATGCCGGGCGTCGATCCGTAAGCTCGGCACTCGCGCCCGATACGGGCATCCCGGCATGAAGGCAAAAAAAAACAAGGTCCAAAGACCTTGTTCCAAATAATCGCGTGATCCTTCACCATTTAAGGGGCTGCGAACTGGCGCGCCTAGATCTGATCCTCCCAAGACTTGACCGCGAGTGTGGCAAAGATTTGAACTCCCTGCCTCTTTTATGGGCTGAACCTAGCCCAAACAGTGATCGTTGTCACCCCTGAATCTTGCAGAATTGTAACACTCGTCGAAAAAAATGCTTGATGGCGATTTTGTCGTATGAGGGTCATGCAATGACCGGATTTGCAGTATTTCTCGGGCCGGATGCAACGCGCCTGTGCCCGTCGCCAATCCCTTGTGGCATCCCCCTGTGGGTGAGGAGATCGAGCGGCGCTTGCGGGTTTTCTTCTCATGCCCAACCGGCTATGAACGCTTCCTGACAACCCGTTTCAATCGCTGATTCCGCCTGTTTTGGCGGCATCGACAACCATCTGGAATTCGTTATGCGTCTGTCGCGCTACTTCTTGCCGATCCTGAAGGAAAACCCCAAGGAAGCCGAGATCGTTTCCCACCGCCTGATGTTGCGGACGGGCATGATCCGCCAGCAGAGTCAGGGTATCTATTCCTGGCTGCCGCTTGGCAAGCGCGTGCTCGACAAGGTGAACGCCATCATCCGCGAGGAGCAGAACCGCGCCGGCGCCATCGAGCTCTCCATGCCGACCTTGCAGTCGGCCGAGCTCTGGCAGGAAAGCGGGCGCTACGAGGACTATGGCAAGGAAATGCTGCGCATCCGCGACCGTCAGGATCGCCCGATGCTTTACGGCCCGACCAATGAGGAGATGATCACCGACATCTTCCGTTCGTCGGTGAAGTCCTACAAGAGCCTGCCGCTCAACCTCTACCACATCCAGCTCAAGTTCCGCGACGAGATCCGCCCGCGGTTCGGCACGATGCGCTCGCGCGAATTCCTGATGAAGGATGCCTATTCCTTCGACCTGACCCAGGCCGATGCCATCCATTCCTACAACAAGATGTTCGTGGCATATCTGCGCACTTTCGATCGTCTCGGCTTGCGCGCCATCCCGATGCGTGCCGATACCGGCCCGATCGGCGGAAACCACAGCCATGAATTCATCATCCTGGCCGATACCGGCGAGTCTGAGGTCTTCTGCCACAAGAGCTTCGTGGATTTCGACATTCCCTCGGTCGACACCGATTTTGACGACGTGGACGGCCTGCAGTCGATCTTCGACAAGTGGACCTCTGTCTATGCCGCGACCTCGGAAATGCATGACGAGGCAGCCTTCGACACGATTGCAGACGCCGATCGCCTGTCAGCCCGCGGCATCGAGGTTGGCCACATCTTCTATTTCGGGACCAAATACTCCGAACCGATGGGCGCCAAGGTTCAAGGTCCCGACGGCAAGGAACACCTTGTCCACATGGGCTCATACGGCATCGGCCCGACGCGCCTTGTTCCCGCCATCATCGAGGCCTCGCATGACGAGAACGGAATCATCTGGCCGGCCTCGGTCGCGCCCTTTGATGCCGTTGTCATCAACATGAAGGCCGGCGACGAGGCCTGCGATTCGACCTGCGAACGTCTCTATGCCGCTTTGCAGAACGCCGGCAAGGATGTGCTCTATGACGATACCGACGATCGCGCCGGCACGAAATTCGCGACCGCCGATCTGATCGGCGTTCCGGTTCAGGTGATCGCGGGCCCACGGGCTGTCGCAGCTGGCGAGGTCGAGCTCAAGGATCGCAAGACCGGCGCTCGCGAGACCCTGACCATTGAGGCGGCGATCAACAAGCTGACGGCCTGAGGCATCAGCCTCAGCCGACACGAGGTGGGTGACCGAGATCGCGATCCCGATGCAAGGAGAGACCATGGCGACCACGGCCGCTGGCAACGAAACGGCAGCACCCGGCAAGGCGGCATCCGCCAAGGCCTTTTCCGGCTTCGAGCGCATGGTGGCGTGGCGCTACCTGCGCGCCCGGCGCAAGGAAGCTTTCATTTCCGTGATCGCCGGCTTCTCCTTCATCGGCATCATGCTCGGCGTTGCAACGCTGATCATCGTCATGGCGGTGATGAACGGTTTCCGCACCGAACTTGTCTCACGCATTCTCGGCATCAACGGCCACATGATCGTCCAGGCGGTCGACCAGCCGCTGAGCGACTATGCCGGTCTTGCAGAACGCTTTGCCGCCGTGCCCGGCGTTACCATGGCGCTGCCGCTGGTCGAGGGCCAGACGCTGGCCTCGGGCCGCGAAGGCGCCGGCACCGGTGCGCTGGTACGCGGTATCCGCCCGGATGACCTCACCAAGCTCTCGGTCGTCTCGTCCAATATCCGATCCGGCGATATGGTCGGTTTCGCCACGGGGCAGGGCGTGCTGATCGGCTCGCGCATGGCGGCCCAGTTGGGTCTGGCCGCGGGCGATACGATCACGCTGGTTTCCCCGGAAGGTGACGTAACGCCGCTCGGCGTCAATCCGCGCGTCAAATCCTATCCCGTCTCGGGCATCTTTGAGATCGGCATGTCGGAATATGACGCCTCGATCATCTACATGCCGCTCGAGGAATCGCAGCTCTATTTCAACGTCGAAGGCATCGTTCAGTCCATCGAACTCTTCATCGCTGACCCCGATGCCGTGGACGAACTGCGCCCGCTGATCGAGGAGGCTGCCGGCCGCCAGATCTTTCTGACCGACTGGCGCCAGCGCAACCAGACCTTCTTCTCGGCCCTTCAGGTCGAGCGCAACGTCATGTTCATGATCCTGACGCTGATCGTTCTCGTGGCCGCCCTCAACATCATTTCCGGCCTGATCATGCTGGTGAAGGACAAGGCGAGCGATATCGCCATCCTGCGCACCATGGGCGCGACATCAGGCGCCATCATGCGGATCTTCTTCATGACGGGGGCCGCGATCGGCACCGTCGGGACGATGGCCGGCGTCGCCCTCGGTGTCATCGTCTGTCTCAACATCGAGAGCATTCGCCAGTTCTTCTCCTGGGTCTCCGGCACGGTGCTGTTTGATCCGGAACTGTATTTCCTGAGCCAGTTGCCGGCCGACATGAACATGAGCGAGACGATCTCAGTGGTCGTCATGGCGCTCAGCCTGTCTTTCATGGCGACAATCTTCCCGGCCTGGCGGGCCTCGCGTCTGGATCCCGTCCAGGCCCTGCGTTACGAATGAGGATGCCGAAACCCATGGCAAAAGACGTGGTTCTCTCGCTTGCCGGCATCGACCGCCACTATGGTCAGGGCGAGACTGTACTCTCGATTCTGAAAGGCGCTGACTTCACCCTGCGCACCGGCGAGACTGTCGCACTGGTCGCGCCTTCGGGCACGGGCAAGTCGACGCTGCTGCATGTTGCCGGCCTGCTGGAACATCCAGATGGCGGCGAGGTGACCGTGGGCGGCGTCGCCTGCCAGGAGCTCGGCGACGAGGAACGCACCGCGATCCGCCGCAAGTCGGTCGGCTTCGTCTACCAGTTCCATCACCTTCTGCCGGAATTTTCCGCCCTTGAAAACGTGATGATGCCCCAGCTGATTGCCGGTCTTGCCAAGCCGGAAGCGGCAGAGCGCGCCAAGCAACTGCTCGACTACATGCGCGTCGGCCATCGCGCTGACCATCGCCCGGCCGAACTCTCCGGCGGTGAACAGCAGCGCGTGGCGATCGCCCGTGCCGTCGCCAATGCACCGCTTGTTCTGCTTGCCGATGAGCCGACAGGCAATCTCGACCCCGAGACTGCAAGCTATGTCTTCTCTGCCCTCGAGGCATTGGTTCGCCAGTCGGGCCTCTCGGCGATGATTGCGACCCACAATCATGACATCGCCCGGCGTATGGACCGCTGTGTGACGCTGGTTGACGGCAAGGTCGTCCCACTCGAGGTCTGACCTCTCCCTTCACGTCTGAACCTTGTTGAACCCCGGTGGATTTGTTCCGCCGGGGCGTGCGGTCATTTTGGGTTGACATGGGAACAAGAGTAGAACAAAATACAAACATAAAGGGACAAGGAGACAGAAATGACCGAAATTCTTCGTGACGTTGCTGCATTTGCCTCGATGGCTGTGTTTGTATCCAGCATGACCTTGCTGATGATGGCCCTCTGACATTCTTCGGGCGGCAAAGCTGGTGAGGAAAGCCTTGCCGCCCGACTTCGTTCTGGACTTCGCAACCGCAAAAGCCGAAAATCCCGTCCGATTCAGATTGTCAGGGATGAAGCGGTATGGGCGAGGACAGCCTCGGAACGGAAGCGTCCGGTGAAGCGGGCAATGGCCCGGGTTTCGTGCACTTGCGGGTGCATTCGGCCTATTCGCTTCTCGAAGGCGCGCTGCCGCTGAAGAAGATCCTGGGCAAGGCCGTCGCCGACGACCAGCCGGCAATCGCGGTGACCGACACCAACAATCTTTTCGTCGCGCTCGAATTTTCGCAAAAGGCGCTCGGAGATGGCATCCAGCCGATCATCGGCTGTCAGCTGTCGATCGATATGGAAGATTCCACCGGCGAGAAGCGCGGCGGTAACGGCCACATGCCGGATCTGCCGGCCGTTGTCGTCCTGGCATCGGATGCCGACGGTTACGAGCGGCTCGTTGACCTGGTCAGCCGTGCCTATCTCGGCGGCGATGCCGGTCAGCCGACCCATGTCAAACTCTCCTGGTTCGAGGAGACCGGCACCGAAGGCCTGATCGTGCTGACGGGCGCAGGCGGCGGGCCGGTGGACCGTATGCTCAAGGATGGCCACAAGGCGCAAGGCGAAAGCCGCCTCCTGTCCCTGAAGCGCCTCTTCGGCGATCGCCTCTATGTCGAGCTGCAGCGGCATGGCGAATATGATCGCACCCACGAGCGCCGCATGGTCCAGCTCGCCTATGAGCATGACATTCCGCTGGTTGCGACGAATGAGGCCTTCTTTCCGGCGCGCGACGACTACGACGCGCATGACGCTTTGATGGCTGTGGCACACAACGCCATTGTCTCCAACGACGACCGCTTCCGCCTGACCCCGGACCACTATCTGAAGAGCCGGGCGGACATGATGAAGCTTTTCGCCGATCTGCCGGAGGCGCTCGAAAACTCGGTGGAGATCGCGCGCCGCTGCTCCTTCGTGCTCGATACCCGCAAGCCCATCCTGCCGCGCTTTACCGGCGGCAGCGACGATCCGGAAGAGGCCGAGCGCGAGGAAGCGCTGGAACTGCGTCGGCAGGCGGAGGAGGGGCTCGATCATCGTCTCGCCGCCCTCGGCATGGCGCCTGGCTATGAAGAGCAGGAATATCGAGACCGGCTCGAATTCGAGCTCTCCGTCATCGAGCGGATGAAATTCCCCGGCTACTTCCTTATCGTTGCCGACTTCATCAAATGGGCAAAGCAGCATGACATCCCCGTTGGCCCGGGCCGTGGTTCCGGTGCAGGCTCGCTGGTCGCCTACGCGCTGACCATCACCGATGTCGACCCCTTGCGTTTCTCGCTCCTCTTCGAACGCTTTCTCAATCCGGAACGCGTCTCGATGCCCGACTTCGACATCGACTTCTGCCAGGAGCGCCGCGAAGAGGTCATTCGCTACGTGCAGAAGAAATACGGCCGCGAACAGGTGGGGCAGATCATCACCTTCGGATCGCTGCAGGCTCGTGCGGCCCTGCGCGACGTCGGTCGGGTGCTCGAAATGTCCTATGGCCAGGTCGACAAGATCTGCAAGCTGGTGCCGAACAATCCGGCCAACCCGACGCCACTCTCCAAGGCGATCGAGGAGGAACCCAAGCTGCAGGAGGCGGCCGCCGAAGAGCCTGTCGTCGCCCGTCTGCTCGAAATCGCCCAGAAGATCGAAGGCCTCTATCGCCACGCCTCGACCCATGCCGCCGGTATCGTCATCGGGGACCGCCCGTTGTCGAAGCTGGTGCCGATGTATCGCGATCCCCGCTCCGACATGCCGGTCACCCAGTTCAACATGAAATGGGTCGAGCAGGCGGGCCTGGTGAAGTTCGACTTCCTCGGCCTGAAGACGCTCACGGTTTTGAAGACGGCGGTCGATTTCGTTCAGGAACAGCGCGGCCACAAGGTCGATCTCGCGGCCATTCCGCTCGATGACGTCAAGACCTATGACATGCTCTCGCGCGGCGAAACGGTTGGCGTCTTCCAGGTGGAAAGTGCCGGCATGCGCAAGGCCCTGATCGGCATGCGCCCCGACTGTATCGAGGACATTATCGCGCTCGTGGCGCTCTATCGGCCGGGCCCGATGGAGAATATCCCGGTCTACAATGCCCGCAAGCATGGCGAGGAGGAAGTCGCCTCGATCCATCCGAAGATCGACTATCTGCTGAAGGAAACCCAGGGCGTCATCGTCTATCAGGAACAGGTCATGCAGATCGCGCAGGTCCTGTCGGGTTATTCGCTCGGCGAAGCCGACCTTCTGCGTCGCGCCATGGGCAAGAAGATCAAGGCGGAGATGGACCAGCAGTCCGCCCGTTTCGTCGATGGCGCAATGAAGAATGGCGTCTCCAAGCCGCAGGCCAACAACATCTTCGAACTGCTGGCAAAGTTTGCGAACTACGGCTTCAACAAGTCGCACGCCGCAGCCTACGCCATCGTCTCCTACCAGACGGCCTATATGAAGGCGCATTATCCGGTCGAGTTCCTCGCCGCATCGATGACGCTCGATATGTCGAACACCGAAAAGCTGGTCGATTTCCGCCAGGATGCCGGCCGCCTCGGCATCGAGGTCGTGCCGCCCTCGGTGCAGACCTCCTTCCGTCACTTCCAGACCGGCCCGAACCGCATCTACTACGCGCTCGCCGCCCTCAAGGGTGTCGGCGAAGGTGCCGTCGACCACATTGTCGAGGTCAGGGGCGATACGCCCTTCGATAGCATCGAGGATTTCTGCCTGCGGATCGATCCCAAGCAGATCAATCGCCGCGTTTTCGAAAGCCTGATCGCCGCTGGTGCCTTCGACTGCTTCGGCCGCGACCGTGCCGAACTGGTCGGCAGCATCGACCGGATCATGGGCTACGCCCAGCGCGCCCAGGAAAATGCCGTCAGCGGCCAGTCCGACATGTTCGGTTCGGGTGGTGCGAGCGGTCCCGAACGGATCGCCTTCGCACCCTATACGCCCTGGCTCTCGTCCGAAAAGCTCATGCGTGAATTCCAAGTGCTCGGCTTCTATCTCTCGGCCCATCCGCTTGATGCTTACCGGGACCTGCTCGACAAATTGCGCGTCCAGAATTTTGCCGATTTCTCGGTCGCGGTGAAGCAGGGTGCTTCGGCCGGTCGTCTCGCCGGCACGGTCATTTCGCGTCAGGAGCGCAAGACCCGCACCGGCAACAAGATGGGCATCATCACCTTCTCGGATGCATCAGGACAGTATGAAGCCGTACTCTTCTCGGAAGGGCTCAACCAGTACCGCGATCTCCTCGAACCCGGAAAGTCGCTGGTGCTGACCGTCCAGGCCGAGGAGCGGCCCGAGGGCATCGGCCTGCGCGTCCAGACAGCCCAGTCACTGGAGGAACAGTCGATTCGCATGCAGAAGGCCATGCGCGTCTATGTCAGGGACTCCGGTCCGTTGCGCGCGGTGGCAGCCCGCCTCAATGCCCGGGGTGACGGTCTCGTGTCCTTCATCGTGATCAAGGATGAGGGACAACGCGAGATCGAGGTCGAGCTCACCGAACGTTTCCGTATCTCGCCGGAGATCGCAGCTGCCATGCGCTCGACCCCGGGCGTCCTGGATGTCGAACTGGTATGATTTGGCTCGCACCTGCAGCCTGATGTTGTGTGACTGTATGAGCGGCGGCTCCATATATCAGTGGGCGATTGAGACAACTTTACGAAGTTCGCTAAGGGAAGCGAAATAAAATACCCCCTATGAGTTGCATAATGCAGCCATGCGGAGGTGTTTGTGAAGAAGATGATTGAAAGTTCGCGCAAAGGTAGCGCTTCAATTTTTGTCGGCATTTTCTGGGCAGTTGTATTTTCTTGGGCGCTCGCCATGACGGTGGCTGCAACCTTAAGATTGTCGGAGACGCTCCATTCCGTGGTGTTCTGCGTGACCTTGGTCACGGTCTACGCTCTGATGAAAACTGCTCCTGGTGCCGTGCCATCAGAGCCCCAGATACGTTGGACCGTTCTCGCTGCATCGCTGATGGCGATCTGGTTTATGTTCATTCGCCTTTTCGGCAGTGTAGATATCGACGCGATTGCATTTCATCTTCGTTATGACGTTGGATCCAATGAGATTGTTGGAGATGTCCTTTGGGATGCCATGGTGGCATTGCTTCCCTTCGCCTTGATGTGCGTTAGCTGGTGGCGGTTATCGATGAGATCCGGCGGTCTGCGGATCTTCAATCGTATCCTCCCGGTCTTTCTGCTTGTCTGCAATCCGCTGCTATGGACTGCCGCGGGGCGGGCGTTAGCTTCGTCTGTTCCGCCGGTCGTGGACCTCAATGACCACTATCATCCGCCGTCAGTCACGCCTCCGCCTGAGCGCAGGAATCTGATTCACGTCTTTGTTGAAAGTGCAGAGGGAACTCTCTGGCAAGCAAATGTCTTCGGTGACGTTGCAGATCCCCTCAAGAGGCTCGCCGCGAATGGCTGGCGATCGACGGGCATGATGCAGTTGGGGTCAACCGGCTGGACACTGGCTGGGCATGTCGCGTCGACCTGCGGTGTGCCTTTGTTTTCCTTGGGTGTGATACACACGAATGGCTATGACAACGTGGACGAAATCCTGCCCCACGCCAACTGCCTTGGGGACATCCTGGCAAACAATGGCTATTTCAACGTTTTCCTCAAGGGAGCGTCGCTGGATTTTGCAGGAACGCGCGGATTTGCGGAAGCTCATGGCTATAATCGCTTGCTTGGGTATGAAGAGCTTCAGGAGCGCTTTCCCGGTCGCAAGAATACTTGGGGATTGCATGACGAGGATCTGTTCACCATCGCGCATGAGCAGGTGAAGTCCCTAAGCGCCTCTGAGCGACCATTCAGCCTGACGATGACCACCATTGGTGGTCATGCCCCTGAGGGATATGTCTCACCGTCCTGCAAGACGGAGGCCTTCGTTCAGAAGCAGGTAAATAATACTCTGAAGGCATTTGCCTGCACCAACGTTCTGCTGGAGCGCTTCATCCAAGCCCTTCACCGAGACGGGCTTCTCAACGATACCGTGCTCATCATTCAAAGTGACCACTTGGCTATGCGCAATGACGCGTCTCATCTTCTGGAAGCTCTGCCCCGAGAAAACATGTTCTTTGTCTTGGGTGCCGAGGTTCACGGCGTCACAAACAAGGCAGCTTCAACGATTGATATCTTCCCCACGATCTTACAATTGATGGGTTACAATGTGCCAGACGCCAAAGTCGGATTGGGACGGTCTTTGTTGTCACCACAACCGACCTTGGTCGAACAATACGGCGTGGGCGACCTAGATCATGCCATCGGAGAGGCTGATGACCTGCGAGATCGTCTTTGGGGGTTGGTTCGCCAGGCCAGTTGACCGAGGACGCTTCTCTCAAGACTAGCGCTTGGGACTGGGTCGCGTCACCGTGATGAAATCCGTGCCGTTTCCGGTTTCCGGGCCAAGCCCCGTGTCCTGGATCGTGAGCGACGATCCCTCGCTGAGCATGGTTTCGATCCGGGCCCGCAAGTCATCCGGCAGGACGATGCGTGCCAGCGCGGCTTCGGCGGTAAAAACGGCTGGATCGTCAGCCGGTAAGGTGATGCCGAGCCGCTTCTGTGTGGAGGCCGCCAGATGGTCGTCGAGTGTTACACCGCGCCATTCGGCCTTGCGCTTGAAGCGGTCAACCGCTGTCGCCTCCAGGAAATGTGTGCCGAGCGCTTTCTCCGGCTCCTTGATGTCGATGGCAGCTGAAAAGAGTGGCTGGAACTTCTGCCGGATCATCAACTGTCCCATGGGGGGGTGATCTTCCCCAGCCTGGGTGTAGAGCGCCGCAAGGAAAGGTTTCGACAGGATCTCGCCGTCCTTCTCGACGGCGTGTTTCTCCTTGAAGGCCTTGACCGCCGCAATCGTGCGCGTGCCGAGCAGGCCGTCGGGAACTCCGGCATCGAAACCGACCTTGTTCAGCAGGCGCTGGACGTCGGTTGCCACGTCACGCTGCGTGCGTCGGGTGATCAGTATCCTGAGCGGCGGCGGTTCCTCTATGCTGAGTTTCGCTTCCGCCCCGCTGCGCGGCAGCACCGCATTCATCGCCACTTCCACCGGCTTCAGGCTCGCTTCGACGCGGCCGGGGCGCAGTTCCACATCCGAGAGAAGTCCGCCATCGTCGATCGGCAATCTCGGCGTGAAGAGATTGGCATGGGTCACCTGCCGCGGCGTCACCGGTTCGTCGGTGATGATCACATGCGCCCCGCGCTCGGTCATCGAGAACAGCGACTTGGCAAAGCCGTTCGGCAGCCGGACGCAGCCATGCGAGGCCGGGTGGTTCGGAACCTTGCCCTCGTGCAGCGCGATACCGGACCATGTCAGGCGCTGCATGAAGGGCATGGGCGCGTTCGAATAGAGATTGGACTCGTGATACTTTCGCTTCTCGAGGATCGAGAAGATGCCGGACGGTGTCGCGTGCCCCGGCTTGCCGGTCGAGACCTTTGTCGTCGCGACCACCGTATCACCATCATAGACGGTGAGCGTCTGATCCGCCTTGGAGACGAAGATTTGCAAGGGGCCATCTGCGGCAAGCGCGGTACTGGCCAGAAGGGAAAGACTGAAGGCGACGGCGAAACGCTGGAACATGGTCGACCACTTGGAACGCGAGACAAAGCTGCCGAAGTGTATGGGACGATGTTTAAGAAAAGTTTCGCAGCGGATCGGTGATCGCAAGCCGTCACGCGGCTGTGATCATGTATCCCCAGTTGTTCACACTCACTGCGGCGACAGCGGACGTGGGCGCAATTGCGGGGATGCGACGGCGAGGAGCAGCGCCGCAATCGGCAGCGAGAAGGCATGGCCGAGATGTTTGAAGCCGAGCGCCCCGATCAATCCACCCAGAAAGAACATGCCGATGATCGGCAGGAGAATGCCAAGCTTGCGGACATCGGTCGCAATGGGGGGATGGTGAAGAACGCGTGCAACCACTCCATAGGCGAGCTTGCCCAGTTCGATCCCGATATCGGTCGTCATGCCGGTCAGGTGGGTGGTGCGGATGCGTGCGCCGGAAATCTTGGTGATCGTCGCATTCTGCAGTCCCATGACGAAGCAGAGCAGTACCGCTGTCACAGGTGCGGCGGCAGCGGCCGGGATCACGGCCCCGATCCCGGCAAAGGCAATGAGCAGGCCGGATTCAAGCGCCAGCGGATAGGCATATTGCTGGCGACGGGCATGTCGCCTTGCCCAGTTGATCAGGACCGCCGAGCAGGCGGCCCCCAGCGTGAAGCTGATCAGGAGCGCAAGGCCCGATCCGACCAGCCCGAAGACACCGAGCGCCAGATTGTCGGCGATCGCAGAGACGATGCCCGTCATATGCGACGTATAGTGGCCGATCGCGAGAAATCCGCCGGCATTGATGGCACCGGCCACGAAGGCGAGAATCGCGCCGAGCATCAGATCATTGCGCCCTGTGCGGCGATGCGAGGCCGCGATCCGCAACAGCCTCAGCCTTGTCTGCGAGCTGGAGTCCCGGCGGCTCGGATCCCTGCTCTTGCTTGCGGGCGCATCTGTCACGGTGCAGTCTATCTCCTGGGGGGAAAGGTGTAGCCTGTCTGAACGGTACCCTTGCCGAACTTGTCGCGCAATTTGTCCATTGCGGCTTCCGCTGCTGCGCGCCGTCCAGCCTGCACGTCGACGAGATCGGGCGGATCGGCAAGCGCTGGATCCTGGAGGTCGCTCACCCCGATCCCGATCAGCCGAAACCTCGTCCCGTCAGTCTCTTTCTCCAGCAGCGACATGCCGGTCCGGAAAATCCGGTCAGCGAGCTGTGTCGGATCATCGAGCCGCCGGTTGCGGGTACGCAGCTTGAAGTCGGACGTCTTCAGCTTCAGGACAACAGTCTGGCCCGCAATCTCATGCCGCTTCAGCCGCCATGCGACTTTCTCGGAAAGCGCGCGCAGATGCACGACGAGGTCGTCGATTCGGTGGATGTCATCGAAGAATGTCGTTTCGGCCGAGACGCTCTTGGCCGGGTCATTCGGATGCACGGTGCGATCATCGATACCGCGCGAAAGTCGTGCCAGCCTTTGCCCCATAACCCCGTAGCGACGCATCAGCTCGGTCTCGTCCATGCTCTGCAACTGGCCGATCATGCGTATGCCATCGGCCTGCAGCGTCGCGGCCAGGGCCTTGCCGACACCCCAGATCATCGTCACCGGCTTGTCTGCAAGGAAGGAGAGCGCCTCGGCAGCGCCGATGACGGAAAAGCCGCGTGGCTTCTGCAGGTCGGAAGCGACCTTGGCCAGGAATTTGCAATAGGATAGCCCGACGGAGACCGTGATGCCGATTTCCTTCTCGATCCGTCCTGCAAGGCGGGCAAGCACCCGTGCCGGCGGCTCGTGATGCAGGAGTTCGGTGCCCCTGAGATCGAGAAAGGCCTCGTCGATCGAGATCGGCTGCACCAGCGGCGTCAGTTCCTCCATCATGGCCCGGATCTGCTGGCCAACGTGGGCATATTTCTCCATGTCCGGCCGGATAACCACCGCCTGCGGACAGGCCTCCAGCGCCTTGAACATCGGCATGGCCGACCGGACGCCGTGAATGCGAGCGACATAGCAGGCGGTGGAGACGACCCCGCGCTTGCCGCCACCGATGATCACGGGCTTGTCGATGAGCTCAGGATTGTCACGCTTCTCCACCGAGGCATAAAAAGCGTCGCAATCGATATGCGCGATCGAAAGGTCGAACAGTTCCGGGTGATAGACGAGGCGGGGACTGCCGCAGGAACGACACCGGCGCAGACCCTCTGCCTGCCCGGTCAGGCAGTCGCGACAAAAGCCGGTGTGATCATGGACGGAGCGCATCATTGCAGGAACAAAGGTTGAACATTGCCACCATAGGCCCCGTTCGCGGTGTAGACAAGTACCGCGACGGCGTCAGCCGTGACTTGCCACGTCCTGTGCGGTGAAATGTGATCGGATGAGCCTGGATGCCTGCGGCCAGTTTTCGACCCGTCGGACGGTCTCGTGCGGATCGGGTGCAAACTGGAAGATCTCGAGTGGTGGTGGAAGATAGACCAGCAGACAGCTGGGTACATGGTCACCGACCGAGTGAAGATTGTGGACCATGTCGTCGACGAAGGCGACGGGCAGGGGCCTTTCGCCGTGCAGCTTCGCGACCATCGGCCCCTTCGCCGCTTCTGTCGCGATCATCGGGAAGGTCAGTGCCAGCTGGTCGAGCAGCCGCCGCCGGATCTCGGCATGGCGTGGCGGCATGGCCGTCAGGAAGACGAGATCGGCCTCAGCGCCGAGCGCGTGCAGGCTGTCAACCGCATCGGCAAACGGCGTCTGCCAGCGTTCCTGCTCGACGAAGAAGTCGTCGATCAGGGCCTTTACCAAAGGCGCCTCCAGAACCCTGTCGTCCGTGCCGCTCACGATATTGCCGGTGAGCTTGAACGAGCGGGGCAGGAGCCGGTGACCGCGGGTCGCGAGGAACGCCTCGAATGGGGTCGCGAACTGCAAGACCACGTCGTCCACGTCACAGACGATCAAGGGGCGATCTTTGACTGTGATGTGGTCGATGTCCGTCAGCATCAGTATTCACCCGAATCGAGGCCTGGTCGAACATAGTGGTGATAGGCCGATACCACGGTTTCGGGTTTCGTCTCGGTGGCAGCACAGAAGGCCATCAGGGTCGGTTCGTGCTGCATGAGGAATTCGAGCATTCCCGCAAGAAAGCCGGGATCCTTCACTGCCTCGCGCAATTGACCTGGCTGTACCCCGGAGAGCGCAAGAAACCGCGACAGCATCTCGGGTTCATTTGCCAGCCAGCCGAGCACCGCAACCGCCGTCTCTTCGGCGCCAGACGGTATATCTCTGTTTTTCATCAAGTCTTTTCCCCCGACACCGCCAAATTACCGATTTCGAAACCAAATAGCACTAGCATGCTCGGTGACGGAAGATGCAACTCGCGCCGCGCCCGCCGTTCTGGGCTGCCTGAATGCGTGGGACAAAGGACCGGGTGAATGCCGAAAAAGGTTATGATTGTCGAAGACAACGAGCTCAACATGAAGCTCTTCCGCGATCTGATCGAGGCGTCCGGCTATGAAACGGTGCAGACGCGCAACGGCATGGAAGCGATGGATCTCGCACGTCGCCACAAGCCGGACCTGATTCTCATGGACATCCAGCTTCCCGAGGTGTCCGGGCTCGAAGTCACCAGATGGCTGAAGGACGATCCGGAACTGCATGTCATTCCCGTCATCGCTGTCACGGCCTTTGCGATGAAGGGCGATGAGGAGCGCATCCGCCAGGGCGGCTGCGAAGCCTATGTCTCCAAGCCGATTTCGGTGCCGAAATTCATCGAGACGATCAAGACCTATCTCGGGGATGCGTGAGGAAGAAGTGACATGACTGCGCGCATTCTGGTCGTCGATGATGTTCCCGCCAATGTGAAGCTGCTCGAAGCGCGGCTCATGGCGGAATATTTCGACGTTCTCACCGCGAGCAATGGCCGCGACGCACTCGACATCTGCGACCGGACCCAGGTCGATGTGATCCTGCTCGACATCATGATGCCGGAAATGGACGGCTTCGAGGTTTGCGAGAGGCTGAAGTCCAGTCCGCGCACGGCTCATATCCCTGTTGTCATGGTCACCGCACTCGATCAGCCATCGGATCGCGTACGCGGCCTGAAGGCCGGTGCCGACGATTTCCTCACCAAGCCGGTCAACGATCTGCAGCTGATCTCCCGCGTGAAGAGCCTGGTGCGCCTGAAGACGCTGTCCGACGAACTGCGCATCCGTCACGACACGACCCGCCAGGCGGGTATGGACGACATTCTGCGGCTTCAGGACGGCCGGTTGGAAGAGCAGGCTCATGTCCTGCTCGTCGATAGCCGTGCAGCCTCCCAGGAGCGCATCATCAAGTCGCTGAAGCCGATTGCCGAAGTCTTTGCCATGTCCGACCCGCAGGCTGCGGTGTTCGAGGCAGCGGAGAACACCTTCGACCTCATCATCGTCAACTGCAATCTCGAGGATTACGACCCCTTGCGCCTGTGCTCGCAGATCAGATCGCTGGAGCGCACCCGCTTCATTCCGATCCTGCTGATCACGGAACAGGGCGACGAGCAGATGATCATCCGCGCGCTTGATCTCGGCGTGAACGACTACATCGTGCGCCCGCTCGATCCAAACGAACTCATGGCACGCGCCCTGACACAGGTTCGTCGCAAGCGATACAATGATCTCCTGCGCAACAGCGTGCGCCAGACGGTCGAGCTTGCTGTCACCGACGGCCTGACCGGCCTCCACAATCGCCGCTATCTCGACACCCAGCTGCGCACGCTCTTTGCACGCGCCAAGGTCCGCGGCCGGCCGCTGACGATCTGCATTACCGATATCGACCGCTTCAAGCTGGTGAATGACGGTTACGGACACGATGCCGGAGATGAGGTGCTGAAGGAATTCGCCGGGCGCATCCGTGCGACCGTGCGCGGCGCCGATCTCGCCTGCCGCTTCGGCGGTGAAGAGTTCGTACTAGTCATGCCCGACACACCGGCAGAAGTGGCAGCAACCGTGGCCGAGCGCTTGCGGGGGATGATCGAGGCGCGGCCCTTCCAGCTCCGCTCCGGCGAGACACCGCTGATGCTCACGGCCTCCATGGGCATCGCCACGGTCGGGCCGGGGATCGATACGCCCGAGCAGCTGCTGAAACAGGCAGACCGTGCACTCTATGAGGCGAAGAATTCCGGCCGGAACCGTGTCGTCGCTGCTGCTGCCTGACCATCCCTTCGAAATAGATCAGTAGTTTCAGCGGTAGGCGCCGCTGTCAGCAAAGATTTGCACAGCTTTTTGCGGTCCCAGTTCGGCTATGGATTTGATCAATTCCTGCTGTCATTTTGAACAGTTACAAATCGACTTATCAACCGATGTCAGAATAGTCTTGCACCAAATGGGGCAGATGCCGGTGCCAGCCACCGGCAACATGCTTGCCCCGGTTTGTATTTATCTGAATATTAGCGTTCTCTTTGAGGGGGTGACCTAGGTTTGTGTGCTCCATGCTCTATGGAGCTCGTAAAATAGACTTCAGAAGAACTTGAATGGACTGGTAGTCATTTCAAGTTTCAATGTGTGTAGTACTGACGATTGTTGCCTAACGCCAAGTTCAACCTCTCGAGATTTAACCATATTCGTAGGCTGATCGGTCCAGCGGTTAATAAAATGTTGATTTTTGTCTCTATTTGGGAGAACTTACACCCAACAGACAAGGCCTCTTCGGAGGTTCAAGATACCCCATGATGCTCAGGTCCGCCGCATCTCCTGGGTCGTGGGGTCGGTCGGTTGGTATGCAACTACAAAACGGTTCCTCGTGCCGTGTTGCATGCCGGCCGACCCCCTATTCTAGAAGACACCGGTTTCCGCAAGGAGGCCGGTGTCTTTCGTTTTGGGCTTGTGACGACAATCTTGTGACGACAATCAAGGGGCGGGGACGAGGCAAAAGAAAAAGGCGCGCCGCAGGAAGCGGCACGCCTTTTTGGATAATCCGTCGATCAAGTCTTACTTGATCTTGGTTTCCTTGAACTCGACATGCTTCTTAGCAACCGGGTCGTACTTGGTCTTCGTCATCTTGTCCGTCATGGTGCGGCTGTTCTTCGTGGTAACGTAGAAGAAACCCGTGTCAGCCGTCGACAGAAGCTTGATCTTGATGGTTGTAGCCTTGGCCATGGTCGTCCTGCCTCTAATAAACGAAGCCGTGGACGACCGAACGAGGCCCACGGCAAATCTGGCGCGAAACTACAAATCGCGCCCGAAAAGTCAAGTGCGTTTCGGCTTAAAAAGCAGGCGTCCCAGGGAAAGCACCACATAGAGGGCGAAGAAGCCCGCGATTGCCCATGCAAAACCGTCATTGCCGGTGATGTCGATGGCAGCCCCGATCGCCTGCGGACCAGCAACCGTACCCACCGCATAACAGAAAATGAATGCGGCATTGGCCGCTGCCAGATCCGCGCCAGTGAGTCGCGAGCCGAGATGGCTCAAGCCCACGGTGTAGAGGCCCGAGACGCAGCCACCCCAGAACAGCAGCACCACAGCCATCAGTTGCCAGTGGCCGGAGAGCCACGGAAGCGTCAGCGAGCCGGCAAGGCCCACGGCAGCGAGGATGGACAGGAGCATGCGCCGGTCGCGCATCCGGTCTGAGAGCAGCCCCAGCGGGATCTGGAAGACCATGTTGCCAATGCCCATCACGGTCAGCAGAAGCGCCGCCTGGGTCTCTGTGAAGCCGCTGCGGGTGGCATAGATCGGGAAGAGCGACAGGCCGCCCGCCTCGACCGCACCGAAGACGAAAACGGCCACCGTCGCGGTCGGTACCAGGAAGATGTAGCGCAGGAAGTGCATCTCGGGCTTGTCACCCAGGACGGGGCTTTCGTAGCGCGCGATGTAGATTGGGATCGCAGCCGCCAGGATGGCGATGGCGCCCACCGCAAAGGGCAAGATGCCTTCACTGCCAAGTACCGAAAAGAGCAGGGGGCCGCAGGCGAAACCGACGGCCAGCATGGTGGCATAAATTCCCATGACCAGCCCGCGCTTGCGCGAGGGGGCCGCCGCATTGATCCAGAATTCGGAGAGGATGAAGAGCGTGGTCGTTGCGCCATGAAAGACGATGCGCAGCGGAAACCACATCCAGAATTCGGTCGCAAAGTAGAAGCCGACCGCGCTGACGGCCGAGAGCACGACAGCCCACAGCATGGTCGGTACGACGCCGAGTTTGTGGGCAAGCTTGGTGGTGACCGGTGCTGCCGCCATCGCAGCAATGCCGGCCATGGCGGAATTGAGCCCGATCAGCGTCGAGGAAATGCCCCGCTTCTCCAGGATGATGCTGAGCAGCGGCAGGCCGAGGCCAATCGCAATGCCGACGGCTGAGATCGCGGAAATGGCCGCAACCAGCGAAGGCCAGTGGATCTCCTCGCGGTGGCCGTGAAGGCCATTGGTTTCAGACATCCGCAACCTCGCGAACCGACCGGACCATGGGCACGAGAGCAGCCGGGGGCAGGGTAAAAATCTGCATGTTCAATGGCATATGGGTTTACGAGCTCCCCCGGGCATCCTTGATCGGCGCGGCATGTTCAGACTGGAAATCGTCCGGCTGTCAAGCTGCTTGGCATGCGGCACCGCGAATCACGGTTTACCGTAAAACTCAGTCCTATCGGTAAACGACCAAAGTCAGGTGACTGCTTTTCTCGGCACTCGCGCCTGTCACGAAGGCTCCGCTTCGTCCCTCTCTCCACCGAAGCCGTGCATCCGCAGCGCCCATTGCAGGCCGACGACCCCGCCCTTGATCGGCTGCAGGCAGAGGAGGGAAGTCACGACCCCGATCGGCGCCCAGATGGCGAAATGCACCCATGCGGGCAGAACGAAGACGAGGTCGGTCGCCATGAAGCCCCCGACAAGGACATGGCCGAGGATCAGGATGACGAGATAGGCCGGCAGGTCGTCCGCCCTGTGGTGATGATAGTCCTCACCGCAGGCGGCGCAATTGTCGACGACCTTCAGATAGTTGCGGAAGAGCTTTCCGGACCCGCAGGCCGGGCACTGGTTCAGCATTCCGCGCTTGATGGACCGGCCGAGCGGGCGCTCGGTCTTCCCTGCTGCGCCATATTGCATCGTCACATGGGTCTGGTTGGCGGTCATGTCCTGCCTCCGGGGCAAAAGTGTCAACGTCGCGAGCGCGGCGGACGTGTGCCTGGTTGTTTCTGGCCACGCCGTCCCGCCTTGTGGAAGGAGCGCGTGCCGGCCGGCATCTTGCGTCCCTCACTCAGCATTTCGAAGCGGAGCGCACCGGCAAGCGGCACGGCCTCGGCCAGTCGAACCTCGACGGTATCGCCGAGCTGGTAACCGAGCCCGGATTTTTCGCCCGTCAAAGCCTGATGCGCTTCATCGTAGATATAGTAGTCGCGACCGAGTGTGGAAACCGGGACAAAGCCATCTGCGCCAAATTGCGGCAGGGCGACGAACAGGCCGGATTTCGTCACGCCTCTGATCTGTCCGTCGAATTGCTCGCCGATGCGCCCGGCAAGGTGATGCGCGATCAGCCGGTTGACGGTGTCACGTTCGGCAGCCATCGCGCGCCGCTCGAAGGTCGAGATTTCGGCTGCGATATCCTCGAGGCTCGCCTCTTCCTCGGGCGTGATCCCGCCTTCGCCAAGGCCGACAGATCTCACCAGAGCGCGATGCACGATAAGGTCGGCATAACGGCGGATCGGTGAGGTGAAGTGGGCATACTTCATCAGGTTGAGGCCGAAATGGCCGATATTGTCAGGGCTGTAGATGGCCTGGCTCTGGCTTCGCAGCACCATCTCGTTGACGATGGTCTGATGCGGCGTGTCTTGCGCCTTGGCGAGGATTCCGTTGAAGGAATTGGACCGCATGTTGCCGCCCTTGACCAAGGACATGCCGAGCGTTGCGAGAAATTCGCGCAGCACTTCCTGCTTGGCAAGTGTCGGCGCATCATGAATGCGGTAGATCAGCGCCTGACGCTTCTTCTCCAGGGTCTCGGCGGCCGAGACATTCGCCTGGATCATCATTTCCTCGATCAGCTTGTGCGCATCGAGTCTCTCCGGCACATGCACGCGATCGACGGTGCCATCTTCCTTGAGAATGATCTTGCGTTCGGGCATGTCGAGTTCAAGTGGCTGGCGCCTGTCGCGCCCGCGCTTCATCACCTCATAGGCGTGCCAGAGCGGCTTCAGGATCGGCTCCAGCAGCGGGCCGGTCTGCTCATCCGGCTTTCCGTCGATCGCCGCCTGCGCCTGCTGGTAGGACAGCTTGGCCGCACTCTTCATCATGATGCGGTGGAAAGTGTGGCTCGCCTTGCGGCCCTCATGCGAAAAGACCATGCGCACGGCAAGTGCCGGCCGATCGACGCCTTCGCGCAGCGAGCAGAGATCGTTCGAGATCCGCTCTGGCAGCATGGGCACGACCCGGTCCGGGAAATAGACGGAGTTGCCGCGCTTCAGCGCCTCGCGGTCGAGCGCGGATTTCGGTCGGATATAGTAGGAGACGTCGGCGATCGCGACCGTCACGATCACGCCGTCAGGATTGTCCGGCGACGGGTCGAGCTCGGCATAGACGGCGTCGTCATGGTCCTTGGCGTCATGCGGATCGATGGTGATCAGCGGCAGGTTGCGCCAGTCCTCGCGATGCGACATCGAGGCAGGCTCGGCTGCTTCGGCCTCTGAAATCACCGATTGCGGGAAGATGTGCGGAATGCCATGTGCATGGATCGCGATCATCGAGATCGCCTTTTCCGAGGCGACCGATCCGACGACGGTGAGCACCTTGGCCCGCGTCAGGCCGAAACGGGAAGCCCGCGCGACCTCCACTTCGACCAGGTCGCCATCCTTGGCGTCGCTGATATCGGTGGCGTCGATCTGCATTTCCTCGCCGCGCCGCTCGATTGGCATGAGCCGTGCGCCACCCTCCGGCATCATGCGCACCACACCCATGACCGCGCCGACATGCCGGTCGAGGATCTTGATGACCCGGGCCGTGTAGGCCGGACCCGAGCGGTCCTTGTTGGCAAAGATCTTGGCGAGTACCCGGTCGCCGAGGCCGCCGACAGGCGCCTTTCCCTTGGAACGATCGGAACTCGACTGGCGGATCAGCACCGCCGGTGCAGCTCCGGCCTCTTCTGGCCATTCCGCCGGGCGCCCGATCAGTTCGCCGTCCTTGTCGCGGGTGGTGATGTCGAGCACGGTGACCGGCGGCAGGGCGCCCGGCCTCGTCAGCGACTTGCGGCTCTTCTGCACCAGCCCGTCGTTTTCGAGATCCTTCAACGCCTGCTTCAGCTCGACCCGCTGCTCACCCTTCAACCCGAAGGCCTTGGCAATCTCGCGCTTGGAGGCCCGGTCGGGATTATCGGTAATAAACTGCATCAGGACGTCGCGCGGCGGAACCTCCCCGTGGATCAAGGCCGTGGGGTTTTCGCTCCGGGCCTTGGCCGCGCCCTCCGCACGCCGGCTCTTGCGGTTGCCGGAGCCAGGGGAGCGGGAGGTGTCGCGGGTCATTTTGCTCAAGTCGCACTCTTCTTCGTTGTTTTTGCCTTCGCCGGAGCTTTGGCCTTCGGCTTGGCGGCTGCCTTCTTCGGCTTCGCTGCAGCACCGTCTTCCGACTTTGCCTTCGCTGCCTTGGCCGGAGCCTTCTTCGCCTTCGTCTTGCCGCCATCCTTGGCCGCGCGTTCGGCGATCAGCACCAGCGCTTCCTCGACGGTGACCGCCTGCGGATCCTTGCCCTTCGGCAGGGTGGCATTCACCTTGCCCCAATTGACATAGGGGCCGAAGCGACCGTCACGGACGGTCATTGCACCACCATCGGGATGCTCTCCGAGTTCCTTGAGGGCCACGGCTGCCGTACGGCCACGGCCACCCGGATTGGCCTTCTTTTCGGCGAGCACGGTAACGGCGCGGTTGAGGCCGATCGACAGAACGTCCTCGATGCCTTCGAGATTGGCATAGGTGCCGTCATGCAGCACGAAGGGTCCGTAGCGCCCGAGGCCCGCCGAGATCATCTTGCCGGTTTCCGGGTGTGCCCCGACGTCGCGCGGCAGCGACAGCAGCGACAAGGCTTTCTCAAGGTCAATATCGGCTGGCGCCCAGCCCTTCGGCAGCGAGGAGCGCTTAGCCTCCTTGCCGTCGCCGCGCTGGACGTAAGGCCCGAAACGGCCGGAGCGCAGCGTGATTTCTTCCTCGGTCACCGGATCCTTGCCCAGCGCCCGCGGTTCATTATTGCCGTTCGCTTCCGCTTCCGCGCCACCTTCCGAGCTCAGCTGTCGGGTGAAGTTGCATTCCGGATAGTTCGAGCAGCCGACAAAGGCGCCATACTTGCCGAGCTTCAGCGACAGATTGCCGGTGCCGCAGACCTGGCAGATGCGCGGATCGGACCCGTCCTCGCGCTTTGGAAACACCAGTGGGGCCAGCGCCTCGTTCAGTGCATCCAGAACATTGGTGACGCGCAGTTCCTTGGTGTCTTCGATCTGGGCGAAGAAGTCCTGCCAGAAGGCGCGCAGCACGTCCTTCCAGTTCAACTCTCCGGCAGAGATCTTGTCGAGCTTCTCTTCGAGATCGGCCGTGAAATCGTATTCGACGTATTTGGTGAAGAAGTTCTCGAGGAAAGCCGTGACCAGCCGACCCTTCGAATGGGGGATCAGCTTGCGCTTGTCCATGATGACATATTCGCGGTCGCTGAGCGTCTTTAGCGTCGCAGCATAGGTGGAGGGGCGGCCGATGCCGAGCTCTTCCATCTTCTTGATCAGCGAGGCTTCCGAATAGCGCGGCGGCGGCTCGGTGAAATGCTGGCTCGAATTGACCTTTTGCTTGGCCAATGCCTCCCGGGCATTGATCTCCGGAAGACGGCCATCCTCGTCGTCACCGTCCTCTGCCGGCTCGCCCTCTTCGCGCTGGTCGGTATAGGCGGCGATGAAGCCGTCGAAGCGGATGACGGAGCCAACGGCGCGAAGCCCGGCCTTGTCACCCTTGTTGTCGGCCAGGATCTCGACCGTCGTGCGCTCGATTTCGGCAGATGCCATCTGGCTTGCAATGCCGCGCTTCCAGATCAGGTCGTAAAGACGCAACTGGTCGGCATCGAGGAAGCGGCGCACCTTGTCCGGCGAGCGATTGAAATCGGTCGGGCGGATCGCTTCGTGCGCTTCCTGGGCATTCTTCGCCTTGGTCGAGTAGATGCGCGCCTTTTCCGGCACGTAGCGCGGGCCGAACTGGTCGGCGACAGCGGACCGGGCAGCCTCGATCGCCTCGGGTGCCATCTGGACGCCGTCGGTACGCATATAGGTGATCAGACCGACGGTCTCGCCGCCGATGTCGATGCCTTCATAGAGCTTCTGCGCCACCTGCATGGTGCGCGAGGCCGAGAAGCCGAGCTTCGACGATGCCGCCTGCTGCAATGTCGATGTCGTGAAAGGCGGGCCCGGATTGCGCTTGACCGGCTTTGCCTCGACACTGTCGACGGCAAAGGCTGCGCCCTCGAGCAAGGCCTGGATGCCCGCTGCCTGGTCGCCATTGGTCACCGAGTTGCGCTGCATGCGCTTGCCCTGGTGCGAAACGAGCTTCGCCACGAATTCTTCGCCGCGCGGCGTCTTCAGGAGGGCCGAAATATTCCAGTATTCCTCGGCGACGAAGCGTTCGATCTCGGTTTCGCGATCGCAGACGAGGCGCAAAGCCACCGACTGGACGCGGCCGGCGGAGCGGGCGCCGGGCAGCTTGCGCCAGAGCACCGGCGAGAGATTGAAGCCGACGAGATAGTCCAGTGCACGGCGGGCGAGATAGGCATCGACGAGCGGTGTGTCGATGTCGCGCGGATTGGCCATTGCGTCGAGCACGGCCTTCTTGGTGATCGCGTTGAAGACGACGCGCTTCACCGGCTTGTCGCCGATCACCTTCTTCTTCTTCAGAAGATCGAGCACATGCCAGGAAATGGCTTCACCTTCGCGATCAGGGTCGGTCGCGAGAAACAGGCCGTCTGAGGATTTCACCGCATCGGCAATATCCTTCATCCGCTTTTGCGAGGCTGTATCGACCTCCCAGAACATCTCGAAGTCTTGGTCCGGCAGAACGGAGCCATCCTTGGCCGGCAGATCGCGCACATGGCCGAATGAGGCGAGCACCGTGTATCCGGGACCCAGATACTTGTTGATCGTCTTGGCCTTGGCCGGGGATTCTACGACTACGACGTTCATTGGACAGATGTACCTTCAACGCATCCGATCAGCGGCACCGCACCACAGTCTTCGGAACACGGTTTTCCGACATGGAGGGCGAAACGGCTGCGGTCAAGAGGCGAGGCTTATTTTCCGGCCTTTCGGCCGATGCAACCTGTGGGGGATCATTGGTAGATTGCAATCTAGGATAAATGCTCTATTGTGGTGTGGAGAGCAGCGAGGCCGTGGTTGCAGCGACCTCCGGGGACGACGGGCGAGAGCGATGACACGAGACACAGTCGATTCGAATGATCGCGGTAACCGCACGATGGAAAAAATCGCATACATCAGACAGATGCTCGCCGAATTGCGGCTGGTCGCCGAAAACGAAGGCGCCGATATGCTGTGTTATCTGATCGAGATGGCCTATGTGGAGGCGGGCGACGTCCAGTCCGGCCGCCGTTCGCTGTCAATCAATCATGCTCAGCGAAACAAATCCACCCGCATGCCGCTCTAGGCGCCCGGCAATGTCCAGTTCCAGCAGAACCAGGTAGACGGACGAGGCCGGCAGGCCCGTATGACGGATGATGTCATCGATCTCGACCGGCGTCGGCCCAAGTGCCTGGATGATGATCAGGCGCTCGTCGTCGTTCGGGGGCGGGGCCAGCGGACGCTCGCCGGGATCGCCATCGCCGGGTTCACCCGCCTCGGTCTGCGAGAAGAGATCGACGTCCGATATCGGTGCGAGCGCCTGCAGCACGTCCTGCGAACGCGTCGTGACCGTCGCGCCATCCTTCAGCAGACCATTGGTCCCCTCGCAGCGCGGATCCAGCGGTGATCCAGGGACGGCAAAGACCAGCCGTCCGAATTCGCCGGCCAGTCGCGCCGTGATCAGCGACCCGGAGCGAGCGGCCGCCTCGATCACCACGACGCCGAGAGCCACGCCGGCGATCAGTCGGTTGCGCCTCGGAAAGTCCCGCGCCCGGGGCTCCCAGCCGAACGGCATCTCCGAGATGGCAAGCCCCCGGCCTTCGCAAATCTGGGCGAGGAGGTCGATGTTTTCAGGGGGATAGGGCTGGTCCAGCCCCCCGGCCATCGCAGCGATCGTTCCCGTCTCGAGGCTTGCTCGATGGGCGGCCGCATCGATCCCCCGTGCAAGCCCGGAGACGATGCCGTAGCCCGATAGCCCGATCTCCCTTGCCATCATCGCTGCGAATTTCGCACCGCTGATCGAGGCATTGCGCGAGCCGACAATCCCGACGGTGGGAAGCGTGGCGACACTGAGGTCGCCCTTGGCCGCGATCAAGGGAGGGGCGGCGTCGATCTGTCTGAGAGCGGGCGGATAGTCCGGTTCGCCGATGCCGATGAAGCAGGCCCCGAAACGATGGGCGGTTTCGATCTCGCGCTCGGCATCCGCTGTCGTCGCGATGCGGATGGCGCGTGTCGAACCACCCCGGCGCGACAGTTCGGGAAGCGCGTCGAGTGCGGCCTCCGCCGAGCCGAAATGATTGATCAGATCGCGGAATGTGGAGGGGCCGACATTGTCGCTGCGGATCAGCCGCAACCACGCGATCCTTTGTCGATCCGTCAGCGCAATTCCCTTCCGTCCTGCGCCGACTGACCCCATGGCCTTCCTCTAGCCTTTTTGACCGATCTTGCCCTCGGTGCCCGCGACGAGACGCTGGATATTTGCCTTGTGACGCCAGAAGGTGATGGCCGTCATGGCCGCGGTGACGAGGGCCGTCTCCTCAACCCCCAGTATCCACAATACAACCGGAATGACAAGTGTGGCGACGAGCGCCGACAACGAAGAGTAGCGTGTCAGGAAAGCGACCGAAAGCCAGACGACGGCAAAGACCAGCACCATCAGCGGGGCAACACCGAGCAGCGTGCCGATATAGGTCGCAACGCCTTTGCCGCCCTTGAAACCAAGCCAGACGGGGAAGAGATGGCCGATGAACGCGGCAAAGCCGGCGAACAGTCCGGCATTGTGGCCGAAGACCGCCTGGGCAATGAGCGCTGCAGCGGTTGCCTTCAGTGCATCGAGCAGCAGCGTGGCGGCAGCCAGCTTCTTGTTGCCGGTGCGCAGCACATTGGTCGCGCCGATATTGCCAGACCCGATCGACCGCAGGTCGCCGAGCCCGGCCATCCTGGTCAACAGCAGGCCGAAGGGGATGGAACCAAGCAGGTAGCCGAGCACGAGCACGATGGCGAGGTTTGGAAAGCCGAGAGCGGAATAGTCGACGATAGGCATTTCTGTCCCCTCTATCTTAAAGCGAGTGCACGCATCGGCCGGCGACATAGGTCGCAACGGCCCGGCCCGAGAAGCGGGCATCTTCGAATGGCGTGTTTTTCGAGCGCGCAAGCAGGCTGTCGCGCGACACGAGCCACGGCTCATCGAGGTCAACAAGGGTGATGTCGCCAGGCGCACCCGGTTTCAGCGTGCCGCCGGGCAGGCCGAAGATCTCTGCCGGCCGCGTCGTCATGGCCTCGATCAGCCGCATCAGCGGCACCTGGCCGGCATGGTGCAGGCGAAGCGCGGCCGCCAGCATCGTTTCGAGCCCGATCGCACCATCCGCCGCCTCGCCGAAGGGCAGACGCTTGGTGTCGACATCCTGCGGATCATGCGAGGAGACAATGATGTCGATCTGCCCCTTCGCGAGCGCATCGACCATGGCCATGCGGTCGTCTTCCGAGCGCAACGGCGGATAGAGCTTGAAGAAGCTCCGGTACTCGCCGATGTCGTTTTCGTTGAGGCTCAGGTGGTTGATCGAGATGCCGCAGGTGACCTTGGCGCCGCGCTTGCGGGCGACTTCGATCGCCTCCACCGATTCCGGCACCGAGATCTGCGAGGCGTGGTATTTCGCGCGGGTCAGGGCTGCGATGCGCAGGTCCCGTTCCAGCGGAATGATCTCGGTTTCGCGCGGGATGCCGCCGAGCCCGAGCCAGCTTGCGAGCAGTCCTTCGTTCATCACGCCGTTCGCGGCCAGATATTTCTCGCGGGTTTCAAGCGCGATCACGGCGCCGAATTCGCGGGCGTAAGTCATGGCCCGTCGCAGGACCTGCGTGTCATTGAGCCCGTAGCGACCATTGGTGAAGGCGACAGCTCCGGCTTGCTGCAGCAGTCCCATCTCCGTCATCTCGGCACTTTTCAGCCCCTTGGTCAGGGCCGCCGCCGGATAGACGTTGACATCGGCCGTGTCGCGGGCGGTCTTCTTGACGAATTCGACGAGCGCGATGTCGTCGATGACCGGATCCGTTTCCGGCATCATGATGAAGGAGGTGATGCCGCCGGCCGCTGCCGCACGGCTCGCGGACGCGATCGTCTCGCGGTGCTCGGCACCCGGTTCGCCGACGAAGACGCGCGCATCGACCAGACCCGGAATGGCGGTCAGCCCTCGGGCATCGCGGATTTCGGCACCTTCCGGCGCGCCTTGGTTCTGCGCATCGGCGCCGGACGCGACGATCAGCCCGTCATGGCCGACGATGATGGTGCCGACTTCGTCGAGCTTGCGCGAGGGGTCGAGGATCCGTGCATTCTTGAGGACAAGCGGCTTTTTCATGCGCCCATTCCCTCCGAACGCGGACCCTGGTTCTGCGAGACCAGCAGCGTCTCCATGACGGCCATGCGCACGGCCACCCCCATCTCGACCTGGCTCTCGATCACGCTCTGCGGTCCATCGGCCACTTCCGAGGCAATCTCGACGCCGCGGTTCATCGGACCCGGATGCATCACGAGCGCATCTTCTTTCGCAGCCTTCAGCTTTTCGGCATCCAAGCCATAAAAATGGAAGTATTCGCGCACCGAAGGCACGAAGGAACCGGACATGCGCTCGCGCTGCAGGCGGAGCATCATGACGACGTCGGCATCCTTGAGACCTTCCTTCATGTCGTGGAAGACCTCGCAGCCCATGTCGGCGATCCCGGCCGGCAGCAGTGTCGCGGGCGCAACCACCCGGACACGGGCGCCCATGGCATTGAGCAACAGGATGTTGGAGCGCGCGACGCGCGAATGCAGCACGTCACCGCAGATCGCGACGATGATGCGGGACAGCTTGCCTCTGGCGCGGCGGATGGTGAGCGCGTCGAGCAGCGCCTGCGTCGGATGCTCGTGCTGGCCGTCCCCGGCATTGACCACCGAGCAGGCGACCTTCTGCGAAAGAAGGGCAGCGGCACCCGCCGAGGAATGCCGCACGACGAGCACATCCGGTCGCATGGCATTCAGCGTCATGGCCGTGTCGATCAGCGTTTCGCCCTTTTTGACGGATGAATTGCCGACCGACATGTTCATCACGTCGGCGCCAAGGCGTTTTCCCGCAAGCTCGAAGGAGGCTTGCGTTCGCGTCGAGGCTTCGAAGAACAGGTTGATCTGGGTGAGGCCACGCAGCGTGGAAGTCTTCTTCTCCCGCTGGCGGCTGATTTTGACGGCTTCGTCTGCCTTGTCGAGGAGGAACGTGATGTCCTGCTCGGTAAGGCCTTTGATGCCGATTAGATGGCGATGGGGAAAGAAGACCAATGGACGTCCTCCTGAGATGTCACGCGGTCTATAAAGTGTGGGATCGGGCCGGGCAAGCACATGCTAGGTGGATTGACGCGCGGTCCCCATGTAATAGGAGCGGAGAGACGGTAGGGGACACCGGCGCAGCAGGCGCCCTGGAGGCTTCTGCCGCATTGGAAATTATGAAGGCAAGGCGTTGGCGGGACGACGTGCGTCTTCTTACAAGATCGGCAGGATTGATGAACCGGACTGAAGAAAAACTCGCAGCGCTGAACCAGCCCAAGCCTTGGTCCGGCGTCAACGCCTATCGCTCCGATCCGCTGCTCGTCGATCTGACCTCGTCTCTCTCGCGTCCGCTGCGCGAGGAATACGACGTCATTGGCAAATATGTGACCTCGCCTGAAGCCCAGGAACTGGCCCGGATGGCCAATGCCAGCCCGCCGCAGCTCAGAACCCACGGCGTGCGCGGCGAACGTCTTGACGTTGTCGAATTTCACCCGGCCTGGCATGCCCTCATGCGTCGCTCGATGGCCTCAGGCTTGCATTCCTCCGTCTGGGAAAATGCGCCGGAAGCCCGCGGCCACGAACACAAGGCCCGCGCCGTCCGCTTCTTCCTGACGGCCCAGCTCGAATCGGGGCATCTCTGCCCGCTGACCATGACCAGCGCTTCGGTCGCAGCCCTTGTTGCCTCCCCGGCCGTGCAGAAGGAATGGACGCCGCGCATCCTGTCGCGCAAATACGACAGCAGCAACAAGCCGCCAATGCAGAAGACTGCCGTGACCATCGGCATGGGAATGACCGAAAAGCAGGGCGGCACGGATGTGCGCACCAATACCACCACGGGAGAACGGGTGGGCGAGGGGATCTACCGTCTCTCCGGCCACAAATGGTTCATGTCGGCCCCGATGAGCGATGCCTTCGTCATGCTCGCGCAGACCAAGGACGGCATGGGCTGCTTCCTGGTGCCCCGCCTTCTGGAGGATGGCTCGGCCAACGGGCTCGAATTCCAGCGCCTGAAGGACAAGCTCGGCAACCGTTCCAACGCCTCCTCCGAAGTCGAATTCGCCGAAACCTTCGGCTTCCTCCTCGGTTCGCCCGGCGACGGCGTGCGCACCATCCTCGATATGGTCACGCTGACCCGCCTCGATTGCGCGCTCTCCTCTGCCGGCATGATGCGCGCCTCCATGGCCGAGGCCATTCACCACGTCCGCGGCCGCGTCGTTTTTGGCAAGGCGCTGATCGATCAGCCGATGATGACGCGTGTTCTGGCGGACATGGCGCTCGACGTTGCGGCCGCGACGGCGCTTGCCTTCCGTCTCGCCGACAGCTTCGACAAGGCGCGGGAAAACCCGGTCGATGCGGCTTACGCCCGCGTCATGACGCCGGTCGCCAAATACTGGATCTGCAAGATCGCGCCAGGATTGATCTACGAAGCCATGGAATGCATCGGCGGCAGCGGCTATGTCGAGGAGCGGCCGATTGCTCGCCACTACCGCGAAGCCCCGGTGAACGCGATCTGGGAAGGCTCCGGCAATGTCATGGCGCTGGATGTCTTGCGGGTCTTGAGCCGTGGCAAGGATCTCTTCGAAACACTCTTCGCCGGCCTTGAGCGGGATCTCGGTCCGTCCGGCAAGAAGACCGTCGAAGTCCTGCGCGCGGCGACCGCTCTTGCCGAACGCGACGAGGCCGCCGGCCGACTGCTCATCGAGCAACTGGCACTCGCGGCCGGTGCCGCCGAGCTTTACCGACTGGGCGCCGGCAAGATCGCCGATGCCTTCCTCGAATCACGCCTCGCCGGCGGCTGGCGCCATACCTATGGCGTGCTCGATGCGCGCTTCGATTCTCGCTATGTGCTCGACCTGCTCTATCCGCCCGCCACCTGAGCGGCGAGATAGAGCATGACAGGGATGGTGAAGAAGGCCGCGACTGTCTGCACGGTGGCCGCTGCCGCATAGAGGTCGGCATCGCCGCCCATCTGCTTGGCCAGCACATAGCCGTTCATCGCCGTCGGAACGGCAGCCCCCAGCGCGACCATCACCACGATTTCACCGGAAAGACCGAAGGTGAGGGCGAGGCCGACGGCGACGACCGGGAACACGATCAGCTTCAGCATGACCGTGAGCAGGACGCTCGGCTGTGGCTTCAGCGCGTCCGCGATCCGCAGCCCCGCACCAACAGTGACCAGTCCCAGCCCGAGGGAAGCGCTCGCGATGAGATCGACCGCCGTCATGAATGGTGCGTAGACCGTCCAGCCGGAGAGGTTCACCACGACGCCGGCGGCAGCACCGATGATGATGGGATTGGTGATGATCTTGAAGGCGAATGTCTTGAAATTGCGGCTTTCCCCTGAGAACCACACCATGATCCCGACATTGATCAGGTTCAGCGGCACGATAATGGACGCCATGATGACCGCGATGACCGTCAGCCCCATGGTCCCGGTCAGTTTCTCCGCAATGGCGAGCGCCATGAAGCCGTTCCAGCGAGTCGAGGTCTGAAAGACGGAGGTATAGGCCGGGCCTCCCATGCCGCTCCTCTTCAGGAGCGGCCAGCACGCCAGCACGATCCCCGTCATCACGCCGACGGCAAGCAGGGAGACGATGCCGACGCTGCCGCTGTCCGTCGCGGAGAAATCTGCGGTCGAAAGCGTCTGGAAGAGCAGGGCAGGGAAAAGCACGAAATAGCCGAATTGCTCGAGCCCTCCCCAGAAATTCGCGTTGATCAAGGGTGTACGCTTGAGCACGACCCCGAGAATCACAAGCAGGAAGATGGGCAGGATGCTTTCGAAGATGATGAGCATGACAGGTCCAAAATGGCAGGCAGGGAGCCGTAGCCCCGGAGATCCGCGCAAACAATCGAAAAACGTGTCTCGGCGACATTTTTGACCAAGTCACTGAAACTGCTCATCCACAGGCGCCGTTAACCTTAACAAAGGGTTTACGTTGCGCCTTGGCGCCGAACCGGCCACCTTTTGCATGGGACAGACGTTAAAGGGTAGAGTGGTGACGGACGCGCTTTTGGCACGACCGATGGCGACCATCATGATGATGGTATTTTTCTCGGGGCTGGCGCTCGACATCGCCGTCCCGGCGGCCGTGCTCAGCGTGATGGCGTCACTGAAATGGCTGGTGGAAAACTGGCCGGCGGCAAATGATTTGCCGTTCGATCAAAAGGCGGAAACGGCATGAAGACACTTCTGCTCTTGTGGGCATTGCCCATCACGATCCTCGGCGCCTGGTACGGTCTGTCCTATTACAACATGAGCTTCGGCATCTTCATGCTGACGCGCGACGCGCATGACCTCGTCTTCCAGATCTACGGAAACGTGCTGGGCATTGCGCCGGAAACGATACCGCCGCTGGTCGCGCGCGCCATCATCGTCGACAGCCTGATTCTCTTCGCGATCATCGGCTTTCGCCGCCGCAGGCAGATCAAGGCCTGGTGGTTGGCACGTCAGGCAAAATCGTCGGACGTGTCGGACATGCGGGCGAGCCCCGAAAGCCTGTCCAGCGCACCCTGAAGAATGAAGCTCGCAGCGGCGGAATCGATCCGTTCGCTGCGCTTGGCCCGCGACACATCCATCTCGAGCAGCGCCCGTTCCGCAGCCACCGTCGAAAGCCGCTCGTCCCAGTAGACGAAGGGAATGTCGGTCTTCTCCGACATCGAGCGCACGAAAGCACGGGTTGCCTGCACGCGCGGCCCCGACGAGCCGTCCATGTTGACCGGCAGGCCGATCACGAAGGCAACGATCTTTTCCTTTGCCGCGAAGGCCAGAAGCACTTCGGCATCCTGAGTGAATTTCACCCGCTTGATAACAGGGCGAGGGGTGGCGAAGCGGCGACCGAGATCGGAGGCCGATAGCCCGATCGTCTTCGTGCCGAGGTCGAGCCCGGCAATCGCCTCGCCGGGTTGCAACCGTTCCGCCAGTTCCTCGATCGTCAGTGTCGCCATGATCTCGCCTGTCCGGTGGTCAGCGCTTGCGCACGAATTCGGTGCGAAGCACGAGGCCCTTGATCGCATCGTGTCGGCAATCGATGTGCTCGGGATCGTCGGTGAGGCGGATGGAGCGGATGACCGTGCCCTGCTTCAGCGTCTGGCCCGCACCCTTGACCTTGAGGTCCTTGATCAGGACCACCGAATCGCCATCGGCAAGCTCGGTTCCGGATGCGTCGCGGGCCACGGGTTTGGCCGCGGCCGCCGCGGCAACTTCGGACGCCGGACGCCATTCGCCGGTTGCCTCGTCATACACGTAGTCGTCATCGGCCATGGTCGGTCCTTCCTTGCGCTGAGCGCTACGGCTGTCATGCTCGTCGCTTAGACCAGCATAGGCAGAGAAGCAACTCGGCCGCCCGTTGCCGAAGGGGCCGCTTGCCATATATTGCAGACGACAGTCAAAGACCGGAGACGCACCTATGAAAATCACCTGGCTCGGCCACGCCGCCTTCCGCCTCGATTCGGCCAAGGCATCGATCCTCATCGATCCCTTTCTGACCGATAACCCGGGCTTCGCCGGTCTCGACCTCAAGGACATGACCAAGGGTGTCACGCACATCCTCCTGACCCATGGACATGGCGATCATGTCGGCGACACGGTTCAGCTCGCCAGGGAGACCGGTGCCACGGTCCTCGCCAATGCCGATCTTGCTGCATGGCTTGGCACCAAGGGCGTCGACAAGCTTGAAATGGGCAATACCGGCGGCACGGTACATTTCGAAGGTTTCAGCGTCACCTTCACCAATGCCCTTCACTCCTCGGCCCAGATTACCGAAGACGGCGTCTCCCACGCGCTTGGAAATGCCAACGGCCTGATGATGCATTTCGAGGACGAGGCCTCCGTCCTGCACATGGGAGACACCGACATCTTCTCCGACATGAAGCTGATCAACGAATTGCACCAGCCGGATGTCGGCATCGTGCCGATCGGTGACCGCTTCACCATGGGCGGCGCGGTCGCGGCACTGGCCTGCCAGCGGTTTTTCGACTTCAAGACGGCGATCCCGTGCCATTACGGGTCCTTCCCGATCATCGACCAGACGCCGGAAAAATTCGTCGCCGGCATGGACGGCACGCGCACCCGTGTAGCCACCCCGCAGGCCGGTTCGGCCATCGAGGTCTGACAATCCCCGTTGCTTCGGCGCCTGACGGCCATTATAGCGAAGAAAACAGCTTATCCGGAGAATGCCATGTCTGTTGACCTCGCCACCGTCAAGCGCGTCGCGCGCCTTGCCCGCATCGCTGTCAGCGAGGAGGATGCCGCGCGCATGACCGGGGAGCTGAACGGCATTCTCGGTTTTGTCGAGCAGCTCGACGAGGTCGACGTGACAGGCGTGGAGCCGATGACATCGGTCATGCCCATGGCGATGAAGAAGCGCGCCGACATTGTGACCGACGGCGACAAGGCGGACGCCATCGTCGCCAACGCGCCGGCCACCGACCGCAATTTCTTCCAGGTGCCGAAGGTCGTCGAATAAGATCCGACATCAGCCCCCTGAGCCAGCCTCCCGAATTTCCCGCCCTGATCGGCGAAGACAGTCTGAAGTGAACCTGCCATGAGCGAACTGACAAGCCTCACCATTGCCGAAGCCCGCGCCAAACTCGCCGCCAAGGAGATCAAGGCCGTCGAACTGACGGATGCCTATCTCTCCGCGATCGAGGGAGCGAATGGCGCGCTGAACGCCTATGTTGCGGTCACGCCTGAGATCGCCCGCGACATGGCGAAGACATCCGACGCGCGCATTGCCGAGGGCAAGGCCGGCGTACTCGAAGGCATTCCGCTTGGCGTCAAGGATCTCTTCGCCACCCGTGACGTCCACACCCAGGCCTGCAGCCACATCCTTGACGGCTTCAAGCCGAAATATGAATCGACCGTCACCCAGAACCTGTGGGATGCCGGCGCCGTGATGCTCGGCAAGCTCAACATGGACGAATTCGCCATGGGTTCGTCGAACGAGAGCTCGTATTACGGTCCCGCCGTCAACCCGTGGAAGGCTGAAGGCTCGGACGAGAAGCGGGTGCCCGGCGGTTCTTCCGGTGGTTCGGCGGTCGCCGTGGCGGCCAAGCTCTGCGCCGGCGCGACGGCAACCGATACAGGCGGCTCCATCCGCCAGCCGGCCGCGTTCACCGGCACCGTCGGCATCAAGCCGACCTATGGCCGCTGCTCGCGCTTCGGGATTGTCGCGTTCGCCTCGTCGCTCGATCAGGCAGGCCCGATCGCCCGCGACGTCCGCGATGCCGCCATCCTGTTGAAGTCCATGGCCAGCATCGATCCGAAGGATACGACCTCGGTCGACCTGCCGGTGCCAGATTACGAGAAGGCCATCGGCGGCTCGGTAAAGGGCATGAAGATCGGCATTCCCAGGGAATACCGCATCGAGGGCATGTCCGAGGAAATCGAGGCCCTCTGGCAACAGGGCATTGCCTGGCTCAAGGAGGCTGGTGCCGAGATCGTCGACATATCCCTGCCGCACACGAAATATGCGCTGCCGGCCTACTACATCGTGGCACCCGCCGAAGCCTCGTCGAACCTCGCCCGCTATGACGGCGTCCGCTATGGTCTGCGTGTCGACGGCAAGGACATTGCCGACATGTATGAGAAGACGCGCGCCGCCGGTTTCGGCAAGGAAGTCCAGCGCCGCATCATGATCGGCACCTATGTGCTCTCGGCCGGCTATTACGACGCCTATTACCTCAAGGCACAGAAGGTCCGTACGCTGATCAAGCGCGACTTCGAGCTTGCCTTCGAAGCCGGCGTGGATGCGATCCTCGCGCCCATTACTCCGTCCTCGGCCTTCGCCATCGGCGACAAGGAACTGGCGGCTGACCCGGTCAAGATGTACCAGCAGGACGTGTTCACCATCACGCTGAACATGGCGGGTCTGCCCGGGATCTCTGTTCCCGCCGGTCTCGACAGCAAGGGACTGCCGCTTGGCCTCCAGGTCATCGGCAAGCCCTTCGAGGAGGAAACCCTCTTCAAGACCGCCCATGTCATCGAACAGGCTGCCGGCAAGTTCACGCCGGCCAAGTGGTGGTAAAGGACTTCGTCATCCGTGACATGGTCGCGGCCGATGCTGATAGTGTCGGCCGCGTCGGTTTTGATGCCTGGGCTGCCAATCCGGTGCTGAACGCCTTCGGCGTCGATATGATGGTCCGCATTCGCCTGAGCTTTCGCCGCTTTGCCCAGGAGCATTTCAGCTTGATCACCATCGGTGAACTCGGTGGCGAAATCGCCGGCTGGACCGCTCGCGAAGGTGCGCGAGACTACATATCCGATCTCTGGGTGAGCCCCGTCCATCAGGGTCTCGGTATTGGCTCTGCCCTGGTCTCGGCGACGCTGCGCGAGATGCGCTCGGAGGGCCTGAAGAGGGCACGGATCGATACCCACGCCGCGAATGAAAGCGCCGTCCGGCTCTACCAGGATCTGGGGTTCTCCATCGTCTGGCGCGGCATGCAGCATTCACCGTCCATGGGTCTGATGGTCGAGAAGGTGAAGATGCAGCAGGTATTTTAGCGGGAGCGACGGCGCTGGCTCTCCATGTAAGCCTTTAGGACGGCGTTCATTCGTGTCTGATAACCCTTGCCCTGCCCGCGGAACCACTCAAGCACGTCCCGGTCGAGCCGGACGGTGATTTGCGTTTTGGCCGATGGCGTAACGAGTGCCGCGGTTTCGAAGAACGTGTCATCGAGCTCCGGGATATCGCTATAATCAATGTCCGCGTCCGACTGCGACTGAAGCTCCTTAAGGCGAGCGGCGGAGATGGTCATGATACTTCTGCCTTTCTTTGCGGTACGCGAGACGAGCTGAAATGATCCGGGTCACGTCGCCTCGGAGTGTATGGACGACGACAACGACGATCAATCTCTCGATGGCGCCGATGCTGGTATAGCGGGTCTCGCCATAATCACGACGGTTGTCGACGCCGGTCAGAACGTCGCCTTCGAAGATCAAACGGGCTTCTTCGAACGAGATCCCGTGCTTGATCTGGTTAGCGATATTCTTCGCGGCGTCCCACTCATAGCCCATGACGCATTGTAGCTACACTTGTAGTGTCGTTCAAGCGCCGACCTTCGGCGTCACCGGTTGTCCAGTTCCGACCTCACCAGCCGTAGGCCCCGTTCGGTGATGCGATAGGGTCTGCCCTGTTTCGAGCTGATCGCCTTCAGGCGTTTCAGCCTTCGAAAGAGCTCGATATCGAAGCCGGGATAGAGCCAGCCGTCGCGGGAGAAGCACAAGACCTTCTCGATCTTGCGTCGGTCGTCGCGGTGGAGTTCGATCCAGCCGCCCTGTGCCATGAGGTGAAGGATACGCTGGTCGATGCGTGAAATGTCCATGGAATGATGTCCGGAAAGCGCGTTGAAAAGCGCGCATGAAAACGGGTCCGGCGCCACAAGGCGTCGGGGCTTCGTTTTCTGGCCCTGGCCGATGGATCCCAAAGAAGGGATCGCGGGCAGGGCCTTTACCGGGTCTCGGACGAGCCGAACATCAAAACTCCTATCGACTTGCCCCCTTAGCATGACGTTTCGGAGCCGTCCATTCCGGCCGAACGGGTGTCTGGCCAAGAATCGCAGTCGATGATTTACTGCCGGCAACAATGAGGTGATGATGGCCACGATCCGCAAAGCTCGACAGGACGACGCGCAATACCTGACGGCGATCGGCTTGCGTGCCTGGCGCAAGGCGATGTCGTCGGTGGGGGAGGCGGCGGAAATGGCTGCCAATGCCCGCGACGCCTTTGCCCGCTTCACGCAGGATGGCTGGATCACGATTACGATCGTCGAGAAATCGGGGATGATCGCCGGCTGGGCGGCCCGCGAGGACATGGACGAAGTTATCTCCGATTTCTGGATCGATCCGGATCACGAAGGCCAGGGTCTCGGTACCGCGCTTCTGGCCGCCTTGGAAGACGAGATGCGGGCGCAGGGTTTCTCGCTCGCCCGCCTGCAGACGCATGCGATGAACGGCGACGCGCTGAACTTCTTCGAGAAGAGGGGCTATGCCGTGAACTGGCTGACCGTCAGCTACAATCCGAAGCTTGACCGCGACGTGCAATCTGTCGGTCTGTCGAAAATGCTGTCGGAAGAACCTGCCACCGGCTACGGGCAGGAATTCTAGGCGATGCCGACAACTCTCAGCACGTGGCCCAACGCGTCCAGGGCTGTGCTGGGGAACAGGGCCGTGAACAGAGCCAGCAGCCCTTGCAGCATTGCCATGACCGGGAGCAGGACGGGGAAGACACCCTTTTTCGTCTTGTGCCGCAGCCATTTCTGGCAGGCAAAGGCGCCGATGCCGCCCAAAGCGATGGCCAGCAGGATCAGCGTATCCTCTCGCACGCGCCACGCACCCTCGCGTGCCGCCTGCTTGTCATAGGCGTAGACGCAGAACACGACGACGTTCCACAGAGCATAGATCGCAACGAAGGTGAGACGTGTCTCCAGGGTCATGGCAGGCAAGGTAGCCGGTTTTGCTTAAGCTTTTCCCTTTGGGAAGCGTCGGCCGGTGCGCGCCCTGGAGCCTTGCACCTTCGGGCCAATTGCTCTACCTCACGAGACAACACGTCCACGCATGACACGAGCATCCGATGACCCTGGTAGACACCCGCACGCCTGATCCGAAACGCTTCATTCCCGGTGCCACCGGTGACTGGGAAGTCATTATCGGCATGGAAGTCCATGCCCAGGTCCTGTCCAATTCCAAGCTGTTCTCGGGCGCGTCCACCATCTTTGGCAATGCGCCGAATTCCAACGTCTCGCTTGTCGATGCCGCCATGCCCGGCATGCTGCCCGTCATCAACGAGGAATGCGTGGCCCAGGCCGTGCGCACGGGTCTCGGTCTGAAGGCGCAGATCAACAAGCGCTCGATCTTCGACCGCAAGAACTACTTCTATCCGGACCTGCCGCAGGGCTACCAGATCTCGCAGTTCAAGGACCCGATCGTCGGCGAGGGCAAGATCGTGATTTCGCTCGGGCCGGACCGTCAGGGCAATTTTGAAGACATCGAGATCGGCATCGAGCGCCTGCATCTGGAGCAAGACGCCGGCAAGTCGATGCATGACCAGCATCCGACCATGTCCTATGTGGATCTCAACCGCTCCGGCGTTGCGCTCATGGAAATCGTCTCGAAGCCCGACATGCGCTCGTCCGACGAAGCCAAGGCCTACATGACGAAGCTGCGCTCGATCGTGCGTTATCTCGGCACCTGTGACGGTAACATGGACGAAGGCTCGATGCGCGCCGACGTGAATGTCTCCGTGCGCAAGCCCGGCGGCGAATTCGGCACGCGCTGCGAAATCAAGAACGTCAACTCGATCCGCTTCATCGGCCAGGCTATCGAATACGAAGCCCGTCGCCAGATCGCGATCATCGAGGACGGCGGCACGATCGATCAGGAAACCCGCCTCTTTGATCCGGGCAAGGGCGAGACGCGCTCCATGCGCTCGAAGGAAGATGCGCATGACTATCGCTACTTCCCCGATCCGGACCTGCTGCCGCTCGAATTTGACGATGCCTTCATCGAGGCGATGAAGAAGGACCTGCCGGAACTGCCCGACGACAAGAAGGCCCGTTTCGTTGCGGAGCTTGGCCTCTCTATCTACGACGCCTCCGTGCTCGTTTCGGAAAAGGCGATCGCCGACTATTTCGAGGCCGTGGCCGAAGGCCGCGACGGCAAGACGGCTGCCAACTGGGTCATCAACGACTTGCTGGGCGCCTTGAACAAGTCGGGCAAAACCATTGAAGAGACTCCGGTTTCGCCTGCCCAGCTTGGCGGCATCATCGACCTCATCAAGTCGGAAACCATCTCCGGAAAGATCGCCAAGGACCTGTTCGAGATCGTCTTCACCGAAGGCGGTGATCCGGCGGAAATCGTCGACATCAGAGGCATGAAGCAGGTCACGGATACGGGCGCCATCGAAAAGGCGGTCGACGAGATCATCGCCGCCAACCCGGATCAGGTCGCCAAGGTCCTGGCCAAGCCGACACTCGCCGGCTGGTTCGTCGGCCAGGTGATGAAGGCGACCGGCGGCAAGGCCAACCCGCAGGCCGTCCAGGCGCTGGTCAAGGCCAAGCTTGGAATCGTCGAGGAGTAAGCCCCTTGTTCTTCGTCCGCACCGCCACTGACCGCGATGTCGAACCTCTGCGCAGCCTGCTGACGCAGAGTTTCCACGCGACCTATGACCGGTTCTACGGGCCGGCCAAGGTGGCCGAGCTGGTTTCAGCTTGGCACAGTTCAGCGGAGATCAAGCGGCGCATTCAAGTGAAGGGCGGCGAATATCTCGTCGCCGACGACGGCAAGCGGATCGGCGGCATGGCCTTTGCGGCCATGTCGGAAAAGCTCTCTAAGACTGCGATCCTGCACCAGCTCTATGTCCACCCGGATCACCAGCGTCAGGGCGTCGGCCGCGATCTCTTCGCCGAAATCGAGACCTGTTTTCCGGATGCCGAAATCCTGCGGCTGGAAGTCGAGCCACAGAATGCCGGTGCCATCGCCTTCTACGAGGCGCATGGCTTTGCCGAGGTCGACCGCACGACGAATTGCGGTGGTCCCGATAGCGGCATCGAAGCGCTGATTCTGGAAAAGCCGCTCCGCTGAACGGCTTTTTCGTTCTCGGCCTCCTGCCTTAGTCAAAGGGGGGCTGCGTGACCCTTGCAATATTGGACGATCACATGCGGCGCAGGGGCGGGCGGGTTACGCACAGAATTGTCACCAGCCGTCGCATGCCTGTCATCAGCAAGTCCCCCGGGATCGTTATGGAAGGCCGGACTGACGCAAGGGCGGGGTAGACATGCAAGGCCAAACAGTGACCATCCGGGAAGCCAACGAGAATGATCTGAAAGCGATCATCGCCCTCTTCGCCGATGACCCGCTGGGCGGCCATGGCGACACGAGCGATCCCGAGGCGCTGCCCGACTACCGCGCCGCTTTCCACAAGATCGCTGCCTCGCTGAACGAGACCCTCTATCTCGCGGAACTGGACGGTGAAGTCGTCGGCACCTTCCAGACCATGGTGACGACGACGCTCACGGCGCGGGGTTCCGCCTCGATGATCATCGAGGCGGTGCAGACACGGGCCGACATGCGGGGCAGGGGCATTGGCGCTGCAATGATCAGCTTTGCCATCGACAAGGCCCGCCGCGACGGCATGCGCCTCGTCCAGCTCACCTCGAACGCCGTGCGCAAGGATGCCCACCGCTTTTACGAGCGGCTTGGCTTCATCCCCTCCCATATCGGCTTCAAGATGAAGTTGAAATGACGAGGGTGCGACGGGGAATCACTGGACAAGCCGAAGGCGAGGCGGCATAAGCGAACGGGATCGACAAGGCCGTCCCACGGCCTGCGGCTAGAGCCAAGGATACACGATGAAGCAGCTCCTCTTGCAGATCTTCACCTGGTGGAACGGTCAGACCATGGGCACCCGTTTCTTCACCTGGCGTCACGGCAAGCGCGTCGGCGAAGACGAATTCGGCAATGTCTACTATGAAGGCCCGATGACGAGCTGGGGCCAGCCGAAGCGCTGGGTGATCTATAACGGTTACGCCGAAGCCTCGAAGATCGCGTCGGGCTGGCATGGCTGGATGCATTACCGCACCGACACACCGCCGTCGAAGGAAGACTACAAGCCGCGCGAATGGGAAAAGGCGCATCGCCCGAACCAGACCGGCACGGCCGCCGCCTATCGTCCGCAGGGTTCGATTGCCGCCACCGGCGAGCGTCCGCGCGTCACTGGCGACTATGATGCCTGGACGCCGGGCAGCTGATACCCGATTTGGCCATATTCCGGCATTAGGGCCTCTTGAGTGGGGCCCTTCTTGTATCTGGCCTCCGGTCGATTAGGGCCAGTGGATCTTTGAAAGCGAGCGGGACGATGAAATTGAGTGCATGGGCATTTGCCATTCCGGTTGTCGGGCTTGCCGCTGCGGCATCGCTTGGCCTTGCCGGCAAGGCTGACGCCGCCCGCCTCGAAAATCCCGTCGCCGAATTCGCCGGCATCGACAAGATCACGGGCCGCATCACCACTTTCGACGTCTATGTCAACGAGACCGTCCAGTTCGGCGCGCTCCAGGTGACGCCGAAGATCTGCTATTCGCGCGACGAGACCGAGGCCCAGAAGATCGACGCCTTCATCGAGGTTGACGAGATCACGCTGGACCGCAAGATCCGCCGCATCTTCTCCGGCTGGATGTTTGCCGACAGCCCGGCGCTGAATGCCGTCGAACACCCGATCTATGACGTCTGGCTGACCGGCTGCAAGGCGAACTCCGAAGTTCCGGCTCCGCCCGGTGTCGAGACTGTGGCCAAGCCCGCGCCCGAGCCCGAAAAGCCCGCCGAGGCGGCAGCTCCGGCCACGGCCCCGCAAGACCCGACCCAGACTGGCACGGATCCGTCTCTGGCCACCGTGCCGGGTGACGATCCCAATCAGGCCGCCCTGCCGCCACTCGATGCCCCGGTGGACGTGCCCGACGACGTCTATGGCGGCGCCGAGCCGCCTGTCGAATTCCCGCTGGACGGTAATCCAGCGCCGCAGGATCAGGTACTCGTGCCCCCGGCGCCCGTCGCCCCGCCCGGCGGCGTCGGCCTCTACTGAGGCCAGGAGCGCCGCCACCGGATTGTCTCGCGGCCCAGGCGATGGTGATCGCACCGGCGGCAGTCCGCTCTTCCTTGTGGAGTGTTTGCCCCGGCAAGGACGTGGGTGTGAACCGACGCGGGCCGCTTGCCGATTGACATGCCCCTCAATAGCGAACAAGAAGAGAACGAACAGGAGTTCTCCCATGTCCCTCTCCGAAAAATTTATCGTCCTTCCCTTCAAGAAGAACCGTGGCAACATCGTGCCCGGCGAAATGCGCCAGGCCTCCAGCGCCGCCTCCGCCGAAAAGATCGCCACCGCCATGTCGACCCGCCACCTCGGCGTGGCCGCCTATGCGATACAGGTCGACGAAGAAAGCGGCGACATGACCAGCCCCAAACTGATCATTTCCTTCGGCGAGACTGCGGATCTGACGGTGAACTGAGACAGCTGAGGCAAAAACCCCTCCCAGACCTTCCCCGCAACCGGGAGGAGTTGATCCGGTTGCGCCCCTGTGCCCCGGTGATGCCTGCCCGGCGGCTCCCGTGGTTGAGCGCAACAATCGACTGTTTTGCCAAGGGGCCGAGACACCGCCCCCAAGGTCCTTTCTTCCTAGTGGGGAAGAGATGCCCTCTCATCGAAAGACCGAGAGGGCCAGGGGACATTCCCGAGATCGCTTCAATCCGTTTCCCCTTGACGCAACCGTCCCGCAGGCGTGCAATGCAGGGATGTCGAAGCCTCTGGGAGGAAGAGCAATGGCAACGCCGAAGAACATCATCTGCATCTGGTACGACCGCGACGCCGAAGAGGCCGCGCACTTCTACGCAAGCGTCTTCCCCGACTCGGAGGTGAAGGCCGTCCACCATGCCCCTTCCGATTATCCCTCCGGCAAGGCCGGCGACGTGTTGACCGTCGACTTCACCGTCGCCGGCATCCCCTGCATGGGTCTCAACGGCGGCCCGGCCTTCAAGCACTCCGAAGCCTTCTCCTTCCAGATTGCAACCGAGGACCAGGAGGAAACCGACCGCTACTGGAGCGCCATCGTCGGCAATGGCGGCAAGGAAAGTGCCTGTGGCTGGTGCAAGGACAAATGGGGCATCAACTGGCAGATCACGCCCCGCGCCCTGACGGAGGCGTTGGCGGCCGGAGGCGCGGAAGCGAAGCGCGCATTTGAGGCAATGATGGAGATGGGCAAGATCGACGTGGCAAAGATCGAGGCGGCGCGCCGGGGTTGAGCGCATGCGCACTTCGTTTGTCGATGCCGGATGTCGGGAATAACCGATCTCGTAAACAAAAAAAATTCACGCAGCTTCGGACTTTTCTTGTGCCTTAAGGGGCTCCTGCGCGTTGTAGGCCGGAGCGAAGCCGTTATCGTGAAGACTGGACGCGAAGCAATGGTTGCGCTCGCCGAATTTGGCGATCCGGTGTCTGGAGTATTTGATGGCGCTACCCACTCTCTTTTCGCCTTCCGGGAACTGCTGGCGGACCGAAACGGCGGATGAATTCTCGATCCTCATCGATGCCAATGACTATTTCACCTCGATCCGCGCCTCCATGATGGCGGCAAAACACGCCATCTTCTTTGTCGGATGGGACTTCGACGCCTCCATCACGCTCGGCCACCCGCAGGTCGATGATGGGGCGCCTCGCGGTGTCGGTGACTTTCTTCTCTGGCTGGCGCGCCGCACCCCGGGTCTCGAGATCCGGATCTTGCTGTGGAGCCCGGCACCGCTCGCGAGTTGGGCGAGACTGTCGAACCTTCCCTATCTGCTGCGATGGAAATGGAACCGCCAGATATCCGTCCGTCTGGACGGCAAGCATCCTCTCGGCAGTTCCCACCATCAGAAGATGCTGGTGATCGATGATGCCGTCGCCTATTGCGGCGGCATCGACGTGACGCTCGACCGCTGGGACACGCGCGAGCATCTCGATGATAACCCCGACAGGCGCCGGCCAAACGGCAAGCCCTATGGGCCCTGGCACGACCTATCCAGCCGGTTCACCGGGCCGGCAGCCCGCGCACTTGGCGAACTGTGCCGCTACCGCTGGACGCGTGCAGGCGGAAAGGACGTTGCCCCGGTGGCCGCAACGCCACCGCCTGCAGAGCGCGCGCCGAACTTCTCCTTCGGCAGCGTCGACCTTGCGATCGCGCGCACGAGCCCGGCCTATCAGGAGGAGCACGCCGTCACGGAGATCGAGCAGCTCTATCTCGACATGATCAACGCTGCGCGCCACACCCTTTACGCCGAGAGCCAGTACTTCGCATCCCGCGCCGTCGCCCAGGCGATCGCAAGACGGCTTGCCGAACCGGATGGTCCGGAATTTGTTCTGATCAATCCGACGACATCCGACAACTGGCTCGGAACCGTCGCCATGGATACGGCGAGGGCACGGCTCTTCGAATCCCTGCGCCGTCACGACCGCCACGGACGGTTCAGGATCTATCACCCGGTGACGGCCAGGGGCCAGCCGATCTATGTGCATGCAAAACTGCTGATCGTCGATGACCAGTATCTTCGCGTCGGCTCGTCCAACATGAACAACCGTTCGATGCGCTTCGACCAGGAATGCGACGTAGCGCTCGAGGCGGGCGGCTCGGAGAGGCTTTCCTCAAGGATCTTGAGTTTCAGGAATGATCTCCTGGCGGAACATCTGGATGCGACGCCCGAGGCCGTTGAACAGGCGATCCGCCAGTCCGGTTCGCTGATTGGTGCGGTCGAGATGTTGCGCACCAGAAGCGCAGAACTGGGTCTTTGCACACTCAGACCCTATGATACCCCGGAAATCTCGGACCTCGAAGAATGGCTGGCCGACCACGAGATCCTCGATCCGGAGGGTTCCGAAGCGGTCTTCGAGCCGATCGAGAAGCGCGGCCTGTTTCGGGGGCGGTTGAAGCGGCCGAGGCGGCGGAAAGCCCCTTAGCTCTGATACGACGGGGCAAATATAAGTCGAAACCTCTACGGGAAGGCTATCTTGCCGCCGCACACGAAGAATGGCGCTGACGCAGCGAAGGAAACAACCGGATGGTAGAGAAAGGAACGGAGGAGTCAGAGGCGTAGCCCGCGTCAACCATCTCCGCCGTCATTGATCTCTGGGGTGTGTGACCTCCCGAGCCATCCGCGCGATAGCTTCTATAACCGAATAGTCTCGCTCTCCATCGCCTTGTCCAGCAACAGCCCATACGCTTCCTTCGGTATATCCACCGCCCCGAACGTCTTGAGGTGTTCGGTGGTGAACTGCGTATCGAGGAGCGTGAACCCGCGTTCCCTCAACCGCTCCACCAGATACACGAGGCAGATCTTCGACGCATTGGTGCGCCTGGAAAACATGCTCTCCCCGAAGAAGGCCGAACCGAGCGACACGCCGTAGAGACCACCAACCAGTTCATCGCCTTCGAAGGCCTCGACGCTATGGGCGTGGCCGAGGCGATGGAGGGCCCCGTAGAGCTCGCGGATGGTCTGGTTGATCCAGGTGCTCGGCCGGTCGGGGGCCGCCTCCGCGCATTTGTCCACCACCTCGTCGAAGGCGGTGTCGAAGCGGATGTCGAAGGGTCGTTTGCGGATTGCCTTGGCAAGGCTCGACGAAACGTGGAAGTCGTCGAGGGGGATAATGCCCCGGATCTCCGGTTCGACCCAGAAGAGCTCCGGGTCGTCGGCTGAATCCGACATCGGGAACATCCCGATGGAATAGGCGCGCAGCAGGAGTTCCGGCGTAATGCTTCGGTCCCTGCTGCGTCGCCCAGCCATTGTTTTACTTGGCCGAGGTTTCGGCCAGGTATTTTTCCAGCCAGTGGATGTCGTACTCGCCATTGGCGATGTCCTGGTTGGACACGAGATCCTGGAACAGCGGCAGCGTGGTCTTGATGCCGTCGACGACGAATTCGTCGAGCACCCGGCGAAGCCGCATCATGCATTCGACGCGGGTGCGTCCATGCACGATCAGCTTGCCGATCAGGCTGTCATAGTAGGGCGGGATCTTGTAGCCGGCATAGGCACCGCTATCGACGCGAACGCCCAGACCACCCGGGGCATGGAAATGCGTGATCGTGCCAGGCGACGGCACGAAGGTGCGCGGGTCCTCGGCATTGATGCGGCATTCGATGGCATGACCGGAGAAGACGATCTCGTCCTGTGTGACCGAGAGGCCGGCGCCGGAGGCGACGCGGATCTGCTCATGCACGAGGTCGATGCCGGTGATGGCTTCGGTGATCGGATGCTCCACCTGCAGGCGGGTGTTCATTTCGATGAAATAGAACTCGCCGTTTTCGTAGAGGAATTCGATCGTGCCGGCGCCCCGGTACTTCATCTTCTTCATGGCTTCGGCGCAGATCGAGCCGATCTTCATCCGCTGCTCGACATTGAGGGCAGGGGAATTCGCCTCTTCCCAGACCTTCTGGTGGCGGCGCTGCAGCGAGCAATCGCGTTCGCCGAGATGGATCGCGTTGCCCGCACCATCGCCCACGACCTGCACTTCGATATGGCGCGGCTTGCCGAGATACTTTTCCATGTAGACGGCGTCATTGCCGAAGGCGGCGAGCGCTTCGGAACGGGCGGTCGAGACGGCCTCTTCCAGCTCTTCCTCGGTCTTTGCCACCTTCATGCCGCGGCCACCGCCGCCGGCCGTCGCCTTGATCAGCACGGGAAAGCCGATTTCGCGGGCGATTTCCAGCGCATTTTCCGGCAGAACTTCGCCGGCGGAGCCTGGAACGACCGGGATGCCGAGTTCGACCGCGGTCTTCTTCGCCGTGATCTTGTCGCCCATCAGGCGGATATGCTCCGCCGTCGGTCCGATGAAGGTGATGCCATGGGCGTCGAGAATGTCGGCGAACTTGGCGTTTTCAGACAGAAAGCCGTAGCCCGGATGAACGGCGTCAGCGCCGGTGATCTCGCAAGCAGCCACGATCTGGTGGATGTTGAGATAGCTGTCGCGGGACGGCGGTGGGCCGATGCACACGCTTTCGTCGGCAAGGCGCACATGCATGGCATCAGCGTCTGCTGTGGAGTGCACGGCCACCGTCTGGATGCCGAGTTCCTTGCAGGCGCGCAGCACGCGCAGGGCGATTTCGCCTCTGTTGGCGATGAGAATTTTCGAGATACCGCTCATCGGCTCACTCGATGATCACAAGAGGCTCGCCGTATTCGACCGGGCTTGAATCGTCGATAACGATTTCGACGACCTTGCCGGACTTGGGCGAGGGGATCTGGTTCATGGTCTTCATCGCTTCGATGATCAGCAGCGTCTGGCCTTCCTTGACCATCTGTCCGACTTCGACGAAGGCGCGGGCGCCCGGCGCCGGCGACAGATAGACGGTGCCGACCATGGGGGCCGTCACGGCATTGGAGAGATCGCGGCCGGCGGGAGCGGCCGGCGCTGCGGCAGCCGCAGGGGCGGCAGCTGGTGCAGCCGGCGCCTGATAGGCATAACCTGCCATCTGCTGCGGCATCATCATCGGGGTCCCGTTGCGCGAGACGCGGATGCGCAGGTCGTCCTGCTCCACTTCGATCTCGGTGAGATCCGTGTCGTTGAGGATGTTTGCGAGATCGCGGATCAGCGACTGGTCGATGCCCGATTTCTTGTCAGCCATGGGTTGATGTCCTGTATTCTTGTTATTGCGTGATGGTTTTCAGCGCCTGAAGCGCCAGGATGTAGCTATGAGGTCCGAAACCACAGATGACGCCCTTTGCGGCGGGCGCTATCATCGATTTGTGGCGGAATTCCTCGCGCGCATGCACGTTGGAAATGTGCACCTCGATCACCGGGATCGGCGAAATGGCACGGATCGCGTCATGCAGCGCAACCGAGGTGTGCGTATAGGCGCCGGCATTGAAGGCAACGCCGGCTGCCTTGTCGGCGGCCTCATGCAGCCAATCGACGAGCATGCCCTCATGATTGGACTGGCGGAAGTCGATGGTCAGGCCGAGCTCGTCACCGGCGGCCTTGCAGTCGGCCTCGATGTCGGCGAGCGTCTTGCCGCCATAAATCCCGGGCTCCCGCTTTCCCAGCATGTTGAGATTGGGGCCGTTCAGCACGAAAATGGTCTTGCTCATCTACGCTTCCGTCGACTTTCAACCGCCTCCTATAGACCGAGAGGCCTTATAGGGAAAGCCCTTTGCCGTGATCACGCCAAACCGTCCCCGGAAATCCGGGGCAGGGTTAAGATCGAAGGGCAAAGGCGGGCCGGATTTGTCTCAGCAGGTGGCCTTGCCGCAAGCGCGAATATTGGCGACCTTGGCCTCGATCGCCTCTTTGCCGACGGCACCCGGAACGGTCTCGTTGCCGATCACGTAGGACGGCGTGCCGGTGATCCCGAGGCTGGTCGCCAGCTGATAGGCTTCCTGCACCTGTTCCGTGTTCGGGCTCTCGCTCATCTTGGCGCGGATCGCATCTTCGGCAATGCCCAGTTCGCCGGCGATCGCCATCGCGCTCTCTTCCGAGGCGCGGCCATCCTGGGTCATCATGGCGCGGAAGAAGGCGCCGTAATTGTCCGGAGACAGCTTGCGCACGGCATCGGATACCTTGTGCGCAGCTTCCGAATCCGGCCCGAGAATCGGGAATTCCTTCAAGACGTAGCGGACATTCTTGTCCCCTTCGATGACGGCTTCCATGTCGGCATGGGCGCGACGGCAATAGCCGCAATTATAGTCGAAGAACTCGACGACCGTGACATCGCCCTTCGGATTGCCAATGGCGAGATCATAGGCGGACTTGAAGATCGCATCCTGGTTGGTCGAGAGCGCCTCTGCCGAGCGCTGCGAGCGGATCTCCTCCTGCTTCTTCTGCAGGGCGTCCTGCACTTCGAGCATGATCTCCGGGTTCTCGATCAGGTATTCGCGGATGAATGCGCCGAATTCCTTTTTCTGCGCCTCGTCGAGGGCGGCGGCCGGAAGCGGCATCAGGGCAGGGAGAAGCGCGATACCGGCGCTGGCGATCATTTTGAAGTTCATGCCCATGGTGTTCCTCGTCCTTGCTGCCATCTGTCGTGTCTTCGGCCACAGGCATTTCCATCCCGAAGGCCGGCTTGCGCCGAGCCTGAAGCCTGACGCTTTCATGCGGAATGGCTTTTTTGCACCGCCTTGTCCAGCCTCTCCATTGTGATGCCATGCGCTTTGCGGCAAATGTCTGGCATGTGACCGAGGAGCATCAAGTTGATTTCGATTTCCAAGCGCAGTGCCGTCGAACCCTTCCACGCCATGGACATTCTGGCCGAGGCTACCCGCAGGCGGCAGGATGGCCGTCCGGTCATCTCCATGGCCGTTGGGCAGCCAGGTCACCCCGCACCGCAGGCAGCGCTTGAAGCCGCCCGCAAGGCGCTGGAAGGGGGCCGCATCGGCTATACGGATGCGCTGGGCATGACGGGGCTGCGCCAGGCGCTTGCCGAGGAATATCGCCGCCGGCACAATGTCTCGGTCGACTGGAACCGGATCGTCGTGACAACCGGTTCATCTGCCGGCTTCAACCTCGCCTTCCTCTCCCTCTTTGACGTTGGCGACGCCGTGGCGATTGCCAGACCCGGCTACCCCGCTTATCGCAGCATCCTCGCCGCCCTCGGCCTCAAGGTCGTCGAGGTCGCCGTCGGCCCGGAAACCGGCTTCACCCTGACACCTGAAAGCCTGGAACGCGCTCAGGCAGAAGCCGGTATTCGCCTCAAGGGCGTCCTGCTCGCAAGCCCCGCCAACCCGACAGGCACCGGCACGACCAGGGTGCAGCTGAAGGCTGTCTACGACTACTGCCATGGCCAAGGCATCACCCTGATTTCCGACGAGATCTACCATGGCCTGACCTACGGCTCCGAAGAGACGACGGCGCTGGAGATCGGCGACGAGGCCGTGATCATCAATTCCTTCTCCAAGTATTATTGCATGACCGGCTGGCGCATCGGCTGGATGGTCTTGCCCCAAGAACTGGTCCGCCCCGTCGAATGCGTCGCCCAGAGCCTCTACATCTCGGCGCCTGAACTTTCACAGATTGCCGCGCTTGCGGCCCTGAGCGCAACCGTGGAACTGGAGCATTACAAGGCGGCCTGCCGGGCCAATCGCGACTTCCTGATGGAGCGACTGCCAGCGCTTGGCCTGCCGTTGCTCTCGCCGATGGACGGCGCTTTCTACGCCTATGTCGATGCGACGCGCTTCACCAATGACAGCATGGCTTTTGCCAGGAAGATCCTCGCGGAGACGGATGTCGCCGTCACGCCGGGGCGTGATTTCGACCCGGCGGAGGGCCATCTGGCGCTGCGCCTCTCCTATGCGGGTACGATGGCGGAGATGGTCGAGGCGACCGACCGACTGGAGAAATGGCTGCCACGAAGCGATTAGGCAGTGAGCGAAATGGATTCGCGATCAAGGCCTTCGCAGCGGAACGTGAATCAGATTGCGAACCGGCTCACGCAGTCTCTGAACTCCGCAGCCTGATGGAAACGGGAAGCGCGCATATGCCGATCGAAAGAACGAGCCCCTTCATCACCGCGCCCGAAATCCGGACGGAGCGAACCATACTCAGGGGCCCATCGCCTCGAAGATTTCGGTCCGATGCTCGCCATGTGGCAGGATGAGGCCGTCTACCGCCATATCTTGGGTCGCCCTTCGACAGGCAGTGAGACCTGGTCGCGGCTTCTCCGCTATATCGGCCATTGGACAGCACTCGGTTTCGGCTATTGGGTGATCGAGGACCGGCACACGGGCCTTTTCCTCGGAGAGGCAGGCTTCGCTGATTTCCGCCGCGATATGGATCCGCCGCTCGGCCCCGCGCCTGAGGCCGGCTGGGCGCTTGTGCCTTCCGGGCACGGACGTGGTCTCGCGACGGAGGTCGTGTTGGCCGCCCATGTCTGGATGGACGCTCACAATACGCAGGACCACACATTCTGCATCCTCGATCCGGAGCATCGGGCGTCACGCCGGATTGCGGAGAAATGCGGCTATCGCCACGCCTATAACACCACAATCGCCGGTGGTCCGACATCGGTCATTAAGCGCATATCCGCCGTGGCGATCTGATCGGCAATCACGCGACGAACGAAAAAGGGCCCCGTTGAGGGCCCTTTTTGCATTTTGTCAGAACGTCACCATTCTTAGAAGAAACCACCGCGCTTCTGCCACCAGCCGCCCTTCTTGGGCTTTGTCTCGGTCGCATCTTCCGCCGCCTTGACCGAAGTCACGACCGGCTCGGAGGACGCGACGTTGGATTCGCGGTTGGCGCGGGCCGGTTTGGCCTCTTCGGTGACCGGGGTAGGCGCAGGCGCAGGGGCTGGAGCAGGAGCCGCTGCGGCCGGCTCGGCAGCAGGTGCCTCCACGGCAACGACTTCAGCAACGGCCTCCACCGGTGCGGCAGCGACGGGTGCAATTTCGGCGGCCACTTCGGGCTCGGCCACGGCCTTTGCCTTGCGCGTCCGGCGCGGCTTGGGCTTCACCGCTTCCGGAGCGTCCACCACGACTGCGGCGGGTTCCGGCTGAGCGTCGACCGTTTCGGCGACTGCGACATCGTCCGAGCGATCGCCGGCATCATCGCCATCGTCACCAGACTCGTCGGAGCCTTCCATCGAGCCTTCTTCGCCCGGCCGGTTGCGACGGCCACCGCGCTTGCCGCGACGGCGGCGCTTGCGCTTCTGGGCGTCGTCGCCATTTCCATCACCTTCGGCTTCAGTGGCGCGGATTTCGCCATTGCTCTCGCCGGCGTCGTCCTCGTTTTCGTCACCATCCTCATCATCGAGGTCGGAACCGTTGTCACCGTTCTGAGCATCGCCATTCGGGCCATTGCCGTTCTGGCCATTCTTGCCACGACGGCGACGACGACGCTTGCGCTTGCGATTGCCATCGTCGGCATCGGCACGCGCCGCTTGCGGTGCGCTCTCGGCCTTGGCGGCGACGACGATCTCTTCTTCGTCTTCCTCCTCCGGCTCCGGAACGTAATCGTCCTCCTCCTCGATGTCTGGCAGGAGAGACATCAGGCTCTCGATCTTCACCGGGTTCTCGACGGCTTCGCCGCGTTCGATCGTGAAGTGCTGCGCGCCGCCATGCTGTGCCGGCATGCCGCCGTCGATGACGATCGAGACGCCGAAACGGCCTTCGTAGTCGACGATGGTGTCACGCTTCTGGTTGAGGAGGTAGAGCGCCGTGTCCGGCGTCGTGTGCACGACGATGTCGTGCGTGGTGCTCTTCAGCAGGAACTCCTCGATGCCGCGCAGGACATGCAGGGCAACTGAAGACTGCGAGCGGATGAGGCCGGTCCCGGTGCAATGCGGGCAAACCTGCGTGGTCGATTCCAGCACCGAGGCGCGAATGCGCTGACGCGACATCTCGAGCAGGCCGAAATGCGAGATGCGGCCGACCTGGATGCGGGCGCGATCGTTCTTCAGGCAATCCTTCAGCTTCTTCTCGACAGCGCGGTTGTTGCGCTTTTCTTCCATGTCGATGAAGTCGATGACGATCAGGCCGGCCAGGTCGCGCAGGCGCAGCTGACGCGCCACTTCTTCCGCCGCTTCCAGGTTGGTCTGCAGCGCGGTGTCCTCGATCGAGTATTCGCGGGTCGAGCGACCGGAGTTTACGTCGATGGAGACCAGCGCTTCGGTCTGGTTGATGATGATGTAGCCACCGGACTTCAGCGTCACCTGCGGCTGCAGCATCTTGTCGAGCTGGGCTTCGATGCCCGAGCGCGCAAAGATGGGATGGAGATCGCGATAGGGCTGAACCACCTTGGCATGGCTCGGCATCAGCATCTTCATGAAGTCTTTCGCTTCACGATAGCCTTCCTCGCCCGAAACGACGATCTCGGAAATATCCTTGTTGTAGAGGTCGCGAATGGAGCGCTTGATCAGCGATCCCTCTTCATAGACAAGGCACGGCGCAGTCGAGGCGAGCGTCAGCGTGCGGACGTTCTCCCACAGGCGCATCAGATATTCGAAGTCGCGCTTGATCTCGACCTTGGTGCGGTTGGCACCGGCGGTGCGCAGGATCACGCCCATGCCCTGCGGTACTTCGAGCCCGCGGGCAATTTCCTTCAGGCGCTTGCGGTCGGTCGGCTGGGTGATCTTGCGGGAAATGCCGCCACCACGCGCCGTGTTCGGCATCAGCACCGAGTAGCGGCCGGCCAGAGACAGATAGGTGGTGAGAGCTGCACCCTTGTTGCCGCGTTCTTCCTTGGCGACCTGCACGAGCAGGATCTGCCGGCGCTTGATCACTTCCTGGATGCGGTACTGCTTGCGCGGCTTGCGCTGGACGCGGTCCGGAACCTCTTCCATGGCGTCTTCGGCGCCGACGGATTCGATCTCTTCTTTTTCCTCGATGTGATCGTCGTCGTCATCATCGTTGCCCTCGTCGTCGTCGCGGCGACCGCCGCGGCGTCCGCCGGCTTCCTCGGAAATCTCGTCCATGTCGACCATGGCGGCAATCGTGCCACCCGCAGCGTCATCAGAAGCGTCGCTGCCTTCCTCGGCAGGCGTCTCTTCGGCGGCGGCCTTCTTGGCGCGCGGCTTGCGGACGCGCTTCGGCTTTGCCTTGGCCGCCGGCTCTTCTGCTGCGGTCTGGCCCTCGACCGAGGCGGCGGCTGCCACGTCGGCATCGGCTTCTGCGGCGAGTTCGGCGGCTACATCGTCGACGATCGCTGACGCGACGGAAGACGTGGTGTTGATTCCGACATCGGGCTGATCCTGCTCGGCCGGATCATTGCTCATGACCTCGTCGCCCTCGACGTCATTTTCCTTGCGGTGCTCTTCGGCTTCCGCACGAAGCAGCGCCTGACGGTCGGCGAGCGGGATCTGATAATAATCGGGATGGATTTCGGCGAAAGCCAGGAAGCCGTGGCGGTTGCCGCCGTAGTCGACAAAGGCGGCCTGCAGCGAGGGTTCGACCCTCGTTACCTTCGCCAGATAGATATTGCCCCGGATCTGCTTTTTGTGTTGGGATTCGAAGTCGAATTCTTCAATGCGGTTACCACGAACGACGACAACGCGCGTCTCTTCTTCGTGAGACGCGTCGATAAGCATTTTGTCTGCCATTTAAGCTGTGCTCCTCGGCGCCCTCGGTCTGTGGTCCACCCGCGCGCTGAACTTGGAAGCGGCTGGAACCTAGCGGACTGTGCGCCGGATATAGATGTAGACACACGGTGGACCGGGTTCGCAGCATACGGACGGACGACGGGGCTCTTTCCGATCCCGGTCCGTTCCTGGTCATGTCAACCTGCTGCAAAGACATCAAATACCGTACGTCAACGACAATGATATGGACCCCTCGGGATCCGATGAATGCTCGGTAAAGAGCTGTTGGTGGAGAGCCACCGATGAAGTGCCGACCAAGTCGGCGTGTTGAACCAGTTTCAGGAAAAAAATGCGGAGACGGCAGATGAATGTCCGGTCGAACAGGCGCCAAATCCATTGTCTGAGGTTGGCAGCCGTGGGCGGAAATTCTATCCCGTTTGCACTTTTATCCCTCGTTTGCCTTGTATGTTTTCTACGTCACAATAGCAAGCGCAAACGGATTTATGCCATAATGGCAGTCGATTAGGGGAGTTGTCTCATTCTGCGTGATTCCGATGGGTAAAAAGCGGTCTTCGGCCGTAATTTCGATAGCCATCGGGCCAGCACGGCGAGGCATGTGGCGGATAATCTGAGAAAATGGCGCGATATGCGACGTGTGACTTGTGTCACAGTTTTGTCGCTGTCATGACGGGGGCAGGATTTGACAAGAGCTTTGGCGCTGTCGGCGGGGCGAAATCTCGTATTTTGGGCCCGAATCGTTCAGGCGTTTGCCTCACTGGCGGGACCCTTGTTGCTGACGCCGCTATTGCTCGCACCGAATGTCGCCCATGCGGTCACGGCCGACGTGCCGGCGCAGCGATTGGTCGCCTATGCCGCTCGCATTGCCGGTGACGAGGCTCGAACCCGCATCGTCCTCGACTTTGATCGCGCCCCGACCTTCGAGACCCGTTACATTGCCAATCCGGATCGCATCGTCATTGATCTGCCGGCAACGGCCTTCGCTTTTGCCGAGGCCGATCTGAAGGCGACCGGCTTGTTCAGCGATATCCGATACGGGTCGATGGATGCGGCCTCGGCCCGTCTCGTCCTGACAGCGGCCCGTCCGGCCAGGCTCGCTGCTGCGGAAGTTCAGCCCAATGAGGATGGCAACGGTTACCGCCTGGTTCTCGATGCTGAACTGGTGCCGGAGGAGGACTTTGCAGCGCTCGTCTCGGCTCAGGCCTGGGCATCCACGCAATCCGACGCGGCTGTGACCGGCACGGTGCCCATCGCCACTGCGGCGGCGGATGAATTCGTCATCGCGATCGACGCTGGCCATGGCGGCATCGATGCCGGTGCAACGGGTGCGTCAACCAAGACGTCGGAAAAGGACATCACGCTCGCCTTTGCGAAGATCCTCAGCGAAAAGCTGAAGGATCTGCCGGGCATTCGCGCTGTCATGACCCGCGATACCGACAAGTTCCTGTCGCTCTCCGAGCGCGTGTTGATCGCTCGCCAGAAGGGGGCAGATCTGCTGATCTCGCTCCATGCCGATACGCTGCGCCAGGCCGACATCCGTGGCGCAACCGTCTACACCATTTCCGACAAGGCCTCCGACCACATGGCAGCCCAGCTCGCCGAGCGGGAAAACTTCTCGGACACCGTGGGAGGCGTCGCGCTACCGACCGAGACCGAGCCGGAGGTTGGCGACATCCTTCTCGATCTGACCCGGCGCGAGACCCAGGCCTTCTCGATCGCCATGGCACAGGCCGTGGTCGGCTCCTTCGAGGGCCAGATCTCGCTCATCAACAATCCCCATCGTCATGCCGGCTTCCGCGTCCTTCAGGCCCCGGACGTGCCGTCGGTTCTGCTCGAACTCGGTTTCCTTTCGAACAAGGACGATGAGAAACTCTTGCTCGACCCCGTCTGGCGCGAACGGGTGGCGGGCCTGCTCGTGGAGGCGATCAGGAAGTATCGGCAGCCACAGCTCGCCAATGGCGGTTAGGTCACATCCCCCGAGGAAGCTGTGACCGGGCAGCGCTTCCCGTGCTACCGGCCCTATTTTCCTCACATTGTGCCCGTTACTCGGGGAAATCGCACAAGTCGGACCATTGTCGAATCGCCGCGCTTGTGCAGGAAATCGGCATGTCTTGCCATCCATGGCGTGACGTGCAAAACGCCACAGGGCGTGCGAAGCTTGTCGCGGCGCGCGAAACCTGAAGCAGAGCCGGTAGCGGAAACATGATCAGACTGATTGGATATCTCTTCGGATTGGCGTCCGTGCTGGCGCTCGGCGTCGCGGCCGTTGTCGCCGTCTATCTGAACGGGGTGACCAAGGACTTGCCGAACTACGAGGTTCTGGCGAGCTACTCTCCGCCGGTCACGACGCGCATTCATGCCGGCAACGGCGCGCTGGTGGCCGAATATGCCCGCGAGCGTCGCCTCTTCCTGCCGATCCAGGCGATCCCGGACCGGGTCAAGGCAGCCTTTCTCTCGGCCGAAGACAAGAATTTCTACAACCATCCCGGCGTCGATATTTATGGTCTCGGCCGCGCCATCCTGGTCAACGTCCAGAACCTCGGCTCCGGACGCCGTCCGGTCGGTGCCTCGACGATCACCCAGCAGGTGGCGAAGAACTTCCTTTTGTCCTCTGACCAGACCATGGACCGCAAGATCAAGGAAGCGATCCTCTCCTTCCGCATCGAGCAGGCCTATTCCAAGGACAAGATCCTTGAACTCTATCTGAACGAGATCTTCTTCGGCCTGAACGCCTATGGCATCGCCGGTGCAGCGCTGACCTATTTCGACAAGTCGGTCACCGAACTGACAATCGCTGAAACAGCCTATCTCGCGGCTCTGCCCAAGGGGCCGAACAATTATCATCCCTTCCGCCGCACGGATGCTGCCCTCGAGCGCCGCAATTGGGTCATCGATCGCATGGTCGAGAACGGCTTCGTCGCACGGCAAGAGGGTGAGGACGCCAAGACGCAGCCGCTCGGCGTCAACCTGCGCCGTTCCGGTTCGTCACTTTTTGCCTCCGACTATTTCGCCGAAGAGGTCCGCCGCCAGATCATCGAGAAATATGGGGACAAATCTCTCTATGAAGGTGGCCTCTCGGTCCGCACCTCGCTCGATCCCCAGATGCAGATCGCGGCCCGCAAGGCTCTGCAGTCGGCACTCCTGACCTATGACCAGCGTCGCGGCTTCCGCGGACCCATCAAGCAGATTCCGCTCGAAGGCGACTGGGGGGTGCCGCTCGCTGAGATCCCTGGTCTCGCCGACGTGCCGGAGTGGAAGATCGCCGTCGTCCTCGACGTGGCTGCCGACGGCGTCGATATCGGTCTGCAGCCCGCCAAGGAAGGGGGCGGCAAGGTCGTCGCGGAACGCATCCGTGGCCGTATCGCCCCCGCTGACATGGAATGGGCCTATCGCTCCGCCCTCGGCGACCGCAAGTCGGTGAAGTCACCCGAAGGTGTGCTGTTGCCGGGCGACGTGGTTTATGTCGAGGCCCTGGAAGAAGGTTCGAGCGCCTATCGCCTGCGTCAGACGCCCAAGGTCCAGGGCGGCCTCGTCGCCATGGACCCGCATACCGGCCGCGTTCTCGCGATCGCCGGCGGGTTCTCCTATGCTCAGTCGGAGTTCAACCGCGCCACCCAGGCGATGCGTCAGCCCGGTTCGTCCTTCAAGCCCTTCGTCTATGCCGCTGCCCTCGACACCGGCTATACCCCGGCATCCGTCATCATGGACGCCCCGGTCGAATTCGTCTCCGGTGGCCAGGTCTGGCGCCCGCAAAATTATGGCGGCGGTTCCGCCGGTCCGCAGACCCTGCGTCTCGGCATCGAGAAATCGCGTAACCTGATGACGGTGCGTCTTGCCAACGACATGGGCATGAACCTGGTGGCCGAATATGCCGAACGCTTCGGCATCTACGACAAGATGAACCCGGTGCTTGCCATGTCGCTCGGCTCCGGCGAAACGACGGTCATGCGCCTCGTCTCGGCCTATGCCGTCTTCGCCAATGGTGGCAAGCAGATCAAGCCGACACTGATCGACCGTATCCAGGATCGCCACGGCAAGACGATCTTCCGTCACGAGGACCGGATCTGCGAAGCCTGCAACGCCGAGCGCTATACCGGCCAGGAAGAGCCGACTGTCGTCGACAATCGCGATCAGGTGCTCGATCCCATGACCGCCTACCAGATCACCTCGATGATGGAGGGTGTCGTCAGCCGAGGCACGGCTGCCGGCAAGATCAAGCTCGACCGCCCTGTCGCCGGCAAGACCGGAACCTCCAACGACGAGAAGGACGCCTGGTTCGTCGGCTACACGCCCGACCTCGTGGCCGGTGTCTTCATCGGCTTCGACCAGCCGGCACCGCTCGGGCGCGGCTCGACCGGCGGCTCGCTGGCAGCTCCTGTCTTCAATGACTTCATGCAGATGGCGACGGCCAACACGCCGCCCGGCAAGTTCTTCGTGCCGCAGGGCATGAGCTTCATTCCGGTCAACCGGACCACAGGCATGGCCGCCTATGAAGGCGAACCCGATACGATCATGGAGGCGTTCAAGCCCGGCACCGGCCCGGCCGACTCGCTGTCGATCATCGGCATGGACGGCTATGCACCGCCAGAGGAAATCCTGCGAGATTCGCCTCAGGCCAACCAGGCTGTGACCTCGGGTTCCGGCGGCCTCTTCTAGGCCTTACCGCACCATTCCTCGTGACCCGGCTCTTTACATCAGGGCCGGGCGCAACTATGCGAGGGGCCAGATTTTCACCAGTTTCAGAGGTCGAGAACCGAACGCATGCGCAATGAAATTGAAAACGTCGTCGACGAAATCAAGCAGGCCATAAGCCTGCTGAGGAGGCATCTTTGACTGGGATCAGGCGGTAAGACGACTGGACTGGTTGAACAACAAGGCCGAGGACCCGAACCTCTGGAACGATGCCCAGGAAGCCCAGAAGCTGATGCGCGAGCGCCAGCAGCTGGATGACAGCATTGCTGGCGTCAAGCGCCTCGAACAGGCGATGAACGACAACATCGAGCTGATCGAGATGGGCGAGGAAGAGGACGACGAATCGGTCGTCAAGGATGCCGAGGACCAGTTGAAGGCCCTGAAGACCGAAGCCGCCCGCCGCCAGGTGGAGGCCATGCTTTCGGGCGAGGCGGACAGCAACGACACCTATGTCGAAGTCCATTCGGGCGCCGGCGGCACAGAGAGCCAGGACTGGGCGAACATGCTTCTGCGCATGTACACCCGCTGGGCCGAGCGCTCTGGATTCAAGGTTGAGGTGCTGGAAGTGCATGACGGCGAAGAAGCCGGCATCAAGTCTGCAACGATCCTCATCAAGGGCCACAATGCCTATGGCTGGATGAAGACCGAATCGGGCGTGCATCGCCTGGTCCGGATCTCACCCTATGATTCGAATGCGCGTCGCCACACATCGTTTTCGTCGATCTGGGTCTATCCGGTCGTTGACGACTCGATCAACATCGACATCAACGAGAGCGACTGCCGCATCGATACCTATCGTTCGTCGGGCGCCGGCGGGCAGCACGTCAACACGACCGATTCGGCCGTCCGCATCACGCATATCCCGACCGGTATCGCGGTCGCCTGCCAGCAGGAGCGCTCGCAGCACAAGAACCGCGCCAAGGCCTGGGACATGTTGCGTGCCCGCCTCTACGAGGTCGAGCTGAAGAAGCGGGAAGAGGCAGCCAATGCCGAAGCCGCCTCGAAGACCGATATCGGCTGGGGCCACCAGATCCGCTCCTACGTGTTGCAGCCCTACCAGTTGGTCAAGGACCTGCGCACGGGCGTCGAAAGCACTGATCCGGACAGCGTCCTGAACGGCGAGCTGAACGAGTTCATGGAAGCAGCCCTTGCCCACCGCATCAGCGGCAAGGCATCGGAAGTCGCCGACATCGACTGACCATTCGCTCATCAGACAGGAAAAGGCGGAGCGCCGGGCGCTCCGCCTTTTTTTATGGCGATCCGTCACCGGTCGTTTCAGTTGCTCGCCCGCTCCACGCGAATGTCGCCCAACTCGTCGATCAGCACCGTCCATTCCTCGACCCGATCGGTGTCGGGGGCGGTCTTCAGGTAGACGGTAGCAAAGAAGCCGGGCGTGCCGGCGACGCCGCCCATGCTCTCGGGACGGATGCCCGTCACATAGGGCTTGATGGCCGTGAATTCTTCGAGCTCGACGCTTTCCACCAGCCGAAGCCCTTGCTCGCCCGAGGCAATCATCTGCAGATGAACCCGGGCCGTCCGGTCTTCCTGTCGGATCGCCACGAGCTTGTAATAGCCGCGCTCGCCGCCTTCGACGCCGCTCTCTGCACCGGGCACGCCCTCCGGCCCCGATTCCCAATAGCCGCCGCTCATCACGAAGGTGGCGGCGAGGGGCAGGTCTCCGATGTCATCGGCCACGGCAGGCGCAGACATGAAGAGCAGAAAGGCGAGGGCGGTCGAAAAGCGCGCTTTCATCGGAGCCTCAATCGGAAAACTGTTCGGCAATGATTCGGTCTGACCAGGATCTGTCCGGATCGGACAGGATGCGCGCGGTGGTGTCCTCGGATTGCGCGATCTCCACCCTCAGAACCGATTTGACCTCTGTATGATCCGCCACCGCGTTGACCGGACGCTTTTCCGGCTCCAGCACTTCGAGAACCACGGTGACCTTGTCCGGCAAAAGGGCGCCCCGCCAGCGGCGGGGACGGAAGGCGCTGACCGGTGTGAGCGCCAGAAGCGGTGCCTCGAGCGGCAGGATAGGGCCATGGGCGGAAAGATTGTAGGCGGTTGATCCGACGGGCGTCGCCACCATCAGCCCGTCGCAGATCAGTTCCTCGAGCCGCACCTTGCCATCGATCACCACGCGCAGTTTCGCGGCCTGATACGATTGACGCAGCACCGAGACCTCGTTGATCGCGAGCGCAAAGGAGACGGATCCGTCGGTATTGCTGGTCGTCATTTTCAGCGGGTGGAATTCGTTTTCCACGGCCACCTCGATCCGCTCCGGCAGGCTGTCGGTGGAAAAATCGTTCATCAGGAAGCCGACAGAGCCGCGATTCATCCCGTAGATCAGCTTGCCGCTGTTCATCGTATCGTGCAGCGTCTGCAGCATGAAGCCATCGCCGCCGAGCGCCACGATGACATCGGCCTCAGCCGGCTCGGTATGACCGTAGAGCCGAATCAGGTCATTGCGCGAAGCCTGGGCTTCGTCCGTGTTGGAAGCGATGAAGGCGAGCGACCGGAACGTGCGAGACATGGCGAGCCCTGATGAGATGTTGCCATGTCGTACATGACAAATAGCTGTAACCACAAGCCGTTTTGCCCTCGAAACGGTTCGGCTCGCGGTTGAGTGATCAGCCCGCGCCCCATGCGGAAATTCATCATATCCGCTAACCGTCCGGCGATTTTTTGCTTTACCGCAAATCGATTTCCGCCTAAACACCGCGCACTGCCCTTGTAGCTCAGTTGGTAGAGCACCTGATTTGTAATCAGGGGGTCGCGGGTTCGAACCCTGCCGGGGGCACCACTTCTCTTCACATCTGGCTATTTTTGTCATTGTCCTTTCGGGCTGTTCTTTGGCATGGTCTGGCGACAGCCGAGGGAGACCCGATGCACGTACCGATTTTGGCCGGCCTTGCACTGGCCATGACTGCCGTTCTGATCCTTCCGCGCGAAAGCCGGGCCGCCGATATCAAATATGCCTGTGACGACGGTACCTCCCTGACCGTCACCTTCAGCGAGAAGGCGGCGGAACTCACGCTCCCAGACGGCGAGAAGTTCTCCCTTCCGCAACAGCCGGCCGCCAGCGGCTTCTGGTATTCAAACAGTCGTCACGAGCTGCGCGGCAAGGGCGAGGAATTGCGATTCGCAATCGGCCGCATGGCGCCCGTCGCCTGCCGCAATGCTGGCGAGGTCACCGGACAGTTCGACAGGGCGACGCGCGCCGAGGTCGAGCTTGCCGAGAAAGACACAGGGCTCGACATGAAGGGCAAGCTTACCTGCCTGCGTTATCCGAACTTCGCCTTGAAGGAGCTCGACCTCGGCGAAAAAGGGGCGGCCGGGCTGTTCATCGCATCGTCCGAGGGACCCTGTCAGCTCAACCCGGCGCTCGACCGCAGGATAGAGGACGAACGTGCCGGCTATCTCTGGGGTGCGGTCGGCCCTTACGCCTTCTTCCGCGGCGCAGATGGCTGGAACGGTGGCCTGCCATTCGTCGTCTACGACGCACGCACGGGCACGCGCCTGATGGAAGATGTCCTGGCCGGCGAGTTTTCCGCGCTGGCCCTCGTCGGCGAGGAGCTGACCCTGCGCTATCGCCGCATCTTCGCCGCCGAATGCTCGCTGATTGCCGCGCCGGAGAGCTGCTCGTCCACTCTTCGCAGGGAGCTCGGCCTCGATGCCGATCGCCCCATGCCCGATTGCCGTGCCGCATACCAACCCGCCATCGCCGCTGATCCGGATGCCGCAAAGACCATCGAGGCCTGGCCGAGTATCATCGAATATCCGGTCGAGCGCAGCCTCTCTGAGGATGGCACGTCCGTCGTCGCGATCGAAGGGGACATCACCTGCCGGCCGGCCATGTGACCGCATGATGCCTGTCGCCGGATTTCGATTCGACAAACGAAAAAAATGAGAGCTTACTGCGTGTGGGTGCAACTGCCACGGGGACACTCTCATGATCTTCGGTATGTCGCCTTTCACATTTTTTCATGTTGTGCTGAGCCTGATCGGCATCGCCGCCGGTTTCATTGCCCTCGGAGGCTGGCTCCGTGGGCACCTGCGCTCCGGCTGGACCGTCGTCTTTCTCGTCACGACGATCGCCACGGTGCTGACGGGATTTGTCTTCCCCTTCACCGTCGTCACGCCCGCCATCGTGTTCGGGATCATCTCGACGGTGGTGCTGGCCGTTGCAGTCTTTGCGCTGTACCGCCAGCATCTCCTTGGGCGCTGGCGATTGGCCTTCCTGCTCAGTGCTCTTTTCGCTCTTTATCTCAATACATTCGTGTTGATCGTCCAGGCGTTCCAGAAGGTCGGGCCGCTCAACGCTCTGGCGCCGACGGGAACGGAGCCCCCATTCGCCGTCGCGCAGGTCCTGTTGCTCGTGGTCTTCATTGCCCTCGGCTACCGGCTCTTGCGGCGTTCCGTACCCTTTGCCATGTGAGTGGCGGCGTGGAGGCTCAATCCTCCGCGTCCCGGCGCGCGGCCTCCTGTATGTCGTGCAACAGGTCGGGCAGGGCGCTCTGCACCCGGTTCCAGCTCGGCATGAAGGGCGTGGCATTCGGCTTGTCGAGATAGAGCTGGCCGGCCTCGATGAGATTGGCGGCGAACAGTTCGACTGCCTGCTCCTCGCGGTGCCGGTCGGTGGTCAGCCCGTTCATCCTTGCGTCGTGGTAATAGGTTTCCACGAGGTCCAGTGCGGTCCGGTAATAGGTGGCCTTCAGCGTCCGGAAGGCGTCCTGGCTGAACACCACGCCATCGGTTGCAAGTTTGCGGTAGAGCGCCTTGGTGATGTCGATCGACATGCGCGACAGCCCCTTGGCCGCATCTTCGGGTGACAGCGGCTGGTGCTTGTGGTCATAGGCGTCGGCAATATCGACCTGGCAGATCGTCTGGACCGAATAATTGCGCCACAGCTCCGACAGGACGCCGATCTCCAGCCCCCAGTCGGAGGGAATGCGGATGTCGGAAAGGATATGGGTCTGCATGGCGAATTCGCCGGCGAGCGGATAGCGGAAGGCCTTGAGGTACTCGATGTAGGGATGGTGCCCCACCACCTTTTCCAGGCTGAGCAGCAGGGGTGTCACCAGCAGCCGCGTCACGCGGCCATTCAAAGATCCGTCGGCAATGCGCGGATAGTAGCCCTTGGAAAAAACGTAAGGGAAGCGCGGATTGGAAACCGGATAGACGAGGCTGGTCAGCATGTCGCGGGAATAGGTGATGATATCGCAGTCATGCAGGGCCACCACACCCGCCTCTCGGCCGGCCAGCACATAGCCCATGCAGAACCAGACATTTCTTCCCTTGCCCGGCTGGTCGGGTGACAGACTTTCGACCTTCAGCTTGTCGTCAATGGCCCGCATTCGTGGACCGTCATGCCACAAGATGGTGTGTTTCTGCGGCAGGCGCGAGAAATAGTCTTTCGCGTGACGGAACTGCTTTTCGTCCGCCTGGTCGAGCCCGATGACGATCTCGGAGATATAGGAAACCTGCGAGAGTTCGGAAACGATGTGTTCGAGGGCAGGGGCTTCCAGTTCGGAATAGAGCGACGGCAGGATGAGCGTGATCGGACGGGAGGCGGAAAAGTCCGTGAGCTCCTTTTCCATGCGTTCCTGGGAGTGTTCCCGAAGATTGTGCAGGGTTGGGACCACGCCGTTCTGATGGAAATCCGCCATGTCTAATTCCTTTCGTGATGAAACCGGTTGAAACCGGCTCAGAGAAATCCCGTGGCAACGAGTTGATGGATCATGATGTTCCAGCCTTCGGGACCGGCCTGCTGCGAACGCAGGATATTCCCCTGTCTTTCCCGCTCCGTGACGGGCAGGGGCTGGTGCGCGGGATTGGCGATGATGATGCCGCAATCGGCGGCTTCCAGCATGGCAAGGTCATTGGGCGCATCCCCGAGCGCGACGGTGCGAACAGGCTTTCCCAGACTCGACTGATAATGCGCGACCACCTCGGCCATGCGTTCGGCCTTTGAGGTCTTTGGCATCAGCGTGAAGAAGCGTCCGCCCTGGACGGCCGTGAAGCCTCGTCTGTCGAGGAAGTCGAGAAACGCCTGCTCCTGCCCATCGGTCCCGCTGAAAAGACCGGGCTCCGAAAAGCGCCGCTGTCGTGCAAGCACGGCGAAGGCATGGGAGAGGCCCGTCTTCCTGGACACCTCTTCCGCGTCCCAATCCCCGAAGCCTTCGAAGCAGGCGCTGAGCTCCTTAGGTAAGTCCCTAAGGATTGCCCGTAGCCGTTTGTAAGGACTCGATGAATTGTCATCCGTCCCGGCCGATTCCGAAGGCAGCCCGACGACGCCGGCCCCGTTTTCCACGATCATCGGGTGAGCAATGCCGATCGCGTCGGCAATCGGGCGCATTTCGGCCTCTGTCTTGCTGCTCGCGAGGATCACCGGAATGCCACGCTCCTTCAGGAGGTCGAGCGCCGGCCGGGCGGCCTCGAAGGAATAGCTGCCATGGTCGAGCAGTGTTCCGTCGAGGTCGGTGAAGACGAGCATCATCAGCCCTTGGTCGCCAGATGCTGGCGCGAGGCGTAAAGCGCGATGGCTGCCGCATTCGAGACGTTGAGCGACTTGATGGCGCCCGGCATGTCGAGGCGGGCGAGCGCCGATACCGTCTCACGCGTCTTCTGCCTCAATCCCTTGCCTTCGGCGCCGAGCACCAGCGCGATCCTGTCGCCGACAAGGGTCTCCTCCATCGGCGCTGGCCCGTCCGAATCGAGGCCGACCGAGAAGAAGCCGAGCTTGTGCAATTCGGCGAGCGCATCGGCGAGATTGGTCACCTGGATATAGGGGATGAGTTCCAGCGCACCGGACGCCGATTTGGCCATCACGCCCGATTCCGTCGGGCTATGCCGCTGCGTGGTGATGACGGCACCGGCATCGAAGGCGACGGCCGAGCGCATGATCGCCCCGACATTGTGTGGATCGGTGACCTGGTCAAGCACCAGGATCAGTGGGCTGTCTTGCAGTGCCTCCAGCCGGCGCGGCGGCAGCGGCCGGGTCTCCAGCATGACGCCCTGGTGGATCGCTTCGGGGCCCAGGATCTTGTCGAGGTCCTGCGGGGTCACCGTCTCAAAGGGAATGCCGAGGTTTTCCACAGATGCGATTTCGAGCCGGACCAGCGCATTTTGTGTCGCCGAAAGTTTGATCAGCTTGCGTTCAGGATTGTCGAGTGCAGCGCGTACGGTGTGCAGCCCGTAGAGCAGAACCTGCTCCGGCGCGAGCTTCGGCGGTGTCCAGCCGGCATTGCTCTTGCGCGGCTTCTGCGGCTCCGGTGTGGGGATTTCGCCCCTTTCGCGCCTGGCATCGCGCACCTGTCGGCGCAGCGTCGCATAATGGGTGTCGCGGGCGGTTTTGTCGATTTTCGGATCTTTGGCCATGCGCCCTTATAGCGTCGGGCAAGGGGCGGGCATAGACCCGGCCTGAAAATCACATATGTGTCTGATCCATGAAACTTTTCGGAATTTTTCGTCGATCTGCGTGTTGACATGAGCCGGTTGGGCCGTCATATACCCGCCGCAGATCAGGGGGCGACGCACTCTGGTCGAGACTGAAAAGCTTGGTCGCCAGATCCGGACGAAAGAATGGAGAGATGCCCGAGTGGTTAAAGGGGACGGACTGTAAATCCGTTGGCTCAGCCTACGTTGGTTCAAATCCAACTCTCTCCACCATTCGTCCTCGGATCTGAATATGCGGGTATAGCTCAATGGTAGAGCAGCAGCCTTCCAAGCTGAATACACGGGTTCGATTCCCGTTACCCGCTCCAGATATCTTTCTGACTTAAGTCTCGGTTTGCAAACAATTTTCATGCCATGCCTTCCGCAGTGACAGGGCGCTTGTCCCGGCTGCGATTCTGGCCGTGAAAACCGTGCCTTCCGGGCGCTGGAAGGCGGATTATTTAACGCTTGCGCATTGCGCATGAAAGCCTTAAACGGCGGGACCAAACCGGTTCGCCGGGGCAACCCCGTTTCGTTCACAGGAAGCATTCAAATGGCAAAGAGTAAGTTTGAGCGCAACAAGCCGCACGTCAACATCGGCACGATCGGCCACGTCGACCACGGCAAG
>NZ_JAJGPW010000006.1:0-279939 GCF_020889605.1 Rhizobium sp. 'Codium 1'
AGACAGGCAAATCCCCGTCAATAATCCAATCCCGCCCAACCCAAGTCGGGCAAAAAAACCAGCGTCTCAGCCAATTTCTGGATCTCTTCTGAACCAGTCCGGTGGGCCTTTCGGCGCCGCCTCTCGTTCGGTGAAGCGGCTTATACGGCCACTCCTTTTTCCCGTCAACAGCCATTTGTCAAAAAACTGTCGTTTTTTCCAAGTGATTGATTTCAAAGCGATAATTATCAAGCCGTGCAAGTTGCCTTCAAATCACGCCGGGGAAAGGTCTCCAGAGGCGGCCTCTTCGTCCCGACTTCCATATGGGGATGGCCCCACCTGTTTAAAAGGCCCCCTTTTCGCATCACCCCTTGGTAATCAGGATGAGCACCACGAACATCGCAGGCACGGCAGCCAGGGCCGGAATGATGATGGCCGGGTATCCGAAGATCAGGATCGCAAGGAGCCAGACCATGAGCAGGTTGACGATGAAGAGAACCTTCGCCGTCGTCGGGCCCTGGATCGCTTCCTTCAGCATCCAGCCGAGCAGCGGTACGCGGTATATGAGTGCAGCCATCGATCAATCCTCTTTTAAACTCGTATTTTCCCCCATCTAGGAGCGCGCGCCGCCCGCCTTCAATGCGGCAAATTGGCTTTTGCCAATCAAGGGTTCCATCCCCTGCGGATCATGTCGCAATCTGCTGGACAGAGTTCCAGGCAAGGACCTACACTCTCGATCGTGATGGTTTCGCCCCGACAAGAACCGAAGGGCGGACGAAGAGGGAATACGGTGAGGATTACCCATCAGGGGCCGAAACCGTGGCTGCCCCCGCAACTGTGAACGGCGAGCGACGTCCGAATTGCCATTGGCCCCGTGCTGATAAGGCGGACTGAAGCCCTGACCCGTAAGCCAGGAGACCTGCCATCGCTTGGCGCCGTGAACGCGGCATTTACTCTTCCCGCGCGGTGGGCGCGGACGAAAGGACCAAGTTATGCATATCGAACCCGGCGTCGTGGATGGCGCCAAACTCGCATTCAGCTACGCAACGGCGGCACTCTCCTTCGGCCTTGTCGCCAAGATGGCAACTGACGACCTGAAGGCCAAGGCATCACCCGCGTCCCTGGCCGGCCGGACAGTGCTGACAACCGCCCTCGTGTTCTCCTTCTTCGAGGTTCTGCCTCACCATCCGGTCGGCGTCTCCGAAGTTCACCTGATCCTGGGCTCCACACTCTTCCTGATCTTCGGCGCTGGTGCGGCCTCGATCGGCCTGGCGCTGGGTCTCCTCCTGCAGGGGCTCTTCATCGCGCCCTTCGACCTTCCGCAATACGGGATGAACGTCACGACGTTGATCATCCCGCTCTATGCCATCAGCCAGCTCGCCAGCCGCATCATTCCGGAGAGAAAAGCCTATGTCGATCTCGGCTACCGCGACGCGCTCGCCCTCTCCACGACCTACCAGGGCGGCATCGTCGCCTGGGTCGCCTTCTGGGTGCTTTACGGCAACGGCTTCACCGCCGAGAGCCTTAGCAGCATCGCAACCTTCGGCGCTGCCTATATGACGGTGATCCTGGCCGAGCCGCTTGTCGATCTCGCCGTTCTGGCTGCTGCCAAGTCGCTGCGCAAGGCGACCGACAGTGGTCTCTTCAACGAGCGCCTGCATCGCGCAGCCGCCTGATTGCACGCGGGACGAAAGGGCGCATGGCATCCGCCATGCGCTTTTTCTTTGAAACGACCACCGCTTTCGGGTACCGCGAGACAGAAACCGCACCGTGAAACGTGCCCCGACCGCCGAGACATCGAGGATATCCATGCGCGTCCTGTCCGAAGCCCATTTTCCAGAACTGCCGAACTACTACCGTGGCAAGGTGCGCGAGAATTACGACCTTCCGGACGGCAGCCGCATCATCATCTCCACAGACCGCCTCAGCGCCTTCGATCGTATCCTCACCTGCATCCCCTATAAGGGCCAGGTGTTGACCCAGACGGCCCGCTACTGGTTCGACAAGACCAGCGACATCTGCCCGAACCATGTGATCGCCTATCCGGATCCAAATGTCGTGGTCGGCAAGCGCCTCGATATCCTGCCTGTGGAAATTGTCGTGCGCGGCTATCTTGCCGGCACCACCGGCACTTCGATCCTCACTCTCTATAAGAAGGGTGAGCGCCAGATGTACGGCATCACCCTCCCTGAGGGCATGCGCGACAATGAGAAGCTCCCGACCCCGATCATCACGCCCACCAGCAAGGAATTCGACGGCGGCCATGATGAACCGCTCACCCCGGCCGAAATCGTTGACAAGAAACTCCTGACCTCCGAGCAGTGGGACACGCTCTCGCGCTACGCCCTCGCACTCTTTGCCAGAGGTCAGCAGCTCGCGGCCGAACGCGGCCTGATCCTTGTCGATACAAAATATGAGTTCGGCACCGATGAAAACGGCACGATCATTCTTGCCGACGAAATCCACACGCCCGACAGCAGCCGCTATTGGATCGCTGACAGTTACCAGGCGAGCTTCGAAAAGGGCGAACGTCCGCAGAGCTTCGACAAGGATTTCGTCCGTGCCTGGGTTGCGGACCGCTGCGACCCCTACAACGACGAGATTCCCGAAATCCCCCAATCGCTGGTCGAGGAGACGTCGAGAGTCTATATGAAGGCTTATGAAGCGATCACCGGAGAGACCTTTGTGCCTGACGACAGCGGCGAAAGCCCATCGGCACGGATCCACGGCAATCTGGTACGCTATATGGGCTAGGAGGAGGCCGAAACGTCATGGATCACGATTGCCGCGCCCGAGCGGGAGGTTGCAGCGACATCGGGCTCAAGGGTCGGGTGGCACGACGTCCGCGCAAATCCGCCGAGGAAACGCGCGAAGAGATCCTTAACACGGCTGAACGCCTCTTCCGGACCCATGGTTTTGCCAGCGTTGCGATCGCCGACATAGCGGCAGAATTGTCCATGTCGCCGGCAAATGTCTTCAAGCATTTTCGGACCAAGGCCAGCCTCGTCGACGCGATTGCCACACGGGCGATCGAGGAGACCGTCGCGTCGCTCCGGAACCTGTCGCGGGATTGCCCGGTTCCCGAACGACTGTCTGCATTGGCCCATCACCTCATGCAGGAACATGTGTCCGGACGCCTCGATGCTCCCTTCGTCTTCGAGATGATCCTTGTCACGATCACCGAAGAGCTCGATTGCAACGACCGCTTTCGCAGTATGGTCGTCGAGATAATCACGGACATCATCGAAGATGGCATTCGGGAAGGCGTCTACCACGTTGCCGATGTGCCACGTTTCGCCAATGCAGCCTTCGACGCGCTTGCCTGTGTCATTCATCCTGTCATGACCGGGTTGGAGAATGCTGACATTATGGCAACACGATGCGATGATGTCGTCGCGTTGATCGACGCCGCATTGCGCTTGCCGCTTGCTAAGTGACGATATCTGATTTACGTCACTTTCACGATAGACCTGCCATCGTGTCTGACGGTTGGGCAATGTCATAGTCACGATGGTTCCCTCAGTTCCAGCCCGTGGTGAGAATTGCCCGCCCCTTCGACCTTGTCATTATTTGGGATTCTCCATGCGCCGAAGCTTCAAGTTCGCCTCTGTCATTCTTGCATGCACCGCTATCCTCGCGAGTTGCAGCGACCAGGAAACAGCCCAGAACGCCGGCGGCGCAGGTCCCGGCGGCGAGCGCCCGCCCACAGCCGTCAGCGTCGTCACCTTGACCAAGGCGCCTCAGACGCTGACCGTCACACTTCCCGGTCGCGCAGCCGCCTTTCAGACCGCAGAGATCCGTCCGCGGGTCAGCGGCGTGATCAAGGAAATCGCCTTCAAGGAAGGCAATGCGGTGAAGGAAGGCGATCTGCTCTTCAAGATCGAGGACGACACCTACCGCGCTGCCCAGGCCCAGGCCCAGGCAAGCCTTCAGAAGGCCGAAGCCGGCGTCCCGACCGCGCAATCCAACCTTGCACGTCAGGAGCGTCTGGTCGGCAGCGGCGCCACGCAGGTAGAGCTCGAAAATGCCCGGGTCACGCTCCTTCAGGCGGAAGCCGATGTCGCCCAGGCAAGGGCAGCTCTGCGTTCCTCCGAGATCGAACTGGCCCTGACGGAAATCCGGGCGCCGTTTGACGGCGTGACGACAGCGTCGCGCTACTCGATTGGCAACGTGGTGACGGCAAACCAGACGGACAGTCTGATGACGTTGCGCCGCCTGGACCCGATCTATATCGAACTGACGGAATCGAGCGTCAATCTGCTGCGACTTCGGGAGGCAATTACCGACGGACGCATTAATCGCAACGAAAATGGCGCGACCGAAATCCGCCTGACGCTCGAAGACGGCCACGAATATCCTGTTGTCGGCAAGCTCGACATGTCCGAAATGGCGGTCAGCCAGACCACCGGCACCTTTTCGATCCGCGCCGTGTTCGACAATCCAGAAGGCTTGATCCTGCCGGGCATGTATGTCCGTGCGACGGTGACGGTCGGGACCGAAGAGGGCTTCCTGATCCCCCAGCGTGCGGCAACCCGTGCGGCAAACGGCGAGCTTTCGGCAAAGTTCGTCTCGGCGGACAACAAGGTGGAAACACGGATCTTCGATGAAGCACAGGTGTCGGGCAACAATTGGCTGGTTGCGAACGGCATAAGCGATGGCGACAAGCTCATCGTCGATGGCTTCCAGTGGATCGCCGACGGCGCGCCGGTCCAGCCCGTCGAGGCCAAGATCAATGAAAACGGGATCGTCGAAGAGACAGCGGCGCCGGCTGCCGCCCCTGCTGCACAACCCTGATCGTGCAACAGGCAAGGCAAACGACGCGTAAAGGATAATCCATGGCCCAGTACTTCATTCGCCGCCCAATCTTTGCTTGGGTGATCGCGATCATCATCATGCTCGGCGGCGCGCTCGCAATCTCGACCCTGTCGATCGCGCAATACCCGGAAATCGCACCGACCACGGTGCAGATCGCCGCGAGCTACAATGGCGCGAGCGCCGAGACGGTGGAGAAATCCGTCACCTCGATCATCGAGGACGGCATGACCGGCCTTGATGACCTCACTTACATGACGTCGTCTTCGAGCACCGGCTCCGCCCGCGTGTCCCTGACCTTCGGCAATTCGATCGATCCGGAAATTGCGCAGGTCCAGGTGCAGAACAAGCTGCAATTGGTCCAGTCGCAGCTCCCCGATACGGTCCAGAGCGCCGGCATCTCCGTCACGCGCTCCACGTCGAGCATCCTGCTCGTCGGCGCGCTTGTCTCGACCGACGGCGCCCGTAGCAATGTCGAGCTCGGCGACATCTTCTCCTCCCAGATCGAAGACCAGATCAAGCGCCTGGAAGGTGTCGGCAGCATCGAAGTGTTCGGCACTGGCTACGCCATGCGCGTCTGGCTCGACCCCTACAGGCTCAACAAGTTCCAACTTACGCCGACCGATGTGACCTCGGCGATCCAGGCACAGAACACCCAGGTCTCCGTGGGCGCCCTCGGCAGCCAGCCCGCGCCGGAAGGCCAGCAGCTGACCGTCACCGTGACGGCTCAGAGCCAGCTGCAATCAGTGTCCGACTTCGAAGCGATCATCCTCAAGACCGAGACCGATGGTGCAACCGTTCGGCTGAGCGACGTTGCCCGTATTGAGGTTGGACAGGAAAGCTACGGAACGAAGACCCGCTCGAACAGAAACCCGGCGACCGGCTTCGCCGTCAATCTCGCAACCGGAGCGAACGCACTCGACACCGCCGAGCGCGTGAAGGACCAGCTGGACGGTGTTGCCGCGTCGCTGCCCGAAAACGTGGTCATCACCTACCCTTACGACACGACGCCCTTTGTCGAACTGTCGATCGAGAAGGTGGTGCACACCCTCATAGAGGCCATCATACTGGTCTTCGTGGTTCTTCTCGTATTCTTGCAGAACCTGCGCGCAACCATCATACCGATGATCGCCGTACCGGTCGTCTTGCTTGGCACCTTCGGCATTCTGGCCATCACCGGATACTCGATCAACACGCTGACGATGTTTGCCATGGTTCTCGCCATCGGCCTGCTCGTCGATGATGCGATCGTCGTCGTGGAAAACGTCGAGCGCATCATGACGGAAGAGGGGCTATCCCCTCTCGAAGCCACGCAGAAGTCCATGGGTGAGATCACCGGCGCAATCGTCGGCATCGCCCTCGTCCTGACAGCCGTCTTCATTCCGATGGCTTTCTTCGGCGGCTCGACCGGCATCATCTATCGCCAGTTCTCCGTCACCATCGTGTCCGCGATGCTCCTGTCGGCACTGGTCGCCATCGTTCTGACGCCGGCGCTCTGCGCCACGATGCTGAAGCCAGTCGATCATCACAAACCGAAGCGCGGACCTGGCGCCTGGTTCAATCGCAACTTCGACCGGGCGACCGGCGGCTATGTCTCTTCGATCGGCTACCTGTTGAAACGTCCACTGCGCGTCATGCTGATGTTCGCTGTCGTGATCGGCGGCATGAGCTGGCTCTTCCTGCGCCTGCCCTCCTCCTTCCTGCCGCAGGAAGACCAGGGCGTGCTGATGACCATCGTTCAGCTGCCGAATGGCGCAACCGTCACACGCACGGAAGAGATCATCACGAAGATCGAGGACTACTATCTCGACAAGGAAAAGGATGCGATCCAGGACGTATTTTCGGTGTCGGGCTTCTCTTTCGTCGGTGCGGGCCAGAACTACGCCCTCGTCTTCGCCAAGTTGAAGGACTTCGAGCTGCGGACGGACCCACAACTTGCGGCAGCAGCCATCGTCCAGCGCGCCATGGGCTATTTCTTCACCCTGCGGGACGCTCAGGTATTCCCGCTACAGCCGCCGGCGATCCCGGGTCTCGGCACCTCCAGCGGCTTTTCGATGTATCTCGTCGACAGCGGCAAGCGAGGCACCGAAGCCCTGACAGCAGCCTCGCAGCAATTGATGCAGGCCGGCAACCAGAACGGCAATGTCAGTTCGCTGCGCTCGAACAATCCGCCGGCGGAGACCCAGCTGAAATTCCTGCTCGATCAGGAAAAGATGGGCGCCATGGGTCTCGATATCGCAACCGTCAACAGCATGTTGTCGATCATTTTCGCCGGCCGCGACGTGAACGACTTCACGCTGAATGGCGAGTTGAAACCGGTCTATGTCCAGGGTGATGCGCCGTATCGGATGCAGGAAACCGCGATCAACGACTGGCACGCGCGCAATGCGAGCGGCGAAATGGTTCCTTTCTCCTCCTTCGTGAAGACGGAGTGGATCAGCGGCGCACCCACATTGAGCCGGTATAACGGCGTGGGGGCAATCTCCATGGAAGGCGCAGCCGGCGCCGGTGTCAGTTCTGGTACCGCGATGGACACCATGGAAGAACTGACGGCAGAACTGGATGGCGGATACACGGTCGCCTGGCAGGGCATTTCCTATCAGGAGCGCCTTTCCGGTTCGCAGGCCCCTCTGCTCTACGCGCTGTCGGTTCTCATCGTCTTCCTGTGCCTTGCAGCACTCTATGAGAGCTGGTCGATCCCCTTCTCCGTCATCATGGCGGTGCCCGTCGGGGTCCTCGGCGCGGTCACGGCGGCCTACTTCTTCGGGCAGTCCAACGACGTCTATTTCAAGGTCGGATTGCTGACGACGATCGGCCTGGCGGCGAAGAATGCGATTCTCATCGTGGAGTTCGCCAAGGATCGCCAGGCTGCTGGATTGAGTGTCATTGATGCAACACTCGAAGCCGCAAAATTGCGCCTTCGCCCGATCATCATGACATCTCTGGCCTTCATCCTGGGCGTCGTTCCGCTGGCGATTGCCACCGGGGCTGGCTCGGCCGCGCAAAATTCCATTGGTATTGGCGTACTTGGCGGAATGTTCACCGCCACGGCGCTCGGAATTTTCTTCGTTCCATCGTTCTTCGTTGTAATCCGGCAGGTCTTTGGTGGTGCTAGCCCGAAAGATCATCTGTCGTCGCAATGATTGACAAACTATCTTAACCAACTATTGCGTAGGGTGCTGCGGTAGCCTGCGTTTGTAAGTCGGTCGCTGGCTCGGGGTAATCAATCACCTCGTCGTAGCAAGACCGGGGACTTTTACAGGAACACGTGATGCTCAAGATTCGTGCTGCCGCACCGCTCGCCTTGCTTATTCTATCCGGCTGCGTCGTTGGTCCAGAACATGAGGCGCCTCAGACCGCCCTGCCCGTCAAGTTTTCCGAAGGCAGCGCTCGCGCGGCTGCGGACGTGACACTGGCTCCATGGTGGACCGCCTTCAATGATCGTCGCCTGAATGGCCTTGTCGAAACCGGTCTTGCCCAGAACCTCGACGTGCTCCAGGCGATCGAACGCATTACATCGGCTGAAGCGAATTTCGAGGCGGCCGACTCCGGTGCTTTCCCGCAGGTCAACGCCGGTGCTGACCATCAGATATCCAGGACCAATGGCAGCGGCTCTCTCTCGAGCCGCGACAGCGACACAACCAACACTTCGACGGGCACGCTGAGCGTTTCCTGGCTCATCGATCTCTTCGGCCAGTATCGCCGCTCCAAGGAAAGCGCCAAGGCATCGCTCGACGCAGCCTATGCCAGCGCCGATGTGGCCCGCCTGACCTTCCTGTCTAGCGTCGTGACGGCCTATGTCGATGCGCGCTACTATCAGGAGCGCATTGCGATTGCCCGCAAGAACCTCGGATCGCGCCGTGAAACGCTTGAACTCACCCGCCTGCAGCTCGAAGCCGGCGCCGCCTCCAGACTGGACGTCGTCCAGTCCGAAGGTCTGGTCAATTCGACGCTTGCAGAAATCCCGGGCCTCGAGATCTCGTTCCGCCAGTCGGTCCACCGCATCTCGCTCCTGCTCGGCCTGCCGGCGACCACGCTGCTCGCCGACCTGCAGAAGGGTGCCGCCCAGCCTTACGCTCGCCGCGGCGTCAATGCAGGCGTTCCCGCCGATCTGATCCGCAATCGTCCGGACATCCGAGCCGCCGAACGCAATCTTGCAGCTGCCACGGCCGAGATCGGTGTTGCAGAAGCCGCGCTTTACCCATCCATCTCGCTCAGTGGCTCGATCTCGCCGATCCTCGTTGCGACGTCGGCTGCCAGCGGCAAGTCAACCTCCTGGGGCTTCGGTCCGAGCCTGGATCTGCCGATCTTCGACGCAGGCGCTCGCCGCGCCAACATCAAGGCCCGCGAAGCGGCGGCCCGTGAAGCCTACCTTGGCTGGAAGCAGACGGTCCTCAGCGCGGTCTCGGAAGTCGAAAATGCGCTCGTTGCCGTCAGCCGGACCCGTCAGACCGTTTCGGCCCTGACTGCCACTGTCCGCTCCTACGAAGAAGCCCTGTCGCTTGCCACGGCGAGCTATCGTGACGGCGCCTCTTCTCTGCTCGACGTGCTGGATGCCCAGCGTAACGTCGCAAGCGCGCAGGCAAACCTTGCTCAGGCTGTTCAGCAGCTGGCGAACGGCTACGTGTCGCTCAACGTCGCCGTCGGTGGCGGTTACGCCTGGGGTGGCGCCAAGACCGTGGTCGCCAGCAAGTAAGACTGCAAGGCAAGACATTCGAAGCCCGGCACCGGAAACGGTAGCCGGGTTTTTCTTCGCCTGAATCTCAGAAGGTGGCGGGCGTGTTGATCCAGATAAGCACGGTCTCACCGCTCGAGACGTTGCGCCACGAATGCGGCCTGCGGCTTTCGAAATAGAAGCTGTCACCGGCATTCAGCTCGAAGAACTTGTCGCCATCGAGGATGATCTCGAGGCTGCCCGAGAGCATGTGAATGAACTCCTCGCCCTCATGTTGATAGGCGCCTTCGCTGGAAGCACCTGGCGCCAGCTGGAAGCGATTGCATTCCATCAGGTTTCGCCCCTCGGCCAGCACCTGCACCACCACACCTGAGGACGTGGTGGGCCATGACGCCCACTTGCCGTCGCGGATGAGGGACTCGCCGCCTCGCCCCTCCTCTTGCCCGCTGAGAGAGGCCAAGGTCGTGCCGAGGTGACGGGCCACTTCGTGCAGCGCTGTAAACGACAAGCCCTGCGATGTCCGCTCGAAGGTTGAGAGCTGCGAAACGGAGACGCCGGTTGCTTGCGCCACGTTCTCAAGGGTCTTGCCTGCATCCCGACGCAGCCGCCGGATGCGTGTGCCCGGCCGGACATCGGCTGCATCGTCCTCCGCTTCGCCAATCTCCTCGTCGACATCCAGGATCGCGTCACGCAAGGTCTCGCGAATGGCTGCGGGATTAAGCCCCCTCTCGCTCCTGAGCCAGGCTATCCGCTTCAGGCGATCCACGAGCGCGCGATCGTAGAGCCGCTGGCCGGTCGCGGTCCGGATCGGCTGGATCAGATCCTGGCTTTCCCAGAGGCGGAGCGTCGACGGCGACACCCCCGCCATCCTTGCAGCCTCTGCTATCTTGAACCGGATGTCGTCCACGCTGCCCCCAGGGAAATGTCGCAGTCACGGGTGATAATGCCGACAAGACATATTGCAAGTCTACAGAAAAAATGTAGGAAATATGTAACCGCGCGATCAACGACCGAAACGACGCCGCTGCCAACCCTTCGCATAGGACGGAAACGATGAAGAACGCCGAAATCTCAGCCCGCAAGAACGACGCCATCTCCCGCGGCGTCGGCATGACCACGCAGATCTATGCCGACAAGGCGGAGAACTCGGAGATCTGGGACGTCGAGGGCAACCGCTACATCGATTTTGCCGGCGGCATCGCCGTGCTGAACACCGGCCATCGCCACCCCAAGGTGGTCGAGGCGGTAAAGGCGCAGCTCGATCGTTTCACCCACACCTGCCACCAGGTCGTTCCGTATGAAAACTATGTCGCATTGGCTGAACGCCTCAACAAGATAGTACCCGGCAACTTCGAGAAGAAGACGATCTTCGCAACGACAGGCGCCGAAGCCGTCGAGAACGCCATCAAGATCGCCCGTTGCGCGACCGGTCGCTCCGCCGTCATCGCTTTCACCGGCGCCTTCCACGGCCGTACCTTCCTCGGCATGGCGCTGACCGGCAAGGTCGCACCCTACAAGGTCGGCTTCGGCCCGATGATGGGCGATGTCTTCCACGTTCCCTTCCCGCTCGAAATGCATGGCATCGGCGTCGAGACGTCGCTCGATGTGCTCGACAAGCTGTTCAAGGCCGATGTCGACCCGAAGCGCGTTGCAGCCATCATCCTGGAACCCGTCCAGGGCGAAGGTGGCTTCTACGACGTGCCCCGTCCCCTTATGAAGGCCCTGCGCGAGATCTGCGACGAACACGGCATCCTGCTGGTCGCCGACGAGGTCCAGACCGGCTTCGCCCGCACCGGCAAGCTCTTCGCCATGGAGCATTACGATGTCGTTCCGGACCTGACGACCATGGCCAAGAGCCTCGCCGGCGGCTTCCCGCTCTCGGCCGTCACGGGCCGCGCCGAACTCATGGACGCGCCTGGCCCCGGCGGCCTTGGCGGCACCTATGCCGGCAACCCGCTGGCGATTGCCGCCGCCCATGCCGTGCTCGACGTCATCGAGGAAGAACAGCTCTGCGATCGCGCCAACCAGCTCGGCAACCGGCTGAAGCAGCGGCTTGAATCCATGCGTGCCGACGTTCCGCAGATCATGGACATCCGCGGACTGGGCTTCATGAATGCGGTTGAATTCAAGATCCCGGGAACCGACAAGCCGAACGCGGATTTTACCAATGCGGTGCGTCTGAAAGCGCTGGAGAAGGGCCTGATTCTTCTGACCTGCGGCGTCTACAACAATGTCGTCCGCTTCCTCGCCCCGATCACCATTCAGGACGAGGTCTTCAACGAGGCGCTCGATTTGATCGAAGCCTCGATCCGTGAAGTTGCAGCAGGAGCCTGAGGCATGACCATTTCCAAGATCCTGACGGACAAACTTAATGACCCGACACTGGCGACCGACAAGTCGCTCGTCGGCAACGACTGGCTGGCGACCAGCCAGTCGCGCAAGAGCTTCGACGTTACCAACCCAGCAACAGGCGAGGTCATCGCCACTCTGCCCGATCTGAACAAGGCGGAGATCACGAAGGCGATCGACGCCGCCTACGTCGCCCAGAAGACATGGGCAAAGAAAACCGGCAAGGAACGTGCCGTCGTGCTGCGCAAGCTGAACGATCTCATGGTCGCCAATGCCGATGACCTCGCCACCATCCTGACGATGGAAATGGGCAAGCCCTGGGCCGAAGCGCGCGGCGAAATCCTCTACGGCGCATCTTATGTCGAATGGTTCGCCGAGGAAGCCAAGCGGGTATACGGCGACACCATCCCCGGCCACCAGCCGGACAAGCGGATCATGGTGATCAAGCAGCCAATCGGCGTCGTTGGCGCAATTACGCCGTGGAACTTCCCGAACGCCATGCTGGCCCGCAAGGTCGCGCCGGCGCTCGCCGTCGGTTGCGCCATGGTGTCGAAGCCTGCCGCCCAGACCCCGCTCTCTGCCTTGGCACTCGCCATCCTCGCCGAACGCGCTGGCCTGCCGGCCGGCCTGTTCTCGGTGGTGACCTCGACCGATGCAGCAATGGTCGGCCAGGAATTCTGCGCCAATGACAAGGTACGCAAGCTGACCTTCACCGGCTCCACCAATGTCGGCAGGATCCTGATGCGCCAGGGTGCAGACCAGATCATGAAGCTCGGCCTGGAGCTTGGCGGCAACGCGCCATTCATCGTCTTCGACGATGCGGACCTCGATGCCGCCGTCGAAGGCGCGATGATCTCGAAGTACCGCAATGCCGGCCAGACCTGCGTCTGTGCCAACCGTCTCTACGTCCAGGCGGGAATTTACGACGCCTTTGCAAAGAAGCTTGCCGAGAAGGTTTCACAGCTCAAGGTGGGCGACGGCTTTGCCGAAGGCGTCACCACAGGCCCGCTGATCGATGCCAATGCCATCAAGAAGGTCAAGGAACATGTGGCAGACGCCGTGTCGAAGGGTGCGCAGATCGCGCTGGGCGGCAGCGGCGCAGATGCGGGCGAGCTTTTCTTCCAGCCCACCATCCTGACCGGCGTCACCACCGCCATGAAGGTCGCCACCGAAGAGACGTTCGGTCCTGTCGCTCCACTCTTCAAGTTCGAAACGGAAGAGGAAGTGGTGGAACTCGCCAATGCGACCGAGTTCGGCCTTGCCTCATACTTCTATTCAAAGGATCTGGCCAAGATCTTCCGCGTCGCGGAAGCGCTGGAATATGGCATGGTCGGCGTCAATACCGGTCTGATCTCGACCGAGGTCGCACCATTTGGCGGCATCAAGCAGTCTGGTCTCGGCCGCGAAGGCTCGAAATACGGCATCGATGACTATACCGAGATCAAGTACATCTGCCTCGGCGGCATTGCCTGATAAACTGGAGATCCCCGGCTTGTCCGGGGATCGTCATCGGATCTGCTCCATGGCAAGGATCCGATCCGCCACATCGCGTCCGAGACCCGCCAGCGCCTCGAAATGGTTTCCCCGCGCCGAGGACTGCCGCCAGAAGAACCCGATGTTCCGGACACCCTCCCAGCCTTCGATTGTCAGTAGTTTGATGCCATCCTCCTTGCCGAACTCCGACCGGACATAAAGTTCGGGAAAGAGGGACAGCCCCATTTCGATCGACACCATTTGACGGATCGCATCGAGGCTCGAACCTTCATAGTCCTCGGCAAGAGTCGCCCCCGATATGTCGGCCAGCCGCCGTACCTCGTCCATGAGGCGGTGACCCGCCCCAAGAGTGAGAAGCCGCTCGCCCTTCAACCCGTCCGTCGAAATGCTGTCGAATTCCGCCAGTCGATGGGCCTTGGGCACGCCAAGGAAAATTCTTTCTCGGCAGATCTGCTGTGACACGAAGCCATCGTCCTCAGAAGGTAGCGGGCCCAGTCCGCAATCCGTCTCCCCTTGCAGCACGGCCCTCTCCAACTGACGCGGCCGGTCCTCACGGATGTAGATCTTCAGCTCCGGATATAGCTGATGGAGTGGCGGCAGCAGATAGGGCAAGAAATAGGGGGCGAACGACGGCGCCACGCCAAGCCGGATTGCTGCTCCGAGATTACCCTGTGAGCCCGTGGCAAGCGCCCTGATCTCATCGAGCCCGTTGAGGATGACTTTTGCCGCCTTGATGATCTCCAACCCGACCGGCGTAGGCATTACCTGCCCCGGCATCCGGTCCATCAGCGTCACCCCTAGCTGCTTTTCCAGAAGCGCCACCTGAACGGAGAGCGTCGGCTGCGAGACATTGCAGCGCTTAGCTGCCTCGCCGAAGTGCCCGGTCTCACCCAGCGTGACGAGATATTCCAGCTGGCGATGACTTGGGCGAAAGGGCATGACGAGACCAATAGAGAAAAACTATCAGATTTATATAATCAATGAATTGGAACAATCAACAGCGAGACTTCATATTCGACTGGCACGAAAGGAGATCGCCATGAAGCAACTGCTGAAAGCCCTGAGAGCCCGCCACTCGATCGTCGCCGCAAAGATCGACGAGGAACAGCGTCGTCCGCAACCGGACAGCATACGGGTCCGCGCCTTGAAGAAAATAAGGCTGCATCTGAAGGAGCAGATCACTTTGCTTGAACGGGCTGATGCCATGAAGGCAACCGCCGCCCGCCCCAAGGCATCAAGCTTCGGCAGCCCTATTCTCGCCGGACGCTGATCATGTCTGCGCTCGTGATGGCGCATGCGTGACCGGTGAGAACGGCCGGCGGGGCACCCTGCACCCCGCCGGCGCCAGGGGCAAACGGGAGATGCATGAACAAAAAAAGCCCGGCGTGGTCGACGCCGGGCTTCTGCTATCGGTCTGTCAGTGCGCTCAGTTCTTGGCGCGCTCGACGTAGGAATTGTCTTCCGTCGCGATCACAACACGAATGCCGGCGTCAACATGCGGCGGCACCATGGTGCGGATGCCGTTCGACAGCATGGCAGGCTTGTAGGACGACGACGCCGTCTGACCCTTCACGACCGGTTCGGTTTCGACAATCTCCAGCGTCACGTGACGCGGCAACTGCAGGGCAAGCGCGATACCTTCATGCATCGACAGAATGCAGACCATGCCTTCCTGCAGATAGGCCTTCTGATCACCCATGGTCTCGACGTCCACCACGACCTGGTCGTAGTTTTCCGGGTTCATGAAGTGGAAGCCCTCGCCATCCTCATAGAGGAACTGATGGTTGACGTCTTCCACGAAGGCGCGCTCGACCTGCTCCGTCGTGCGCCAGCGCTCCGAAACCTTCACGCCATCAACGATGCGACGCATGTTGACCTGCGTAACGGGTGTGCCCTTGCCGGGGTGGAAGTTTTCGGCGGTGAGAACGACATAGAGCTTACCGTCGACATCGATAACATTGCCCTTGCGGACGGAGGAGGCGATAACCTTGACCATTGGAATTCCTTGTATCTGCGCGAGACCCGTCGTAAAGGACGGCCGTCCCTGCTGACGTCTTCGAATTTCTCGGGCGGGACTAACCCAAATCCGGCAAAATAGCCAGCCCGTGTTGAGAGAAGGATCGAGAATCCGGAATGTCTGACCGCAGCCGTTCAGCCCCTGCGTGGTGGTCATCATCGGCCCACGCCGATCGACGGCCATTCCTGATCGGACGCAACCGGATCCAGGCCGCGTTTCGCGCCCGCTTCGCCGCCCAGGACTTCGTTGAGATCGATACCGCGACCCTGCAGATCTCCCCCGGCAATGAAGCCCATCTGCATGCTTTCAAGACCGAGGCGATCGGTCACGATGGCTCTGCCGTCCCGCTCTACCTGCACACATCCCCCGAATTTGCCTGCAAGAAACTGCTTGCCGCCGGCGAAACAAGGATTTCGTGCTTTGCCCATGTCTATCGCAATCGCGAGCGTGGCCCGCTGCATCATCCCGAATTCACCATGCTCGAATGGTACCGTGTCGGCGCAGGCTATGAGCAGCTCATGCAGGACTGCGCCGACCTGATCGCCCTCGCCGCCCGGACAGCGGGCACGCAGCAATTTGCTTACGGCGGCAAGACCACAGACCCCTTCGCAATGCCCGAACGGATCTCGGTCGCGGACGCCTTCACCCGCCATGCCGGCATCGACGTGCTGGCCACGATTGATGACGACGGCAACCCGGACCGGAACATGCTGGCGACGCAGTTGCGGCAAGCCGGCATCCGTGTCGCGGACGATGACACCTGGGCTGATCTGTTCAGCCGCGTCATCGTGGAAAAGGTCGAGCCCAATCTCGGCAATGGTCGGGTCACCATCCTCGACCGCTACCCCGTCGCCGAGGCGGCCCTTGCCCGCCCCTGCCCCGACGACGCGCGTGTAGCCGAACGCTTCGAGGTCTATGCCTGCGGCGTCGAACTGGCCAATGCCTTCGGCGAACTGACGGACCCCGCCGAACAGCGTCGACGTTTCGAGGCCGAGATGGTCGAGAAACAACGCGTCTATGGCGAGACTTATCCGCTCGACGAAGACTTTCTCGAGGCCCTGGCAGCGATGCCCGAGGCCTCCGGCATCGCACTCGGTTTCGATCGTCTTGTCATGCTTGCAACCGGGGCACTCCGGATTGATCAGGTGATCTGGGCGCCGGTGGCGGAGACCCATCTTGGCTGAGGCGACCCTGCGCAGTGTTGATGATCTCGTAACGGATGGCCTCGTCCGAGCGGAAGAGGCTGGGACCCTCGACGCCGTTGCCGCACGCTACGCCATTGCATTGACGCCGACTGTCCGCGCCCTGATCGACGTGAACGATCCTTCTGACCCGATTGCCGCCCAATATGTGCCGAGCGCCGACGAACTGGTCGAACACCCCGACGAACGCCCCGACCCCATCGGCGACCATCCGCACTCGCCCGTGGACGGCATAGTCCATCGCTATCCGGACCGGGTTCTGCTCAAACTCGTGCATGTCTGTCCTGTCTACTGCCGCTTTTGTTTCCGCCGCGAAATGGTCGGCCCCCAGGGCGACGGAAATCTCGGCGCCGACGCGTTGCGGAAAGCACTCGACTACATCCGCGCCGACAAGCGGATCTGGGAAGTGATCCTGACCGGTGGCGACCCGCTGATCCTGTCACCGCGCCGGCTGAAGGCAGTCATGCAGGAGCTGGCGACGATCGCCCATGTCCGCATCGTCCGCGTTCACAGCCGTGTGCCGGCCGTCGATCCCGAACGCATATCCGAAGACTTGCTGGATGCGCTTAAATCCGGCGGCAAGACGCTCTATCTCGCCTTGCATGTAAACCACCCGCGCGAACTCACCCCGGAGGTCCGCAAGGCCTGCGCCCGCCTCGCGGCCGCCGGTGTCCAGCTGGTCAGCCAGAGCGTCCTTCTAAGAGGCATCAACGACAATGCCGAGACGCTGTCCGAGTTGATGCGCGACTTCGTCGAAATCGGTGTGAAGCCCTACTATCTCCATCATCCCGACATGGCACCGGGAACCAGCCATTTCCGCCTGACCATCGCGGAAGGCCAGGCGATCATAGGGGAAATGCGGACCAGACTTTCAGGCCTGTGCATCCCGCATTACATCCTGGATTTGCCAGGCGGCCATGGCAAGGTGGAGATCGGCACGAATACCCTGCGCCAAATTGGACCAAATCGATACATCGCTCTCGATCGCCACGGGTCAGAACATGTCTACGACGGCTAGCGCGGCCCTGCCTGCCGTGGAATCCGCCGAATCTGGCTCCTTTTCGCCCGTCAGTGCAGCGCTTTCATTCTGAATTTACTGAAACGCTTAGCGGAAACTTCGTCTTTTCCCTGTAAGAAATCGCTCAATAGATTTCGAACGTCCGATCGGAGGGAAAACGATGAACGAAACCATTCGCACCTTGCTGGCCAAGCTTGGTGGCCTCCCGGTCGCCGTCGATACGCTTGCAGACGAAGCTGACCTTTATGCAGCCGGCCTGTCGTCCTTCGCGTCGGTCCAGCTGATGTTGGGCCTCGAGGAAGCCTTCGACATGGAGTTCCCGGATCACCTCCTGAACCGCAAGTCCTTTGCCAGCATAGCCGCCATCGAAGCGACGGTTGCGACCATCGTCGGGGACAGAAAGGTCGCCTGATGGACCTCTGCTCCACATCGACGGACAAGAGCCTGAAGGCGCGCGCAACCCGCGTCGCCGCAGTCGCCGCGATACATGCCGACGATGTCGACAAGGCCGGCCGGTTCCCGAATGAAGCGGTCGACGCCATGAAGGCGGAACGTTTGTTCGGGATCCAGATCCCCGTCGATTGCGGCGGCGAGGGGCGTTCGACCTCCGAGATCGCCGAACTCTGCACCATCATGGCCCAGGGCTGCGCCGCGAGCGCCATGATCTTCGCCATGCACCAGATCAAGGTGTCGAGCCTTGTCTCGCACGGGACCGAAGCCGGCTGGCATCGGGATTTCATGCGCCGGATCTGCGCTAACCAATTGCTCCTTGGCTCTGCGACGACCGAAGGCGGCATCGGTGGCAATCTGCGCAATTCGATATGCGCCATCGAGGTCGAGGGCGACCGGTGCCGGCTGGAGAAGGACGCCACCGTCATCTCTTACGGCATGCACGCCGACGCAATCCTTGTCACTTCCCGCACCCACAAGGACGCGCCCCCCAGCGATCAGGTGATGACCGTCTTTCTGGAGGAGCAGTACACGCTGGAGCAGACCCATGTCTGGGATACGCTCGGCATGCGCGGCACCTGCTCCGACGGCTTCCTGTTCAAGGGCGAGGCGCCAGCAGTACAGATCCTGCCGAAACCCTTTGCCGAAATCGCCGCTCAGTCCATGTTGGCAAGCTCACATCTTCTCTGGAGTGCACTCTGGTACGGCATCGCCGTCGACGCCTTTTCCAAGGCGCAGAGTTTCGTCAGAGCTGCCGCACGCAAGACACCGGGCACACAGCCTCCCGGCCTCGTTCAACTTGCCGAAATGTCCGGCCAGCTACAGGCCATCCGCTCGAACATTCAGGCCGGGCTCGCATCCTACGAGCAGGCGTTGAAAGACCCGGACCGCCTGTCGTCCATGGGCTTCGCCGTCACCATGAACAACGTCAAGATCGCCTCCTCCGAGATGATACTGCCCGTGATCAATCAGGCGCTCAGGATCTGCGGCATCATGGGCTACAAGAACGGTACGCCCTACAGCCTGGGCCGCCATCTGAGGGATGCCCACTCGGCGGAGCTCATGATCTCGAACGACCGCATCCTCGGCAACACCGCGACGATGCTCCTCGTACACAAGCAAGAAACCGGATTGTTGGGGTAGTGACATGGATATGCAGGTGAGTTTTCTGGACCGCCTCTTCGACAGCGGCCTTCTCATCGAGACCGGCGTCGATGGTCTCTATGGACGCAGCGGCCAGTTTGAGGACGTGATCGCTGCCTTCGAACGCCTGATCGACAGGATCGGCGGCGGCGACGGAGCCGAAGCGATCCGCTTCCCGCCCGGCATGAACCGCGCCTACTTCGAGACGAGCGGCTATATGAAGAGCTTCCCGCAGCTCGCCGGCACCGTGCATTCCTTTTGCGGCAATGACCACCACCACCTGAGCCTCTTGCAATGCATGGAGGAGGGCAAGGACTGGACCAAGGAGCAGAAGGCAACCGACATTGCCCTGACGCCCGCCGCTTGCTACCCGCTTTATCCGACCGTCGCCAAACGCGGCCCGATTTCGATGGACGGCGGTCTCTTCGACCTGCAGTCCTATTGCTTCCGCCATGAGCCTTCCAAGGATCCGGCACGCCAGCAGCTGTTCCGCATGCGTGAATATGTCTGCATGGGCACAGAGGCCCATGTGACGACCTTCCGCCAGACCTGGATGGATCGCGGCGTCGAAATGATGAAATCGATCGGTCTCGACGTCGAGATCGATGTGGCAAACGACCCCTTCTTCGGCCGCGCCGGCAGGCTTCTCGCCAACAACCAGCGCGACCAGAACCTGAAGTTTGAATTGCTGATCCCCGTCACGTCGCAGACCAACAAGACGGCCTGCATGAGCTTCAACTATCACCAGGACGCCTTCGGCCAGAAATGGGGTCTCTCACTGACCGACGGCTCGGTTGCCCACACCGCCTGTGTGGGCTTCGGTCTTGAGCGCATTGCGCTCGCCCTTTTCGCCCAGCATGGCCTCGACGTCGCCGGCTGGCCGGAGCCCGTGCGCAAGACGCTCTGGGGCTGAACCAGCAATGGCATCCGTCTTTGCCGGACTCGACCCGGACAACTATATCCCCCACGCGCTCCACGCTCAGGAGCGCATGTGGCCTGAAACCAACTGCTATGTCGATCTCTGGATCGAGGTGCTATCGGCCGCCGGTTTCATGCCCGAGGCAATGCTCGGCTTTACGCTGACCCAGGATTTCGAAGGCGACCAGCTTACCTTCTTCAAGGTACCGCTGGAAGATCTCGAACAGCTCTACGACATCCGGGTGACAGAGCTTGCGATCTTCGACACCGTCGAGAGCCATGTTGCCGAGCAGCTGACGCGGGGACGCCTCTGCCTCGTGGAAATGGACAGCTTCTTCATGCCTGACACCCAGGGCGTGGGTTATCGGCAGGAGCATGGCAAGACCACAGTTGGCATCAACCGCCTCGACATGACCAACCGGGTGATGGACTACTTCCACAATGGTGGCTTCTTCCGTCTGGAGGGAGAAGATTTCGACGGCGTCTTCCAGCATGACCTGCCAGAGGGCACCCTCCCATTCCTGCCCTACACGGAATTTGCCAAGTTCCCGAAGGCGCCCGTTTCGGCAGCCCATCAGCGTCAAACCGCAACGACACTTCTGGGCCGCCATTTCGCCCGCCGGCCAGAAGAAAATCCGATTGCCGCCTTCGCCTCGGTGTTCCCGAGACAGGTCGAGGCCGTCGCTGAACGGCCCTTCGGCTATTTCCACAAATACGCCTTCAACACGCTGCGCCAGTTCGGGGCCAATTTTGAACTACTGGCGAGCCACCTCTCCTGGCTCGACGAACCAGCATACAGGTCAGCGATCGCAGACGCATTGAAGATCAGCGAATGCGCCAAGACAGTGCAGTTCCAGCTCGCCCGTGCCGTGACGCGCAAGAAGTTCGATCCGTTGGCGTCAGCCCTCGATCCCGCCATTGCAGCCTGGGACCGCCTGATGGATGATCTGGGCAAAAGGCTGACGTGAAGGACAATACGATGACGGGAACGATCTATCTGGGGGCCGATACGCGTCCCCTGGAGCAGGGCTGGACCCTTCTGATGACCGAGGCGGGCCGCTATCGCGCGCCGGCTGATCTGCCCCGCACCGCCTTCCACATTTCCGCGCCCGTCCCCGGAACCGTCGCGGCCGCGCTGACCGAGGCCGGCTTGTTCGATCCTGCGGATCCGAGCCCCCTCCACGACAAGGACGTCTGGTATCGTCGATCGCTCGCCGGCGAGCGGCCTGGCCCAGCGGTACTCCGGTTCGAAGGCCTTGCGACCATCGCCGAAATCTTCGTCAACGGCGCATTGCAGCATACGAGCGAAAGCATGTTCGAACCCGTCGACCTCGCGCTCGACATGTCTGGCGATGATGAGTTGGTGATCTGCTTCCGAGCTTTGCAACCCTACCTTGAGAAGAAGGGGCCGCGAGCGCGCTGGCGTCCGCAGATGATCGACCAACAGGGTCTGCGCCTTGTGCGAACATCTCTTCTCGGCCACATGCCAGGCTGGTGTCCCGAAATCCATCCCGTCGGACCGTACCGTCCGATCTCTCTTATCCGACCGTCGCGTGACAACGTCTCGGGTCTTCGCATCAATGCCGATCTCGACGAATTCGGCACAGGCCATCTCACCGTCGAACTCGAGGAAAAGACCGGCACCGAGTTGGCGATCATCTGCTGTGGCCGCACGGCGCAGTTCGACAAGGGATCGCCCCGGCGATTGATTGCCAAACTTGAATTGCCTGCCGTTGCGGCCTGGTGGCCGAGGACGCATGGCGACCCGATTTTGCACGACGTCTCGCTGGCGATCGACGGACGCATTCATCCGCTCGGCCTCGTCGGTTTTCGCCGCATCGAGGTGGACCGCGACGAAGATGGCAAGGGCTTTGGGCTGAAGGTCAACGGCGTGCCCGTCTTCTGCCGCGGCGCCGTCTGGACCAATACAGACCTCCTGAGGCTGCCGAGTTCGGCGGAAGCCTATGCGCCCTGGCTTGCCAAAGCGGCCGAAGCGAACATGAACATGATCCGCATCGGCGGAACCATGACCTATGAGAGTACAGACTTCTTCCGTCTCTGCGACCGTCTGGGCATCATGGTTTGGCAGGACCTGATGTTCGCCAACTTCGACTACCCCGTCTCTGACGAAGAGTTTTCCAGGCGGGCGGTGGCCGAGGTCGAGACTATCCTCGCCAGCCTGCAGGGTCATCCGTCCCTGGTCGTCATTGCCGGCGGCAGCGAAGTCTTCCAGCAGGGCGCCATGCTCGGCCTTCCCGAGCGCATCTGGCAATCCGAGTTCTTCACCGGGACGCTCGCGCGGGCCACCAGAGATCATCGTCCGGACGTCGCCTATATCCCCAACTCCCCCTATGGCGGCAGCATGCCCTTTGCGCCGAATGAAGGTGTAACCCACTACTACGGCGTCGGTGCCTACCAGCGCCCCCTCGAAGACGCCCGTCGGGCAAATGTCCGATTTGCCGCCGAATGTCTGGCTTTCGCCCATGTCCCACAACAGAGGACGCTCGACGACAACCTTGCCGTCCCGCCGGTTCACGACCCGCGCTGGAAGGCCCGTGTTCCACGCGATCGGAGCGCCTCCTGGGATTTCGAGGACGTGCGCGACCACTACCTTGCACAACTCTATGCCGTTGATCCCGCGCGATTACGCCGGGAAGACCCTGCAGCCTATCTCGACCATAGCAGAGCGACCACGGCAGAGGTCGTCACGGAAACCTTTGCGGAGTGGCGCAGAAGCGGATCATCCTGCCGCGGGGCTCTGACCTGGACCTTCCAGGATCTCGAAGCAGGGCCAGGATGGGGCGTCATCGATGCAACCGGCGAGCCGAAATCCGTATGGTATGCCCTGAAGCGCATCTTCCGACCGATCCAGGTTCTCATGACCGACGAGGGCACGAACGGGCTCGACATTCACCTCGTCAACGAAACGGCGACGAGTGAGACGGTGACGCTCGAGATAGCCTGCCTGCGGGATGGCAGCCAGGCGGTGGTCGCCGCCAGCAGGGCCATGTCGCTCGGCGCTCGCTCCTCCCATCGCCTGCCGGCCACGGAACTGTTCGGTGCCTTCTTCGACACCACCTATGCCTACCGCTTCGGCCCGCCATCCCATGACGTCACCGTTGCGAGACTTGTCGGCACCGGCGGCAACCTCATCGCAGAAGCGTTTCACTTTCCACAAGGGCGAAACGCCGCCAAGCATCCCGCCAAGGTCGATCACGCCATCCGGGACATTGACGGCATCTGGTGGCTGGAACTCTCCACCAGCCAGTTCGCCCAATCCGTCCATCTCGATTTCGACCATTTCTGGCCGGGGGACGATTGGTTTCACCTGGCGCCGGGGCGAGTGAAGAGGATCAGGCTTTCTCCGAGAGACGGCATTCAGCCGGGGCAAAAGCCCCGGGGCACGCTGCGCCATTTCGGCAGCCGAACGGTCCAGTCACTGTCCTGATCCCATTCAGGTCATGACACGAATTCAGGCAGCACCCGGCGCGTGGAACAGCCGGTCGACAACTTCTTCCCAGTCGCAGATACCGGACGTATCGATGGTCAGGTGGTCCATGACCTTGGCGCGTTCGAAGGCCGCCCGGATCGACTCCTGATCGTCGGGCTCATAGGCACAGACATTGTCCCGACCGGCCGCCGCAAAGCGCGGCGCGACAATCGGCAGATGGCAATAGCTGTACTGGATCATCTTCAGGCTCGACTGGCTGAGATAGTCGGCACCGGCGCCGGAACGATAGGGGGCGATCCCGACATCGGCGAATTTGATGAACGGCACGATGGTTGCGAACGGCACTTCACCATGTACGACGATATTGGCCATCGGCTGTAGCGGCAGCGCTTTCTTGCCGAAGAGGTGGAAGGTCCAGTCCGGATTCGCGACTGCAAGGGTCTCGATCATGCCGGCATCGAACATCATGTCGCCGACGCTGATCGCATGGCGCTGGCCTCGATAGGGGCTGGTGGCCGCGGCCTCGAACAGTCCTTTGCTGATCCCGTGCGGAACGAAAACGACCCGATCCTGGGCAGCGAAATCCGAGCGCATTGCCTCTGCCATGATCCGGATCTGATCATACTGCGGCAGCGTGGCATTCAGTTCCTCGATGATGCAGGGATGCACCCTGATCGTCTCCAGCCGGTCGGCCGCGTGGTAGATGAACTTCGCCTTTGGCGCATGTCGACGCAGATATCGCGTCAACAGCGGCGAAGGCCCGCTTTCAATGACGATATGCGAGTAGGACGACAATCGTTCCGTGACGGCCTTTGGCAGGAAATGCCCGTACCGACGGTAAAGCGGAGCCACGACAGCGTTCAGCCAACCGTAGCGCAGATTGATCGGGTGAAACGGGGCGAACCAGACGAATTCTTCGAGGCGCTCGTCCAGCCGGAACCACGTATTGATCGGACGCGTGAGCGCATGTTTGTAACGCCCGTCACCGATGAAACGGCTGAGCGGACTGAGCCGGCAGATCAGGAAATCGACCGCCGCTCCCTCCTCGCGCAGTTGATCCGACATGAAGTGGAGATCGACGCGGCGAGGAGCATCCGCGAAGTGATGTCCCGAAACGACAAGGATACGCTTGGAAGCTGATTTCATCAGGCTAGCACCTCCTGCGACCGGGATCCAAGGACTTCTCCATAGAGAGCGACATGCCGATCGCAGACGTCAGACCAGCCATGCTGCGAGGCGGCGACCATCATCTCGGAGCGACGACCGGGTGAAGCGAACAACGCCTCGTATGTGCCCTCTATCGCCGTTGCAGCGACATCCGCGCGGGAAAAATCGCTTACCGCGACCCTGGAATGACGGGCTGCGAGCGCCTGATAGGCGTCATTGCAATGCAGCACAGGCACAAGCCCGGCGCTCATCGCCTCGACGGCCACCAGACCAAAGCCTTCATATTCCGAGGCGGATACGAAGAGCGACGACCGCGACAACACTTCGCGCACCTCCGCATCGGATATGCCGACATGCAGGTGCACCTCATCCTGGAGACCGCGTGTCGATATTGCGGCCCGAAGCTCCGCCTCCGTCTGGTCGGACGGCGAACCGACAACGTCCAGATGCCAGCCGATCGACCGGCTTTTCAGCGCAGCCATGCAATCAAGCAGACGGTCGAGCCGCTTGTTGACGGAAAATCGACCAATCGTCACCATACGCCGCACGGGCGTCTTACTGCCGAGCGCAGCGAACTTCTCGATATCCACGCCGTTCTCGATCAGACGTGCCCTATGCCCGGCGATGGGCGCGAACATCCTGTGGTCTGACTGGCTGCAACAGACAAGCGCATCGTAAGCGAGCGCAGAAGCACGGGTCGCCGTCTGGAACCAGATCTTCTTGATGGCCGCATGGTTCTTGGTGTGGAAGAACCCTCCATGCGTCGTGGCGATGAGCGACTTGCGGTGAAACGGCCGTGTCCAGGCAAGCGCGTCGTAGAAGAAATCGACACCGTGGACATGAACGAGATCCGCATCGGAGATATGTCGGAAAACTGCAGGTGCCAGCGGATAGCGGCTGCTGCCGCGCCAGGGGATCCTGACGACCTCGACCCCGTCGATCATCTCGCGAAAGGGCAAGATCTCGCCGGGATCGCGAAACAGCCGATCGAGTGTCACCACGCGCACCGCGAACCCGCGGGAAGCAAGGGAGCGGCTGAGATTGGAAACGACGTCTTCGAGACCGCCCCGGCTCGGCGCATACTGGCGCACGATCTGGACGATACGCGCGCCCTCGGCCAAGCCTGTCACGGCGCTTGGCCTTGACGCAGTCATGCTCTCCATGCCGCACCCTCTCGTTGGATGGTTCCAGTCAATCTTCCGGCCTGCCTAGAGGAAAAGCGTTAAAGTCGCGTTTTCGGGCATTTTTGAAGGTGAAGCATCTGAAGTGGGTAACCCATGCATCGACATCAGGGGCCGAGTGCCGGACAGGTCGATGCCTTAGCTGAAAAGTCTTTCAGGACCGGCGTCAGACCCCGAAGCTGCGGCCGGTCGCCAGACGCTGTCGGCTGGATGTTCAGTGCCTCTTCTTCCGGCCACCAGTCGCCGCCGGCCCAGTAAGCCCAGCCGATCCAGACATCATGGTCCCGCTCGACCACTTTTACCATGCGTTCGAGCGCCTGAATGCAGACCTCGTCACCCGGCACGCCGAATTCGCCCAGATAGCCGCGCTTGCCGTTGTCACGCAGCCAACGTGAGTAGTTTTCGATCGCCGCGACCGCATCATCCGCCCGGCTGCAATTGTCATTCGTCCCGGAGAAATCGTCGTCGAAATACTGGTGCACTTCGAAAGCGTAGTGCTCGAGCGGATCCTTCACCCCGAGCATGACCGTGCCATTGGCACCGTCATAACCTTCTCCGGTCCAGCTATGCGCGCCCGACCAGGCATTTCCCGGCACGAGGATGAGATTGCGGGCACCCGTGGCCCGGATCGCCGCGATTGCAGCATTGGCTCCATCCAACCATTGCGCGGTCGGCATGGTATGCGGTTCGTTCATCAGCCCGAAGACGATACCGTCCTGATTGCCAAAGGCCAGAGCAAGCCTGGTCCAGAATTTCGCGAATGCCTCGTAAGGTACGCCCGGTGAGCCGATCAATTCGCCTCGATACCGGGCGTAGTTGTGCGGGTCGAGGACCACGGTCAGCCCCGCCGCGCGCAAGCGCAATACCGTATCTTTGAGCCGATCGAATTCCGCCTGATCGAAATCAGCGTCCAGCGATGTTTGCAGGCGAGACCAGGAGAAAGGCAGCCGCGCGGAGTTGAACCCCTTGTCGGCGAAATAGGCGATCGTCGCGTCGGTCGGATAGGTATAGGCCGTACCATAGACACCGTCTTCCTCACCGAACTCGGCACCTGCAAGGTTGACGCCCCTGAGGCACGTCCCGCTTGCAAGCACCGGCTGCGACGTCATGGCAAGGAGCCCGAGCGCGACACAGGAGGCACGCACCAGATCGATGAGGGTGCTTGTGCCGGTGGGAATTTTCATTCGGGATGCCATGACGGTCTCGGTCCGGAGCTAAGTTGGGCGCAGGTTATTGGTGCTTGGGCAAAGGTCAATGCCACGGATGGGGGGACCCGGTGATTTGTCCGTCGTGACCATGGGAACGGCGAAGATGCGCCTTCGAAAGGCGCAATAGGAACGAGGTTTTGCATTTCCTGCCCTAATCTCGACCCAACGCGAAGACAGGAAGGCGCGCCGTGAAAAGGCCTCCCCTTCGCAAGGACAACAGTCAGTTTCCGGTGCGCGCTTCCGATCGCGCCGGAGATGCGATAGAGACACGCGGCTGCACCCGCCGAGGAGATGATAGAACCTATGACGAGCTATGTATTGACCGTATCCTGCCAGTCGACCCGCGGCATCGTGGCTGCGATTTCGGGCTATCTCGCGGAGCAGGGTTGCAACATCGTCGACAGTTCCCAGTTCGACGACCTTCACACCGGCCAGTTCTTCATGCGCGTGTCCTTCATCTCCGAGGAAGGCGTCGCTGAAACAAAGCTGGAAAAGGGCTTTGGTCCCGTCGCCGAAAAATTCGGCATGAACTGGGAATTGCACGATGCCGCCAAGCGCATGAAGGTGTTGCTGATGGTCTCGCGTTTCGGCCACTGCCTGAACGACCTTCTCTACCGCTGGAAGATCGGCGCGCTGCCGATCGACATCGTTGGCGTCGTCTCCAACCACTTCGATTACCAGAAGGTTGTCGTGAACCACGACATCCCCTTCCACCACATCAAGGTGACGAAGGAGAACAAGCCGGAAGCTGAGGCCCGAATCATGGACCTGGCAGAACACACCGGCACCGAACTGATCGTACTCGCCCGCTACATGCAGGTTCTGTCCGATGACATGTGCCGCAAGATGTCCGGCAAGATCATCAACATTCACCACTCCTTCCTGCCCTCCTTCAAAGGGGCGAACCCCTACAAGCAGGCCTTCGAGCGCGGCGTGAAGCTGATCGGTGCGACGGCGCACTACGTGACCACGGACCTTGATGAAGGCCCGATCATCGAGCAGGACGTCGCGCGCATCACCCATGCCCAGTCGGCAGACGACTATGTCTCGATCGGTCGTGACGTTGAAAGCCAGGTGCTGGCACGGGCCATCCACGCCCACATCCATCACCGTACCTTCATCAACGGCAATCGTACCGTCGTTTTCCCCGCAAGCCCGGGCTCCTACGCCTCCGAGCGGATGGGCTGACACTGACATGGGCGCCGGCAACGGCGCCCATTGCCTTTGCTCCCGCCGTTCTGCGGGATAGACGCCGAGCAAGGCTCTGCTAATCTCCCGTCATGATTCCCCTGGGAGAAACCGTATGGCCGACTCGGATCTGCTCCAGCGCACCGAATTGCCACGCCCGAACGTCTCGCTCGACGACGCCAAGTTCATCTTCAGTGAATTCTATGGTTTCAGTGGTCCCATCCGGGAACTCGGCAGCCAGCAGGATCGCAACTTCCAGATCGACACCGGCACGCAACGCCTCGTCCTGAAGGTGACGCGTGCGGACTATCCGCGCCACGAGCTGGAAGCCCAGAACCACGCCATGGAGCATCTTCGCAGTCTCGACACAGGCTTGCGTATTCCTGAGCCGATCGCCGCCCTTACAGGAGACTACATTCCGCAGATCGAGCTCGACGGCGAGCGCTACTGGATCAGGCTGCTCTCCTATCTCGATGGTCAACCGCTGACCCGCCAGAAGCACCTCTCGGCCGAAACCGTCGCCGCCTTGGGCGATGTTGTGGCGCGTGTCGCGCGTGGACTGAAGGATTTCAGGCACGACGGCCTCGACCGGGAACTGCAATGGGACCTGCGCCGGGCAGGCCCGATCGCCCTGCATCTGCTCAAATCCATTACGGACCAGAAGCAGCGAGACCGGATTGCCAAGGCCATGATCATGGCAGTCAAGCGCATCCAGCCGCTTGCCCCCAGTCTCCGCATCCAGGCCATCCATCACGACATCACCGACGACAATGTCGTCGCTACACCGAACGCCGCAGGGCGACTGATGCCGGATGGCGTAATCGATTTCGGTGACGTGCTGTATGGCTGGCTGGTGGCCGATCTCGCCGTCACCTGTGCCGCACTGCTCCATCATGCCGATGGCGACCCATTTTTCATCCTGCCGGCGGTCAAAGCCTTCCACGAAGCCTACCCGCTGAGCAATGAGGAACTGAAAGCACTCTGGCCGTTGATCGTCGCGCGGGCCGGAGTGCTCGTCGCCAGCAGCGAGCATCAGCTGTCGATCGAACCGGACAACGACTACGTACTCGGCAATGTCGACCATGAGCGCGCGATCTTGGAGGTCGCCACATCGGTGCCTTATCCGTTGATGGAGGCTGCAATCCTGGACGCTGCCGGCGCGAGCAACGATGCGCCGGATATCGAGATTTCGCATCTGCTGCTCCCGTCGCTCAAGGCCGGCGATTTCCGGCTGACCGACCTGACCGTCACCAGCCCGGACCTGCCGCGCGACAGCTGGGCAGACCAGGAGATCGACTGGAAGCTGCTTGCACGTGCCGCGGTGGAAACCGGTGTCGCATCGACCCGCTATGGCGAGTATCGGCTGTCTTACACCAAGCTTCTCTCTGTAACGGCGCCGGCCACCTATGCCCTGCATATCGACGTCTGTCTTCCCGGCGCGACAGAAGCTTTCGCCCCTTTCGATGGCACCATCCTGCTCGACGGGCATCATCTCATCCTGTCTACGCATGCTCTGTCGCTTCATCTCGATGGCATCGACTGCAGCCTGGAAGACGGAGCGAGCGTCACGGCGGGTGATGCCATCGGCAAGGTGGCAGGCGCGGCCGGCGGCATTGGCGGCCTGCGAATTCAGCTCTGCCGCGATCCCGATCTCGTTCCGCCACTCTTTTCAAGACCACAGCAGAGCACCATCTGGCGGCGCCTCTGCCCGTCCCCGTCATGCCTCCTCGGTGTCGGCGTGGACGCGCCCGAAACGGACAGCGCCGCCGTACTGGACCGCCGCCACAGGAGCTTCGCCAAGCCGCAGAAGCACTACTATGCCAATCCGCCACAGATCGAACGCGGCTGGAAGGAACATCTCTTCGACGTAAAGGGCCGCGCTTATCTCGACATGGTCAACAACGTGACGATCCTCGGTCATGGCCACACCCGCCTGGCAGGTGCCGTTGAGCGGCAATGGGCGCTGCTCAACACCAATTCCCGCTTTCACTACGCGGCTGTCGCAGAATTTTCGGACCGGCTGGCATCTCTGGCTCCGGAAGGGCTGGACACCGTTTTCCTCGTCAACTCCGGCTCAGAAGCCGTCGATCTGGCACTAAGGCTAGCCTGGGCCCATAGTGGCCATCGCAATATCCTGAGCTTGCTTGAGGCATATCACGGCTGGACGGTTGCCAGTGATGCCGTTTCGACCTCGATCGCCGACAATCCCCGCGCCCTGGAGACCCGCCCAGACTGGGTCCATCCGGTCCTGTCACCCAACACCTACAGGGGCAAGCATCGCGGCGACGGATCGACGGAAGCCTATGTCGGAGCTGTTGCCGAAAAGATTGCAGAGATCGAAAACAGCGGTGGCCAGCTTGGCGGCTTCATCGCCGAAAGCGTCTATGGCAATGCGGGTGGTATTCCGCTGCCCCCCGGATATCTCCGCGCAGTCTACGATCTGGTTCATGAACGTGGCGGTCTCTGCATCGCCGACGAAGTGCAGGTCGGTTATGGCCGGCTCGGCCACCACTTCTGGGGCTTCGAGCAGCAGGGCGTCGTGCCTGATATCATCACGGTCGCCAAGGGCATGGGCAACGGCCAGCCGCTTGGCGCCGTGATCACACGTCGGGAGATCGCCGATAGTCTGGAGAAGGAAGGCTACTTCTTCTCGTCGTCCGGCGGGAGCCCCGTAAGCTGCGTGGTCGGCATGACGGTCCTCGACATCATGCATGACGAGGGCCTGCAGGAGAATGCACGCGTCACCGGCGATCATCTCAAAGCCCGCCTTGAAGCTCTCGGCCAGCGCTTCCCGCTTGTCGGCGCCGTTCATGGCATGGGTCTCTATCTCGGACTGGAATTCGTTCGCGATCGTGAGACACTTGAGCCGGCGACGGAGGAAACGGCCGGGATCTGCCAGAGGTTGCTCGATCTCGGCGTGATCATGCAACCGACGGGCGATCATCTTAACGTTTTGAAAATAAAGCCACCGCTCTGCCTTAGCCGCGAAAGTGCGGATTTCTTCGTCGACATGCTGGAAAAGGTGCTTTCCGACGGCTGGTGACAAACCCACAGGCACTACCATGGTCCTAACGGGCAGCACCGAAACGCCGTCTTTATGTAAAGGAAGCGCAAAGCGCAAAACTGAGTAGCCCAAAAGGCCGCTTCACAGCGTTTTGGAGAGTGGTCTATCTTCGGTCAGGTCCCAATGCCGAAGGAACGTTCATGCCCACCATGCCGGAGCAAATCTCCACCCAGCTTTTCATCTGGGCCGTCGCTCTGTTCATCATCAAGCACTTGGTGGCCGACTTCCTGTTCCAGACAAGCTGGATGGCAAAGGGCAAGGAACAACCGACGAACTGGCGTGCTCCGCTGCTCGCCCATGTCTCGGTACACGCGGCCGGCACGCTGCTGATAGCTCTCCTGCTCGCTCCACAGCTTGCCTGGCTTGCCGCGATCGATTTCGTGGTGCACGGGCTGATCGACAAGAGCAAGACCTTAGTCCAGAAGCGATACCGACTGAATGTCGAGCAGGCCGCCTACTGGTGGCTTCTCGGCACCGACCAGACACTTCATCACCTGACGCATCTGGTCTTCGCCGTCTGGATCGCAGCGACGGCCACCGCCATCTGATCGAAGACTTCAGGCTTCGGACAATTCCCGCAAGATCCACGCGCGAAAGGCGACGAGCGGCGGATACTCCGCCCTTTCGCGTGGAGAGGCGAGATAGTAGCGTTGCGCACTCCGCATCGGCCGGTCGATGGCAGGGACGAGTTCGGCCCGCGCAAGCTCATCCTGGATCAGGAAGGTCGGCAACAACGCAACGCCCAGGCCACCGATTGCCGCCTGAGATGCCGTGGCGAACTGGTCGAAGAGCATGCCGTGTACGCTCTCGAAGGCGATGCCGTTTTCGGTGAACCAGCGCTCCCAGGCATCCGGCCGCGTGGTAAGATGCAACAGCGACGCGGCGAGCAGATCGGCAGGCTTCTCGATCGCGAGCTTGCGTCTGTAGCCGGGGCTGCAGGCCGGAATGGTCTCCTCCTCCATCAAGAGGGTCAGTTCCGCACCCGGCCACACGGCATCGCCGAAATGGATCGCCGCGTCGATGGAATCGAGGCGGAAGTCGAAGGGAGACAGCCGCGTCACCAGATTGATCGTGATGCCGGGATTGGCTGCCAGAAACTGCCCGAGACGGGGCGCGAGCCAGCGCGCGCCGAAGGTGGGCAGGATCGCCAGATTCAACGTTCCTCCCTGCGGATTGGCGCGCAGGTTGAGCGAAGCGCTCGAAATGCGCCGGAGCGCCTCACGGATCTCGCGAGCATAGCTGTCGCCCGCGACCGTCAGGCGTATCGTCTGCCGTTCACGCAGGAAGAGCTCCACCCCGAGCTGGTTCTCGAGCGCCTTGATCTGGCGGCTGACGGCACTCTGAGTGAGGTCGAGTTCACGTGCGGCCGCCGTGATGCTCCCGGTACGCGCCGCGGCCTCGAAGGCGGCCAGCAAGGAAAGCGACGGGAGGAAGCGGCGCGCGGGGAGCATTGGTCATGCCTTTTCGGAATGATCTGTTGAGAATTTATCGCTGGAATGGGGTAGAACGCTCTTCTAGAAATCACAAGACAGTACGAGGCGGAATGATGCACCCTGAATGGGCTGCGGCCTCGAAACCATTGAGAGCCCGGGGCCATGCAATGCTGAACGATCCTCGCTCCCACGGACTTTGGGAAAAGACGGCCCCGGCTGCTCCACAGGCACCGCCGCTCGAAGGCACGGCCAAAGCAGATGTCGTGATCGTCGGTGGCGGTTATACCGGCCTCTCCGCAGCCCTGCACCTCGCCGAAGCCGGGACCAGCGTCATTCTCCTCGAAGCCAAGGAAATTGGCTTCGGAGGCGCGGGCCGCAATGTCGGGCTGATCAATGCCGGCATGTGGGTCATGCCGGACGACCTGCAGGGAGAACTCGGCCCTGTTTATGGCGAACGTTTGCTCGAACTCCTCGGCAACGGCCCGCGCGCGGTGATGGATCTGATCGACCGTCACGGGATCGAATGCGAGCTTGAACGCACGGGCACCCTGCACTGCGCCGTGGGAACCGGTGGGCGCAAGGAGATCGAGGCGCGCGCCGAGCAATGGCAACGTCGGGGTGCACCGGTGGAACTGCTCGATGAAGCGCAGACCGAATACAAGATCGGAACACGTGCGTATCAAGGCGCTCTGCTTGACCGCCGCACCGGAACGCTGCAGCCCCTCGCCTATGCAAGGGGACTTGCACATGCGGCACAGAAGGCCGGAGCGGTTCTGCATACGGCAAGCCCGGTCGTGTCCTACGACAAGACAGCAAAGGGGTGGCGAGTCTCAACCGCGCAAGGCTCCGTCGATGCGCAATGGATCGTTGTCGCAACGGATGCCTATAGCCACGGCCCCTTCGCCGCTGTGCGCGAGGAACAGGTTCACCTGCCCTATTTCAACTTCGCCACCGTCCCGCTCAGCGACAACTTGCGTAAGTCTGTACTGACGGAGCGCCAAGGGTGCTGGGACACGAAGGAAGTGCTTTCCTCCTTCCGCTTGGACAAGGCGGGACGAATGGTCTTCGGCAGTGTCGGCGCCTTGCGCGGCACCGGCCTTTCCATCCACCGCGCCTGGGCGCAGCGGGCCCTGAAGGCGATCTTCCCTCAGATCGGCGACATCGCCTTCGAAAGCGAATGGTACGGCCAGATCGGCATGACCACCAATGCCCTGCCGCGTTTTCACAAGTTTGCGCCAGGCGTCATCGGCTTTTCAGGCTATAATGGCCGCGGCATCTCGCCGGGGACCGTTTTTGGAAAGACGATCGCAGGCCATATCCTCGGCCAGATAGCAGAGGGAGAACTTCCCCTGCCACTTACCGATCCACAAGCACCGGCCTTCCGCACCCTGAAGGAAACATGGTACGAGGCCGGCGCCCAGGTGGCGCATCTGGCCGGCGCACGATTTTGAACGAACAAGAACCAGGTAGACCTGACGGAAGGACCACCATGACCCTCGCCACTCTCAAGTTTTCTGCCGAAACGGCAACCCTCATGGCAAGCTTCGGCGTCGACGCCAAGGCACTGACTGGCGGCACGCTGTCGGTACGTTCGCCGATCAACGGTGAGACCATCGCAGCCGTCGCCGAAATCTCGGCCGACGACACCCGCAAGGCCATCGACGCAGCCCACAAGGCCTTCCTCGAATGGCGCCTCGTACCCGCCCCGCAACGTGGCGAACTGATCCGCCTGCTCGGGGAGGAACTGCGCGCCGCCAAGACCGAACTCGGCCGTCTGGTCTCCATCGAAGTCGGCAAGATCACCTCGGAAGGCCTGGGCGAAGTTCAGGAAATGATCGACATCTGCGATTTCGCCGTCGGTCTGTCGCGTCAGCTCTACGGCTTGACGATCGCAACCGAACGCGCCGAACACCGCATGATGGAAACCTGGCACCCGCTCGGCGTCACCGGCATCATCTCGGCCTTCAACTTCCCTGTGGCGGTCTGGTCGTGGAACGCCGCACTGGCTCTGGTCTGCGGAAACTCCACGATCTGGAAGCCGTCGGAAAAGACCCCTCTCACCGCCATCGCCACCCATGCGATCTTCGAAAAAGCTTTGAAGCGATACAACGCCCAGGGCGGCAAGGCGCCAGCCAATCTCTCGACGCTCCTGATCGGCGGCCGTGACATCGGCGAGATCCTCGTCGATCATCCGAAGGTCCCGTTGATCTCGGCAACCGGCTCGACCGCCATGGGCCGCGCTGTCGGCCCGCGCGTCGCCGCCCGCTTCGGCCGTTCGATCCTCGAACTCGGCGGCAACAATGCCGCCATCGTCGGCCCGACCGCCGATCTCGATCTGACGCTCCGTGGCGTTGCCTTCTCCGCCATGGGCACCGCCGGCCAGCGCTGCACAAGCCTGCGCCGCCTCTTCGTGCACGAAAGCGTCTACGACACGCTGGTGCCGCGCCTCGTCAAGGCCTATGGCTCCGTCACCATTGGCAACCCGCTGGAAGCCGGCAACCTGATCGGACCGCTGATCGACAAGGGCTCGTATGAGCGCATGCAACACGCCCTGGAAGCCGCAAAGGCCAATGGCGGCAAGGTGCACGGCGGCGACCGCGTCCGCTCTGACGAAGCAGCTGAAGCCTTCTACGTGCGCCCGGCGCTCGTCGAAATGACGGACCAGTGCGGCCCGGTCGTTGAGGAAACCTTCGCCCCGATCCTCTATGTCATCAAATATGCCGATTTCGACACGGCGCTCGCGCTCAACAACGATGTGCCCCAAGGTCTCTCGTCGTCGATCTTCACCAACGACATCCGCGAAGCCGAAGCCTTCGTCTCCGACCGTGGCTCGGATTGCGGGATTGCCAATGTCAACATCGGCCCGTCGGGTGCCGAAATCGGCGGTGCCTTCGGTGGTGAGAAGGAAACGGGCGGTGGCCGCGAATCCGGCTCGGACAGCTGGAAGGCCTATATGCGCCGCCAGACCAACACCGTGAACTACGGCCGCACCCTGCCACTCGCCCAGGGCGTCAAGTTCGACATCGACTGAGTGTGCAAGGGCCGGTGGACATCCACCGGCCCTTCCTCCCTGCGACAAAGGTCGATGTGCAAGATGCTGGCCTTCGTTTCGCGAATGGTCGAAACTGCGCCGACCGTCACGCGGGAGGATGCATGTTAGTCGAGGACCAATCCGTCGCGATCGCCTATCTCCGGGACCCGGCAAGCCATGGGATCACCTCAGCCGTGGAGGTGATCGAGACCCATATATCCCTGATTTTCCTGGCGGGCGAAAAGGCCTACAAGCTCAAACGGGCCGTGAAGCTACCCTATGCCGACTTCTCGACGCTCGCGCTGAGGCAGCGCTATTGCAAGGCAGAACTTGCGCTCAACGGGCGCACGGCGCCGGAAATCTATTGCGGCGTAAGGCGAATCACGCAGGACGCTTCTGGTGAAATTTCATTCGACGGCGACGGAAAAACGATCGACTACGTCGTCGAGATGAATCGCTTTTCCCAGGATATGCTGTTCGATCGCATGGCAGAACGCGGCCAGTTGTCCAAGCCCCTGATGGAAGAGACGGCCGAACGCATTGGAGACTTTCACAGGAATGCCGAGGTCGTTCACCGGCATAGCGGGAAGGAAAACCTCTCGGCAGTCCTCGATATCAATGATGCGGCCTTTTCAGCCGTGACGCTCTTCAGCGCGGAGCAGACAACGGTCCTCAACACCTTGTTCAGAACGGCTCTCGATCGCCACGCGCTGTTGCTCGACGAGCGGGAGCGCGCCGGCATGATCCGCCACTGTCACGGCGACCTGCACCTTCACAACATCTTTCTTGGCCCCGAGGGGCCGCGCATGTTCGATTGCATCGACTTCAACGATAACCTCGCAGAATCCGACATCCTCTACGACCTTGCCTTCCTGCTGATGGACCTCTGGCACCGGAACCTGCCTGATTTCGCCAACGCCGTCGTCAACCGGTATCTCGACAGGACCGGCGACGATGCGGGCTATGGTCTCTTCCCATTCCTGCTCGCTCTGAGAGCCGCGATCCGCGCCCATGTCGGCGCGACGCAATTGCGCGATCTGGGTGATCAGACCGGCCATGCCGCCGAAGAAGCACGGGCCTATCGGGCGCTGGCACTTGACTTGCTGCGAGAGGAGGAACCGATATTGGTCGCGATTGGAGGCCTGAGCGGTTCAGGCAAATCGACACTGGCCGAAGCCATCGCCCCTCAGCTGGGCCTCGCACCAGGTGCGCGCCTTCTTGAAAGCGATCGCCTCCGCCGCGCTATCCTCGGCCATGTCAGGGGGGCACCGATGCCGGCAGAAGCCTATCGGCCGGAGGTATCCAAGAGAGTTTATGCTGCAATGACTGAAAAAACCGAACTGGTGATCAATGCCGGCGGCTCCGTCGTGGCCAATGCCGTATTCGCCCGTGCCGAGGAAAGACAAGCCATAAAGCAGGTCGCGGAGAAGACTGGAGTGCGATTCGTCGGACTGTGGCTTGAGGCCGACCCGTCGATCCTGCGGTCCCGCATCGAAATGCGCCCCGTTACCGACTCCGACGCGACGGCCGACGTACTGGACCAGCAACTCTCACATGGTACCGGCGAGATCGATTGGATACGGCTGGATGCAGGAAAGCTCCGCGCATTGGTTGCGCGTGAGGCGTTGGCCTTGGTGGCCCAGGCCAGGCTCAGCGCAGATTGAAGCGCACCGGAGCAGTGATCGTCTTGTTGACGCCTTCAGGCGGTGCCGGGACTGGCGACGCCGCCCGCACCATATCGAGCACAGCACTGTCGAGCGTAGGATAGCCTGACGAGCGCGACAACGAGACCGAAAGCACATTGCCGGAATTGTCGATCCGGAAGCGCACATAGACCGTGCCCTCTTCGCGGTTACTGCGCGCAGCGCTCGGATAACGCTTGCGGCGCTCGAGATGCGACATCAGTCGCGACTGCCATCGCGCTGGCGAAATGCTGCGACCGGACCCATTGGCCGTCGCTGCAGCGGCATTGCGAGTCGACTGGGCCACTTCGGCCTTTGCCGTGCGCGCGGCCTGGCTGGCCGGCGGCTGCGCCTGCTGCTTCTTTACCACCTTCTTGGGCGCAGGTTCTTTCTTCTTCTCGACCTTCGGCCTCGGCACCGGAGGCCGCATCATGGGGATCGGAACCTCGACATTGTCGAGTTCCGCCATCACCATCCGCTCGATCGGGCCGATCTCCGGCGGCGGCTCGGGCAAGGGTTCGGTCACGGGAGGCAGTTCCGGCAAGGCCTCTGCCACATCCGGTTCCGGTTCTGGCGGCGGAGGCTCCGGCAAGGGCTGCGCCACCGGATCTGGAACGGGTTCCGGCAAGGGCTCGCTGGACGCGGTCTTCACCTCTTCGGAATCAACCTCTTCCGTCGAGATCTCGTTCTCTTCGGTGATCACGGCTTCGGGTTCGGGCGCAAGTTCGATCATGATCGCCGGCGGTGGTCCGTTGTCGGCGACGACCATCTCGGGTTCGCGCAGGAGAACCGCAACAGCGCCTGCATGCGCGGTGGCAATCAACAGACCGGCCGTGGTCCACAACAGCCCCTCACCAACGACACGTCTCGCGGAGCGGGGCTCGATCATGGCGCGGTCTCCACCGGGGTCGGCCCCGGATCTGTCCCTGGCTCTTGCGCTGTCGGCAAGCTTTCCAGACCAACGAGCGCGATCTTCAGGTAACCCGCATCCCGCAACAGGTTCATGACCTCCATGAACTGGCCGTAGTCCACGGTCTTGTCTGCGCGCAGGAAGATGCGGGCATCCTTATTGCCCTCCGTCATCTTGTCGAGCGACGCACCGAGCCCTTCGCGGACGACGGTGTCATTGCCGAGCGACAGGCTCATGTCTTCCTTCAACGTCACATAGACAGGCTCATCCGGGCGGTCGGCGGGCTTGGCCGTCGAGGCGGGCAGATCGACATTCACATCGACCGTCGACAGCGGCGCCGCAACCATGAAAATGATCAGCAGCACCAGCATGACGTCGATGAAGGGCGTTACGTTGATCTCGTGGTTCTCGACGAGATCGTCACCCGAGCTGTTGTCGCGGATACCACCGGCCATCTGCTCACTCCGCCGCCATCGCCATGCTCGCCTGAGCGATCCTTGCACTCTTGCGGAAGTCGAGATCGCGGCTGACGAGCCGCTCGATGCCGGCACCGGCATCGGCGAGCAACTGGCGGTATCCCGTCACTGAACGGGCAAAGACGTTGTAGATGATGACGGCCGGAATGGCCGCAACCAGGCCAATGGCCGTCGCGAGCAGCGCTTCTGCAATACCAGGCGCCACGACCGCGAGATTGGTGGTCTGCGTCTCGGCAATACCGATAAAGGAGTTCATGATACCCCAGACCGTACCGAAAAGACCGACGAAGGGCGCGGTCGAGCCGATGCTCGCGAGAACACCGGTCCCGTTCGACATCTGGCGTCCGGCCCGCGCCTCGATCCGCGCAAGCGCCGATGCGACCCGTTCCTTGACCCCGTCACCTCCAACCTGGTCGATTGCAGCGTCCGAAAGGCGCATTTCGTGTTCGGCGGCGCGAACCATGGTCGCCACCACACCACCACGCTTTTCGAGCGCCTGAAGAGCATCTTGCAGCTGGTGCGCCCGGGTGACGGCCTTCAGGCCGCCCTTGGCCCGAGCCCGTGCGCCGAAAAGCTGCAGCGACTTGGCGAGCCAAACAGTCCAGGTGAGCATTGAGGCGAATGCCAGCGAGATCATCACCGACTTGACGACCCAATCGGCCGCCATGAACATGCCTTCCGGCGACAGGTCATGCGGCAGACCGGTTACCGCAGCGGTCGGTTCCGCTTCCGCAGCGACCGGCGTCGGCGGCAGCAGAGCAGCGGCAGCAGGGTCGGCCACGGTCCCGCCAGAAGCGGTATCCGGCACAGGGGCCTCTGCTTGCGCAACCGCAGGAGTAATCAGTGTGTCCGGCGCTGCTGATCCAGCGGTCACAGGCGCAGATACGGCAGTTTCCGGCGAGGCAGGCAAAGCCGTTGTGGAGGCTCCCGTCGGAGTCTCGGCTTCCTGGCTATTCGCTGCCGAGGGAAGCCCTGGAGCGCGCTCCGTCGAGGCCTGCGGTGCGGTGATCGGGGGCGGGATAAAACCCGGGCTCGTTTCCTGCGCATGAACGCCAGCGGCGGACAGGATGACAGTCAGGAGAAGGCAGAATCGCTTGAGCGAAGGTCCCGAATGAGTAAGCGGCATTGGGAGCTCCCTGTAAACTGATGATAAAAATCGGACGCCTTAAGCCGCGTCTCCACGCTGCCCTCCAATATAAAAGTTGATTGTCAGTGACAAGTAATAAAACGGGCCGGGCGCGGTTTTCCCGTGGGCGTGATCCGTCCGACAGGATTCAAGCGCGCCGCTGCTCGCGCTCGAACAGGTCGAACACATCGCCACGACGGCAAAGCTCGGTTCCGGCGGTCATCACCGTGGCCGCCCCGGAAGCCTGCCCGAACCGGAATGCCTCTTCGACATCCCGTCCCTCGGCCAGCGCCCAGACCATGCCCGCGACGAAGCTGTCACCCGCACCCGTCGCCGAGTTGACGGGAACATCGATGGCCGGCAGCCGAATGATGCCATCCGCCGTAGCGAGAACCGCCCCGTCGGCACCAAGCGTCACTGCGATATACTGGGCAGCACCTGTTCGGACATAATCCTGTGCTGCGGGTCCGACCTCTTCATGGGTCAGCTTGCGCCCGAGAAATGCCTCGAACTCCCCCAGGCTCGGCTTCACCAGGAACATGCGCGATCTGGAGAGGGCTTCCGACAGTGGAAGCCCCGACGTATCCAGAACCAGTCGCGCGCCCTTGGCGGCGATGATTTCGGCAAGCCGCACATAAGTATCGTCGGGTACGCCGCGCGGCAGACTGCCACTTGCCACGATGATGTCCGCATCGCTCGCTACGATCGCCTCGAAGACGGGAGCCAGTTCCTCCTCCGTCACGAGGGGCCCCTCCGGCACGAAACGATATTCGAGATTGGTGGAGGTTTCATGCACCGCATACGCGACGCGCACCGGATCGTGGATCGGGAATGGCCGCGCGGTAACCGGCAGACGCTTCAGCATGGCCTCGAGCAACTCTCCGGTCGCGCCACCGGAGAGGAACATCAGTTCGCAGACACCGCCGAGCGTGGCGATCACACGCGCAACGTTGATCCCGCCGCCGCCGGGAAATTGCTGCTGATTGTGCGTACGCGTCTTGTGGGTGTGTCGAACGACCTCGGCATCGCTAGAGATATCGATGGCCGGATTGAGAGCGAGGCAGAGAATTTTCGTCATCGAATTACCACCAGCTTGAAATTTAGCGCGCAGACTGCCGCATGCACACGACAGATCTAGGACAACCGGAAGCAAGATCGCAACCCGGTCGAAAGCCGCATGTGCCCAACCAGCCCACCTGCTGGGCGTTCCTGAAGCGGTAAAATGCTGAACACAGAGTCCCGCAGCAGGGATTGTCTTTGGCCCGCGAGACATTACCTTCGCTGCGCATCACCGAGGAAAGCTTCATGTATACCGGCATTGTCCAGACCGTCGCCCCGATCAAGTCCATCATCCGTCATGATGGCTATACAACCTTCTTTATCGAGTTGCCGGAACGGCTGGTGGTCGATCTGCAGATCGGCGCGAGTGTAAACGTGGAGGGTGTCTGCCTCTCTGTGACGTCGATGGACAGCACGATCGTGACCTTCGATGCGATGGATGCAACTCTGGATCGGACCAATCTCGGCGGACTGAAGACAGGAGACGGCGTCAACATCGAACGCTCGGCAAAACCGACCGACGAGAACGGCGGCCATAACATCGCCGGACACATTGCGACGACCGCCGAACTTGTCGGCGCGAAAATGGAGATGCCGGGCGCCCATGTTCGTTTCCGGGTGCCGGAAGAATGGGCCAAATACGTTTTCAAGCGCGGCTATCTTGCCGTGAACGGAGCCAGCCTGACGGTCGCAGAAGCAGATGGTGACGAATTCACCATCAACCTGATCCCGGAAACCCTGCGGCAGACAACTTTCCCGCGCTACAAGCCTGGCGACCTGCTGAACATCGAAGTCGATCACCAGACCATGGTCATGGTCGATGTGGTGGAACGAACGCTTGAGCGCTTGATGTCAAAACGAAGCTGACCCTCACTTCGGGTCAGTGGCTGCTAGGCGCGGGAACGTCTTTCATCAACGACACGAGCACCTGCCTGTAATCAGCCGGTTTGGCCGCGCAGAGTTCCGGCGGGATACCCTTGTCCTCGATCTCCTTGATCGCCGACCCCGACACGATGCGGAACGGTATCCCGCTGCGCCGCAGTTTTTGCACGATCGGCGTCACGGCACCGTCCTTGACCATGAAGTCGAGTATAGCGCCCGAAATATGTTCCGTTTCGAGGATCTCAAGTGCGTCACAGACCGTTTCGGTGGTGATTACATTGACGCCTGCCCGCGCGACGGCGTCGGCAGCGTCCATTGAGATGAAGACATCGTCTTCGACGATGAGGATCGTATCGATGGCGAGGGCCTGTCCTGGTCTCATTTCGGGTCTCCCTTTGCCTTCACAACGCCGCTGACACTGCTTTGTTCAGATTTTCGTAAAATGCCAAACGGCATGGTAAACAACACGTTAAGTCGAACAATGCGTATCATCGCGATCGAGTCCACACGTCGAATCTTTCTCCCTCGCACGCGCACCCATGGAACAACACGACTGGTCTAGCGTTTCCCCGGCAACTCAAATCGGGAGATCAGTCATGCAGATCATCGGGACCGAAGTCACTGAGGCAACGGGTGCAAACGAGGGCTTCCTCGTGGAATTCATGGGGGACGGCGGAGAGCGCGTTTCCGTGCGTCTTGCCCAATCAGAGAATGGTGGCCTGAGCCGCGACAATGCGCTCGCGAAGGCCCAGGTTGTGCTCTTGCAGGCCAGCCGTTTCGGTCTTTCGACCGATGACGGTGACGATGCGGCATCCGAACCCAGCGACGCGGTCGAAAGCCTGCGCCAGGAGCAGGACAAGCGCGATCGCGGTGACAGTGAACTGGAGGAGGGCTTGGAAGATACCTTCCCGGCGAGCGATCCGGTCTCGGCGACCTACACATCGACAGTCGGCGCCTCCGAAGACAAACATTAAGCAAAGGCGATGGGCACCATTTGGTGCCCATCGATCATGACATGCCATCAGAACTCACGAGTTTCGGCACGCCGACAAGCTTGGAGCTCTCAGCCATCATCATCCGGCTGCTGATTGCCCTCGTTTGCGGGGCGGTCGTCGGCTTCGAGCGGGAATGGCGGTCCCATGCAGCAGGCCTGCGGACCCATATTCTCGTCTGCCTCTCGGCAGCGATCGTCGCCATCCTCACAATTGAAATCACCAATCATTCGGCCTTCTCCAGCGACGCGATCCGCCCGGACCCGATCCGCCTCATCGAAGCGGTGACAGCCGGCATTGCCTTCCTTGCGGCAGGAATGATCGTCTTCAACAAGGGTGAAGTGAAAGGTTTGACCACGGGTGCGGGTCTCTGGTTTGCCGGTTCGATCGGCCTCGCCTGCGGGCTGGGCTTCTGGCAGATTGCCCTGATCGCGACACTGTTTGCGGTTTGCGTGCTCTGGCTGATCCACCGGCTTGAACATCATATTCCCCTGCCGCCCAACGATCCCGACTGACAGGAGACAGCGAGCCGATCACCGAAGAAGGCTCTGGCCTCCATCGACCCAGATCGGTGTTCCCGTCACATGACGGGAGGCATCGGACGCGAGAAAGGCTATGACATCAGCCACTTCGGCGGCAGTGCCGGCTTTTCCTCCCGTCAGAGGAATATCCCCTTCAGGAAATTCAACCGGCACCTCGGCTTCACGCTGCTTCCGCGTGCGGGTATTGTCATCGATCTCTGTATCGATCGCACCAGGGCATACGGCATTGATACGGATCCCGTATTGCCCGAGCTCGAGGGCAAGTTGCTGTACCATAGCAAGTTGGGCTGCCTTAGTCGCTGAATAGGCCGTCGCACCAGGCGTCGTGAACGTCCGCGTGCCGTTGATCGACGAGACGACGACAATGGACCCGCCGCTGCTCTTCATTTGCCGCACGCTATGATGAAGCGTCAGATAAGTTCCCCTGAGATTGACGGCGATCGTGCTGTCAAACTCTTCCGGCCTCAGATCGTCGATCGGCGCCCATGTTCCATTGATACCCGCATTGGCGACCACGATATGCAGTCCGCCGCGTGCATTGACCAGGCGCTCGACAGCCTGCTCCATTTCGCCTGCTTCGCTGACATCCGCGACCAGCACGATCCCCTCGCCGCCACTGGCCTGGATCTCGTCGAGCGTCTCCTGCAACTCATTCTCTGTTCGGCCGAGCAATCCGACGAGCGCACCGCCGCGGGCGAGCCGCAAGGACGTGGCCCGGCCAATGCCGGATCCGGCGCCCGTGACCAATGCTGTCTTCCCTTCAAATGCCTTGAAATTCATGAGCGATCCTCGGCATGCTCTGGCTTCCCCTTGCGCTTCACCGAAGCAAGCTCTTCCAGTTCGGTCTCGCTCATGCTCTTCTCCATGCTGCGGGACGCGCCCTTCAACTCGGATTTCTTGGTATCGCCGCGTTTGGCGGAAAGCGCGGCACCCGCAGCTTTCTGTTGTGCTTTCGATTTCGCTGGCATGGGGATCTCCTCGGTCAGGGCCCATCAGGGAGGCATGAACGAGAGAACCACCAGCGCCTTGGAAGGTTCCGGCGGGACAGCAACGGAACAAAGCCACACGCTGGCGAATTAAGCTGCGCAACTCCATACATTTGAGGATCACATGGACGCCATGAGCACGCATTTCACCGTCATGCCCGGCGAGTGGCAACAACTCGGAGCGTGCTTCGACGGCGAGGGCACCAACTTTGCACTCTTTTCGGCCCATGCCGAACGTGTAGAGCTTTGCCTGTTCGACGACACTGGCAGCGTCGAAATCGCACGGATCGTACTGCCGGAATACACAAATGAGGTATGGCACGGCTATCTGCCGGGCGTGAAGCCGGGTCAACTTTACGGCTATCGGGTACATGGCCCCTACGAGCCTGAAAACGGCCACCGCTTCAATCCGCACAAGCTTGTCATGGATCCCTATGCGCGCGAACTTGTCGGCGATTTTGCCTGGTCAAAGGCGCATTTCGGCTACGATCTGGATGCCGAGGAAAAAGATCTGTCCTACAACACGCTGGACAGCGCTTCATGCTCGCCCAAGTGCCGCGTCATTGAACCAGCCGCCGGCCGGATTGCCAACGGCTTCAGGCAAATCCCCTGGGCCGACACGATCGTCTACGAGACCCATGTCAAGGGCTTCACCCAGTTGCATCCGGCCATCCCTCCGGAACTTCGGGGCACCTTCGAGGGTCTTGGCCACAAGGCTGCCGTCGACTACGTGAAGAGCCTCGGCATCACATCGATCGAACTGCTGCCGGTGCATGCCTTCCCGGATGACAGCCATCTGATGGAAAAGGGCCTTCACAATTTCTGGGGCTACAATACGATCGGCTTCTTCTCACCTGCCAGCCGCTATTATGGCCCCAAGGGTCTCGCCGGCTTCCGCGACATGGTCCGTTCCTTCCATGACGCCGGAATCGAGGTCATTCTCGATGTCGTGTACAACCACACGGCCGAAGGCAACGAACTGGGGCCAACCCTCTCCTTCAAGGGCATCGACAATTTCTCGTACTACCGGACGATGCCCGACAATCATCGCTACTACATCAACGACACTGGAACCGGGAATACGGTCAACACTTCGCACCCGCGGGTGCTGCAGATGGTCATGGACAGCCTCCGCTACTGGGCAGAAGAGATGCATGTCGACGGATTCCGTTTCGACCTCGGCACCATCCTTGGCCGCGAGCCCGAGGGTTTTGACCAGCGTGGCGGCTTCTTTGACGCCGTAACGCAGGACCCGGTGCTTTCCAGGGTCAAGCTTATCGGAGAACCATGGGATATCGGTCCGGGTGGTTATCACGTCGGCGGCTTCCCGCCGGGCTGGGCCGAGTGGAACGACAAGTATCGCGACTCGACGCGCGAATACTGGTTGAACGCCGACAATACCTCTCAGGACTTCGCGGCCCGGCTTCTCGGTTCAGGCGATATCTACGACCTGCGCGGACGCCGCCCCTGGGCAAGCGTCAACTTCATCACGGCGCATGACGGCTTCACCCTCAATGACCTCGTTTCCTACGACCAGAAGCACAACGACGCCAATGGCGAAGACAACAGGGACGGCCACGACCACAATCGCAGTCACAACTATGGCCATGAGGGACCGACCGATGACGCGGAGATCAACGCGATCCGCGATCGGCAGAAGCGAAATTTCCTGGCTACGCTCTTCTTCTCACACGGCACACCGATGCTGCTCGCTGGCGATGAATTCGGCCGGTCGCAGATGGGCAACAACAACGGCTATTGCCAGGACAGCGAGATCAGCTGGCTGCATTGGGAAGACCTGCCGCAAGGGTGTGAAGCTCTGAGGGAGTTCAGTCGACGCCTCATAGCGCTTCGCAAGGCGCAACCATTGCTGCGTCGTGCGAACTGGCGGGACGGCATGCAAATCGATTGGTACAATGTCGATGGAGGCCACCAGGAAGCCGAGCATTGGCTGGACGGAAATCCCCTCGCCCTCAAGCTGCAGCGTCGCGACCTGGAGGGAGAGGATGGGGTCTGGCCTGAAATTCTGCTTCTGTTCAACCCGATCGCGGAGGACATCGATTTTTCCCTGCCCGACACCGGCGGTGGAAGCTGGCAGCTGGAGCTGACAACCTTCGACATTGAGCAGAGGGGCGATGTGGCCGAGGAGGGCCAAAAGGTTAAGCTGCAGGCGCGCACGCTCGCCCTGTTCAGGCGAAGGTGAACCTGACGCTCAGTCCTGCGAGGCTCTCTGGAGAACTTCGAAATCATAGAGCTGCCCGGCGACAGAAATGCGCCGGGCGGAGATGACCACGGGTATGACGCTTCCGGACGAATCGCGGATCTCGCCCAGCATCCCGGTATATCCACCGTCCCGGTCCAGCAGCATGAGGCGTTCAGCCCGGGCCTCGCTGCCGAAGACAACGCCCGAGGCGACCATTTCACTGCCGCGGATTTCGTCCCAGCTCTTGCCGACAAGCTCGAGATAGGCCTGATTGACACGGACATAGCGCGAGCTTTTCTGCCCGATGGTGGAAATCGAGAAGGCGACGGGCGAAAGCTCGAAGAGCGCCTGGACAACGGGGCCCGAAAGGGCGGTCATTTCAGCCTGCTCCATGACCTCCCGAGAGACCAGCTTGTCCTCGTTCACCGGCGCGATCTCGTAGTCGGCCGGCATGACCAACTCGTCCCGGAGAACAGCGACGAAGCGCCAGAGATCCACTTCCAGAAACTGCGGCTTATGCGTGTCGTCGACGCTCTCCAACTGGACCGGCAGTGCCGCGATGGCACTCGAAAGCCGTTGGGTCTCCTGTGAGCTGCGAGCGTCGGCAAGCAGAGCCTGCAGCTTGCCGAGTGCAATTGAGCGCAAATTCGCATAAGCCTGCTGCAGCTTTTCTGCCCGCTCGGCTTCGACGGCTTCAACGGCGCGTGAACCATCCGCAATGGGCAATGCTTCGAGCAAGGCCCAGATACTGCGCTCCTGGGGGGACGCCTCGTTGAGAACTCTCCCCTGAGGGGCATAGCGGATCAGACTGAGGATCGTATCAACGCCGAAGGTGTTGGCATCGGCGGGCACGACCTGACCGTTCGACCCGGCAGAAAGCGCAGTCAGCCGCGTTGGCCCGCCATTATCATCGAAATAGACTGAGACTTCAGTGATCGTGTCCGGGAAGTGGAGCCAGGGATGCTCGCTGCGAAACGCCATCAATGCAGCAGAGTCGAGTACTGTCAGAGCATACATGGCGCCTCCTCCACAATCGGCTGGGAGTGCCCTGCACCCCCATCCCGCTCCTTCGAGCCGGAATCGCCTTACATCAGCATAAAGCAAATCGCAGGGCTTCTGCACGTGTTTCTACGAGGCCACAAGGATATGAATGTTTGTGCTGAAACGCTGCAACCTCGGCGCTGGCGCAAAACTGCGACAGCGCCGAGGTCCAAAAATTTCAATGGCGCCGGACTGTGCGGCCCCTGAAGCTGGATCAGAAGAAGGCCTGGATGCCGGTCTGGGCACGTCCCAGGATGAGGGCATGCACATCATGCGTGCCTTCATAAGTGTTGACGGTCTCCAGATTCTGCGCATGGCGCATCACGTGATACTCGATCTGAATACCGTTGCCGCCATGCATGTCCCGCGCGACGCGCGCAATATCCAGGGCCTTGCCGCAATTGTTGCGCTTGACGATGGAGATCATTTCCGGGGCGAACTGGTGTTCGTCCATCAGGCGACCCACTCGCAGGGATCCCAGCAGTCCGAGCGCGATCTCGGTCTGCATGTCGGCGAGCTTTTTCTGGAAGAGCTGGGTGCCGGCGAGCGGCTTGCCGAACTGCTTGCGGTCGAGGCCATACTGGCGGGCGCGGTGCCAGCAGTCTTCGGCAGCCCCGAGAACACCCCAGGAGATTCCGTAGCGCGCACGGTTGAGGCAGCCGAAAGGACCCTTGAGGCCCGATACGTTCGGCAACAGCGCATCCTCGCCGACTTCGACGCCATCCATGACGATTTCGCCGGTGACCGACGCGCGCAGCGAAAGTTTGCCGCCGATCTTGGGTGCGGAAAGTCCCTTCATGCCCTTTTCGAGAATGAAGCCGCGGATCTCGCCGCCATGTGCCTCGGACTTCGCCCAGACGACGAAGACATCGGCGATCGGAGAATTGGAGATCCACATCTTGGCGCCGCGCAGCCGGTAACCGCCCTCGATCTTCTCGGCGCGCGTTTTCATCCCGCCCGGATCCGAGCCGGCATCGGGTTCGGTCAGGCCGAAGCAGCCGATGAGTTCCCCCGAGACGAGACCCGGCAGATACTTGTCCTTCTGCTCCTCCGAGCCATAGGCGTAGATCGGATAGATGACCAGCGACGACTGCACGCTCATCATCGATCGATAGCCGCTGTCAATGCGCTCGATCTCGCGGGCCACGAGGCCGTAGGAAACATAGTTGGCACCCGCAGCACCGTATTTTTCCGGCAAGGTGACGCCGAGCAGGCCAGCCTGACCCATGAGACGGAAAAGCTCCGGCTCGACCGTCTCGCCGAGATAGGCGTCGGAGACGCGTGGCGCGAGCTCCGCGCTGGCAAATGCCGCAGCGGCATCCTGGATCATCCGCTCGTCCTCGCTCAGGACCTCGGACATCAGGAAGGGATCACTCCAGGAAAAGGGTCGCATCTCGCTCATCGGTCTCATCCATTGTTTCGTTCTCTCAGATTGCTCATGACTGAGCATAATTCAAGCCATGTTTACTCATGTTGCTATTAGGTCTAATCATAGCGCATGCTCACACACCAGCGTCGCTTCCTGCCCTCCACCAGCGCCCTCGCCGCCTTTGATTCCGTGGCCAAGCTCGGCAGCTTTTCGGCCGCCGCCAATGAATTGGCCCTGACCCAGGGCGCCATCAGCCGCCAGATCGGGCTTCTCGAGGAGCAGCTTGGCGTCAGGCTCTTCGAGCGCACGAACCGCGGCGTCGAACTCACACCCATCGGCCGGACCTATGCCAAGGGTATCGGCGATGCGCTGGCGACAATCCGGACTCTCTCGCTCGAAGCCATGGCAACCCGCGACGATACGCATCTGCGCCTCGCGATCCTTCCGACCTTCGGCACCCGCTGGCTGATGCCGCGCATCCCCGATTTCCTGTCGAAGAATCCGGCCATCATCATGGACTTCGCCACCCGCATTGGCCAGTTCGACTTCGAGGGGTCGGGGCTTGATGCGGCCATCCACATCGGCGAACCAAATTGGCCCGGCACCGATTGCCAGTTTCTGATGCATGAAATCGTGGCCCCGGTCTGCAGCCCGGCCTTTCTCGCCGCAAATCCGGTCGCCCGACCGGAAGACCTGTTGTCCAAGCCGCTTTTCGACATGGCCTCCCGCCCAAGGGCTTGGGAGCATTGGTTTGCAAGTCTGGGCATCAGTGAGGGCCGAGGCGGCGGCATGCGCTTCGAACAATTCTCCAACGTCGTCCAGGCCTGTCATGCGGGCCTCGGCATTGCCCTCGTCCCGACCTTCCTCATCGAACCGGAACTGTCGGGCGGACAGCTTGTCCGCGCCTGGGATCACGAGATCAAGAGTTCGAGCGCTTACTACCTCGTGCGCCCGCTTTCGAAGATGGCCTATGGGCCGGCCAGCACCTTCTCGACCTGGATCCTCGATCAGGCGAGAAGCTTCAGCCAGCAACGCCTCGAAAGGGATTGAGGTGCACCCAGAAATGACTCGCGGGATGTGTCGCGTGCGCATTGACAACCCCATGTCATCAGCGAAGACTAACCTTCGAAAGCCATGATCAGGCTCGGAGGGGACTATGTTCAAGAACCGCTTTTCGGCGTTGCTCACATTCGCGCTGGCGCTCGTTCCACTCTCTCCCCCGGCGTCGGCTCAGGACATGAGAACCATCGAGCGGGTCGATGATGCCGACTATTTCGGCTTTGATCTGCGAACCGAGAAGAACGTCTCACTCGACGAATGCGAAGCGAGCTGCATCGGCGATGCCGCCTGCCGCGCCTTTACCTTCAATCCGAAGGTGAACTGGTGTTTTCTCAAAACCGACTACGACCAGCTGAACAGTTTCCCCGGAGCCATAGCGGGCCGCATCGTTCTGCAGACGGCGGAGCCCGATATCGGTGCCCCGCCAGCCCTGACATTTGTCTCCGAGTATCTGAAGTCGGAAGCCCGCAATCAGCGGGACCGTCTCGCGATCGCCCCTGAACAGGATGGATGGGGCCGTGACGCGCTGATCGGGTCCGCCCGTGCCGCCTTCACGAGCGGCAACATTGATTTCGCAATCGTCTCGATGAAGGGCGCCCTCGCCATGGACGCCAACGACCCGGCCCTTTGGCTGGAAATGGCCCGCATGGCCAATACCGTCACCAACAATTACGGCATGGCCAACGAAGGCGCGATGGCCGCGATCAACGGCTATCTGCTGACCCGCGGCGCAACGACCCGCGCCGAAGCGCTCGCCACGCTCGCGAAATCCCTGGAAAACAGCGAGAACTGGCGCCCGGCGCTCAGCGCCTACAAGGCGAGCCTTGAACTCGCGTCGAATGAAGAAGTCGGAGCGGCCCTCAAGGATCTCCGTTCCCGCCAGGGTTTCCGCGTCGTGAGCAACACGGTCGATTCCGACAGCGCTTCTCCGCGCGCCTGCGTTGAGTTCTCCGAACCGCTGGTCAAGCGTGGTGTCGACTACACCTCCTTCGTCACCCTGGACGGCAAGACACCAAAGGCACTCGAAGCGAAGAACAACCAGGTCTGCGTGGAAGGGCTGGAGCATGGCGGCCGCTATCGGCTCGCCCTCCGCGCTGGCCTGCCCTCCTCCGTCGACGAAAACCTGGAAGCGCCGGTCGAGCTCGAAGTCTATGTCCGCGACCGCAGCTCCAGCGTACGCTTCACCGGTGACAGTTTCGTCCTGCCTTCCTCCGCCCGTCAGGGCATTCCGCTCGTTTCGGTGAACGCCGATAGCGCCAACCTCGAACTCTACCGGATCGGTGACCGCAACATTGCCCCGCTCCTCGCCGCCTCGCAATTCCTCACCCAGATGGACGGCTACACTGCCGGCCGCGTGAAGGACGAGATCGGCGAACTCGTCTGGCAAGGTTCCCTCGACATCGCCAACGAGCAGAACAGGGAAGTCGTCACCAGCATTCCGCTGCAGGAAGCGCTGCCCACGCGCAAGCCCGGCATCTATGTGCTGACCGCCGTCTCGCCGACCGCCGTCACCGAGAACTGGGACAGCCGCGCGACACAATGGTTCGTCATCTCGGACATCGGCCTCTCGACCTTTGCCGGCACCGACGGTCTTCACGTCTTTGCCCGCTCGCTGGCATCGGCCAGCCCGCTCGCCAACATCGAGCTGCAGTTGATTGCCAAGAACAACGAGATCCTCGCCACCGCCACGACCGATGCCGAAGGCCGCGCACGCTTTGATGCCGGTCTCGTGCGCGGCGGCGCAGCCCTGGCGCCGGCGGTGATTGCTGCCCGCAGTGGCGCCGACGACAACGTCTTCCTCGACATGACCCGGGCCGGCTTCGACCTCTCCGACCGCGGTGTCACCGGTCGTCCGGCACCGGGCCCGGTCGATATCCTGGCCTGGACCGAGCGGGGCATCTACCGTCCTGGCGAAACCGTGCATGTTGCAGCCCTCGCCCGCGACACCAATGCCGACGCCATTTCCGGACTGCCGCTGACCTTCCTGTTTTCGCGACCGGATGGCGTCGAATTCCGCCGCATGGCCGTGACCAGCGAAACGCTGGGCGGTTATTCCGTCGATCTGCCCATCCTTGCCAATGCCATGCGCGGCACCTGGACGGTGGCGATACACACCGACCCGAAGAAATCGGCGATCGCCCAGTCGACCTTCCTGGTCGACGACTTCGTGCCCGACCGGCTCGACCTGAAGCTCTCAAGCGACGCCGAGGCGATCTCGCCGGAAGAGCCCGTGACCGTCTCCGCCGATGGCCGCTACCTCTATGGCGCGCCGGCAGCCGGACTGACGCTCGAAGGCGAAGTCGTGATCCGCCCGACAACGAGCCATCCCGACTTCCCCCGCTACAGCTTCGGCCTGGCGGACGAGGAAGGCATCGAGGATGTGCGCCTGCCGCTCGAAGGTCTGGGCGTGCTGGATGATGATGGCCTGGCCACCATCGATGTATCCCTCACGGACTTGCCCTCCACCACGCGCCTTCTCAACGCCGATGTGGCGCTGCGTCTGCGCGAAGGCGGTGGCCGCGCCGTGGAGCGCAAACTGACCATGCCCGTCACACCGGACGGTCCTGTCATCGGCATCAAAGCGGAATTCGAAGGTGATCTCGCTGAAAACTCGAACGCTGCCTTCAACCTGATCGCGCTTGGCCCCGATGGTGAGCGTCAGGCGCTGCCGACCGCGCGCTGGAAACTGATCAAGCTGGAGCGGAACTACCAGTGGTACCGCGACGGCTCCTCCTGGCGCTACGAGCCGATCACCACGACCAAGCTCGTGGCCGACGGCATGATCGACATTGTAGCCGAAGGCACCCCACTTTCCGTCCCCGTGACGTGGGGTAGTCACCGCCTCGAGGTCGAGCAGGGCGATGCCGTCACCAGCGTCGATTTCGATGCCGGCTGGTTCGTCACTGCAGGCTCCACGGAGACACCGGACGCACTCGAAATCGGCCTCGACAAGGCCTCCTATCAGGTCGGCGACACCGCAAAGCTCAGGATCTCACCGCGCTTCGCCGGCCAGGTGATCGTCACCTCGGGCACGGATGCCCTGGTCTCGACGCAGGTTGCCGAAGTTCCCGCCACCGGCACGGAAATCGAAATCCCCGTCTCCGCGGACTTCGGTGCTGGCGTTTATGTGAGCGCGACCCTCTTCCGTCCGGGTGATGCCGAAGAGAGCCGCATGCCGGCGCGTGCGATCGGCATTGCGTGGCTTGCCGTCGATCCCGGTGCCGACAAGCTGGCCATCAAGCTTTCCCCGCCGGAAAGGACCCTGCCGCGACAGCCGCTCGAAATCCCCGTCGAAGTGGCCGGCGCGGGAGTTGGCGACGAAGCCTATGTGATGGTGGCAGCCGTCGATGTCGGCATTCTCAACCTCACCCGATATGAGACGCCGGATCCCGAAACCCATTATTTCGGCCAGCGCCGGCTGGGCCTCGAATTACGCGACCTCTATGGACGCCTGATCGATGGCTCGCTGGGCGCCACCGGACGCTTGCGCACCGGGGGTGACGGCGGACAGGTCGCCCTTCAGGGCAACCCGCCGCGCGAAAAGCTGGTTGCCTTCTTCTCCGGCCCCGTAAAGCTCGATCCCGATGGCAAGGCCACGATCTCCTTCGACATCCCGCAATTCAACGGCACTGCACGTGTGATGGCATGGGCATGGTCGAAGACCGGCGTCGGCCACAGTGTGGCCGAGGTGATCATCCGCGATCCGGTCGTTGTCACCGCAAGCATGCCAAAATTCCTCGCGCCCAATGACGAGAGCAACCTTCGTCTCGATATTGCCGCGACCGACGCCCCCTCCGGCACCTACACACTCGCTGTCACCGGCAATGACCCGGTCAGCATTGGCGGCGCCGAAAGCCAGCAGATCGAACTGACATCAGGGGAAACCACGACCGTCACCCTACCGCTGACTGCGAACTCACCCGGCGATGGCACGATCGACATTGCCCTGACGGGAGCAGACGGCCTCGCGGTCAGCCAGGCACTCGACCTGCCCGTGCGTCCGTCGACACTGCCGATCACAGAGCGGCAGGTCATTGCGCTGGCACCGGGAAAGAGCCTGACCGTCGATGGAGACCTGCTCGCAGACAGCCTCCTGCAGGGTGCCTCGGTCAGCCTCAATGTCGCCCGCGCCGATGGCCTTGACATCCCGGGCCTGCTGATGGCGCTGGACCGCTACCCCTATGGCTGCGCCGAACAGACGACGAGCCGCGCGCTGCCGCTTCTCTATTTCGATGAGCTGGCCAAGCTGTCCGGCCTGCCGGAAGACGAGGCGATCAACAAGCGTGTGCAGGACGGCATCCTTCGGGTGCTGGCCTATCAGTCGTCGAGCGGCTCCTTCGGCCTCTGGGCACCGGGCTCCGAAAGCCTCTGGCTCGACGCCTATGTGACCGACTTCCTGACCCGCGCCCGCGAGCAGAAGTTCGACGTACCGGAAGAAGCCCTGGTCCAGGCGCTGCAGAACCTGCAGAACCGCATCGCCTATGACAATGACATCAGGACACGCGGCAACGAGATCGCCTATGCGCTCTACGTGCTTTCGCGCAGTCGCAAGGCCTCGCTGAGTGATCTGCGCTACTATGCAGATACGATGCTGCCAGACTTCCCGACGCCACTGTCGAAGGCGCATCTGGCCGCCGCACTGTCGCTTTATGGCGACAGCGAGCGCGCCAATGCCGTCTTCCTCGATGCAGCCGGCATGAGCGAACAGGCCCGTCTGACCCCGGTGAGCTTCTCCCGCTCCGACTATGGTTCGGCACTGCGGGATGCGGCCGGCGTTCTCGCCCTCGCCGCCGAAAGCCGCCCGGTGCCGCCTGTCGTGCCGATCCTCGCCAAGGTCGTCGCGGACGAATGGAAATCCAGGCAGACGCTGAGCACACAGGAGCAGACCTGGATGCTTCTCGCTGCCCGAGCGCTTCAGCAGGATGACGAGGAGCTGACACTGGAGGTGAATGGCACGGGAAAGAGGGGCGCCTATGCCGCAACGATCCCGGGTGATGCACTCCTGCAGACACCGCTGACGCTGACCAATACCGGTCTCGATCCGGTGAGCGCCGCGATCACGACCGTTGCTGCTCCGGTTCTGCCGCCAGCGGCAGGCGGCGAAGGCTTCGAGATCACCAAGACTTACTACAGCCTGACCGGCGAAGAAGCGAACATCACCGAGGTGATCCAGAACGAGCGTTACGTCGTGGTGCTGGAAGTCACGGAGGGGGATGACTGGCCGGCCCAGCTTCTTGTGAGCGATCTCTTGCCCGCGGGGTTCGAGATCGACAATCCGAGCCTGGTCGACAGCGCTGCCTTGGCGAACTTCGAATGGATCGGCCAGACCGAGACTGCCCATCTTGAGTTCCGCAGCGATCGCTTCGTCGCCGCCATCAGCCGCGGAGAAGGCGAGAACGGAACAATGACACTGGCCTATGTCGTCCGCGCCGTCACCCCCGGCACGTATGACCTGCCGGCTGCGAGTGTCGAAGACATGTATCGCCCGCAACTGTCGGCGCGCACGGCAGCCGGCGCGATGACGGTCTCCACCGCACCCTGATGGGCCGCCTCCGGCGCATCGGGATCAGCTTCGGGGCGGCTGCCGTTTTGGCAACCGCCTCTCTTTCCTTGCTCTATTGGGCCGATAGGACATACCCTCCCCCGCTTGAGGCAGCGCGGGACGTTTCGACAGAAATCCTCGATCGCGACGGCCAGCTCCTGCGTGCCTTCGCCATCCGGGAGGGCCTCTGGCGCCTCGAAACGACCGTCGACGACGTCGACCCCAATCTGCTGCGGATGCTCATTGCCTATGAGGACCGGCGCTACAAAAGCCACTCCGGCGTGGACATGCTCGCGCTCGGACGGGCTGCCTGGCAGCTCGCCGCAAACGGTCGTATCGTCTCGGGCGCCTCGACGCTCTCGATGCAGGTCGCGCGACTGATCGAACCGCGCCGCGAACGCTCTCTGACGGCAAAGCTCGTTCAGATAGCCCGTGCGATTCAGATTGAACGGCGTTTGTCCAAGACAGAGATCCTCAACCTCTATCTCACCCACGCACCCTATGGCGGCAATCTCGAAGGGGTGCGCGCCGCAAGCCTCGCCTGGTTCGGCAAGGAGCCGAAACGGCTATCGACGGCAGAGGCAGCCCTGCTCGTGGCCTTGCCGCAATTGCCAGAACGACGCCGGCCGGATCGCCACCGCGACAATGCGCTGGAAGCGCGCAAACGGGTCCTGGAACGGGTAAGGGAGTCAGAGGTCGTCGACCCCGCCGAAGTCGCGCTGGCGCTCAACGCGGCGCTGCCGACCGCACGCCGGCAACTGCCAGCCCTTGCGCCGCATCTGGCCGAAGCAGCGAGGCGGAAAGCGCCCAACGTAAGGCTTCACCAGACCACCATTCTGCGCCCGGTACAGGAGAGACTTGAAAAGGTAGCATTCGAAGCCGGCCGCAAGCTCGACCCCAAGGTCTCCCTCGCCCTGCTGATGGCGGATGCCACGACCGGCGAGATCGTGGCAGAGGTGGGCGCCGCCGACTATTTCGACGCGTCGCGCTCCGGATGGATAGACATGACACGCGCCGAACGCTCGCCGGGCTCCGCGTTGAAGCCCTTCATCTACGGCATCGCCTTCGAACAGGGTCTCGTCGCGCAGGAGACCATCGTCGAGGACCGGCCGGCCGATTTCTTCGGCTATCGCCCGAAGAACTTCGACATGCAATACCAGGGCGATGTCAGCATCCGTGAGGCGCTGCAATTGTCGCTGAACGTCCCGGCAGTCCGGCTTCTCGACGCTGTTGGCCCCTCGCGCCTGATGGTCCGACTGCGTCACGCCGGCATCAGGTTGAAGCTGCCGCCGAATGAAGCCCCGGGCCTGGCGATTGCGCTCGGCGGTGCAGGCATCACGCTGAAGGATCTCGTACAGCTCTATGCGGGCCTCGCGAACCGCGAACAACCCGTCCGGCTCGGCGACGGCATTCGCGACATGGCCGGCCTGATCGATGAACAGCCGCTCTTCGAACCGGCAGCCGCCTGGACTGTCGCCGACGCACTGGGCGCCGTTCTTCCCCCAATGGGCAGCCCTCCCGCAGGCATCGCCTACAAGACCGGCACCAGCTACGGCTATCGCGATGCCTGGTCTGTCGGCTACGATGGCCGCTATGTGCTCGGCGTCTGGATCGGCCGTCCGGACAATGCGGCAGTCCCCGGCATTTCGGGCTACAAGACTGCGGCACCGGTCCTGTTCGAGGCATTCGCCAAATCAGGCTTGGCTGGAACGGCCTTGCCCCGCGCCCCGACAGGCGCCAATCGCATCCCGGCCTCCGAACTGCCCCAGTCGCTGCGCCGCTTCTCGATCGATCCAAACGGCCTGATCTCCGTTTCAGCGCGCGAGCGTCCACCCCGGATCATCTATCCGCTCGAAGGCTCCATTCTTGAACTCGGCAAGGGACCCGATGGTGAAGCACTGCCCGTCGTCATGAAAATGCAGGCAGGCCGCGCACCCTTCCGTTGGCTGGTAGACGGCAAGCCAATGTCCGAATCCACCCGCAGGCGAACCGGCGAATGGAGGCCCTTGGGTGCAGGCCAGTCGACCCTGACGGTCATCGATGCGGAGGGACGAGCCGCGACGGTCAACGTCTTCATCAGGAACTGAGTATCCTGCAAGTCTGGCCGTGATCCAAACGAACATACCCGCCGTAGAAAGTCATATAGTCTTTCAAATGGGAGATCTTCGTTATGACCAGCAGCTTCCGCGCCGGATTGATCATGTTCATGACGTTCGCTTTGTCGGCTTCCCCTGGTTTGGCCAATGAGCGCTTCACCGCCAGTGACATCAAAGGCGAAATCATTGGCAAACGCATTTACCTTGCCGTGCCCCTGGGCGGCGAGTTCCCGCTGAACTATCGCACCAACGGTCAGGTCGATGGTTCCGGTGAGGCACTCGGGCTCGGTCGGTTCGCCAAGCCGAACGACAAGGGGCGTTGGTGGATTGCGGGCGACAAACTCTGTCAGCAGTTCACCAGCTGGTACAAGGGTGCGCCCATGTGCTTCGAACTCCTGCGAACCGGCGACAAGAAACTGAAATGGATCCGTGACAACGGCCAGACGGGGACGGCCCGGATCGGCAGCAGCATCTGACGCTGCTTGCACCGCATGGACCGGGTCTCTATTTTGCATTTTCCGCAGAACGGGGACCGCAATGGCAGATCTGAGAAGCCGGCCGATCGGTGCGACGGCAACGCTGGGCAAGACGGGCTATCCTGCCATTCGATCGGCCACCGGCGGGGAACTCGACGTCGTCACAGGCCCTTCCCAGCCAGGCTTCAACCCGCTGGATCTCCTCCTCGCCTCACTTGCCGCCTGCATGAGCATGAGTGCGCGGATCGCGGCGCGCGAAATGGGGCTGCATGAGGTCGTCGAAAGGGTTACGGCAACCGTCAGCGGAGAGAAAGCCGCAGATGAGCCACTGCGTTTTGCCGGTTTCACAGTCGTCCTGGCCATCGACGGCGCCCTGGATCACGATCAGCGCGTGGCGCTTGCACACCGGGCGGAAGCGATATGCACCGTCAGCAACAGTCTGGCGGTCCGTCCGACTGTGCGTGTTGCAACCGCCTAGTCGCCGAGCAGCCTCAGGGTGACGGCATCGGGAACACCATCGCAGAAGACATCCAGTGCCCGACGAAAAATCGCGCCTTCCTCGTTGAGAGCCACGGCCGCAAACAAGGTCATGGACGACCGAAATTTCAGATCGTCGGGATGACCGAATATCTCCACCAGACGGCGGTCCGCATGGGCGAGAACAGCTTCCGTCGCCTCCACCAACCCTTTGCCGAGCAAGGGATGCGCGAGGTAGGCACGTGCCTCATCTGCCGAGCGGAGCGCAAAGTGCCGCGCTGTCGCAGAATTCCCAAGGCCCTCGAGCTGCGGAAAAATGTACCACATCCAGTGGCTACGCTTTTGCCCGCTCCGCAACTCCTTGAGCGCTTGCGCATAGCCCTCTGCCTGTGCAGCGAGGAAACGCCCTAGATCCAGCTCCGGATCGCCGTCCATCATCAAATCCTCCTTCTGATCCGAGGCGGCGCCCCGTTGAGACGTTGCGCTGACTTTGCCCACCAGATCCACCGCGCCGCCCTCCCCGCGTTAAATCTTGACCTTTGAGCAATGTTCGTTAACAAGAACGTGAGGCGCCGTGGTTTCAGCATCACCGCGTCCAAACCTGGTGCCGGGCCCCTCTGGCGAGAGTTTACGGCGCTCTCGTGATGTCGGTACCGCCAGCAATTTGAGCCGGCGGATTCTAAAACAATGAACACTTGGATCATGCTTCATGCGAAGGCGTGCAGGGCACTTCGCATCTCTACTCTTGCCACCTCCTTTCGCCTGGAGGTCCGCTCGTGAGCACATCATCAGCAACGGGTGCAAAGTCCACCCTCGGTTATTTCCGCTGGGCCTTCATCGTCACGGTCATTGGCCTCATCCTCGGCGGCGTCCTCGGCTGGCAATCGACCGGCACCTTGGGCGGCATGGCGACTGTCTTCTTCATCTGCGCGGTTCTGGCCGTCCTGGAGATTTCGCTCTCCTTTGACAACGCGATTGTCAACGCCAACAAACTCAAGGACATGACACCGGTCTGGCAGCATCGCTTCCTGACCTGGGGCATCATCATCGCCGTATTCGGCATGCGCATCGTCTTCCCGCTGCTGATTGTGGTCATTGCCGCCCAGATCGGCCCGATCGAGGCGATCATTCTCGCAGCTCGCGAGCCGGCCGAATACGCACGCATCATGAACGATGCGCATCTTCCGATCGCGGCCTTCGGCGGCACCTTCCTGATGATGGTCGGCCTCACCTATTTCTTCAACCATGAGAAGGATGTGCACTGGATCGAGTGGCTCGAGAAGCACATGGCACGCTCGGCCTCCATCAAGGGTATCGAGATTGCGCTCGTCTTGCTCCTGATCCTGTTGTTCTCCTACCTTCTCGACGGCGAAGAAGCGACAACCTTTGTCTATTCGGCCATTTACGGGCTCGTGACCTTCCTGGCCGTCGAAGTGCTGGGGGGCCTGCTTGACGCCTCGCAGAAGACCATGAGTGAAGCGGCCAAGGGTGGCCTCGGCGCCTTCATCTACCTTGAAGTACTCGACGCCAGCTTCTCCTTCGATGGCGTCATCGGCGCCTTCGCGCTGACGCAGAACTTGTTCATCATCGCGATCGGCCTCGGCATCGGCGCCATGTATGTGCGCTCGATGACCATCATGCTGGTGGAGAGGGGCACGCTGGCCGAGTACCGCTATCTCGAACATGGAGCATTCTACGCCATCCTGATCCTCTCCGTGATCATGTATGTCCAGACTCTCTTCCATATCCCGGAAGTGATCACCGGCCTTGGTGGCGCGGCCCTCATCGGTATCTCGCTCTGGTCCTCCATTAAATACAATCGCGAGGAACGGGCAGAGGAAGAACGTCTCGCCCACGAAGCCGTCGCCGAGAACATCTGATCACGTGCGATCGAGACACATCAGAAGGCCGGCGTTTTCGCCGGCCTTTTTACGTTGCAGTGATGGCTGCTCAATCGGGGCCCACATCGGTACCGCGGGAGCCGACTTTGGGCAGCGACCCCGTTCCCGGTGTCTTCATGGGATCCTGAAGCTCCGGCTTGTCATGGGGCCCGGCGGCCGGCATGCCCTCAGCCTTGGACTTGTCTTTCTCCGCCCGGTGCTCGCGCGGCTTCTCGCTCTCTTCGCTCATGGGATATCTCCGTTCCTGGGACAGGAGAAACATGCGCCGAACCTTCATGGTTCCGGGTTCATCCTTCGAGAACCCCGCTAATTTTTAAATCTGGAGAACAGTCGCTGCCTATGGCAGCAAAGCAAGAACGTCATGAGACCGCTGATGAACCCCACCCAAGTAGCTACAATGTCCTCGTCACCGGTATGAACTTGCAATCGTCGCCGCCGGCAATCTTGTCCAGACCACTGCCTCCGAAACCATATGCGAAAAAAATTGGCTGACGATGGAATAGCATCGCGTCCAGCTCCGTATACTGGAGCATGACGACGAATTCGAACCCGTTCAACGTGATTGGCCAGCTCGCAGCCCTGCGACGCTACGCCCGTTCGCTCGTCAGAAATTCGGACGAGGCGGAAGATCTGGTTCACGACGCCCTCGTACGGGCGCTGGAGCGCAGGTCGACCTTCAGGAGTGACGGCAGCATCCGCAACTGGCTGATGTCGATCCTGCACAATACCCATATCGACCGGCTCCGCCGCGACCGTTCTGTCAATCGCCGTCACGACGCAGCCCGCGAGCTGTCCGAGACGGTGGCTCCAGCAGGACAGGAACACACCGTGCGCCTCTCACAGGTGCGAGACGCCTTTCTCGCCCTGCCGGAAGAGCAGCGCGAAGCACTGCATCTCGTGGCCATCGAAGAGCTTTCCTATCAGGAGGCCGCGGATGTCCTGAACATACCTGTGGGAACGCTGATGTCCCGCATATCGCGTGCCCGTGCCCGGCTTCGGGCCATGGAAGGCGGCGAGGATGCGAACCCCGTTTCCCACCTCAGAATTGTTGGAGGAAACCCCGATGACCAGCCATGACCCCGTGATCGAGGCCGACCTGCACGCCTATGTCGACGACCAGCTGGATGTCGGTCGTCGCATCGAGGTCGAAGCCTATCTGTCGGAGAACCCATCCATCGCTGCCAAGGTCATGGCAGATCTCCGGGTCCGTGATGAATTGCGTCTGGCATTGGCGGGCATGCCGACAGCGGTGCGCCAGGAGACACGCGATGCGGCACGGGTCCTCGAAAACGCCATGAACCGCCCGCGCACCGTCGACGTGATGCGTCGTGCGGCGGCCGTCGCTCTGCTCGTCGGCGCCGGCTGGGTTGCCCATGGCTGGATCGACCCCGGCAGTATCGGCGAGGTGGTGGCCTCGGTGCCGCCGCCGCAATTTGTCGAAGAAGCCATGCGCGCCCACCAAACGGCGGAACTGCGCAAGCAGATGCCATCGCAAATCGAGGCAGGCCGCTTCGATCCCGCAGAAATCCGAGCGGCGACAGCGATCGTGCTTCCTGCCATGCCGACGGAATGGTCCGTGCGGGATGCGCAGGTTTTCCCCTCGACCTATGGCCCGAGCGTTGAGCTCGAAGTCGAGCCCCAATCCGGTGAAAGGATGTCCCTTTTTGCCGTCCGGCCTGGCAATTTTTCTGTTCAGCAGGTGCTGCTGAAGCAGGAGGGTCAGACCAACGCCGCCTACTGGCAGATCGGCGAGGTAGCCTACGCGCTGATCTCCGAAACTGAAAACGCGGACAAGCTGGCCGAACAGGCCCGCAAGCTTGCCCGCACCCTTTACTGATCCCAAGGAGGAAACTGACTATGGATCCCATCCAGAACCGCTTCGGCTACGGCGCTCAGGCCCAGTCCGCGGCACTCTTCGACGAAGGTCTGCGCAAGCACATGCTGCGCGTCTACAACTATATGGGCCTCGGGCTGGTCATCACCGGCATCGTCGCCTTCTTCGTCAGCCAGACACCGGCTCTCTATGTGCCGATCTTCTCGACCCCGCTGAAGTGGGTCGTGATGCTGGCACCGCTCGCCTTCGTCTTCTTCTTCTCGTTCCGCATCCACGCCATGTCAGCCGCCACCGCGCAGATGGCCTTCTGGGCGTTTGCGGCCGTGATGGGTCTGTCGCTGTCGTCCGTGTTCCTGGTCTTCACCGGAACCTCGATCGCCCGCACCTTCTTCATCACCGCCACCATGTTCGGCACGATGAGCCTCTACGGCTACACGACCAAGCGTGACCTCTCGAAGTTCGGCTCCTTCCTGGTCATGGGTCTGATCGGCGTCATCATCGCCTCGGTCGTCAACATGTTCCTGGGCTCAAGCGCCCTGCAGTTTGCGATTTCCGTGATTGGCGTCGTCGTCTTCGTCGGCCTGACCGCCTGGGATACACAGAACATCAAGGAACAGTATGCCGAGAACGTCGACCAGGAGAGCCAGCAAAAGCTCGCCGTCTTTGGTGCGCTGTCGCTCTACCTCAACTTCGTCAACCTGTTCCAGCTGTTGCTGAGCCTGACGGGCCAGCGCGAGGAATAACAATAAACGCGTCGGGAGAACGACGAAAGAAGACGTGCCCGGGTCGCAGGCCCGGGCACGTCCGTGTTCGAGGCGCAGCAGAACTTTCTCTAGCTATGGCTTTATCTTGATCGAACGATCCAGCCTGTACCGCGTTATACGGGCGACACAAACCCAATCGGAGTTTCCATGGACGTCGTTCGCATTCTTCTCGCAATCCTCCTGCCGCCGGTCGGCGTTTTCCTCCAGGTGGGCATCGGACTGCACTTCTGGCTGAACATTTTGCTGACGCTCTTCGGCTACCTGCCGGGCATCATCCACGCGATCTGGGTCATCATTCGGAAATAACCCGTCGGATATACCGAGGCTTGCAGGCAGAGCGGGAACGAACGCCCGCTCTTTCGCATCGGCGCGCTCCATGAGAACAGCCGGCCGCGTCCAGCGCCCCATCACGGGCACAACATTGGGAATGCCTGGCCGCCTACGCGACGCTTCTGGCAAGCAGGAATTGCCAGGTTCCGTGCGCCGTTAGAGCGTAACGACCAGTGCGGCCAGGAACAGGATCGAGATCGCAACGGCCGCCATTGCCACTCGCTGCCGACAGATGTCGAGTGAGTGTGTGGATTTGGATTCACCGAAAATCTTTGCGATCGCATCTGACATGGCAGTCTCCGACGACACCCGGCCATTCATTGGCCCCGGCTTATATCGACACATTTTCGTCATAATTGAGCCGAGGTCAACAATCACGACTAGATTGGTATTCTAAAGATTCCACGCGTCGGAAAAACAGCACCCAACTTCCCCCCCAGCCATGAAAATTTCAGCGCCTGCCCGGCCTCAATACCCTTTGAACAGCGTTTTCATCTGAGCAGCGATCGGTTTGGCGAGAAATGAGACGATGGTGCGTGAGTTTGTCGCCTGGTCGACGTCGATTTCGGCAGGGAGAACATCGACGGCGCTGACGATTTCAGGCGAGGTCGCTAGGCGGCTTCAGGCCATCGACTTGGTGAAAGCTGCCTCAGCGCTTGCTCGCGAAGTGCAGCGACAGCCTCGTTTCCGACTTGCCAATTTTCGAATGATCGGAGAAAAACAATCAAATTTGTCAGGCAACATGACAAAAATGAAACCCGGCTGGGATCGACTTGGGAGGAGTGATGACAATGCGCACGACTGATGACCGCGGGCAAAGCGCCTTGCGTTTTGCCGGCATGGCAGGCCCGGCCGTCATGCTGCTCGGTATGCTGCTCTTCGCCATGAACGACGCCATGGGAAAGTGGCTCGTCGCGAGTTACGGCATCGGGCAGGTCATTCTGATCCGGAGTATCGCGGCTCTGCTCATCCTTGCGCCCTTCCTCTGGATGGCCGGCCTCAAACCGGTCGTCGAGGCGGAGAGATCGGGACTGCAGCTGATGCGGGTCGTCTTCTCGACCCTCGAGCTGTTCTGCTTCTACTATGCGGTCATGTACCTGCCGCTTGCCGATGTCATGACGTACTGGCTGGCGGCCCCGATCTACGTGGCTGCGGCAGCGCCATTCCTCTTGGGTGAAAAGGTCGGCTGGCGGCGTTGGGGCGCAATTGCCGTAGGCTTTATCGGTGTCGTCATCACGCTCGAACCGTCGAGTGCAATGTTCACGGCACCAGCATTGATTTCCATCATCGGCACGGCTGCCTTCGCACTCATGATGCTCACCGGGCGCAGCCTCAGGGGCACACCCGACAAGACCCTGGTGCTGTTTCAGACAGGCGGCGCGGCCGTTGTCGGACTGATCGCTGCCCCCTTTGGCTGGGCTCCGCTCAATTCCGGGACGGAAGTGCTTCTGCTTGGCCTGCTCGGCATCGTCGCGATGAGTGCGCATATGCTGGTCAACCGGGCGCTGAAGATTTCGGACGCAGCGACGGTCGCTCCGCTGCAGTACACGCTTCTGCTGTGGGCCGTGGTGTTCGGATACGCCTTCTTCAACGAAGTCCCCCGGCTGACCATGCTGATGGGCGCATCGCTGATCGTCGGGTCCGGTCTTTTCATCTTCTTCCGTGAACAGCAATTGAAGAAGAGGGACAAGGTTCTGCCCGCCATTCCGGAATAGCAACAATGAAAAAGCCCGCAGCGGCATGTCCGCTGCGGGCTCTTTCTGGTGCGGCTCCTTAAGGAGAGCCGCGACCAGGGAGGTTTTACTTCCGGATTTCGGCGAGCTGAGCCATGATGCTGTCGACTACGTCAGCGCCAATCGCGTCCTTGTGCTTCTCGTAGACCACCATCGACTTCTCGCGAATACGTGCCTGTTCCTCGTCTGACAGCGCGTTCACTTCAAGGCCGGCAGCCTTGATCTTCTCGAGGGACTGCTTGTTGAGGTCGGCGATGACACTGCGCTCGACGTCACGGCCGACCGTCGCGCATTCGCGCAAGGCTGCCTGCTCTTCCGGCGTGTAGGTGTCGAAGATCGCCTTGGAGAAGAGGAACAGGAACGGCGTGTAGGCGTGGTTGGTCTCCGTGACATACTTCTGCACTTCGAAGAACTTCGAGGTGTCGATCGTCACATAGGGGTTTTCCTGCGCATCGATGGTCTTGGTCTCGAGCGCCGAGAACACTTCACCGAACGCCATTGGCGTTGCATTGGCGCCGAGGTTCTGGAAAGTGTCGAGGAAGATGTTATTCTGCATGACGCGAACCTTCATGCCCTCGAAGTCTTCCCACTTCGTCACCGGACGAACCGAGTTGGAAAGGTTGCGGAAGCCGTTTTCCCAGTAACCCAGATTGACCAGGCCGACGGCCGCCATTTTCTCGTTCATCATCGTGCCGAAGTCGCCGTCCAGCACCGTGTAGGCTTCCTGGGCGTTGGCGAAGAGGAACGGCAGATCGAAGACGCCGAGCGCCGGCTCGATGCCGACCAGCGGCGATGACGATGTCACCACGGCTTCCTGAACGCCGGAACGCAGGGCCTGCGTTGCCTGAAGGTCGCCGCCGAGGGCACCGCCCCAGAAAGCCTGCAGCTTCAGCTTGCCGCCGGACTTGTCATCCAGGCATTTCTGCATGGCTTCAATTCCGTTGCCGACCGGGTGGTCGGCATTGATGCCGTTCGAGACGCGAATGGTGCGCTCGTTGAATTCGGCGAAGGCCGGAGCGGCTCCGGAAACGGCAAATGCCATTGCTGTCGTTGCGAGTAGTATCTTTCTCATAGTGTATCCTCCCTTGGATTGAAATGAGTGGGTTGAGCTTGGGTCGTTACCGGAGCCATTGCGCCGGCACGATGACGATGTCGGGGAATATGACGAGCAGGACCAGAACCAGAACCTGCGCCAGCAGGAAAGGAACGATACCCGTCACGACCTTGCCGAGCGGTACGCGCCCGACCCCGCTGACCACGTTGAGCACGACGCCGACGGGCGGCGTGATCAGGCCGATGCAGCAGTTCATGATGAACATGACACCGAAGTAGACCGGGTCGATGCCTGCCTGCTTGATGATCGGCATCAGTACGGGTGTCAGGATCAGGATGGTTGGCGTCAGATCGAGTGCTGTGCCGACCACAAGAACCAGCGCCATGATGACGAACATCAGAAGCATGGGACGATCGATCAGGGGCTCGATGTAACGCGTGATCTCACCGGGAATGTTCGCGGCGGTAATCAGCCATGCGGACACGAGAGCAGCGCAGACCAGGAACATGATGATCGAGGTTGTCTTGGCTGCCTGGAGAATGACCCGTGGTAGATCCTTGGGCTTCAGCTCGCGATAGATCACCATACCGACGAACATGGCATAGGCCGCCGCGATGACTGCCGCTTCCGTAGGCGTGACCACACCGGCCTTGATGCCCCCGAGGATGATCACCGGCATGCCGAGTGCCCATGCGGCACGCCCTGTCGCGCGCAGTCGATCTTTTGCCGGCGCCTTTGGCAAGGGCAGAACTTTGTCCTTCCGCACCACGACCTGCCAGGCAATGACAAGCGCGATCCCCATCAACATGCCAGGAACGATTCCCGCCATGAAGAGCTGCGTAATCGAGACATTCGCCGCCACACCGAAGACGATGAATGCCATTGACGGCGGGATGACGGGCGCGATGATGCCGCCGGATGCGATGAGACCAGCGGAGCGCGGCACGTTGTATCCGGCCTTGGCCATCATCGGAATGAGGATCGCGGCAAGAGCTGCCGTATCGGCTGCGGCCGAGCCGGAGATGCTGGCCATGATCACGGCAGCCATGATGGCAACGATGCCGAGGCCGCCCCTGATATGCCCGACACAGGCAATGGCGAATTCGATGATGCGGCGAGACAAACCGCCGGAATTCATCAGTTCACCTGCCAGGACGAAGAACGGGATTGCGAGCAGCGTGAACGTGTCGGCGCCCGCGATCATGTTCTGAGCGATGATCTGGCTGTTGAACATGCCCATGTACCACATGAGCGTGACGCCGCAGAACATCAGCGCAAAGGCGACGGGAACGCCGATGGCCATGGCGCCGAGGAGAGAGACAATAAAGACGACGAGGGTCATCAGGCGCGCTCCACCAGCTTCTCGATGCCGTGGTGTTCGCCTGCAAAGGCGGCGATTTCACTTTCGGTGACACGCCCGGTGACCAGACGGAAGAGGCGTTCGAGTGCGATGAGGCTGCAGCCGGCGCCAGTGAAGAAGCCGATACCATAGACCCATCCCATGGAGAGGCCCGTCACGGGCGCACTCATGCTGGCATTGATCGGCAACTGCTTCCAGGTCCCCCAGAAGAAGATCGCCGAAACGCCGAAAATCAGAAGATTGGACAAGATCATGCAGGTGACGCGTCCGCGTCGACCGAAGGTCGCGACCAGACTTTCAACACCCATATGTCCATATTCGCGAAATCCGACGACAGCGCCGACGAAGGTCAACCAGACAAAGAAGTATCGGGCCATCTCATCCGAAACCGTGAGGCCGGAATTGAAGCCGTAGCGCAAGATGACGTTGACAAACACCATGATTGCCATGCCCGACAGGAGCAGGATCAAGAGCAATTCAAGGAACTTGTAGAAAAGATCGACAGCTCTGGTCATACGCATCTCACGCCTTGTCGAGCAGGCCGCGCTGGGCCAGGTTGCGGAAAAGGGCACGTGTCCCGAAGACCCATTCCGGACAGGAATCCGTGCGATCGACCCAGTTGACCAGACGTCCCAGCTTCGGCGTGGCGATCTCGACGCGATCTCCCACTTCGTGGGTAAAGCCGAGACCGGCGCCACGTCGGTCCTTGACCGGGGCAAACATGGTCCCGAGAAACAGAACCGCGCCGTCGGGATATTGATGGTTTCGGTTGCGCAATTGGGAAGCCAGATTTTCCGGCGTGCGACTGATCGCTTCCATCGGACTTTCCCCCGTCATCTCGAAGCCGTCTTCTCCGCGCACGAGCAGCGAGACACGAACCTTGCGCAACACTTCCATCGTGAAGCTGCCGTGGAAGAGCCGGATGAAGGGCCCGATCGAGCAGGACGCGTTATTGTCCTTCGCTTTTCCGAGAAGCAGTGCCGACCGGCCTTCGACATCCCGCAAATTCACGTCGTTGCCGAGCGTCGCGCCGATGATCTTGCCGTCGGAACGAACTGCAAGAACGATTTCGGGCTCCGGATTGTTCCACTGCGAAATCGGATGAATTCCGACGGCGTCACCGCAGGTGACCGAGGACATCGGCTGCGCCTTGGTGAAGATCTCGGCGTCTGGCCCGATACCGACTTCCAGATATTGCGACCATAGCCCCATGTCCTGCAACAGCGCCTTGACCTTGGCTGCCTGCTCCGAGCCTGCGACAAGCCCACGAAGACTGTCGCCCAATACTGGGGCCAGCTCCTTGCGGATGGCTTGGGCGCGGGCCGCATCACCCTTTGCCTGCTCTTCGATCACACGCTCCAACATGCTGTCAGCGAAGGTCACGCCGGCAGCCTTCACGGCCTGCAGATCGATCGGCGCAAGCAGACGTCCTGCCTGACCGGAAAGAAAATCGTCGAGCGTACCGAGTATGGGAAGGTCGTCCTGCGACGAGAGGCGTTCTGCCAGGTCTTCGATCTCGAACAGGCCGGAAGCCGTCGGCGCGATGGCCGTCAGGTCGAGCACTTCGCCGTGGCGAACGAGAACCACGCAGGGACCGCCGGCGACATTGGACCAGACGCGACCAACCAGCAGCGCTTCCGATGCATCTTCCGGCAGAATATATGCGGATTCCAGGCGTACTCCAGACTGCAAGACGGACCTCCTCCCTGTCCTTGGGCCGGGACTGACGTCGCCTTGCCCTATTGTCAGGATGTCTGACAACTCTTCATGTGCATTCTTAAGGTCAGAATTTCAGGCTGTCTACCCCGTAGAAGCACCTTGTTGACAACCCGCCCACCGGTTCGGCGGTCAGAACTGCTCGAGACTGAGGTCGATACGGCTCGCGGCGCCATGCAGATGGGCCCGCATCGCCTCGCGTGCCTCAACCGCATTGCCACTTGCAATCGCGTCCCTCAAGCGAACATGCTCGGCGATCGTCACCTCCACGATCTCCTCGAGAACAGCACGGGACCGGGCGGCATTGATTGCGAGGCTGATCCGCTCCGCAATGAAACCGATGAAAAGTGCAAAATATTCGTTGTGCGTCGCCTCGGCGACCGCCCGGTGAAAGGCGAGATCCGCAACAATCCCCTGCTCCGTCCACTTGGCGGCCCCGGTCATATGCGACAGGGCGTCGTCGATCCTGGCGAGATCATCTGGCGTATGGTGAACAGCCGCCAGACCCGCCGCCTCGATTTCGAGCGGCACGCGCAACTGGAAGAGCGCCCGGAAACTCTGCGGCTCGAACAGTTCGCCATCCTTTATCCGGATCGGCCGGGCGGAGGGTTCGCTGACGAACGCGCCCACACCCTGGCGGGTTTCGACGAGCCCTTCACTACGCAATTGCGCAATCGCTTCACGGACGACCGAACGGCTGACGGCAAGCGTCTTGGCGAGAACATGCTCCGTGGGCAAACGCTCGCCTGGCTTCAGCCGCCCCTGGCTTATCTCATCGGCCAATTGGGCGGCGATGCGAGCAGGCAGGTGCTCGCTGCGCCTGATTTGTCCGAAGTTGATCTGCCCGAGGTCGATCGCCATACCTGCTCCTCTCCTTGCCACCGCTCCGGTATTTCATGAATCCGTATCGGAATTCAATTGGCAACCCGGGTTCATGATCCAGTCCGGATCGATTGCCTGCTTGACGGCGGTCAACAACCGCCGCTGGACGGGTGGCAGGCGCTGGAGGAAATCGGCCTTCTTCAGGCGACCAATCCCGTGTTCGGCGCTGATCGACCCATCAAAATCATCGAGCACCGCATTGATCACGCCTTTCGCCTCATAGATCTGCTGCTGAACCTCCTCACCAGAGAGCCCCCCATGGGGGAGCACATTGAGATGCACGTTCCCGTCACCGACATGGCCATAGGAGACACAGATGCAGTCGGGCAGACGCACCATGACCGCAGCCTCTGCCGCCTCGACGAAAGTAGCCAGACGCGACAGCGGGACAGAGATATCGGTTCGCAAATGGGGCCCACGCCTTGCCTGCCCTTCGTTCATCCCCTCCCGGAACAACCAGAGGTTCTTCGCCTGGCTTCGGGAGGCGGCAATCACCCCGTCCAGCACCAGACCATCCTCCATCACGCCTTCCAGGAAGCGATGCATGAGGTCTTCGATATCGACGAGCCCGGAGCCCGAGATCTCCATCAACACATATGCCGGATAGTCAGCGCTCATGGGCATTGCGAGATCGGGTATCGCCTCTTGCGCCAGAGTGAAGGCGATCGGAGGCATGAACTCGAAGGCGGACATCAGATCGCAGCAATCGCGGCGCGCCCGACGATAGAGCGCGATCGCATCCGACAGCGTACCCAGACCCAGAAGTGCCGTCGCAACCTTCTCGGCCGGAGGCATGAGCTTCACGGAAACGGCCGTGATGATCCCCAGTGTCCCCTCAGCGCCGATGAACAACTGCTTCAGATCTATCCCGCGATTATCCTTCCTGAGCGTCGACAGGCCTTCGAAGACCGAGCCATCCGGCAGCACGACTTCAAGGCCCAGAACCAGTTCACGCGTCATGCCGTAGCGCAACACGTTGATACCGCCGGCATTGGTCGAGACATTGCCGCCGATCCGGCACGACCCCTGCGCTCCGAGCGCCAGCGGGAAGTAGAGACCCGCTTCCTCCACCCGGTCCTTGAATTCCGATAGGATCACGCCTGCCTCGACGACGGCGGAAAAATCATCCTCGTCGATCCGCCGGATGGCCGTCATGCGCTCCAGGCTGACAATCACCTGGCGACTTGGATCGTCGGGTGTGCAGCCGAGCACAAGCCCGGTATTCCCCCCTTGAGGAACGATCGAAAGGCCGAGGGCACGGATGGCGCGAACGGCGGCACAAACCTCCGCTGTCGAGCGGGGCCGGACCACCGCGACCGCTCCGGTCGTCACGTCACCGTGCCAGTCGCGGCAGTAGCGCTCTATGTCCTGACCGCTCAGGACGAGATCGTCCCCCAATGCTGTGGCAAGGGCAGCGACCATCTCGCTGGACGAACCGCTGATTTTCATCTGGCCATTTGCAGCCTGCATCACTCTTGCTCCTCGACACTTGGGACCGGGCGAATATCCAAGATTTGGGTTTTCAAACTGATGATATAAGGTTATCAGACAACCTTACAATTGATTTTTTGAGTTTCCGCCCTTGCCTCATTGTTTGGCCGGGCGGATGAATGCCAAGGGAGGAAATCACAAAATGCACGTGCTCATCATCGGCGCGGCCGGCATGGTCGGTCGCAAGCTAGCAGAACGCCTCACCAGGGATCGCACCCTGGCCGGCCAGACCGTCGAGGCCATGACGCTCGTGGATGTCGTGGCGCCGGAAGCACCCGCTTCGTTCACGGGGAAAGTGTCGCTTCAGACGCTGGACCTGTCCAATCCGGGCTCCGCCGAGACCCTGATCGCGTCTCGCCCCGATGTGATCTTCCACCTAGCCGCCATCGTCTCCGGGGAAGCCGAACTCGATTTTGAAAAGGGCTACCTGATCAATCTCGACGGCACGCGCCACCTGTTCGAAGCGATCCGATTGGCCCATCTGGCCGATGGTTATCGCCCGAGGCTTGTCTTCACCTCCTCCATCGCGGTCGTCGGCGCCCCACTGCCCTACCCGATCCCTGACGATTTCCACACGACGCCGCTGACCAGCTACGGAACGCAAAAGGCGATCTGCGAACTGTTGCTGTCGGACTATTCGCGGAAGGGTTATTTCGACGGCATCGGCATCCGGCTGCCCACGGTCTGCATTCGCCCCGGCAGACCGAACAAGGCCGCATCCGGCTTCTTTTCCAACATCCTGCGAGAACCTCTCGTTGGCCAGGAAGCCATCCTACCGGTGAATGAAGATGTGCGCCATTGGCATGCTTCGCCGCGCTCGGCGGTAGGCTTCCTCATCCATGGCGCCACCATCGATCTCGAGGAGGTCGGCCCGAGACGCAATCTCTCCATGCCGGGGTTGAGCGCGACCGTCGGCGAACAGATCGAGGCCCTGCGGCGTGTTGCCGGTGAAAAAGCCGTCAAGCTCATCCGCCGCGAGCCGGACGAGACAATCATGCGCATCTGCGCTGGCTGGGCTCCCGGTTTCGAGGCGACCCGCGCACGCGCACTCGGCTTCACTGCGGAGAACTCCTTCGACGAGATCATCCGCGTTCACATCGAGGACGAGCTGGGAGGAAGCCTGTGACAGCAAGAGCCACTCGACAGATAGCTTTTCTCGGCACGGGGCTGATGGGCGCCCCGATGGCGAAACGTTTGCTCGCCGCCGGCTTTCCGGTAACCGTGTGGAACCGTGATCTCCGCAAGGCAGAAATATTGGCGGCCTTCGGCGGCGCGGTCGCACAGAGCCCGGCCGAAGCAGTCAATGGCGCCGACATCGTCTTCACCATGCTGTCGGACGGCGCGGCCGTCACGGACGTGCTGTTCGCGCAAGGCGTTGCCGATGCCCTGAAACAGGGCGCCGTCGTCGTCGACACCTCGTCGATTGCACCTCCCATCGCAAGGGAGCATGCATCAAAACTCGCCGATCGCGGGGTCGTCCACATCGACGCTCCCGTCTCCGGTGGGGTCGTGGGCGCCGACGCCGGCACGCTCGCAATCATGGCCGGCGGGGATGCGGACATCGTCGCTGAGCTTGCCGAGGTCTTCGCCCCGCTGGGCCGAGTGACGCATGTCGGCGGCTCGGGCGCAGGACAGATCTGCAAGCTTGCCAACCAGCAGATCGTCGCCATCACCATCGGTGCGGTTGCTGAAGCCATGATGCTGGTCGAAGCGGGTGGCGCATCCCGCGAAAAATTCCGGGAAGCGATCCGGGGCGGGTTTGCCGAGAGCCGCATCCTCGACTTGCACGGTCAGCGCATGGTCGATCGGAACTTCAAGCCGGGAGGCCTTTCACGCCTGCAGCTGAAGGATTTGAATGCCGTTGCGGCCATGGCCGAAGTATTCAAATTGGAGCTGCCACTCACCGCCGACATCCGACAGGCCTTCGAGACATTCGTGGCCGAAGGAAACGGCGAACTGGATCACAGCGCGCTTCTTCTCCACCTTGAAAAGATCAACCACCGCAAAGGTGCCACCGATGACCGAGACTGAAAAGCCGAAACGCCGGCTGCGCTCGCAGGACTGGTTCGACAATCCTGATCATCTCGACATGACAGCGCTCTATCTCGAGCGCTTCATGAACTATGGCACCACGCCAGAGGAGTTGCGTTCCGGCAAGCCGATCATCGGCATCGCCCAGTCAGGCTCCGACATCAACCCCTGCAACCGGCATCACCTCGATCTCGCCAAGCGGGTACGCGACGGCATCCGCGATGCCGGCGGCATCCCGATCGAATTTCCTTCGCATCCCCTTTTCGAGAACTGCAAGCGCCCAACTGCGGCCCTCGACCGGAACCTTGCCTATCTCGGCCTTGTCGAACTGCTCTATGGCTATCCCTTCGATGGCGTCGTTTTGACCACGGGCTGCGACAAGACCACACCATCCGCCCTGATGGCCGCCTCGACCGTCGATCTGCCGGCTATCGTCCTGTCCGGCGGACCAATGCTCGACGGTTGGCACGACGGCGAACTGGTCGGATCCGGCACCGTGATCTGGCGGTCACGGCGCAAATACGCCGCCGGTGAAATCACTCGGGAAGAGTTCCTCGAACGCGCGCTCGATTCCGCCCCCTCCATTGGCCATTGCAACACCATGGGCACGGCCTCGACCATGAATGCGATCGCGGAGGCACTCGGCATGTCGCTGACAGGCTGCGCCGCTATCCCGGCCGCCTATCGGGAACGTGGCCAGATGGCCTACCGCACCGGCAGACGGGCAGTGGAACTGGTCCTGGAGGATGTTCGCCCCTCTGACATCCTGACACGAGAGGCCTTCCTCAACGCCATACGGGTCAATTCCGCGATTGGCGGCTCGACCAATGCCCAGCCCCATCTGATGGCCATGGCAAAACATGCCGGCGTGGAACTGCTGCCCGAAGATTGGCAGGTCCACGGATATGACATCCCCCTTCTGGCCAATGTCCAGCCCGCTGGCGCCTATCTCGGTGAGCGGTTCCACCGGGCGGGCGGTGTGCCAGCGATCATGTGGGAACTGATGCAGGCCGGCAAGATCGACGGGGATTGCTCGACAGTGACCGGGCGCACCATGGGAGAAAACCTCGAGGGCCGCGAGGCGACAGACCGCGAGGTGATCAAACCCTACGGCGAACCCATGCGCGAACGAGCGGGCTTCGTCGTGTTGAAGGGCAATCTCTTCGATTTCGCCATCATGAAGACAAGCGTCATTTCGGAAGGTTTCCGCATGCGCTACCTTCAGGAGAAGGGACGCGAGGGCATCTTCGAAGGCCGCGCGATCGTCTTCGACGGTTCCGAGGATTATCATCGGCGGATCAACGACCACGGTCTCGACATCGACGAGAACTGCGTTCTGGTCATTCGCGGTGCCGGTCCGCTCGGCTGGCCGGGTTCCGCCGAAGTGGTGAACATGCAGCCACCGGACCACCTCATCAAGCGCGGGATACTGAGCTTGCCGACGATTGGCGATGGCCGGCAATCGGGCACGGCGGACAGCCCCTCCATCCTCAACGCCTCGCCCGAAAGTGCGGCCGGTGGCGGCCTCGCATGGGTGCGGACCGGCGACCTCATCCGGATTGATCTCAATCAGGGTCTCTGCGACATGGTCGTGGATGATGCCGAGATCGCGCGGAGAAAAGCGGAAGGGATTCCGCCGGTGCCCGCAGACGCGACACCGTGGCAAAGGCTGTATCGTCAGACTGTGACACAGCTCTCCGATGGAGCCACGATCCGAGACGCGCACGAGTTCAGGCAGATCTCAAAGGTTCCACCTCGCCACAATCACTGAAAGTGCGTTTACCAAACGACCCGCAAAAACAAGCTGCAATCAGTTTCACCGGGAACCGCATGCCGAGATTTTCATTCTCCTGTCATGATATGACAGAGGGAGATCCCGATGAAACCCGTTCTGGAACTGCTTGCAGCTTCGGCCCTCTCGGTCGGGATGGTGATCGGCGGCGTGGTGGTTGCCTCGGCAGCATTCGCGCCTGACGAGAAACAACAGCACCACTTCACCGGCCTCGACATCGCCGACCTGTGGACGTCTGAACCGGTTCGCGTCGATCGCAGCCAGCAGAATTTGGAGCGCCTGCCCCCGCGTTATGCCAGCCATGTTGTGATGACGGACCCGCAGCCGACAGAACTTGCGGATCAGGCAAAGCATGGGAAAGTCGGATCAGGCGCCGACGGCCTCGATTTTGCCTCGACCAGTTCCGTTATGGACGCCTCAACCGACACAACGTCTGCCGCCCTGGCGCCTCAGCATGTCTCATGGTGCGAGGAACGATACCGTTCCTATGATCCTGCCAGCAACACCTATCGCAGTTTCAGCGGTGAGTTGCGTGACTGCGCCTCGCCTTATGAGATGTACAATGCACCTGAGGAAGCGGGCGAAGGTCGATTGATCGCCGTCAGCAGCGATCAGACCGAGGTTGCCCCTTCCATGGCTGACAACCGGAACATTCGGGCCTGCATGGAACGCTACCGCTCGTACCGTGTGGAGGACAATACATATCAGCCTTACGGGTCCGGTCCCCGCAGGCAATGCCAGATCGTCTCCTTCTAGAGAGATGCCAGCTCCAGAATATCGTTCTAAAAATTCCGCGCCTTGATGCTCGGTTCGCAGTCCTGCTGGAAATGCGTCAGGACGCTGGCACCCGCTCGCAGAGGATGAGGCCGGATGGAGCGGCGGCCTCAAGGCCGGCGACCGTTGCCGCGATGTATGTCAGAGCGTTCTGCAGACCGTTCATTGTATAGGGCTTCTCGATCGCACCGAGCGCACCGACGAAATCATCTGGAATCCGTTTGACGTTGCCCGTCACGAACACAAAGGGGATCTCACGCTCGGCCAGACGCCGGCCGATGTCGATGCCCGATGGGCCGTCACTCAGGTGGACGTCCACGAAGGCGAATTCGGGAACGCTTGTTTCTATGATGTCGAAGGCAGCCTTTCGCGATGCTGCGGTCCCAACGACCACATGGCCAGCCGATTCCACTTCGAGTTCCAGCTCCAGAGCCAGCAGCGCCTCATCTTCGACGATCATGATCTTCAAGTGTTCGTATCCTCTTTCTCTTCGACCAGCATGGTGACCAACACATCCGTACGATGCCCGTCCACCTCCCGACGGATTTCGGCACCCAATTGCCGGGCACAGGTTTCCAGCATCAGCTTGCCGAATGCATCTTCCTCCGGATTGACCGACACCGGTGTGGTGGTGTCGGTGACCCGGATCAGGAAATGTCCGTTCGTCCGCTTCACCTGCAGATGGATGTCGCCACCCCCGTCGCTCAACCCGCGGCGGACGGCATCGAGCACCAACTCATTGATGATGAGCGCAAGTGGCGAGGCCTTCACCGCAGGAACGAGAACCGGAGAGAGATCGGTCACGACACGAATGTCGTCGCGCTTAAGGGCGCCGACGAGATCCTCGATCAGGTCCTTGGCAAATTCGGAAACATCGAACCGTCCGAGATCACTGCTGGTGAACAGCTTGCGCTGGACAGTGCTCAGCGCCTCTACCCGGTTAAGCACCGAGAAAAGCGTCCGTTTGACGACTTCGCTATCCGACATGCGTGCCTGAAGCTTCACGATGGAGGCGATCGTCAGGAGATTGTTCTTCACGCGATGATCGACTTCATGGACAAGAATCGTTTGCGCCTTCAAGGCCTCCGACAGGTCATGAGTACGCCTGGCCACTTCCTCCTCGGCGAGGTTGCGGGCCTCGGCGAGCTCGCGTTCCTTGCTCTTGATCGTCGTGAAGTCGAGTTGCGATGCGAAGAAATAGATGACGTCTCCATCGACATTACGAACAGGACTGACAAACAGAGCGTTCCAGAAGGACGTTCCATCCTTTCGGTAGTTGAGGATATCCAGCGCGACATCCTCCTCTGCCGCGATCGCTTTACGCAGTGTGTCTACGGCCTCGGGAGAGGTATCCGGTCCCTGCAGGAGGCGGCAATTCCGCCCGATCAGTTCGTCGAAGGAGTAGCCCGTGAGTGTCACGAAAGCCTGATTGCAGAAGATGATAGGATTGTCGGGCTGCCTTGGATCAGTGATCAGCATGGGCATGCGCGTGGCCTTGAAGGCCGCAGGAAACGGATCTTCGGCCAGATGCGAGGCAAGCAGTCTGTCGCCAGCATCCTGTGCGCCGCGTCGTGAGGATTTTTGTTCGGTCATTCACACCCTGCCTTGGATCAGGCCGCTGACTAAATGATGTATTCCGAAAAAAGTTCCAGGCCCACTCAAGGATTCTCAGCCTAGGCCCACTTGCGAAGCAGACGATCCAGGCCCACACCTAGCCAGTTAAGGGAATGGACTTGCATCCTTATTTCCCCTATCTCACGAGAGTAAAGCCGAAAAGCGCAGCTCACGCAGCAGGAACGAATGTCCACCGACCCGCAACGAAACGCCACACCCGGCTTTCTGAAGAATGGCGGAGCGATGGCGGAGCTGATCCGCAATCGCGACTGGTCCGATGGCCTTGGTCCGTTGGAGGAGTGGCCTGCAGCACTGCGGTCTGCTCTCTCGATTTGTCTGAACTCGAGCTTTCCCACCGCCATCTATTGGGGTCCGGAACTCCGATTGCTTTACAACGACAGTTGGTCGCATATCCCTGGAGAGCGCCACCCATGGGCCCTGGGAAGACCCGGAGCCGAAGTCTGGTCGGACATATGGGAAGTGGTCGGGCCTCAGTTCGAAAAGGTGATGCTGACCGGCGAGGGCTTGTCCACCTACGATCAGATGCTTCCCATGATACGCCAGGGGGTCCAGACCGAAAGCTACTGGAATTACAGCTTCACCGCCATCCGCGACGAGCTTGGTGAGGTTGTCGGCGTTTTCAATCAGGGCAACGAAACGACAGCCGCGGTGTTGGCGAGGCGTGAGGCACAGGAAGAGATCGCCCGTCTGGGGCGGCTCTTTGCTCAGGCCCCAGCGGCGATTGCCATTCTCGAGGGCTCATCTCACACCTTCAAACTCGTGAATCCAGCCTACGAGGCGCTCGTACAGCGCACGGATCTTGTCGGGAAGACCGTGTCGCAGGCACTGCCTGAAGTGCAATCGCAGGGCTTTATCAACATTCTCGATGCCGTTTATTCAAGCGGAGAGCCCTACCAGGGCAAGGCTGTCCCGGTCGAATTCCTGCGTCCGGACGGCGAACGACAACTGCGTCATGTCGATTTTGTCTTCCAGCCGATTACGGACACCTCCGGCGAACGCGTCGGGATCTTCGTTCAGGCCACGGATGTCACCGAGGCGGCCAATGCCATGGCTGCCCTCAGGGACAGCGAGCAACGTTTCGAAGCGATCGTTAACTCCATCGACCAGATGATCTGGTCGACATTGCCCGACGGCTACCACGACTATTTCAACCAGCGTTGGTACGAATATACCGGTGTACCGGCAGGTCAAACCCATGGAGTGGAATGGGAGAAGGTCTTTCATCCGGACGACAGGCCCGAGGCCTGGGAGAGATGGAAACACAGTCTGGCGACGGGTGAGCCCTATCACGTCGAATACCGCCTGCTGCATCACACCGGCGTGTACCGCTGGGTGATCGGCCGTGCCCAGTGTGTGCGCGACGGAAACGGCGAGATCACCCGGTGGTATGGGACCTGCACCGACATTCATGATCTCAAGGTCGCCGAGGAAGAGCGCCAGCTATTGTTGCGCGAGCTCAATCATCGCGTGAAGAACCTGTTTGCGATCACTGCAGGCATGATCACGATGACCGCCCGCTCCTCTGCGTCCGTGGCTGCGATGGCCGAAGCCTTGCAGGGCCGGCTGCAGGCTCTGGCCAAGGCGCACCAGCTGATCCAGCCCGCCATCATCTCCGGCTCTCAACGCGGCGAAACAGTCGCTTTCCGCTCGCTGATCGAAGAAATCCTCTCGCCGCATCTTGCCGACCGGGCTGCTCAGCTATCGCTTGCAGGACCGGACCTTCATCTCGGCCCGCATGCATCGACAAGCTTCGCCCTGATATTCCATGAGCTTGCCACCAACGCGGCGAAATACGGACCGTTCCGAGATGCCGATGGCCGCCTCGACGTGAGATGGCACATGGATGGCTCGTCATTCAATCTGGAATGGCGGGAAATGGTCGCACGATCTCAGTCTCAGATTACCGCGCCCACAATGGAAGGGTTCGGCAGTAAACTCGCACGCACGAGCGCGACCCACCAACTGGGCGGCAGCATCGATTTTCAGTGGTTGCCCGGTGGTGTCAGCATTGCGTTGACGGCAGCGAGCGATCGCCTGAACACATGAGACGATGACATCCCCGTCAAAGCGTCCGCCAAAACGCAAAACGGGCCTCTCGGCCCGTTTGATCGTCCCTGAGGGCGCTCGACGAGCGCCCGAGAGTTCATCCCCATGAGGATTAGTAACGCGGAAAATCTGCCGGGTTGATGCCGAGCGTCTTGAGGTGATGATCCTTCGGACGACGGTGTCCCTCGACAGCGGCCGCTGCGGAACTTGCAGCGCCGATAACGGCGATCGCACGACCGAGGAAACCCTGCTGGATGGACTTGCGGAGGCTAGACATTTCTTTGCTCGCTTTCTTTGTTTGCAAGCAGAAGATGGTCCTCCGATGGTAGAAATACAATGCACGGGAAGTCACGCCAGCCATGCAGCCGATGCAGACCCTGCGAACGAGGCCCTGCATCGGCAGCAGGCGTGATAAGGCTCAGTCCTCGCTGCCGGCGACTTGCGCCAGGACCTGGCCCTTGCCCCGTGCTCGGAGGATCAGGGGGAGGAAAAGCGCGACCGCTGCAAGTATCAGCAGCACGCCCGCAATCGGCGAGGTGAAAAGGACGGTCGCGTCACCCTGGCTGATCGACAGCGCACGGCGGAGCTGTTGCTCGGCCATCGGCCCGAGGATCAGGCCGACGATGACAGGCGCGATCGGATAGCCGAAGACACGCATGAAATAGCCGAGCACGCCGAAGGTGAGCAACAGCCCGAGCTCGAACACGGACGGATTGGCACCGATTGTCCCGAGCGTTGCGAACACCAGGATGCCTGCATAGAGCCAAGGCTTCGGAATGGTCAACAGACGCACCCAGAGGCCGATCAGAGGCAGATTGAGCACCAGCAACATGAAGTTTGCGATCAAGAGCGAAGCGATAAGGCCCCAGACGAGCTGCGGATTGGTGGCAAACAGAAGCGGTCCAGGCTGGAGACCGAATTGCTGGAAGCCTGCAAGCATGATCGCAGCCGTCGCCGTCGTCGGCAGGCCAAGCGTCAGCAGCGGAACGAGCGTACCCGCGGCCGAAGCATTGTTGGCCGCCTCCGGTCCGGCAACACCCTCGATGGCGCCGTGGCCGAATTCCTCGGGATGTTTGGAAAAGCTCTTCTCCGCGGAATAGGACAGGAAGCTCGCCACGTCAGCGCCGCCGGCCGGCATGGCACCGATCGGAAAGCCGATCGCCGACCCCCGCAGCCAGGGCATCCAGGAGCGCTTCCAGTCGGACTTGTCCATCCACAGCGAACCCTTGACGGCTTCGACCTTTTCCGGAGCCCGATCGCCTTGCGCAGCGACGTAGAGCGTCTCTCCGATGGCAAACATGGCGACGGCGAGTGTCGTCACCTCGAGGCCGTCGAGAAGATCCGGAACACCGAAGCTCAGGCGTGTCTGACCCGTCAGCTGGTCGATGCCGACAATCGAGAAAGCGAGACCGACGAAGAGCGCGGTGAGACCACGCAGCGTGGAATCGCCGAAGGCAGCCGAGACCGTGACGAAAGCCAGCACCATCAGCGCGAAATATTCACGCGGCCCGAAGGACAAGGCGAACTTGACGACAAACGGCGCGATGAAGGCAAGCGAGATCGTGGCCAGCAAGCCGGCGACGAACGAACCGATAGCCGCCGTTGCGAGTGCCGGGCCGCCACGACCCGCGCGGGCCATCTTGTTACCCTCGAGCGCCGTGACGATGGAGGCGCTCTCGCCGGGCGTATTGAGCAGAATAGACGTGGTCGAGCCACCATACATGCCGCCGTAATAAATGCCGGCGAACATGATCAGCGAACCCGCAGGATCGAGCTGATAGGTCACGGGCAGCAATAGCGCGACGGTCAGCGCCGGGCCGATGCCCGGCAGGACGCCGACAAGGGTCCCGAGCGTGACCCCGATCAGCGCATAAAAGAGATTCATCGGCTGTGCGGCGATCGCCAGCCCCTGGAGAAGGAAATCAAACGTATTCACGGGGTTCCCCTCAGAAGAACAGCCGTTCAAGTGGGCCGGCTGGCAAGGACAGTTGCAGGAAGCGCGCGAAAATGATCCACACGACAAACGAGAGTGCGATGCCCGCAGGTAGCGAGATCCAGAACTTCTTTTTGCCAAATCCGGCGGCCGTCATGGCAAACAGCACCCCGGTGGCGAGCGAAAACCCGGCAGTCTTCAAAAGCAGCATCTGCGCGGCGAGCCCCGCGACGATGAACAGGACGGGCGGAAGCTCCTGATGCTCCCTGTCGGGGAAGTCACGGCGCATCGCAGCGAAGACAGTCCATATGCCAAGCACGATCAACCCGATGGCGATACCCTTCGGCACGGTGGCTGGACCAAGACCGGAATAGATGTTGCCACCCTGGAGGCGCGCGACATCGAAGAAGATCAGGCCGGCAACCGCGAACATCACGATCGCGATGGCCAGCGCCGCCCAATCAGGGCGGCGCGTGCGATGCTCGGAAGAACGCTCTTCCATGCTCATTTCACGAGACCGATGTCTTTGAGGATCGTCTCTGTGGCAGCAATGTCCTTGGCCAGCTGCTCTTCAAAGGCAGGGCCGGCAAGGTATGTATCCTGCCAGTTCTTGGTCTTCAGCGTTTCCTGCCAGGCAGCCGATTTGGCGAGCTTTTCGACGTCAGCCATGACCGCAGCCTTCTGCTCGTCGCTCAGGCCCGGAGCAGCGGCAACCATGCGCCAGTTCTGCAGCACGACATCGAGACCGCTCTCCTTGAGCGTTGGAGCATCGGCGCCTTCAATGCGCTCGGCGCTGGAGACGGCGAGAAGGCGCAGGGTGCCGGCAGCAATCTGGGCCTGGAATTCGCCGTAGCTGGAAATGCCGACCGTGACCTGACCGCCGAGAATGGCCGCAAGCGCTTCACCACCGCCCGAATAGGCGATGTAGTTGATCTTGGTCGGGTCAACACCGGCAGCCTTGGCAATCAGGCCGGCACCGATGTGGTCGGTACCACCCGCCGAGCCACCAGCCCAGGAGACGGAACCCGGATCGTCCTTCAGCATCTCGACCAGCTGGCCGATGTTCTGAACTTCGGAATTGGCAGGAACCACGATGGCTTCGTACTCGCCGGTCAGGCGCGCAATCGGCGTGACATCGGCGAGAGTGACCGGAGACTGGTTTGTCAGGATCGCGCCGACCATGACGTAACCACCCACGATCAGGGCGTTCGGATTGCCCTTCTGCTGGCTGGCGAACTGGGCGATACCGATCGTGCCACCGGCGCCGGGGACGTTCACGACCTGAACATTGCCGGAAATGCCTTCGGACTGCATGACTTGCTGAAGCGAGCGGGCCGTCTGGTCCCAGCCGCCGCCAGGCGCTGCCGGAGCCATGATCGTGTAATCGGCAGCAACGGCCGGAAGGGCCAGGGCGCCTGCGAGAATAGATGCCAGGAAAAAGTGCTTCAAGATAGTCCTCCACCATCAATGCGGCTCTTGCCGCTTTCAACTGATCTGTGGGGAGAACGCAGGTTTGCTCACTGCGGATAGAACCGCTTCAGGCTATGCCCGCTCCTCCCATGTCCCATCTGTCCCGCCTCCACGGGACGATGTGACCATACGCCTAGCAGCAGAACCTGTCACCCACCTGTCACCGGCCGATGGCAGCTGTGCGAGATGTGGAAAGCCCGGATAGCAAGCCTTGTCGATGCTTCGCCTCAGGAAACCCGGGCCTGATCATTCAGGTCCCGGACCAGTCTCTGGTGGCTGCGAAGACTGGCCAGAACGTCACCGAAGCGTGACAGGCCGCGCCCGGCCAGCATGTCCTTCAGCTTGATGAACACATCCGCAGTGGCAATGGCGTCACCGAGGGCCGTGTGCCTGTCCTCCTCGTCGATGCAGACACCGAGCCTTTCGGCGAGAGCATCGAGGGTATGGGTCTCGGCGCGACCGAAGACCGTCGCCGACACAAGCACGGTATCCAGGATCGGGTTGAGGAAACGCAGGCCCAGTTCCTTTTCGCGACGGGAGAGGAATTCCATGTCGAAGGGCGCATTATGCGCCACGAGAACTGCCCCCTCGGCGAAGCGATGAAACTGCCGAACGGCCTCCTGAACGCTGACGGCATCGGCGACCATCGCATCTGTCACCCCGTGAATGGCCGAGGATGACGGCGGAATGGGCCGGCCCGGATTGACGAACAGGTTGAAAACCTCGCTCTTGACGCGCTTGCCGTTGACGATCCGCACGGCTGCAATCTGCACCATCTCATCCCCCTGCTCGGGCAGCAGGCCCGTGGTCTCCGTGTCGAAGACGACATAGGTCAGGGCATCAATCTGTGCGTCCGATATCTTCTCGTAGTTGAGGCGAGACAAGAGATCGAAGTCGTAAACCACATGACGGGAAAGGTCTGCTCCGATCGAACGCAGTCGCTCGACCGAGCGCAACCGCGTCAAGATCGCCGGCCTATCATCGGCACGATCGACGACGAGAACATTGCCATGCGCCTTCAGGATCGTCTCGCATGTCATTCCGCCGTCGAAGACAGCCTCGCCGAGCCAGGCATTCAGGGCCTCAGGCGGGATCATCGAACCGGCCCAGGAAAGGACGACATCTGCAGCCCCTCCAGCATCCGATATGACCAGACGAAATTGTGTGGCTGAGGTCACGCCATGGATATGCGAAACGAGGTGAGACAGCAGGTTGACGATATCGAACACGTTGCATCGCACGGCAAACTCGCCGACGTCGAAGTCGAGCATGAGCCCTTGACCTTCGACTGCCCTCCTCACTTGCCCGGCAAGCTCCCGTGTGTCCGTCGCGGCCATCGGCCAACCATCGGAGCGACAGGTCTCGAAGCGCCCTTCGAGTTCGGCGAGCATCTCATCCAAAGCCTGCAATTGCTGCACGACAGGGTCATTCGCGAGACCTGACACCGCTTTTGTCTCCGCAGCCCGTCGCAGATCCGACAAGGCCGGGCGAACCTGCTGGAAGACGTCACCGAGCAATGCGTCGCGCCTTGCATAGGCTTCGAAGTCGTTGGTGACATCCCGCAGGGTCATCACGTAAGCCGCATGGTCCCCGCCATTGTCACCGGCGAGCCGCATGCGACCGGCAAGACGGCGACGCCCGCACGGGCTCAGACAGATGAATTCGACCACAGCATCGGGAACGGCCCCCTCGAGCAATCGGTGATGCGCGTCGCGGATCGGCCCTTCGGTCAGATAGTCGAAGATGTTGCGGTCGAGGCAGACCGGCCGCTGGGATCCGGCCAGGAATTGCTGCGCAACACCGTTGTAGAAGACCAGATGATGCCGGCCCGTGCAGAGAAGAACCGCAGGTGGAACATCGGCCAGCAACTGTTCGAGCTTGTTTTTGTCGGAAGACAGGCGTGTGGTTTCCCGCTGAACCTGCTCTGCCAGCGCGCCGCGGGTCTGGGCAAGCGTGGTTGCCGTGGCGGAGGCGGCGGCGGCAAGATCGCCCAGGTACCGCGCATCCTCGGCCTCGAAATCATGCGCGACGTCGGCATGCGCACGGGCCCGCATTGCGGAGGCGACCTTGTCGATCGGCCGTGCAAGATGTGTGTCGAAGAGAAACCAGACCCAGGTCACCAGCGCCAGAATCAGAAAGCCGGCCGCGATCGCGCTCTGCATGAAGGCATTGAGCATGTCCTGACTGCCGTCGCGGTGGTAGCCGAACCACAGACCCAAAGCCAGGGCGACGACCGTCCCCGCAGCCAAGGCCACGAAGAACATCAGGATACGTCCGCGCAAGCTGATCCTGGTCATCTCTCCCTCACCCGCTCGAACATGCAATCTTCAAGGCAGCATCGTCCGGCTCGACCTTGATCCATTCGGCGCCCACCAGACTGCCGTCGTCGGCGATGTTCATGCTGGAATCGATGAGATCCGCGCGCCGGGCATTCTGGCAATCATAGACCACCTTGACCGGCTTCACCGGTTGCCACCGCGCCGCAAGCAGGATGTCGACCATGACCAGGCCCGGCTGGGCCGGATGCCGCTTGGCACCTTTCAGATCGACCGCGGTGAAACGTGTGGTGACGGGCTCGATATAGGACCAGGGCCGCCAGAACGCCGTCTGCTCGTTCTTCCACGAAACCGCAATGCCAGGCAGAGCAATGTTCATGCGATCGAACCAGCTGTATTCGCTCCAGATCGAATAGCTCAACATGCCGACGCCAGCCATGGCCGGGATGATCCACTTGGGCAACCGGCCACGGCTCAACCAGCGCAGCAGCATCGCCAATCCGGCCAGGGCAACGCCGGCAACCACTGCGGCAATCAACTCAAACAGCATTCTTCATTCCTCTAGACAGGCGCCCGTCCGCCATTGGCGAGCGCCGATTGCATGGTCCTGACGACAACGAAGGCGTCGCGCAGATGAGAGCGCTCGAAATCGCCGAAATCATAGGGCGCAAGAAAGTTATCCGGCTTTTTGCCGTCACGCACTTGGCGAAACTGATTTCGCAGCCGCATGTCTGCGATGAGGTCATAGGCCGCAATCAGATCACGCGCGCCGGCGCCCGAGATGATCCCCGCCTCCTCCGCCGCCAGCAATCGCGCGCGGGTGTTGACGGGAGGGAGCCGCCCCATCAGGGCATAGACCCGTCCCAGATCCACCACCGGAACGACGCCATTGTGCTTCATGTCGATCTGGTTGCGATGCTCGCCACTGCGGATGGTCGCAAAGCCACGGAGCAGCCCGAGCGGCGGCGCGTGCTTCAGGGAATTGCTGATCATGTGGGCGGTAAAGATCGAGTTGCGGCTCGCCTCTTCCAGTGTTTCCGCCTGCAGATCCTGGTAAAGCGAAGACGCACCGCAGATCGGCCGAAGATCGAACATCACGCTGGCCAGCATCTGCGCAGTCGGGTCCGGCTTGTAGATCCAGTCGCGGAAATAGCTGCGCCAGACGGAGACCGGTTGGCACCAGCGCGGATTGCTCGCCATCATGTCCCCCGGGCAATAGAAATAGCCGCAGATATCGAGCCCTCTGCTCACCTTGGCAGCCAGTTGCTGGTACCAGGGCATCTCCTCGGGCTCGACGCCATCCTCGATGAAGATGCAATTGTCCTGATCGCTGACCCCACTCTGCTCCTGGCGGCCCTGGCTGCCGCAGGCGAGCCAGACGTATGGCACCGGTGGTGGGCCCAGCTCGCGCTCGGCGAGCATGATCAATCTGCGTGTCACACTGTCGGCGATGTCGGTGATGAGGCGGGTCACGACCTCATGCGCATTGTTGCTGCCCACGAGCTGAACCAGCAGTTGCGGGATCCGCGCGGTGATCGCGCGCATGTCCTCGGCGCGATCGGCAGACGCGATGTCCCTGATCAACTGGGCCGAACTGATGGCGTGGAAGCGAATGAGATCCGTCTGCGTGATCATGCCGATCAGCCGGTCCCCCTCCACGACAGGAAGATGACCGACGCGGCGCTCCAGCATCAGATGCAGGATGTCCGAGCCAAGCGCCTCGCCACGCAGACCGACGGGATGGGGTGTCATGACCGCCGACACCGGCGTCGTCTCGGGATCGAGCCCTTCCGCGAGCACCCGTCCGGTCAGGTCGCGGGTCGTCAAGATCCCCTGAAAACGTCCGTCCTCGACGACACCGAGACTGGAGACATGCCGCTCCCGCATGAGTGTCGCAGCAGACCGGACGGTGTCGGACGGCGAACAGACGATCGGCGGTCGCGACATGAGCTCGCTGACCTTCTGGATCGTCATGTCGCCGCGACGGCTGTCGGCAAATCTGCCGCGCGTGAAAAAGCGGGAAAAGACCGGCTGCTCCTGCATCAGTCGATGAAATTCATCTTTCGGCAGGATCAGAAGCGTGCAGGCGCTCCGCGCCGTGGCCGTGGTGGCTGCAAAACCGTCGGCCAGAAGGCCACGTTCGCCGAACGAGTTGCGCGGGGCGAGTTCGGAGACCACCGTATTGGTGACATCCATGATTTCGACCGCACCGTCCATGATCAGGTAGATGCCCGGCAGAGGATTTCCGCGGTGATAGATTTCTGCACCAGCTGAAACGGAAATCTCTTGAAAGCGGGTAGAGACCCGCTCGATCTCATCTTTCGGGAGACTGTCATAGGGATGGACCGTCTCGAGAAAAGCCAGCACGGCGGACTGCAACTGGACCATGTGCCTCGCCCTCATTGGGCGCCCTGGCGCCTTGTTTGTTTGAGGGACAGGAGGGGCGACTGTGCCGCCCCTCCCGATAGGTTGATATTAGTGACCGGTCGCCTGACCCGCACCGCGCGGAACGCGGATGGATTCGACGAGATCCTGGACATGCTGCGGCGGAGCTTGCGTCATCATCGACACGACGTAGGCCGTGGCGAAGTTGAGCAGCGCACCGATCGGGCCGAACGCCGTCGGCGGAATGCCGAACAGGTAGTTGGCCGGAACGTTTTCGAGCATGTTGGTCCCTGCGACGAAGAACCAGCCCAGATAGGTGAACAGGTACAAGCAGGTGACCACCAGGCCGACGATCATGCCGAGCGTGGCGCCGAGCGAGTTGATGCGCTTCGAGAAGATGCCCATCATCAGAGCCGGGAAGATCGTTGCAGCGGCAAGGCCGAAGGCCAGTGCAACGGTCTGGGCAGCAAAGCCGGGCGGGTTGAGACCCAGGAGCGTTGCGACCAGGATTGCGCCTGCCATGGCGATACGTGCCGCCATGAGTTCTCCCTTTTCCGAAATGTCCGGCTTCAGGAAGTCCTTGATCAAATCGTGGCTGATCGCCGACGAGATGGCGAGAAGCAGGCCGGCTGCGGTCGACAGAGCGGCTGCGAGACCACCGGCAGCAATGAGGGCGATGACCCAGCCCGGAAGCTGTGCGATTTCCGGATTGGCGAGAACGAGGATGTCGTTGTTGATCGTCAGCTCGTTGCCCGTCCAGCCACGCTGAGTGGCCGTGTCGGTGAAGCCGGCGGCAGCATCATTGTAATACTGCATGCGGCCGTCGCCGTTCTTGTCCTCGAACTTCAACAGACCCGTAACTTCCCAGTTACGCATCCAGTCCGGGCGCTCTTCGTAGAGTACCGCTTCCTGCTGCGTGCCACCCGGATAGATGGTGTCGATGATATTCAGGCGTGCCATGGCGCCGACAGCCGGAGCCGTCAGATAGAGCAGCGCGATGAACACAAGAGCCCAACCGGCGGACCAACGCGCATCAGACACCTTCGGAACAGTGAAGAAGCGGATGATGACGTGCGGCAGACCAGCCGTACCGATCATCAGCGACAGCGTGAACAGGGTCATGTTCAGCATGGAGCCTTGAGCGGTGTAGGCATTGAAGCCGAGGTCGGTAACCACCTGATCGAGCTTCTGCAGGAGCGGAAGCGCGGATTCCGTATGCGTGCCGAAGAGGCCGAACCACGGGATCGGATTGCCGGTGAGCTGCAGCGAGATGAAGATCGCCGGGATGGTATAGGCGATGATCAGAACGATGTACTGTGCGACCTGCGTGTAGGTGATGCCCTTCATGCCGCCGAGAACGGCATAGACGAAGACGACCGCAGACGCGATCCACAGACCCGTCGACACATCAACTTCCAGGAAGCGCGAGAAGGCAACGCCGGCACCCGTCATCTGACCGATGACGTAGGTCACCGAAATGACAATCAGGCAGACGACAGCCGTCAGGCGAGCGCCCTGGCTGTAGAAGCGGTCACCGATGAACTGCGGAACCGTGTACTTGCCAAACTTGCGCAGGTAGGGCGCGAGCAGCAGTGCGAGCAGCACATAGCCGCCGGTCCAACCCATGAGGTAGGTCGAGTTGCCGTAGCCGACGGTGGCGATGAGGCCGGCCATGGAGATGAACGAAGCCGCCGACATCCAGTCGGCCGCGGTTGCCATGCCGTTCAAGACCGGGTTGACACCACGGTTTGCGGCATAAAACTCGGCCGTGGTTCCGGCTCGAGCCCAGATGGCGATGCCGACGTAAAGCGCAAAGGACGCGCCTACGATCAGCAGATTGAGTGTATACTGATCCATTATTGGTCCGCCTTACTGCTCATCGACGCCGAATTCGCGGTCGATCTTGTTCATGTAAATCGCGTAGCCGAAAATCAGAGCGATGAAGACCACGATCGAGCCTTGCTGGGCGAACCAGAAGCCGAGATCGGTTCCACCGACGGCAATACCCGACAGAGCGGGGCGAAGCAGGATGCCGAATCCGTAGGATACGATGCCCCAGATCGCCAGGCAGATGTAGATGATGCGAATGTTCGCTGACCAGTAAGCGTTAGACGAAGATTTATCCGTCACGAGTGCTCCTCCCTTTCCTCGACGAGACGTCCTCCAAGACCCCTCGTCCTCCACGTCTTTTCCGCCAATCCTTGTCCCAAGGCGGAATAGACAATTGTCTAGGAGTAACGAATCCGGTGCAGATCGTACATTCTCCGTTAGTCGCAGGGCAGACCGTTGCCCACAACAAGCTGTGCCGCAACGAAACGAGACGAACCGCGGGTGCCGCATCTTAAGCTGACGTCAACCATGTCGATTAGATCAGGCTTAGGACTTTCATAAACCCAAACATCCGAAAACCCGGAAATTCCAATGAACAATAGTGTTTGAAATCAGCATATTACGCTAAATTTCATAGGGTCAGAATCCCAAATTTGCGTCACGGGAGAGCCCCGTGACCTTAGCAATTTACTAAGAAATACCCCCCTTTATGCCGGATGTTCCTTGCGAGGGATCGCCGCAGATGACGCTGCGGTGGGGTGAAACATGGGGTTTGGCACATGATGTGCGTTGCGTTGCCCGCGATCTTTGCGGGCCTTCTTGGTGTGTTCCTGCTCTGGCTGCCAATCAGCCTCCAGGCGCAACTGGTTCTCAGTCTGGCCATTTTGGGGCTGATGCTCCTGTTCATGATGCGCCCGCAGAACAAGACTTTCCGTCTGATGACCTTCGTCTTCTCGGCCGTCCTCGCGTTGCGCTATGCTTTCTGGCGCACGACGGAGACACTGCCGGACATCCACGAGCCGTTGAACTTCATTCCCGGCATCATTCTCTACGCGGCGGAAATGTATTGCCTGGTGATGTTGGCGATCAACTTCTTCATCGTCGCCGATCCCCTACAGCGCAACCCGGCACCACGGCTGCAGGACAGCGAAAAGCCGACGGTCGACGTCTTCGTTCCATCCTACAACGAATCTGCCGACCTGCTCGCGCTGACACTTGCAGCGGCGAAGTCGATGAACTATCCGGCAGACAAGCTGAATGTCTATCTTCTGGACGACGGCGGCACGGACGCCAAATGCAGCCAGTCCGATCCGCGCGCCGCGATCGCTGCCCGACGGCGCCGGGAGGAACTGCAGGCGCTCGCCGCGGCCCTGGGCGTTCACTACCACGCCCGTGCCGAAAACAGCCATGCCAAAGCCGGCAATCTGAATGCCGGGCTTCAGATCTCATCAGGGGAACTGGTGGTCGTCTTCGATGCCGACCATGCACCGGTGCGCGAATTCCTAAACGAAACGGTCGGCTATTTCTCCAAGGATGAGAAGCTCTTCCTGGTGCAAACCCCGCACTACTTCCTCAATCCGGACCCGGTGGAAAAGAACCTTCAGACCTTCGGCAAGATGCCGTCGGAGAACGAGATGTTCTACTCTGTCGTGCAGCGCGGACTGGACAAATGGAATGCCTCCTTCTTCTGCGGTTCTGCAGCCGTGTTGCGCCGTAAAGCCCTGAAGGAAACCGATGGCTTTTCAGGTCAATCCATCACCGAGGATTGCGAAAGCGCGCTGGCGCTTCATTGCCGCGGCTGGCACAGCCTCTATGTCGACAAGCCGCTGATTGCCGGTCTGCAGCCGGAAACCCTGGTCTCCTTCATCGGCCAGCGTGTGCGCTGGGCGCAGGGCATGCTCCAGATCCTGACACTCAACCGTCCCTTTCTGCAACGCGGCCTGACCACGGCGCAGCGCATCTGCTACGCCGGCACGAACCTCTTCTGGCTCTTTCCGCTCACACGGCTGACCTTCATGTTCTCGCCGTTGCTCTACATATTCTTCTCGCTGCAGATCTTCGAAGCCAACATCACCGAATTCGTATGCTATTCGGTCACCTACCTCATCTCGTCCTTCGCCATGCAGAGCTATCTTTTCGGCCGCGTGCGCTGGCCCTGGGTGTCGGAACTCTATGAATATGTACAGTCGGTCATGCTCTTCGGCGCGATCCTCAGCGTCGTGCGCAATCCGCGCAAGCCGACCTTCAACGTCACCTCGAAGGGACAGACACTCGACGAGAGCAAACTGTCTCCCCTCGCCCGCCCCTATTTCCTGGTCTTCTTCCTGCTGCTTGCGGCCACCTGCTATGCCATCTGGCGCTACACCACCGAGGCCATGCCATCGGAACTGCTGCTGATCGTTGCCGGCTGGAACATCATCAACATGGGTGTCGCCGGTGCGGCATTGGGGTCGGTCTCCGAGCGCCGGGAGCGCCGACGCAACCCGCGTCTCCACGTGCGCCGCCACGCGATCCTGCATCTCGACGGCACCGGATACGCCGTCATCATCGGGGACGTCTCGAGCGGTGGCCTTGCCCTCCAGTTCATCGATGGCAAGCCGGTCGATGGGATCGACAAGGGGCATGAAGCCGTCATCGAAGTGCGTCGCCACGGTCGCAGCATGGAGGTCCCACTCATCTGCAGAAGCGTGATCCGACGCCCCGACGAGACGGACTTCGGCTTCGCCTTTGCCGAACGGACCCCCGAAACCTTCGTCGCCATTGCCGAGATGATGTACTGCGACCAGCAGCCGCTGCAGGATCGCTGGAACCGTGTCCAGAAGCACAAGGGCTTTTTTACCGGCACGATCCGGTTTGCCCTGTGGACGGTCACCGAGACGCTTCGCGGCTTCACCTATGCGCTCCGTCTGGTGCGGGAAACCACGGAAGTATCGCATCCGGATGCGCCGATGGTCATCCATGCTCCGGGCTTACGCCGGGACACTCCCGCCGCCGTGTCGGCGACACAGAGAGGAACGGCATATGCGTAAGCGAAAACTGACCGTTCTTTTGTCTGCCGCAACCGCACTCTGGCTGGTGGCACCGAACCTTTCGACCGTCGCGAGCGAGCTCACACCTCCGACGATCTCCTCCGGCTCAACCGCACCGGTTTCCGGTGGCCAATCCCAATTGGTGTCGTTCCGCCAATCGGCAAGCGAGATGCGGATGGAGGGCGAAGATGCCGTCCGTGAACTCACATTCTACCTCTCGCCCGACCAGGCAGCGACCAGCGGCGCATTGCGCCTCAGCTATACGAATGCGGTATCGGTCCTACCCGACGATGCAACTGTCGATGTCGAACTGAACGGCAAGCCGCTTTCGAGCTTCCCGATCCGCTCACCGCACGGTCCGACAACCCGTGATTTGCCGGTTGCGGCCAAAGACCTCGTGACCGGTTGGAACACTGTTCGGATCCGTGCTCGCCAGCACCACCGCATCGATTGCAGCATCGAAGCGAGCTACGAATTGTGGAGCCAGTTTGACACCCTCGTGAGCGGCTTCGTGGCCGGAGTCCCGGCAAAGGACGGCGATCTTGCGAACCTGCTTTCGGTCGGACGCAACGGAGATGCAGCAACCGAAATCCGACTGATTGCAAAGTCGGAAACGGCAAACACCGCCCTCCGGGATAGTCTCCCACTGATGCAGACGCTTGCTCTGGTCCTCGGGCGCAAAGACATTGTCGTCAGCCTTGGTGAACTCGAAGGCACGGGGCCGGGCATCGACGTCTACGTGGGGGACCTGGATGATGCCGATCTGCCGCAATCGGCGCACGATGCGCTGGCGGGGGCGCCGCGCGGACTTTCCGTGCGCCGGGGCGATGCCGGTCGGTACGCCGTCACCCTGCGCGCCTCCGGCATAGCTGAGACCCAGGCATTCCTGCTGGCCGCCGTGAATGGTCCGCTCCAACCCCTGATTCGGGCTAACAAGTTGGCGGCCGCGCGCGGCATCATTGACGGCAACCAGCCGGGCACCCACGAACTCTCCGAGGTGGGCTACCGTACCACCCCGTTTTCCGGGCGCCTGTTCCAGACGAGTTTCGACATCGTGATGCCGGCCGACCTCTACCCGGGTGACTACGCGACGGTAGACCTGCATCTGAATGCGGCAACGGCACCGGGCCTTGCTGCGGGAACCCAGATCCTCGTGCGCGTCAACGAGCGCGCGGCGGCAAGCCAGATTCTCCACGATCCGGAAGGCGTAAGGCTCGAGAACAAACCCCTCGAACTGCCGCTGCGGGCCTTCCATCCTGGCGTCAATCATGTCCGCATCCTCGCGGAACTGCCGACATCAGGCGATCTCGCCTGCGATCCGGCGGCACGCGATGAAAGCCGCTCCCGTTTCCTGCTGCTGCAGGAGACCACCGTCAAGATCCCGCCACTGGCACGCGCAGGGCGCTTGCCGGATCTCGCAGCATTCGCCGGAAAATCATTCCCCTTCGCCGGCGCCGGCGCATTCGACATCTACGTCGATGCCCCAACCCCGGCGCGCCTGGGCTCGGCACTGACCGTCCTTGCTCGCATGGCGATTTCGGCAGGCCACCCCTTGCCTGCCGAGGTGAAGATCGGTCGCCCGGACCCGGCCAAGACGACGGGGAACGTTCTCGTCGTGAACGCCGACGGAGGCGCCACGGAAAGCGCTGAATTGGTGGTCCCCAAGGGAAACCGCCTTCATATGGCGGCGACCGACGCATTGGTCACGGCGTCCATCGGCGGAACTGGTCCGTCGTCCCACTCCGAGGCACTGCTCAACGCTTTTCAGGTGGAGACCCAACTGGAAGAGGACAAACTGTCCGCGAAAAGCCGGATCACGGCTTGGCTGTCTGCGGCGGCAACCACAGTAAACCGCTGGCTGACCTACAGAGAGATCGGCGACGATGTCCACATCGAGACACAGGACCGTCTGGTGAGCTTGAGGCAGTCTAAAGTGCCGGACAGCGATGCCGTCTGGACCATTGTCAGCGCAACCGATGAAGTCTCGCTTTCTCTGGGTGTGGCCGCCCTGACAAGGCCCGGAACATGGACTGCGCTTGAGGGCGAGGAGTCCATTATCCGCCGTTCCGATCTGGAACTCGTCAACCGCAAACCCCAGGCCTACAGCTTTTTCCCGATCACGGACACGAGCCCCGCCAATCTCAGACGCCTCGCGGCAGCCTGGCTCTCGGACAACTTCATGATCTACGTTGCGCTCGTCGTTTTCTTGATGGGCGGGTTTGGCTGGTGGATTGGCTACACGGTGCCGCGCAAGGGCGTGAGGACAGTCGAATGAACAAGAACAGCAGAGCCGCCGCACTGTGTGCCGGCACGATCCTCACCACATTCGCCTTGGCCATGCCCCTCACGGCGGCGCCATTGGTCGTTCGTCAGGCCGCATCGACCATGGCGCCACCATCCATGGAAGCGGTGAACGAGGCGGCGAAGCCGGAACTCAAGTCAGCACCCGATAGCGTCGATCTTGCCGCACTCTACTTCTATGCGAAGAACGGCGAGGCCGATCGGGTCGAGGCTGAAACCCGCCGCCTGGAAGTGAGGTTTCCCGACTTCGTTCTTCCCGAAGATCTTTACGCCCCGGACGCCGGCAACACGGTGGATGAAAGCAGCCTCTGGCAGCTGTACGAGCGTGACGACTATGCCGGGATCGACCAGGAGATCAGCCGGATCGCGGCCGCAAATCCCGGTTGGGAACCGTCTGACGACTTCCGCATGAAGCTCGAACGCCGAAAGCTGCGCAACACAATCACAGCCGCCCATGAGGCCAAGGATTTTGCGACACTCGTTCGAATTGGCGCTGGCCTCGATCCGATGCAGGAGACCGAGATCGACCTGCTCTGGATGATGATCGATGCCTACAGGGCAAACGATATGCGCGACGCCCTGACAAACCTCTACCGCGGCATCCTGTTTCGCGGGCAGGACAAGGCCTTCTCCAAGGAGCTCGTGCTGACGACCCTGCAGAAGGCGATCGAAGACGTTCCGGCCGCGGGCCTTCGCGAAGCCATGCAGGTCCTGTCGGCCGATCCCGACCTCGCACTCGGCATGGGTCCCCTGCAACTCGACCTGATGCGTCGGGAGATCGGGGACTATGCCGCGAGTGTCCCGGGCGCACCGCGCCCCGGTGACGAGGTCCTGGCTGCAGTCCGGCAGGTGGCCGAAACGTCCGGGTCCCCGAAGGATCTCGCACTGATGGGCTGGTATCTGCTCAAGATCGAGCAGCCGAAAGAGGCATCGTCGTGGTTTGAGCGCTTGATGGAGGATCATCCGACGCCGGAAGCCGTGCGCGGCCTCGCGCTGAGCCATGTCCATCTCTCGGAGGATGCGGAGGCCTTTGCCTTCGTGTCCGAGCATCTCGATCTCTTGAGTGCGGAAGACGCATTTCTCGCGGATCAATTGTCGTTCGCCTTCAAGGGCGAAGGCAAGACGAAGATCGAAGACCGGGTTGTTACCCGCTATTCGGAGGCCATCCAGAAGACGGAGTCGGCAGACCATGCCCGCCTTCTCGGCTGGTATGCCTACAACTCCCGGCAGTTCCAGCCGGCCAGCGCCTGGTTCGCCAAGGCATTCGACTGGCAGCCGGAAGCGGACAGCCTGAAGGGGATGCTCCTGTCAATGACGCGGCTTGGTCAGAAGGCCGAGATCAACGAACTTCGCGCGCAGTACGGGGAGGTCTATTTTACCGTTTTCGCCGAAATCAAGTCTGCTGCCGAGCCCAAAGGCAAGGGTGGCAAAGCCGTGAACGCTCCGGGCGGGATCGAAGCGCGCTATCTCTCCAGCCTGCAGAAGAAGGACTATGGCGCCTGCATTGCAGACCTCAGGAAACTCGAGGCAAGAGGGCAGCTCAGGCCGGACGTGCAGGTGTCCAAGGGCTGGTGCCTGCTCGGGCTCAATCATCTGGCCGAAGCCCGCCAGGCATTCACGGACGGCCTGGCCCGCGGCGGCGGCAAGGCGGATGATGCAGCTTACGGCTTGGGGCTCACATTGCTCCGCGCCAAGCTTACCGATGATGCCGAAGCCCTCTTGATGAGACAGCCCCTGACGCCCCTGCGCGAACGTGAACTGCGGGCCGAACTCCTGTGGCAGAAGGCACGGAGCGCTTTCGACCGCAAGCAATATCGCCAGACTCTCGAAGCGCTCAATGTACGCCTTCAGCTCGTGCCGGAACCAGTGGGCATCAGCCAGATGCGTGCCTGGAGCCACTACCATCTCGGCAATCTCGCCCAGTCCCGATCAATATTCGCGCAGCTCAACCAGGTTATGGCGGACCCGGCCAATAGCCGCGGCATAGCGGCAATCAACGAGCGCATGGGGATAACCCGATGAAGGCACCCGGTCTCCTTATCCTGGCACTCCTTGGGCTTCACGGTTGCACCACCGTCGAAGATCCCTTTCTCGAGGGCATGACGTCGGCTGCCGGAACGGCGCAAACCGGCAACCGCGAGCTACCTGCTCACATGGCCCGCGCGAGCCTCACCAGCCTCGGCGAAGCCCCGCTCAGTGTGCGGCAATACATGGGCAGCGACGGAACCACGCAGGACATCATCTATGTCAACAGGACGACCGTGCCCGGCGACAACAGGCTCACTCTGATTGCAGCATCGGCATCGACCCGATATGGCCCACGCGGGCCAGGCCGGAATGAAATCGCCAAGGCGCTTCAGGCCGACTTTCCCGGCGTCCGCATGAGCATCGACCCCGTCGTCGGACGAAACAGCTATGGGCCATATGGCACGGCTACCGGAAAACTCGGCAACAAGGGCGGCTGTGTCTATGCTTGGCAGGCCCTCGACAAGACTGCCTCCGTTGCGCTCGCGGAACCCATCACAATCCGCCTCCGCTACTGTCACCCCGACATCGGGCCGGAGATATTGGCAGGCCTTCTCGGCGGACTGACACTTGGAGGTGCAGGGGCACAGCCCGGACTGGCACTGGGATCGCTTCACCAGACCACAACCACCTATGCCTATTCGGCCCCGGCTGCCGACGCGGCACCCACAAGAACACCAGCCTCCGTCTCACGCAGTGAGCCATCTCGCGACCAGCCTCAGCAGGCCGTGGCTTCGAGCGAGCAAGCACTACCGTCAACGGCCACGGCAATTCCAATGCCTCAGTGAAAGAATTGTCCCCGGCCTCTCAGGCTTCAGCGCAACAGTCGTTGAAGCCGAGGCCGGATCCGAAGGAAACCGCGATAAGCCGCGTCGAAGGCCGGTGTGAGAGCTGGCCAGCCGGCCGCGATCCCAAGCGGACGGAGCACGGGAATGGCCCGCCACATCGCGGCGAAGGCCGCGGCCCCGGACAAAAGCCGGCCATTCTCCTCCGCATGGAAGCGAGTGAGGATCTCGGCACGATCGACCGGACAGCCGACCGTAGGATCGCAGGCATCCAGGAATTGGATCGCCCCGCGCCGGTCGAGGCGTCGCATGAATGCAATCTCGCGCTGACACAGCGGGCAACTGCTGTCGAACCAGACGGTGACCTCGGGGTGCATGATCGGCTTTCCACAGTTGAAGTACAGACGCGATCGTTATCTGGGGCGGAGCAGGCACATCGACAATGCGTCTTCGCGTCGCGATTCCCTCGCAAGCGTGCTCCAGCGTGAGCGCTGCGCATTCAGGGCGACAGCGCGACAGGGCGAGACAAAAAGGAAGCACCGGGAATGAACATCCCGGTTTCGTCTTTTGACGCCATGCGCAGCGTCAGGGAGGCCAGCGCACTCGTCTGCGAGCGCAATAAGGCAACGGCCCGCACTGAATATGATGCTTTTCGCAGCCCGCTGTTTTGTCTTATCGATCGGAAGAACGAGACAGCGAGGCACGGCCATGGCGAAACCCTTTTTCTGGAATGAACTGACCACGACGGATTTCGCCACTCTGCCTGCGGATACTACGATCGCCATTTTGCCGATCGCCTCGACCGAGCAGCATGGCCCCCATCTGCCGATCGCAACCGATGTCGCGATTGCGAACGGCATGCTGGCCGAACTGATGGTTCAACGTCCCGATGACCTCGACTTTCTCGTCCTGCCCACACAGGAAATTGGCAAGGCCAATGAACACGTCTACGGCCCCGGCAGCCTTTCCTTCGGTCCGGAAATCCTGATCCCCGCCTGGACCGCGATCGGCACCAAGGTCGCAGAAGCTGGCATCCGCAAGCTTGTCATCGTCAACTCCCATGGCGGCAATGTCGATGTCATGAGCATCGTCGCCCGCGAATTGCGCGTCCGCCACCAGATGGCCGTCGTCTCCACCCAATGGGGCCGCTTCGGCAATCCGGACGGCATGATCTCCGAGCATGAAAGCCGCTATGGCATTCATGGTGGGGAGGTAGAGACCTCGCTGATGCTGCATTTTCGTCCCGAACTGGTGCGCATGGACAAGGCTCAGAATTTTGTCTCCAGGGCCGAGGAGATGAGAGCAAATTCAAAGTTCCTCACGCCCCTCCCGCCACATTCCCTCGCCTGGATCGCCCATGACCTCAACCCGCAGGGCGTGGTCGGCGATGCCTCGAAGGGCACGGCGGCAAAGGGCGAAGCGATCTGCAAGCACCAGGTCGCAGGCTTCATCGAGCTCCTGCGCGATCTCGCGGAATACCCGCTCTCCAGTCTCTACGCTCCCGACTAAGGCGCCCCAGCGAACCTCAGCCTTGACCGCGAATGGTCTCGGGGATGTGCCCCTGCGCTTTCAGATCCTGAACCTGTGCCAGCAGCTCCTGCATCAGATACTCGACAAAGAGACTGGTCGCAGAATCGAGTGGCGCCCGCGCCCGGGCAAACAGCTTCATTGGCTGATGGCGGATATGCGCCTCGGTCAGCGGCCGGAAGATCAGCTCACCGCGCCGACACTCCGCCACAGCATCGAGCGGATTGAGCAAGGTGAGGCCCGTCCCAGCCTTCACCAGCTGTTTCATGAGCTCCGATGAGTTCGTCTCCACCACAGGCTCGACCAGCAGCGGCAGCGGCGCGAGCGCGAGATCGATGATGTTGCGAAGGCTGGTACCGGACTGCGCGAGGATCAACGGCTCTTGCACCACCTCAACGAGATCGACCGGCCCCTCTTCGCGTGCCAGCCGATGCCCGGGCGGCAGCACGACGCCGACGGGCACATCGAAATTGGCAAGCGTGCGAATGCCGGGCGTTGCCGGGATGTTGAAGCCGAGACCGAGATCCACCTCGCCGGTCAGGACCGGGTTGATTGTCGTCGAGCCGCCGTCATTGCGCAGCTTGATCTGCACGCGGGGATGTTCGGCAATGAAGCCCGCGAGAATTGCCGGCAGAGGGCCTGAGGCGAGGCCAACGGTCGTCACGAGCGAAACCTTGCCGGCATGCGGTGTCTTGAGGCCCCGGATGCGCCCCTCCAGGCGCTCGTAGTTCTTCAGCACGTCACGAATATGCTCTACGCAGAGCTCGCCAGCGGCCGTGAGGCGCAGACCTTTGGGAAGGCGTTCGAAGATCGGCGCACCCAGCTCCTCTTCGAATGCGAGGATCTGGCGGTTGACTGCTGATGATGCGACATTGAGGCGCGCGGCGGCTTTGCGGATTGAGCCACAGCGCACGATTTCATTGATGTAGAGAAGCTTTCTGGAGTGCAGCACGGGACCTCCGCTGCGTAAAATTTAGCCATGCCGCATCACTATGCAGCATTCATGCGACCAGTGCAAAAAAAGCATCGATGCGGGCGAATTTTGATGCTTTTCAAGGCGCATGACACTCGATCAAATGATTAAAAAGGAGCCCGGAACGGGCCCTCCAACGAACAGGGGAACAATCAATGCGCGACATGCTCACCAAGACCAGCCTCTTTGCCCTGATGGGCCTTGCCGCTTCGCTTGGCTCCACCTCCGCAGCGCTGGCCCTCGATGAGGTCACCTACGGCACCAACTGGCTGGCCCAGGCGGAACACGGCGGATTCTATCAGGCCGTGGCAGACGGCACCTATGAGAAGTACGGCCTGAAGGTCAAGGTTATCCAGGGCGGCCCGCAGGCAGCCAACCGCGCACTTCTGATCGCCGGCAAGGTGGATTTCTACATGGGCAGCCCGCTCGGCGAAATGGACGCGGTGAAGGAAGGCATCCCGCTGATCGATGTCGCGGCAATCTTCCAGAAGGACCCGCAAGTCCTGCTCGCCCATCCCGACCAGGGCATCGAGACGTTCGCGGACCTCGCCAAGCTCGACAGCATCTTCATGGGCAAGGACGGCTACGTCACCTATTACGAGTGGATGAAGAAGAATTTCGAGGGCTTCACCGACGAGAAGTACAAGCCCTACACCTTCAACCCGGCCCCCTTCATTGCAGATCCGAAGTCCGCCCAGCAGGGCTACCTGACGTCGGAACCCTATGAGATCGAGAAGCAGGCCGGCTGGGCGCCGAAGGTCTTCCTTCTCGCCGACAACGGCTACAACCCCTATTCCACCATGATCACGACCACGACGACCATGGTCGAAACCAAGGCCGATGTCGTGCAGCGCTTCATCGATGCCTCGGCTGAAGGCTGGTACAACTACCTCTACGGCGACAACAAGGCTGCCAACGATCTGATCAAGGTCGACAACCCGGAAATGACCGATGGGCAGATCGAGTACTCGATCGCCAAGATGAAGGAATACGGCATCGTCGAGTCCGGTGAGGCGATGGACAAGGGCATCGGGTGCATGACCGATGAGAAATACAAGGCCTTCTTCGACTCCATGGTCCAGATCGGTGTCCAGCCGGCCGACCTCGATTACAAGAAGGCCTACACCACGCAGTTCGTCTGCAAGGGCGTTGGCATGGCGCTGAAGAAGTAAGGGGCAGCCCCTCATCCCGGGCGCAACGCGTTGCGCCTGAATTGCCGCCACCTTCTCCCCGCTTGCGGGGAGAAGGAGTTCCGGGCCGGCATGTGGTGACATCCCTCTCCCCGCATGCGGAGAGACGGTAAGGTGAGGGGCAAATTCCGAGCACTCCTGTTCATTCAGATACCAAGGCTGTCAATGTCACGTTCCGAATCCCCCTTCACCCCGCCCCCTCCCGAACAGCGCCGGGCGCTCGTAGTGATGAAGGACGTGTCCAAGGTCTTCTCCAACGGTACGGCGGCACTCACGGGCATGTCGCTCACCGTCAACGGTGGTGAATTCGTCAGCCTTCTCGGCCCCTCCGGCTGCGGCAAGTCGACCGCGCTCCGGATCATCGCCGGCCTGGGCGATACAACAACCGGCACGATCGATTGGCCAAGCTCACGCATCAACTCCAAGGGCCTGCCCGAAGGCGATGTTTCCTTCGTCTTCCAGGAGCCGACGCTGATGCCCTGGGCAACCGTCTTCGGCAATGTCTACCTGCCGCTGAAGCTCCGCGGCATCTCGAAGGCCGCCGCCACGGCAGACATCCTGGCAGCACTCGACCGCGTTGGTCTGAAGGATTTCACCGGCGCCTATCCGCGCGAACTCTCCGGCGGCATGAAGATGCGCGTTTCGATCGCCCGCGCGCTTGTGACCAAGCCGAAACTCCTCCTCATGGACGAACCTTTTGCCGCACTGGATGAAATCACCCGCCAGAAGCTGAACGATGATGTGCTCAAGCTCTGGAAGGAAACCGGCATCACCGTCATCTTCGTCACCCATTCGGTGTTCGAAAGCGCTTACCTTTCGAGCCGCATCGTGGTGATGAAGGCGCGCCCCGGCCGCGTGCACGCGGATTTCCCGCTGCAGACCAGCCTCGACCGCGATGCCTTCTATCGGACCTCGGAAGACTATCGCCAGGCCTGTGAAACCGTATCCAAAACACTCATCGAAGCCATGGACGGGGAGCATCACTGATGACCGGGCCGGCCGAAACGCTACTGAAAATCCTCGTCCCCATCATCGTCGTCTGTCTGCTGATCGTGGTCTGGCAAGTCGGCGTCTGGGTGAGCGGCGTTCCGCAATACATCCTGCCCGGCCCGATTGTGGTCGCCGGCGCCCTGTTCAAAGACTGGGGCACGCTGTCGCCGGCACTTTGGGTCACCACCAAGATCACCCTGATGTCGCTGGGGCTGGCACTTCTGGGCGGCGTCGGCATCGCTGTCGCGCTCGTGCAGTCGAAATGGATCGAGATCGCCTTTTACCCGATCACCGTCATCCTGCAGGTCACGCCGATCGTCGCCATTGCGCCGTTGATCCTGATCTACTCGCCCTCGACCCAGGTGGCACTGCTGATCTGCGCCTTTCTCGTCGCCTTCTTCCCGATCCTTTCCAACATGATCCAGGGCCTGAAGAGCGTCGATCATAACCTGCTCAATCTCTTTGACCTCTACGGCGCCTCGCGCTGGCAGACGCTGCTCTATCTGAAGCTGCCGGCCTCGCTCCCCTATTTCATGACGGGTCTCCGGATCGGCGGCGGCCTCGCGCTCATCGCCGCCGTCGTCGCCGAATTCGCGGCAGGCTCGGCCGGCGCCGGTTCGGGGCTTGCCTTCCGCCTGCTTGAGGCACAGTTCCGTCTGAACATTCCGCGCCTGTTTGCCGCCCTCTTCCTGCTCTCCTGCCTTGGCGTCGTGATCTTTGCCATCACCTCCTTCATTTCCTGGCTGGCGCTGCATCGCTGGCACGAGAGCAGCCTGAAACGAGAAAACTGATGTCGAGTCCGATTACCGCCCTCCCTGCCGCCAAGCGCTTCGTTCTCGCCAATGCGACACTGCCCGAGATTTGTGTCGACGGGCTGGAGGCCCCCGCCTGCGAGGGCCTGATCAACGCCGACATCGTCGTCGCAGACGGCAAGGTCGAGGCGATCCTGAGACCGGGAGAAGCCCCTGCCGGCCTGCCTTCCACCGATCTCAGGAACGGCATGGTCTGGCCGACCTTCGTCGACATGCACACCCATCTCGACAAGGGCCATATCTGGGAGCGCCGTCCGAACCCGTCAGGCGACTTCATGGGCGCGCTGGAAGCCGTAAAATCCGACCGGGAGGCCAACTGGACGGCTTCCGACGTCAAGGCCCGCATGGAATTCTCGCTGCGCACGGCCTACGCCCATGGCACCAGCCTGATCCGCACCCATCTCGACAGCCTGGCGCCCCAGCACCGCATCTCCTTCGAGGTCTTCGCGGAAGTCCGCGACGCCTGGGCCGGCAAAATCGACCTGCAGGCCTCAGCCCTTTTCCCCTTCGACCAGATCACCGACGAGGCCTTCTTCAAGGACCTCATCGACGTGATCGTCGCGCATAGAGGCCTGCTCGGCGGCGTCACCTATCTGATGCCGGACCTCGACCAGAAGCTCGACATCCTTTTCCGCACAGCCTCGGAAAACAGCCTCGATATCGACCTGCATGTAGACGAGACGCAGGACAAGGAAACTCTGACACTGAAGACAATCGCCGAGGCCAAGCTCCGCAACCGTTTCGAGGGTTCGGTCACCGTCGGCCATTGCTGCTCGCTCGCCCGGCAGGACGAGGATTTGGCGAAACGCACCATCGATCTGGTGGCGGAAGCTGGCCTCGCGGTCGTGTCACTGCCGATGTGCAACATGTATCTGCAGGACCGCGTGTCCGGGCGCACACCCCGCCAACGCGGCGTTACCCTCTTCCACGAGCTGTCAGCTGCGGGTGTGGCAACCGCCGTTTCCTCCGACAACACCCGTGATCCCTTCTACGCCTATGGTGATCTCGATCCCGTCGAGGTCTTCCGCGAAGCGGTGCGCATCATCCATCTCGATCATCCGCTCGACACCGCAGCAAGGGTCGTCACCCGCACGCCGGCCGACATCCTCAAGCGCCCTGACCACGGCCGCATTGCGGTCGGCGGCCGCGCCGATCTCGTCCTCTTCAGTGCCCGCCGCTGGAGCGAATTTCTTTCCCGTCCGCAGGCCGACCGCATCGTGATGCGGAATGGCATGGGCATCGACCGCAGCCTGCCGGATTACCGCGAACTTGACCCGTTGCTTGGAGTTTAGACATGGCTGACTACGCCAAAATCATCGAAGAGCTGGAAGGCATCGCCGTCGAGGACAATCCGGCGCTGGTCAAACAGAAGAGCCGTGACTTCTATTGGTATTCGCCGATCCTGAAGGAAGAACTCGACAATGTCGTCGGTGACCTCGTCGTTTCAGCGACCACCGAGGAAGAGGTCATCCGCACCTTGAAGGTCGCCTTTGCCCATGGCGTCCCTGTTACCCCGCGCGGCGGTGGCACCGGCAATTACGGCCAGGCCATGCCCCTGTCAGGCGGCATCGTGCTCAACCTCATCAACATGAACAAGGTGAAGGAGATCCTGCCCGGTCGCGTCATATGCGAACCCGGCATCATCATCTCCGAGCTTGACCGCCAGACCAAGGAACATTCCGGCCAGGAACTGCGCTTCCACCCCTCGACCAAGCAGACAGCAAGCATTGCCGGATTCATCGCAGGCGGCTCCGGCGGTGTCGGCTCGATCACCTGGGGCGGCTTGCGCGACCTCGGAAATATCCTGCGCCTTCGCGTCGTCACGATGGAAGCCGAACCGCGCGTGCTTGAACTGTCCGCTTGGGACCTGCAGAAGGTTTCCCACGCCTATGGCACCAACGGTATCATCACCGAGGTCGAGATGCCGCTCGCCCCGGCTTACGAGTGGGTCGACGTCATCGTCGGCTATGACGACTTCATGGACGCGGTGAAATTTGCGGATACGCTCGCCCACAAGAACGGCATCCTCTTGAAGGAAGTCGCCCCGATCGCCGCCCCCATTCCCTACGACTACTTTACCCGCCACAAGCCCTGGCTGAAGGAAGGTCAGTCGGTTGTCGTGCTCATGGTGGCACCCCATTCGATGGAAGCCTTCCTGGCGCTCGCCGACAAGATGAAGGGGAACGTGCGTTTCCGTTCCGACACGGTCGAGAGCATGAAGGGCATCCCGCATGCCTATGAGCTGGCCTGGAATCACACGACGCTCCGCGCCCTGAAGCTCGACACCAACATCACCTATCTGCAGGTGCAGTATCCGGGCCCGGACCATGTCGAGAAGGTCCGCGTAATGACCGAACTCTTTCCAGACGAGGTGATCGGCCATCTGGAATTCATCAAGTTTGACGGCCACATCCAGTGTGCCGGCCTGCCGCTGGTGCGCTACACCACCAAGGAGCGGCTGGAAGAGATTATCCGCATTCACGAAGAAAACGGCTGCCCGATCTTCAACCCGCACCGCTACACGTTGGAGGAAGGGGGAATGAAGCAGACCGACCAGGTCCAGTTGGCCTTCAAGAAGGAAACCGATCCGAAGGGCCTCCTCAACCCCGGCAAGATGATCGCCTGGGAGAACCCGGACTTCGATTTCTCCGCCGGCAAGAACTACCTGTTCCCCGGGCTGGAGGTTCTTTCCGAAGCCTCATAGGGATCACGAGATGCGTTGCGGCTTCCCGTTCCGGAGCCGCAGCGAATAACCGCCGGAACGACCCCATTCCGAAGGTACTCCCGGCCGGCCCACCGGCTCATGCGACACACGACATGGCATCCCCCATCCCTCGGCATCAGGCGGCGAAGGACTGGGATTCTGGGACAAACGGCGCGGAAGTTTTCAACTGGACCCCGACTGCGAAAGCGGCGGGCAACGACTTGGAGCTTTTGACATGCGCGTACTCGTTCTCCACTCTCATCCCCTTGATGAAAGCTTCGGCCGGGCGCTTTACAAACTCACCTGCGAAAGCCTGGAAAAGGCCGGCCATGAAGTCGACGGCTGCAATCTCTATGAGGAGGGTTTCGACCCGGTGCTCTCGGCCCATGATCGCCGCGTCTATCACGACATTCCCGACAACCTTTCGCTGGTTCAGCCCTATGTCGATCGACTGAAGAAGGCGGAAGCGCTTGTCATCGTCACCCCCGTCTGGAATTTCGGCTTTCCGGCGATGCTGAAAGGCTATTTCGACCGCGTCTGGCTGCCCGGAGTTTCCTTTGATCTGGTGGACGGCAAGCTGACGCCGACGCTGCGCCACATCAGGAAGCTCACTGCCGTCATGACCTATGGCGCCACCCCCATGCGCGCCTTCCTCGCCGGAAACCCGCCGAAGAAAATCGTCAAGCGGGTGCTCCGTGCCCAGATCGGGATCGGCGCACCGGTGAAATACCTCGCCCATTACGACATGAACAACTGCACGGAAGAAACCCGCGCTGCCTTCATGGCGAAGGTGCGCCGGGAAATGGAAAACTTCTGAGAGAAGACTGGCGGTCAGACGACCTTGGCCGCTGTCACCTCGACTTCGACCAGGAATTCCGGTCGCGTGAAGCCACCGACCACCAGGAGCGTCGAGACCGGCTTCGGATCGAGCGTGTAGCGATCGCGCACCGCCATATAGGCTGGAAAATCTTCCCGTCGCGTGACGAAGCCGGAGACGCGGATCACATCCGCGAACGTCATGTCTGCCGCTTCGAGAATGGCCTTGACCGCCTCGAAACACAGCTCGGCCTGCGCGGTCACATCGGGCGGGATCGTATCATCAGGGCCAATGCCGAGCTGGCCGGAGGTTACGAGCAGGCTCGCACCCGGCGGCACGAGCAGACCGTGATTGTAATGCCCGAAAGGACGGCGGACGGAGGCAGGATTTAAGATCTTTTTCATGGCGAGAGCCTAGCGCGGCAACGCCCGCCGCGGAAGGGTAATCCATGGGTCCGCAGCCCTTTGCGAACAACAGAAACACTCACGTCGCTCCACCGAATTCGCCATATCTCGAGGCCACCCCCAGGTTCATTGAAACGGTTTGGTATGCGTCGCTGTCGGGCAGGAGCCTTCACGGATGGGAACCACGCCTGCGAATGCAAACTGCTCTTGCGTTACCGACAATCTCTCGCAAACACCGGATCGCAATCAGCCGTCCCCCCGCCTCAGCGATAGCGCTGCATGAAACGGCTGTCGGTCCGATGTTTCCACCGGGCCACCCAGTTTCCGGAGATCGCCATGCCCCATTTGTCTGCAATGGCACGCCCGTATCCGAGCGAGATCAGCACCAGCCAGAACCGTTGTGGGCGATAGACCGTCAGCGGCCTTCCCAACAGGTACCGATGAATGTTCTCCGCCAGAACGGGTCCCTGCCGGACGGCAAATACGCCCGCCTTCGGGCGAGGATCCGGCAGCGAGGCGACATCGCCAGCGGCAAAGACATGCGGTTGGGACACTGACTGCAGCATGTGATCGACCTTGATGAAGCCGCCTGCGTCGAGGGCAAGCCCTGTCTGACGCAACCATGCGGGCGCGCCGCTTGAGGTGGTCCAGACGACCGCGTCCACAGCCAGTTGGCGCCCGTCGCGGGCTGTCAGTACGTTATCCTCGAAGGCAATGACATCGAAAGCGGGATAATGGGCGATATCCGCCGCATGCAGCGCCCGTTCCACGAGCAGCCTTGCCCGCCGGCTGCGTTCTGGAACCGGCCCGGCCGCCCGGCCGGCGAGGGCGATCCGGATATCCCGCCCCTCGAAACGACGCCTGAGCGCAAAGGCGATCTCCACGCCTGCGACCCCCTGTCCGATCACGGCGAGGCAAAGGGGGCGCCCCTCCGCAACCAGGGCATCGAGGCGCGACAGGCGGTCCGTGAAGCTCGAGATCGGCTTTACGGAAAGGCCGCCGGAGATCCCTTCCGGAAGCGAGGGCGTCGAGCCGATATCGATCGAAAGCAGGTCATAGGCGAGGTCGCCGCCGCATGCGAGCGACACCTTTTTGAGGTGGGCATCGATGCCAATCGCTGCGGTCTCGATAAAGGTGACACCGTTGCGCGCGCAGAGGTGAGCGAGATCGATGTGGAAGTCGTCGAATTCGTATTCGCCGGCAACATGACCCGGCAACATGCCGGAATAGGGCGCATGGCGTGACGGCGAGACGAGCGAGATCTGCGCACCGAGGCCAAGCCGCCCCAGCCGGCGCACGACCTCCACATGCGCGTGCCCACCTCCGAGAAGGATCACGGATTGCCCCATTGTGCCGGCGTCAGCCATTGGCTGCTCCGATCCGATGCACGAACCCGCCAGCGGCCTCGGCATCAGCCTCGTCATGAGTCACGAGAATGACCGGCAGGCCGGCTCCCCGCGCGCGCTCGAAGACGAGGGACCGCATCTGGGCGCGCAAATCCATGTCGAGCTTGGAAAAGGGTTCGTCCAGCAACAGCAGTCGGGGCCGGGAAACGAGAACGCGGGCGAGTGCGACCCGTGCCTTCTGTCCACCGGAAAGCGTTGCCGGGTCGCGGCCTTCGAAGCCTCCGAGATCCATCTCGGCGAGGATCTCGGCAGAGATCCGTCGGCGCTGTGACCGGTCGGAAATCTCCGCCGGGATTGCGAAGGCGACATTGGCGCCGACCGTCATATGCGGAAAGAGAAGCGGATCCTGAAAGAGGATGCCAGCCCTTCTTGCTTCCGGAGGAAGAGAAAGAAGGTTGGCACCATCGACGGAAACCGTCCCAGACGCATCGAAAACGGGATCGAGAAACCCACCGACAAAGGACAGCAACGTCGACTTTCCAGACCCCGACGGTCCCATGACGGTCAGGACCGCACCCGGAGGGACCTCGGCCGTAAGGTCGATCAAGCTGTTCCGGCCCAGACGGATCACGACATTCGAAAGGGACAGGCCGGTTGCGACGGTCTGGTGAAGCATTGTCAAACCCTCATGTCCCGACGATTGCGGTGCAGCGCGGCGGGCAAAAGGATGGCGAGCGCGAAGGCGAGGAAAGGCAGGATCGTTTGCAGCAGGGCATAAACTCCGATAACGCGGCGATTGTTGCCGGAGGCGAGCGCGACGGCCTCCGTTGTGATGGTCGATAAACGCCCCTCGCCAATCAGGAGCGTGGGCAGATACTGCCCGACCGATACGGCGAAGCCAACGGCTGCGGCCGTGAGGATCGGGCGGAGCAGCATGGGAAGGCGGATGGAGACAAGCACCGCAAACCGAGACCGACCGAGCCCCGTTGCGATGATCTCGTAGCGGCGATCCAGCGCCCGCCACGGATCGGCAAGCGATAGAAAGACATACGGCAAGACAAAAACCAGGTGAACGAGGACGAGGGCCGCAAGGCGCTGCTCGCTGCCGCTACCAATGAAGAGGAGTTGCAGGCCGAAGACGAAGGTGACCTGTGGGACAATCAGCGGCAGGTAGAGCATGAGCAATGCCTTCTCCCCACCGGTCCGTCCCGTCTGGTTCTCGCGCACCAGACAGCCCACGGCGAGGAGGACGGCGAGCAGCGTCGAGGCAAATCCCGTCACCAGTGTCGTCACCAGTGGATCGGCAACACGCGGCAGAGCATTCATCCAGCTCCGCAGCGTAAAACTCTGTGGCAGGAGATCGGGAAACTGCCAGAGGCCGGCGAGCGACCACATGGCCAGAACCGCAAGACCCGCGAAAACGGCGGCACCGATCAGACCGACCACCAGGATTGACGCAAGGCGCGGAAAACGGTCCCTGACAAACCGCCGCCCCGTTTCCCTCGATACACGGAGCAGAATGGCAAAGAGCCGCTCGAGACCGAACCAAGCCAGCAGGACCCCGAGTGTCACGGCCAGTTGCAGCACAGCACCAGCCGAGGCGAGGAACCGCGCGGAAAGGTCCGCATCGTTCATCCACTGAACGAGGCGAGTGGCGAGTGTGCCCGGCAGGTTGGGACCGAGGATCAAGGCGACATCCACGACGGAAGACGAATAGGCGATGACGGCATAGACCGCGAAACGCATTTGTCGGTAGAGCGCCGGCCAGAGCAGATAGACGAAGCCGGCGATCCGACCATAACCGAAGGAGGCCGCGAGCCTGCGGGCAGCAGGAAGGTCGACCTGTGGCAGGGCCGCGAGCGTTACGAGAAACAGGAACGGCGTTTCCTTGATCACCAGACCCGCAATCATCGTGAGCCCCATGGGATCATGCGGGATGAGAACGTCCGGTGGACGGTCGATGCCCACGAGAGGGGCAACGAGGCGGATAAGGAAGCCTGACGGCGCAATCAGGAAGGCAAAACCGAAGGCAGCGGCTGCATGAGGGACCGCAAGCAGGGGCGAAAGCAGATGCTGCAGCCGTGACAGCGTCGGCGTGCCCGCGTAGCTGGCAACAAAGATCAGCGTCACGCCGAGAGAGATGACCGTGGCGCCAAGACCCGTTGCCACACTCAGGACTACGGCAGTAGGAAGCCCCGGCGTCGCCAGAAGATTACGAAACGGGTCGAGGCTGAGTGCATGCCCCCCGAGAGCCGGGAAAAATCCAAAGGCCGGCAGCAGCGTACCGAAGAGGCCGAAAGTGATCGGCAGCAGCAAGAGCCCGAGCGTGAGCACGACCACACTCCGGGGAAGGAGTGCGGTCAGTCGGTCGACGAGGGCGTGATCGGCCAGTCGGGCTGCCACGGATCAGTTGCCGCTTGCGTAGCGCCGACGCCACTCGACTTCGATGCGCTCCATCCAGCTTGCATGCGGTTCGGCAATCACTGGTCCGAGCTCGTCCGGCGCAAGGGTTGCGACACCGAGGTCAAGGGCAGCAAAGGCCGCGCGATCCGGCTCCGGCAGTTTTGACATGGCAAGAACGGTCGGGTCACCCCAGGAAACGGGGTCTTGCTTGCGCAACTGTGCCTCCGGCGAGATCAGAAAGTTCGCCGTCAGCAGCGCTCCTTCCCTTGCATTGGCATTGTAGGGAATGGCAACGAAATGGGTATTGCCGAGCGTGCCACCCGAGAAGGTGAACGAGCGCACCGTATCGGGCAGCTCCCCCGCCTTGATGCCTGCGGAACCTTCCGAAGGATTGAATGCGAAGATGATGTCCAGCTCGCCGTCGGCCAGCTTCTGCTTCATGTCCGGATAATTCTGCGGAAAGGTTTTCGCCGAGCGCCAGGCGACCGGATGCAACTGATCAAGATAGGCAAAGAGCGGCTCGACGTCGCGCTCGAACGTCTCCTCCTTCAGCGGCTTTGCCAGCTTGGCCGGATCATCAATCACCTCGCTCAGCACCTGCTTCAAGAAAGAGGATCCGACGAAATCCGGCGGAGCGGGATAGGAAAAGCGACCGGGGTTCTTCTTGACCCAGTCGAGCAGTTGCGCGGCATTGTCCGGCAGTGCCGTGGCATCAGTACGAGCCTTGTCGTAGAAGAAGACCATTTTCGCACCGCCCCAGGGGCTTTCGAGGCCTTCCGTCGGCTCGGTGAAATCGGTCAGAATGGTGGGCTGGTTCTCGATGTCGACATAGCGCCAATTGGGCAGTGACGTCGCCCAGCCCGGTGCGAGAAGCAGGCCCTGCTTCTTCATCGAGGCAAAATTTTCGCCGTTGATCCAGATGAGGTCGACAGAACCGCCTTCATCCTTTCCGGCCGATTTTTCAGCAATCACCTTGGCGACGGCGCTCGCGGTATCGTCGAGTTTGACCTGAACGACAGTGACACCGTAGCGCGCCTGCATTTCGGCGCCGACCCATTCGAGATAGGCGTTGATGTTCTCAGATCCGCCCCAGGCATTGAAATAGACCGTCTGGCCGGAGGCGGCCTTCTCGACAGCAGTCCAGTCTGCCAAATCCTGCCCGGCCGCAATGGCCTGCAAGCCGCTGACACCGGCGATCACGCCCGCAGCAAGAATTCGTTTCATCAGACGCATGATCTGCCACTCCCCTTGATAGAGATCAGATGACGCCTCGGGCGTGATCGATCCAACTTTGAAATACGTTGTCGAAATCATCCGGATCTCAGGTTTCTTCGCCGGAGCGCGCCCGGCGGCGCGCCAGGGCTTCCTGGATATCTTCGGCATATGCGGGCTCGTGCACGGCGACATCCTGCATCGCTCCCGCAATCTGGGTGAGATCACAGGTCGTCCGCATCTGCTGGATGAAGGCCCGGCAGCCACGGCACATGGCCAGATGCAGCCTCATGTTGAGCAACGGCCAGAAGCCAAGTTCTCCATCAATCAGGCGGCTGGCACGGTCGGCGACTTCACTGCAGCGAAACATGGCTTACCCCTCACCGGACATGTTGAAATGGCTCCAGAGCCTGACAGATTCTGTGGCCTCCACCCTCACCTCCGGTCTCCGCGCTTTCGAACCTGGCGGATGATCGTCGGTATCAGAGCCACCAGAGCAAGTGCCAGAAAGGCAAGCGTGATGTCCCGCGTGACGAGATCGGAGATTTGCGCCTCTCGTCCGCTCGCCTGTGCGGCGACCAGCACGCTGTCGACGCCCTGGCCGAGATAGGCATAGGCGAAGGTGCCCGGCAGGATGCCGAAAAAGGTTGCCGCAAAGAAGCGTCCGAGGCTGATATCGAAGAGTGCCGCAGCGATATTGACGACGAAGAAGGGGAAAACCGGAGCAAGCCGGATGACGAAGAGATAGCCGAACGCATTCTCACGAAAACCGTCGGCGAGCTTGCGAAGGGAGCCGTCGACCCGGTGGCGCAGGAAACTGCCAAAGGCGGAACGGGTAGCGAGAAAAAGGAGCGACGCGCCGACCGTGGCCCCGACGGCAACCAGCGCTCCGCCGATCATCCAGCCGAACAGGAAGCCACCGAAGATGGTCAGGACAGAGGCAGCCGGAAACGAAAAAGCGACGGCCAGGATATAGACGATCAGGAACAACATCGATGACCAAAGGAAATTGGCATCAACATAGGCGCGCAGCGCCTCCCGTTGTTCGGCCAGGAAGCCGAGACTGAGATAGTCCTGCAGGCCGAGCGCATAACCGAGCGCGAGACCCGCAAGAACGAAACCAACCGGCGCATACCGCCAGACACGGGCCTTTTTCGGAGGAGGAACTGCCGGCGCCTCTTGGCTGGCCTTTGGACTGTTTTCGAGTGGAAAGCGCGTATCACTCATCGACTTCTCCGGAAGCTGTTTTCATGCCTTGTAAGATCACGAGGCCGGCATCGACAGAACACCAATTGTCACTATGGCTTGATGGGTCCGAATGCGGCTGGACATCCAAGTTGATTGTTTTGCTAAGTGTTTCCCGAATGGCGCTGGCGTGAAGGCAGGAGGCAATGTGGGGAAAGTCGAAGGAGAGGAGCACACCTTGGTGTTGCGCCTGATCAAAGGGGACCAACAGGCTTTCGACATGCTTTATCGGCGTCACAACGCCGCCATGGTCCGCTTCTGCGCCGGCATCGTCCCGGCGCGGGACATTGCCGAGGAGATCACACAGGAAACCTGGGTTGCCGTTCTCAGCCGCATCGATCTCTTCGAGGGGCGCAGCTCGCTGGCAAGCTGGATCTATGCAATCCTGATCAACAAGGCACGCACCCGCGCTCGTCGCGAGGGCCGCACTGTTTCCTTCGACGATCAATTGGGCGAATCCCCCTTCGCGATGGCTTTCGACGGGCGCGGAAGATGGCGCACCGTACCGGAACTCTGGGAAGAGCTCACACCGGAGCGCCATGTCGAAGGCCGTAGTGTCCTGCACCATGTCGCAGCGGCGATCGAAATGCTGCCGCCAGCTCAACGTGCGGTCATGATCCTGCGTGGCCAGCAGGAGCTCGACCCGGCCGAAGTCTGCGCCCTTCTCGGAATATCCGAGGGCAACATGCGCGTGCTTCTGCATCGCGCCAGATTGGCGGTACGCAACGCGCTGGACGCGGTGAACAACATCAACTGAAGCCGTCGAAGCGCCACTCATCGCTCCTCCTCCGAAAACGCCACCCAGCCCTGACGCCACCGGATGACGGTCGTCACCCCGCAGAGCGCAGCGAAGCCGTAGGCCAAGAAGGAAAAACTTCCCGGGAAGAGACACATGGCGACAAAGACCGCGATCGTCTCGAAGCCTTCGGCCAACCCGCCGATGTAATAGATCCCCTTCGTCGGAAATTCGGGCGCCTTGCGACCGAGTTTCGCCGCGGCCGCAGAAAAGGCCAGAAATGAAGAGCCGGTACCGACGAAGGAGGCGATCAGCATGGCTGCCGGAAGCGCGTGGATCTCCGGCGCCTGAAGCGCAAACCCGAGTGGAACCAGCGCATAAAACACCATGTCGAGCGCGATATCGAGATAGGCCCCACGATCAGTCGGCCCTTGGATCCGGGCAACGGCGCCGTCCAGGCCGTCCATCGCCCGGTTCACGAGGATGAGGAGAAGCGCCACCAGCCACGCCCCGAAACACAGGGCGGCAAAAGCCCCGAGCCCTGCCAGAAAGCCGACGAGGCTGATGTGATCCGCGCGCACACCCCGCGCAGCCAGGTACGCGGCGAAAGGCTGAAGTGCCGCCCGCTGAAGCGGCAGGATCCGCGCGTCGATCACCCGCGCCTCCAGGTCTGGAACCGCTCGAGCAGCGAAAGGAGGAAGCCGTTGATGTGTTTGCGGCGCCACTGTCCGGCCACCATCTTGTTGGCTTCGGCGAGCGTCGGATAGATATGGATCGTGCCGAGAATCTTGCCCAACCCATGGCCGTGTTTCATGGCGAAGACGAACTCCGCGAGCAGGTCTCCGGCATGTTCCCCGACGATCGTCGCACCGAGGATCTTGTCCTTTCCGGGGACGGTCAACACCTTGACGAAGCCACGAGCGGCTCCATCGGCGATCGCCCGATCGAGATCGTCGATGCCGAAGCGCGTCACCTCGTGCGGAATGTTCTTCTCTTTCGCCTCGGCTTCCGACAGCCCGACACGCGCCACTTCAGGATCGGTGAAGGTTGCCCAGGGAATAACGCTGTAATCGGCCTTGAACCGCTTGAGATCGCCGAAAAGCGCATTGATCGAGGCAAACCAGGCCTGGTGTCCCGCGACATGCGTGAACTGGTAAGGTCCCGCCACATCACCGGCGGCCAGGATGTTAGGATGCAGCGTCTGCAGGTATTGGTTGGTTTCGATCACGCGGTCGACCTTGATGCCGAGCTCCTCCAGTCCGAAGCCCTTGAGCCGTGGCGCACGTCCAACAGCAACGATGATCTCGTCGAAACCGATACGACGGCGAACGCTGCCATGCTCGACCTCGATCCACTTCTCATCGCCATTAACGCCGCAACCGACCGCCTTGTGGTTCGTGAGGACATTCACGCCATCCGCCTTCATCGATGCTTCGACGAGCGCGGACGCATCCTCGTCCTCCCGCATCATCAGGCGTGGTGCCATCTCGATCTGCATCACCTCGGAGCCGAGCCGGGCAAAGCTCTGCGCCAGTTCGCAGCCGATCGGCCCGCCACCCAGAACGACGAGGCGCCGTGGCGCAGTCGGTCGATCACGGAGCCGCTCCCAGAGAGTGTCTGAGGTGAGATAACCGGATTCGGCGAGGCCGGGGATCGGTGGCACGAAAGGCTGCGCACCGGTTGCAATGATGATCGAACGCGTCGTCAGTCGCAGCGTGCTGCCGTCATTGAGGACGACCTCCACCGTCCAGGGATCGATCAGCTTCGCATAGCCCTCGAGCACCTCGACACCGAGCCCGGTGTATCGCTCGACACTGTCATGCGGCTCGATCTCGGCGATCACCTTGTGGATGCGCTCCATCACGGCCGAGAACGGCACGTTTGGTTCGACCGCCTCCAGGCCGTAATGGTCCGCATGGCGCATCTGATGGGCCACCCTGGCGCTCTTGATCAGAGCCTTGGAGGGCACGCAGCCGAAGTTGAGACAGTCTCCGCCCATCTTGTTGGCTTCGATCAGGGTCACCTTTGCCTTGGTAGCCGCAGCGATGTAGGCCGAGACCAGACCGGCCGACCCTGCCCCGATGACGACGAGATTACGATCGAAACGCTTCGGCCGGGTCCAGCGCGCGCTGGAGAAATCGTCATTCTTCTGTGTCTGATCCATGGTGCCCCTGTGTGGCAAACGCCCTTGATAGCTACAGGACAAAACAGATCAGCGTTTGTTACACTGCAACCGAATTTTTCCGGAAACCGTTCGTCTGCAGGCGCGATGTCCCGAGAGCCACGGCCATGTTCCAGGATCGCAATGTGGCAACGCATCGTCCTGAAGAAGGTCGTCGCAGGCCGGGACCAGCGACCATTCTGACAGAACAGGATCAGTCGTGCGCCGATGGATTGGCGGAGGGCGGCTCCATAGATGGGGCACCAATACCCGTCACGTACAATCAGCTCTGACCATTTGAAGTGCCAACACATGCCCGAGCAATACCAATGCCGGAATGCCCATCCGCTTGTCGAGCTTCTACCTCTGCCCGGCCGAAAGGATTAGCCCGGAGACAGAATGGCAACTCAATCTCTCTTCGAGAACCTGCCATATCTGGATGATCGAGTGATGGCGATCCGGATGGCTCCCGGCGGTCAGGATCGCTTCGATGTCGCTCTTGTATGTGGGCCGTTCGGGAATGAAGGCGCGATGATGTCAGTCAAAGTCAGCCGCAGGCGACCCGCGGGGGACCAGGTCATGTGGCCCCGGTCATGACGCAGATCGATACCGGTGGCGATATCTATCCGGCTCCGGGCGGCAAGAGCAGCCCCCCGCTTTCCGAGCGAACGGTCAGGGCTGGGCTTTTGACCACGGGAGCGCGGCTCTTCACGAAATGCCTCGATTTCGTCACCCTGCTGATCCTTGCGCGGTTTCTCGGCCCGGCGGAATTCGGGCTCGTCGCAATGGCGATGACCGCCGTGCTGATCGTTGAGACCCTCTCCGAAATGCCGCTGGGAGCGGCGCTCCTGAACCATCAGAATCCCACCGAGAGCATGTATGACACCGCACTCTCGCTGGCCGCGCTCCGCGCGTTGGCAATCATCGCACTCCTCTGTGTGATGGCATGGCCGCTGTCGCTGCTTTATCACGAACCCCGCTTGGTCGCCTTGCAATGCGCCTTGTCACTCGCGCCCGCCATGCGCGGACTGGTGAGCCAGAAACTGACGGAATATACGAGGGTCCTGGATTTCAGGCGGGATGTGGCGCTCGATATCATAGCCAAGGCTGGCGCTCTCGTCATTGCCGCCATCCTGGCGATCACCACCGGCAGTTACTGGGCGATCGCGATCGGCAAGATATCGAGCACGGCCTTGGCGATGATCGCCTCGTTTTTCCTTGCCCCCCAGCGCCTTCGCTTCACGCTGTCAGAATGGCATGTCTTTTCCGACATGCTGGGCTGGAACGCCGCTCGACAACTCCTTTCGGCCGTCAACTGGCAATCAGACAAGGTGGTTCTGCCCCGCTATGTGGATATCGGAACATTCGGTCAGTTCACCTGGGCGGACAATCTGATAGCCGTGCCGGCCCAGGCAATCATCCAGCCCATCACGTCGCCCCTGTTCTCCGCATTCGTCATGGCGCGCCAATCCGGCGGCCTTGGCAAGGTCTATCTGAAGGCCTCTGCAGGCGTGTATTCGATCATGGCCCCTCTTTTTCTCGCGATGGGAATGCTGGCAGATCCGATCATCCATCTGATCCTCGGCCCTGCCTGGCAGCAAACCGCCCCGATCCTGACCTGGCTCGCCTTCGCAGCTGCCGTGGGCTATGCGCCAACGGTCCTCTTGCCGGCACTTGCCATGTCACTCAACAGGACCCGTGTCGCCTTCGAGAAGCTGGCAATCGAGTTCTGTGTGAAGGTGCCCCTGATTGTCGGCCTGACAATGGCCATGACCTTGCAAGGACTGCTGATCGGCCATGCCATAGCCGCGGTGTTTGGCTTCCTGGTGAACCTCGTCCTCGTCGGAAAGTTGATCCAGCTCGGCATTCTGGCACAGCTTTCGAGTCTGGTCCGTCCCACAGTTGCCATGATCCCCATGGCGGTCTTCCTGCTGGCGACACAGCAATTGTTCAGCTCGAACGACGGCGCGCTGCAGACCTTTTTCGATCTGGCCTGGGTCTCCGGGCTAGCCATGGCGATTTTCGCCGGAACAGACCTGATCCTGTGGAAACTCGTTGGTTCTCCGGACAGTTGCGAATCTCTCATTCTGCGGATGACCAGGAAGATACTGCGCTGCTGACGATGGTCTATGCGGTCCGCTGCGAACGAAATTCGGACAGAAGGACATGCAGCCGCGCGCCTTGTTGGGTGGAGGCGCGCTCCTGAAGACGCTCAGCCGAGCAACGGGATGGAGACGGTCACGCGGCGGCTCCGGCGGATGCGAGCCTCTTGCCGTGTCCCGGCACTCTGGATCTGTTGCCGGTAGATGTCGAGAAGGCGGCGCTCCCAATCCTGCGAGGACAGGGCCAATACCTCCCGATCGTGGAAACCCTTGACACTCATCTTCGCGATGCGGCCGTCGTCTGCTGCCAGATCCATCAGGGAACGGCTGAGACCGCCGGTTTCGTAGGGGTTGCAGGACAAACCGACGCCCTGTTCGAGGATCTCGTCACGCGTGGCCGCGAAGTCGCTGATGATCACGGGGATGCCGGACGTGAAGGCCTCGTAGGCGACGAGCGAAAATGTCTCGCGTGAACGCGTCGGCACGACGAGGCAGCGCGTTTCCGCCGCAATCTCCTTCAGCCCGTCCCGATCCTTGAACCCTGCGATCCTGGCCGCCGGGTAGATCTCCGAGATCTCGGAAGCCAAGGCGCCTTCACCCACGAATGTGATGGGCACGTTTGCCTGCTTTGCCGCTTCGGCAAGAAGCAAGACCCCCTTGTCGTGTTCGAGACGACCGACGAACAGAAAGCTGTGATTTGCCTCAGCATGCACGCGCGCGTCAGACCACGGCTGAACCGGATTGCGCAGCACCTTGATGGCATCGGCCGGGATACCGCCTCTCTCAAGCAGCGGAACCATGCCTTCGTGCACGGCAAGAACCATCGCCCCCGCCCCCGAGAGGTCCATCAGAAGGCGCCGTTCGATATCCCGGGCTATCCGCCACAACTTTTCAAGGCGAGACCGACGGTCACAATTGGCACCCAGACACGACAGGGACAGCGGCCTAGTCGTGCAGGGCCGCCCTTCCTGGAAGTGAAAATAGCCACCATTCGGGCAGGCGAGAAAATAGTCATGCGCCGTGAGAATGACGCGGTTCATCACCGGCCGGAGCGCGTCAAAGATCGAGGGCGAGAGGATCTTGGACCAGTTGTGGACATGGTACAGCGTCTCCGGCGTGTCCTTCGCCCGGATGAGCGATTTCAGCCGTCGAGCCGCCGGGACATTGTAGAGCCCCTTGACCACGGCCCTTGCAAAGGAACTGCTGCGCAGATCGTTGGCACCCACCGCATGCAGGGTGATGCCGCGTCGGGCCAGCTCTTCGTTACGGCCAAAATCACCACAGAAATACTCAACCGAAAGTCCGCGATCCGCGAGCATGCCGGCATTCCTCAACGCAATCACCGACGGCCCGTCCCTAGGCTCGGAAAGATCGCTGATCACCACAACCCGACGCGGGAGGCCTTCAACCCCGCTGGCATCCGTCAGTCCCGTCATCACGCGTTCCCCCCTCCCCTGAAATCAACACGCACATGGTCCTCGCAGCCGGCCTCCCCGCAGGCTGCGTCCCCTGTCGTTACGCAACAGGGCCACTACGCCCTTCCTGCACCTGCCGGCTTTCCATCGCTCGCGACCACCGTCCGCTTCTGGCCGAGAACGGCTGCCCGCTCTGGCGCCAACTCTCCCGTAACTCCCTCAATGATCGCACGAAGATTTCCCTTCAGCCGTCCTTTCCGGTCCACATAGGGTTCCGGCGTGAACAGCCGTCCCACATTGCTGGCCATGTTTCGAAAGATCTGGTTTGCCACGAGATGAGGTTTCATGGTCCCCTTCTTCAGCATGTACAGGGGATTGGCGACCTGTGAATAACCCAGGCGCTCGCCGCTGGTGCGGCCGCTCTTGACCCCCATATGCACACCCTGGCAGCCCGACCATCGAATGAGGCGTCCCCCTGTCTTGGCCAGTGCCGCTCCAAAATCCCGGTCCTCCAGCCAGCCATAGAGGACGAGCCGGTCGTCGAAACGAAGAGGTCCGATGGCCTTCATGCGGAAGGCCATGTTGCAGCCATAGGGACTGAAGGGTTCGAGCCATCGACGGGCCCCTGCTTCCGCTTCGGTTGCGGCTTCCACTATGTGAGCGGCCTCGTCGAAGGCAATGCCCGGTCCCTTGATCCCATCCGCGATGACATGCCCGGTGATACCGGCAACAGAACTCTCGTCCTGAAAAACCTGTGCAGCTTCGGACAACCAGTCCGGGTGAGCGATGAAATCATCATCGAAGAAGGCGACAATATCCGTTGTCGCGTCAAGCTGGTTGAGGGCAGCATTCCGTTGGTTCGCCAATCCGACGGGTCCCAAAACGATCTTCACCCCTTCGAGATGAACAAGGTCCCCGGCATCCTCGGGCGTCGCGCAGGAAACGATGACCGAGGATGGACGAAGCCGTTGGTTCGACAGGAAGTGCCGTACGGTCTTCGAGACGACCTCCGGCCGCCCAAGCGTGGCAAACACGGCCGCAATGTGCGGCGCAGGCGCCGAGGGGGAAACATGCCTCCTCGTGACCGCCGGAGATTCCAGCAGATCCAGATAGCCTTCAGCACTATCCTGCCAGGAAAAGTTCCTGCACTGCTCCCGGCCCCGTCCGGCAAGGTCGGCCTGCAACTGCGCAGACATGGCAAGCATCTCGATGTGCCTGACCCATTGTGCAGGATCGAGCGGAGACGCCATGAGCGCCGCCGCGCCGCACACCTCGGGCATGCTTGCGCAATCGGATGAAATGACGGGACAGCCACGCGCCATCGCCTCGACGATCGGCAGCCCGAAGCCCTCCGTCAGGGACGGAAATGCAAGACATAGCGCGTGATCGAGCAGATAGGCGAGGTCATCGTCAGAAACGCGACCGCACTGGTGGACATTGGCGGGCAGCGGGGCTCCGTTCTGCTCACCGATCTCCTTGCCACCGGCTATGATGATGTTGATGCCCGATGCCTCGAGGCGCGGTGCAATCTCGACCAGCAACGACATGTTCTTGTGCTTCGCGCCTGAGCCTATGGCCAGGACGAATGGGCTGTCTCCGGCATGCACAGGAAGCTCTGCAGCGAGCCTGGCCTGATCCGGATTCCACAGAAGCGCATGCTCGTGACCATTTGGCAGCACCACGATCTGCGAGAGCGAAATCGGCAGATAGCGGGCAATCTGCCGCGCCGAAGCATGTGAGACGGTCGCGACCCTGACGGCCTGCCGGGCAAACAGGGGTTGGAGGCTCCGATAGACTGCTCGAAAGCCGCGTGTGTAACTGCCGGGTGAAGAAAGCACATTGGTGTCGTGGATGCAGACGATCTGCTCGCTCTTGATGACCGGTGCCATGTTGCAGAGGTTGAGGAGCCGCCGCCCACGCGCTGCGATCGGCAGTTCGACCTGCTCCCAGCCATAGCCGCTGAGTATGCCCAGCTCGACCGCATCCAGCCTTTCACAGCCAGGATGCCGGCTGCCCGTAGGGTGAAACAGGGTGGCTCCACGTGCCGCCTCGATGTGATCGAGCGCGCTCACGATGTTGCGGGCATATCTCTGAACACCGCTGAGATTCTGGGTCAGAAAGCGACCATTGACCACGAAGGATGCCGTCATGTCGCCGACCTGCTTTTGCTGCCCGCGGATACGCACCGAAATCGACCAAGCACGCCACTCTCCTTTACGCTTACGACTGTGTCAGAAGATGTCCGACACCACTCGTCCATTTCATGTTGCCGGCATTCGTCCTCGGATGGAGCACTCGGCCTATTCCCCTCCAAGCGAGAATGCCGGCCAAGCCTCCGATTTTGCAGCCTATGGGCTGCTTCGCTCGAGTCCTATTCGGCACTTTCGGTGAAGCCACATCAGAAAGGGGTAACATCCGATTGCCCTTATGGGCGGAAGACACCGAACGCCGTCGCCCCGACAATCGCGCTCAGTGCAGGGGCGCGTGGCTCACACCTTCGAAGACGGGGGCGAGCGACGTCGCATATGGTTTCACGTCGACGACCGTATGGCGCTCCGAAAGCGCCTGGTCGATGATCCGTTTCATTCCGGCCTTGAAGTTCGCAACGCTGAACTGGGCCGCGTGAAGCTGGATGAGTTCGGGGTAGAAGCTGTGTTCCATGGTCTCGAAGAGCTCGATGGAATCGGTCAGGGACTCCACCGTCTGTTCCTTGAACAACACGCCCGTGTGGCCCGGCACGATCGTATCGAGGGCGCCGCCCCGGCCATAGGCGATCACGGGTCGTCCGCTCGCCATGGCCTCGACCGGCACGATGCCAAAATCTTCCTCGCCTGGGAAAATCAGCGCGCGGCAGCGGGCGAGATAGTCCTTGAGCTCTGTGAAAGATACCGGACCTGTGAACCGGATCGTCGGTCCGGCGATCCGCTTGAGCGCCGCGATATCCTGGCTGTCGCCATCTCCGACCACCACAAGGTTCCGCTTGAGCTTCGTGAAGGTGCGGACGGCGAGGTCGACACGCTTGTAGGGCACGATCTGGCCGGCACAGAGATAGAAGTCGTCAACACTTGCCACTGGTGCGAATTCGGCGACGGCGACGGGTGGGTGAAGCACCACGGAAGAGCGGCGATAGTATTTTGCGATACGGCTGGCGACATGGTGGGAATTGGCGACGAAGTGATCCACCCTCAGGCTCGAATTCGCATCCCAGGCGCGCATCAAAGGCGCGACCAGTGGCATCATTATCCTCGCGACAAACCCGGCATTGCACCGATACAGATGATAATGATCCCAGATGTAACGCATCGGCGAATGGCAATAGCAAATGTGTACCGCCTGAGGCGGGGGGATGATCCCCTTGGCCGGTCCGGATTCGCTCGACAGGATCAGGTCGTATCCGCTGAGATCGAACGCCTCGAGCGCAAAGGGCATCAGCGGCAGCATCGACTGGTACCGCTTCTTTGCCCCCGGAATACGCTGAAGGAAGGATGTGAAGATCCTGTGTCCCCTAAGCTTGTTGGAGATCTTATCGTGGTCGCAAACCAGCGTGAAGATATCTGCCTCGGGATACATGTCGCACAGCGCCTCGACGACTTTCTCGCCGCCGCGCATCGACACCAGCCAGTAATGGACGATCGCTACCCGCATGCTTGTAATTCCCGTCAGTTGAGCATCGCACCTTAGGCAGGTGGCCGCCCCTACGCGAAGAACGCCCTAAGGTCAGCCAAGGGAACAATCCCTTCGAGATCGGGGAGAATTCTCGGCCGAAGGAAGCAGCCTCAGGGGAGATGTAGGCGTCGTGCCTCATCCATTTGGAGTGGGGACTTAGTCGCTCCTACCAAAAGTGACTAGGTCGTGACGAACCGCAGAGAATTTACTCGTGCGGGCAAGCCGCGATGATGGGAGCTGGAAGACCTCAGCCCCGGGATGAACCCCGTTGGCACCGGTACGACAATGACGGGACCGCACCATGCCGAAACCATTCACCGCCATGCCATCGAGGCCCGGAAGGCCATCCTCGAGAATGTTGGGGCTTGCCGTTGCAGGCGTGTTCTGCCTGTCCGTAGAGGCAAGCATCGCAGCCGAGGTACCGTTGACGCCGCTGACCCAGTTGCGGGTAACCATCGTGGAGTGGATCGCGTCTACCGGGGAGTACAAGGAATGGACCCCGCTCAACGGACAATATGTGGTCTCTCCGTCCAGCACCATCGCGATCCCCCTGCTCGGGGAGTTCTCCGTGGAGAACGAAACCCCCAGCCAGGTTGCGGGCAAGATCAGCGCGCTTCTCAAACAAAAGACCGGATTGGCCGAACCTCCGGCAGCATCTGTCGAAGTCGTTCGCTACCCGATGTTCTATGTATCAGGCGCCGTAGAGCGGGCCGGGGAACTCGAATATCGGCCCGGCCTCACTGTGACCCAGGCCGTCGCCATGGCCGGCGGGCGAGAGCGACGCACGGATGCCAATGGTTCCCGCGAACTCGAGCAGTTGCGATATGCCGGTGAGCTCAACAGCTACGATCTGAAGCTCAATCAGCTCATGGCAAGACGGGCCCGTCTTGAGGCGGAACTGGCGGAGCGCACCCGGATCGAATTCCCGCCGGAACTCGCCCACGCACGAGACGGAAGTGCCGGGAAGATCTTCGTCCAGAGCGAGACCGACCTCTTCGTCGCAAGGGCGGAGGCGCTGAAACGCCAACTGACCTCGCTCTCCGAGCTGCAGGTTCAGCTCCAGAACGAAGTCAACGTTTTGAACGAAAAGACGGCGGTTCAGGATCGCCAGATCGCAATCGCCGAGGATGAACTAGCGAGCATTTCATCCCTCGTGAATTCAGGCACGCTCGCCAAGTCGCGCGAGACCGCCCTCGAGCGGGTCGTGGCGGATCTGAGCAGCGCCAAGCTGGACCTCGTGATTGCCGCCATGCGTGCCAGACAGAAGCTGAGCGAAACCGAACGCGATGCGATTGCCCTCAAGGGCCAACAGCGCACCGAAGCCGGCCGCGAACTCCAGGAGATCGTCGCCGAATTCGAAGACACGAAACTGAAGCGCAACACGGTGATCGCCCTGCTGCAAGCCGCAGGTGCTGCCGTCTCCCGCGACGCGGCACGCGTAGCGGCAAATACGCAGGCCCTCGAATACTGGGTGACCCGGGCGGGCGGAGACGGCATCGCCGTGAGGCTGCCGGAGTCGGCGGAACTGGCGCCGGGAGACGTGCTCGACGTGCGCTACGATATATCCGCAGCCACCGTTGCCAGCGCCTCGCCCCCGGCAATCCTCGCACAGCCCTCACAATGATCGCCGGATCCTGAGCCTTGGAAAGGATAGAGCAGATGGCAGTCCACGAGCTTGCAACGATCGACGGCCTTCCCGCCCCCGACAGGTCGGAAGCGTTGAGATCGGAGGCCGTATCGTTCCGCGACCTGGTCAACTTCCTGCGTCGCAACGCGCGGCTTATGGCGCTGTCGACCGTAGTTGGGCTTTTGCTCGGCGTCATCTACATCGCGAAGACTCCATCCAGCTACGAGGCCCATGCGCGTCTCGTCATCGACCCGGAGCAGAGCCGCATTCTGTCCCAGGACGCGACCACCGGCACGGTTATCATCGAGTCGGCGGAAATCGCCAGCCAGGTGGAGATCGTCAAGTCGGAGGCAATTGCCGCCGACGTCATTGACAGACTGGGTCTCCTGAATGACCCGGAGATCGTCAGCACCTCGTCCTTGTACGGATCCTTCCGTCGGAATCTGGCATTGGCCATCGATTTCGTCTCTGGCGGCAGTGGGCCCGATGAGACGCCGCAAACGGACGAGGAACGCATGCGGCGAACCATGGAGGGTTTTCTGTCACGTGTGTCGGTGCGCCGCGTCGGCCAATCCTATGTTCTTGAAATCGGCTATCGATCAGGAAATCCCGAGAAGGCGGCGGTGACCGCCAATGCTCTTGCCGAAGCCTATATCCGCAATGGCATGAACGATCGTGCCGCCGCTGCCAAACAAGGCGCGCTCTGGCTGGAAGGGCGCCTCATGGAGGTCGGCCGAAAGGCACGCGAAGCGGCACTTGCCGCCGAGGAGTATCGGAACCAGCACGACATCACTGCCATGGCGAACGCCACGACGCTTGATCAGCAACAGCTCTCCGAGGTCAGCAGCCAGATGTTGGCTGCACGAGCCGCAACGGCAGATGCTTCGGCGAAACTGTCGACGCTCACCAGCATGATCCAGAACGACTCGACCGATGCAAGCCTGCCGGAACTCGTGGACAATCAACAGCTGATGAAGTTGCGCGAGGAAATGCGCCTCGCGGAAACGCGCCTCGCCGGGCTGAAGGAACGCTACAGCGCTGGAAATCCGGCCATCACGGCGGCGGCGGCCGACATTGCCAGGATCCAGTCCAGCCTCGTCGACGAACTGCGTCAGGTCGAGGCGCTGTATCGCTCGAACCTCGAAATCGCCAGAAGCAGGGAGGCGTTGGCCGAGCAGCAGTTTGCCAGTGCCAACCGCCAGGGGGCGGACAAGAACATCGCACGCGTCGAGCTGGCCGAGATCGAAAGCCGCGCAAGCACCTACCGGCAGATATACGAGAGCATACTGCAACAGTTTGTCGGCGCCTTTCAGACCCAGTCCTTCCCGCTCGGAAAGGCCCGCATCGTCACGCCGGCAACCGAGCCGCTGAGCCGCACCTGGCCGAAACCCTCCGTACTCCTGCCCTTTTCAATGGTTCTGGGCATGTCCTTCGGCCTGCTCGCGGCCGTCAGCCGTCACGTGCTGGATCGGCGTGCAGGGTCGGGAGAACGCCTCCAGCGGGAACTCGGCCTCGCATCGCTGGGGCATGTTCCGATCTACCGGCAGAATGGCCGAGCAGGCGTCGACACGGAAAACCTCCCGGCAACCCTATTGCCGCTCAGAGCGGTTCTGGACACGCCATATTCGCCCTTCTCGGAGGCTTTGCGAGGCGTGAAGAACTCGCTCGACTCTCTGATACCGGCGGACGGCTCGATGGTCGTCGGCGTCACCTCCGTCGGCAGCGGTGAAGGAAAGACGACGATTGCCACCAATCTCGCACAGCTCTTCCAGAATGAGGAGCAATCGGTCCTTTTGGTCGATGCGGACTTCGTTTCGGCGAGGTTGACCCGGCTGGCCTACAATGCAGCGCCGGACTTTGCGATCAAGCCGATCGCAGCCACAATGCTGGGCGAGCAGTCGGAGGGCGCTACAGTATCGCGGCTCCCTCGTTCGCCGCGCCATCCGGAAAGGGTCGTGATCGATCACGATCCCGACTATGGCTCCGAAGAGAGCGCCGTTCCGGTTCCCTTGTTGACGGTGGAGCAGACACGCCGCATGGCCGTCGCTCCTTATCGCTACGGGCACCTGTCCGCTCTCAAGGAGGCCCTGGCGAAGCTGAGAACGCAATACAAGCTGATCATCGTCGACATGTCCGGCTTCGAGGAATCGGCTGACGCTCGGGCGATCTGCTCACATGTCGATGGCATCATCCTGGTGATCGGCAACAGCCGGAAACTGACCATCGAACGTCTGGCAGACGCGCTCAAATCCTTCGGCCGCTCGCGGATCTCGTTGCTCGGCGTAATCTCGAACCGCAGCAGTTCAGGCTCGGGACGTCGATCCTCCTTCAGGGGAATGTTGGGATAAATGTGCAAACGATGAAGCCCAGGTCGCTGCCTCCACTCAACAATGCAACGCTCTTTCCCGCATTGACCATAGTCGTCGGCATACCGAGTTCCGGACGTCGGGAGATCGTTTCCGCCGTCATTCCCGATCTGGCGCGCCAGAACAGAAAACCGGATCAACTGTTGATCTGCGCACCTGCATCTGACGATGTCGATATGGCGGCATTGGCCAACCTGCCCTTCCCTGTCCAGTTCATAAAGTCGGAACCTGGCCTCTGCCGCCAACGCAACGCCATCATCGACGCGGTTCCAAACGCTGACATCATCCTCTTCCTCGACGACGACTTTCTGCTCGCACCCACCTACATTGCCGAGCTGGAGAGCCTGTTCTTGCGAAATCCAGATGTCGATGTCACGACCGGGACTGTGCTTGCCGATGGCGCGACAGGTCCGGGAATTCCTGTCGATGAGGGGCTGGCGCTCTTGCGCGATGCGCATACGCCCGCTGAAAACCTTTCCATACGCGAGACCTATAGCGGCTACGGATGCAACATGGCCGTCCGCATGTCGACGGTGCATATCTGCAGGCTGCGCTTCGACGAGAAATTGCCCTTCTATGGCTGGCTTGAGGACGTCGACTTCAGCCGCGTTGTCTCCCGCTTCGGCCGCGTCGTGGTTTCCCCCCACCTGCTCGGCGTGCATCTGGGAACCAAGACCGGCCGAATGTCCGGCCTGCGCCTCGGATATTCGCAGATCGCCAACCCGATTTACCTCGTCGGCAAGCGGTCGATGACCTGGCGTCACGCGCTCACTCAGATGACGAGGAACCTCGCCTCTAACGCGATCCGAGTCTGGCGTCCGGAACCATGGGTCGATCGGCTGGGAAGGCTGAAAGGAAACCTCCTTGCGATCAGCGATTTCCTCAGAGGACGATTGTCACCCCAGAACATCCAAGGCATTGACTGAGGATAGGCGCAGCCTTGCTTCGACCGAAGCAACGAACGCGGCACCAGCGTCTATCTGCAGCCGCGGATATTACCAATTCCGTGAGCCCGCGGCATTCAAGTCCCACGAGGTGTCAGCCTGAAATAAAAACCGGCACTTTCACTTGCTCCGATCTCCGGATGCGTGTCGATGAGATGCGACAGCGCCGGAATGGACCAGCGATCGACCTGCTCATAGCCGAGCCTCTGAAGATCCTGCACGAAGCTTGCTTCGTCGCGCATCTGATAGGGCACATAGGCATTTCCGATGCGCTCGAGCGTGACGACAGGTTTGCCGTCCCGACGGAAGGACACCTTGTTCAGCAGCAGATGAGGAGGCAGTCGGGGAAGGTCCGAGAGAAGGCTCGACAGCGGTCGGTCCAGATATTGCATCAGACCGGATCCGAGGAACACCGGAAGCGCGGGGGCTGCCGACAGATCGTCGATGAAGCGCAGCTGCGTTATCCCCTCCTGCGCCGCGCGGCGACGCCCGGCTTCGGCGATCTCGGGCAATTCATAGATCACCCACGGGTAGCTGTCTGACAGACCGAGGAGCCCACGAAAGGCGCGAAACTTGGTGCCCATATGTCCACCGGCATCCACGAGCCCCTCGGCTTCGTCGCGCAGCCGAGCCAGCCAGAAAAGCACCGGATAGTCCCACGGAGCGACCTTGCACATTTCGTCGAAGGAGACCGGTGCTACCTCCTGATGATTGTAGCCGGCAAGCCTGCCGGCCTTGTGGGCAGCAGCATTCGCTTCCTCGAACGAGCGATATGCGCCTGTAAATCGGCGGGGCAGTGGCGACAGATAACGCAGCCTGCCGCCAAGTGCCCTTGCCGGCTTCACAGCCTGACCAAGCGCGGATTCAAGGTTGCGAAACACGGTGCGGGCAATCCTTTTGACGAGGGCCACGCAGCGCCCCATTCCTTCATACTCTGTTTGCAACATGCTCAATGCCGTCACCCCAGTTTGTCGTTCCAGCAGGCAAAAACCTGCGCGAGATCTTGTAGAGCAGAGCGATCGTGGCGCCATAGGCGAGACAACCGGCCAGCATCTGCAGGATATTGAAAGGCAGACCACCCTCGATCGAATGCGTTCCCACCTTGCCCAGCAAAACGACGACACAGGCCATCGCAACCGATCCCAAAAGGGGTAGCAGGCAGCCTCTCAGGACGCTGCGCCACTGGACGGCTCCGTATCGGCTCTGCAGCCAGGCGGAAACGAGGAAGGAGAAGACAGCCGCAATCAACTGCCCGGCGGCTGCGGCCACCACGCCCAGCGGCGAGAAGACGAGGATGAGCCCCACAGCGACCAGACTGTTGACGAGGATCGCCGTCGGAACCTTGCGGATGGCGTCGCCAAGCGACAGCAAAGGCTCGGTCACATAACCAGGGACGAGCAGGATCTGCTTGATGGAAAGCAGGCTGACCAGGATCGCTGCCGGAGCCCATCCGGCGCCGAGCAAGATGTCAACCAGCGTGCCGGACATCAGGGCGAGGCCGAGGTAGATCGGAGCCGAGATCATCATAAGCAGGATGACGAAACCGGTCGCCTTGCGGCCAAGTGCGGGGGACGCACCTTTTCCTCCGGAAGCAACACCGCCATCGGTCATCGCAACTTTCCGGAACGAGCTCCAGGCGATCTGCCGTGCCGGCTCTGCGACAATATCGGAGAAAGCGGAAACGATGCGTTCTGCCGCACGGTAATAGCCAGCATCCGCAAGGCCAAGCACGCTACCGACGACCAGCGTGCCCGAATAGGCCCGGATGAGAACGAGAGCCCGATTGTAGGTGATATGTTTTGAAAACTCGAAGAGTTCGCGAAGGAAGACAAGCTTGATCTTGAGCGCAGGAAGCCATTTCAGAACAGCCAGCGATGCGACCATACCGACCACCTGGCTTACGAGCTTTCCAGCCGCCAGGGCATAGATATTCCAGCCATGGAGCAGACCGTAGATGGCGACGATCATTGCGCAGCATTCAGCCGCAATACGAATGATGCTGAGTTCCTTCAGCCGCGCGTCCGCAATCAGCATGCCCTCACAGACGGACGAAAACGGCGTCGGCAGCAACCAGAAACTGAAAATGACGACGAGCCAGGCCTCGGCTTTGAGATCGAACTGAATATCAAGGATTGCTGCCGCGCTGAGACCGACGACGGTTGCCCCCATGCCCGCAATCAGGGCCACGGTGGCAATCTGATCGAGCCGCCCGGCTTCATGCGTCGTCTTCATGACGAATTCCCGCCAACCGCCCTCCGCCACGACGACAAGCAGGGTAACCAGGGCAGCTGTGTAGGAGAAGAGCCCGAATTCGGCCGAGTTCAGCACCCTCGCCGCAATGATGAAGGTCGCAAGTTGGCTGACCTGCATGACCACTTTGGCGGTGAACGTCCACATGGCGCTGCTGAACATGGTCTGGCCATCACGCCTCCATCGCCCGAGAAGGCCATCTCGGGTAAGCCACGTGCAAGCCTTTGCGAATATTCCTGCCATCGGCATTCCTGCCTTATTCATCTTCTACGTTGTGCTGAGTGGAAATGCGTTTCGGGTTCCCTCTCGCGGCGTTGAGGATCGGGGATGACTTTAGATTTTGTTAACCATTCTGCGGTGTAATTCAGGTTTTAAAGGAAGCCCGGACGGTTCAGGCGCTCTCGTAACCGGCCCAAGGATTCTTCAAGTCACGGCGCTGGCGAGAGGCACATCAATGAGCGAGATTGCTTTGAGACTTCAACTCAGATGGCTCGTCCTTCTCTTTTGCCTGAGCTTTTGGGTGGCTGTCGCCTACTGGGCACTCTGACCGCGGTTTCAACGGTCGTTTCGAGCGAAGAGAACGACGATGATCGTCTTCATGATGATCGACAGATCCGTGCGCATCGAACATGATTTGTAGTATTCGACATCGAACTGAATACGTTCCTCGTAGGACGTGTCCGGCCGCCGCGAGACCTGCCAGAGCCCGGTGAGGCCGGGCGTCATGGCGAGATAGCAGTTCAGGTTCGGACCGTATCGGTCAAGTTCGTCAGCAACGATCGGACGCGGTCCAACGATGCTCATGTCCCCTGCGAGGATATTGAAAAGCTGCGGCAATTCGTCAAAACTCGTGATCCTCAGCAGCTTGCCGAGCCAATGGATGCGGGGGTCGTTCTTGAGCTTCTGACTGTTTTCCCATTCCTGCCGCCGCTCCGCATCGGTCTCCAGGAGTTCGGCCAGAACCTTGTCGGCATCTTTGCGCATGCTGCGAAATTTCAGGCAGGAAAACGACCGCCCACCGCGACCAATTCTCTTGTGGCGGAAAATGATCGGTCGGCCATCGATGAGCAGCAGGGCGATTGCGATGACCACCAGAGCAGGCAACAGGAACAGCGCTGCCAGCAGCGAGAAGACAATGTCGAACACGCGTTTCAGGCTCCACCGCGAGATCTCCGGCGGCGCCACGAGCTCAGCATCACGCTGGGCAAAATTGTCTGAATACAGCGACATTCCCTGTCCTTTCGATACCCATAGGCTGCCTTCCAAACTGCTGGGAAGCAATTGATCCAGGCAGGCAACGGTTAGGCCGATAGGGGTAGATCCGCCGCCGATCCTCGGCCGAAAAGGCGAACGCGGCGGACAATGTCGCTCGTCCGACCCATCGGCAGGTCTGGGTTGGAGGAAAAGAAATCGAACTCGGAGCGCAGACCAGTGGTCTCTGCGGTTCGGACCGTCAGGCCGGCTCGGCTGCCGGGCCCCTGACACCGTGAGGAACCGCACTTCGCAGTCCCGCCATGATGAAGAAGACCAGCCCAAGGTCCACGGTTGAGCCGGAAATCAGCGCGCCAACGATCAGGCAAAGACACCCATTTCGAGCCGCGAGCCCGACATCGGCCTCATATGTTCGCGGCGTCCCGCGCGGCATAAGAATCCCGGTCAGCAGGAACAGCAGGAAGAACAGCGTTCCCGGCACGCCGACATTCGACAGCAAGGCGACGGCAAAGGACGAGGTTCTGACCGTGCCCAGGCCGACCCCCAGACCATAGGAATCGAAGAAATTTGAAATCCCGGACGCGTTCCAGCTTCCCCGCTCGAGAGCCGACAGGGACGTCGGTTTGCTGAGGATGATCACATCGATGAAATTATAGACCAGCTGATAGACGTCACGGCTCAGGACCAGCACGAAAATGAAGAGCAGTGCCGCAATCGGGAAAGCCAGGACCACCGCAAGGCTGGCCCGCGTCCCGGTGGGACCACCGCATCGGAAGAGGCTTGTGGCATAGAGTATGGCCAGACAGACCGGCAGGCCCGCGATCCCACCAGACGATGTGGAGCGAACGATCAGGATGCAGGATGCGATGAATAGAAACCCGCTGACCTTGTTGTGCCGACCACAAATCCACAATGTCCCGCAATAGCCGATCACCGCCATGCTGGCGCCGGCAAAGGCCGACGCCTCCGGCCACGAGCCGATGATGCGTCGCATGCCGGCCACCAGTTCGTCCGCATGAAACGTGTAGGAGGCATTCCGAATATAGGCGAAGAGACCCTCGATAGGCGTACCGGGGCTGATCAGATCCGCGATCCCGAAAAATACATTGGCCGCACCGAAGCCCATCAATCCGATCGCCACATGCCGGAAACCCTTTGGTGTCGAAGCAACCGCCAGGATCAGAGTGAAGGTCACGAGGTCCGCGAAGAGATAGACCGCCTGGGTGAAATTGCCGCTGACCGGGCCGAGAGGAATGGTGCCATTGATGCCGGCGCCAGCCTGTGGACCGAGCGGCACGATGGTCATCGTATCCTGCAACAGGCGCGGAGCAAAGTAGCCGGCGAGTACGCCATAGAGCACCAGCAAGACCAGCCAGGCGAATGGCTGGGACCGAAGGGCACGATCGACCGTTGAACTCGGATTGCCGTGCAGCATCAGCGTCGAGAGCAGAAGGAGACCGAGAAAGAGGTGGCCTGGCTGGATACCGGTCGAGCCGAGTAGAAGCGCTGCGGCACCGCCGAGCACCGGAAAGATGGAGAAGGCGATGACCGTCGGACCGCTACCCCGCAGGAGGCAGAACACGCCGACCAGCAGTGTCACTATGCCGATAGGCTCAACACCCATCCACGCCCCCTCGATTGCGGCAGAGAATGATCTCCGGCAGGAATACCCGTCCGACGATCACGCCAGTGTCTTCACAGTTTGCACTGCGGCTGTCGCCGTTTGCAACTCCGCCCCCTCGCGCAGGATATCGTGGCTGATCCGGACATGGTTGTGAATGTACTCGTCTGCCCCCAGCCCGCCGGGCCCCATGCGTCCCTGCGCGCGGACCGCCATCTTGCAAGCCTCTTCGGGGCAATCACGAACATGAAGCAGCGCTTCCAGCAAGGCAGATCTATCGCCCGGAGAAACGTAGATGATCTCCTTGTCGGAGAAATAGTGCCGCAATCCGCCGGTATCCGAGGCGATGACCGGAACACCGGCAAGAACCGCTTCCTCGATGGCCGTGATCCCGCTGGCATGCAGGTTTTCCTGCAAGGGGACGCAGACGACGCTGGCAGCGTCGAACCCGTCGGTCAGTTCCCGGGTCGATTTCGCCAAGCGGACTTCGACATTGGGAATGCCCGCGACCAGCCGCCTGGGCACGGTACCGGACAGGATGGTCAGTGCAAAATCAGGCTGCCCTCTCACCACGTCGACCAGCGTCCTCCAGTCCCGATGCCTGTCATTGCCAATCGCCAGGATTTTCATCGGCTTCTGGTGGCGCACCTTTGGCGCGACCGTCGTCTCCGCCGGGATCCCGAAGGAAACGAGACGCAGATCGGAATCGGGAAACAACGTGTTTGCAACCTGCATATTGGCAGGCGATAGGAAGGTCAGGACGTCGACCCGCTTGATCAGGAAGGAATACAGGTACCGCTTCGGCGCGGAGAGCATGTTCCAGGAATCGAAGAGCCAAACCGTCTGCCCGATGATCTTCGTTCGGATGCCCCTGAGCCTCGCCACGGCTGCGACAGCCAGATACTGGGATTCCGTATGGGTCCAGATGACGTCTGCATTCTCGAATTCATGCCGCTGGCGCCAGGCATGCACAAAGTCAAACCCCAGCAGCAACCTGAGGCCATAGCGGAGCATCTTGCCAGCAAGCGTCTCGCGGTGAGCCTTTGAAAATGACACGGTGCAGCCGAGCGCGTTCGCCCGCCCATAACCATAGGGCGTGTCGTCATTGATCCCGACAAGACTTCCGTCCGCAAAGCCCGCTTTCCAGCGACCGGCATCCTTGTTTTCCGCGAGATGAATAAAGACCCGAAGCTTTGTATTGGACGTCTGGAGATCGACATGACTGACTGACATCGAGCTCACCCGAAGCAAGAATGGAACAAACTTGGCCGCCCGAACGAATATGACATGACCCATCCGGGCTGCTGCCCGTGAGACCCGTCTGAAGTGAAGCCGCACGGTGGCTGTTGTTCTGCTTAACACGGCCCGCCTGACGGGAAAACTCTCCTATCGGTCATTGCCGGGGCGCTTGATAGCCTGTACTTTTGGATGAGGTGGACAAAGGGATTTCGACTTGAATATCCAGTGCATTGTCTATGTGACTGACGAAAACTATTTCTTCCCCACAGCTGTCTCGGCACGCCAGGCCAGAGATGCGGCTTCCTCGTCGACAGACGTCGTCATCGTATTGACAGAGCGCTTCAGCCACAGGGACGAAGCGGAAGACTTCTGCAAGTCATGCGGCATCATCTTGCTCGATTGCTCGCAGTTCCTGGCCGGAAGATTCGACAAAGTTGACCGGCGGGAATTCGGGGCTCGCATCAGCATCGCGGCAATGGGCCGCCTCCTCCTTTCCGATCTGCTTCCCGAGCACTATCGCCAGGTCATCTATATCGACAGTGACACGCAGATTGTCGGTGACCTCGCCGCGCTGGAGGAGGTGGAAGTCCCCAGGGGCAAGGTTCTTGCCGCATTGGACTACATGTCCATCATGGAGGCCGCCCGCACGGGAAAACCACAGAGCTATTTCAATTCCGGTGTCCTGAAATTCGATCCCACAGACTGGATCGGCCCTGCGGCCTTTCAGTATTTCAGCGAACACGGGGGCCATCTTCATGATCAGGGCGCGCTGAACACTGTCGCGGGTGACGCCACGATCTTCATGTCCAACCGGTGGAACTTCCCGAGACAGTTTCTCCACCTCGCCGAGGAATACCCGACAATCATTCACTTCGCATCCCATCCCAAGCCTTGGGATGGGGTATACTTCCCATGCTCGCGCCGAGAGACCGTCGTCTACGATCAGGCCTTGAAAGCCTATCCATCTCTCAGACATTTCGTCCGAAAGGTCTCTCTGCCCAGACGTTTGGCGTATCGCCTGCGCTCGATTCGGGACCGAATAGCCAATTATCTGCCCTTGCCGCGACGTGGTACAGATCCGGAGGCCATTCGACGCGTGGTTTGCGACTGGCGCGCCGACCAGACAGCGCTATCGCCTTCCCGCCATGTCGATGCGCCAGTCTAGCCAGAGGACGTAGGTCGAGACGTCGGGGCGGCTGGCCCGGCTGGCGGATCTGCGAGCGAGGAGAGCACCGGATGACGAATGCAAGAGACACGAAGCCCGGATATCTCCGGACGGTCGCCAAGCTGGCGGCGGGTGTCATTCTGACGATTGGCGGGACGCCCACGATGCCTGCGGCAGCCGCAGAAGTCCTGGCCCGGCCCACCGCCACCTTCTTGGACAGCATCGGGGTGGTCTCCACCTTCGAGGACCGCGGACAGCCTTATGAGAAAACGCTTGAAATGCTCCGCTTCGGCGGCTTTCGGTGGCTCCGCGGCGGAATTGAAGGTCTGAGCGAGGACGGCCCCCTGAAGATCGACAGTTTCTTGCGTCTGCACAAGGAAGCGGGCGTAAAGATCAGTTGGGGGCTTGGTAGTGGAATTGGCGACCTCGATCGCCTGCTGTCGACCGGACGAATCCTGGCCGAGGCCGGCGCTCTCCTCGCCTTCGAGGGCAACAACGAGCCGAACAACTGGCCAGTCACCTACAAGGGGCGTGAGGGCGGTGGTCGGGCATCCTGGCTGCCGGTGGCCGAACTCCATGCCGATCTCTACCGCGCCGTCAAAAGCGACCCCGTACTGGCCGACTACCCGGTATGGTCGGTTTCCGAACCGGGCGCCCAGACGGACAATGCCGGCCTGCAATTTCTGGAGATCCCTGAAAATGCAGGTACCTTGATGCCGTCAGGCACCCGGTTTGCCGACTACGCAAACGTCCACAATTACCTTTATCACCCGAATGTGCCGGACCCGGCAGATAACAAGAGCTGGGATGCAGCCGATCCCACGAGTGCCACATCGGTCGATGGCCTCTTTGGCAACTTCGGCAGGACATGGGCCAATCGGCACAAGGGATACCCTGAAGCGGCCCTGGCAGACCTCCCCCGCGTGACGACCGAGACGGGTGTGGCAATCAAGGGTGCGGTGGATGAAGCCCTGCAGGGTGTCAATCTGGTCAACCTCTACCTGTCTCAATTCTCGCGAGGATACAGCTACACCTCGGTCTATATCCTGCGTGACCGCACGGACGAGCAGGGAGCCCAGACCTATGGCTTCTTCCGGCCGGACTTCACCCCGAGGCTGGCGGCCAACTACCTGCGCAATCTCACCCGAATCCTTGCCGATTCCGGTCGCCGGGAAGCACCGGACCGACTCGATTACGAGATCAGCCCGCAACCTGCGACAGTCCATGACCTGCTGCTACAGCACAGTGACGGCGCCTTCCAGCTGGTCATCTGGGGGGAAGCCCTGGTGGGCGAGAGCAAGGTTCAGGTCACCTTCCTCGAGAAGGCGAAGCAGGTGGAACTATACGATGCCATCAAGGGCAGCACGCCAATTGAGACATGGACAGACACATCGCAAATCGAACTTGGCGTGAGCGACCATCCCCTGGTGCTTAAACTCGTGTTCTGATGCTGGTAGCGGACCTGATCGGGAGGAAGGCTGACCAAATGAAAAAGAGCCCGACATCCTCAAGGGTGGCGGGCTCCGATATCTGATCTCCGCTGACCGCTTCTCCGTCAGCGACGAGGGGACATTTTTTGTGGCGTCAGCTACTTCAGTTTGAAGGCAACTTGCGTGCGGTTGGTAACATTCAGCTTCTTCATGATGTTGCGGATATGCACTTTCACCGTGCTTTCGCAGAGGTTCATTTCATAGGCGATGATCTTGTTCGCCTTGCCGCGACGCAGGGACTCGGCGACTTCGATTTCGCGTGGAGTGAAACCTTCATGCAGATAGCTTGATCCCTTGACCACCGAGTTCAGCGCCTCGCGGTTGGCAAGAAGGCTGCTTGCGGGAATGAAGACCCCGCCCGCACGGGCAAGCGAGATCGCCTCTGCCGCCACGCTGATGTTCACGCTCGTTGGGATATAGCCGCGTGCACCGCAATCGATCGCCTTCAGGATGTCTCCGAGATCGTCTGAGTCGGCGATCACGATGACCGGGCTCAGCTTGAAGGCTGCTGTCACGGTTTCGATCTTTTCGGACGCAACCGTCTCGGAGGAATTGGTGCCCGCCAGGACGAGCAGGATGGCCGACGGATCGGCAGGAAACTGGCGCTTGCGCCATTCCTCGACAGTCCCGACCGCAGCAATCTGCATTGTCGGGTCATAGCCCGAAAGACTGCGAGAGAGACACTCGCGATCCAGCACTCGGCTGTCGAGAATGAGAATATACTCGCCTGACTTGCCCTCGCCCTCCTGGCTGCCCGTCAGCGAACTTATGTAATCGATGTCGGCCTTTGTGACCTTATTGTTATTCGTTGAGGTCGACGCATAGGTACCCATTTCATACCCCTCACTCTGATTTTCCGAGCCGCACGGCGTCTCGAAGTCAAAAAAACCCCGCCCCGAAAGGAGCCCACACTGTCATGTCTAAATTTCCTAAGATTACAGGGGTAAAGTTTCACGGATTTATTAGGAGTGCATTAACCTACGTTAAGTCGCCCCCAAAGAAGCCATAATTCACCCATTTATGGTCGATCAGGGCGGATTTTGGACAGCCTTTAGGCCGAATAATGCCGATTCTTGGTCCAAATTGAGGCCTTGGGAATCGGCAATCAAGACTGATGGATGTCCTGGAAGCCCGCGGTCTCGCTACCATCAGCAAGATAGCTTGGATCGAAATCGACCATTTCGATCAGTTTTCGCCGATTCAGAAACTCGACGATTCCGTTGCGGAAAGAGAGCAGTCCGCCCAGACGCATCTCCTTGAGGACGCGATTGACGTGAACGGTCGAAAGGCCAAGGGCGTCGCCGATCTCCGATTGCTTCAACGGGCATTCGAACCCATCCAGCCCGGGCCGCGCGGAATTGCCGGCACGAATGGCGAGCTCCAGCAGCAAGTGCCCGGTGCGACCAAAAGCATCGCGCCGCCCGATGCTGGCGAGGCGTTCTGCGATACGCGCGTGGCGCTTCATCAGTTCGATTGTCATGATCAGCGGCAGTTGCGATCCACCATCGCCGCCGGAACCAGCCATATGGCCTTGGAATTCATAGCAGTTGACGTCGGAGACGGCATGGACCGTCTCATGCGACATACTCGTTGAGGCCGACGAAAGAACATCTCCATGCAGGAAGAAGTCGGTCACGATGCGAGTACCGTTCAACATCGTCTTGCTCGATATCGTCCAGCCGTTCTCAATGAACAAGACACGTGACAGAGGGCTCTCGACGTCGAAGATCGTGGTGCCTGCAGGAAAGTGGCGCAGAACGGCGCGACTGGGTCGAGCACCGGATTTCCGATGTTCCTGCGCCATTGCTTGGCCTAGGTTAAGTTGATCATCGAACCGCATCAGCTTGCTCACATGTCCGCACCTCACGAACTAACACTTTATTAACACAATTACTTCTCGGGGTAATCATATTCATTCTGAATTCTGCCAATGTGATTACCCGTTTAGGTTAAGATGACGTCTGAGATAATGTTCCATGGCGCCAGCGCTGGCTGAAAAGCCAAGATCACCCTGACATTCTGTCAAATCTTGTGCGGCGGAACAAAGAGCCGGGCCATACAACATTTAAACAGGCCCGTGATCGGCCACTTCTACCACCGGACCTGTCCGAAATTGGTAGATATCCAGTTCAGATACTCCTTTCGGACAGCAAGCTGATTGCGCAAAGATTCCGAATCGACAGGCGTCTGCGAAGATCGCCAGGCGGGGGCAAGGTCGATGTCTCGCCTTTTCTGAATGGAGCACCGGTCGCGCGCAGAACGAGCGCCCAACCGATTGGAATCCGGTCTTCCTTATCCCGCGCCACCGCCCTTACGGCTGACAGCCCGAAGGAATGTTACACCTCACTGGCCAAACGGCTTAGCTCAAGGCTAGCCGACCGACCCAATTCACCCCAATGACCAGATTTTCATTTCACGGACGCGTGAAATTCTGACGCTCGGGGATTGCCTTGCCGAAAGGTCTCTCGGCCGCAAAGCCGCATCGAACGAGGTTTCGGCACAGCCAACCAGATGGAGCGGGATGAAAATGACTGAGCTTCAGGACGAGTTAGGGAGCATGAGAACGACGGCCGGAGGCATGCTTCGACCGCCGGCCCACTACGACAGGAAGCAGGGCGTGCCGGAAATCGTAAGGGGGCATGCCTCGGCATTCCCCAACGCGCTTGCCATCATCTGCGACGATGCTCGTTTGACTTATGGCGAACTCGATGCGCTTTCCGACGGTCTTGCGACCTACCTCGTCTCGTGCGGCGTCAAAAAGGGTGATGTCGTATGTCTGCTCGTCCCGCGCGCGCTTGAAACAGTCGTTGCAAAACTGGCGATATTGAAAGCGGGAGCAGGATATCTTCCGCTCGATCCGGCCTATCCGGCGGACCACCTGCAGTACGTGCTGGATGAATGCCGCCCCAAGGTTGTCTTTACGTTTGCCAATCGGAGCTTGGACCCAGGCATACTCAGCGGCTCCGGCAGTCGCGTTGTCGACCTGTCCACGGTTCTGCAAAGCCTGGGCTCTGGTGATCCGTCCCGCCTCCCGAACATCGAGGGAGGAGACCTCGCATATGTCATGTACACGTCGGGATCGACCGGGCGGCCAAAAGGCGTCGCAGTTCCCCACCGCGGCATCACGCGCCTCGTCCTCGACCAGAACTACATCGAATTTCGGCCGGGAGACATGGTCCTCCATTCCACGACCATCTCATTCGATGCATCGACGGTCGATGTCTGGGGCGCCCTCCTGAATGGATCCACCCTGGTCATCATGTCGAAGGCGAACTTCTCGCTGACCGACATGCGGGATCTGATCAGGAAGCACGAAGTGACGTTCATAAACTTCACCACGGGCCTCTTTAACATCTTCGCAGACCATGCAGATGAACCCATGCCCAGTCTGCGCCATGCGATCTTCGGGGGCGAAGTCGCCTCGGCACCGCATGTGAAGCGTTTTGTTGCTGCGCATCCAGGCTGCTCACTGACGAATGTCTATGGCCCGACAGAAGCCGCCTGCATCGCGACCACTTTTACCGTCGCCCCAGATTTCTCCGCATCAGAACTGCCAATTGGCAAAGCGATTGCCCATACCGATGTCTTTTTGCTCGACGACGATCTCCAGGTCGTACCACCCGGCATCGAAGGCCAGATCGCGATCGCCGGTGATGGGCTGGCCCTTGGATATTTCAATCGGCCCGACCTGACAGCTGAACGTTTCATCTCGGTCGATACGGCTGAGGGCATCAAGCGCTGCTATCTCACCGGAGATCTGGCAATCCTGGACGAGAACGAGACCTTTCACTTCCGGGGCCGCAGCGACCGTCAGGTCAAAATCAACGGCAAACGTATCGAACTGGAAGAGATCGAGACGGCGCTGCGCCGCCACCCACGCCTTGCCGAGGCGGTGGTCGAGTGCCGGGAGGCCGGGGGCGTCAAACGGATTATCGCCTATCTCCGCCCGCGCGAAGCGCAGGACATGTCCAATGCCAATCTCATCCCATCGGTCATGGAGCGGCTGCGCAACAGTTTGCCAGCCTACATGATCCCGAGCACCGCACTCGTCATGCCCGAGTTTCCCCTGACACGTGCCGGCAAGATCGACAGGGCACGCCTGCCACTGCCGCCGATCGAGGACATCCAGCCAGCTGCCGTCCGCAGCCGCACCGAGGAGATTCTCATGCGACTTTGGTGCGATGCGCTCGGGTTGGAAATCGTTCCGGCCGATCGAAACTTCTTTGACCTGGGTGGAACCTCGCTGCAGTTGATGCGCGTCCACGCGGGGCTTGAGCTCGAACTTGGGCAGCGCTGCGAGGTGCTGGCTCTCTTCAAGCACACCACCGTACGCGATATGGCGCGTTTCCTGGACGGCCATGAACAGGCACGCCCCAGGGCTGCGGCATCCGACCAGCGCGCCGCCCTGCAGCGCAGGACGATGGGCCAATTTCGCCGGAGCACCCCATGACCTTTGACAGTCGGCCAAATGGCCTCAATCCGGAAACCGAAACCGCAGGCGATCATGATCTTGCCGCTGGTATTGCAATCATCGGGATGTCGGGCCGGTTCCCGGGCGCACCCGATATCGCCACGCTTTGGGACCTCGTCAAACGTGGCGGCAACGCATTTCGCATCTTCGCCACGGACGAACTGGAAGACGGCTTCACAGACGAGGAACGGGCATCCCCTGAATACGTCGCATGTCGCCCTCACCTTGCCGATGTGGATCGGTTCGATGCTGAGTTCTTCGGCATGTTCGCCCGTGAGGCCGCCCTGACGGATCCTCAGCACCGTGTCTTCCTCGAGATCTGCTGGGAAGCGCTCGAAAGCGCGGGCTATGATCCCTACAAGAGCCCCGGCCTTGTCGGGGTCTTCGCCGGTTGCTCGATGCCGACTTATCTCCTGAACAATGTTCTCGCCGACCGCGCGGCCGTGGAGGAGGTAACATCCAACTACCAGATCGGTTGCTACAACCAGCTGATCGGCTCTCTCGGCGACGCCCTTGCCACGCGCATCGCCTACAAGTTCAACCTCCGCGGCCCCGCTTTCACGCTGCAGTCTGCCTGCTCCACGTCGCTGCTCGCCGTTTCTCAGGCCTGCCAGAACCTTCTGACCTACAGTTGCGACATGGCGCTGGCAGGCGGCGTCTCCATCTCCATTCCCCAGAAGCGTGGCTATATCTACCAGGAAGGCGGGATGGTTTCTCGCGACGGCGTCTGCCGGCCCTTTGATGCGGAAGCTTCGGGCACCGTCTTCGGCAGCGGTGCTGGGGTGGTGTTGCTGAAGCGCCTGGAGGACGCTGTGGCGGACGGCGACGTCATCTACGCGACCATCCGCGGTTACGCCGTCAACAATGACGGCTCGGACAAGATCGGGTTTACCGCACCGAGTGCAGAAGGACAGGCTGATGCCATCAGCGCTGCGATTGCCCATGCCGGCATCGACCCGGCAACCATCGGCTATATCGAATGCCATGGAACGGCGACGCCTCTTGGCGACCCCATCGAGTTCTCCGGTCTCAAGGAAGCCTTCACAGGCGCGCATCACCAGAAGGAGACATGCGCGCTCGGATCGCTGAAAGGGTCGATCGGACATCTCGATGCGGCCGCCGGCGTGGCGGGATTGATCAAGGCCACACTCGCCTTGCATCACCGCAAGATCCCCGCCATGCCTAACTACAACACACCCAATCCCCGGATTGATCTGGACAATACCCGCTTTCACATTCCACGCCGGACAACGGACTGGTTTTCGGGCTCGACGCCCCGGCGGGCGGGCGTGAGCGCCTTCGGCGTCGGCGGAACCAACATTCATGTCGTGCTGGAAGAGGCACCGAAACGGCTGGAATCCTCAGCGCAAGTCGCCGGCCCGATGATCCTGCCGCTTTCCGCCCGCTCCGAGCCTGCATTGGCGGAAATGCGCAAGAACCTTGCAAGCCACCTGGAGGAAAACCGCGACATCCCCCTGCAGGCCGTCGCAACGACGCTTCAGCATGGCCGACACGCTTTCAAGAGGAGAACAGCCGTTTCGGCGGCCACGGTCGATGAGGCCATCCAGGCCCTGAGACGGGACGGCTTGGTTACGGCGACCGCCGAGGATCAACCGCCGCCGATCGTCTTCATGTTCCCCGGGCAGGGCGCACAGTATGTCGGCATGGGAGCAGCCCTCTATGAAGGCGAGCCGGAGTTTGCCCGCTGGATCGATCGCGGCACCGAGCTTTTGAAGATGCGCTTCGGCATCGATCTCAAGGAATATATCTGCCATGCCGGCGCCGTGAGTGGCGCGATGGCGGCAGAGCAGCGGGAAACCCGGATCGCGCAACCCTGCCTCTATCTCGTGGAATACGCCCTCGCGCAGCTTTGGATGAGCCGTGGTCTGCGGCCAACGGCCATGATCGGACACAGCGTCGGCGAGTTCGTCGCGGCCACGCTCGCCAATGTCATCTCGTTCGAGGACGCGTTGACCCTGGTCGCAACCCGCGGGCAACTGATGCAGGATCAGGAGCCTGGCGCGATGCTGTCCGTTCGCGCAGCGCCCGAGGTGCTCCGCGAACACCTTGAGGGGCGCGCCGAGATTGCCGCGATCAATGCGCCGAAGCTTTGCGTCGCCTCGGGCCCTCTCGACGACATCGAGGCACTCTGCTTCAGGCTCGAGAAGGCAGGGGTGGCATTCAGCCGACTGCATACCTCTCATGCCTTCCACTCCGCGATGATGGAGCCCTGCATCGATGCTTTGCGCGATGTCGCCTCGAAAGTGACCTACGGCCGGGCCACCATCCCCTACATTTCCTGCGTAACGGGCGACTGGCAAAACGACGCAGTGGGATCGTCTCCGGACTATTGGTCTCGGCATTGTCGCGAACCCGTGCGTTTCTCCGATGGACTTGTCACCCTGTGCAAGGACCAGAGCCCTATCCTTCTCGAAGTGGGACCTGGCCGAACCCTTTCGGTCTTCTCGGCACAGACCATCGGTCGCGACCAATTGCCGGCCATTGTCCAGTCCCTGCCCGAGCACGACAACGCCGCTGCAGCCCGGCACTTCGTGGCCGACGCCCAGGCCCGTCTTTGGATGGCGGGCAGCGAGATCCCCTGGCCCGCCATGCCGAACGAAGCTCGCAGAGCCGTATCCCTGCCGACCTACGCCTTCCAGCGGCAGCGACACTGGATCGACGCCCCACCGTCCATCCGACGGGCCCGCGCCGCGCAATCCGCACGTCAGACAGAACCCGAGAGCATCAAGAGCGAGCCTTTCGCAAGAAATGAGGTGGAAACCATGAACGCCATCAGCACCATCACGGTCGCCGGCCGCACTCCGGAGCTTGAGACTGCGCTGATCACCCTTTTGAGCGAAATGTCGGGCGAACCGATAGACTCGGGCAACGTCAACGACAGTTTCCTCGAACTCGGCTTTGATTCCCTGTTCATCGGCCAGTTCGCCCAGAAGATCGACAAGCAGTATCGCGTGAAGATCTCCTTCCGCGAACTGCTCGGCAACATCCCCTCGGTCGCAGCCCTGGCTAAATATCTGGACCAGGCCCTGCCACCGGAGCCTGCAAAGGTTGAGGTTGCGCTTAGCCCCACGCCTGCAGCCGACATGCAACCGATCTCTGCTCAACCTGCCATGGCCCCGGCTGCGCCACAAATTCCGGCGCCGGTCCAGACGCCACTTCCGGGCATTGCCGCCAGCGTCCAGACCATGCCGGCGGGCAACATCCCGGTCGGTGCAGGTCTTGAGGCGCTGCTGCAATCGCAGCTATCGCTCACGCAGAACCTCTTTGCCCAACAATTCCAGCTTCTCCAGGGCGCAGCATCGGCGCCTGCAGGCGTCGTGGCGACGGCAAAGCCGGAAACGGCTCCGCCGATTGTCGCGCCGGTCGCCGTGGCCGCGCCCCAGGCCGCGGCGACACCGCAGGTCATGCAGAGCAACCATCCAGCAGAAGAGATCGGCGGAGAACGATATCGCCACTATCAGCAGGGAGGATCGAAGGCCAAGACAGACATCACCCCGGAAAAGGAGACCTTCATCAATGATCTGGTCATCGCCTATTCCAACCGCAACAAGCGGTCCAAGGAATATACCCAGACGCACAGGGCCCGGCTTGCCGATCCCCGCACGGCCTCCGGTTTCCGCGCAGAATGGAAGGAAATGATCTTCCCGGTAGTCTGCGATCGCTCGAAGGGCGCCCGCATCTGGGATATCGACGGCCATGAATACATCGACCTGGTCAATGGTTTCGGCCAGACGGCATTCGGCCACGCGCCGGACTTCGTTGTCGACGCCATGAAAATCCAGATGGACGATGGCTTCGCCATCGGCCCCCAGACGCCGCTCGCCGGCGAAGTCGCCGAACTGTTTGGCGCCATGACCGGCCATGAACGCGTCACCTTCTGCAACACCGGCTCCGAAGCCGTCATGGCAGCCATGCGCCTCGCCCGTGCTGTAACTGGCCGCGACCGCATTGTCGTTTTCGCCAACGACTATCACGGCCAGTTCGATGAAGTTCTGGTCAAGGGTCGCGCCAAGGCCAAAGAACCGATTGCCCTGCCCATCGCGGCCGGCATACCGTCCGGCTCCGTCGGCAACATGATCGTGCTCCCCTATGGCGCGCCGGATAGCCTTGATTGGATCAGGGCGAATGCCGAGGATCTGGCTGCCGTGATCATCGAGCCGATCCAGAGCCGCCATCCCGAACTCAGGCCGCGCGATTTCGTCGCCGAATTGCGCAAGATTGCCGACACATCGGGCTGCGCGCTCGTCTTCGACGAGGTGGTCACCGGCTTCCGAGTCGATCCGGGCGGCGTCCAGGCCATATGGGGCATCAAGGGCGACATGGCGACTTACGGCAAGGTCGTCGGCGGCGGCATGCCGATCGGTGTCCTGGCAGGCAGCAGCCGCTTCATGGATGCACTGGACGGCGGGCACTGGAACTATGGCGACGACTCCGTGCCGAATGTGGTCCCGACTTTCTTCGCAGGCACCTTCGTCCGCCATCCCGTGGTGCTGGCAGCGGCCCGCGCCGTGCTTCACCATATCAAGGGCGAAGGCGCGGCCCTCTACGACCGTGTCGCCCGGCGCACGGAAGCTCTGGTCGAGGAGATCAATTCGGAACTCGCCAAGCGCGGCGTCCCGCCCTGCCTTCGCGGCTACAAGAGCTGGTTCGTCACCGATTTCGGCAGCCAGGATCCTCTTGGCGGCCTCTTGTACCCCTATCTGCGCATGAACGGCATCCATATCCAGGATGGCTATCCGTGCTTCCTGACGACGGCCCATACCGAAGAGGATTTCACGACGATCGCAAGGGCGTTTCGCGACGCGATCGACGCGCTGCAATGCGTCGGCATCTTCTCCCCCAAAACCGAAAGCGAACTCGCCGGCCCTGCAACCACGCCAGACCGTGGTCCCAAGCCGACCTTGCATCAGGCACCCCGCGCCGAAAGCGCCGCGTTGACGGAAGCACAATCGGAGATCTGGCTGGCAGCGCAGGCGGGTGACGAAGCATCGTGCTCGTTCAACGAGTCCCTCTCGCTTGAACTGAACGGTTCTTTGGACCGCAAGGCCTTGCTTGCCGCCATCGATGCGGTCGTTGCCCGGCATGACGCCCTGCACATCCGTTTCGACCGAAACGGCGAACGGTTTCGCTTCATCTCCGACTTCAGGCTTCCGATCGAAGTCGTGGACCTGACAGAAGAGGCTGACGCCAAAGCCGCTCTGGACGACTTGATCGAGACCGACGCTAGGACACCTTTCGATCTGGTCGAAGGCCCGCTGGCTCGCGCCTACCTCGTGGCGCTCACGCCGGAGCGTCATGTGCTGATCTTCACTGCGCATCACATCATTTGCGACGGCTGGTCACTGAACGTCATCATCAACGAACTGGCCGCGACCTACTCGGCGGCATTGAAGGCGGAAGCGCTCTCGCTGGAGCCGGCCATGTCTTTCGCGGACTATGCCGAAAACCATGCGCCCGGCGCGGACGTCAACACCACGACCTCTCAGTTCTGGCATGAGCAATACAAGGAATTGCCGGAACTGCCGGACATGCCGTTTGATCGCCCCTACCCCGATCGACGCAGCTATGCCGGCGGGACTTGCACCGTCATCGTGCCTCCGGAAGTCACGACTGCAGTCCGCAAACGCGGCGCACGAACAGGGGCGACCATGTTCTCGACCATGCTGGCGGCCCTTCAGGTCATGCTGGCGCGCCTGTCCGGCCAGAATGATGTCGTCATCGCTGTACCTTCTGCCGGACAGAGTCTGCTCGATGAACGCATCCTCGTCGGACACTGCGTGAACCTGTTGCCGATCCGCCAGATGGTCGATCCGTCGACTTCGTTCGAAGATCACCTGAAGACCACGCAACAGCTGGTCCTCAAGGCCTTCGAGCATCAGGACTACACGTATGGCACACTGGTGAAGACGCTGGGGGTCAAGCGCGATCCGCGCCGGCTGCCCCTGACGGGCATCCAGTTCAACCTCGAACGCATGGCAGCGAACGCGGAATTCGATGCGCTCGACGCGACGATCGTTCCCAATCCGAAGTCATTTGCGAATTTCGACATGTTCCTCAACATGATCGAAAGCAGGGACGGTATCCGGATCGACGTGGACTACAATGCCGACATCCTTGACCGTGAAACGGTTGAACGCTGGATCGGCCATCTCGTCACGTTGATCACCGCGCTGGCGGAAGACACCAGCCGCCCCGTGACCGACCTCCCTCTCCTGTCTTCTCGGCAGGTGAAATGGTTGGCCCAAGACCTCAATCAGAGTGCCCTGGACTATCCCAAGGATGAATTCGCATTCTCGCTCATCGCAAGAAGGGCGCAATCGACCCCCGAAGCCGTCGCGGCGCGTCACGGGGAAAAATCCATCACCTATGCCGAGCTCGAGGCGAGAACAAACCGCTTTGCCCGGTATCTCGGCAAAGCCGTCCCCGGCCAAGGTGAACGCGTGGCCCTGCTCGAAGAACGCTCACTCGACCTGCTGGTGGCCCTTATCGGCATCATGAAGGCAGGACATGCCTATGTCCCGCTCGATCCCGGTCATCCCGAGACACGGCTTCGCCAGACGCTTGCTGCGGCAAGACCGGCCGCACTTGTCTGCGGGACCGAGGCAGCAGCGGCGCTCGCCACGGATGGCATGGTGACCATCCGCCTGGACCAGGAGGCCGACAGTATTCAGGCCCTTTCCGGTGCTCAACTGGAGCGCGTTCCAACCAGCACGGAATCGACGGCCTATGTGATCTTCACCTCAGGCTCCACGGGAACGCCGAAGGGTGTGGCGATATCCCATCGTTCGCTGACCAACTTCCTCCTGTCCATGGCCAGGGAACCGGGCTTCACCGCCGACGACGTCATCGTCGCCGTGACCACGATCTCCTTTGATATCGCCGGCCTGGAACTCTACCTGCCGCTTGTTGCGGGCGGCAGCGTCGTCATCGCCGACAGGTCGGAGGTCGAGGATGGCTTTGCCCTCGTTCGACTGATCAAGGACAGCAAGGCAACCGTCCTGCAGGCAACGCCGACCCTTTGGCAGATGCTGGTGGAAGCCGGGCTCGATGGCGACAGCCCCTTGAAGAAGCTGTGCGGCGGGGAAGCTCTGCCCAAAGCGCTCGCCCGCACACTTGCCGCCATGCAGGGCTCGCTCTGGAACATGTACGGCCCCACCGAAACGACGATCTGGTCTTCCGTCGCGCATATTGAAGACGGAGAAGCACCGATTGCCATCGGCCACCCGATTGCCAATACCCAGATGCACATTCTGGGCGCGGACGGTCGCCTCGCGCCTCCCGGCATCACCGGCGAACTCGTCATCGGAGGCGATGGCTTGGCCCAGGGCTATTTCGACCGTCCCGACCTCACCGACGCAGCCTTCGTTTCGCTCGACATCGGGACCGGCTCCAGGCAACGCCTCTACAGGACGGGCGACCTGGGGCGGCGGCTGGAGGATGGTTCCCTGCAACTGCTCGGCCGCCGGGACAACCAGGTCAAGCTGCGCGGTTTCCGTATCGAGCTCGGTGACATCGAAGCGGTCGTCTCGCAGGTCGAGGGCATGCGCCAATGCGCAGTCGTCGGCGCGAGGAACGGTCGCGGCGACCTGGTTCTCGCCTGCTACTTCGTGGCCGACCCCGACACGCCGGCAGCCGATGCGACGCAATTGGCCACCGCGGTCCGTGCCCAGTTGCCGGCCTATATGGTGCCCGCCGTCTGGTCTCTGGAGACGGAGCTGCCGCTGACGAGAAACGGAAAGCTGGACCGCAAGACATTGGAGTCCCGCGAGCTGAGGCGCGACGAAAACCAGACTGCAGCGCCCAAGACCGCACCCCGCACGCCGATGGAAGAAAAGCTCATGGCGATCTGGAAGGGCGTTCTGGAGGTCGATCAGATCGGTGTCGAGGACAATCTCTATGCGCTCGGCGCGGACTCGCTGACGATCTTCCGCATTGCCGCACGCATGCTGGATGCGGGCCTGCCGCTCGAAGCCAAGCACCTGCTTCGCCATCCGTCGATTGCCGAGCTTGCCGCCTATGCTGATGAAGCGGCCAAGGCCCCGACATCCACCGGCGGGGTCGTCTACCAGATACCCTCGCTCGCCAGCTTCCGGAATGGTGCGCGGCGCAGGATGGAGAGCTTGTCATGACCCAGCAAGAAAGCCAGGCAACATCGTCAAGCGCAGCACCGGAGGTCATTGGCGAGTTTCCCTGCACGCAGACCCAGCTTCGGTTTTGGATCCTCGACCAGCTGCAGCCTGGAAATCCGGCCCTGAACGTATCGGTGCGCTGGGAGATCAGAGGATCGTTCAAGGCATCGACGATCGAGGCCGCCTTTCGCAAGATCATCCAGCGCCACGAGATCCTGCGCACGCGTTTCGTAGAGCGGGAAGGCAATCCGTACCAGCAGGTTCTCGATGCGGTAGACTTCAAGCTGTCGGTCATCGACCTCAGGAGCATGCCACCGGAGCAGCGCGAACAACGCATCCTGTCGATCGGTGAGGAAACAGCGTCGGCCCCTTTCGATCTCACGCGCGGCGGTCTCTTTCGCGTCGCCTTGCTGATGGTCGAGAACAACCGCGCCTTCCTGCTGATCACCGCGCATCATACCTGTTTCGACGGCTCCTCCATCCGCGTCATGGGCCGCGAACTCGGTGAAATCGCATCGGCCATGGAAGCAGGCCGCGCACCTGTCCTGCCGGATCTGTCCCTGCAATATGGTGACTTTGCCCTGTGGCAACACGAATATCTGTCGAGCTACGGCTTCGAGACGGAGCAGAGCTTCTGGACGGAAACCCTGGCAGGCGCGCCGTATTTCGAGGTGCCGAGCGATCACCCGCGACCCGCGATCAGGACCACGAGCGGAAACATCATCTCCGTCGCAAAATCGGTGGAGTTCGGCGAGCGCATCGAGGCCGCCGCCCGCGATCACAAGGTTTCGCTCTTCGCCTATGGCGTTGCGGTGCTCAGCACCGTCCTCCACCGGTTGACCGGGGCAGACGATATCCTGCTTGGCACCCAGATCGCCGGGCGTGAACAGTCCGATCTCGAACCGATGATCGGCGTCTTCATCAACAATCTGGTGCTGCGTCTCCCGGTCCGACCGAACGTGAGCTTCGAAGATCACCTGAAAACCGCAACCAAGGTGGTGAGTGCCGCTGTCGACCACCACCGCATGCCCTTCAACAAGCTGGTCGAAGTCATCAACCCGGCGCGAGATCCCTCGCGCACCCCGCTGATCTCTGTCAACTTCAACCTGTCCAAAGCCTTTATGGAGGATCGCCACTATGGCGACTTTGAACTGATCAGTGCAGCGTCGCAGTCCCCGGGCGTGGTCTATGATATCGGCTTCGGCATGGTCGGACGCCCGTCCGGCTGGCGTATGTCGATCGAATACAATACCGATCTCTTCGATCCGTCCACGATCGAACATATCCTGCAGCTCTGGCAGGATGTCTATGAGCAGGCTTTGAGCGCGCCTTTCGAACCCCTGTCGCCCGACAGCATCGGCGAGCAGACGCCCGCCTCCGCAACCCCGTCAATTGTCGACTCTTCCGCAGTTCCGCTTTCAGGCAGCCACGCCACAGCCCCGGTCGATGCCATTCCGCCCGGACCTGAAAACATGGCGGCACTTTCGTCCGCCGACCGTATGAGGCTCGTCGGGGAGATCTGGGCGAAGGTCCTCGACGTCGAAAAGGTCGGACCGGAGGGTGACTTCTTCTCGCTTGGTGGTCATTCGCTGCTGGCGCTTCGCATGCTGTCTGCGGTCAGAGAGCGGTACGGGGTCAAGCCGGATCTCGCCTTGCTTTTCAGGCATTCGACGCTCCGCAGCTTCACCGAGGCCGTAATGGGGCCGGCGGAGGCCGAAGTGCGCGCGCAAGCGAAAACGGCGGCCCCTGCCTGGGAGCGCAACAGCTACAAGCAGGGAACAGGCCGCTGTGCGATCTATACGATCAATCACCCGTTTCTCTACTACCATCTCGCCAACCGCCTGAGCGATGACATCTCGGTCTACAACGTCAACATGTTCGGGGCGGCGGAAGCCGAAATGGCGGCAGAGGTGACGCTGGAGGATATTGCCGCATCAGCGATCCGCGCGATGGACATACGGCCTGATGCCGGACCGGTGGGCATCATCGGATTGTGCGTGAACGGAAGTGTGGCGCTCGAAGTGGCGCGCCAACTGCGCCAGTCTGGCGTGACTGTCGCCTTCACGGCTGCAATCGATTCCTGGGAGCCGGGATATTTTCGTACTCTGCCCTGGCTGAACAAGCGACTCTGGATCGCCGAACGCCGGATAAAGCGTCTTGCCTATTTCGTCCGGAAACTCCTGTCTGGCCGGATGCGCCCCACCACTTTCCTCAAGGAATTCCGAGTGACGCGCTGGCTCCTCGGCATGTTCAGCCCGGATCGGGCGAAAGCGAGCGCCGAGGAAAAGACCAATTCCCGCATCACGGAATTTCTTGTGCGCAGCGCCCGGAATTTCAAGGCGCAACCGGTCGGCGATTTTCTGATCTTCCGTAGCGAAGCAAGCCCGGTGCGAGCGAGAAAACTCCTGTTCGGGTGGAATGTGGATGTAGCGGGAAAGTCGTCCGTCATCGACCTGGAAGGATGGCACGAGGACTCACTCACCGTCGGTGGAATGCGTCGACTGGCCAGCGTCATCGAAGAGCGTTTCGCACACGGAAAACACTGAGATGGACGCATCCACCGCATCCAAGGCAACAGCCACTGGTCGCCCTTCGCTGGCGCCCCTTCGGATCGGCCTGCTGACCGATGGACGGCAAGACCTCGAGAACTGGCAGCTCGCCCTGATCGACCGGATTTTGGCCGATGACCGGTTTAGCCTGAGGGCGATGATCGTCTGCCCGCCGAAGGTTGGCGCGGCACCGGTCGCCTTTCGGCTGGCCGCAGCGGTGGAACGCAGGACCTTGGGGCGCCAGCCGGTCTACCGCCCGAAGGACCCCGGATTTTCGGCCATTGCATCGGTCACGCTCGGCGAGCAGATCGGCCGGGACAGAGGCTCGGAGTTGGATCTGGTTCTGGCCATCTCTCCCTTGGACCTGCCGCAGGATGCCTTCTCGGACTTGCCCTTCGGCTCCTGGCAATTTTCCTTCTCCCATGCGGCCAACGCCGATGCAGACTGGTACGGCTATCACGAAGTGATCGCCGAAAAACCGGCCACGGAACTGCGCATCACCGTTCGCCGCGCGGGCCGGGAAGACGAGACGTTGGCCATGGCGGAATTCAACACCAAATTCAGCGCCGTCCGCAACGCTGACTTCATCAAGGAACGCGCGGTGACTCTGGCCATGCGGGAACTGCGCAAGCTCGCGGACGCCCGTGCCCTCACCGCTCTGCCCCCTCCGGCGACCATGTCCGCCCCTCGCCCGCCGGGCCTCGGCAAACTCTTGCCCTACGCCGCCTCGCTCGGGCGCAATCTTCTGGCGCGGGGACGGCAGGCGGTGGAGGAAAAATTGGGGATCGGGGCAGCGCCATGGGTGCTCTTTGTCGGCGATGGACGTGCGGAAGACTTCGACCCGCGGACCTCTGTCCTGCTGGAGCCTGAGGATGACGAGCTCCGAGCCGACCCCTTTCTGTTTCCGCATGAGGGAGAAACCTACGTCTTCTACGAAGCCTACACGCCAAGCAACACCAAGGCGCATATTGCCGTGGGCCGGCTTGTGGGAAACAGGCTTGAGAGTGTGGGCATCGCCCTGAAAGCGGAACATCACCTCTCATACCCTTTTATCTTCCGACACGATGACGGGATCTTCATGATTCCCGAAACGAATAGGGCCCGCCGGCTGGAAGTCTGGCGCTGCGTCGAATTTCCCCTGCGCTGGGAACTGCATGCGACAGCCCTCGAAGGCCAGTCCTCGGCCGATTCTGCTCTTTTTCCCTTCGATGGAAGGTGGTGGCTTTTCACCAATCTCTCCGAGTTCCATGCCTATGAGGATCATTGCAGCGAATTGCATGTCTTCGAAGTGGATGGGCCGGACCTGAAATGGATGAAGCCCCATCGCAACAATCCGGTGGTCATGGGCAGCACCGAAGCGCGCAACGGCGGTCGTCCGTTCGAACAAGGGGGCCGGCTCTACCGCCCGTCCCAGCGTAATCAATACGGCATATATGGCTACGGGCTAAACATCATGGAGGTCGAGGAACTCGATCTCGAGACCTACAGCGAGCGCTGCGTGCGGACCATCAAACCGGACTTCGCACCCGGCATCGTGGCCTGCCATCACATGGACGCTTCGAACGGCCGCTACATCATCGACGCCATGTTCGCGGACCAGGCCAACCTGCGGCGGTAGTGGACCATGACCTCACGCCCGGCCGAACAGACGGCGAGCGCACCAGAAAAACCATCGACCACGTGGAGATTGAGGAGGGCCCACTCAGACAGCTGGCCTATATCCCGGTCGAGACGCTGGAGCAGACGCTGGTCTTCAGCCGACTCGACCGAAACATCGAACCTCTCCAGAGGGACCGAGAGACCTGCCCCGTGCGCCTTCACGAAGGCCTCTTTTCGTGTCCAGCACCGGTAGAAGCCCGCCAGTTGCTCCCCGCCCGGCAGAGCCGCAAGGGCCGCACATTCGGATGCCGAGAAGAAACGGCTGGCAATATCCTCCTGGAGTGGCCGGATCTCTTCGATGTCGATGCCGACTCTAGCATGCGCCGAGACGGCGAGCATCGCCTCGCCGGCGCTGTGGCTCAGATTGAAGTGAAGCCTACCCCGATCGGCGAGATCAAGCTCAGGCTTGCCCCAATCGTTGTAGCCGAAGCGAATAGCCCTGGGATCAATCCCGAGATAGGTCGCAAGGATCAGGCGAAGGCCGGCGCGTCCGACGATGTAGCGTTGACGGTCGCCGTCTTTGAGGAAGCGCTGGGCTCGACCGCGTTCGTCCTCGCTGAGCAAGCTACGCGCATGAGAGGGGTCCGCAAAGGACTGGTCCAGGGACCAGTTCCAGATATCGACCGCAACGGGATCTGCTGAACCAGGATCGCTTGGCATCGGCAACAAGGGCTTTCTACCGAAGGGACGGAACTGTCATCACGAACTGCCCACGACCCTGCCGCGCTTGCCGTGAAGCGTCAACACGCCCTATCGGTCAGGTCTATCCATCTTCGGACGGATCCGCTCGGGGGCCAACCTCTCACCGGGAAATGGCACTGCGATCCCGGCAGGCTTGGCCTTTCGTGATCAATGCTCGGCGCAACGACGAACCCAATCCGTGGGTAATTACGGGCCAAGCGTTTTCGCACGCGCCAGCATGTAGGTCTCGGCGAATGCCATGTGCTCCGCCGCAATGCGGCGCGCATCATCCGCGCGACCATCTTTCAGCGCAGCCATCAGACGATATTGGAAAGACAGCCCCTCCTCCCGGGAACTCGGTGAGGGATCGGCATAGATCTGCCTGGCCAAAGGCAGATCGCGCAAGAGATTGTGCATCAGGCCGCAGAGGAAGCCGAGCAGCGGGTTGGGGCTGAGTTGCGCGAGCTGCGAGTGGAAATCGAGTTCTGCCACGCGCTGGCGATACTGCTCCTTGGAATCGGTCGGCGGATGATCGTAGATAAGGATCGTGCTTTCGAGGAGCGCCAACTGTTGCGCTGTCATGCTGCCCGCCAGCAATGCCGCGACTTCGGGCTCCAGCGCCTTCCGGATCGCGTAGATATCGGACAGACTGGGCGGATCAAAGAAGAAGTGGGTCGCCAGTAATTCCATGGCATGCTGGGCGGAAGGTGCGGCAACGAACGCCCCACCACCGGGGCCGCTGCGGGTGAAGATGAGGCCCTGCGTTTCCAGCGCCTTCATCGCCGCGCGCACGGTACCCTTCGCGGCCTTGAAGCGGTCGATCAGCTCACGCTCTTGTGGCAGGCGGCTCCCGGGAGCAAGGTTCTGCGACCGGATGAAGTCCTTCATCAGGTCGGCAATCGCCTCCGGCCGGCGCTTCGCCTTGCCGGCAGGAATAAAGAGGCTTTTGCCGTCTGGGCCGACCTTGTCCGGCTTTTCCTGCATGGCCTTCATGTACAGTCACTCTCTCCCAATGCGAGGCGCACTCGCGACAAGCCGTCTTGTATAGGCGTGCTCGGGATTGGCAAAGAGCCGTGCCGCCGGCGCAGTCTCGACGACCTCGCCGTAATACATGACTGCGACGCGGTCGCTGATCGCCTCGACGACGGCGAGATCATGGCTGATGAAGAGATAGGAAAGGTCGAACCGTGTTTTCAGATCGCTGAGGAGTAGCAGGACCTGCGCCTGCACGCAGACGTCGAGCGCACTCACCGGCTCGTCGAAGACAATGATTTCAGCTTCCGCCGCCAGCGCCCTTGCAATCGCGATACGCTGCGCCTGGCCACCGGAGAATTCGTGCGGATAGCGGGTGAGCGTGTCAGCCGGCATCTGGACTGCGTCGAGAAGCTCCGTCATCCGCGCGCGGCGCCTCGATGGCTCGTAGCCACACAGCAGCTTGAGCGGCGTATCGAGAATTTCCCTCACCGTCTTGCGCGGATTGAGCGAGGCCACCGGATCCTGGAAGACATACTGGATCGTCTTGCCGAAGGCGCGCGGCCCATCGCGACGCAGCGCAGCCGCATCCTTTCCACCGATCAGCATGCTGCCCGAAGTCGGCCTTTCCAGACCGACGAGCATGCGGGCAAGCGTGCTTTTGCCGGAACCGCTCTCACCAACGACCGCAAGCGTTTCGCCGCGAGCAAGGTCAAGTGAAACGGAGCTCACCGCCTTGATTTCGTGGTGCTTCTTGCCGAACAGGCTCCTGCCGCCGCCGAACGACTTGGAAAGATCGCGGACCTGGATCGCGGTACTCGTCATGACACCTCCATCTCGCGTGCGAAAACTCCAGAGACGCGTTCGAGGAAGGCGCCGCCCGTACCGAGTTCCGGCACGCAGGCGATAAGCCGTTTCGTGTAGGCATGCTGCGGGTTGGCGAGCACCTTGTGGGTCTCTCCCGTTTCGACGATCTCGCCATCCTTCATCACCGCCACCCGGTCGCAAATCTCCGAGACGACACCGAAATCATGGGTAATGAACAGCAGAGCCATGCCGCGCTCCCTCTGCAGGTCGCGCAGGAGTTCGAGTATTCGCGCCTGCACGGTCACGTCGAGGGCCGTCGTCGGCTCGTCGGCAATGATGATGTCAGGGTCGTTGGCAAGCGCCATGGCAATACCGATACGCTGGCGCTGCCCCCCCGAAAGCTGGTGTGGATAATGCTTTGCCCGTTCCTGGGCTTCCGGTATGCCCACCTTTTCCAGAAGCTCCAGCGCCTTTTCACGGCACGCCGTAGCACCAATCGACTGGTGAGCGGAAATCGCCTCCTCGACCTGCCGCCCCACGGGATACAGCGGGTGTAGCGTCGTCAACGGATCCTGGAAGACATAAGCGACACGATTGCCGCGCATGGAGATGAGGCGCGTTTCCGGCATGGCCAGCACATCCTCATTGCCGACATAGATCGCGCCGTTTTGGATGACGCCTGGCGGCGACGCCACCAGCCCCATGACGGAAAGCGCTGTCACGCTCTTTCCCGAGCCGCTTTCGCCAATCAGACCGAGACACTCGCCCGGCTTCACATGCAGTGAGACCCCACGCACTGCCGGAACGACTTCGCCACCGCTACGGAAATTGGTATCGAGTCCTTCGATCGAAAGGGCTGCATCCTCCACGGTATTCGATCGAATTGCTCGGTCATCCGCGATGTCCGTCACCGGCCCTGGCCGCGAAAGCGCCCCGGAACGCAGGCGTGGATCGAGCACGTCGCGGATCCCGTCGCCCAGCACATTCAGGCTGATGACGACGAGAAAGATCACCACGCCAGGCACGATGGACACATGCGGCGCCGTGAAGAGTTGTGCTCGCCCTTCGCCAAGCATGGAGCCGAGATCGGCTTGCGGCGGCTGGGCGCCAAGACCGAGGAAGCTCAACCCCGCCGTCTCGAGGATCATCCAGCCTGCCGTCGTCGACATGGTGATGACGATGACCGGCGCGACGTTCGGCAGGATCTCGGTGAGCATGACCGATAGATGCCCCTTGCCGGATAGCCGTGCTGCATCGACGAACTCGCGATGGACATATCCGAGCGTCACGCCGCGCACATTGCGCGCGAAGAACGGGATATTGACGATGGCGATGGCATAGAGCGCATTCATCAGGCCTGGACCCAGTGCGGCCACGATTGCCAGTGCAAGCAGGATGTAAGGAAAGGCCATCAGCATATCGATGCCGCGCATCATGGCATTGTCCGTACGCCCACCGACGTAACCTGCCGCGATGCCGATGGCCGATCCGACGAGTGCGGCGATCAGGGTGGCGGCAAAGCCGACGGTGACCGAGAGACGCGTGCCCCATAGCAGCCGGCTCAAGATGTCGCGGCCGAGTTGGTCAGTGCCGAGCAGATGCCCGGCCGTCAACAGCGGCTTCAGCCGGTTGGCAGGTGCGGTTGCGTCGGGATCGGGCAGCGGCAGGATCGGCACCAGCACGATCATGAGGGCGATCATCCCGAGCAGCAGGAGGCCGACGAAAGCCAGGCGATTGTTGAACAGAAGCCGCAAGGACGATATCCGCCGGGATACCGGGGGAAGAGATGTGTCGACAGCGATGGTCATGTGCGGATCCTTGGGTCAAGCATGGATTGCACGACGTCGGCAAGGAGATTGAAAAGCACATAACTGGCAGCGACCACCAGAACGCCCCCTTGCACTAGGAGAATATCTCGGGTCGAGATCGCCTTGACTAGCATCGCGCCGATGCCCGGCCATTGGAACACGGTCTCGATGTAGACGGCACCGCCGAGCACGAAGCCGGACTGGATTCCGATGACGGGAATGATGCTGACGAGCGCAGCCCGGAAGGCATGCGCATAAATCACTCGTCGCTCCGGCAAACCCTTGGCACGTGCCGTACGGACATAGTCCTGCCGCAGCACCTCCAGCATGGCGCCGCGAGTCAGTCGGGCGATGACGCCGGCAGCGACGACCGCCAGTGTGACAGCCGGCAGGATCAGGTGAAGCAGGAGATCCGGCAGATCACCACCGCCATAAACCGCATACATGCCCGAGGCCGGAAGAACGCGCCAGTGTACGGCGAAGAGGTAGATGAGCAAGAGGCCGAGCCAGAAGGAGGGCATCGAAATTCCGGCCAGAACGAGGAAGGTGATCACCCGATCCGCCCAGCCGAACTGCCGAACGGCAGACACCACACCCGCAAGCAGGCCAATCACCGAGCAGAGCACCAGGGAAACCCCCGCCAGAACCAGCGTCGCCTGGAAGCGCTCCAGCACCTCGTCCAGCACGGGGCGGTTGAGTGCGAAGGAACGGCCGAAGTCGCCGTGCAGGACATTGCCGATCCAGATCAGATATTGTTGCACCAGAGGCTTGTCGAGGCCGAGATCGCGGTTGATGCGCTCCACGTTTTCAGGTGTGGCATAGGCGCCGAGGATGGCCGTGGCGGTGTCGCCGGGGATAAGTGCCATCACGAGGAAGACGATCACGGAGAGCCCGAACAGCACGGGCACGACCGCGATCAGCCGCTTCAGAATATAGGCCGGCATGGAAACCTCCGGGGCATCTGTAGCTGCCGCTGCCGGCAAGACTTGCCGGCAGCGGGTCAGCGCACGAGGATCACGGCTTTGTCACGCCATGCAGATTGAGCAGGAAGGAGGGCTGCAGTTTGAAGCCCTGCACTGCGGCAGTAGTGACCGCGTTCTGCTTCCAGTTGGCAACGAAAAGCCAGGGTGCATCGTCATGCACGATCTGCTGGACCTGCCCGTAAAGCTTGCCGCGTTCAGCCTGATCGGTCGACGTCCGCGCTTTTTCCAGAAGCTCGTCCACCTCGGGATTGGAGTAATAGCCCGAGTTGAAGCCGCCCTTGTCCGGCATGGCGTCGCTGCGCAACGCCAGATAAGGCAAGGTGTCGGGATCATTGGTCATCCAGGCCATTTCGGCCATGTCGGCCTTGCCCTCGAGGCCTTCATTGACCCGGCCGAGGAAGGTGTTCCATTCATAGGTCTCGATCTTGACCGAGAATCCAACGGCCTGGAGATCGGCCTGGATCGCCGCCCCCATCGTGATCGGATCGAGCATGCCGGAGCCGCCCTCGGTGACATAGAAAGTCAGTTGCGGATTCTCGACACCCGCCTCTGCAAGCAGCGCCTTCGCCTTCTCGGGATCATAGGCATAGGCATCGACTGCGCCTTCAACCCAGTTGAAGGCTGGTGGAATGGGCCCTGCGGCCACTGTCGCGGTCCCCTGGAGGACATCGTTGACGAGGGTTTCCTTGTTCACCGCATAATTGGCCGCCTGACGCACACGCTTGTCGGCAAAAGGGCCGCTCCGGGTATTCAGGATACCGAACCAGACATGCGGACCCGCTTGTTCCGCAACGGCGAAACCGGCATCCTGCTTGAACGTCGCCAGATTGTCCGGCGGGACCTCGACCATGACATCGATGCCCCCCGCCATCATCTCAGCCACGCGCGTATTGGCATCGGTGATCGGCCGGAACACGACGGCTTCGAGGCTGGCTGCACCATCCCAGTAATCCGGGTTGCGTTCGATGACGACGCGCTGGCTAGACTGCCACTCGACGAACTTGAAAGCCCCTGTACCCGACGGATTGCGACCGTAGTCCGCACCGTGCTGCTCCACGGCGGCCGGCGAGACAATCAGCCCTGTCGGATAGGCAAGATTGGAAAGAAACGGCGCAAAGGCCTCGCTCAACTTGAACTCGACGGTCTGAGGATCGATCGCATTGACAGCTTCGACCGAGGCGAAGTTGAAGGACAGCGGAAAAGGTCCGGTGCTGTAGAATGGATGATCCTCCTTCAGCATGCGGTCGAAATTGAATTTCACCGCTTCCGCGTTGAAATCGGAACCGTCGTGGAATTTCACACCCTGGCGCAACTTGAAGGTATAGGTCTTCCCGTCTTCGGAAACATCCCAGCTTTCGGCAAGCGCCGGCTCGACTTCCAATGTGCCATCCTTGAAGCGCACCAGTCCGTCATAGACATTGACGAGGATCCGGAAGTCATTCGTCGCAGTGACCGTGTGCGGATCGAGAGACTTTGGCTCTGCGATCTGACCGACCACGAGTACATTGGGGGGAGTCTGCGCGCTCGCGGACGCAGCAGCAACCGTGGCGGCAAAGAGGGAGGCGGCCGCAAGGACGCTCCGAAACAGCCTCTTCATGGGAAAGATCCTTTCGATTTGGCATCGTTCGTAAAGCGCTATTTATAGCTATAAATACTCAACAATCAAATATTTATCATTATAGATTTCAGGAAGACGCAAAACGTCGCCCCGCCGCACATGGCAAATGTGCTGCATCTGAAGCCCTGCAACGATGGATGATAGGCTCGGTCGGATGCGATCAGGACTCGTCAGTTTCGTCCGCGCTGAGGCTCTGTTCAGCGGGCGCAACCTTCTGCCGGGTAAAGCCGCGCAAGCCCGAGACTTCCTCGGAATCACGCTCGATCTGAACTTCGCTCGCCACGTAGTAGATCACGAGTTTTGCCACCGACATCAGCGCATGGAGATGGATGCGCTCATATCCATGCGAGGCGTCGACGCCGAAGGCCAGCAGGGCGGTGCGCACATCGTGCCCGGCCTCCACTGCCGAGGCAGCGTCGGAGCGATAGTAACGGAAGACATCCTTCTGCACCCGGATCCCGTGCTCGCCACAAAGCTCGTAAAGCTTCTTGGACAGATGATAGTCGAAGGGACCCGTTTGATCCGCCATGGCCAGCGTCACCCCGAATTCGTCGGAGTTCTGGCCCGGCGCAGTCGTGCCGTTGTCTACGGCAACGAGGGAGGCGATCTCCGGCAGCAGGGCGGCTGAAGCACCAACGCCGACCTCCTCGCCGATCGTGAACAGCCAATAGGTATCGACGGGTGTTTCAATCTTTTCGCGTTGCATGGCCTCGAGTGCGGCCAGCATGATTGCCACCCCGGCCTTGTCGTCCAGATGCCTGGAGACAATGAACCCATTCTCGAGGAATTCCGGCTGAGGATCGATCGCGACGATATCGCCGATGTCGATGCCGAGTTGCACGATATCGTTTCGGTCGCGCGCCAGAGCATCGATGCGCAATTCCACATGCCGCCAACCGGTCGGCTGCGTGTCGATCTCTTCGTTGAAAGTGTGGCCTGAAGCTTTCAGCGGCAGGATGGAGCCGCGATAGATCCCCTTGCCGGAAAAAACCGAAGCGCGGGCGCCCTCGGCGAACCGCGCGGACCAATGACCGATCGAAACGAGTTCGAGCCGGCCATTCTGCTTCAGCGACTTGACTTGAGCGCCGAGCGTATCGAGATGGGAGACGATCGCGCGCGCTGGCCGCTCCGCAGCGCCGGGACGCCTGGCGCGGATCGCGCCGCGACGAGTGAGCTTGACCTCAAGTCCGAGACGCTCCAGTTCGCGCGCCGTATGCCGAACGGCCTCGTCGGTGAAACCGGTGGGGCTGGGAATGGCGAGCAGTGCTTTCAGCCGAGCCCTCAGATATTCCGGATCGATATTGATCGGTGTCTGCATAAGCGCTTTGTCGCAGCCAAAGGGGAACAGGTCAACCTGAGCGTTTGTGCAGGCATGGGGTGTGGAAGCCGTCTTGGCCTTTGGTCCAGCCCGAAAACCGGCACGTTAAGGCGCCATTTTTCGGGATCCTCAGGACACCGGTGCATTACCTTCCGGCCCGTTTTCTCGCCGGCACCAGGCCCTTGCGCCAGAACGCAAAGACGGGAATTACGGGACGCGTCTTGACCGAAGGGTTCGGAGATCAGCCCCTATCGACAGAGCAGCCACGCCTCGTTGCGAGGTGGCTGGCATGAAAATTCGGACCGTTATATTGAGAAAAAGCCGCATAGTGAGGCCAAACGTCCCGGTGGATGACCGAGTCGGACTTGCTGATCGGCTCCACAACCGCTATGCGATCTTGTCGCATAAATTCCACGAGGACATCATGGCTACTGGCATCGTAAAATTCTTCGCTCAGGACAAGGGCTTCGGCTTCATCACCCCGGACAATGGCGGCCCGGACGTCTTTGTTCATATTTCCGCAGTCGGCTTTGGCGGCGCGTTGCAGGACGGCCAGAAGGTCAGCTACGACGTAGGCCAGGATCGCAAGACCGGCAAGTCCAAGGCAGAGAACGTCACCGTTATCTGATACGCCGCTCGGCACAGACAAAGTGCGACGCGCCTTGGGACTTCCCATCTGGCGCGTCGCTCGACACTCCATCCGAGACCGTGACGCCCGATATTCGAACAGGCGCACTACAGCCTCGGCACCCGGATCGCGATTGCCTTCCAGCGGCCTGCAATTGACATAGGCTGCACGACCCGCTCTGCTCTCCCCTTTCTTGCCGTGTCATCGGCACCTTTGCGTGCAGCCTTGACCGCAGCGTCAAGCCTTCGGCAAGCCGGCGTGTGCCGGCACCAGTGCGTCGATCAACGTTCGATCGCCGCCCCAACCCCGACTTCCTGCATCCGCGAAAGCCCGGCCCTCAACGCGTCACGCAGGCCATCGGCAAGCGCCACGACGGACACCGGATTGCTCCTCGGAAGTCCTGACCAGGCGGACGGACATTCGCGGACCAAAGCCTCCGAGATTGGGATCAGCGCCTAAGGCTGGCGCCGTCCACCACCGGAAGCGCGATCCGCCTCATGTGGGTCTGGCTCAAGCATTGCGAATGAATCGCATCGAAGCGAAATCTTTGAACTGGCCATGCAGGCCCACGGCAAAGCCACGCTGCCGCCACCGAATCGATTCGTCGCCCGTCCGCGCCGGATGCTTTCACGCTGGGCGCTGCCCTACTTCGGAAATCCATACTTCTCGGTTATGTGCCAGAAGGACTGGTTGATCCTGACCAGGGAGCGGATGCTCTCGCGGATGCGCTCAATTTCCTGATCGTCGAGTTCCTCGATCTTGCCGTACTTGATGTCGTCCCGGCCCTCGAAAATGCGCATGGACTGGGTCAGTCCGCGGCCGCTGTCCGGGTCGAACGAATAGATGCAATGATTGTATTTGTTGCGAAGCTTGGCTTGCTCCGACAGGCGTCGCGTGGAATCCAGCACATCGGCACGACAATCCGCCGGTGTCTTCTGCATCTTGGCCAGGCGCTCGACGAGATCAATGCGCGCGCGCGGCGTGTTCAGTGTCAGAAAAATGACGATCGCGGTCTCCTTGTCCGAATGGGCAAGGCCGGCGATCATGTGGATCAGGAGACTTTCGGTGTTGGTCCAAGTGTAGTTCAACTGCCCGATCAGCAGCAGCACATCTTGAAATCTACGCATCGCCGCCAGGCGCCGGATTGCTGCTCGGCCTTTGAACATAGCCGGAGCTTGAACCGTCGCCATCCCTGTCCCTGTGCTCGAAATAAAGCGCGACCGCTTCTGTTCGATTATGCACACCGAGTTTGGTAATGATGTTGTGGATGTGGATCTTGACCGTGTGTTCCGAGACACCGAGGGCTGCGGCGATGATCTTGTTCTGGTTGCCCAGGGCGATTCGGCCCAGGATCTGGTTTTCGCGTTTGGTCAGCTGGTGCATGATCTTGCCTTGCACCTCCCTCACAACCCGCGGTTTCGTCACGTCTTCCGAGCTATCACCTTCGTTTCTCCAGCGAATGCCGTCCTGGTTTCGATAGGCGATCGACGGGAAATAAGTCCCGCCCCTCAGGATGATCCGCAGCATTGAAAGCAGGACATCGAGGCTGACGTTCAGCGGCAGGACACCCTGGACATGGCTGGTGTCGATCTGATGGAACCGCTCGACGCTGCCGCGCAAATCGCTGTCCGTGACAATTGCGATGGCGGCAGATGGATGCTGGCCAAGCAATTCATTGGCACACTCGCCCAACTCCTGCGCATGGAGCAGATCGACCAGCACAAGCCGCAGCGGAACATCGAATTCCTCCAGAGCCGATTGCATGCTGACACTTTGGGAGACCCTTAAGAACGGGAATTCTCTTTGGATGGCCGCAGCCATCGCCCCGGAAATAACATCCGGTGGACCAACATACAGAAGCGTCCGTAGATTGGGCATCGCCTCCAGAGAAGCCACCAAATCCGCACCGTCGCTCCAGACGTGAGGCGCAAGTTGTTTCATGCAGCATGCCTCCTCAAAACACAATCAAGGCGTGCAAAAATGGCACAACCTTCGTTGATTTAGGAAACGGTAAACCAAACGGCAACGGTTGGGAATAGTCCGAACGATCTACTGGACCCGCGCCTAGACATCATGGGCGAGAATATTTTCTGCAGAAGCCAGGATGCGGCGCAATTTCCGTCGGAAAAACAAGCATAAATCTAGATCATCTACACAAAACGAGGGAGATACTGGTGAGGACCTACGCCTTTTGATCCCGCTTCGGCGCCGTAAACTGGCGGTGGAGGCGGGCAGCTTTGGCGCTTAAGGCCCTCAGCCTACGGCTTCAACACGCGATTCGGGCGCGAGTATGGGCGAGAAAAATCAACCCTGAGATGAAGTTCTAGAACAATGTCATTTAGGACCAATATTCCTGTGGACGAGCTCGATCGTAGAACAGTCAAGGAATTTTGCGGCCCATCGATAGTCTAGTCCCTGCCGAGAAATGCTGCGGCGCACATTACTAGCTCCATCTATCAGCTTATCTTCTGCCTCAGACAGGGACAGACTTGGAGATGAGGCGGTGACCTGGTTGTTCGCGTTGAGCATGCCGCTCCAAGACATGGTCCGAACGAGGATCTGCGCCTCAGGACTGCATTCAGGAGGAAAACATAATCACTTCAATAAATGCCCCAATGGCGACATCGAAAGTGGCCTCGTGGGGAATCATCTTTCAACCACAGATCAATCCGGAATTCGCATGTGAAGACCGTATAGAAGATGAATAACGGTCAAGCAGTCGCGGAATCCGATGACGGAGGATACGACTATGGCAGGCAGATCGAGGCAGCACTACGACAACGGCAATGAGCAGGAACAAGAGCAGGCGCAGAGCGAACTGCAGGCTCAGGCACAGGCTCAACTAGAGGCTCAAGCCCAGGGACAAGGCCAGGGACAGCATCAGTCGAGCACGTCCGAAAGCCTCAACGGTAACGGCAACCTCAATGGTAACGGCAATCTCAACGGCAACGGCAATGGGAACCTGAACGGTAACGGGAACCTGAATGCCAATCTCAACGTCAATGAAAACGTCAGCTCCACAACGGTTTCCGTCGGCGTGACGGTAGATCCCGGGATTGAGGGCTACCTCCCCACAGACGATGATTTCGCCGATATCGATGTGTCCAAGGGCTCGTCCGTGGACGGCCTGTTCAATGTCCAGTTCGAGGACATCATGAATGGTGCTCTCACCGGAGAAGGCAACGACAGTGGCAATGTCTTCAACCAGATCGCCAACCTCCAGGACAATGACAGGCTGGACAATGCCGAAGTCAGGAACGAAGCCAGCTTCGCGGTAGATGCCAGAGCCAATGGCGGCATTGCCAAGGCCGAAGAAGGCATCAGTGGCGGCGGCGAAGGCGGAAACGGTGGCGGCAATGCCGACGCTGACGGTGGCAATGGAGGAGACGGCGGCACCACATTCGGCGGCGCGGCACTCGGCGGCATCGGGCTTGGCGGCCTGGCGCTCAGCGGCGCTGAGGGTGGCGATGGCGATGGCGGCGACTCCGACGGCGGCGACGGTGACTCCGGCAGTGCTGACTCCGGCGCTGCATTCGGCGGCATCGGCATCGGCGGTGACGGCGGCCATGGCGCATCTGGCGTCGGCCTTGGCCTTGGCCTCGGGCTTGGTCTGGGAGCCGGTCTGGCTATGGCTGGTGAAGGCGCGAGCGGCAGCAATGGCACAGGCAGCGGTGGCGAAGGCGGCAACGGCGGGGACGCTGAAGGCGGCGACGCGGACGACGCCGGTGACAGCGAAGCCACAGGCGGCGAAGGCGGCAACGGCCTCGGCCTGTCGCTGGGCCTGATCAACCCGATCCTCATCGACAATGAAGGCGGCAATGCCGGAGGCAGTGGCTCCGGTGGCAGCAATACTGGCGGCGCAGCAACGGGCGGTGGCGCCGGAGGCGCTGGCGGTGGCAGCGGCTCGGCAACCAATGCCGGCAATGGTGGTGACGGTGGCGATGCCGGCGGCATGGGGCTTGGCCTCGGCGCGGGCAATGGCGCGGGCCTCGGTGTCGGCGGGGACGGTGGCGCAGGTGCTGCGGGCAATGGCGGCGGCGGTGCATCCGGCAATGCCAACAGCGGTGACGCCTGGGGCGGTGCATCCTGGGCAGACGGTGGCGATGGCGGCGCGGCTCTCAGCGGCGCCTGGACATCCGGCACCGGTGGCGGCGCAGTCGGCGGCTGGGCTCAGGGCGGCGACGGCGCATTCGGCGGCGCGGGCGGCAGTGCGTCCACCGGTTATGGTGGCGTGGGCGATGGCGGCTCCTGGGGCTCGGGCAATGGTGATGACGGGTTTGTCACCGGCAACAGTTCTGCGAGCGCAGATGCTGGCATCGACACCAGTGCCTTCAACCAGGACATCGTCATGGGCGCCAACCTGCAGCAGAATGCCATCGACATGACAGTTGTCGGCGGCAGCCTGACCAGCACGGTCGTGGGCGAGGATGGCGACGACGGCGTGTAAGCCTGGATCGCACTTAGCCACGAAATAGACACCACGGGGCTGCGCAGGCTTCCTGCGCAGCTCCTTTATGCCTCATGACGCGCAGTCATGCCGGCACCGCAGGAACAAGGAGTTACGGCCTTGACAACGATGGACAAATTTACCGAAGAGATCAGTCACTTCATCGGCTTCTTCCATATCAGCGTCGAAAATGCACGGGCCCGGGAAGCTTACACTGAATTCGGCTTCACAAAGGCCGAGTTGCACGTCGAGAAGCTATCGGTCCACAGCAGCGATTTCGGGGCGCCCTTCGACCTTCTGGGGTTTGATCCGGGTTTCGGCTATCGTTCTCCGGCGCCCGATCACTGGTATGTCCCGACAAGGCTCGCTGACGCACCGCCCCTCCCTGCCGGCAGAACGGTCGGCTATGCCATGGAAGGCCGCCCATTTCCCGATACGCTCAGGGATGCTCTGGGCGCACCCATGAAGACGGTGCAGTCCTTCTCCGCAGAGATCGACCCGCCGGGATCGATCGTCAATCATTTCAGCCAGGCCATAAGTCTGTCCGATGACGACTATTTCGGCGTCGGTGGACATGGGTTGACCTTCGATGCTGAAGCCGTCGATGACGCCACCGTACTGGAGGGCTTCGAAAAGGCTTCTGCTCTGTCGCCTCTCGGAGAGTTCGCGCGGGCGGGTTCGAGCGAAGACCTGATCGGCGTGATCAAGACAATCATCGAACAGCTCGAGGATGTACCCGACGACAGTGACGCGGTTCAGGTCCACATCAGCACAGCGTCAATTGACGGTACCTATGTCAACGGCGAATTGGTCGAGGAGGTCCCGCTCATCGAGGACTATCATTCCATCGGCCGCGACGAGAGCGAGGAAGAAGACACCGACAACGGGGGCTCCAACACCTGGATTTCGGACAACGGCACCATCGCCATGAACGCTTCTGTGGAAGTGCTTACCGGCGGCAATACTCTGATCAACAATGTCGTGCTGCAGAACTTCTGGACCGGAGCAACGACCACCCTCGTGGCTGGAGATCATATCGAGGTAAACGCGATTGTTCAGATCAACGCCCTTTGGGACACCGACTCGATCACGTCGACGGTCAGCAACTGGACCAATGATGCTGCCGCGAACGAAATTTTCAATGTCGCCACGTTCGATCATCTGGACACGTCCAACGGCTCGGCGACCGAAGCGAGCAGCGCCAATGGCTATCCTGCATTCTGGGCCGTTACCGAGATCCATGGCGACCTGATGATCGTCAACTGGCTTGAGCAGATCATCTTCATGAGTGACAATGATGTCGGAATTCTCTCGTCGTCCGGCGTCACCACGAGCGTGATCGCCGGCGACAATTTCGGCGTCAATCATGCTTCGGTCTTCGAACTGGGCTTTTCCTACGACCTGATCATCATTGGCGGTTCGATCTACGACGCAAACATCATCCACCAGATGAACATCCTGTTCGACAATGATCTGGTCGGCACAACGGCCGATTTCCAGACATCGGGCGAAGGCTCCTTTTCCTCATCCGGCAACCTGCTCTGGAATCAGGCCCGTATCAGCACGATCGGCGATGCCGACCGTTTCGACAGTCTGTCGCAGGACCAGATCGGCACGCTGGAGTCCTTTGCCGATGGCGAGGGCAATATCGCGCCGGAACTGCTGTCCAACCCGGACTTTGCGGGGCTTCAGGGCTTGCGAGTCCTCTATGTCAGCGGCGACCTGATAAACCTTCAATACATTCGCCAGACGAACATTCTCGGTGACAACGATCAGATCGCGCTGGCGATGAATGCAATCGCCCCGGATCTGGACGCCAGCTGGACAATCGAAACAGGATCCAACGCGCTGATCAACAATGCAACGATCATCGATCTAGATTCGGTGGGCAAGACCTATATCGGCGGAGAACAATATTCGCAGGAAACGCTTTTTCAGGCGGAACTGATCTCGTCGCATCCCGATTTCGGCAGCCCGAATCCGGATGCCCTGGTCAACGAAGCCGTGCTTTTTCTCGATGATTCCATGCTCGACCAAAACGATCACGCGACGACACACGATGCCTCTTGTCTGCCGTCAGACTACGACGGCCATACGGGTGATGGCGTGAACAGCATGATAGGCCATTGAAGGGGACTTGAATGACGGAGATCCGTAAGCGGCTGGAGCCCCCGAGCAAATCCGCAGAGGCCCCGGCTCCGAAAATGCCACGGTTGGAAGCATCGAACGATACCGGTGGCCCCTATGCCCAGCTCGAACAAGCCGTCGAAGACTATCTCAAAGCCGAAATCGACAGCTCCAAACTTCAGTCGTCAGTAGCGGCAGAGCCGAACCGCCCGCCGAACAACTTGCGAGTTGCCTACAGCCAACGCCCCGCTGCGGAGACATCTCTGGCCGAACCGGCGGCAGAGGCAGAGGCCAGGCAAGAGCCGCCGCCGGAGGAAGATGAACCGAAGGCTCGTCCGCTCGAATCCAGAGCGCCGGACGGCATGAAGGTGATTGACGGGGATCAGGGCCCCGTCAAAGCCGAGCCGGCAAACACGGACAGCTCGCCCGCAACAAGGAGCGGCAAGGGTGGCGGCGGGGGCAGCGGCACGTTCCACAAGCGGCTGGGACAGGTCGATTTCAATGCCAGCCTCAAGGCCGGGATTCAGGCGGTCAAGCGCAACCTTCTGATCGTCATGATATTTACTGTCGCCAGCAACGTGCTTGTGCTGGCCATACCGATCTATCTGTTCCAGATCTCGGACCGGGTCCTGACCAGCCGGTCTACTGATACGCTGATCATGCTGACGATCGTGATCGTCGGTGCAATCGTTCTGCAGGCGGCTTTCGACGCGTTGCGCCGTTTCATCCTCATGCGAACCGCGGTGGAATTTGCAGCTCAACTCGGAGCACCGATCCTGAGTGCGGCAGCGCGGGCGTCCCTGCAGGGAAACGGGCGGGAATACCAGACCCTCGGTGACCTGCAGCAGGTTCGATCGTTCCTCGTTTCGCGCACGCTGCTCGCCTTCCTGGATGCCCCGATCGCGCCGATTTTCCTGCTCGCGGTGTTCCTCATCCACCCGCATCTTGGCTCCATCGTCGTGGTCTCGGCGGTGCTGTTGCTGGTATTCACACAGATCAACCAGCGCACGACCGCGCTACCCTTTGCCGATGCGAATGCGGCGCAGGTCAAGGCCAACCTGCATCTGGATTCGATGACGCGCAATTCGCAGATCATCAACGCCTTGGCGATGATCCCGGAGGCTGTGCACATCTGGGGCAAGGACACCGCCGCATCCCTCAAGGCGCAGGTGATTGCGCAGGACCGGAATATCGCGATCGCAGCCGTGTCGAAAGGCGTGCGCCTCCTCACTCAGGTGGCTATGCTCGGCTGGGGAGCCTACCTGTCGATCGAAGGCGAATTGACCGGTGGCATGGTCATCGCATCTTCGATCATTGCAGGGCGCGCGCTGGCGCCCATCGAAGGCGCCATCGAAGGATGGAACCAGTATAGCCAGTCGCGCGCCGCCTATGGTCGGATCGCCACTTTGCTCAGAGCCTCGCCGCTCAATTTCGAGCGCCTCAACCTGCCGAAACCAGAAGGGCGGCTCGACGTGGAGCGGCTGCTCTATGTGCCACAGGGGACCAAGCGGGTTGTGCTGAACGGAATTTCCTTTGCTCTGCAGCCCGGCGAGTCGCTTGCCGTCATCGGAAATTCCGGTGCGGGAAAGACCACGCTGGGCAAGATGCTCGTCGGATCGATCCTGCCCACATCCGGCAATGTCCGCCTCGACCTGATGGATCTGCGCAATTGGGACCAACGCCAATTCGGCGAGAACATCGGTTATCTGCCGCAGGACGTGCAGCTGTTCCCCGGAACGATCAAGGCCAACATCGCCCGGATGCGGTCCGATGCGGACGATGAACAGATCTATCGCGCTGCAATGCTTGCCGACGTGCACGAGATGATCGCAAGTCTTCCCCATGGCTATGAGACGATGGTGGCTGCCGATGGCTCTCCCCTGTCCGGCGGTCAGAAGCAGCGCATCGCCCTGGCGCGTGCCTTTTTCGGCGATCCCCATCTGGTTGTGCTCGACGAGCCCAATTCCAACCTCGACAGTGCCGGCGACGTCGCGCTGATGCGGGCTTTGCAGCATGCCAGGGAACAGAAGATCACCATGATCACCGTCACCCAGCGGCCGTCCCTGCTCGCCAGCGTCGACAAGATCCTGCTGCTGGTCAATGGCACCGTTGCCCTGTTCGGCATGCGCATGGATGTGCTGAAGGCGTTGCAGGCCCGCGGCATCGATATCGAAAGCGGCTCGTTTGGTCACCAGCTACAATAGGAGGCGACGCGCATGGCAGACATCGCCAAGGTCCACGACATCGAGTGGTATTCCGAAGTGCCACGATCGATCCGCAAGCAGACGATTGTCGGCCTCGTTCTCGTGGCCGTCGCCTTCGGCGGTTTTGGCACATGGGCATCGACAGCGCCGCTTGCCGCCGCGGTCCTTGCCCAGGGCAGCTTCGTCGCCACCGGCCAGAACAAGATCCTGCAGCATCTGGAAGGTGGCATCATCGAGCAGATTCTCGTCAGCGAGGGTGACGAGGTGGTCGAAGGACAGGCTCTCGTGCAACTGGACGAGACTGCGGCGCTGGCGAAGAAACGCGAACTTTTTCTGCGCCATATGCGACTCGATGTGACCGCAGCGCGGTTGACCGCGCAATTCGAGACCATGGAAAAGCTCGATCTCTCCTCCTTGGTGAAAGAATACCGCGGCGATACCGATGTCTGGGCGATCCTTGTCAGCCAACAACTCAGCTTCAGATCCCAACAACAAAAGCTGTCCAGCGAGATCGCCCTGCTGCAGCAGAATATCAGGGCGCTCGAATTCCGTGAGATTGGCTATACGAGGCAGCGCGATGCATCGATCCGTCAGCTCGATCTCCTGAAGGATGAATATGCGGCAAAGGAGATCCTGCTGAAGAAGGGTGTTGCACGCGCAAACGAGGTCAAGGCCATTCTCCGGGCGATTGCCGAGGCGGAAGGTCAGATCGGAAGACTGGAGGCGGAAATCGCCGAGACCCAGACACAGCGAACGAAAGGCGAGCAGGAGGTGCTGCGCGCCACAAGTGCCTATCGGGAAGACGCATTGGAGCGCCTGCAGGCCATACAGGGCGAGCGTGACATGGTGCGACAGCAGCTGCGGGAGGCGTCCAACATCCTGGAGCGCGCAACGATCAATGCACCGGTTTCCGGGACCGTCGTTCGGATCCACTATCACACCAATGGCGGTGTCATAGAAAGCGGCAAGGCAATCCTTGAGATCCTGCCGGCTGACGTACCGCTGATCATCGAGGCACAGATTTCGCGCAATGATATTGACAGCGTCAAGCTCGGGCAGGAAGCAACCGTTCGGCTGGTCGCACTGAACCAGAGAACGACGCCTGTGATCCAGGGGGAGGTCTTCTATCTCTCCGCCGACGCGCTTCAGCAGTCGGGAAACGGATCAGCCTCCTCAAACGACGTCTACCTCGCCCGGATCAACATTGCGCCCACTGAGCTGGCGCGTGTGCACGGCTTCACACCGACCCCCGGCATGCCGGCGGAAGTGATGATCCAGACCAACGAAAGAACCTTCTTCAACTACATCGCAAAGCCCATAACCGACAGCATGTCGCGCGCCTTCTCGGAGCAGTGAAACCCCAGGGAGGTATCATCGAGGATGGTGGGCGGAGATAGTGAGCTTGGCTTGACCGTTCGGCACCGGCGGCAAGCCCTCCCTCAAGCTGAGGAACATGCTCCGGGAGTGGGCTTCCGATATCGTCGCCACAACTTTTTTGTGTTGGACGAACGATCATCCGCGTCACTGACACCGGGAAGCCGGAGGCTTCCAGCTGCCGGCTCTTGCACATCTGGTCGCTGCGCCTATCGAGCCTGAACCGGATCAGTACAGCAGATTTCAGCATCAGTTGGAGGATGGTGACGGTTCAGGCACGCCGAGCGGGTTGGATTTCTACCCGCCCCGTCCTTCCGAACCACCACCTCTCCCCATGCCGTCAAACGGTCCCGCCGAGGGAACCTTCGAGCGTCGCCAATTCCTGACCGCCGGCCATCATGTCCTGAAGCTCTTCTGAAGAGATGTCGCCTCGCAAAGCCGTACCGAGGGTTCGGCCGCGATTGAGAACCGTGAAGCGGTCACCCACGGCGAGCGCATGGCGGACGTTGTGGGTGATGAAGACCACGCCGATCCCCTGCTTGCGAACCTTGTCGATGGTCGCGAGGACGTTGGCGGTTTGGCGAACGCCGAGCGCAGAAGTCGGCTCATCGAGGATCAGGACCTTTGCGCCAAAATGCACCGCCCTTGCGATGGCTACGGTCTGCCGTTCACCGCCAGACAGCGTACCGACTGCCTGGTTGGGACCGCGCAGGCTGATGCCCATGTTGCGCATTTCCTCCATGGTCACCCGATCGGCATAAGCGTGGTCGAAGAAGTTGATGCCCAGCACCTTCTTGACTGGTTCATTGCCCATGAAGAAATTGCGGGCCACGGACATCAGCGGGATCATCGCCAAATGCTGGTGCACCGTTGCGATACCAGCGGCGATGGCGTCACGCGGGTCATCGAACTGCAGGGGCTGCCCTTCAAACTCGATCTGTCCTTTGGTCGGTTTGTGGACACCTGACATGGTCTTGATGAAGGTGGATTTGCCAGCACCGTTATCGCCGAGCAGGCAATGACATTCACCGGCATATACTTCCACCGTAACGCCGGCCAGCGCGATGACGGAGCCAAAGTGCTTTTCGATATTCATCATCCGGATGATGGGATCGGACATCAGCGTTCTCCCGTAATGACACGGCGGATATAGGTGTTCAGGATCACTGCCATAAGCAGGATGCACCCGAGGAAGACGCGAAACAAGGAACTCTCCACGCCAGCAAAGAACAGGCCCTGTTGCACGACGCCGAAGATCAGCGCTCCGAGTGCCGCACCGATGACCGAACCATAACCGCCGGTCAGCAAGGCTCCGCCGATGACAACGGCAATAATGGCCTCGAATTCTTTCAGCAGGCCGCGATCGGCACCTGCTGATCCGAATTCCATGACCTGGCAGGTGGCGAAGACGGTCGCACAGAAGGCCGTGAACATGAACATCAGGACCTTGACCCGAGCCACCGGCACGCCGGAATTGCGGGCCGCCTCTGCGTCACCACCTGCAGCAAAGATCCAGTTGCCAAACCGGGTTCGGGTGAGGAGAACATGGCCGAAAATGATGAGCGCGAGAGCCCAGACGACCAGCATCGGAATGCCATCAACCACGGGCTTGCCAATATTGGTGCCACGATCGAAGACGGTGAGGATGCCGGCATCGCCCAGCCATTGAAACAGCGGCGCCCCGATTTTTCCGCCGAAGACCGTCGCGAGCCAATCGCCTTCAGCCGCATCGCGTATGCCGCCGATGATGGTTTTACGCTCGATCGTTTGCGGCAGGTAAATGGTGAACCCGCGCAGGATGAAGAGAGAGGCAAGTGTCACAATAAAGCTGGGAAGTCCGGTGCGAATGACGATGTAGCCATTGAGGGCACCGATGAGGACACAGATCACAAACGTGACGATGATGACGATCCACATCGGCCAGGCCAGTACCACGCCGAAGATCGCGATCATCATGCCCGCGAAACCGATCATGGAGCCGACCGACAGGTCGAACTCGCCGGCGATCATGAGTAGGCAGGCGCCAACCGCGATGATCATGAACTGGGCCGAGACCAGTCCCCAGTTGAGGATGCCCTGGCCTGAGAACATGCCGCTGCCGGAAGCAAAAACGGCAAAAACGGCAAAAACGATGATGGTTCCGCAGATCCCGCCCAGTTCCGGCCGGATCAGCCAGCGGCGAAATGCCGACATTTCTTTGATGCGCTCGTCGATGACGGCGTCGCCTTGTGTGGCGTCAGACATGGCCTGTCCCCAGTTTCACTCGTCGATTGATGGAAGTGGCCGCGCCCTGCAAGGGCAAGCCGCAGCCAAGGCGGTCCACACGCCCAAGGCGTGTGCACGCGCCAGAACGATCCTCAGACCGTCGGGATCAGCGATACTCGCCGGCGAACTTCTCGACCTTGACGAGACCGTCCTTGGTCACGAAGCCCGGGCCGGAGTTGATGTTGTTGCCCGGCAGCACGCCGTAGCGATCCCAGTTGGCGAGGATCACGACGGGCATGTAGGCCTGCAGGAACGGCTGCTGGTCGATGCCCCAGTTGATGACGCCGTCCTTGATCGCTTTGACGATTTCTTCGCCGAGGTCGAAGGTGCCGAAGTGGACGGCGCCGGCCATCCCGTTTTCCTTGAGCGCCGCGATGGTCGGATCGGCGGAGACCGGCCCGAGCGTCAGGATCCCGTTCACGTCCGGATTGGCGGAAAGATAGGCAAGCACCTTGTTCTTGATTTCCGCCGGGTCGGTGCCGGAATCCATCATGGAATTGCCGAGATCGATGCCGAGGCCGTCGGCGTAGCCGCGGCAGCGTTCGCCGACAGTCGGTTGCTGGATGGCGTGGTTGACACAAAGGAACTTCGTCACGCCCTCGCTCTTCGCGCGCATGCCGGCGGCGACGCCGGCATCGTATTCCGGCTGCCCCACATACATCAGCGCACCCACTTCGCGCGCCTGGTCCGGGGTCCCTGTGTTCATGATGATGACATCAATGCCCTGGTCGACGGCGGCCCTGATAGGCCCCTTGAGCACATCGAAGTCGGCGAGTGTGGTGATGATGCCGTCCGGCGCCGAGGCCGCTGCCTGCTCGATGATGCGGGCCATGTCGGCAATATCGCCGGTCGGCGGATTGCGGTATTCGACGTTCGCTCCGACCTGCTTGCCGGCCAGCGCAATGCCGTTCTTGATGGTGTTCCACCAGGTGTCGCTGTCTGGCGCGTGGCTGACAAGCACATAGGTTTCGCCCTCGGCTTGGGCCGTCGAGACAGCCATAAGCGGGGTCAGTGCGACGGTCACCGTCGCCAGAAGTGTCTTCATCACGGATTTCATGGTGTTCCTCCCGGGTAAATATCCTCGCGGGGCGGCAATCCTGTTCCCTTGACCGTCCCGCCGCATTAGGGAACCACATCTTGCGGAATTTTGCAACCGCTTGCAAAAATTGTATTGCCCTAGCGGCCATGATACAGACCGGATGAGACCCCAAGCAAACGACTCGGATGGAGACAATGACTTGCCGGTGACCTTGAACGATGTGGCTGCCCGCGCCGGCGTTTCGCCCTCCGCGGTATCGCGCACTTTCACCGAGGGCGCCTCGGTCTCGCAGAAGACCCGACACAAGGTTGAAAAGGCGGCGCGCGAACTGGGCTACACGCCAAGCGCCCTGGCCTCCGCCCTGAGCACCGGGCGCACCAAGCTGATCGGCCTCGTCTCAAACAACTTTCACAATCCGATCTTCCTGCAGGTCTTCGACCTGTTCACCCGGCACCTGCAGGAGCGCGGGCTTCGGCCACTGCTGGTCAACCTCTCGAACGAGATCGACCCGGCGCAGTCGCTGCGGATGCTTCGACAATACTCTGTCGACGGGGTGATAGTGGCCTCATCCACCCTTCCCCCGCATTTTGCCGAAGCGTTCAAGAACGCCGGCATGCCTGTGGTTCACTCCTTCGGGCGCTGGTCTTCGTCCCCCAACGTCAATGTGGTCGGGATCGACAACGTCACTGGCGGCCGTATCGCTGCAGACACGCTGATCCAGCGCGGCTACAGGCGGGTGGCTTTTCTTGGCGGACCGGAGCAGGCGACATCGACGATCGACAGGCGCGCGGGATTCCACGAGGCGATCCGTGCGCATCCCGCCATGCGCTACACCGAATCCTTTGCAAGCGCCTATTCCTTCGAGGCGGGGCGGGCGGAAATGCAGCGCCTGATGGCGGCGGGGGATCTGGCCGAGGCCTATTTCTGCGGCGACGACGTGCTGTCGATTGGCGCAATGAGCGCGCTGAAGGACGGCGGCCTTGCCATTCCCGACGACGTCGGGATTATCGGGCTCAACAACATGCAGATTGCCGGCTGGGAAAACATCGCCCTGACGACCATCCATCTGCCGGTGAAGGAGATCATCCAGTCATCGATCGAACTGGTCGTGTCACTGATGGAGGACTCCGAGCGCCACCCCGAGGCCCGCATTTTCCCGTGCCGGCTGGTGGAGCGCAAGACCTTGCGCCCCCTGCCCTAGCGGATCCTCAGCGAAACATCGTCGGCCGAGCATCGACCCAGGCACCGCCGCGCCCGGCCGAATCCACCGCCGCGTGCACGGCCGCCATCGAGCGCAGCCCGTCCGCAGCGCTCGGCAGCGCCGCCCGGTTTTCCCCGGCAATGGCAGCCGCCAGATCGACATAGATATTGGCGACGGCCAGCGGGAAGCCTTCCGGATGGGCGATCGCGACGCGGCTGAGGCGGGTCGCCTCGTCCGACAGGCCGGACTCGCCCTTTTCCATGATCTGCGTCCGACCGCCGACCGGAGTGTAATACACTTGGTTCGGCTGCTCTGACGCCCAGCGCATGCCGCCGGTCTCACCGAAGACCTGAATGTCGAAACCGTGCTGGCGGCCAATGGCGACCGACGATGTCCATAGCCGCCCGACGGTGCCGCCCTCCATGCGGAAGTTGACCATCGCATCGTCTTCCAGCGTACGGCTATCGATGGTGGAGGCAAAGTCCGCCGACAGCGAGCGCACCTCGTCACCGGTGATGAACGATGCCATGTGCAGGGCATGGATGCCGCAGTCGGCAAACTGGCCGGAAATGCCCGCCATTGCCGGGTCGTAGCGCCAGCGCACGCGCGGATTGTCGGCATCGGCTGCATTGCCATGGTGGCCATGGCTGAAATTGGTAATGACGAGCCGCACCTTGCCGATCTGGCCGCTCGCCACCATGTGCCGCATCTCGCGCACCATCGGATAGGCGCTGTAGCAGTAATTGACGGCGCAGATCCGGCCGCTTGCCCGCGCCACACGCACGATCTCCTCCCCTTCCTCGACCGTCATCGTCATCGGCTTTTCGCAAAGGACGTTGAATCCGGCCTCAAGGAAGGCCTTGGTGATCTCGAAATGGGTGGAGTTCGGTGTGGCAACTGTAACGAGATCGACGCGGTCGTCACGGCCGCGCTCGCCGGCCAGCATTTCCGTCCAGTCGCCATAGGCCCGGTCGGCGGCACAGCCCAGGCGCTGCGCATATTCGCGTCCCTTCTCCGGATTGACGTCCAGCGCCGCCGCGGTCAGGGTGAACAGGCCATCGGCCTGGGCGCCAAGCCGATGAGCCGGGCCGATCTGACTGCCCTCCCCGCCACCGATCATGCCCCATTTCAGCTTCTTCATGTCAGCGCTCCTCACTTGAACCCGATTGATTCGAGATATTCGCGGTTGGCAATTGCATCGACCACCGGCCTGCCTCCGAGCGTCGGATCGCAATCCTGCTCGACGGTGCACCAGCCTTCGAAGCCATGATCGATCAGAACGTCGCGTACCGCCGAGAAATCGACGCTGCCCTTGCCGAGATTGCAGAAGATCCCCTGGCCGCAGGCATCATAGAAGCCAGTGCGATTGGCCACCACATCGGCGCGGACGACAGGGTCTATATCCTTGAAATGCATGTATGAAATTCGTCCGGCGTGGCGCTTCATGAAATCCACGGGATCGAAGCCTGCATAGGTGTGATGGCCCGTGTCGAAGCAGATCTTCAGCACGGATGGATCGACCTCATCAAGCAGTCGCTCCAGTTCCGGCTCGAAATCGATGAAGCCGGCGGCATGGGCGTGGATGCCAACCGTCAGGCCGAACTCCTCCGCGCCCAGCCGCGCGACGTGGGCGATGCGGTCGCGGAAGGCCCGCCATTCATCCGCCCCCATCTGCTCGGCCTCGCCGGCACGCCCCGCTGTCGGCGCACGCCGCGGCGAGATGCTGTCGATCAGCACGAGGTGCCGGGCACCGTGCGCGACCAGCGCCTTGCAGGTGCGCACGGACGCGTCAAGCACGTCGTCCCACTGGGCCGGATCATGAAACGGCCGGAACACGACGCCACCGATGAGCTCAAGATCGTGCTCGTCAAGGGCCTCGGCCAGCACCGCCGGGTCTTCCGGCATGAAGCCGACCGGCCCCAGTTCAATGCCCTTGTAGCCGGCCTGCGCGCATTCCTTCAGCACCGTCTGCCAGCTGGGATTGCGCGGGTCGCTGGCAAATTCGACGCCCCACGAGCACGGGGCATTTCCGATACGGATCGTCATCGGACAGTTTCCTTTTCTAGATCGATGAGATGGCAACCCACCGTTTTTCGGCGGCAGAGTGCAGGGCGGCGGCGACGATCTGATTGACGATCATGCCGTCTTTGAAGGAAGGCCAGGCCGACTTTCCTGTGGCGATAGCCTCGAGAAAGTCGCGAGCCTCGATGATGATCTGGTCCTGGTAGCCGGTGCCGTGGCCCGGCCCCTGGCAGAACGGCTGGTAGTCGGGATGTTCGGGGCCTGTCAGGATCTTGCGAAACCCACGCTGTGCGGCCGGCCCTTCGGCGAGATAGAGCCAGAGCGCGTTCTGATCTTCCTGATCGAAGCGGATCGCGCCCTTGGTGCCATGCACCTCGTAGGCGTATCCCATCTTCCGCCCGGTCGCCACGCGGCTGAAAAAGAGGTGACCCATCACGCCGCTCTCGAAGCGGCACATGAGATGCGCCTGGTCGTCGTTGGTGACCGCGCGCATACCCTCCGGCGACGGGCGCTCCTTGTGAACGGTCTCGATCTCTGCGCTGAGCGACGCGATAGGGCCGAGCAGGGTCAAGGCACAATTGATCATGTGCGGGGCGAGATCGCCCATCGTGCCATTGGACACGCCCTCGGTCCGCCAGGTGGCCGGCGCCAGCGGATCAGCCAGGAAGTCCTCGGTGTGCTCGCCCCGGAACCAGGTCACTCGGCCGATCGCCCCATCCTCGATCAGCTGCCTTGCAAATTGCGTTGCCGGCGTGCGGATGTAGTTGAAGCCGACCAAGTTGACGACACCCGCCTTATCCGCCGCCTCGACCATGGCCTGGCTATCGGCCAGCGATGCGCCCAGCGGTTTTTCGCAGAACACCGGTTTGCCGCGCGCGAAAGCCGCTTCGGCGATCGCGCGATGCTGCGACTGCGGCGCCGCGATGACGACGGCCTGAACCATCGGGTCATCGACCAGTTCCTGCCAGTTTGCCGTCGCCCGCGAAAAGCCGTAGGCGGCCCGATAGCGCTCCGCCGTATCGGGGCTCGAGGCGGCGACCATCTCCAGGCGCGGCCGAAGCTCGGTGTTGAACACGGCACCTACGGCCGCATAGGCGACCGCGTGGGCCTTGCCCATATAGCCGCCGCCAATGATGCCGATTCCGATCTCGGTCATGCTTCCCTCCCATCCGCCAAAAAAACTTTTTGCAAGCGGTTGCAAAATTGGTAACGTGGGTTCAAGCTTTAATCAACGGCCTAAATGTGTCGGCTAGCCAAAAAAAGATAGCCGGTCGAGGGAGAGACATGACCAAGCCCGTAGAAACCGTACGCCTGACGACCGCGCAGGCGATCGTACGATTCCTGGTGAACCAGTACGTCGTGATCGACGGGCGGGAGACAAGGTTGTGCGGCGGCGGATTCGGCATTTTCGGCCACGGCAATGTGCCGTGCCTCGGCGAAGCCCTCTATGCCGTTCGCGACGAACTGCCGCTCTATCGCGGCCAGAACGAGCAGAGCATGGGCTTCGCCGCCGCCGCCTATGCCAAGTACCACCTGCGCCAGCGCTTCATGTTCTGCACCGCCTCGGCCGGACCCGGCACCGCCAATCTCCTGACGGCCGCCGCCCTGGCGCATGCCAACCGGCTGCCGATGCTGATGCTGTGCGGCGACAGCTTCGTCACCCGGCTGCCGGATCCGGTCCTGCAGCAGCTCGAACACTTCAATAACCCGACGCTCGGCGTCAACGACGCGTTCAAGTCCGTCACGCGCTATTGGGACCGGATCACCCACCCCGCGCAGATCATCCAGGCGCTGCCGGCGGCAATCGCCACCATGCTCGATCCGGCCGACTGCGGCCCGGCCTTCATCGGGCTTCCGCAGGATGTTCAGGGCTGGGCCTACGACTACCCGGTCTCCCTGTTCGACAAGCGCATCCACCGGATTCGCCGCCAGACCCCCGACATCGCCGAGATCGCCGACGCCGCCGCGCTGCTGAAGACGGCACAGCGGCCGATGATCATCGCCGGCGGCGGCGTGCAATATTCCCAGGCCGTGGCCGAACTCACTGCCTTCGCCGAGCGTCACGGCATCCCCGTCGTCGAGACCATTGCCGGGCGCGCAAACCTCCTCAACGATCATGAGCTCAACATCGGCCCGCTCGGCGTCACCGGTTCGAACAGCGCCAACGCCATTGCCGAGAAAGCCGATGTCATTCTGGCTGTCGGCACCCGCATGCAGGATTTCACGACAGGCTCCTGGACTGCCTTTGCTCATGACGCCCGCATCATCGGCCTGAACGCGGCCCGTCACGACGCGATGAAGCATCTGTCACTGCCGGTCGTCGGCGACGCGAAACTCGGCCTGCTCGCGCTTGGCGAGGCGCTCGACGCCTATCGGGCGCCCGGCACCTGGGTCGAAGCCGCCGCGGGCGAGCGCAAGGCGTGGAACGCCTATGTCGCGACGAACGTAGCGCCCGGCAACCGGCCCAACTCCTATGCTCAGGCGATCGGCGTCGTGAACGCACTGTGCGACAAGCGCGACCGCGTTGTTGCTGCGGCGGGCGGGCTGCCCGCGGAACTGACGGCCAACTGGCGCACGCTGGAAGTCGGAACGGTGGACGTCGAGTTCGGCTTTTCGTGCATGGGCTACGAGATTGCCGGGGGATGGGGTGCGCGCATCGCCCAGTCGGAACGTGAACCGGACCGGGACACGATTGTCTTCGTCGGCGACGGTTCCTACCTGCTGATGAATTCCGACATCTACTCCGCGGCGCTGACCGGCAAGAAGCTGATCATCCTGGTACTGGACAATGGCGGCTACGCCGTCATCAACAAGCTGCAGAACAACATGGGAGGCGACAGCTTCAACAACCTGATCGCCGATTGCCCGACCATTCCCGCCCCGTTCACTGTGGACTTCGAGGCCCATGCAGCCGCCATGGGCGCCGAGGCCGTCTCCGTGACCAGCCCGGAGGAACTGGGCAACGCCTTCAAGGCGGCCAAGGCCAGCAGCCGCACCAGCGTTATCGTGATGAAGGTCGACCCCTACGAGGGCTGGACGCAGGAAGGACATACCTGGTGGGAGGTCGGCACGCCGCAGGTCTCCGGAAGTGAGCGCGTTCTCGATGCCCACAGGAAGGTCGAAGACAGCCGCCATCGTCAGAGAAAGGGCGTATGATGGATCGGGTATTGTCCGGCATCGGACGCAACAGCTTTCTCGTCGTCGGCCGCGTAGGCATGGATACTTTCCCGGAACCGCCAGGCACGGCCATCGAGGACGCTGAACTGCTGCGCGTCGACATCGGCGGCTCGGCCGCCAACATCGCCGTGGGGCTCGTCAAGCTGGGCGGAGTGGCCGCGCTCGCCACCCGCGTCTCCGACGATGCTGTCGGCCGCTATTGCGTCGCCAGACTGCGGCGATACGGCGTCAGTGCCGATCACGTCCACCCGGTCTCCGGTCCCGGTGCCTCTGAGCGCCGCAATTCCTTCGCCATCTACGAATCGCGACTGGAAGGGCACCAGAGCGTCATCTACCGCAATGGCGCCGCCGACTTCGAGATGGATGCCGCCGACATGGATGCGGTCGATCTCGCGCCCTACGGCGCGGTGATCGCGGCGGGCACGGTGTTCGCCGCCGAGCCGTCACGGAGCGCAGCCTTCCACGGGTTCAAGCGGGCAAGGGCCGCCGGCATGCCGGTGATCTTCGATGTCGACTACCGGCCCTATTCCTGGCCCTCGCCGGAGGTCGCCAGTTCGGTTCTGTCGGAAGCGGGCGCGCTTGCCGACATCATCGTCGGCAACGAGGAGGAGTTTGGCTTCATGGCCGGCGGCATCGACCGCGGCCTGGACATGGCCCGCGACCTGGCGCGCACGAGTGCTGCCATGGTGGTCTACAAGATGGGCCATCGCGGGGCGATCACCCTGGTCGGCCAGACCGAAACGCGGACCGGGATCTACAAGGTCCAGGCGCTCAAGCCGACCGGCGCCGGAGACAGTTTCATGGCCGGCCTGCTGTCGAGCCTTGCTGACGGCCGTGAGTTGACGGAAGCGGTCCTGCGCGGATCGGCCTGCGCGTCCATCGTCGTCTCGAGGCCGGGCTGCGCCCCGGCCATGCCGACCCGCCTGGAACTTGACGCGTTCCTTGCCTCGCATCTCGGCCCTGAACTGGTCGACTGAAACGGAGAGCCCCTTCATGCACATTCCGCCCTATGACAATCGCAACGAGCCGATCGTCGGCATAGACCACAAGCTGGTTCCGCTGAACTATTTCAACATCGTCAAGCTCAGGCGCGGAGAGACGTTCGACTACCGGCTCGCCGGTTACGAGACCTGCATCGTTCCCGCCACCGGCACGGTAACGGTGGAATGCGCCGGAGAGACATTCGCCGACATCGGCACCCGCGTCACCGACGTCTGGGATGGCGATCCGGAAGGCGTCTATGTCCCGACCGATGTCGCTGCCCGCATAACTTGCCGGAGCGAAACGGCGGAGGTCTTCGTGGCGGGGGCGAAATTTGCCGAGACGCTCAAGCCTTTCGCCGTGCGCGCCCAGGATCTGGACGTGGTCCAGTACGGCTCGGACGAGACCAAGACCCACCGCAAGATCAAGCATGTTCTTGGAAGCGCCTACCACGACCGGGTCGGCCGTTTGCTGGTCAGCGAACTCTACACTGTCGGCACTGGTGGCTGGTCGGGCTTTCCCAGCCACAAGCACGACACCGACAGGCTGCCGGAGGAGACCCGGCACGATGAGACCTACAATTTCCGCTTCAAGCCCAACCATGGCTCCGGTCTGCAGATGCTGCAACGTGTCGACAACGAACCGGGCGATGCCTACCACGTCGTCGACGGATCGACGATCGTGCTCGACAAGGGCTACCACCCGTGCTGCGTGCTGCCAGGTTACGAGATGTACTATTTCACCGTCCTTGGTGGCCTCAGCCAGCGCAGCCTGAAGCAGTATTTCCAGCCCACTCATGCCGATCAGTTGAAGACCATTCCCGGCATCATGGACATGGTGGCGAGGTTCAAATGACCGTCGCCACGCTGGCCGAAGTCCTCCAGCCCGCCTTGCGAGGCGGCTATGCCGTCGCCGGACTGGTCTGCCTCGGCTGGGAGGACATGCGCGCCTATGCCCAGGCGGCCGAGGCGGAATCCTGTCCCGTGATTCTGCAGGCAGGACCCGGATGCCGGGCGCATACCCCGCTCCCGGTGCTGGGGGCGATGATGCGTTGGCTCGCCGAAAGCGTCAGCGTCCCGGTCGTGCTGCATCTGGATCATGCCTACACACATGCCGAATGCGAAGAAGCAATTCGTTGCGGCTTCACCTCGGTCATGTTCGACGGATCGAAGCTTTCTCTGGAGGATAATATCGCGCAAACCCGCTCCATTGTGGCCATGGCGCACGCTGCAGGGGTGTCATGCGAAGGCGAGATTGGCTTTGTCGGATATGCGGGAGGCGCAGGATCGAAGGGAACTGAGCCGGCAGAGGCCGAGATCTTCGCGCGCGAGACGGGCGTCGATGCCATGGCCATTTCGGTCGGCAATGTCCATCTTCAGATCGGGGTCGATAAAGGCCTTGATGAGGATCGCATTGCTGAGATTTCCGAGCGTACCAGTGTTCCGCTCGTCATTCATGGAGGATCGGGGGTTCCCGTCGCACAACGCGCCCGCCTGGCAAAGAGCACGACGATCTGCAAATTCAACATCGGCACCGAACTGCGACGAGAATTCGGAGCAGCGCTCCGCCATTCTCTGGCGGCTCAGCCCGACAAATTCGACCGTATCGAACTGCTCAAGCCCGTCCACGAGCCCCTGATGATTGCGGCTCGACAGATAATCCGCAACATCTCGAAGCCTATGGCGCACGATCAGGATGAGTGAGGTCGTCGACATCTTTCCAAACGACGATGCCCTTGCTCGTCTCGTCGACGCGCTGCGCGCTCGAACAGAACGATGAAGGGTTGTCCACCGGCCCCGCGACGTGACACTGAAACCCATCGCCTTATGAGCGATGATCGGCTCATCAGCCGGCCGGCGGCACGCTGACCCGTTCCCGGCTCCGTCCGGAGAGCCCGGCGAGGCCGATACCCAACCGTGTTACGGAACAGACACACGACTGAAACGACCGCGGTACCGGCACGACCAGGCGGAATGAGGCGCAGTCCGCGAGGACTGCCGATCAGCCCCTGGCGACAACACCATATCGCCGCAGGATCTCCGCGACCTTCGCGTCCTGCTCCGGATCCGGCAGCAGCGCCGGCTGCCGACTGGCGCCGACTGTCGCATCCTGCAGGTAAAGCGCCCGCTTGACCATAGCAGGCGCGAAACCAAGGGCGTAAAGATCCGTGCGAAAGGCGGTAAAGACCGTCTGCTGGCGCTCGGCCTCGGTGAGATCGCCGCTATTGTAGCCCCTCAGGATACCGGCCAGCACATCGGGAAGGGCATTGCCGAGGCCGGAAATGCAGCCTGCAGCGCCGTTCTGCAGCGCCCAGAGCACGAGATGATCAGGACCGGAATAGACATCGAAGCCCGGCATGTCGCGAGACACCGCGAGATAGGCTTCCAGTGTCTCCTTGGCACCACCCGAGTCCTTGATGCCGGCGATGTTGCCATGGGACGCAAGCTTGCGTGCCGTCTCCGGCTCGATGTGGTTCTGCGTGCGGGCCGGAATGTCATAGAGATAGATCGGCGTCTTCACCGCATCCGCAACAGTCGAGAAATGCCTGACAAGGCCGTCCTGGGTGCAGGCGATGAAGAAGGGCGTGATGACGGCGATGGCCGTCACGCCAATACGGTCGAATTCCTTCGCGAGCTTGATCGTCTCGAAGGTCGCCGGCATGCCGGCATTGACGATCACGTCGACGCGCCCGCCGACTTCGTCGACCACCGCTTCGGCAAGCGTCACCTTTTCCTCAAAGGTCAGCGCCGAGAAATCACCATTGGTGCCGGCACACATGATGTTGTTGCCAGCCGCGACCTGACGGCGGACTTGCGCACGTGTGGCTTCGTAATTGATCGTCTCGTCCTCGTTGAAGCAGGTGACGAGCGCGACGAAGGCCTTTTTCGACATGGGTATTCTCCGGTAATTCTAAAGGTTAGGAGGCGCGGCTCAGACGGGCAGCGCGGTTCTGCGCCTGCACATCTGGATCGGGATCGAGCCCGGCAGCGAGCAGCGCCTGGGTATAAGGCTTCTGCGGTGTGTCGAAGATTTCGCGCACGGTCCCAAGCTCGACGACCTCGCCCTTCTGCATGACCATCACGTGATCCGCGAAGTCGCGCACCACGGGCAGATCATGCGCAATGAAGATGAAGGCGATGCCCATCGTCTTTCGCAGCCCGTCGAGAAGCGCGATGACCTGCGCCTGGACCGACACGTCCAGCGCGGATACGGCCTCGTCGCAGATGATCAGTTGCGGCTCGAGCGCAAGCGCCCGGGCAATCGCGATGCGCTGGCGCTGTCCGCCGGAAAACTGGTGCGGGTAGCGACCCATATGCTCAGGCCCCAAGCCCACCTGGGTCAGCAGTTCGGCAACCCGGTCCCGCCACTTCGCCTTGGGCAAGATATCGGGGTGGATGACCCAGGCTTCTGAAATGAGCTGGTAGACGGTCATGCGTGGATTGAGCGACTGGGTGGGGTCCTGGAAAACCATCTGCAGGTCGCGCCTGAGCTTGTAAAGCTCCGCCGGCGACAGCTGGAACAAGTCCCTGCCCTTCCACAGCGCGGTGCCCGAATCCGGTTCGTCGAGCCTGAGCAGGATGCGGGCGAGCGTCGATTTGCCCGAACCGCTTTCGCCAACAATGGCAAGAGTCTCGCCGGCCAGAAGGTCGAAGGATACACCCTTCAATGCCGTGAAGGCACCATAGTTCTTATGCACGTCCCGCACACGCAAGACCGGTTCTTCACCCTTCAGCGGATCATGCATCTCGCCCTTGCCGGGCGCTGCAGCGATCAGTTTTTTCGTATAGGCATGCCGCGGGTTCTTGTAGACCTCACGCACCATGCCGGCCTCGACCAGAACGCCCTTCTCCATCACCACGACACGGTCCGCGATCTCGGCCACCACGCCGAGATCGTGTGTGATGATAAGGACGGCCATTCCGGTCTCGCGCTGCAACTCCTTGAGAAGCGCCAGCACCTCGGCCTGCACGGTGACATCGAGCGCGGTTGTCGGCTCATCCGCGATCAGAAGGTCGGGACGCAGGGCAAGCGCCATGGCGATCATGACACGCTGACGCTGACCGCCGGAGAACTCGTGCGGATATTTGTCGAGCGCATGCGCGGGGTCGGGAATGCCGACGCGTCCGAGAAGCCGGAGTGCCTCGGCCTGCGCCTTCGCGCGCTCTGTCCCATGGGTGGTGAGGGCCTCCCGGATCTGCCAGCCGACGGTGTAGACCGGATTGAGATGGCTGAGCGGATCCTGGAAGATCATCGCAATCTTGCGACCGTTGATCTCACGACGCTCCGACAGGGGCATCGTCAGCAGGTCGACACCATCAAGCAGGATCTCACCCGAGGAGATGCGACCGGGCGGCATGTCTATGAGGTCCATGATCGCCGAAGCCGACACCGACTTGCCCGAACCGCTTTCGCCGAGGATCGCCAGCGTCTCGCCGCGATCCAGATGGTACGACATGTCGCGTACGGCCTTCACCACGCCAACCGCGGTATGAAATTCGACCGAGAGGTTGCGGACTTCGAGAAGATGGTCAGCCATGCTTGGCCCCTTTCATTTCCAGGCGCCAGCGCTGCACCGGATCGAGCGCAATCCGCAGCCAGTTGGACAGAAGGTTCAGCGACATCGTCGTGAGGATGATCGCGAGCCCCGGCCAGAAGGAAAGCCACCAGGCATTGGTGAGATATTGGCGCCCCTGGCTGATCATCAGGCCCCAGGTGATCTCCGGCGGCTGGATGCCGATGCCGAGGAAGGACAAGGCACTTTCGGCAAGCATCACATAGGCAAAGTCGAGTGTGGCGAGCGTGGTCAGGGTCGGGAGAACCACCGGCAGGATGTGCCGGAACAGGATGCGCTTGCTCGACGCTCCCATGACACGTGCCGCCTGCACGAACATGCGTTCGCGGATTTCCAGCACCTCCGCGCGTGTGGTGCGCAAATAGACCGGGATCCGGGTGATCGCGAGCACCATCATCAGATTGAGGATCGAAGACCCCAGGATATAGAGGACGATAACCGCGATCAGCAGCGACGGAAAAGACATGATGACGTCTGCCAGACGCATGATGATCTGGCTGACGCGCGGCGTGGTAAAGCCGGCGATCAGGCCCAGAACCGTCCCGATGACAGCTGAAATCAGCACGGCACCGGCCGCGACCATCACGGTGTTCTGGGTGGCCACGATGATGCGGGCCAAGAGCGGCCGACCGAGCGCGTCAGCCCCCATCCACCAGACCCATACCCTCTCGAAATCGAAGGGCGCTGCATTTCGGCCCCGCAGGTTCTGCTTGGTGGCAAGATCACCAAGCCAGCTGGGGCCAATGACGGCCATCACCAGGATGATGAGGAGAAAGATCGCGGCGCAAAGCGCGAACTTGTCGGCGAGCAGCATGCGGAACATGCGTTTGAAGAAGGGAGGCTCGTCGATGATGACGGTGGCGTCGATGGACATCGTGTCCTCCTCAGTTCCGGATGCGCGGATCAAGCAGCGCATAGGCGAGGTCGATCAGCAGGTTCATGAGGAAGATGGCGAGCGCCGTGACAAGGATCGCGGCAAGCACGACGTTGAAGTCGCGCTGCAGGATGGAATCGATCATCAGCTTGCCGATACCGGGAAAGCCGAAAATGGTCTCGATGATGACGGCGCCGTTGAGCAGGCTCGCGGCCTGATCACCGATCACTGTGATGACGGGAAGCATGGCATTGCGCAGCGCATGAATGAAGATGATCGGGGTGGATTTCACACCCTTGGCCCGCGCAGTCTTCACATAGGCCGAGGAAAGCGCGGTGATCATCGAACCCCGGACGACCTGAACGATAATGCCGAAGGGGCGGACGAAAAGCACTGATATCGGCAGGATCCAGTGCCAGATCGAACCGGTCCCCGAAGTCGGCAGCCAGGCGAGGTTTACGGCAAAAACGACGATGGCAACGATCGCCAGCCAGAAATCGGGAACCGAGGCCCCGACGAGGGACACGATCGAGGAAAAGCGGTCGAAGAAGCCGCCGGCCCGGAAAGCGGCCAGCGAGCCGACAACGATGGCTGCAACCGTCACGAGGCTCATGGTGATGACCGCGAGCCACAGGGTCCAGACGAAAGCCTCAAGCACGACGTCCAGTGCCGGGCGCGCCTTGCGCAGGGATTCGCCGAGGTCTCCTGTCATGACATCGCCGACGTAGCGGCTGAACTGCACGAGCAGGGGATCATTGAGACCATGCAGTTCCCGGAACTGGTTCTTCATCTCCTCCGAGGCTTCCACCGGCAGGAAGAGGGCCGCCGGATCGCCTGTCAGTCTGGAAAGGAAGAAGACCATGACCACGAGCCCGATCAGGGAGATCAGACTGGCCACAGCGCGTTTTCGGATGAAGCTCAGCATGGCGTCCTCGAAGAAAGCGGTGCGGCGGGATCATCCCGCCGCAGGACTTGCAGTGAACAGGACGGCGCGCGCCGCCCGACGATTACTTGATCTTGATCTCGGAGAGCTGGAGCATGGAATTCGTCGCCATCGTCGGCTTGAAATCCAGTCGCTCGGAAACCCGCGAGAAGCCGACCATGTGGAAGAGAAGCACATCTGCGACCACTTCGTCATGCAGATAGGCGATCAATTCCGACCAGAGCTTTGCCCGTTCGTCACCGACGGCAGCAGAGGCGCGCGTGATCAGATCGTCCACCTTCGGGTCGGAGAAGCCCGACTGGGTGCCGTCCGTCGCGTATTTGAAGAACATCGAGAAGGACGGATCACCTTTCGAATTGTCGTGCATGGCAGCGACGATCCGAGGGCCCCGGCCTTCTGCAAAGGGCTTCGAATAATACTGCTCGTGTTCGGCCACTTCGACGAACTTCAGATCGATCTTGAACCCGACCTCCTGCAGTTGCTGCTGGATCGCCTCCATGATTTCGGTGACGTTCGGGAAGTTTGCCGAACGGGCGACGATGGTGATCGGCGTATCGACCTTTACGCCGTCGGACTTCGCCTCCTCGATCAGCTTCTTGGCAGCATCAGGGTCGTAAGCTGGCACCTTCACGTCCGGATTCCAGCCGAGCGTCGGCGGGGGCACGATGGCGGTGGCGAGCAGTGCGCTGTCCGGCAGCAGGGTCCCGAGGAAGGCTTCGCGATCGACAGCAAGGTTGAGTGCCCGGCGAACGCGGACGTCGTTCAGCGGCTCGATATTGTGGTCAATGCGCAGATAGACGGTTTCGCTGTCGAGGTAAGAGAAGTCGGTCGCCGGATTGGTGGCTTCGACCTGCGAGATCGACGGCGACAGATCTGCCTCGCCCGCCTGAACCATGGCTGCGCGTACGGCAGGGTCAGCGCGGAACAGATAGGTGGCTTCGGTCACCTCGGGCTTTGCGCCCCAGTAATCGTCGCGGCTCGTGAGGACAATCTGCTGCCCGGGTGTCCAGTTGCTCAGCTTGTAGGGGCCTGTGCCAACCGGTTCGCGGACGAATTCCAGAGGTGTCTCCTCGGGCACAATGGTGACGAGCGACAGAAGCAACGGCAGGATCGGCTGCACCGGATCGGCCTTGAAATCGACGGTGTAGTCATCGACGACCGTCGGTGTCACGGTCATGCCGCCGAAGTAGCGTCGGGATTCGCAGCTGTTCTTGTCACTCATGATGCGGTCAAAGCTGTGCTTGACGTCCTTGGCATCAAAGGTGCTGCCGTCGGAGAACGTCACACCCTGGCGCAGATGAAAACGCCAGCTACCATCGGCATTCTGCTCCCACTTCTCGGCAAGGCGCGGCTGGACGCCGGTGCCGCCGCGCACATCGAGCTCGGTCAGCGTCTCGCTGACGTTTTCCATGATGATGCGGCCGATGTTCGAACGCGTCGCCATGCAGGGCTCAAGCAGATCGGCCTCTTCCGGCAACACCACCTTGATCGGCCCAGAGCCGGCATAAGCCGGGGAAAGGGTGGTGCCCATGACCAGGGCACACAGCAATGCAGTCTTTCTCATTTCCATTCTCCTCCCAGATGAATTCAGTTTGAAGCTTTCACGCCTTGCGGGCGCCCAGCCAAGAGCGCGGCGAGACAGATCGGGATCGCTCCGACCACAGTGGTCAGAGCAATGCTTTCGTTGAACAAGGCAGAACCGCCGAGTGCCACGAGAGGTAGGCGCAGAAAATCGATCGGCGCGACGATGCTTGCGGGAGCAATCGACAGGGCATGCGTCAGGAGACCCATGCAGCTGGTACCGACCACGCTCTGAAGGGCGAGCAGCGCCAGCTCCCAGTTTCCCGGCATGGCGAAGAAGGCCACAGCGAGCGACAACGAGATCGTCACGGTCAGCGACAAGCTCCAGACGACCAGGGTCGAGGTCGCAACGCCACGCTTCATCGATTTCAGGATCAAGTGGATACCGGCTTGCAGAAGCGCGCCGACAAGGCCGAGCCCGATAGCCGGCGCAAAGCCGGACTGAGACGTGCCGACAATGATCATCGCACCGGAAAATCCGGCCAGCCCTGCAGCGAGCACGGCACTTCCATGGACACACAAGCTCCCGGCGTCGGACGCAGCCAGCACCGCCGCCGCCCCGGTCGCGAAGAGCTCTGCTGCGGAAACCCGCTCGCGCCTCTCTTCTACCTGCATGACACCCTCCCCGGCCGACCTCCACGTCGGCATGCCCAAACCATCCAACTTCCACCCGTTTTTGTCAAATGATTTTCCAATGTAAAAATTCGCCATGCGATGACATCATAAATTACTGTTTATTTACAGATAGATAGATTCTTCCGTTTTCACAGGCAACCAATTTTACGACATAAACAAACTTGACAACTTTGTAGAAATGGCAGATTTCGGAGGTCAAGAGGAGCGTTCCATGACACCTGATGACATCGCCCGGCGCATGACCGGCGCACTCACCGCGAAAGATGCGGGCCGGATCGAGGCGCTGCTTCCATCCCCGATGGTCCAGAACCACGCATCCTTCTTGCACAGGCAGGCGAACGGAAGCCTGATCTGCGCCTGGTTCGGCGGATCGCTCGAAGGAAAATCCGACATTTCGATCTATGCTTCCGTGTTGCCTAAGGGTGCATCAGCCTGGGGACCGCCGCAACGGCTGAGCTCCGACCCTGACCATTCCGAGCAGAACCCCGTCCTGTTCCAGGCACCTGACGGTCGTCTGCTCCTGCTTCACACGTCGCAGCCTTCGGGAAACCAGGATGAATGCCGGATCAGGATGGCGGAGATTAAGACGGATGCCGCCGACCCGACGCGGTTGACCGCTGCGGAAGGGCGCTATCTCGACCTGCCCCAGGGCTGCTTCGTGCGCGCGCCGGTCATGATCCGCGAAGATGGCGCATGGCTTCTCCCCATTTTCCGCTGCATCCCGCGCCCGGGGCAAAAGTGGAATGGCAGCCATGACACCGCAGCCCTCGGCATCAGCAAGGACTCTGGCGTGACCTGGGCGCTCGACGAGCTCCCCCGGTCGATCGGCTGCGTGCACATGTCTCCTGTAACCCTTGGCGAAGACAACATGGCCGCCTTTTTCCGCCGTCGCCAGGCAGACTTCGTCTACCGCACCGAGAGCAGCGATGAAGGTCAGACCTGGAGCATCCCGGCACCGACAGACCTGCCGAACAACAACTCCTCGATTGCAGCAATCACGCTCAGTAACGACCGCATTGCGATCATCTGCAATCCTGTCAATGCCGCGGCCTCCCCTGACCGTCGAACCTCTCTCTATGATGAACTCGGAGAACAGGACGACAGGCCGGAGGCGGACCCGACCGGCGGCTGCACCCCCATCTGGGGCGTGCCGCGCGCGCCTGTTTCCGTTTGCATCTCGCACGACGGCGGTCGCACGTTCCCACATCGCATCCTGATCGAAGATGGACCGGGAACCTGCCTGTCGAACGATTCCACCGATGGACGAAACAAGGAAATGTCCTATCCATGGCTCCTGGCCGAACCGGACGGATCCCTTCACATCGCCTATACCTATCACAGACGCGCGATCAAATATGTCCGGCTCGCCCCCGGCTGGGATCGTCCCGAAGACGGAGCATGACATGAGCGGCACTATCGGCATCACCATGGGCGATCCCTGCGGCGTCGGGCCCGAGATCTCGGTCCGGGCTCTGGCCGAAATGTCGGCCGAGGATCGCACAGCGACTTGGATCTACGGCAATCTGGCAACCCTCGAAGCGGCGCGAGAGGCACTGAAGGTCGATCTGGACCTCACGCCTTATGTTGTCGACATCGAGATTGAGGGCGCACCGCTTCCCTGGGGCACACTCAGCCCGGTCGCCGGCGACGCCGCCTTCCGCTTCATCGAAAGAGCCGTTCGCGATGCCGAAGCCGGAAAGATCGGCTGCATCGTGACCGCCCCGATCAACAAGGAAGCGCTGAACCTCGCCGGCCACCATTATGACGGCCATACGGGCATGCTGCGCAGCCTGACGGGATCCAAGGCGGCCTACATGCTGCTTGCCTCCGAACGCCTGAAGGTCATTCACGTCTCGACCCACGTCTCGCTTCAGGAAGCCATCCGCCGGGCGACCACCGAACGCGTGCTTGCAACCATCAGGGCCGGCAATGATCATCTCAAGCGCATCGGCTACGAGAAACCGCGTATCGCGGTTGCCGGCGTCAATCCGCATTGCGGCGAGAACGGTCTTTTCGGCACGGAAGATGACGATCAGATCGCCCCCGCAGTCGCAGCCGCCCGCGCCGAAGGCATCGATGTGCTCGGCCCGATCTCGGCCGACACGGTCTTCTACCGGGCCTATTCCGGCGCCTTTGATCTTGTCGTCGCCCAGTATCACGATCAGGGCCATATTCCGATCAAGCTGGTTGCCTTCGACACGGCGGTGAACGTCTCCGTCGAACTGCCAATCGACCGCACCTCTGTCGACCACGGCACCGCCTTCGACATCGCCGGCAAGGGCATTGCCAATCACGGCAACATGAATTCGGCCATTGCCTATGCCCGCAAGCTGGTCGCCGGCAAGGTCAAGCAAGGATGACACCGATGACCGCATCCATCACCCTCCACCAGCCGCGCCGCCTCATCGTCGGTGCAGGCACGATCGGAGAGGTCGGCAGCCTCGTCTCCGACGCCACATCTGCCTTGGTCATCGCGACACCGATCACAGCAGGTTTCATTGATCGCCTGAAACTATCCGGCAAGATCGAGGTCTTCGACGCCATCCCCGGAGAACCGGATGTGGCGACGCTTGAGGCGGCGCTTGCGGTGGCGCGTCGGGTCAGACCTCAGGTCGTCGTCGGCCTCGGCGGCGGCTCCGTGCTTGACGTCGCCAAGCTCGTCGCGGTCCTCTGGGACAGCGAACAGACACTCATCGACGTCGCGGGCCCCAACAAGGTCAACGGCCGCAACACCCGGCTCGTTCAGGTGGCGACGACGGCTGGCACCGGCTCGGAAGCCGGCATCCGTTCGCTGATCACCGATCCAGTGAAGGGGAACAAGATTGCGGTCGAGAGCCCCCATATGATTGCCGATATCGCGGTCCTCGATCCGCAATTGACTTTCACTGTGCCACCGGCCGTTACGGCTGCCACTGGCGTTGATGCCATGGCCCATTGCGTCGAGGCCTTCACCAACAAGCGCGCCCATCCGATGATCGATGGCTTTGCCCGCATGGGCTTCCGCCTGGTCGGCAAATATCTCGCCCGCGCCGTCAAGGATGGCTCTGACACCGAAGCCCGCGAAGCCATGATGCTCGCCTCATACTATGGCGGCATCTGTCTGGGCCCGGTCAACACGGCGGCTGGTCACGCCATCGCCTATCCGCTCGGCACGCGCCTTGGCCTGCCACATGGCCTGGCCAACGCAATCGTCTTCCCGCATGTGCTCGCTTTCAACCAGCCTGCGGTTCAGGACAAGACGGCGGAAGTGGCCGAAGCACTCGGCTTCAGCGCCGGATCACGCGACGCCCTGCTCGAAAACGCCTGCCGTTTCTGCACCGAACTCGACATCGAGATGCAGCTCTCTCGGCACGGCGCGGACGAGGATGCTCTGGCAGGCTACGCGGCAGAGGCCCACGCCAATCGCCGACTGATGGACAACAATCCTGCCGACATGGCCGTCGAAGATGTGTTGGCGATCTATCGAGCGGCCTATTGAGCCGTCCGGCGTCGCGGCAGGGTGATACGGGCCGCCGGGCCCTTGTTCCCTTCAGGACTTCGCGCGCCTGAAGGTGTGCACTCACCCCTCGGACTGAGCTGCAAGAGAAGCACTCGTCTGGAAGAGACGCGCACGCGAACCGGTCAGATGGGCATGCATGAGTTCTTTCGCCCGGGCACCTTCCCCTGCTGCGATCGCCGTCGCAATCGCTTCGTGCTCGGCAAACACGCGCGACAGCCCGGCAGCGTCACGCTTGACCGAGACACCGTGGAAACGCATGCCGACGGCAATGTGGTCCTTCAGGGCCTCCATGGCGGTCGAGAAATAGGTGTTGTTGGCAGCACGGGCGATGGCGACATGGAACTGGAAGTCGGCATCCTCGCGATGGGCTTGGCGGTTGGTGGCATCGCGCATTAGTTCGAGCGCCTCGCGGATCGAGGCGAGTGCCGCAGGCGTGTGGCGCATGGCGGCAGCTTCTGCCGCAGCCGGCTCAAGCGTCAGGCGAAACTCATAGCAATTGAGAAGATCCGCAACATTCTCCAACTGGCCAAAGCCGAGCGGCTGTTTCATACCCACGGACCGCACGAAACTGCCGGCACCACGCCGGGAGTAGATAAAGCCTTGCTCGCGAAGCCGGCGCAGGGCTTCCCGGATAATGGGGCGCGACACTTCGAATTCGATCGCGAGATCATGCTCGGTCGGCAGCCGTTCATCCGGTTGGTAAGACCCCGACTTGATTGCCCGATGCATGCGCTCGAACACCTGATCCGCCAGGCTCTTGCGTGCCGTTCCGCTCTGAAGTCCCATTCCTAGCCCCTGACCCCGTCCAGTTTTCCAGCAACCTTCGCCAGGGTGTCCGGCTGCCCGAAGCCCCCCGATTTGGCGATGATGCAATGACCTTTGGCATGAGCCAGACCAAGGCCCGGCATGCACTCGCCCTCTAGGCGGAAACATTCAATGCCCATTTTATCCAGAACCTCTTCTGCTGTCGCACCGCCACACAGGAGTATGGTCTGCGCCTCGCTCGTCAAGCGCGGATGGACGCTCCGTGCCAGATTGGCCGAGACTTCCTGGGGCGAAATTCGCGTCTCCCCTTCGGTCGCCTGCACCAGGATCATGGGTGCCGAGCCTGGCACCGAAGGCTCCATGATACCGTTCGGAGCGGGATTGAAGGCAACCATGTCGAGCTGTCGCAATTGCTCCGCCTGCTCGACAGTGATCCGGTCATGCGAGCCGATGACGAACAGGCCTTTTCCAACAGGCGGCGCGACAAGCTCGCCATCGGCCCGCCCCGTCTTGCGACAGGCGAGTGCCTCGGCAAGGCCCCTCGCCCCGACCAGGAGATCGACACCGCCGGCCTCGGCCGTTTCCAGCACCTCGAGCAGGTCTTCCTGTTGCAGCGCGTCAGGAATGAGTGCGCGGGCTGCATGTTGCTCCAACACGTCTGCGATGGAGATCGGCGTCGCAACGCCGAAGCCCTCGATATATCCATTTCGCACCACCCGTTCGAATGCGGGGATGGCAGGCGCGACCAAAGCGCGCCGATAGGAAATCGCATCCAATTCCCGTGAGATATGACCTTTGAGCCGAGAATCGATCTTCTTGAACAGGGTAACCTGAGGAGGCAGCAACCCGAGGACCTGTCGCATCGCCTGAAACGCCTCTTCCCGAGACCCCTCGCGGGACGCCAGATTGATCGAAAGAACCTCCGGTGACAAGGCCAGTCCCTGGGCGACCGCGCCGACTTTCAGGACGACTTCAGTGCGAAGTCCCCGTGCCGCGAAAGGGGCGGCTGTATCCAGTGCGCCGGTAAGATCGTCGGCAAGGATGACGAGCACGAAATCATTCCTAGTTGTTATCTTCGCATTCGGAATATGGATTTATTTTCATGGGAATGCAAATAAATACTAACAAATCATCGCCAGGCACGCGCCGCCTTGTCACAGTCGGTCAACCTTGGAAACATGAAGCAATCTGCATGCGAGAATACGGAGCACCGCTCGCATGTTGAGCGCTGCTCCGTATCCAAGTTCGGGCAACCGATCGCTAAGGTCGCGAATGTGTGGTTGTCGACATTGCGCCAAAGCGTGCTTTCGGCCTTCTGTGTATCCCGGGCAAGGGCGTGGCGATAAAGGCGGAGACAGCCCGGCGTCCGCTCTTTCCTGCAACTGCTGAATGACCCCCTCGGGGCCTTCAAGGCGAACCGGCGTGGTTCGAAAGCTCGGGAAATAGCTGCCGGTGCGAAACGGCAGCATTGCGCGAGGCGCCGTTGCAGACCCAAAAAACCTGCGTCGACCGGACCGTCGGGAAGATGGACCGCCAGCGCAACCGGCAAATGCCGGCTTTTCTGACGACCCCGCCACCTGCTCCCTTAGCCACCGCCTCAGCGGCCCATCCAGCCACCATCAACCATCAGGACGGTCCCGTTTACGTAATTCGACGCGGAGGACGAGAGAAACACGACCGGTCCGGCGAAGTCTTCCGGTTGCCCCCATCGTCCAGCCGGAATGCGCTCAAGTATGGATCTCGAGCGATCAGGATCGTTGCGCAAGGCTTCGGTATTGTCGGTGTCGATATAGCCAGGCGCAATTGCGTTGACATTGACGCCTCGACCCGCCCACTCATTGGCGAAAGCCTTGGTCAACTGACCGATAGCGCCCTTCGAGGCAGCATAGCCAGGAACGGTGATGCCACCCTGAAAGGTCAGCAGTGAGGCGGTGAATATGATCTTGCCGCTGCCGCGCTCAACCATATGTCGCCCGATTTCCCGGGTCAGGACGAACTGCGAGGACAGATTGACCTCGATGACCTCATCCCAGATCGCATCGGAATGTTCTGTCGCCGGTGCGCGTCGGATCGTGCCGGCATTGTTGATCAGAATATCGATCCGGGGATTGTCCGCCAGAACCTGCGCGGCAAACGCCGTCACGGCCTTGCGATCGGCGAAATCGCATTGATAGCCGCGAAAGGATCGACCAGCGGCCAGAACATCGCCTTCGACGTCACTTCCGCTTGTTTCAAGGCTTGCGCTAACGCCGATAATATCGGCTCCCGCTTCGGCGAGCGCCTTGGCCATGCCGCGCCCAATGCCGCGTTTGGCGCCGGTAACAAGCGCGGTTTTCCCGGAAAGATCAAAACTTGTCATAACGCTCATGCCGGCTCCTCCGAAACCTGAATCATCGACTTCATCGCATTGGGGTTCGTGGTCAGCGCCTCAAAGGCGCCCTGAATCGCGTCGAGCCGTTGAATATCGGTAATGAAATTGTCGCAATCCACAACTCCGTCTTCCAGCAGAGCCATGGCCTGCTCGAAATCCTGCGGATGATAGACCCGCGCGCCAAGCATTTCCAACTCGCGCCAGAAGAACTGGAACAGATCGATCTGCGGCTTGCTGGCATGGATCGCCACCATCACGATCCGGCCGCGCGTTGCCGCAACGGCTGTCATCAGGTCGACACCGGGCTGCGTGCCCGACACCTCGAACACGACATCCGCGCCCTTGCCGTTCGTCGATTCCGCGACAAATGCCGCGGCATCGGCCAGCTTGGGATTGACGGTGCGGAAACCCAGCTTTTCAGCGAAGGCCAGCCGGTTCTCATTGATCTCCGAGATCGTGACTTGGCCGCCGGCATGGCGGGCAACCAGCGCCACCAGCAGGCCGATCGGCCCACCGCCAATGACCACCACATCCTCGCCTGGCTGGAGGCGCGCGCGCTTGACGTCGTGGCAGGCCACCGCCAGAGGTTCGATCAGGGCCGCATGCCGCAGGCTCAGATTGTCCGGCAGGACGTGGATGGTATGGGCCGGCACATTCCACTTCTGCTGGAACGCGCCCTCCGTATCGATGCCAATGAATTTCAGGTTATGGCAAATGTGCTGATGCCCCGCATCACAAGCCGGGCAATGGCCACAGGCGTCGAGCGGACGCACGACGATGCGCTGTCCGGAGGCGAGCCCCTCGACGCCCTCACCGATCGCTGAGATCGTGCCGGACATTTCATGGCCGACAGTGCGCTCGAAGCCGACGCGCTTGTCCATGTGCCCGAGATAGATATGCAGGTCGGTTCCGCAGATGCCGCAATAGGCGACATCGATCTGAACTTCGCCTTTGGCCGGCGGCGCAACCTCGCGGGCTTCGAGCGTAAACGTCTTGTTGCCGCGATAGACGGCCGCTTTGCTGGTCATGGGAACCTCATGCTTTCAGAGTGTTTTCGGATTCGAGCTTCGCCCAATCGAAGGTGACCCCGATACCAGGGGTGTCAGGAGCCACGGCCATCCTGTCTTCGACCACAAGCGGCCGGGTGGTATATTGGTCGATGGGAAAGGAATGGACCTCAATCCAGCCCGCATTGCTGCGCGCCGATACCAGGCTGACATGGAGCTCCTGCATGCCGTGGCTGCAGATCGGCACGCCATGTTCCAACGACAGATCTGCGACCTGCAGGAAGCCGGTGACGCCACCGCAATTGGAAGCGTCGGGCTGCACGAAGCTGAGTTTGGCCTGGTCGAAGGCATAGCCGAACTCGTGGATGGTGTGCAGGTTTTCGCCCATGGCGAGTGGCATGCCGGTTGCTTCGGCGATGCGCGCATATCCTGCATAATCGTCTGGTATCGTCGGCTCTTCGAACCAAAGCAGATCATAGGGCACAAAGGCCTTCGCCGCCTCGATCGCCTGATCCACACTCATTGAGTAGTTGGCATCGACCATGAAGGCGACATCGGGGCCGATCAGCTCGCGCACCGCCCTGATGCGCTCCAGATCCTCTGCAAGGCTTGGCTGACCGATCTTGATCTTCACCCCGTCGAAGCCGCGCGCGATATAGCTGCGGATACTGTCCAGAAGCTTGGGCAGCGGGAAGTTCAGGTCGATGCCTCCGCAATAGGCACGGCAACGATTGGAAGCGCCGCCCGCCATCTTCCACAGCGGTTCGCCCAGACGCCTGCCGCGCAAGTCCCACAATGCGATATCGATGGCCGAAATCGCGAATGAGGCGATGCCGCCCCGCGCGACATAATGCACATGCCACTGCATGCCATCATAGAGCTCCTCGACCGGTTCGGCATCGCGGCCGATCAGGAACGGCGCCAGATCGTGTTCGATCATCGCCGCGATCGCGTGACCACCCTTGCCGCCCGTATAGGTATAGCCCGTCCCGGTAGCGCCATTCTCCAGCGTGACAGTGGCTGTGATCAATTCGAAATGATGGTGATCGCCATGCTTGGCATCAACCAGCACTTCGGCAAGCGGAATATGAAACAGTCTCACATCGATTGTGCTGATCTTGGTCATTGCGTCATGCCTGTCTTGCGCGGACCGGAGATCCCGCGCGTTTGAAGAAGAATAACTGCAAACAGGAAGCCACCCCGGATAACCATCTGCCAATAGGCGCTCATGCTGATCGTGCCCCGGCCATTCTCGAAATTGAGGATATTGAACACCAGGCCGAGCAGCAGCGCTCCGGCAATGGTGGCCGGGATTGACCCGATGCCGCCCGTCAGGAGAGTCCCGCCAACCACGACGGAGGCGATGGCGGAGAGTTCCCAGCCGACGCCCTCAAGCGGTTGACCGGCGCCGAAACCGGATGCGAGGAAGACGCCCGCCAGTCCGGCACAACCGCCACTCAGCGCATAGACAAAGAGCTTGGTGCGGTCGACATCCAGACCCATCAGTCGCGAAGCATCTTCCGAACCGCCGACGGCGAGCACGACGCGGCCCAGTGAGCTGTGTTCGAGAAGCACCCAGAAAGCGATGGCAACGCCGGCGACGATCAGGATAGCCCACGGAAAGAGCCCGAATACGCTTTCCATGCCGAGCCGGGTGAAATTGGATCCCCAATCGACCGCAATGGTCTCCGCGCCAGAGATGATCAATGCCCCGCCCTTTGCGCCCAGCATGGTGGCGAGCGTGGCGATGAACGGCGGAATGCGCATACCGACGATGAAGAAGCCGTTGAGAATTCCGATCAGCACGCCGGTGGCGACACCGCAGGGCAGCGCCACCTGAATGCCATAGGGCGACATATAGGCAGCAACGACAGAGGTGAACGCCGCCACCGAGCCGACCGACAGATCGATACCGCCGGTCAGGATGACGAAGCACATGCCGAGCGAAATCAGGATGAACATCGCATTGTAGTTGAGGAAGGAACTGAAGTTGTACGCCCCGCCGAAATTGTCGTAGCGCAGCAAGCCAAACAGGATGAGCATGGCAAGCGCGATCCAGACGCCGGTGGTCTGCGAGTTGCCGCGCAGATAGCGGCGCAGATCGAATGCCGATTGATCAAGCATCTCCTAGTCCTTTCGTCCTTGCTGGATGTAGACGGCGAGGATGATGATCCCGGCCTTGGCGACCAGAGCGACTTCGTCCGCAACGCCGTTTGCGAGAAGCGTGTATCGAACCAGCTGGATGATCACCGCTCCGAGGATGACGCCGAAGACAGGGGCACGCCCCCCTTGCAGCAGGGCGCCACCGACCACGGCTGCTGCAATGGCATCCAGTTCCATCAGATTGCCGATGCGCGCTGCATCAGAGGCGGAATTGATGGCCACGACGATCAGGCCGGCGAGTCCCGCCAGGCCGGCGCAGATGACATAGGCGCCGATCTTGATGCGCTTGACCGGCGCGCCCGTCAGCCGTGCTGCCGTCTCGTTGCCGCCGACAGCGAGCAGGTAGCGACCAAACAGGGTCCGGTGCACGAGCCACCAGATGACAATCGCCAGAGCCAGGACCAGCCAGCCCTGAAACGGCAATCCGAGGATCTTGCCCGTTCCGAGATAGCTGAACGCCTTGTTGCTGAAGGTCTGCAGATTGCCGTTGGTCAGCACCTGGGCGATCCCCCGGCCCGAGATGAACAGGATCAGCGTGGCAATGATCGGTTGCACATTCAAAAGGCTGACGAGCGAGCCGTTGAAGACCCCGCAACCGAGCGCCACCACCAGCGGCACGGCGATAGCCGCCGTCAAACCGAGAACCGGATAGGCCTGGGCGAATTCGGAGGTGAAGATCAACGGAGCCAAGGCCCCGGCCAAGGCCATGACAGCGCCGACGCTGAGGTCGATGCCGCCGGTGGCGATCACCAGCGTCATGCCGACGGCGACGATCGAAATCGTCGCCACCTGACTGATGTTGACGAAGAAGGTTTGCAGGCTGACGAAATTCGGCGTGACCATGACATTGAACAACAGGATCAAGGCAAGGGCGATCAGGCTGCCATGCTGCCGGACAAAACCGGCGCCAGACGCATATGTTCGCGACGTGCTCGCGAGAGGAAGCTCGGTAGTGCTCATGCTGCATCTTCCTGATGATGGTGGGCGATAGCTGCAACGAGCGCGTTCTCGGTAATGCCGGGATTCTGTAGCTCCGACACGGTATGCCCGGCCTGCAGCACGACGATCCGGTCGGCGCCCTCCACGAGTTCCTCAAACTCGGAACTGATCAGCAAGACACTGCCGCCTTTCGATACATAGTCTCGAATGATGGACTGAATCTCGAGCTTGGCGCCGACATCCACACCGCGGGTCGGTTCGTCGAGAATGAGCAAGTCCGGTTCATTGGCGAGCCAGCGCGCCAGCAGCACCTTCTGCTGATTGCCGCCCGACAATTCTCTGATCGGTTGCTCCATGCTGGAGGTCTTGATACCGAGAACCTTGATGTAATGTTCGACCAGAGCGCGTTCGCGCTTGCGGTCAATGGCGCCGCCCCAGGTCAGTTTGGGCAGAAGCGCCAGCGTCAGGTTCTCGCGAACCGACATGTCCGGCACGATGCCCTCGGCCTTGCGGTCTTCTGCGAGGTAGCCGAGACCTGCTGCGATCGCATTGGCCGGGCTCCTTGGCTGTGACAGTTGATCGCCGATACGCATCTCGCCCTTCACCAGGGAATCGACACCGAAGATCGCCCGCGCCACTTCCGTGCGCCCTGACCCCAAGAGACCACCGAGGCCCACGATTTCACCGCGCCGAACCGTCAGCGATGCATGGCGCAGGCTGCGGCCCGTTGCGATATCGGTTGCCACCAGCAGCAGTTCGCCAGGTTCGCTCTCCGCGCCGCCAAGGCTGGTCATGCCAGCCGCGGCGATATCGTCCGGATTGCGGCCGAGCATGTCCGCGATCAGGTCCAGCTTTGTGCAATCGGCAATGTCACGACGACCGACCGTCACGCCATCGCGCATGACTGTCACGCGGTCGCAGATCTCAAACAGCTCTTCGAGAAAATGGGAAATGTAGAGCACCGCAATGCCAGCGGCTTTCAGCGTCCGCACGACGTCGAACAGAATGGAAACCTCTCGGTCGTCCAGCGATGACGTCGGTTCGTCCATGATGACCAGCTTGGCATCCAGCGACACGGCTCGGGCAATCGCAACCAGTTGCTGGACCGCCGTGGAATAGCTGCCAAGCGGCGCGCGCACATCGATGTCGACACCGAAACGCGTGAGGATCTCGCTCGATCGCCGATGCGCTTCCGGCCAGTCGATCAACCCGCCGAAGCGGCGCGGTTCGTAGCCCATCACGATGTTTTCGGTGACGCTGCGCAGGGGCACCAGATTGAGTTCCTGGTAGATCGTGGCGATCCCTGCATCCTGCGCCTCGCGCGGGCCCGCTATGTTGAGTTCCTTGCCGGCAAAGTGAACAGAGCCCGCATCACGGCGATAGACCCCCGTCAGGATCTTCACCAACGTCGACTTGCCAGCGCCATTCTGGCCGATCACGGCATGCACCTCACCGGGCGCAATTTCGAGCTGCGCCGCCATCAGCGCTGCCACGCCTCCGAAGGTCTTTGATATTCCGTCCATACTGACAAGCGGCTGCATTCCATACCTCACGATCGCGCCGGGAAAGGAGCCAGGAGAAATGCCCCAAGGCACCTCCCCTGGCACGGAAGGATCAGTAGGCTTCAGCGATATGATCGGCCGCGTTTTCCTTGGTGAAGATCCGGTCCTTGACCTGAACCCAGGGCTCGATCTTCTCTCCGGCGGCGTAACGCTTCATCACGTCGCAGGCGAGCGGACCGAAGAAGGGCGAGCTTTCCACCGTCACACCCATCTTGCCATCGGAAATGGCCTGCAGGGCATCACGCGTACCGTCGATGGAGACGATCGTGACGTCCTCACCGGGCTTGCGGCCGGCAAGTTCCAGTGCCTGGATCGCGCCGATCGCCATTTCGTCATTGTGCGCATAGACGATATTGACGTCGGGATGGGCCTGGAGCAGCGTTTCCATGACCTGACGCCCGAGGTCGCGGGCGAAATCGCCGGTCTGAGATGCGACGATCGTAAAGCGCGGATCCTGCGCAATCCGCTCATCGAAGCCCTTCTTGCGATCATTGGCCGGAGACGAGCCGGTGGTGCCTTCCAGCTCGACGATCACGCCCTTTTCGCCTTTGAAATTCTCGATGGTCCATTCGGCAACGCGTCGACCTTGATCGACGAAATCCGAACCGAGAAACGCGACAAAATCTTCCCCGGCCTTGGCGGAATTCGGATCGACGGAACGGTCGACCAGGAAGGTCGGGATGCCGGCGGCCTTGGCCTTCTTGACCGCTGGGATGAGCGGCTTTTCCTCGCGCGGTGGCAGGAACAGGACATCGATGCCCTGGGCGATCATGGAATCGACATCGGCAACCTGCTTGGCAGCCGAGCCGGCTGCATCCGTGGCGATCAGGTCCCAGTTGCACTTCTCAGCCGTGTCATGGAACGACTTGGTTTCGGCAATGCGCCACGGATTGTTGCTTTCCATCTGGGAAAAGCCAACTTTGTAGCGTTCCTTTTGAGCCAGCGGCGGCGGCTCAGCCGAGACTGTGACGGCGGATGCAGCGAAGCCGAAGATGGCCGCCGATGCCAGAAGCAATGTCCTGTTCATGTGTTTTCCTCCACTTGGTGCGACGGACCTCCTCCGTCGCGGTTGCGTTGCGGCCCGTCGGAACCTCAACCCGGGGACTATCCCCAATTCAGATAGAGCGTCTGCTTGCGCAGATAGCCGTCAAACCCATACTTGCCGTCCTCCCCGCCAAGGCCGGATTGACCCCAGCCGGTATGGAAGCCCTGGAACTGTTCGCCATTGGCGCGGTTGAAATAGATCTCGCCAAATTTCAGCGCCGCCGGTGTGCGCATCAACCGCCTGTAATCGCGGGTGAAGACATAGGCCGAGAGGCCGTAGTCGGTATCATTGGCAAGGGCGACTGCCTGTTCGAAGCTCTCGACTTCCATCGCCGCGACCACCGGACCGAAGACCTCCGTCTGCATCACCGGCGAGGCATTGTCGGCAACCGACAGAACCGTCGGCGAATACCAATGTCCCTTGGCAAAAGCGCCGTCCTTCAGCGGTCCACCCGGCAGAAGGATTTCGGCCCCAGCCTTGACCGCCTGATCGACGATCTCCTTGATCTTGGCGATTTCCGCCGAGTTCACCTTCGGGCCGAGATCCGGATCGGTCATTGGATCGCCGATCGTGAGCCGCGAGGAGCGCAGCACGAACTTCTCGAGAAACTCCTCGGCAATGGCGCGATGAAGGTACATCCGCTCATTGCAGGTGCAGATCTGTCCGCAATTGGTGTAGCGCGCAGCCACGGCCGCCTCGACCGCCGCATCGATATCGGCATCGTCCATGACGATGAACGGCGCCTTGCCGCCAAGTTCCAGGCGGAGCACCTTCAGGGTTTCGGCGGCAGTGGCGAAGATCTCCTTGCCGGCGCGCGTGCTGCCGGTCATCGTCACAAGAGACGTCACCCGACTTTGCACCAGAGCGCGGCCAACCACTGGCCCACGCCCGGTGACAACATTGAACACACCCGCTGGAAGACCCGCCTCGTCGGCCAGCAGCGCCAGAAACAACCCCGAAAGCGGTGTGACCTCATGGGACAGGAGGACCACCGTATTGCCCGCCACCAGAGCCGGCGCCAGCTTTCGCGCGGCAAGCGCTGCCGGATAATTCCACGCCGTCAGGGCCACCACGACGCCAAAGGGATGACGGCGAATCTGGATTTCCTCGTTGATATTGTCGGACGAAACTATGTCGCCCTCGATCCGCCGGGCATTGCCGGCATGGTAACGCAGGAAACCGAGCACGGCGCCAACTTCACCCCTGGCCTGACCAATCGGCTTTCCCTGCTCCATCGTGATGATCTGTGCGAGTTCTTCTGCGCGCATCGCCACTCGGTCAGCCAGCTTCACGACGAAGTCGGCTCTCTGAACAGCCGGAAGGGCGGCCCAGGCGGGTTGCGCAGCCTTCGCTGCATCCAGTGCGACATCCGCATCCTCGGCGACGCCTTCCGGGATCGTGGCAATGAGGGATTCATCCGCGGGATTTTCCACCGCCAGGGCGTTGCGGCCGGCGCCGTCGATCCAGCGCCCCCCCACATACATCATCCCCTGTATAGGGGTCCCGCCGCCTCGCTCGAACCGCATTGCCAAACCTTTTCGTCGTACCAAACTTATGTGAAACCTAGATAATGGATGCACCAAAAGTCAAGTCGACTTAGGCAAGATTCTAAATTTCATGCATAAACACTGGTATTTCAGCGCAAAACCATTGATTGCCAGATCGAAAACGGTAGATTGCTGCTAGATTTTAGACAGACCAAAGGCGGACACGATGCGCAACCAAACCGCGGAAGACAGCAGACAAGGCGGACGTGCCGCCGATTGGGTCATCGCCAACATCCAGGAGGACATACTCTCCGGCGCGCTTGAGAATGGCGCGCCGCTTCCGGCCGAGCGGGAGTTGATGGAACGGTTCGGAACAAGCCGCACCGTCGTGCGCGAAGCAATCACTACGCTTTCAAGTCGCGGCATGATCGAGGCCCGCCCCCGCTATCGCCCTGTCGTGCGCAAGCCCGGCTACGACACGGCCTTGTCCACCGTCGGCAGCATCGTCAAGCTGCTCATCGGTGAGCCCAGTGGCGTCCGAACGCTTTATGAAAGCCGCGTCTTCATGGAACGCGCCCTGTCGCGCGACGCCGCACGTCTGGCAACGCGTGACGACATCAATGATCTGCGCACGGCGCTGGCGGCCAATCACGACGCAATCGACAACTCGGTTCGCTTCTACAATACCGATGTCGCCTTCCATGGGGTGCTCTACCGGATTCCGCGCAATCCGATCTTCCCTGCCGTCCACGAGGCCTACACCTCCTGGCTGGCACCCCACTGGGAGCGCATGCCCCGCTCGCCGGAACGCAACCGCATGAACTATCTCAGCCACAAGGCGATCTTCGATGCCATCGTCGATCGCGACGGCGATGCCGCGGAGAAAGCGCTGGAAACGCATCTTTCGGCTGCGTGGGAATATGTGCGCGGCACCTTCGAGGTTCAGGACTGATGAGCGATCGCTACGACCACATCGTCATCGGCGGCGGCGCGGCAGGCTGTGTTGCAGCCGCCCGGTTGGCGCGGGACGGAAAGGCGAAGGTCCTGCTGCTGGAAGCCGGCCATTCCAATCGGCATCCCCTTCTCGACATGCCGCCGGGCATCTTCAAGATGATCAACGGCTCGCGCTACATGCGCTATCACCGCACTGTCGCACAGCCTCATCTCGACGGTCGCGTCCATGAGATCGCGCAGGGAAATGTTCTGGGCGGCGGTTCGTCGGTCAACGCACAGGTCTATATGCGTGGCAGGCCGAGCGACTACGACGAGTGGGATACATTGCTGGAGGGCAGCAATGACGGGGTCGGCTGGGGCTGGAAAGATGTCCTTCCGCACTTCCGCCGGATGGAGGGCAACAATCGGCTCGGAGGCGACCTGCATGGCAATGAAGGTCCGCTGCTCGTGTCTGATCCCGGGCATATCGACCAGACCTCGCGCTGGTTCGTCCAGGCTGTCCAGAACATGGGTGTCCCCTTCAACCCCGATTTCAACGGAACCAGTCAGAAGGGCGTGGGCTTCTATCAATTCATGAATCGCGACGGCAAACGGTCCTCATCGGCCTATGCGTTCATCGAACCGGAGAAGAACAACCCCAAACTCGCCGTGCAGTTGCGCTGCGAAGTGACCGAGATCCTGTTTGACGGTGACCGCGCCTGTGGTGTCGCGTTCCACAAGGACGGCGGCCCCAGACAGGAAGTCCATTGCGGCGGCGAAATCATTCTGTCGGCCGGCGCACTGGTAACGCCCAAGCTTTTGATGCTCTCCGGCATCGGCCCGTCGGATCATCTGGCCGAGCATGGCATTGCCTGCCGGCACCATGCGCCAGGTGTCGGGCAGAACTTGATAGACCATCCGGAAGTCCCGATGTCGGTCTATCTGAACGGAGCTTATGGCTATTATCGCCAGGGCGAAGGCTGGCGTATGCTGCGCAATGGCCTGCAATTCAAGCTCTTCGGCACCGGACCAATCACCACGGCTGGCGTTGAGGCTGGCGCCTTCATCAACCCGCACGATCCGGACGGGATACCGAGCATCCAGGCCTTTTGCGTGCCGATCGTCTATGTCGATCGCGACCGGCGCGACCTCGTGAAGGATGGTTACGGCCTGACGATTACCACCGTGGTCGTGAAACCGCGATCACGCGGCGAAGTTCGTCTTGCCTCCGCCGATCCCGCAGCCCCGCCCCTGGTGTCGCCCAACCTGCTGAAGGATGATGCCGATATGCGCGAGATGATTGCGGCGCAACGCTTCTTTCTGAAGGCGTTCCGCCAGTCGCCGCTGGCGTCCAGAGTCGACAGGATAGCGTTACCGCAAAGTCCTGATCTGTCCGACGAAGGGCTTCACACCCACTGCAAGGCCTTCGTCAAGACCAACTATCACCCGGCCGGCACCGCGCGCATGGGCCCGGATGGGGACCCGCTCGCGGTTCTGGATGCGCGGATGCGTGTGCGCGGGGTAAGGGGACTCAGGGTCTGCGACATGTCTGCGGTTCCTGACATCAATGCCGGCAACACCAATGCACCCGCCATGATGCTCGGAGACCGCTGTGCCGACATGATCATGGGCCGGATATAGAACTGCAGCGGAGCTCGCGTTGGACTCGATGCGAGGTACCGCGGCGTTCTCGCAACGGTCCTCGGCTCCTCGCGTCATTCCCCGGCCAGATCGCGGATGGCCTGCATGACAGCGGCAACGTGATCAGTGTCTTTTGCCGCGGCATGGGGATTGGCAAACCGCCCGCCGTCATTGTCGTAATACTGGCCTGAAGCCTTGGCGAATTCGTCCGACAGCGCGGCGCGGCGCAGGATGTCGGCGCCGATGCGCAGGTCGTTGCCTGCAACACCGAAACCTTCCTTCACCATCTTCGACGCCAGCAGCGAGCCGGGGTTCACCGCGACGAAGACCGGGCCATCGGGATGCTGCCGCGCCATTTCCTGCGTCCAGATCGTGATCGCCAGCTTGCTTTGCGCATAGGCACCCATGTGATCGAGCGCGACCTCGCACCGCAGCGCGGCCAGATCGACCGGAGCTTGCGCAGCCGAGGACAGGTTCACCACACGACCGTCCCGCGAAAGGCACGGAAGCAGGGCCTGCGTCAGCACATACGGCGCAATGGTATTGACCACGAAGCGCACATCCAGTCCTTCTGGCGTTCGCGTCTGCGATGTCTTGTAGACGCCCGCATTATTGATGAGGACATCCAGCCTGTCATGGCGCGAAAGAATTGTCTTGGCCAGCGCACGCACCTCATCCAGCCGCGCGAAGTCGGCAAGGTAGGTTTCGGGGGTGCCACCCAGCGCGCGCGCCACCGCTGCCAATTTGTCGGAGCTGCGTCCGTGCAAAAGGACTTTATGTCCTTCTGCAGCCAGCGTTCGAGCCGTCAGAAGTCCGATGCCGTCGGTTGCGCCGGTAATGAGAATGGTCTTGGCCCTGGTCATGATTGTTCCTCAGCGTTGGGGAATTCCGGTAGCAGCGCCTCGGCAAGGCGATGCATCGTGTCATCGATATCGGCGCCGCTGAAGCGAAGATTCAGCGCGACATGGTTGATGCCGAGGTCGCGCAGTTCGGCAAGATAGCGCTTGAGGAATACCGTGCCGGATTGGAAGCCCAGATGGATCGGCCGCGGCGGGGCATCCGGCTGCTCGACAAGATCTACATAGAGCGACTGCATCACCGGTTTGTCAGGCAGTCCGGCCTCGGCAATCCGACGACGATAGTCCGCAACCACTAGGCCCTGCGCGGCAGCATCGCGCGGATAGGTCATCCAGCCATCGCCGTTCCGGGCCACCCACTCGGCCGATTGCTGACTGCCGCCGGTGATCAGCAGCGGCAAGCCACCGGCGGTCGGTTTCGGAAGCATGTCGATCCCGCCCGTCAGGATGCCTTGTGCTGTCTCTATACGGGGGTAGCTCTCGGCCATCGCGCGGATGTAGTCCACGCTGTCGCGAAACCGCGCGCCGCGATCGGGGAAGGACATGTTGAGCGCCGGGTATTCGTCGGGCCGGTCGCCCGAGGCGATGCCGAGCAGAAGCCGCCCGCCAGACAGCGCATCCGCCGAGGCGGCGGCCTTGGCCACATGCGCGGGATGGCGCAGCGGCAGCACCATGCTGGCCACTCCAAGCGCGATATTGCGCGTCGCCATGGAGAGCGCGCCGAGATAGACAAAGGGATCGAAGACCTGCCCGGCGTCACCGAAAGACGGCACGTTGAACGGCACATCGCGCAGCCAGAGTGCCGAGAAACCCAAACTGTCGGCCAGTTGTGCGCGTTCGATGTGCCGCGTCAGATCCGGAACCGGGTCGTGGCCATGCGGGTCCAGCGGCACGACCAGCCCGACGCTCAGGCGCCCGGGCCGAAAGACCGCGTTGTAGGCGCGGTTCAGGGTCTGGAAGTTCCTCATCTCGACCTTCTCCAGCATGTCTTCTCTCCCGTCGCCTCTATTCCTCGCTGGACGGCACAACGTCGAGCACGGAAGAATGAACCATTTGGAAGGCTCCTTTCCTTGCGGCTGTCGAACCTGAACGTCAGAACCAGCTGACCGTTTCCGCCATGCTGCGACGGGTCTTGGGAAATTCGGGATCCTTGGCGCGGTAGCCGAAGGCGAACATCACCGCGGGTTTCCACTTGCCGGTGTCGATTTCGAAATGCTGCGCCAGCGTCTGGGTCGTAAGCCCCATGTCGAAACCTTCGATCGGGCAGCTGTCGATGCCGATCAGGGCGCCCGCGGTCATCATGTTGGCCAGAACGATATAGGCCTGCTTGCCCGACCAGTCGGTGATCTGACGATCCGTCGTAATGCCGTGGTCGGTGGTCTGGAACTTGCCATAGGCGCCGTTGAACATCTCGATCACCGGTTCGGGCAGCTTCTTGACCGTCCGGTAGTGATCCACAAGGTAGTCCGACCCAGCCGTCATCGTCTCAGCGGTACTGGCAAGTATGATGCCGAAATGGCTCGCCGTGCCCAACTGACCGGCAGAACCATTCATGATGCCGTTCGCCCCCCAGGAGAACTCGCGGAACAATTCCCGCTTTTCCGGGGTCTGGATGAGCAACACCTTGAAGGGCTCGTGCCCGAAGGAGGTCGGCGACAGGCGCGCGGCTTCAAGGATCGTCTCGAAGGCACTCTCGTCGATCTTGCGCTCGGGGTCGAAGACCTTGGTGGCATGGCGGAAGTTGAAGGCGTCGATGATCTGGGCCTGGATGTCGGGAAGAATCTTGGTGATCGCGTTCATGGCTCATTCCATTGGTGCTGTGTTTCGCTGCCCAACAGATATCACTTGCAATTTTGAATTAAATCAGCAGCCTTCGGAGTTCAGTTTTCCGATTTTGGATATAATGGTGATGGACACTGACTGCTTGCGTCTGTTTGTTTTGGCAGCCGAACGGCTCAACATCAGCGACGCCGGACGCGCGCTTGGTCTGGCTCCGGCGGTCGCGAGTGCGCGTCTTGCAAAACTTGAAAACGAGCTAGGCGTCGAGCTTTTGCGCCGCACGACGCGCAAAGTTTCCCTGTCGCTCGACGGATCGGATTTCCTGCCCTACGCCCGGGAAATCTTGGCGCAGGCGGATGCCGCGCGTGCCGCCTTGGGTGGTGCCGGGACGGATCTGAAGGGAACGCTGCGCTTCGCGGCTCCGAGCAGTTTCGCACAGCTCCACATCATGCCCCTGCTGCCTGAATTTTACGCGCGCTATCCCAATCTCACACTTGACCTGCGGCTCTCCGACACACGCTTCGACCTGATCGAAGGCAGTTTCGATCTTGCGCTCAGAAGCGCGCCGCTGACCGACAGCAGCCTGAAGGGGCGGAAGCTTTCCGACGACACTCGCATCCTTTGCGCATCGCCGGGCTATCTTGAAAGCCGCGGGACGCCTCTCTCGCCACTTGAACTGGCACGTCATCAGTATATCGCCTGGAGCAATCTCGAGCCGCGTAGCCTCGTGAACGCGACGGGAGAGACCGCGGTGCTCGAGCCAGGCCAGATGACCTGCCGTGCCATCGTCGACGATGGCGATGCGCAGCGTGAGGCGACCATAGCCGGTGCCGGGATCTCGGTGAATTCACTCTGGAGCGTCGCCCACGAGATCAAGTCGGGCAGACTTGTTCGCATCCTTCCCGGCTGGCGACTGAACGAGCCCACAGTGCTTTGGCTCGTCTATCCGAAATCAAATGTTCTGACGCCGAAAACCCGTATTTTCATAGACTTTGTGACCGACAGGCTGGGCAATCGCCCCGAGTGGTCCGCCTGAAAACTGCCGGCTGTCGCGGCCCGAGGTATCAACCAAGCGCCTCGACGGTTGAACATGGAAGACCAGTGTCGTCTCCTCGGCCGACGGCAAGTCAGCGGAGCTCGCCATGTTCGGCCAATTGGCCTCCATCCTTGCCTCGATGCTGGCGCTTCAGCAATGTGTGCCGGATTGCGCGATCGGCACGCAAACACGCACGCTCTCCTCATTGGGAAAGAGAGCTCGGGGAAAGAGAGGAAAAGCAGGCATTATCGAGCCCGGCTTATGTCCGCGATCATCATGTTGCGACAAGAACTTCCACGCCACGGCGCTCGAATTCCTTGGCGACACGGTCCGGTATGCCGTCGTCTGTAATCAGGGACTGGATGACATCCAGCGATCCGAGACGGGTGAACGACGACCGCCCGATCTTTGTTGAGTCCGCAACCAGATAGACATGGGCTGCCGCCTTGATCATCGCTTCCTTGAGCTGCAGATCGGCAAAGCTCGGATAGGTCAGCCCGGCCTCCAGATCGACGCCGGCGGTGGCGAGAAAAAGCTTCCCCGCAAAAATATTGCTGAAATACTCAACCGACTTGTCACCCGACAGGGACAGCGTCGGCGATTTGAACTGGCCTCCCGGCATATGGACGGCGAAAGTCGGCACCGCCCCCAAGATGATCGCGATGTTGAGTGCATTGGTAATCAGGGTCAGGTTGCGGCGACTCGCCAGCCGCATGGCGATCTCGGTCGTCGTCGTGCCCGCGTCGAGGATCAGCGTCTCGCCATCCTTCACCAGACCGGCGGCCAGAGTGCCGATCTTGCGCTTCTTGTCCATGTTCTCCTGGTGATGCAGGGCCATGGTGCCCATCTGGGGCGCGGCGGAATTCAGATAGGCGCCACCATGCTCGCGCGTGATGAACCCTTCGTTTTCCAGCCGCTCAAGATCCTGACGGATCGTCGCCTCGGAGACGTGGAATGCAGTTGCCAGCTCGCGCACGCGCGCCGAGCCCTCTTCCTGCAACCATTCGAGGATACGCCGACGCCGTGGCTCGGAGAGCAAGCCCACCATGGATTCGGAAGAATCGTTTTCTGTCTTCGCGTCCATGTCTCGACAAACCTCGAATTTCGCAAGCAAACAGCAGTGTTTCGATCTTAACCCACGGCTCCCTTACAACAAGTGCCCGTCAGTTGAAATACTCATCACGCTTGGTTCTGCAGGACCACACGGGCCTGCAGCTTCTGCTGCACCTGATCGACCACGACGGCAGCGATGATCACGAGTCCCTTGATCACGGTCTGCCAGAAGGAGGAGACGCCCATCATGATCAGGCCATCGGCCAGGATACCGATCACGAATGCGCCGACGATCGTCCCGCCGATGCGACCGCGGCCACCGGACATGGAGGTTCCGCCGAGGACGGCCGCGGCAATCGCATTGAGTTCGAAGGTCTCACCCGTCGCCGGATGGCTCGCCTGCAGCTGCGAGGCAATGATGAGGCCGACCAGCGCGGCACAGAAGCCGGAGAACATGTAGACGAAGAGCTTGATGCGATCGACATTGACACCGGACAGGGCAGCCCCGCGCTCGTTGCCACCAACCGCATAGATGTGACGACCAAGTGGCGTCCGTGTCGCGAGATAGGCGGCGGCGAGCGCAACGACGACCATGATCCAGACCGAGAGGGGGAAACCGAGCAAGCTCCCCGAGCCGATCAGCCTGAAGGTGTCGGAGCCATACTCCGGATTGCCGGCAAGGTTCGGGAACGTCCGGCCGTCGGAAAAAAGAAGGGCAGCACCTCGGGCAACATAGAGAATGCCGAGCGTCGCGATGAAAGGCGCGACATTGAGCTTCGTGATCAGTAACCCGTTGATCAACCCGATCAGGATCCCGACGACAGCGACGACCAGGCAGATCTCGAGCGTGTTGAACTGCAGGCTCCAGCCGATCTGTAGGTCGATGCCGTAAAGCACCAGCCAGCCAGCAACCATGGCGCACAGACCGACGATCGAGCCGACGGAGAGGTCTATGCCGCCTGATACGATGACGAAGGTCATGCCGATGGCAAGCAGCGCATTCAGCGCCACATGCTTCGAAATGATCAGCATGTTCGCCCCCGTCAGAAAGTTCGGCGCAGCGACGGCGAAGAAGGCAAACACGAGAATCAGGGCGACGAAGGTGCGCATCTTCAGGAGGAGAAGCAGCATCGAGGTTTGCGAAGATGGACCGACAGCCTTGCTGCCGTGGGCGGTGACGGAACTGCTCATGAAGATTTGACCTTGTTCAGATTGGGCGTCGCGGCGGAGATGACGTCCGCGGCGGCGGCACCGGCCGGAAAGTCACCGGTGAGCCTGCCATTCGCCATAACGAGAATGCGATCGGAGAGAGCGAGAACCTCCTCCAGATCCGAGGTAACGAAAAGAATGCCGAGACCATCGGCCGCCAGCTTGCGCATGGTGCGGAAGATTTCGGCCTTGGCGCCAATATCGATGCCGCGAGACGGCTCGTCCATCAAGAGGATGCGTGGCTTGGTCATCAGGGCCTTGCCGATGACGACCTTTTGCTGGTTGCCGCCCGAAAGGCTCGACACGGGATGTTCGAGGCTCGCGATCTTGATCGCCATGCGCTTGACGAATTCTGCGGCCTTGGCCGCTTCCGCCTTCAAGCTCAGGTGGAAGACCCTGGTGAAATCGCCGAGCGACGAGAGCGTTAGATTTTCACGAATACTCATGATCTGCACCAGACCGTCGCGCTTGCGGTCCTCCGGGATCAGCGCAAGACCGCGCCTGATCCGCCCGGACACACTACGCTCCTTGACGCGCTCTCCGCCAATGAAGAGCCTGCCTGCCGAGGCAGGATGCTGCGCCATGATACATTCCAGAAGTTCCGACCGTCCGGCCCCCATCAATCCGTAGAGGCCGACAATTTCTCCCGATCGCACCGAAAGCGACATGTGATCGACCACATATCCGCCAGCAGGGCTGGGCAAGCAGACATCTTCGACGCGGAAAATCTCGTCGCCGAGCGAAGTGTGCTCGGTCTTCGGAAACTCCTTGGAGGCGCTGCCGATCATGTTCGAGACGATCCAGGGAATATCGACCCCCTCCATGGAGCGTGCGCCGGTGATCACCCCGTCGCGGAGGACGGTGATATAGTCTCCGATCCGGATCAGTTCTTCGAGCCGGTGGGAAATATAGACGATGCCCACACCCTGGCGCTTCAAGTCGCCAATGACGCGAAACAGCACCTCGACCTCGGCGGCAGAGAGGGCCGACGTCGGCTCATCGAGGATCAGGATACGTGCGTCTTCGGCAAGCGCTTTGGCGATCTCGACAATCTGCTGCTGGCCTATCCGCAAGTTGCCGAGCGGCATGTCGGGATCAATGTCCTGCTCCAGACGCTTCATGAGCGCAGCCGCGACGGCCCGTTGGGCGGCCCTGTCGATGTGGACCCCGCCGACCGTCTTCTCGTGGCCGACGAAGATATTCTCCGCGACAGTCAGGTTGGGAAAGAGATTGAGCTCCTGAAAGACGATACCCACGCCATGGCGCGCCGCATCCGTGCGGTCGGCGAAAACGACAGGCTTGCCGTCGAGCGAAATGGTGCCACCATTCAGCTGCTCGACCCCCGCGATAACCTTCATCAACGTCGACTTGCCGGCACCGTTCTCGCCAACCAGAACGTTGACCGCCCCCATGCGCAGATCGAAATCGACATTCTTGAGGGCTTGCGTTCCCGGATAGATCTTCGACCCGGAGCGGATCGTGAGCCCGATGGGATGCGCCTCGCTCATGGCACGACCTCCACGCTGACAGGTGTCACGAGCGGCTTCTCGCCAGCGGAACGCAGAACGGTGGCGCCGAGAAACTCGACCGTCTTGCCGTTCAGCGCGCTGTCGGCTGATATCGTCGACACGGCACGATCATTCAGCGCGCGACCAAGTCGCGCATATTCGATCTGATCGCGAAACGCAGAGAAATCATAGAGTGGTGTCGCGTCGCGAAGCGCCGAACCCTTCACGACGGGGCCGAGTTGCAGGATTGCGTCAGCCGTTCCGTCGCCGTCGAGATCGACTTCGGCAACCGCCGCCTTTGAGGCGCGGTCTTCGGCGACGACCCTGCCCTTGCCCTTGACCGCGAAATTCCAGCCACCGCCGGCACCACCGACGCGCAGGCCATATTTTCCACCCGCATCATCCAGCCCGGCCGTCACCGCATCGAGCAGGACGGAAAGGTCGACTGCTGTTTCGGACAGGGTCGAAACGAGTTTCGCCTCGAAGGTTTCGGACACGAGCGCCTCGATCGGATCGACCGCCGCTTGATCGGCACTCTCGGTTTTCACGAGCTTGCAGCCCGAAAGGCTCAACGCGACCAGCAGGCCGGCTGTGAACAGGATGGGTTTCATCATCAAAGACCATTTTCTTCAACTGAGACGACCACCCGGCGCGCAAGCGCCCCGGGTGGTCTTCAGGCACGAAATCACTGCGAGATAGCAAATGTCTCGAGCTTGGAGGCATTGTCCTTGTTGACGAGAATGCAGTCCATCAGCTGCTTTTCATCGACACCTGTCGAACCGGTCTTGATGAACTTGTCTGCCTGTTCGACCGCCAGCTGGGCCTGCTGATAGGCAGGCTGCAGAACGGTCGCCTTGATGCCGTCCTTCAGGATGGAATCGCGGACATCGTTTGAGCCGTCGAAGCCGACAACGATGACGTCCTTGCGACCGGCAGCCTCGAGAGCGGCGTACGCGCCCATGGCCATGGTGTCGTTACCCGAGATGACACCCTTGATGTCGGGATGGGCCTGGAGCATCGATTCCATCACCGTATAGGCTTCGGTCTGCGACCAGTTCGCAGTCTGGCGAGCGACCATCTTCATGTCCGAATACTGGTCGATCACGTCGTGGTAACCCTGCGAACGGATGCCGGCATTCGTGTCGGATTCCTTGCCGACGAGTTCGGCGTAATTGCCTGTCTCACCCATCAGCTTGACGAACTCTTCCGCCCCGAGCTGCGCACCCTGGTAGTTGTTCGAGACGATCTGCGAGACGGCAACACCCGTCGCCGTGATCTCGCGGTCGATCAGGAAGGACGGAATGCCCTTGTCCTTGGCCTTCTGAACGGCCGCCACCGAGGCATCAGCACCGGCGTTGTCGAGGATGATTGCCTTGACCCCGGCCGCGATGGCGGAATCGAACAACTCGCTCTGTTTGTTGGCGTCATCGTCATGGACCATGATCATCGTTTCATAGCCAAGCTCCTTGGCCTTGGCCGCAGCACCGTCGGCTTCCGCCTTGAAGAACGGATTGTCGTGGCTCGGTGTGATGATCGCGATGGTATCGGCCGCCATGGCAAAGCCCGGCACAAAGCCGGACAGGGTCAATGCGCAAACAGATACGAGAAAACGGCGTGAAATTTTCATTAGAACCTCCCTTACTCCAAGCCACCTCCTTGTGACCTGTGCATTTTCTATCGAATGATTTCGATTGATGTCAATCTATTTTTGTTTGACTCTCGGCACCTACGTTCCTGGACTCGTCGGGCACGGACTTCGCGCGAATAGGACTCCATAAACGCTGCAATGCAGCAAATTTAGATCCGAACACGGAAAAGCTCTTGTCGCACACCTAAAATTATGGAAGATATCGAAATCAAACAAAAGCAAACGAAAGCCTTCCACATAGATCGCAGGCGCCGCGAAAGCATCGCGACCCGGGGCAAGCAGACCTGCGAACAGGTGGACGGATTTCTCTAACTGGAGGACGCACCCTATGACGACCCAACGCTTCGGCGCCGGAATCTGGCATTTCGCAACCTATGTCGATCGCTACGCGACCGACGGCTACGGCACTCCACGCAGTGTCATCGACGCGATTGACCTTGCCGGCCAGGTGCGCGACCTCTCGGTTGTCGACATCAACTACCCCTTCTTCGGCGGAGACTTCACCAACGCCGAGATCAAGACCGCTCTCGACCGCAACAATCTCGGCGTCATCGGCATCACTCCGGAAATCTACACCCGGGAATTTTCCAAGGGCTCCTTCACCAATCCGGATGCCGGCATCAGGAGACGAACCCACGAATTGGTCACGGAAGCCTGCGACCAGGTTCGCTATTTCGGCGCTGACTATGTAAAACTCTGGCCAGGCCAGGATGGCTGGGACTATCCCTTCCAGGTCGACTACGGCACGTTGTGGAAGCACTCGCTCGACGGTGTCGGCCAATTGGCGAGCGAAAACCCCGATCTGAAATTCGTCATCGAGTACAAGCCGCGCGAACCGCGGGTTCGCATGAGTTTCGGCTCTGTCGCCCGCACGCTTCTCGGCATCGAGAAGATCGGCCTGCCGAACATCGGCATTCTCCTGGATTTCGGTCATGCGATCATGGGCGGGGAATGCGCCGCCGACAGCGCGCAGCTCGCCATCGACTATGGTCGGCTCTTCGGCATGGACGTCAACGACAACTACCGCAGCTGGGATGATGACCTTGTCGCGGGCAGCCTGCACCCGATCGAATTGTTCGAATTCTTCTACGTGCTGAGGAAGAACAAGTGGGAAGGTGTTTGGCAGCTCGACCAGTTCCCCTTCCGCGAGGACAGTGTCGCGACCGCCAATCACGCCATCGACTTCCTGAAAGCCGCAGACAAGGGTCTTGAGACACTTGATCTCGACGCCCTGAAGGAAGCGCAGAGCCGACACGACGCGATCTCAGCCTTGCGGATCGCCCAGAAGGCTCTCTTCGGCGCCATGTGAGCGCAGGTTGCAGTGGGGTCCTCCCCAACGGAAAGGCTTGTTGAATGCTGAAGAACGATACCGTTCAGACCATCCGCGAGAAGGCGCTATGGATGCGCCGTCGCGCCTTCAAGATGGTCTATGACGCCCAGCTTGGGCATCCGGGCGGGGATTTTTCCGCCATTGATATCATCGCCACGCTCTACTTCGGCGTGATGCGATACGACGCGACGAAACCGGCCCTCGAGAGCCGCGACCGGTTCATCATGTCCAAGGGTCATGCGACCGGCGCGCTTTACACAGCGCTCTGTGCCGCGGGCTATTATCCCGAGGATTGGCTGGATACATACATGCAGCCGAACTCCAGACTGAACGGCCACCCGAACAGGAATTACCTGCCGGGCGTGGAAACCAACACCGGGCCGCTCGGACATGGCTTGCCTGTCGGGCTCGGCATTGCAATCGCCGCCCAGATCTCGGAGCAGGCTCATCGCACATTCGTGCTGACAGGCGACGGGGAACTGCAGGAAGGCTCCAACTGGGAAGCGGCAATGACCGCCGGCCATCGGAAGCTCGAAAATCTGACCCTGATCGTTGACCGCAATCGTCTTCAGCAGGGAATGGGCACCGAGGAGACCAATGGTCTGGATCCCCTCGACGAAAAGTTCAGGGCCTTTGGCTGGGAGGCATTGATGGTGGATGGCCATGATATCGGCGCCCTCCTCGACGTCCTGGCGACACCGCGCACGGGCAGGGGCCGTCCGCTCTGCGTGATTGCCAATACTGTGAAAGGCAAGGGTGTGTCCTTCATGGAAAACAAGGCATCCTGGCATCATGGCGTGCCTAATGCCGAACAGTACGGAATTGCTTTGGAGGAACTCGTCTGATGGCCGCTCCCGCCAAGAAACAGGAAGGTTTCCACGACTGCCGTGACGCCTGGGCTCGCACGCTCGAGGACCTCGCGGCCCGGGATCCGCGGATCGTCGCCGTCGTCAACGATTCCGTCGGCTCGTCGAAGCTCGGCGGCTTTCAGAAGGCGTTTCCCGAGCGTCTGGTCAACGTCGGTATCGCCGAGCAGAACATGGTCGGCGTCGGCGCCGGGCTTGCCAATGGCGGCAAGATCCCCTTCGTCTCGGCCGCCGCGTGTTTCCTGACCGCTCGCGCCCTGGAGCAGATCAAGGCAGACATCGCCTATGCCCGCTTCAACGTGAAGCTCGTCGGCCAGTCGTCCGGCGTGGCCTATGGCGAGCTTGGCCCCACGCACCACTCGATCGAGGACTTTGCCTGGCTTCGTCCGCTCGACGCCGTCACAGTCATCGTGCCTTCAGACGCCTGGGAAACGGCAGAAGCGGTCAAGTGGGCAGCAGCCCATGAAGGTCCTGTCTATCTGCGCCTGAGCCGCATGCCGGTGCCGGACCTTGACATCAAGAACCGTGTCTTCCGCCCCGGAAAGGCCGAACTTGTTCGAGACGGCAGCGACGTGACCGTAATCGGCTGCGGCACCACCGTGCACCTGGCGCGTCAAGCTGCCGAAAAGCTTCAGGACGAAGGCATTTCGGCCCGCGTCCTCAACATGGCGACCCTCAATCCGCTCGACGAGGAGGCGCTCGCGGCCGCCGCCGGCGAAACCGGTGCGATTGTCACCGTGGAAGAAGCCAATATCCGCGGCGGGCTGGGCGGCGCTGTCGCCGAATACACGGCCGGGCATCAGCCGGTCCCGGTGGAGCGGGTCGGATTTCCCGGTTTTGTCGTCACCGGCTCCGTGGACTTCCTCTTCGAGCATTACGGCATCACAGCCGACGGGATCGCCGCGGCAGCCCGCCGGGCACTCGCGCGCAAGCGGTGAGCACGATGGCGCAAGACAGGCCGCTCATCCTTGCCGTCGACCAGGGCACGACCAACACCAAGGCCGTGCTCATCGATGCCTTGGGCAAGGTCGTTGCAAAGGCCTCGGCACCCCTCGCATCGAACTATCCGCGACCAGGCTGGGCCGAGCAGTCGGCCGATGCCATCTGGATGAGTGTCCAGTCCGTCATGGCCGACATCGTTGCGGGCAACCACGGCTCCATCGCCGGGATCGCCATCAGCAACCAGAGAGAGACGCTTGTTGTCTGGGATTCCGAGACCGGCGAACCGCTCGCACCCGCCATTCTGTGGCAGTGTCGCCGGACTGCGGCCGCCTGCCAGGCTTTCATCGATACCGGACATGATGCGACCGTCGTCGGCCTGACCGGATTGTCGATCAACGCGCTCTTCCCGGCATCGAAGCTCGGCTGGGTGATGGAACACGTGGCTTCGGCGCGGGATCTCACAAAACGCGGACGTCTGCGTGCCGGCACGGTGGACAGCTGGCTCCTGTTCAAGATGACGGGTGGAGCTGTCTTTGCAACCGACCATTCCAATGCCTCGCGGACCATGTTGTTCGACACGGCGAAACTGGAATGGAGCCCTGAACTCTGCACCCTCTTCGACGTTCCGGCCTCGGCGCTCCCGCGGGCCCTGCCCTCGAACAATCGCTTCGGCCATACCGAGGCAGGGACAACTGCGCTGCCAGCAGGCACGCCGATCCTTGCCATGATGGGTGACAGCCACGCGGCTCTCTATGGCCACGGCGTTCGCGCCCCGGGCCTGGTCAAGGCGACCTTCGGCACAGGCTCGTCACTGATGACCCTGACTGACAGGCGTGTGTTGTCCCGGCATGGTCTCTCGAGCACGATCGCCTGGTCGGATGGTTCCGGCGTCGCCTATGCTCTTGAGGGGAATATCACCGTTTCGGCACAGGCCATTGCCTTTGCCGCGACCCTGCTGGGTCTCGATGGCCCGGCCGCCCTATCCGATCTTGCGCAATCCGTCTCCGACAGTGGCAAGGTGGTATTCGTCCCGGCACTCGCCGGTCTGGGTGCGCCGCATTGGACGGACAATGCGACGGGCACGATTTCCGGGATGACCCATGCGACCATGCCGGCCCATGTCGCCCGCGCAACGATGGAGGCAGTCGCCCTTCAGATTGCCGACGTCTTCGAGGCCATGCAGCAGGATGTCGGGCTTGCTCTGTCCGGACTGATGGCGGATGGCGGTGCGTCGACCAATGATTTCCTCATGCAGTTGCAGGCGGACATTCTGGACCGGCCGGTATTGCGCGGCGATCAGCCGGAAGTCGGCGCCATCGGTGCAGCGGCGATGGCCTTCCACTCATTGGGGATCAGCCCCCCAGAGCCTTCTCATGCTCGCCGGTTCGATCCCGGGACCATGCAGGCCGACGCGCGCGCCGACCTGCTGACGCGGTGGCGCGAGGCGATCACACGCGTGAAGTCACCTGTTTCGAACGCCGTTTGAATGTGGCCGAAAGATCAGCTCTTTCGGCCACGGCAAGGCATCAGGCGGCGGCCGCTTCGCCGCCTTTCTGTCCGGCCATATGGAGAGCAAGATCGGCGATCGTGATCAGCGGCAGCTGATGTTTCAGACAGAACTCGCGCAATTCCGGTAGCCGCGACATGGTCCCATCGTCGTTCGCGACCTCACAGATAACGCCTGAGGCCTGAAGGCCTGCGAGCCTTGCAAGATCCACCGCCGCTTCCGTGTGGCCCGGGCGACCGAGCACGCCGTCAGGATGCGCGCGAAGCGGAAAGATGTGACCAGGACGGGCGAAATCCTCGGCCTTCGAAGTCTCGTCCAGCAGCGCGCGAACGGTCGCGGCCCGGTCCGCCGCCGAAATCCCGGTCGTCGTGCCATGGATAAAGTCGACGGACACCGTGAAGGCGGTCTTTAGATATTCCGTGTTGCGCGGCACCATCAGCGGAATGTCCAGCGCATCGAGCCGTTCACCCTCCATCGCAATGCAGATCAGACCGCGGGCATGCTTCATCATGAAGGCAACGGCTTCCGGCGTAATCTTTTCCGAAGCGATGATGATATCGCCTTCGTTCTCGCGATCCTCGTCGTCCACAACGACGATCATGCCGCCCTCAGCGAGCGCCGCGATTGCATCTTCAATTTTCGAGACTGTCATTTCCATGCCTTTCAAGGGTATCCCGCTTTCGCGGCAAAACACGACCCTGCGGTCGCAATTTTCCCTTGGGCGAACAAACGCATGCACCCGGCCTTGCAGACGGGTCAACACACCTTGTCCTCTTCCATCCGGACTATACCGTCGGCTCCGGCATCGCACCGGATCTGCTGCCTTCTGCCGAGGCAGAAGCGCTCGCGGGCTCCCGGCCAAGCCGGATACCGCCGGTGGGGAATTGCACCCCGCCCTGAGAACAGCGAAACCCTACAACCTCAGTTGCGTCCATTTCAAGCCCAGTTTTCAACATGGCTGGCATGACGGCATGAACCGATTCCTGCAGTTGACCCGACACGAACGCATGACCCGCTCTTCTTGAAGGTCAGAACGAGTTCGCCCGCAGGCTCTGGGCCCGTGAGTTCAAGGACAAGGTTGAGAAGCTGGGGTAACCGATCCGGTTCCAGCCTGTCCTCGCGGACGAGGAAGCTTCATGGCCCGGGCTGCAAGGTTCATTGGTTGCGGGTTGCCTGAGTGTCGGAGTCCTAATCTTGTGCTCGATCCTCTGTCTTCACGATACGACCGTCCTCCAGCGTGAGGATGCGGTCAGCGCGATCGAGGATGCGATTGTCGTGGGTAACCAGCAATGTTGTCGTACCCCGGGCCTTACCCATGCGTTTGAGAAGATCGACGACCTCTGCCGCACTGTCTTTGTCCAGCGCGGCAGTGGGCTCGTCTGCCAGCACCAGCGCCGGGCTGGAGACAAGGGCGCGGGCAACGGCGACGCGCTGCTTCTGGCCGCCTGACAGGTTCGCGGGCAGATAGGTGGTACGGTCGGTCAAGCCGACCAGCCCAAGCGCATGCTCAGCCGCGCTCTGCGCCACCCGATCGGCCACTTGACCATGCACCTGCACCCCCATCATGACGTTCTGCACCGCAGTCAGGCTTTCATGCAGATTATGGGCCTGGAATATGAAGCCTAGGCGGCGGCGCAGACTGACAAGCTGCGCCTGCGATGCGCCGTTCAACTCGCTTCCCAGAAGCCGTACAGATCCATCCTGTACGGCTCGAAGACAGCCGACAAGCGTGAGGACAGTCGTCTTGCCAGACCCGGAAGGCCCCATCAGCACGGTGAAGCTGCCGCGTTTCAGCATCAGGTTCACGTCAAACAGCGCCTGTTTGCGGACGTCGCCACTGCCAAACCAATGATTCAATCCGCGCACATCGACAATTGTCTCGCTGTCCATTGCAGCCTCCTAGAAGAGATCGGCAGGGTCGGCGGCGCCAAGCCGACGGGTCGCAATGGCGCCGGACAGGGCGGAAAAGATGATGGTGCCGAGAAAAACGGTCACTGCCATCGAAGGTGTCATTCCCAAGGGCAGGGTCGTGATCTTCCCCATGAACGTCAGGATGGTCGTCCCGACAACAAGTCCTGGAATGAAACCCATGATCCCGAGCACCAGCGCTTCTTCGAAGACGATACCGAGGAAGAAGCGGGGGCCGTAGCCCATGGCCTTGAAGGTTGCGTATTCGCGCAGGTGGTCGGCCACATCGGTGGACAGCACCTGATAGACGATAACGATGCCAACGAGAACGCCGATCAACACGCCGAACCCGAAGATGATACCCGTGGGCCGTTTTGTCTGCTGATAGCGCAGATCCTCCTGCGCTGCCTCTTGATAGCTGCGGATGCGAAGGGACGGGTCGGAAATCAGTGTTTTCAGGCGCGCGATCACGGTCTCTGTCTCAGCGCCGGGGCGCAGGCGCAAAAGAACATGGTCGGGTGCGGAGGAACTGCGCGTCGGGAATAGCGACAGGAATGTCTGATCCGAAACCAGCATATAGCCATCACCACCGAAACCGCCTCCGCCGGCGAATGTGGCATAGGCGGTGACTGTGCGGCCTTGCGTCTCAAAGGAGAGCGGCGTTTGTGGACGGATTGAAGCAGCTTCCTCCTTGGCCAGACCACGGGCGAGCCGATCGAGCAATGCCGCGTTTTGCACCCGCAGGAGATTGAGATCGCCGGCTATATCCCTGGACAGAAACCCGGTCTTGACCGGATCCACACCGAAGGTCGTCAGACTGATATCCTTCTCGCCGCGATCCCAGGGAACATTGGCGATGAACAGACCCATGCCATCGGATACATCCGGATCCCCCATCGCCTGCAGCAACCACTGCCGAGCCACATTGCCCCCGTCGGTCAAGGTGCTCGCATCGCTGGCCGAGATCATGATATCCGCCTGGAAGAAGTCATAGGGTCGCAATGTTGCGGCCCCCATCGAATTCATGATCCCAAGCTGGACGAAGACCAGAACATTGGCAAAGGCCACCCCGGCGAGTGCCGCGGCGAAGCGAGTGCGGCTGTGGGTCAGTTGCAACCAGCCGATGGGCAGCCGCCCGAACAGGCGTTGCAGCAGGTAGCTCATGGAACGGCCCGTACCGTGGTGTCAATGCGGGCGATGACCTCGAGATTGGTGAAGCGTGCAGCAACATCCGAGGAGGCTTTGTCCAGCACCACCAGGACCTGGATGACGCGCGCGTCCTTGTTTTCCGCCGCATCGTCTGAAATCAGGCCCTGCCGCCCCACCGTCAGCCCGATCCGGTCCACCCGGCCTTGCAGCGTGGCGCCAAAGGCCGGGGTTACCAGTTCCACCGGCTGGCCAACCATGACGGCACTGATGCGATCCTGCCAGACCTCGACCTCGGCCATCATCTGATCCGTATCTCCCATATCCATGATTCCGTCGGTGGGAGGTCGCTGTCCGGGCGTAACATGAATGTCGAGGATCGTTCCGGTGATGGGCGCCACCACCTCGGCGCGTGCAAGATCGAGACGAGCACGGGCCAATTCAGATTGGGCTGCATCGACATTGCGTCGCGCGACGATCACATCGGGCTGTTCGTCCAGCGTGACTGAAGCATAGCGCGTCAGCGTTGCCTCTGCGCGGACAACGGAAAGTCTCGCGTCTTCCGCCGCAGCCCGGGCCGCATCGAGGGCCGCCTGTGTGCTGACGGCGTTCGAAGCAAGCGCCTCCGTTCGTGCCAGGGCCGATGCAGCTTCTGCCGCCGTAGATACGGCTTGATCGAGTGCGGTTTGTGCTTCGTTGCGGCTTGCCTCGACCGCCGCCCGCGTCTGGATGAGGTTTGCTTCGCGCACGGCGAGGTTTGCCTCTGCGGTGAGCACGGCACCGGCAAGCGCCGTGTGATTGTCGAGCCTCGCCAGCAAGGCGCCTTTCTCCGCCCGGTCGCCCACGGAAACGAGAATCTCCGCAATGCGCGCATCGCCGGCCCCATAAGGTGCCGCGACAACCGAAACGTCGCCGCGGGGCATGACTCGCGCCAATCCCACCACATCCGAGGGCAACAAGGTTTCTGCCATCTTGGGCGGCAACTCGATGTCAGGCGGCAGCGCAATCGGCGCATCCGAGCCACCGCCGGGTTGAAGCCCTGTCAGCGCGTAAAACTTCTGCAACCCTGTCGGTTGGAAATACATTCCCAGCACCGCACCTGAGAACATGAAAACGGGGACCAGCAGCACGAGCAGGTACCGCTTGCGAAACCAGTTGCGCTGCCGAGGTGTTTTTGGCTCCGACAGTTTCAGATTGATCGGGAGGCTTTTCTCATCAGTCGCTGACATTGCAGTTCACTCGTTCCTGTCGATCTTTGAATGCGAGGTTGACCCTTCGTCCCGGTCCTACCAACTGGCAAGGATGCCTCGGCGGCAACCAAGCTGCAACAGATTACATATCACAGAACATATATGTTATTGTTTGTTACAGTGCATTCGTGAGCCTGACCAGACTCCAAGCGGATGTCCCGAAGTTCTTCGCCTCGTCAGAGCCTTGCAGACGAGCCTGACGAATGGCGTCGCGACGCCGGAGGCCTGGCAACCCGGCGAGAAAGTCATTGTCGGCTCGCCGAAGACGATGGCTGAAGTGGAGAATCGGCTAACCGAAGGCCTGGAGACCACGGACTGGTACTTCACCGTCAAGGACCTTGCCTGAGCATGCCTTGGCAATCCGGCACCAAAACGGTGACGGCAGCAGATCAACCTTCGTGCCTCTTCTGGGTGCGAAGGCCGATCCTTGAAGCCGGCGCCAAAACTGAAAATCACCGATATTGACGAAGGAACTCAAGATGACTGCCAGACCAGATGTGAAAGGCTTTTTCGACCAACGCACATTCAGCATCCAATATGTCGTCAGCGATCCAGCGACAGGGAAATGTGCGATCATCGATCCGGTGCTGGACTACGATGAAAAGTCGGGCGCAACCGCGACCCGAAATGCCGATGCGATCCTGGATTATATCAAGGAAAAGCGGCTCAGCGTCGAATGGATCCTCGACACCCACCCCCATGCAGACCATTTTTCCGCCGCTCGCTATCTGAAAGAGAAGACCGGAGCGCAGACCGCCATCGGCGCGCGTGTGGTCGAGGTACAGGAGCTCTGGAAGGAGATTTATAACTGGCCAGACCTGCCAACCGATGGCTCGCAGTGGGACAGGCTGTTCGAGGCCGGCGAGACCTTCTCGGTGGGCGACATCAAGGCCCGCGTCCTCTTCTCACCCGGCCACACGCTGGCTTCGATCACCTACGTGATCGGCGACGCCGCCTTTGTGCACGATACCTTGTTCATGCCGGATAGCGGCACGGCCCGCGCCGATTTTCCCGGTGGCAGTGCAAAGCGGCTCTGGGCCTCGATTGGGGAAATCCTGTCGATGCCCGACGAGACGCGCCTGTTCACGGGCCATGATTATCAGCCGGACGGGCGTGAACCCCTCTGGGAAAGCACCGTCGCCGAACAGAAGCGCAGCAACCCCCATATTGCCGGCAAGGACGAGGCAGCTTTCGTTGCGCTTCGCGAAGCACGCGACAAAACACTGCCGATGCCGAAGTTGATCCTGCATGCGCTGCAGGTCAACATTCGCGGAGGACGCCTGCCGGAACCGGAAGCAAACGGCAAGCGCTATTTGAAGATCCCGCTGGACGCGCTTGTAGGGGCAGCCTGGGAATGAACGACATCGTCACCCAGGCCCTGACGGCGATCGGCTCGGGCGGCCTCGTGGGCTTTACGCTTGGACTGATCGGCGGCGGCGGCTCCATCCTGGCAACGCCCCTGTTGCTCTATGTGGTCGGCATCTCGCAACCGCATATCGCAATCGGCACCGGCGCTCTGGCCGTATCGGTCAATGCCTATGCCAATTTTATCGGCCATGCCCGCAAGGGGCATGTCTGGTGGCGTTGCGCTTTCGTCTTTGCCGCCACCGGGACGGTCGGAGCACTCGCGGGCTCAACACTCGGGAAAGCTTTCGACGGGCAGAAGCTGCTTTTCCTGTTTGGCCTGTTGATGCTGGTCGTTGCAGGCCTGATGCTCCGGCCCCGGACCGCAATTGTCTCAAATGTCGTCAAGACGGATGGCCTGACATGCTGGAAAACGGCGGCTGTGGCCATCGCAGCAGGAGCAGCATCAGGCTTCTTCGGAATTGGCGGAGGGTTCCTCATCGTGCCAGGCCTGATGCTCGCGACCGGCATGCCGATGATCAACGCGGTCGGATCGTCGCTTCTCGCCGTCGGGACGTTTGGCCTCGCCACCGCGATCAATTACGCGGCCTCGGACCTGATCGACTGGGCGATCGCGGCCGAGTTTATCAGTGGTGGCGTGATCGGTGGCTTCGGCGGCATGCTGCTGGCCACCCGTCTTTCAACCCGCAGAAACCTTCTCAACCGCATCTTCGCCGTGCTGATCATCGGCGTTGCTTTCTATGTGCTGTACAAAAGCAGCGCTGCGATCTTGCCCCTCTGGTGAAAGGTTTGGAAATGTCGCTGTCAAAGCAGCAGAAGTTCTGGAACCGTATTGCTGAACGCTATGCCGCACGCCCGCTCAAAGACGTAGCGGCCTATGACGCCATGATCGGCGACGTCTCATCGCACCTCAAACCCGCAGACCACGTCTTGGAACTCGGTTGCGGCACAGGCGGCACCGCCATCCGGCTGGCGCCCCACGTGTCACACTGGACGGCGACAGATTTCTCCGCCGAGATGATCAGGATCGCTCGGAGCAAGCCAGCGGGAGACAACCTGACCTTCAAGGTGGCGGACGCCGAGAATGCCTATGACGGTGGTCCATTCGACGTCATCTGTGCCTTCAACGTTCTGCACCTGGTGGAAAACCAGCCAGCCGCCTTGGCGCAGATTTTCGCCAACCTGAAACCTGGCGGCCTGCTCATCTCCAAAACCTGGTGTTTCGCCGATCTGAGGTTCAGGTTTCGTCTTCTGTTTCGTGCGCTGCAGTCGGTAGGCCTATTTCCTGCGGTCAAGCCGCACAGCATCTCCGACCTTCGGCAGTCGATGACAGATGCTGGTTTCGAGATCACAGACGAGCGGGTCTTTGGCAAGCATCCGCAAAACCCCTATATCGTCGCGCGCAAGCCTGAGCCGCAAGATCTGACTTTGTGACCGAAGACCCACTTTCCTTCCAGTTTTCGGGAATCAGAGCACCTGTGAAATGGCATCCTGGGTTCCGAGGGTCGTTGAATCCAGAACCGGAATCCCGAGGGTTTTGGAAAGGTCAGTTGCAAGGCGACTGCCTGCAAGGTTCGTGCTCCAGATCAGCACGGCATCAAGCGGGGCTCTGGCCAGTTCCTTCACAAGACGCTCCAGCGTCTCGCTTGAGACCATCGATGCTTCAAAGTTGTCTGTGATGCCAAGATTGCGGCCCGCGACGATCTCGATACCTTCGCCCCCGAAGGTCTGCACGAGCCGCTTGCCTTCCAGCTCATCGCCCTGAGCAAGCAATCCTATTTTCTTGAGGTGATGCCGGTTGAGAAAGCTGGAGGTCGCCAAGGCTGTGGTCGTGGCGGGGATTCCAGTCTGCTCCTCGAGCATGTGACACAACTGTCGATCGGGCTCAAAGCCCAACAGGGCGCCACGTGTTGCATTCCAGAGGATGATCTGGGGCCTGGCCTGGGCGAGCAGGTCAGCGGCCTGCCGAAAATGGGCGAGAGCATAGCCATCCGGTGGATGGCCATCGTAGGGTACGCGGGAAAAGCAGGCATCGAGACCCGGGTAGTCGGCAATAATCGTCTGCGTGATCCGCTCGACGACGCGGTTTGATGAGGGCAGTATGACGCCGATAGCTGGAGCAGGCAGGGAATGCGACATTGTCATTGGTGATCACTGCTCCCGGACGATCAATGTCCGCTCAGAGGACCAACTGGCGGTCCAGACATCGCCCAGCTGAGGCGTGTTGGCGCCGAGGCTGTCGATCGGCAGCGAGCAGATGAACTCCGTGCCTTGTATCTGCAGCCAGATGGAAAGCGCCTGTCCCTTGAAGACAGTTCGAATGACCTGGCCTCTGACGGTATTGACTGTCTCACCGGATGTCTCGACAGGCGAAAGCCGGATACTTTCCGGCCGCACCGCCATGATAGCCTGTTGACCGACACCCAGCGCGCTCGGCAGAAGGCTTTCGAACATCTGTCCTGTAGCGCTTCTCAATAGGGTCTTGTCTTCCTGCTTGCCGATAATGGTTGCGGGCATGAAATTTGATGTGCCGATGAAGTCTGCGACGAAATGCGATGTCGGACGCTCGTAGATTTCGCGGGCAGAGGCGACCTGCTCAATACGGCCGCCCCGCATGACGGCGATCTGGTCTGCAAGGACCAGCGCCTCCTCCTGGTCGTGGGTGACGAGGATTGTGGTCAGCCCGAGCTCGTTGCAGAGTTGGCGCAACTCGATCTGCATGGCCTCGCGCAGCTTCTTGTCGAGCGCACCGAAAGGTTCGTCCAGAAGCAGGACCTTGGGGCGGTAGACGATCGCGCGGGCAAGCGCGACCCGCTGCTGCTGACCACCGGAAAGGGCCGCCGGCATCCGGCCCTCGAAGCCGGTCAGGTGGGTGAGGGCCAAAGCCTGCCTGGCTCTCTGCTCCGTCTCCGCCCTGGAAATTCCTCGCATCGACAGTCCAAAGGCAACGTTTTCAAGCACGGTCATGTGCGGGAAAAGCGCATAGTTCTGGAACAGCATGCCGATATTGCGCCGATGGACTGGAAGATCCGTGATCGGCTTGCCGTCGATGGAGATATCGCCGGATGTTGGCTGGACGAGGCCGGCGACCATCCGCAATGTCGTGGTTTTGCCGCAGCCGGAAGGGCCAAGAAGCGCAAGGATCTCGCCGCTGCGGGCTTCCAGTGTGACGTCGCTGACGACCTGGTTTCCACCATAGCTACGGCTGATACCGCTGAGCTTGACGCTGCCACCGCCGATTTTCGCGGTTATCGCAGGATTGTCCATCGGCTTTCTCCATCGACTTGGATTGTTGGCGGCCGGCCCGCAAGGCCAACCGCACTCTTTGTGATCAGACAGCGAAGATGCCGTTCATCTTTTCGGTCCAGGCTGAGCGCTTGGCATTGATGAATTCCCAGTCGGGCGTGAACAGGCCGCGCTTGTCCATTTCGGCGAGCGGATAGGCGAGATATTTCAGGGTTTCGGGCGAGAATTCGATGCCGCTGACCGGCGGAGCGGTCAGGGCGAACTCGCTGAATTCCTTTTGGGTTTTCTGCTCCAGCATGCGGTTCATGAAGGCGACCGCGACATCCCTGTTGGGACCACCCTTGACCAGAACCTGGCAATTGTTGCCGGCAAAGCTGCCTTCCTTCGGGAAGCTCATGGTCACCGGAGCGCCCTTGGCAGTATACGGATAGACGTATTTCGACAGCTCAAGAAGACCGATGTCGGCCTGGCCCTGTGCCACTTCGTTGGCGGCCTGCGGACCGTTGTCGAACAGGTTCATGATATTCGGCTTGAGTTCGGCGACCTTGTCGAAGCTGTCGTCGATCAGGTACTGGGCTTCGGCGAAAGGCTTGCCCGATTTCACGGCTGCGGCGACGATCAAGAAGAAGACCGATGGGGTATTCTTGGGGCTAACCAGCTTGAGCTTTCCGGCATATTCTGGCTTCCAGAGATCAGCATAGCTGTCCGGGGGCGTGACCGACGTGTTGTGGAACATGCTGCCGACGGAGATCGCAAGCGCGGTTGCCCAGCCGTCGAACCCGAATTTTGGATAGAGGTTGGCCATCGCCGGCATGTCGCCCGCCGGAAGCTGCTCGATCAGGCCTTCCGACTTGCAGATGGGAATGGCAACGTCATCGATGAACATGACCGAAAACTTCGGATTGTCCTTGGTCGCACGCATCTTGCCGACATTTGCAAGGGTGAAGCCTTCTTCGGCGATCACCCGGCAGCCGAAATCCTTCTCGAAGACCGGAATGATCTCTTTCTTGACGAACTCCCCCTGCGAGCCGCCCCAGATGCCGATCTGGATTTCCTTATCCACGGCCCAGCTATTGCGTACGAAGCCCATGGGGGCTGCCAAGGCGGTAGCGCCCAGTGCCAACTTGCCGAATGTGCGTCTTGAAATATTCGTCATATCATTTCCCCTTTTATGGTTGAGCGAATTTTCTTGAGAGCGATCAACTGGCCAAACGGGCAAGGCTGATCCCGAAAACCTTCTCGATGACGAGCACGAGAAGAAGCGCGAAGATGATCATCAGCGAGGCGATGGCAGCGATCGACGGATCGAAAGAGCGTTCGATGATGGTGTAGAGGTAAAGCGGAATCGGGAAATGGTTGCCGTCGGCAAGCCACATCGAGATTGGGTAATCGTCGAAGGAGACGATGAAGCAGAAGATGCCGCCGGCCAGAATACCGGGCCGAACCTGCGGCCAGATCACTTTGGTGGCAACGAGATGCGGCGCTGCGCCCAGCACCGAGGCTGCATCCTCGAGGTTGCGGTTGACCAGCACAAAGCTCGCCGACACCGACCGGATGACATAGGGCAGGCAGATCACCGTGTGGCCGATGACCAGCTGCAGCATGGTGGCACGCGAAGCCATCATCGAGAACAACTGGAGAAGTGCGACACCGGTAACGATCAGCGGCACGATGAGCGGCGACAGGATGACGCCGAGCACCATATCTTGCCCCGGCACCTTGAAACGGGTGAGGCCGACTGCGCAGGGGATTCCGAGGATCAGCGATACGATCGTGACGATCGCGGCCAGTTCCAGGGAGAACAGGAAGCTGCCCTGTGCTTCCGGATTGGTCAGCACCGCCGCATACCATTTGAGGGTGAAACCCTGCGGCGGAAAGACGATGTAGGCTGTGTCGGAAACCGACATCAGCAACGGCACGATCAGGGGGGCAACGACAATCAGCAGGATGATGCCGACAACAATCTTCAGGAGTGGGCTGACGGTCTCCGTCATCGTGTGGCCTCCGTCCAGCGGGCGAAGCGCCGGTTGACGATTTTGAGGAAGACGAGATTGGCGCCAAGCACCATGGCAATCAGCAGCGTTGATATCGCAGCACCGAAGGGCCAGTCGTTGAGTGTCAGGATCTGCTGTTCGATCAGCGTGCCGAGCAGTGGCGAGAAATTGCCGCCGAGAACCTGCGGTGTCACATAGGCGGCCGAACTCAGCGAGAACACCAGCGAAGCACCGACGGCAAGCCCCGGAAGGCTGAGCGGCAGGATCACCCGCAGGAAAACACGCAGCCGCGTGGCGCCGGCAACGCGGGCGGCTTCCTCGACTGTCCGGTCGATCCGCGCGATCGCCGAGGCCAGCGGCATGACCATGAAAGGCAGATAGACATGCACGCACGCAATCAGCACTGCCCATTCGGTGTAGAGGAGAACCGGCGGATTGCTGATGCCGACCAGTTTCAACAACCAGGCCAGCGCACCGGTCTTGTTGAGGATGGCCTGCCAACCGTATGAGCGGACAACCACATTGACCAGAAGCGGGGCAAGGATGGTGAGAGTGACCAGCCTCGCAAGTGATGGCCCGCCGCGGGCGATGGCAATGGCGAGAGGGTAGGCGAAGATCGCGGCGCAAACACTCGTCAGCAATGCGATGCGGATGGTGCGCAGCAGGATGCGGAAATACAGATCCGAGGAAAATAGCCGGGTATAGTTCTCAAAGGTAAACCCCTGCACCATGGTGCCGTTGATGCTGTGGGCCGAAAAGCTGGAGAAGATCATCACGAGCACCGGCCAGAGAAACCACACAGCGAGAAACAGAAGCGCTGGCAGAACCAGAAAGATGCCGGTGTGGCGGGTCGATGAAAACGCCGACCAGAGCCATTCAGTGAGCCTGGAGAGCGTACCGGCATCGTGCCGGTCGGTCGTCTCGCCGACCTCCGCAGTGGTGTCAAACATCATCGTTCTGTCCACGCTCCGCATCCAGGCACCTCGTCGGACTGTTCCTGAAGGTCCAGTGCGCTTTGTTCGATGCTCCGACAATCGGCAAAATTCCCGTTGCCGTCTATCGCAGAATAGGCAATCATCCATTCGAATAATTAGAATGATTGCGAGAGTGAGGCTATGCGCGGATCCCTGGTGCCAGCGTCCTTGCGTTATGCGGATCAGGTGGCCCGCTCCGGATCAATCCAGAAGGCGGCCAAGGAACTGAACGTTGCGGCATCCGCCATCGATCGGCAGATCCTGTTGCTGGAGGCGGATTTGGGTGTGGAGCTGTTTGAACGCATGCCACGCGGCATGCGACTGACTGCCGCCGGCGATGCGCTGATCGCCTTGGCCCGACGCTGGAAGAGCGATGAGCGCAAGGCGGCTTCGGATATCCGGCAGTTGCAGGGCATCCACCAAGGGCATGTGCGGCTGGCGGCAATGGACAGTCATGCCAACGGCTTCCTGCCGCTCTTCATCGAGAAGCTCGCGATAGAGCACCCGCGAATTTCTCTCGAGGTCGAGATTGCCAGCCCCGACAATGCACTGTCGGCACTGGTGGCCGGTGATGTCGACATCATCGCCGCGTTCAATCTTTCCCCGCGGCGTGACGTTCACGTGCTTTGGAGTGCCGACCTTCCATTGGGCTGTGTCGTCGCCCCGGGGCATGAACTTGCGAATGGAAAAACGACGAGCCTGCAGGAAGCGGTTCATTATCCGATTGCCCTCCAGAGCAAGGCATTGTTCATCCGCCGCTATCTCGATGCTCGTTATGGCTGGCTGTTCACAGACCCGCAGAAGGCCGTGGTGACCAATTCCTTGCAACTGGTCAAACAGCTGGCGTGCAGCGGTCGCTACATTGCCTTCACCTCGGAGCTGGATGCTGCGCCGGAAATCACCGAGGGTTCGCTCATTTTTCTGCCCGTTCGTGACAAGGGGGCGGAACCCCAGACGGTCGGCTTGGCGATCGACGCGCGAAAGCCACTGTCTCGTATCGGCCGAATTGTGGCGGATATGCTGAAAGACGAAATCGAATTGTGCCTTGAACGAGTACGCCTGACGCGCCCGCGTCACACTGAGACATCTTGAACCGGGGCATTCCGCTTGTGATCCTTGCGGGGAAGAAGTGAAGAGTTCGATGAAGGGCTCGAAGCTTTCGGAAGCGCAGGTCCGGCAAGTGTGAACAAGACGGAAATTTCCGATGTGACGGTCTGCAATTGGCGCAAGACGTATGCGGGCATGAAGCCGTCAGAGATGAGGCATCTTCGCCAGCTTGAGGAGGAAAACGCCGAGCTCACGAAGATGCTGCCGACCTGTCGCCGGCCAAGGCCCTGCTGCAGGATGTGCTGACAAAGCTCTGAGGCCTGCCAGGAAGCGCAAGCGTGTCGACAACAGGCAACCTTAAGGAAGCAGGACGGCCCCGCCCACCAATATCACAGCGTCAAAACAGTAGTGTCGCTCGAAATTAGCGCCCTCAGAATACCCTTCTGGGTGTGCTCGCTATGCTCCACCATAGCGGCTCTCGCGAGATCGGGATCCCGCAGACGTAGCACATCGACAATACGCCGATGATCGGCGCTGGTTTCCGGATTGACGTCTCGGCTGACGGCGCCGAGATAGAAGAGACGCGTGCACTCATCAAGATGCGCAGCGACCAGCGCCAACAGCCTGCTATTGTTCGCTCCCTCGGCGATCGCAAGGTGGAAATCGCGGTTAGCCTTGACGAAAGACTGTACGCTCTCGCCCTGCTGCGGATCGTAGCGAGCCTCCGCCAGAGCTTCGAGCCGATCAAGGTCTGCAGCGGATAGATTGAGAGCGGCCATAGCGGCGGCCGTGCCCTCGGTCATCGCGCGGATAGCAAAGAGATCGTTGATGTCCTTTACCGTCACGGGCGTGACCCGGTAACCTCGTCTAGGAAAGGCTTCGATCAGGCCTTCCGCCACCAATCGACCAAGCGCTTCCCGCACCGGCGTCTTGCTCATGGCAAGCTGCTCTGCCAGTTCGAGCTCCGAAAATTCGGCCCCGGGCCTTAAGGAGCCGGAGAGAACCCGCGCACGCAGAGAAACATATGCGGTCTCCGTCAAGGAAATTTTCTTCTGCCGGGCCGGCGAGTTATCACTTTCGACGCTAAGGCTCTGCAAGACGGCTTCTCTCCAAGCTCGATGGGTTCTGTCGGACCCGCTCGTGGATCATATGGCTTCACGCCCCTTTCTGTCTTCCTCCACTTTTTCTGACTTCGCAAGGCAGCCAGCCTTTGACATGAGATATTTCGTAGTATACCACGAGAGATATCACAGTTTGACGGCACGGGAGAGCCGTATTTGGAGGAACCGTGGCGCAGATCCTGGTGATCAATCCGAACAGCTCGAAAGCCGTCACACGCTCGATGGAGGCGTGCCTGAAACCGTTCGAAGGCAATGGCCACGAGATCCACTGCACTGAGCTCGAAGGCGCACCGACTGGCATCGAGACGGATGCCCATGTGGCCGAAGTCGTACCGTTGCTGATTGAGGCCGTGCAGACGGCGAGAGCAGACGCCATCGTGATCGCATGCTTCTCAGATCCCGGCATTGCGGCCGTGCGAGCTGCCACGAATGTCCCGGTCGTCGGCATTGCCGAAGCGGCCTATCTGACGGCGCTCGGCCTTGGACAGCGCTTCGGCATCGTGTCGATGGGCCCGTCCTCGATTGGTCGTCACCGGCGCTACCTTGAGGCGCTGCAACTCGATCGCAGGCTCGCAGGCGATCGATCGATCGACATGACCGTTGCTGAACTCATCGCACAGGACGCGGTCATGCCCGTCACACGCATTTCCTCCGTGCTTCGTGATGAGGACGGCGCCGAGGCAGTCATCCTCGGCTGCGCCGGCCTCGGAACCTACCGGGAGGCTTTGCAGACGGCGCTGGGTTTGCCCGTCATCGACCCGGTTCAGGCTGGCGTCGCCCTTGCCTGCATGCAGGCTGAACTAGGCTACCGTGGGAGAGTGTCGTGAGCATTGATCTCGTCATTCGCGGGCGGATCGTCACGCCCCAGATGACTATTTCCAATGGCTGGGTCGCTATCTCAGGCTCGCTCATCCACGCAGTCGGAGAAGGGGATGCGCCGGCCGCAGCCACCGTTCGCGATGCTGGAGACGCTTTCGTATTGCCGGGCATCATCGATGGACAAACGCATGCGGGTAGCTATCTCGGCCTCCCGGGGATCGAGCCGACGACCCGATCCGCCATTGCCGGCGGGGTCACGACGATCGTCGACATGCCCTATGACAACCCGACCCCGCTGAGCGCCCGGGAGCACCTGGACGCCAAGGTCGAAGCCGTCGAACGCTTCGCCCATTGCGATGTCGCGCTCTACGGGACTGTCATGCCAGGGCAATCCCTCGACGAGATGCGAGCGCTTGCCGCTGGTGGCGTCGTCGCCTTCAAGATCTCCGCTTTCGAAAGCAGTCCGACCCGTTTTCCGAGGATCGATGCGGCACTCGCCCTCGACCTGCTGGAAGCGCTTTCGGCAACCGACCTGCCGCTTGGATTGCATAACGAAGACCAGGAAATCGTACGCTCACGGGTTTCGCGCGCAAGAGCTGAGGGGCGAAACGGCATTACCGCTCACTCGCCGAGCCGGCCCGAAGTCGCAGAACTGGCATCAACCGTGCATTTCCTCGAACTCGCTGCCAATGCCGGTGGGCACGCACATATCGTGCACATCAGCACGCCACGCGGCTTCAAGCTGGTCGACAATTATGCGCAAGAGGGTGTCAGGGCGACCGGCGAGCTCTGCGTCCACTATCTCTGGTTCGATCCCGAACGCGACGGTGAAGAGCTCGGCGCGCGGATGAAGGTAAACCCACCCATTCGGCCCGGTCAGATCGATCGGCTCTGGCGGGAACTGATCGAAGGCCGGATCGCCTTCGTCAGCTCAGATCATTCCAGTTGGCCGATCGACAACAAGTTCACCGATAGCATCTTCGATGCCGGTGCTGGCGTGCCCGGAATGGAGACGCTGTTGCCTGCCTTCTTCACCGTCGCAAAGGAGCGCGGCGTTGATGCAGCGCATTACTGCGCTGAATATCTCGCCGAACGCCCTGCGCGCTTCTTCGGCCTTTATCCGCGCAAGGGTGCCCTCGTCCCCGGTGCCGATGCTGACATCACGATCCTCGCCGAGGGGGAAGATGTATGGGACGCCAGTCGCGCCCAGGATGGCCTCAACTGGAGCCCTTACGACGGACGGCGCTTCGCCGCCCGGGTGGCCGCAACCTATCACGCCGGCAGGCTCGCCTATGACGGCCGTGCAGTCCTCAACACGCCCGGCAGCGGACGCTATCTGCGCCGCGGCGAAAGCAAATGGTTTCCGCAGGATCTCACAACATGACACAGCCCCCCGCCCGGCCCGATGACGGTATCGTCGAGAAGGCTATCACCTTCCTCTATTACGTCGATCTTCCCCGTGCATTCGGCTTCTACACAGAAGTCATGGGATTTCCGCTCGAGATCGATCAGGGGTGGTCGAAGATCCTGAAGATTGCCGAGCATGCCTATGTCGGCCTCGTGGACGAGACCCGAGGAATGCATCGCGCCAATCCTATCAAGCCCGTGCAACTTTGCATCCGCGTGCCGGATGTCGATGCCTGGCATCGCTATCTCTCGAGCCAAAACGCGACCGGGCTGACCGAACCAAAGGACAGCGTCTCTCTCGGAATTCGAGCCTTCGTGCTGGAAGACCCGGAAGGCTACCAGATCGAGGTGCAATCCGTACTTCGGTGAAAACGCGCATGCAAACGTGTCGGCATACCAAAAAGGGGAACTAAAAATGCTGAATCTTCGCATGAAATCCGGACGCATCGCGGCACTTGCCGCTTTCGTCCTCCTGAGCTCGACGGCCTTGGGCGGCCTGGTCCAGGCCAAGGAACTGACCGTCGGCTTGACGTCGGACGCCGTCAATCTCGACCCGCAGGCAGGCGAGGAGTTGTCCAGCAACATCCTCTTCTACCACATCTACGATCCTCTGGTCCGCCGCAATGCCGACCTGTCCTTCGGACCCGGCCTTGCAGAAAGCTGGGAGCTCAAGGATGACACGACCTGGGTGTTCAAGCTGCGCCAGGGCGTCAAGTTCCACAATGGCGAGGACTTCAAAGCCTCCGATGTTGTCTTCACCCTGGACCGGCTGAAGAAGTCGCTGATGGCCAATCTCGGCGCCAACATCGCCTCCTTCACAGCGGTCGATGATTACACTGTCGAGATCAAGACTCCCAAGCCCTACGCAGTCCTGCCGAACGATCTGGCAGCCGTCCTGATCCTCAGCGAGAAGTATGCGAAGGAAGTGGGCGACGAGCAGGTGGATTTGAAGCCTGTTGGCACGGGCCCGTACAAGCTGGTCGAATGGATCAAGGAAGATCATATCACGCTCGCCGCCAATGCTGACTATTTCGCCGGCGCGCCTGAGATCGACGAGGTCACGTTCCGCCCGATCACCAATGGCGCCACCCGTACGGCAGCCCTGCTGACCGGCGAAGTCGACGTCATCCAGGATCTCAACGTCCGCGACGTCGACCGCGTCAAGGCAGATGACCGCTACAAGGTCATGTCGAAGCCAAGCCTGCTAAACGTCGTGGTGTCGATCGACCATCGTGAGAAGAGCCCTACCATCGCGCTCGACAAGAACCCGATGATGGATCGTCGCGTCCGTGAAGCCATGGTTCGCGCGATCGACGTCAATGCGATCAGCAAGATCATCATGAATGGCCTGTCGACGCCGTCGGAGCAATATGTCCCTGCTTCCCATACGGGCTATGTCGACGGTGCAAGCTTCCGCGACATGTATCCCATGGATCTTGAGAAGGCGGCAGCGCTCATGGCCGAGGCCGGCTATGCCGATGGCTTCACGGTGACCCTCGACACCACCAACAATCGCTATGTCAATGACCAGCAGATCGCGCAGGCACTTGCTTCGATGCTCGGCAAGATCAAGATCGATCTCAAGCTCAACCTGATGCCGAAGTCCAACTTCTTTGGCTACATCCGGGTACCCAGCGAGCAGTCGAGCATGATCATGAGCGGCTGGGACGTTCCGTCTGGTGACGGCGGTTCGATGTACAGCGTGATGTTCTACTCGCGCGACAAGAAGGAAGGCTATGGTCAGGTCAACCGCGGATCTTATTCCAATCCGAAAGTGGACGAACTGATCGACAAGGCTGATGCAACCTCCAAGCTCGAAGAGCGCGACGGTTACCTGCAGGAAGTCACCAAGATCCTGATGGAAGACATCCCGATGATCCCGATCCACTACGAGCAGGATCTTTATGCGGCAAAGACCAATGTCGAGATGACACCGCGTGCGGACAAGTTCCTCTGGGCCTACGAGATCGACATCAAGGAATAGCCCCAACCCGAACGAGCGCGGGGCTGTCGACCTTGAAAGGGGACAGTCCCGAATTTCTCACTTCTTCATGACGGGACACTGCCTTGCTGGGTTACACGATCAAGCGGCTCCTGCAGATGGTGCTGGTACTCTTTTGCGTATCGGTCATCGTCTTCCTGATGATGAGCTTTACCGGCGATCCCGTCTTCATGGTGATCCCGATTGATTCCACCACCGCCGAGATCGAACAGGCCCGCCGTCTCCTGGGGCTCGATCGATCCCTGGTGAGCCAGTATTTCATCTTCCTTGGCAACATGTTGCAGGGCGATTTCGGGCGTTCCTATGTGTTCCGACAGCCGGCCATGGACCTCATCCTGGAGCGTCTGCCGGCAACGATCGAAATGGTGCTGGTAGCAATCATGCTGGCGACCGTGATTGCCGTCCCACTCGGCGTCTATGCCGGGGCCAATCCAAACAAGCCGGTTTCTCGCGGCATCATGGCGGGCTCGCTGCTCGGCATTTCCCTCCCAGGCTTCTGGGTGGGCATGATGCTGATTTTCTTCTTATCTGTCCGCTATCAGCTTCTGCCCTCCTCCGGACGCGGCGATACGGTGGAATTCTTGGGCCTGCGCATATCCATCTTCACGGCGGACGGCTGGTCCCACATCATCCTGCCATCCGTGACACTGGCGCTGGCCACCCTTGCCATCATGCTGCGCATGACCCGTGCGGGCATGATGGAGGTGATGCGTCAGGACTATATGCGGTTTGCCCGTGCAAAGGGCGCGTCCCGCCAGAACATCCTGTTCAGGCATGGCCTGAAGAACGCTCTCATTCCGGTCGTCACGATCTTCGGCCTGCAGCTCGGGGACCTCATCGCTTTTGCAACGATCACCGAAACCATCTTCGCATGGCCTGGGACCGGCAAGCTGCTGATCGATTCCATCTACCGCGGGGATCGCCCGGTCATCGTCGTCTACCTGATGCTGACCGCGTTCATCTTCGTTGCCATCAATTTCATTGTCGACATCGTTTACACGCTGATCGACCCGCGCATTACCGTGAAGTGAGGATGGCATGACCGGGTTCTTCTCTTCGGAATTCTTCTTTCACTACCGCCGAAACCTGCCGGCGGTCTTCGGAAGCGTACTGCTCGTCTTCTTCGCCCTGCTTGCGACCTTCGGGCCACTTCTCGTCGCCCAGGACCCCTATGACGTTTCGCAGTTGGAACTGATGGACAGCTTCAAGCCGCCGGTATGGCTCGAGGGCGGGGATGTCAGATACTTGCTCGGGACAGATGGTCAGGGCCGCGACGTCCTTGCATCCATTGTCTACGGTGCGCGAATTTCCGCCTTCATCGGCCTCGCCGCCATGATCTTCTCCTGTGGGATCGGGACCGCACTCGGGCTGATTTCCGGTTACTACGGGGGGATCGTCGATAGCATCATCATGCGCATCGCAGACATCCAGCTGTCGTTTCCCTCGATGCTGATTGCGCTTTTCCTGATGTCGGCCTTCGGAACCGGCATCGGCATGGTTCTCATCGCCCTCACCGCCGTCGGCTGGGTGGTTTACGCCCGCACCGTTCGCGGATCGACCTTGAGCGAAATCCAGAAGGAATACATTCAGGCGGCAAAGGTGGCGGGGCTTGGAAACGGCGAGATCATCCTGCGCCACGTGCTGCCAAACGTGATGACGCCGCTCATCGTGGTTGCCACGATCCAGGTCGGCACCTTCATCCTGATCGAGGCCTCGCTCAGTTTCCTTGGTGTCGGCGTCCCCATCACCGAGCCTTCGCTCGGCCTGCTCGTCAAGGAGGGCTTCGATGTCCTGTTCTCGGGCATCTGGTGGACCTCTGCCTTCCCCGGTCTGTTCATCATGTTCCTCGTCTTCGGCATCAACCTGTTCGGCGACTTCCTGCGGGACGAACTCAATCCGCGGCTGAGATGAGGAAGGAGACAGCGACCATGGGCGAAGCACTTCTTGAAGTCCGGGATCTCAAGACACATTTCCATACCTTCGGTGGCGTGGTGAAAGCCGTCGATGGCGTGAGCTTCGACGTTCGCCCGGGAGAGGTCGTCGGCCTCGTCGGCGAGTCCGGTGGCGGGAAATCGGTAATCGGCTTTTCCATTCTCGGCCTGATCGATCCACCCGGACGAATTGAGGCCGGCCGTATTCTCTTTGCCGGCGAGGATCTGACCCGCAAGAGCGAAGACCAGATGCGCGCAGTGCGCGGCGGCGAAATCGCCATGGTGTTCCAGGACCCCATGACGTCTCTCAATCCGGTCTACACGGTCGGACGCCAGATGGACGAAATGCTGCGCCTGCATACCGACCTCGATCAGAAAGCGCGGCGTGCACGCTGCATCGAGATGCTCGAGGACGTCGGCATCTCGGAGGCCGCCAGCCGGCTCGACGCCTATCCGCACCAGTTCTCTGGTGGCATGCGCCAGCGCGTCGTGATTGCCATCGCCCTCCTGGCCGGTTCCCGCCTGATCATCGCGGACGAACCGACCACGGCCCTCGACGTCACCGTCCAGGCCCAGATCTTGAAGCTCATGCGCCGCCAGATCCTTGATCGCGGGGCCGCCATGATCCTTGTGACCCACGATCTCGCAGTTGTCTCCGAGATGGCGGACCGGGTGGTCGTGCTCTATTGCGGAAAGGTAGTGGAACGGGGCCTGACGACGGAGATCATCCAGTCCCCTGCCCATCCCTATACGCGCGGGCTCTTGGACAGCATTCCGAAGATCACCGATCGCCGGGCACGTCTGAACCAGATTCCAGGCACCGTGCCGGACATCCGCACCCTCGGCCAAGGGTGCAGCTTCAGGGATCGGTGTTTCCGGGCCCAGACCATCTGCGCTGAACATACACCGGTCCTGTCTCCGGTTCGCGGATCGCTGGACGCCGCATGCCACTTCCCGCTGGAGGAGACTTTTCCATGACGCCCCCCGTACTCGAGGTCCGTGGCCTGGTGAAAGCCTTTCCAGTTGGAGGCATTTTTGATCGGCTGCAATTCGGAAAAGGAAAGCTGCTTGCCCCCCAGAAGCAATTGCGCGCCGTGAACGGAGTAGACTTGTCGATTGCCCCCGGCGAAGTCATGGCCCTGGTGGGCGAATCCGGCTGCGGAAAGTCGACCGTGGCCAAAACCATCGCCCGGATCTACGAGCCGACCGCAGGCGAAATCCGGATTGATGGCGAAGACATCTCCCGCATGCAGTTTCGAGAAATGCGTCCGATCCGCCGTAAGCTGCAGATGATCTTCCAGGATCCATATGCCTCACTCGATCCTCGGCAGCGGGTCAGAGACATCGTGATGGAGCCGAGACGCGCTCAGGCCGGGGGCAAGATCAGTCGACGCGAACTCCATGATGAGGCGATCGCACTTCTGGCGAAGGTTGGCCTCAATGCCGAACAGGCGGGACGCTACCCGCATCAGTTTTCGGGAGGTCAGCGGCAGCGGATCGGCATCGCCCGCGCATTGTCGGTCCGGCCAAAGATCATCATTGCCGACGAGCCGGTATCGGCGCTCGACGTCTCGATCCAGGCGCAGATCCTCAACCTGATGATGGACCTGCGCGACGAGTTCGGCCTCTCCTATCTCTTCGTCTCGCACGACCTCTCGGTGGTTCACCACATCGCCGACCGGATCGGCGTCATGTATCTCGGCTTCATGGTGGAGACGGACAGCCGCGACCAGTTGTTCAGCCAGCCGAAACATCCCTACACGCAGGTTCTGCTTTCGGCCGCGCCGACCATCGACAAGTCGCTGGCTAAGCCGAAGATCGAGATCGTCGGCGAAGTGCCAAGCGCACTGCGCCTGCCCTCCGGCTGCTGCTTCAGGACTCGCTGCCCCATGGCCTTTGATCGATGCGCGGTCGACCGTCCGGTGTTGACGCCCCAGCCGGATGGCAGCGCCGTCGCATGCCATCTCCATGATCGGAATGATGCCGAAAGGAAAAGCCCGTGAGTTCGTCCGCCGTCATTGTTCAACCGCGCCTCGCCGTCGAAGATCCGCATGACTGTACCGATGCGAATGACATGCTGGCTGTATTCGACGCCCTGTTCGACGGACTTGTGCGCTATGGCAAGGATGGTGGCTACGTGCCAGCGCTGGCAAGCTCCTGGGATGTCACACCGGATGCGCGACACTGGACATTCAGGCTAAGGGAAGACTTGAGCTTTCACGATGGCAGCCCATGCGATGCGGCGGCCGTCTGCCAATCCCTGACACGCATGGCCCGTCCTGACAAAGGCTACACGCTGGGGGCGCCGGGTGTCTGGCATCAGTATCTCGGAGACGCAGAAATCGAGGCAATCGATCCTCACACGGTCGCCATCCGCTTGTCGAAACCGATCGCCGATCTCCTCGACATCCTGGTTTACGGCTATGTGATCGCTCCCTCCGCACTGGCACGCTACGAGGCAGGAGACACATCACAACCGGTCGGCACGGGTCCTTATCGCCTGGGATCCTACGAACCCGGCCATGCCCTGCACCTCCAGCGTTTCGATGGCTGGCATGGGGAGCCACCACCCAATGCCGAACTCACCTTCCGCCTGGAACAAAACCGGGAAGTGCGGCTGGACATGCTAATCTCCGGCCAGGCGCAGGTGGCAAACAGCCTTGATTTCGAAGCATCCAAGGCGCTCGAAGGTACGGGCCGGCATACGCGGGTCACATCTCTCGTCCCTGTCGCCATCATCTATCTTTTCAACGCCTTCAAGGGACCGCTGACCGACAGCCGCGTTCGCCGCGCTCTCAATCTGGCGATCGACCGCCAGGCCCTGATCGATCGTGTGGTGAGAGGTGCAGCAAAGCCCCTGACCGGCTTCGTCAGCCCCGCACATTTCGGCAGCATGCCATCGGAGGATCTGCGCCCTGATCGCGATCAGGCACAGAGGCTGCTTGCCGAGGCCGGCTTCAGCGACGGCCTGACCATTGAGGTCGATTGCCCGACACGCCTTCCCGATGAAGCCGAGGCACTGACGGCCGCTCTTGCCGAGCAGCTTTCCGCAATTGGCGTGACGCTGAACATACACCTCCACACGAACCGCGAGGCCTATGCCCATGGCGTGCGCCTGAAACAGGTGCGCGACATGTGCGTCTTCGATTCAAGCCCCTTGAGCACCTTCCGCATCCTTGCTGAAAAGATCGATCAAAGAGCCAATGGCTCCTGGTGGCTGGGCTTCCACAATGCCGAGGTCGAAGACTTGCTCGATAGGGCACGGGCAACTGTTGATCCAATTGAACGTGCGGAGATCTTCAAAAAGGCCTTCCACGCGCTGCAAGTGGATCCTCCATGGCTCTATCTCTACAATCCGCTGAGGGTGACAGGCCTTAGCGGGTCCTGGCCGGACTGGCGCATGCGCCAGGATTGCGTGCTCGACGTGACGCGGCTTCCTGATTTCCAGACCGGGAAGAGAGCACCATGAGGCACGTTGACCTGATCATCATTGGCGGCACCGTCCTCACCATGGACGGCAGTCGCCGCGTCCTCGACAAGGGTGCACTCGCCGTTCACGAAGGTCGCATCGTGGCGGTAGGGCACGCGGTCGAGATCGCCAGAGAATACCAGGCCGAGCGGCAGATCGACGCCAGCGGCAAGGTGGTGATGCCCGGAATGATCGACGTCCATGCCCATGCAGGCCACGGCTTGATCAAGACTATGGGCATGGAGCAAGGCAATCACTGGGAAGAGATCTGCAACGCTGCCTATACCGTCGGTTCGACACCGGAATTCTGGTTCGCGGAGGCGCGGCTTGCAGCCCTTGAACGGCTGCGCTTCGGCGTCACCACCGGCGTTTCGCTTCTCGGTGGCGGCGACACAATCATGCGAACGGATGACGTCGCCTATGGAAGCGCGCATTGCGAGGGCGTCGCTGAAATTGGCACGCGCTCGGTCGTCGCCGTCGGACCAACCCGCCCTCCGCATCCGCGAACCTATGCGTCCTGGCACGACGGCAAGGCGTCAGAAGGGCCCGTGACATACGAGGAGCAGTTGATTGTCAGCCGCAAGCTCCTGGACATGTGGCATGGGCGCGGACGCCTCAACATCGCCTTGCTCACCCCTGTGCTGCGCGACGAACATCAGCGCGACATGTCTGCCGCAGACTATGAGGCTGCGGTCGCTCAGACGAAGACCGTGCGGGCGCTCTCGCGCGAGGCGGGCGTGGTGTTCACCCAGGATGGTCACTGGAAGGGCTCCGTTTCCCGCGCAGAGACGCTCGGCATCCTCGGTCCGGACGCGCTTCTGTCTCATGCCATCGACATCACGCCAGAAGAGATCCGCATCATCGCCGATACAGGCACCCGCATCGCCCACAATCCCAGCGCCATCGCCTCCATTCTCGGCCGATGCCCGGCGATCGAACTGATCGAGGCGGGTGCTGTGGTGGCGATTGGCTCCGATGCAACTGCGCCGGACAGATCGGCGGACATGTTCCGGCACATGCAGCAGTGCATGCATTATCACCGCACGCATTTTCGCGATCCCTCCGTCCTGCCTCCAGGCAAGGCCCTTGAAATGGTGACGATCGATGCCGCGACCGCCTTGGGGCTCGACCGGGACCTTGGGTCCCTCGAAGTCGGCAAGAAGGCCGACATCGTGGTGGTCGACATGATGCGCCCGCACCTCGCGCCCTACCAAATGCCGATCTTCCGCCTTGCCTACTTCGCCAACGGCAATGACGTCGACACCGTTGTGATCGACGGGCAGGTCCTGCTCGAAGGTGGCCGCCCCCTGCTGACCGACCTTGATGAGGTCGTCGCGGAAGCCGACAGGCAAGCCTGCCTGCTGATCGAGCGCATGGGCCTCGAAAAAATGATCGGCCAGCCGCATGGCTTTTTTGGCCATGCAAGATACCCAAAACATCAAGGAGACAGCCAATGATGAGGCTGAATGAAAAGGCAAAAGGCGTCTATGTTATCGCCCTCACCCCTTTTACGGAGACGGGTGAACTCGATCTGGATAGCACTGACCGCATGGTCGATTTCTACCTTGAGCGCGGTGCGACTGGACTGACCGTGCTTGGAATGATGGGGGAAGCGCAAAAGCTCACCATCGAGGAATCGCAAACCTATGTCCGACGGATCCTTCGCAGGGTCGATGGCCGCGTGCCTGTTGTTGCGGGTGTCTCTGCTGCGGGCTTTGCCCAGATGCAGGCCTTGACCACGATGGTGATGGATGACGGCGCTGCAGGCGTCATGATTGCTCCGCCATCCTCCCTGCGCAACGATCAGCAGATCGTCACCTACTACAAGCAGGCGGCGGAGTTCATTGGCGACACGCCTTTCGTGCTGCAGGATTTCCCTCTCGTCACAAGCGTCACCATCCCCGTCTCCGTCATCCAGACGATCATCGATCAGATCCCGACCTGCGTCTGCCTTAAACACGAGGACTGGCCTGGTCTTTCCAAGATTACCGCACTCAGGACCGCGTCGGAGCCCCCCGGCAAGAGGCGCATATCAATCCTGTGCGGCAATGGCGGCGTCTTCCTGCCGGAAGAGATGGCGCGCGGGGCGGACGGCGCCATGACCGGCTTTGCCTATCCGGAGATGATGCGCGACGTCGTCCTCCACCATGAGCGCGGCGATGCCGAGCGCGCCCAGGACATCTTCGACGCCTATCTCCCACTTGCCCGCTACGAACAGCAACCGGGCCTCGGCCTCTCCATCCGGAAATACATCATGGCCAAACGCGGCGCGATCGCCACGCCGACACTGCGCAAACCGGGGGGATCGCTTTCTCCCGCCGATATCAATGAGGTCGAGCGCCTCATCGCGCGCCAGGACAGAAGATTGAAGGAGCTCGGCTGATGGAACTGGGCTTGAAAAACAAAACCGCTCTTGTGATGGGTGCAAGCCGCGGACTGGGCGCCGCGATTGCCCGTGGGCTCGCCGAAGAAGGGGTGACGGTCTATGCCGCCGCCCGCAACATCTCGGCCATCTCTGCCTGGGCTTCCGAGCTCGCACCGACGTCCGGTACCGTCATTCCGCTGCAGCTCGACCTTTCCGACATCGACAGCGTGGACGGGACAATTGCCTCTCTGGTTGCGGCAGGGGGTGTCGACATTCTCGTCAACAATTCTGGTGGCCCGCCGCCGGCTGCAGCCATCGATGCGAAACGAACGGACTGGATCGGCAATTTCGAGACGATGGCTGCCAACATCTTCCATCTGACCACCAGTCTTCTGCCCGGGATGCGGGAAAAGCGCTGGGGTCGGATCATATCGATCGCCTCCTCAGGAGTGGAACAGCCGATCGCACGGCTGGCGCTTTCGAACGGTATCCGCTCGGCCCTGATAGGCTGGTCGAAAACACTTGCTGCGGAAGTAGCCTCAGAAGGCGTCACGGTGAACGTGCTTCTTCCGGGGCGCATTCACACACAAAGGGTGGACGAACTCGATGCAGCCGCAGCCAGCCGTTCAGCCAAGAGTGTCGAGGAGATCGCGGCCGCATCCGCTGCCGGCATTCCGACCGGGCGTTATGGTCGGCCTGAGGAATTTGCCGCAGTTGCCGTCTTCCTGGCCTCCGAGCCCGCCTCGTATGTGACGGGAAGCAAGATCAGAGTGGATGGCGGCGCAATCCGATCCGTCTGAAAGCTAGCCTGGCTGACACACCTTACGGCTCCAGTCCCGCACAACGGGCGGTATTGCGGATATGGGTTTCCATCTCAAGCTTAGCCCGCTGGCCATCATTCGACCGGAGCGCCGAAATGATCTTTCGGTGCTCACTGATCGATTCCCGCATCCTCTCGGGATCGGTGATCGGGATCGGCTGGCGCTGGGTCTCCGTCACCTGATCCCGCACCGTTTGATAAAGCGCCTTGAGCATGGCATTCGAACAGGCGGAAACGATGGTACCGTGAAATTCGAGATCGGCCTCGACATTGGCCAGCAGATCCTGGCTGGCCCAGCAGTCCTCCATCGTTCTGGTCGCCTGCTCCATTTTGTCGAGCTGCAACTGGGCAAGACGGCCTGCGGCTAACCGCGCAATTTCGCCTTCGAGCAGGATACGGGTCTGGAAAACATCGAAGACCGAATAGCTGTCGGAATAACGCCAAGGCGCCATATGACCGCTCGTGCCGGCCGTGGCAGCTGCCGGACTGGCAACGAACGTCCCCCTGCCCGCTTCCGTCTTCAGAAGGCCCAGCGTTTCCAGGGTCAGCAAGGCTTCGCGCAAGGACGCGCGACTAATGCCGAATTTCTGTGAGAACTCGCGTTGCGACGGGATTTTCTCACCCGGCTTCAACTGGCCGGACTGGATCATGCCCTGGATCTCGCGTGCCACGGATTGTGGCACGAGCGTCTTGTTGAACATGCGGTCTCTTCCCCGGCGGCCTGTTTCGAAGCGCAAGTGTATTTTTTCTGGCCGCCCCTTGCCAAGCAGAAAGCAGCATGCTTGTTTGGCCTGACTGGTCTGACCAGTTAGACCAATGTAGATTGAGTCATGTTCAAAAAACAAGGGGAACTCTCATGACACGTTCATCCATAGTCAAGGCAACACTGGTGGCAGGCCTGCTGGCCACCTTCGGCAGCTCGGTGCACGCAGCAGACCTGACGGTCGGCGCGAATATCGGCAATGTGCCGTGGGAATTTGAAGACGCCAGTGGCAAGGTCACCGGTTTCGAGGTCGACCTCGTCAACGAAATCGCAAAACGCCTCGGCAAGACAGTCGAATTCGTCAACACGCCATTCAACGGCCTCTTCCCGGCTGTCCAGTCCGGCCGCATCAACATGGCGATCTCGTCGATCACCATCACCGAAAAGCGGCTGGAATCCGTTTCGTTCGCCCAGCCATATTATGACAGCGACCAGTCGCTTACGGTAACGGCCGCCTCGGGCATCACCGGCCTGGCAGACATGGGCGACAAAGTCGTCGGCGTGGATACCGGCTCGACCGGCGACATGTGGGCCGATGCCAACAAGGGCGAGTACAAGCTCGGCGAAATTCGCCGCTTCGAAGGTCTTCAGCCCGCGATGCTCGACCTGGTTGCCGGCCGCATCGACGGCTACATTTCCGACATTCCGGCCCTTCTCTACTACGTCAAGGACAAGCCGGAACTGAAGGTCGTTGAACGCATCCCGACGGGCGAGAAATACTCGATCATGTTCAACAAGGATGATCCGCTCGCAGCCGAAGTGAACACCGTCATCACCACACTTAAGCAAGAGGGCTTCATCGCCCAACTGCATGAGACCTGGTTCGGTGCCAAGGCCGAGGACACCACCTCGACAGTTACCGTACTCGACATGCCCAAGGCCATGTAACGCTCGAAACGCAACCGGTGGAACGGTCTCGTTCCGCCGGCCTGCCATGGGAGCCGAAACGGCATGACACTCATCAATACCTTCTTCAACGTCGACGTCCTGCTGAACAGCCTTCCGGCCCTGCTCTGGGGTCTGGTTGTGACCTTGCAAATCGGCATCACGAGCATTCTCGTCGGTCTCGCCGGTGGTCTCTTTCTGGCGGTAGCACGCCTTTACGCACCGGCTTTCTTCAAGTTCCTCATCCGCATCTATATCGACATCTTCCGCTCGATCCCGCTGCTGGTGCTGCTGATCGTTGTCTATTACGCGCTCCCCTTTGTCGGCATTCGGCTTTCGCCATTCCTGTCTGCCGTAACCGCATTGTCGCTCGTCTCGGCAGCCTACACGGCGGAGATTTTTCGTGCCGGTATCGAGGCCATCCCCCATGGCCAGTTCGAGGCCTCGGCGGCACTCGGCTTATCCAACCGTCATACGATGGTCGACGTAATCCTTCCGCAGGCGATCCGCATCGTCATTCCGCCGCTCACCAATAACTGCATCAACGTGATGAAGGACACGGCTCTCGCCTCCGTCGTCGCCATGCCCGACCTTCTGAAGCAGGCGACCCAGGCGCAGGCGCTCGCCGCCAATCCGACGCCGCTGATCGGCGCGGCGCTTATCTACATCGCCCTGCTTTGGCCGATGGTCGCCGTCGTCTCACGACTCGAGAAACATTTCAGCCGGGGGAAACGCTGATGACTGAGACGAACACGCCCCTCATCTCCGTCCGCGGCCTGACCAAGGCCTATGGCACCTTCACCGTGCTGCACGATATCGACCTCGACATTGCCGAAGGCGAAGTCGTCTGCGTCATCGGCCCATCCGGCTCCGGCAAATCTACGCTCATTCGTTGCATCAACCATCTCGAAGCCTTCGCACCTGAAAGCCGCATCACCGTCGACGGCATCCGCGTCGAACCCGGCCCTGCCCTTGCGAAGGTGCGCGCCGAGGTCGGGATGGTCTTCCAGTCCTTCAACCTCTTCCCGCACATGACGGTGCTGAAGAATGTCATGCTCGCCCCGATGCGGGTCCGTGGCACGGGGAAAGCGGAAGCAGAACGCAAGGCGCGCGAATTGCTGTCCCGCGTCGGCATATCGGAGCAGGCAGAGAAATATCCGGGCCATCTCTCCGGCGGCCAGCAGCAACGTGTGGCGATCGCCCGAGCGCTGGCCATGGAGCCGCGCGTGCTGCTTTTCGACGAGCCAACCTCGGCGCTCGATCCGGAAATGGTCGGCGAAGTGCTCGACGTCATGCGCAAGCTCGCCGGATCAGGTGTCACTATGGTCGTCGTGACACACGAGATGGGCTTTGCCCGCCAGGTTGCCGACCGCGTGATCTTCATGGATGGCGGACGGCTGGTCGAGAGCGGGCCTCCCGAAGAGATCTTCGACACCCCGAAACATGAGCGGACGCGCGGCTTCCTGCGCGCAGTCCTCAATCACTGAACAAGAACAAGACCGGAGGACACACCGCCATGGCAAACAGTTCAACCAAGACGCTCGATCTCGACTACGTGCGCAGCCAGTTCCCGGGACTTGCCCGCGGCTGGACTTTCTTCGACAATGCCGGGGGATCGCAGATCCTCAAGGGTGCCGTCGAACGCATCAACACGTTCCTGTTCGAAAAGAACGTCCAGATCGGTGGGTCCTACGAAGTCTCGCAAGCCGCAGCCGCAGCGCTTCACGAAGCGCGCACTGCCGCCATGCATCTCGTCAATGCAGGCCGCCCGGAAGAGATCGTCTTCGGCAACTCCACCACCGCGTTGCTGCAGAATCTGGCCAAGGCCATGCACAGCCAATTGTCAGCCGGCGACGAGATCGTCATCACCATAGCGGATCACGAGTCAAACATTGGTCCCTGGGATAGGCTGCAGGAACGTGGTGTGGTGCTCAAAGTCTGGCCCCTCAACAAGGAAACCTTGACGCTCGACCTCGCGGACCTTGCGCCGCTGATGACCGAGCGGACCAAGCTCGTCTGCGTCACCCACTGCTCGAACCTCCTGGGCTCGATCAACCCGATCCGTGAGATCGCCGATTTCGTCCATGCCAGAGGTGCAAAGATTTGCGTCGATGCCGTCGCCTATGCCCCGCACCGCGCCGTCGACGTTGAGGCCTTGGACGTCGATTATTATGTCTTCAGCCTCTACAAGACCTACGGCCCGCACTACGCGCTGATGTACGGCAAATACGATCTCCTGCTCGCACTCGACCCGCTCTATCACTACTTCTACGGCTACGACAAAGTCCCCGGAAAACTGGAGCCGGGAAATCCGAACTATGAGCTTGCCTATTCGACCTGCGGGATCCTCGATTATCTCGTCTCTCTGGGAGAACGGGCCGGGGAGACAGGATCGGCCCGCCAGAAGATCGAGGCCGGTTATGCCGCCATCACGGCCCAGGAAGACGCGCTCACCGAACGGCTGCTGACCTATCTGCGTTCCCGCAATGACTGCATGATCGTTGGCCAGTCCGTAAACCGCGAGAGCCAGCGCGTGCCGACGGTCGCGTTCCGTTTCGATGGTCGCGAGGCAGGCGATCTTTGCAAGGCCATGGATGCAGAGAAGATCGCCATGCGTTTCGGCGACTTCCACTCCCGCCGGCTTGCCGAATATCTTGGCCTCACCGACCACGGCGGCATGCTGCGCGTCTCGATGGTGCATTACAACACGATTGAGGAGGTCGACCGTTTTACAGCTGCCCTTGACCGCATCCTCGCTGGGGACGTGGGCCTGGCAAGGGCAAGCTGACGGCTGCAACGAAAGGGATTTTATGAGATGCGCTTCGATACGGTGATCCGCAACGGAACGGTGGTAACGGCGAGCGATACCTTCGTCAGCGACGTCGGCATCAAGGATGGCCGTATTGCCGCACTCGCCGCAAACATCACGGATGCCGAAGAAGTCATCGACGCCACCGGCCTTTTCGTGCTTCCCGGCGGCATCGACAGCCATGTGCATCTCGACCAGCCCTCCGGCGACGGCATTGTCATGGCCGACGATTTCGACAGCGGCACGCAGTCAGCCGCCATTGGCGGCAACAGCACGGTCTTGGCCTTCTGCATGCAGGAAAAGGGTCAGTCCCTGCGTGAAGCGCTGAAGATCTACCATGCCAAGGCCGAGGGAAAATGCCACGTCGACGTTTCCTTCCACCTCGTGATCACCGATCCGACGGCCGAAGTGCTCGGCCAGGAACTGCCAGCCCTGGTCGAGGACGGCTACACCTCGCTCAAGGTCTTCATGACCTATGAGGGACTTCGCCTGCGCGACGACGAGATCCTCGCCACGCTCGACACGGCAAGACGAACCGGCGCGCTAGTCATGGTTCACTGCGAGAACGAGGACGCCATCCGCTACCTGATCGGACGGCACGAGGATGAAGGCAAGTTCGCGCCGAAGTACCACGCCACGACCCGACCCGTCGCAGCCGAACGGGAGGCAACCCATCGCGCATTGTCGCTCGCCGAAATCGTCGACGTGCCCATCGTCATCGTGCATGTCTCGAACCGCGAGGCCATGGAAGAAATCCGCCGCGCCCGCCAGCGGGGCCAGAAAATCGCTGGCGAAACATGCCCGCAATATTTGATGCTGACGGCAGACGACCTCGATCTCGAAGGGCTGGATGGCGCGAAATTCGTCTGCTCGCCGCCACCGCGCGACAAGGCAAGTCAGGACGCTTGCTGGGAAGGGATCGAGCAGGGCGTCTTCGACCTGTTCTCCTCCGACCACTGCCCCTTCCGCTTCGACGATCCGGAAGGCAAGCTGAACGAGAAGGGAAAGCGGCATTTCCGCTGGATCCCGAACGGCATTCCGGGCGTCTCGACCCGCCTGCCGATCCTGTTCTCCGAAGGGGTAATGAAAGGCCGGATCGACATCAACCGTTTCGTCGCGGTGACCTCGACCAACCACGCGAAGCTCTATGGCATGTATCCGCAAAAGGGCACGATTGCGATCGGTTCCGATGCGGACATAGCGCTCTGGGATCCGACGCAGCGGGTTACACTGACCAACGACATCCTCCAGCACGGTGCCGATTACACACCCTATGAGGGCCTGGAGGTGACGGGCTGGCCCGTGCGTCTCTTCGTTCGCGGCAAGACTGTCATGGAACGCGGCTCGCTCGTGGATGCCCGACACGGCCACTATCAAAGCCGCAAGCGGTCGAGCCTGATCAAGGCCGCCAGTTTGGACGCAACAAGGCACCCATAAATCAGCTGGCAGCCCTTTCTTGGGCTCGATTGCAAGAAATCAGCGCGCTGTAGAAGTCGCTCGTGCGCGGGCACGAATGACTTGGATCGATGCAAGGGCGCTGGTCCAGATCGTCAACAACTCGGCAGATATCGAGTTTGAATGACCTTGCCCCCTGTTGCATCTTGGAAAGCTGCCCCCCAACCCGAGCAACGATCATCTGCAGCATACTTTTTGCCTGACGGTTTCCGCCGCATGCTCCCCCCGCATGGTGGCACCCAAAGCCTTATCCTATCATCGGCGAACATATCCAATTAGGCATAAACGATTTGCTCCTCGGATAATCTCAGTACAATTTTTCCCGGGCGGGAACCAATGTCGCCGTCACACGTTCGTGTTCGGGGCAATTGTAAGGGCGATGTGCGTGGAACAAGTCGATCTTCGGAAATCCGTCGCGGCTGCGAAGCTGGTTGAGTGCGGGAGAGTGGTGGGAGAGCAGCTCTTCCCCCTGATGGTCGGCGCGATCGCCGAGTCATTGTCAGTCCGTTGGGTGCTGCTGTGTGTTGTGGATCAGCATGATGCGCAGAAGGCCCACACCCTCGCATTCTGGGACAATGGACCAGCGGAGAATTTTGCTTACGACCTCGCGCACACTCCGTGCTCGAAAATCGTGGAGCAGGGAACATGCGCTTACGCGAGCGATGTCGTGCAGCTATTCCCGCGCGATAAGATTCTGCAGAAAATGGGGGCGGAAAGCTATGTTGGGACGCCACTGCGGGCGATCAACGGCCAGGTGGTTGGCCTGATCGCTGTCCTTCACGATGAGCCAATCGAAAACACCCAACTTGCGGCAGATGTCTTGGAAATCTTTGCAGGACGTGCAGCCGCTGAGATCGAGCGCGTTCGTAGCACCTCAGTAAATGAGCGACTGGGCAGAGTGGTCGAAGATTCCGTCAGCGAAGTCTATCTGTTCAATGCCGAGACCTATTGCTTCGAGCTGGTGAACCGCGGCGCACGAGAAAACCTCGGCTACACGATGGATGAGCTCCGTCGGCTGACACCTTGGGACTTGAAGCCAGACCTTAGCAAAGAAGCTTTTATCAATATGGTCGCTCCACTTCGCGATGGGAGCGAACGCGTGCTGCAATTTGAGACGCGCCATCGACGGAAGGACGGGACCCGCTATGATGTGTCGGTCCGACTTCAGCTTCTTGGTGACCTCGACAAGGTCTTCTATGCAGCTATCGAGGACATTACAGCCCGCAACCAAGCGGCTCGAGAGCTCGGCCTTACCACGCAACGATTAAACGCCATCATCAACAACACGATGATGGCGATATTCATGATGGATAGCCGACAGCATTGTGTGTTCATGAATTCTGCTGCTGAGCACCTCACCGGCTATAAACTTGAGGAAGTTAAGGGGCGGCCCCTTCACGACGTCATCCATCACACCCACCCCGACGGCCGGCATTTCCCTTTGGAGGATTGCCCCATCGACAGAGCTTTCCCCGAGGAAAACCAGGTACAGGGAGAGGAAACGTTTATCCATAAAGACGGCAGGTTCTACCCGGTCGCATTCACCGCCTCACCAATTCGGGATGACGAAGGCATAGCCATTGGGACTGTCATTGAAGCGCGTGAGATCACGGAAGAGCTTCGTGCACGAGAAGCACTTCACTCCTTCAACGACGCTCTGCAGAAACGCGTAGCCGAGGCAATTGAAGCGCGGAGCAAGATTGAGCTTCAGCTCTTGCAAGCGCAGAAGATGGAAGCAATCGGTAAGCTTACGGGCGGCGTCGCACACGACTTCAACAATCTGCTTCAGGTAGTCAGAGGCAACCTTGAATTTCTGGCGCGAGACGTTGCCGGCAACGAAAAAGCGGAAGCACGTGCACGAAACGCACTGACTGCGGTTGTCAGAGGTGCGAAACTTGCCTCGCAGCTTCTTGCATTCGGCCGCCGGCAACCTCTCGAACCGAAGCCCATCAATCTTGCCCGCCTCATGCGGGAACTAGACGACATGCTTCAGCGGGTTTTGGGGGATGGTGTCGAGATCGAGACGGTCACAGCGGGTGGCTTGTGGAATTGCCTGGCTGACCCGACCCAAGTCGAAAATGCCGTGCTGAACCTTGCTATCAACGGACGCGATGCCATGGATGGACATGGGAAGCTGACCATAGAGGTTGGGAACGCTTCCCTTGACGACGCTTATGCTGCCCAGCACGTCGACGTGACCGCGGGGCAGTATGTGATGATCGCAGTCACGGATAACGGCTGCGGTATTGCGCCAGACAAAATGGAGCACGTGTTCGAGCCGTTCTACACGACGAAGCCCGAAGGCCAGGGAACCGGCCTGGGACTGAGTATGGTCTACGGCTTCGTAAAGCAGTCCGGCGGACATGTAAAAATCTACAGCGAAGTGGACCATGGAACAACGGTGAGGATATATCTGCCACGCACCCGGCAAGACGAGGCAATGGTGGTGCAAAGCACCTTAGAGGCAGTCGCGGGTACTGAGACCATCCTTTTGGTCGAGGATGATCTTGGAGTGAGAGAGACGGCAGCTGAGATGCTATCCGATCTCGGCTACCGCGTGCTCAAATCGAAGAACGCCGACAGCGCCTTGGCCGTGATTGAGTCTGGCGCTGAAATCGATCTGCTGTTCACGGATGTGGTGATGCCCGGTGTCTTGCGCAGTACTGAGCTGGCAGACCTCTTCATTCAACGCTTACCGAACGCGGCTGTGCTCTACACCTCGGGCTACACACAGAACGCCATCGTCCACGCAGGACGGCTTGACCCGGGCGTAGAGCTTCTCAGCAAACCCTATAGTCGCGAGGATCTCTCGCGGAAGATCCGGCAGGTTCTCGATCGCAGGAAAGTCCCGTCCACTACCGAAACGGGTAGAAAGCCAATGGCGAGACCACGAACGGTTCTGCTCCTTGAGGATGAACCATTAATTCGCATGAGCACCGCAGACATGCTGGCTGAGCTCAATCTGACCGTGATTGAAGCTGGTACAACCCGCGAAGCCAACAGACTCTTGCAAGATAGCGCGATTGATGTGCTAATCGCAGACCTGACGCTTCCCGATGGCTCAGGATTTGATGTCGCGCGGGTCGCAAAACAAGCCAATGCGAATGTGCTTGTCATCTTTGCGACCGGCAAATCGGTCAATATACCTCCGGACCTCAGCGGAGCAAAATGGCTTTCAAAACCCTATGATTTTACAGCTTTGGCCAAAAGCCTCTCGGGTGCCAATACTGATTGATCAGTATGCCAAAGGGGGCAGAGCGAGTGATCTCAGACGGGTCGCATTCGACTGCGCGCAGCTATTGGGTCGCGGTCTTCGGGACCTTGAACATATTGGCGTCAGCTTCCGGCGGTCCAAAGTTTGGTCCCAGGGCAACGCGTATGGCATCCGGTGAGATCGACACGGATGCTAAAAAGAACAAGCTCATCGAGGCTTACATCGATGAGATGTTACGCAAATACTTAGCTTGGGAGGATTTTCGCTTTTTATTGGTTGCGGGGGCCTGATTGCGCGGAGGCTTGTAAACTTGGAAGTCTTGAAGAGAAATGAACTTCGGGCCTGTGAACCGACCCTTTGACAGGTGCACGGCTTCACAGATGTGGCAAAGAGCCTGACCCTACGGGGATGACCGTTTTAGCGCGGGGAAGACTGTCCGGTGTTGGGGTGCCCGGGGAGGAATAACTGCTAAAGAGCGCTCGGCGACCTAATGTCGCGCTTTCCGCTTTGACTGAATTCAGGCGGCAAGCGAAAAAAGCATAGACAATGCGGTATGCCTCGGACACCCTCTCAACTCCTGACGCGACGTGCGTAAAACAGATCACTGTTGGCATTCGCAGACTGCCCATCGACAGGAAGCGGGTGGCAGCAAAGGGTAAGGCGCAGTAGCCATTCCTGCATCGTAACAGGAGAAAAAGATGGCACTGACGAACAAGACAATCATCATCACGGGAGCGAGCAGCGGCATTGGAGCAGCTGCCGCTAGATTATTTGCTTCTGAGGGCGCGAACGTCGTGTTGGCGGCCAGACGGACTGAGGAACTCCGCTCGGTGGCCGAGGATATTGCTCAAAGCGGTGGCCGAGTAGTCTGGCGCTCAGGTGATGTGCTCGATGAATCTTATCTTGCCATGCTGACAGAGCTGGCTCTTCAGAACTTCGGCAGCCTGCATGGTGCCGTTGCAAGGCGATTATTGAGGCGAGGTGAACCCGACATCGGCGGCAGTCCGCCTCGATGTTCGCGCGACCTCCCGGCAGATCATGCTATTCCGCCACGTTGCCCCGCAGCGGGGGCCTCAGAGCTTAGCCCCTTCTGAGTGGTCAATCTGGGGGCATGAGGAACAGTCCGGGGCAAGGGTGCCGAAAGGCGAGAACAGACATCCGAGCATCGGGCGATGTCGTCGAGTTCGGCCCGAACGGGTCGTGAGGGCGAAAAGTCGCTTAGTCGATTGCCTCGGGGACTCCTTGAAACGAAAGAGACACGCCTCATAATTCGGGGCCTGGGGCATGGCCCCGTGCAGGCTTTATGCTGGTCATTCCTGAAATTTCTCGCCGAGAAGCAAAATACCGTTGGCATAGCTCGGGAGAAAGCATTGGCGCATGAACGCCATCGCTTTGGCCATAAACGCATCCATCTGCTGCTCAAACGCGAAGGGCACCGTTTGAACTACAAGAAGCTCTTCCAGCTCCATCTGGAGGAGAAGTTGACGGTCAGCAAGCGAGGCGGCCGGAAACGAGCGATCGGCACACGTGGCCGATGCTGGTCCCGATGACGGCCAATGATCTCTGGTCGCTGGACTTCGTGTCGGATCAACTCACCGATGGCCGCAAGTTGCGGGTGCTGACGATCGTTGATCGCAGCAGGGCATGCCTGGGCCTCGTCGCCGATACATCGCACTTGGGCCTTTCGGGTTGCTCGTGAGTTGGACCGGATCATCGAAGGACGTGGCAAGCCGCAGCAGAATGACGTTATGCCGTCAAAAGTGCAATTCTTCCCTCAATTCGTCTATTCAGCTCTGTCCGTGCAAGCCCTAGCCTTCAATGATCCAGATCGTGCGGGATGACCAGCACTATCTGGAGAACCGGACGGAAGAGGAGCCGTCCCTACCGGGAGGAAATCAGATGACGACTGTAAACCGCAGGCGTGTCCTGCGCTATATTGGACTATCTGCAGCCATCTGCGCAGCCATGGCCGCCACGCCGGGCTTTGCGCAGGAAAGGAGTGCCGTCAAGATCGGCTACGCAATCTCGAAGACAGGCCCGAATGCCGGTGGGGCCGGCATTACGACGTTGCCGAACTACCACCTCTGGGTGAAGGAGGTAAACGACGCCGGCGGCCTAGAAATGCCGGATGGCAAGCGACTTCCGATTGAGGTGATAGAATATGACGACCGCTCCTCCGCCGAGGAAGTGGTGCGAGCGGTGGAGCGTCTCGCCAATCAAGACCGGGTGGACTTCATTCTCCCGCCGTGGGGCACCGGCTTCAACCTTGCCGTTGCGCCTCTATTCGATCGTTTCGGCTATCCGCAGCTCGCGGTTTCGGCCGTCACCGACAAGGCCCCCGAATTTGTCCAGCGCTGGAAGAAGAGCTACTGGATGCTCGGTGGCGGTCACGACTATACCGAGGCTCTGGCCGGACTGCTGACGCAAGCTGCTGGAGAAGGCAAGATCAACAAGCAGATCGCCCTGATCTCTGTCGCCGATGGTTTCGGGATTGATCTGGTGACCGCGGCTCGCTCGTCATTTGCTGACGCCGGTTTGCAGGTGGTCTATGATGTGACCTATCCCGTCGGCACCACCGACTTCACGCCGATCCTCGCCGAGGCGGCCACGAAGGGGGCGGACACCTTCATTGCCTTCTCTTACCCGCCGGAAACTTTTGCCCTCACGCAGCAAGCCCAGGTCGCGGCCTTCAACCCAAAGGTTCTCTACCTTGGTGTCGGTACCGGTTTCCCGATCTACGGAAAGAACAACGGAAAGAATGCTGAAGGCATAATGAGTCTCGGCGGCATCGATCCCGCAAACGAGGCCAACATGGCCTACCGCAAGCGCCACGAGGAGGTCACGGGACAGGCACCCGATCTCTGGGGCTCGGTGGTGACGTATGCCAGTCTGCAAATGCTGCAGGAAGCCATCAAGCGTCGCGGCCTCGACAAAGACGCGGTCGCGGAGGAGCTTTCCACCGGCACATTCGACACTACGCTGGGCGAGGTGAAACTCGAAGACAATCAGCTTCGCAAGCTTTGGTTCGGCGGTCAGTGGCAGAATGGGGAGTTCATCGCAGTTGCTCCGGTTGATCGCGAGGGAGCAGCCAAGGCGATTCTGCCCAAGGCGCCCTGGCAATCGCAGTAAGGATTCGGTGGCGGAGGAGAAGACGATGTTGCTTTCTGCCGTGATTGCCGGTCTCGTGCTCGGAGGGACCTATGCTCTGGTCGCGATGGGCCTGACGATCCAGTACGGGATTTCCCGCATCATGAATCTCGCCTATGGCGAAACCATAATCGCCGGCGCCTTCGCCGCCTATCTCTTGCACACGGGCCTCGGCATAAACCCGATCATCGGTCTCATGATTGTAGCGCCTGCGGGGTTTGCCTTCGGCTGGATGATCTACGGGATCATGCTCCGACGGCTGGTGCGCCGGTCGAAGGGCGCCGCACTGGAGGTCGATTCGATTCTGGCAACCTTCGGCCTCTTGTTCGTCATCCAGGGTATCCTACTGGTCTGCTTCGGCGGCAACTACATCAGCTACAGTTTCATGAACTATGGTATCGACATCCTCGGCACCAACGTTGCCGCAAACCGTTTGTTTGCTCTGATGCTTGCGGTAGTGCTGGGTGGTGGGCTCTATCTCTTTCTGACGTTCACTCGCTGGGGTACCGCCTTGCGGGCGGTCGCCGTTGCTCCGGCTTCCGCGCCGCTGGTCGGCATCGATGGCGACCGGGCGGCGCGCTTCGCCTTTGCACTGGGCGGAACACTGGCGGCCTGCGGCGGCGTCGTGATCTCTATGTACCAGACCTTCACCGCCTCATCCGGCGTGATCTTCACGATGAAGGCCTTGATAGTGGTGATCATGGGAGGAGTAGGCAACATTGCTGGTGCCTTGAGCGCCGGGTTGATCCTGGGTCTCGTTGAAACGCTCGTGGCCACCTATGTCAGCCCGGGCCTGACACTTGCTTCGGTCTATATCATCTTTCTCGCCATCCTCTTATGGCGGCCTTCGGGCCTATTTGGAAGGGCACGCCGATGAAGCCGTTGTTTGGATGGATCTTGGCAGCAGCCGTCCTTGCGGCGATGGCGGGAGCACCCTTTATCGTCAGCGGCTACACGCTCGGCCTGCTTCTGGGGATGACCGGCTACATTACCCTGGCCTCTGCCTGGGGACTGTTCTCCGGCCGTACCGGCTATGTCTCGCTTGCCACCGCAGCCTTCTTCGGTATCGGCGCCTATACCGTTGCGGTTCTAAGCGAGACCCTGCCCTACCCGCTCGTGCTTCTGACCGCAGCGTTCATTGGGCTGATCGTCGCCCTTGTGGTTGGCCTTGCGACCTTGCGTCTTGCAGGCGTTTACTTCGTGATCTTCACCTTCGGGCTGGCGGAACTCGTCCGCCAGCTGGTGACCTGGTACGAGACGACGATCACCGGGACCTTGGGCCGCTATATCTTCTTGCCCCTCGGGCCGGAGCATATCTACTGGCAACTGCTGGCACTCTGCGCCGGGACCCTTGCAATCACCTGGTGGATCGGACGCTCGCGTCTTGGTCTGGCACTTCGTGTTATGGCGGATGACGAAGTCGTTGCCTCGCATATAGGCATAGATATTGCTCGTACCAAGCTCGCGCTATTCGCGATCAGTTCCGTCGTGATAACGCTGGTCGGCGCCATCCAGGCGCCACGCTGGACCTATGTTGAGCCGGGCATCGTGTTCAATCCGCAGGTCTCCTTCCTCACGCTGATCATGGCACTTCTGGGAGGCGCAACCCGCACTTGGGGGCCGGTCGTCGGTGCTATTCCTCTGTTTCTCCTGTTCGAATGGCTGTCTGCGAACTTCCCCAACCACTATTCGATCTTGATTGGCCTCCTGTTCATTCTGATCGTCTTCGCCCTGCCGAAGGGCGTCGTGAGTGCTGCCGAAGGACTACTTCGCCGCCATAGAAAGGCCAATTCTGCACCGTCGGTGACGGCAGAGGAGGTTCGGTCATGAGTACTATCCTTGAAATCTCTGGACTGGTGAAGCGCTTTGGCGGGCTGACCGCAGTCAACGGTGTCTCCTTCGGGATTGACGAGGGGCAGGTGGTCGGACTGCTCGGTCCAAACGGTTCTGGAAAGACGACAGTGCTCAACATGATTTCGGGCAATTTGCGACCGAGCGCAGGTAAGATCAATTTACTCGGAGCCGAGATCGGGGGGCTTGCGCCTCATCGCGTGGCGCGGACGGGAGTGGCGCGGACGTTCCAGCTTGTGCGGATCCTTCCGTCTCTGACTGTCGAAGAGAATGTGACCTGCGCCCTCGCCTTCGGTGCAGAGCCGCTTCACGGTGCAAAAGCCGGTGAAGTAGCCGAGGAAATCCTTGTCGCCGTAGGCCTCGGAGGACGTGGCAGCGAACAGCCGGAACAACTGACCTACATCGACCAGAAGCGAATCGAAATCGCGAGAGCGATCGCCGCGCGACCGAAACTGCTGCTGCTGGACGAGTGGCTTGCCGGCCTCAATCCGACCGAATTGCGGACAGGCATTGAACTCATCGCAAAGCTGCGGACTTCTGGCATCAGCATCCTGCTGGTCGAACATGTGATGGAGGCGGTAAGGGCGCTTTGCAGCCGGTGCATCGTCATGAGTGCAGGCGACAAGATTGCGGAGGGGGAAACTTCGACCGTCTTGCAGGACCCGGAAGTGGTGCGGGCCTACTTGGGAAACAGCCATGCTTGAGATACGTGACTTTGCCGTCAATTACGGGAAACACGAGGCGCTGCAGGGGGTGTCTCTGGCGATGGGTGAGGCGGAAATCGTCGTCATGCTGGGTGCCAATGGCGCCGGTAAGTCGACTTTGCTGAAGGCGATTGCCGGAATTGTGCCGGCCAGGCCAGGATCCTCCCTGAGCTTTTCCGGTCAATCTCTAATCGGTTTGCCTGCCCATCAGGTGCTCGAGAAAGGTGTTGCCCTGGTTCCGGAAGGACGGGGCGTCTTCCCCGATTTGAGCGTTGCCGAGAACCTTTCTCTGGGAGCCTACGCCAGGCGTGCACGCAGCGGCGAGCGGGAAAATCTGGAGCGCGTATTTCAGCTCTTCCCGCGGCTTGCGGAGCGCCGCCGGCAAGTCGTCGGGACAATGTCCGGCGGGGAGCAGCAGATGGTTGCGATCGGTCGCGCCTTGATGTCTGCTCCCCGGCTTCTCATGCTCGACGAGCCTAGTCTCGGACTTGCTCCTGTCTTGGTGGAGGAATTGTTCGGGGTTCTCCCGGCGGTTCGACGGTCGGGCGTTGGACTTCTGATCGTTGAGCAGAATGTGCGGTTGAGCCTCTCGATTGCCGACAGAGGCTATCTGATCGAAGCCGGACAGATCGTGGGCGAGGGCGCGGCCTTGCATCTGGCAAACGACCCCGCGGTTCAGCAGGCATTCCTTGGAGCGACACAATAGGTCTGACGATGGAGACAAGCATGGACACCCTTGGATTGATGATTGGCAGCGAGGAGACAGATGCCTCGAGCGGGGCAACCTTCGAACGCCATAACCCGATCTCCGGAAATGTGGCGACGCGCGCTGCAGCGGCGACCGTCGATGATGCGATTGCCGCCGTCGATGCCGCCGCCGCGGCCTTCCCAGCCTGGTCGCGTTCCTCGCCGCGCGAGCGACGGACTATCTTGTCGAAGGCCGCCGACATTCTGACCGCCAAGGCGCCGCAATTCGTCGAGGCCATGCGGGCCGAGATCGGTGCCACGGCAGGCTGGGCGCAATTCAATGTGGTGCTGGCTTCCGACATGTTGCGCGAGGCAGCGGCCTTGACCACGCAGATCAATGGCGAAGTTATACCCTCCAACAGGCCCGGTTCCCTGGCCATGGCAATCCGCCAGCCAGCCGGCGTGGTGATGTCGATGGCGCCCTGGAATGCCCCGATCATCCTCGGGGTCCGGTCGCTGGCGACGCCACTCGCTTGCGGGAACACGGTGGTGATGAAAACGTCAGAGATCTGCCCACGCACTCATCGCCTGATCATCGACTGCCTCAACGAAGCCGGACTGCCGAAGGGCGTGCTGAATGCGATTTCCAATGCGCCGGACGATGCGGCTGTAATCGTCGAAGCCTTGATTGCCCAACCGGCCGTGCGCCGGGTCAATTTTACCGGCTCGACCCGCGTCGGGCGCATCATCGCCGAGGCTGCTGCACGCCACCTGAAGCCGGCACTGCTGGAGCTTGGCGGCAAAGCGCCCTTTGTCGTGCTCGACGATGCGGATCTGGATGCCGCGGTCGCCGCTGCAGCCTTCGGCGCCTATATGAACCAGGGCCAAATCTGTATGTCAACGGAACGCATCGTGGTCGACGAGACGATCGCCGACGCTTTCGTAGAGTCCCTGGCGACAAAGGCGAAGACGCTCAAGGCCGGGGATCCCACGAGAGGTGATACGCCTCTCGGCAGCGTTGTCGATGCAACCGCGGCAAACCGGATCGGCCAGCTGGTCAAAGATGCCGTTGGCAAGGGGGCAGAACTCCTCGCAGGTGGCTCCATCGATGGTACCGTCGTTCAGGCGACGGTGCTCGACAAGGTTACCCCGTCGATGCGCATCTATTCGGAAGAAACCTTTGGACCTGTGGTGACCATCGTACGTGTGGCATCGGTCGACGAGGCGGTCCGCGTCGCCAATGACACGGAATATGGCCTCTCCGCCGCAGTATTTGGTCGTGATGTCAACCGCGCGATCGCTGTCGCCCGCCGGATCGAGTCGGGGATTTGCCACGTAAACGGTCCAACCGTTCACGACGAGGCCCAAATGCCGTTCGGTGGGGTCAAGGAATCAGGCTACGGCCGCTTCGGCGGCAAGGCGGGAATTGCCGAGTTCACGGATTTACGCTGGATTACAGTCCAGGACGGTCCGATCCACTACCCGATCTGAGGATCAAGATCTTGCAAAAGCTCGAGGGAAAAATCTGCGTCGTAACGGGGGGCGCAGGCAGTCTGGGCAGCGCTGCTGCCCGGCTCTTCATTGAACAGGGTGCATCTGTCACGCTGGTCGACCGTGATCGTGTTGCGCTGCGACACATCGTCTCCACGCTGCCTGTCGATCGTGCAGAGATGTTCGTCGCAGACGTGAGCCAGTCCGCAGACGTGGAGGCATGCATCCGCCACAGCCTCGCACGCTTTGGCAGCATCGATGTCCTGTTCTGCAACGCTGGCAACTTCGGCACCGTCGAACCGATAGCCACCTATCCTGACGACGTCTTCGAAGCCGTCATGGCGGTGCATGTCCGCGGAGCCTATCTCTTTGCCAAACATGCCTCCCCACACATGAAGGCTGGCAGCTCGATCGTTATAACGTCGAGCGTTGCCGCAATGCGGGGCGATGCGGGCGTCTACGCTTATATCACCGCGAAACACGCGCAGGTCGGGTTGATGCGTTGTCTTGCCAAGGAACTCGCGCCGCGCGGCGTGCGGGTCAACACCATCCATCCCGGCCCAATCGACAACGGCTTCCAGTTGGCGGTGGAAAAGGGGTTGGGGGCCGCTATCGGCCGGGACGGCACGGCCTTCTTCAATGAACTCATTCCGCTCGGTCGTCATGGCAGCGCCGAGGAAGTTGCCCGATCCGTGCTCTATCTTGCGTGCGACGACAGCAGTTTCGTCACCGGGACGACGCTCATGGTCGATGGCGGCATGAGCGTCTGATCATCCTTACCGGAAGAGTTTTTCGACATAATCGGCGCCAATGCCGACCTTCTCGTAGTGGGCGCGACACAGGGCGATATAGTTGTGTACATCGAAGAAGCCGTCCGGCTCGCCGGCCTCGTCGAGCCAGATCAGGGGCCCCTTGACTTGAAAGAAAACCTTCATGGGGTCTTCGCTTTCATAGGCAACGAGCGTATGGCCCTCGCCGGGCGTCTCGTAGACAAAATCACCTGCCGTCGCCGTCCAGTCGTGTTCCAGATAGCCCCATTTCCCTGAGATGGTGTAGGCAAAGACTTCGTGCGGGTGATAGTGACGGTTGACGAGACCGGCCTTCCTCGCCATCAAGATATCGCACCATTTGTTCTGCGTCGGCGAGATCCACAGGGGCCTCGACGAGACTGTCTCAGTGAACGGCACATAGTAGCGGTCGTCGTCCGTCGGCGCATTGCTCAAATAGACTTCCGGCAATGCATCCGGCTGAAAGACCTTCGTGATTGGCTTCAGATCGCGCCAGAATTCCGTAGTTTCTGTTTCGGGCAAATTGATCTCCTGTTCTTGCATTTACGGGGAGTCAGGGCCGGACACGAACGTCGAGCAACGCGAGAGTCCGGTTCTTGCGGACGTGGGTGAATGCCTCCTGAAGGGCTTGCTGCAGATCTTCGCCATCTAATACCCTGCACGCCCAGGCACGGCTCGCCTCAGCGACTTTCACAAAATCGGGCACCGGGGACAATTGTGTTAGTGGCATGGAATTCGTTTTCGCCGCGTATCCGGTCGGGTAGACGCCGAGGACCGATTGGCGGACCGCGCCCCATTCACCGTTGTTGACGATCAACAGGACCACGGGAAGTTCCAGAGCTTCGGCGATCTGGTGGCAGGCGACGGGGTTGGCGAACATGTAGGAACCGTCACCCATGGTGGCGACGATGAGGCGGTCCCGGTCGGCGAGTTGCATGCCGAGCGCTGCCGGGAAGGACCAGCCGAGGCCGCCGGCATGGGGCTCCTGGTACCAGGCGCGATGGTGAGCCAGTGTCATAGGCGCCATCGGGCAGCCGAGCTCCGAGAGGATCGTTGCATCCTGGCCGGAAACGGCACGTGATAGGCAGAGACTGACCCATTCCTTCGACATCGCGGTGCCGCAGCCGGCCTCGGCAGCTGCAAGCACTATACGACGGCTTTCGGCATTCTCCGCCGCAACCCGCCCCCACCTTTCGGCCCGCTTCCCGTCCTGACGGTCGCGGCGCCGGTCCATTGCGGCCTTCAGCATGAGGATGCCGTCGGCCACATCACATTGCACAGTCAGGTCGGAGCGAAAATTGCGCACCGGTATGCGTGTCTTCAACGGGTCCTGACCCATCTGGATTATCCGGCAGCCAGGCGCGGGCCGATGCGCATCGGGGGACCAGGGCGCCAGCGCGTCTAGAACCAGGATCGCGTCCGCCCGCTCGATCAATTTCGCCGGATTGGAACTTGCCGACATCGGATGGTCGGTCGGCACGGCGAGCGCCAGCGCCCAATATTGGCAGATCGCAATTCCCCACTCATCGGCTAGTTTGGTCAGAGCGGCGAAAGCTTCAGCGCTTCCAGCCCCGTGCTGGGCGAAAATTACCGGATTTTCCGCCTCAGCAAGTATCTCTGCTGCCTGCTCGATCTGTGCGGAGCTGGGATGTACGATGGCCGGCTGCATAAGGGGGGGGATTTCGAGCCCTTCGGCCGGCGTCGTTTCGCACAATACCTCGCGGGGTAGGCTGAGATAGACCGGGCCGCGCGGCATCGAATTTGCGATCGCATGGGCACGGTCGACAATTTCGAGCGCCTGTTCGGGGAAGCGCAGTTCGTAGTCCCACTTCGACGCTTCCCGTACCAGCGCCGTCTGGTCGCGCATCTCCTGTCCCCAGCCAATCGGCACGGTTCTCGCGCCGAAGCGATCCTTTTCGATTGTTGGAGTCCGGCCCGAGAAGAGCAGAACAGGAATGTTCTCGACGGCGGCATTGATGGCGCCAATGGCGCAGTTGGCGAGACCGACATTGGTGTGCGCAATGACTGCCTGCGAACGACCCGTCGCCAGGTAGTAGCCATGCGCCATGCCCATGGCTGCATTCTCGTGTGGCATGACCAGGGCTTGCGGAAGATCGATGCCCTTTGCCTCGGCCTCGGCCAGTCCTTCGATGATGGGCGGAAAATCGGTGCCGGAATTGGCAAAGATATAGTCGACGCCAACGGTCTTGAGGCGGGCGAGCAGCACCGCACCGGCGGTCAGCCTTGACGTGTGGGGCTTTGGTGTCTCCGGGTCCATCAGTGTCTCCTCCATCAGGGTGACGCGGCTCTCTAGGCCGGTGTCCCAGCCACCGCTCCTCCAGCGCCTGCTCACACATTGAGACTAGGACACCAAAAACATGACTGGAATAGACAATTTCCGGCAATAGTTGTACTTTTCCGCCTGTCGGTTTTGGGAGGAGCGGACACCCATGGACAAGCTAATATCAGGCGCAGACAGGTTGCCGGACACGGAGGTGACCGCGATACGCAGCGAGTTGACCAGCGGCGAGTGGACGTTTCGTGACGATCGCCACCGCGGTTGCGTGCTTCTCGCCGGTCGTGGTCGCGTGCGTCTCGGCGAGGCGGAGCTGCCATTTGCTGCGCCGTGTCTAATCTGGCTTCCAGCGACACGCGACACGCGCCTGCTTATCGAGGCCGGTTGTCGCGGGGTGGCATTGACGGTGACCGAAGTAGGATTGGCGCGGGCAATTGCGGTCGGACCGGAGGCAGGTCAGATCCGCGCGGCTCTCGGTCGTCCCATGACACTCTGCAAAATGGATCTGCGTCAGGCTCGCAGGCTTTCAGAAACACTGGAGGCAATTGCTGATGAGGCACGGCAAGACTGGCCGGCAACGCAGGAATGCGTTCGTCATCATCTAGCCCTGTTCTTCATTGCGACCTGGCGCCTATCTGGACCGGTTCCTCGGGAAAGCCCAGCTTTACCCGCTACGATCGTGCACCGTTTCCTCCATGCGGTAGAGCTGCATCTGAGGGATCACTGGACGATCGCACGGTACGCAAATGAGGTGGGTGTCACCTCGGATCGTCTCAATGCTACTTTAAGACGTGCGACTGGCCGTTCGCCACTAAATCTCATTCACGAGCGGCTGTTGTTGGAGGCGGACGCGTTGCTGGATGACTCCCGCCTTCAGGTGCGGGAAATTGCCGAGGAACTCGGATTCAGCGACCCGGCCTATTTTAGTCGTTTTTACAAGCGCCACACCGGTCGCTCGCCGAACCGGAAGCGGCGGATCTTCGCGTCTCAGGACCAACGTCAGGGCAAATCATTTGCGGCATGGCCATAGAGCCCAGGCCAAGCGAGGCATGGCAAGCATCGCTGCTTTGTTCGCTGAACAGTTTGCGAACAGAGAAGATCCGAACCCGAGAAGGCAAAGCATGGGCTTGAATTTGATTTCGAGAAGCCGCGTGCGCGTCTTCGCGGGCATTTGATCAAGATGAAATGGCGCCTGAAGGCCGTGTACTCCCTGCAGTGAATTTGGGTGGGCGCATCACGGGTTGTCGTGGAGAAGTGCCGCTTGGCGAATAGCTGGGATTGGAGGGGAACGGTGGAACCCGATCGCTGCAGGGGAGCGGTGCGTATAGGCGTTGTCATCGGTCGATGAATGAACGAATTCCCGTCCTTATGCGTTTGTTTAGATGCGACGGAGGGATTTCGGGTTTGCGCAAGCCAGCATGCGACACAGGACGGCGCAGCCGTTTGCGACTTGCGTCTTTTGAGCGGTGAATGAGCGCGCCCTTGGTCCGCGTCCAATAATCGACGTGGCTCCCGATGGCGGCCTGGACCAGCGGTGTCGTCTCAGCAAGAAAGCTCATCGAGCTAAAGCCAATAACCCAGGCTATCGTCATATCGTTTTCAGCAAGCGTGGCGCCCGTCTGCATGGCCTCAATAGTGTGTTTCATCGGCTCGTTGAGAGGCCATTGCACCGAGATGGTCGGGAAGACGACCCAGTGCAAAACATCTGTGCGGGGCGGTCGGCTGGGCGCAATGGTCACCGTCCCCTATTTACCTCGGCGGAGCGTGACTTTGACGCCCGAGGGGTCGATTCCGCGCAAGGCATCCCTGTCTTCGCGCAGATGTGGTGAGGCGATGGTCTCGTCGTGTGTGAACAACTCATAGTGCACCAACCCAGCCATATCTCGCGGCATAGGCGGGGTATTGGGACCGGCCCAGATATTCATGGCCAAACGGTGCGTGTTGGGCGCGCCCGCTCCCATGTCAGCAAAACCCCAGTTATCCAGCGTCAGGTGACGCTCGAAACCAAGGGTTTCGAACCAGTGCAAAGCGGGCTCAAGCGCAGCCACTTTGAAGTGCAGATGCGCGAGGTAGCTGTTGTCTGCCAATGGCGCCATCGGATCTGCGCCCATCGCATGGGTAAGCTCGGCCCTCAAGTCCAGTGGTCCGCGTCCGGAATGGGCGTTGCCGTCACCATCGAACAAAGTGAGGCCCTTGGACATGTTGCCGAAATGGCTGAACCGTTCTGGTGTCTCATAGGTGATCTCAATCTCCAGACCGTCACGATCTTTGAAATACATCGATTTTGCCATCAAGTGATCCGTCAGCCAGACCTGCACATTCAAGCGGATCAAGCGGGCAAGCATGCGGGAAAACTCGATCTGGCTTCGCACGCCAATCGCGACGTGGTACATGCCTCTATACGGCGCTGCGACAGGTTTTGTCGCGCCAGCGTGCAGGATGAAAAGGGTTTTTTCTGACGTACCAAGTGCGATACCTGAAGCCTGATGGTCGCGCTTGATCAAGCCCAGGGCAGTCGTCCAAAAGGCAACCGAGTATTCAAGGTCGGTCACTTGAAGTTCGACCACCCCCCAAGAAAGGCGGTCACTTTGCGGAGCACGTCTTGCGTTGGTGAGAGGCACGGATTGGAGCATCGGATGGCGACCTATTGCAGAAGATTGGGCGCCCCGGCGCGAGCAACCGGGACGCGTCGAGGAGGATCAAGCGCGCGGTGCGATCGGCGCTTTGTTTTTGCGCCCCCAGATTACCAGACCGGCCAGCGCGAAAAGGATCACGTTCATCGGCACCACCTCGAATTCACCGCGTGTGATATGCAGTCCAGCGGCCAGAACCATGATCACGGCAAGGCCGACTGCGGCCATTTTCGTCAGATGTGGCATGATGCGTGTAACCGATGGCAGGATCATGCCAAGCGCGCCTGCGATCTCTGCAAAGCCAATGAATTTGATGAGCAACAAGGGTGCATTTTCGGCCCAGCCCATCCCCATAGCGACCAATTCAGCCGATCCGGACATCAGCTTGGTTGCACCTGCCATCAGGAATATTGCAGCCAATAGGGCTTGGACGACCCACAGGCCAATATTCCAACCCTTGCTGGTTTGTATGGGGTTCATATCAATCGTTGTCATGCCGTTCTCTTCCTAAAAATCGCTTATGCAGCGTGATGTGATGAGAACAGGAATAACCATTTCCATCTGGGACATCATTAGGTCATATGTTGACTTACCATTTCCTGTGAGTTGATGATGGACACACTTTTGAGCCTGCGTGTTTTTGCCGAAGTTGCGGAACATAAGAACTTTTCTGCCGTAGCGGAGCGGCTTGGCCTCTCGCCCGCTATGACCACCAAACACGTCAAGCATATCGAGGCGCGCGTCGGCGCTCGCCTGCTCAATCGCAACAGTCGCAACGTCAGCCTGACCGAGGCAGGTGCGCAGTACCTGCAAACGATCCGCCGTGTGCTTGACGCGCTAAGCGAAGCCGAAGCGCAATTGACCACAGACAGCATGTCGCCGCGCGGTACGCTCAAAATGTCGATGCCTGTTTGGATGTCGAATCCGGCCTTTGCGAAACTACTGACCACCTACAATCAGCAAAACCCACATGTGACTTTTGATATCGACTTGAGCGGCCGCAAGATTAACATGGTTGAAGAAGGTATCGATCTGGCGCTTCGTGTTGCGTTTAAGTTAGATGAGGGCTTGATCGCGCGAAAACTGTCAGAGGTCACGTTTCAGTTGGTCGCAGCCCCTGCATTTTTAGATAGCTTCGGCCGGCCCACAAACCCGGCAAATCTGAATGACGCCCCGTTGCTTGCTTATTCTCAGGTTGCAGCGGACGGGCGCATCAGATTTGGTGGCGAAGAGGGGATGGATATCAAATTCCGGCCAATTTTGGTAAGCGCCAACGAAAGCATTCTTCATCAAGCCGCTATTGCTGGCATGGGCTTTGCCATGCTCCCAAACTGGGCAGCGCAGAACGATGTGAAAGACGGTCGACTTGAACCAGTGTTGCCCACCATTGCATGGCCGAAACTGCATATTCAGGCTATTTACGCTGATCGTAGCTATCTTCCTGCCAAGGTAAGAAGCTTCCTGGACTTCTTGGCTGGGCCAGATGGATTTTCTAGCGCCTTAGAATAGCGTATCGAAATTGTAACAGCACCCCTGCAGAGATTGACGTGTGCGATCTTGCGGAATGACCGAAACCTTTCGCCATCCCCTTTATTGCAGCCACCGGTTTCCAGCTGACTTTATTGGTCATGTCCTCTGGCTTTATTTTCGCGGGTTTCGGAATGATGCCTGTTGAGTCTCTCGAAGAACAGCTCGGCTGAATTTTAACCAGATATTTGCGAAAAATCGGCGGCACCCCCGGACACGATATTTTGCTGTGTCCGGGAGCGGTAACGCCTCAGTTATTACTCAGCGCCTGGACCACCATATGGCTGTCGACATACTGGACCATGCTGGCGATCTTGCCGTCGCGAACCTTATAGAGATGCGCGAAGTGCGCCGTCATCGACTTGCCCGTCGCCTTGTAGGTGCCAGAATAGATGCCGAACGCCGCAACCTGGTCACCGTCTTCCATGAACGTGTGGACTTCTGCGCGATAGCCGATCCACTCGGTGCCAAGTCGCTGGAAGACACCCGCGACGATAGCTTCCGGTCCTACATAGGTGCCGGCATAGGGAAAACCCTCGGCCTCCGTCCAGGTCGCATCGGGAGCAAGAGCCGCAAGCAGATTGCGGCCATTGTCTTCTGAGGAACCCTCGTAGGTGGCTCGGATCAGGTCAAGATTGGCGCCCATGACGGATTAGCCCCACTTCATTTCGCCGGTGGCAACCTTGGAGCCAATGTCGAGTGCGAGACCCATGCCGAGGCCCGGAAACCGAGTTTCCATTGCGATCTTCAGCGCGGCCGAGTCCTTGGTCTTAGCCAGTTCTTCCTCGAATGCCTTCAGATAGGCAATCGTGTGCTCGACGCCTGAAAGGTCGGTCGGAGCGTCTGCCGTCATATGGCCGGCAACCACGACCGCCGGTTTGCGAGCCGCGATCTTTTCGAGATTGGCAATCCAGGCGGCTCGAAGATCGACGCTGTTGGTATCAGCAGTCCAGACGTGAACACCGTTGAAGATCATCACTCCGCCGAACACTGCGTTTAAGGATGGCACGTAGAGATAGCGGCGATTGGCAAGCCCCTCGGCACTGACGATCTCAATGGTTTCCCCATCAACCGTCAGCGTCTTTTTGTCAAAGGCTTCTGGCATGATGATGTCGGCCAATGCCTGCGGGCCATTTTCCTTCAACTGCGGCCCCCAGACAGCAAGCTTCTTTTCGACGCTGCCCTTGATGGCGTCAACTGTGGCCGACGCAGCGATGACCTTGGCATCGGGGAAGGCAGCCTTTATCGGACCGAGGCTGAAGTAATAGTCAGGGTCTGACTGGCTGATATAAATAGTCGTCAACGTCTTGCCGGTTGCCTTGATGGCGTCTGCGACAGACTGGCCATCGGAGAGCGTAAAGCCACCATCAATCAGGACAGCTTCGCTTGCACCGGAGATCAGAACGGGGGCGCGGAAAAAGCCGTTCTGGCCGGCCGGGAATGATGTCCAGGTCAGGCTCTTGCCGGAGGCGTGGCCGAGGCCAGCGGGGGAAAATACGGCTGCAGCGCCGGCGGCGATGGTGGTCTTCATCATGGTTCTCCTGTTAAACATGGCGTGTCTCCTGTTTTGATGGGCCAGTGGAGCCTGCGCTTAAGGCATTGAGGGCGTAGTCGGTTGGTGCGGTGGTCGGCTTCAGGGCTGCAAGCCTTGTGCGCCTGCATTGGCAACGGCGCCGTCGTCGACCGGCATGCCGCCGCTGGCGCCAATTGCGCCAACAACCTTGTCGTCGATAATGATCGGCACCCCGCCTTCAACTGGGAAGGCACCAGGCACAGCCAAGAGGTTGCTTTGACCATGCTTGATGATCATGTCCTCGATCATCTTGGTTGGTGTTTTGATACCATTGGCGGCCTTCGCCTTGCCGATTGCCGCGTCGACCGTACCGATACCAGCCTGATTTGAGCGCTCGAGATAGACGAGGTTACTTCCCGCATCGACGATCGCGATCGTCATGTCCAGATTGTGTTTTCGCATCTCAGCGACGGCTGCTTCCGCCGCCTGCTTGGCCTGTTCGATCGTGATTGGTGCTCCGTAGGACGGCATGCTCTGTCCGAAACCGGCGGTCGGCAGACATAGCGTCAGAAGCGCCGAAGCGAGAGGGACAGGTGAAAAATTCCGGGGGGCCATCTCTCAGTCCTCTTTTACAGATCGGGATGTGAAAGGGTGGTGTCGATGGCAGATGCGCACGCCTCAAGAAGTCTCGACAGCAGATCCGGATCACCAAATAGGCTGCTGGCGCCAAGCGGACGGCGCATTGTCCCCTTTCCCACGATCAGAGCTGGAACGCCGTCGACCCGGAACTCGTTCTTTAGGGCACGCGCTGTGGCAAGGCTTCGACGATTAGCTTCGAGCAGGTCTTCGTCCGATGATGCCAAACGGGCGGCGGCGGCGTATAAGCCGGCGTTCTTCAGAATGTCGATTAGGACAAGCTTGTCGGTAACGTCGAGACCATGGACATAGCGCGCCTCCTGGATCAGTCTGAGGGCATCGAGTTCTGCTCCAGGCGCGGTGAGCTTGACCGCTGTCAGCGCAAGTGTGGCCGCAGTGGAGTCGAGCATGCCCCCCTTTTTGCCAAGAACCCGTTTCCGATACTCCTCGGTGAAGCTGCGGCCCGTGAGCGCTGCGATACGCAGGTCGTTTGACCAGGCAAAGGCTGCAAACTGAGCGTCCAGTGGTCTTGCACCACGACCGGAAAACAAACCCGTCGGCATCAGTTCAACCGCTATCTCCGGTCGCGATGACAGCTCCCTCATGATACCGGAGGCGCCGTAGCACCATCCGCAGAGAGGGTCGAAAAGATAGGTGATGTGAACCTTGTCGCTCATGTCTTGCTCCTTGTGCAGCATAAATGACATGGTCGCATTGAAACGAAAAGATCGACAAAAACGACAGAACGTATGTTAAAAGCTTACAATCGACGGGAACCCTACATGCAGGAAATGACCAACCTCAACCGCCTCGTTTATTTTTGCGCTGTCGTCGATGCGGGGTCCTTCACCAAAGCAGCTGAGCATCTCGGCATTACAAAGGCTGTCGTCAGCCAGCAGGTTGCCAGACTGGAGCAGGAGGTCGGCACCACGTTGTTGATGCGAACAACGCGACGACTACAGCCAACCGAAGCGGGGCGAATATTCCATGCCCGGTGTGTTTCAATCCTTCGAGAGACTGAAGACGCATTCAGCGAGTTGGCCGAAGCCAGAGCCAATCCGAAGGGTCTTTTGAGGATCACAGCACCATATGACTACGGGACGACAGTCGTGGTTCCTGTCGTTGCGGACTTCACCGCTTGCTTCCCGAATTGCAAAGTCGAACTCAATCTCAGCGACAAGGCGGTCGATCTTATAGCAGAGAACATGGATCTTTCGATCCGCGTTGGGTGGCTGGCGGATTCGAGTCTGCAGGCGCGGCGGATCGGTTCGTTCAGACAACTCATGGTCGCATCACCTCAGTTCACCGATGAGATAGCTAAGCTGCGAGAGCCAAAGGATCTGACGGCCTTGCCATTTGTGGCCAATGCGGCCCTGCGGGAGCCCCTGGAATGGACCTTCACCCATGACAATCGGGAAAGCCGCACCGTCAAATTCCAGTCGAGCATCGCCATCAACACCACACCAGCGGTGATGGCGGCCGTACGGCATGGAGGTGGGATATCAGTCCTGCCGGACTTCCTGGCGCTTGGGGAGATCTCCAGCGGGAGCCTGATCCCGGTGCTGCCAGCATGGGATCTACCATCAGGCGGCATCTATACGGTCTATCCGGCCGCCCGCTTCAGGCCCCCAAAAGTTACGGGCTTTGTCGACATGTTGGCCTGCGCCGTCAAAGGATAAAACTGGTCGGCGCAACTGCGCAGGGCACATCGAGCCGGCTGCCAACAGCCAGTGAACCGAGATCGATAGCAAATAAGACGGTTGCTTGATGAGCTTGCGCAGCAGCTTTCGTCTGGCGGCGTATCGGCTTTCAGGCGCTCGACGTGCTGACCTCAAAGTCCGGAATGAAGGCGCGTTCCCGCCACGGCAGAATTCGCTTCCGGCCAGAACTTTCGTCTGTTGCGGTTAGCGGGCTCGACGGACAGACTGCCGTGATTCCTTTGCAGAGTCCGAAAAGCCCGGAGGCTTGTTTCTCAGCCAGGTGACGAATGTCTGAACTGCATTCCCGTCGCGTTCTATTAGCTCGAGATCTTCGATCGCGTTTCGCAGAAGATGATCGCGGTCGAGACCGGCAAACTGCGATCCCGTCACGGAAGGAAGATATTGCCGCGCAACTGACTGCCATCGCACGGCAGCAGAAGAACCTAGCCCAGCAGATCCAGGACCGGCATGCCGAAGGCCGGCCGCGGCTTGCCATTCTCGACGACCAGCTCGACGAACTTGAGCTGAAGCGCGAACAGCTCGCCCGAGAACTTTTGACGAGCGAGGAGCCGGCCGAGGATTTTCAGGAGAAGATCGAGAAGCTGAAGGCGCAGTTCAATCCGGCAAACATCGAGATTGCAATCCGCAAGCTGATCTTCCTCGCGCGCAACAACGCCGACGAAGTGGTCAAGCGCCGGCTGATGCCGATCGTGCGGGACCTCATCCAGACCGTCATCATCGGCAAGACACCCGGCCATCAGCCGCCATCCCTACAAGACCACGGACTGATCGCTGCCATCTTCGCCCAGATGGATGTCATGGACCTGATGGAACAACAGTTCGTTGCCACCGCGCAGAACGATTTCGTTGCCATGATTGCGTCTGGCGAGATCGACACGGAGCAAAAACGCAAAAAACTCCTCGACCGTTATGGCGAGGAGCTTAAAAGCAAATATCTGGAATGGTCGAATATACAAGTCACATTGGTTGCGGGGGCAGGATTTGAACCTGCGGCCTTCAGGTTATGAGCCTGACGAGCTACCGGGCTG
>NZ_JAJGPW010000007.1:0-232775 GCF_020889605.1 Rhizobium sp. 'Codium 1'
TCTAAATATAGATTTTGCTTTTCATCTATTTCGCCTTTTATCTTAGCGCTATTCTTCGCGGCGCATCAAATTTTCCCTGTCATTGCTATCTCCATCACCAGGAGACAACCAATGACAACAAAGAAAACTCTGGGTATTGGAACTCTGGCCGCCGCCATCCTCGGCGCACTGGCCTTCCAGGTTTCGGCCATGCCGGCCAACATGCAGATCGTAGGCAAGGCAAATCCGCCCATCGGTCACTACGAATTCTGCCGGACCTATGCCGGCGAATGCGCAGGAAGCCAGGTCGACAGCGGCCCGATGCAGCTGACCGAAGCACTCTGGAAGAGCATTCTTGAGGTGAACTACACCGTCAACAGCTCGATCACCCCCCTCACCGACCTTGAGATCTACGGCGTCGAGGAGCGGTGGGCCTATCCCAGGAGCGTCGGAGACTGCGAAGATTTTGCCCTGCTCAAGCGCAAGATGCTGATCGATCGCGGTGTCGACCCAGCCGACCTCCTGATGACCGTCGTCTTGCAGCCGAATGGAGAGGGGCATGCCGTTCTGACCATCCGCACGGACCACGGCGACTTCATTCTCGACAACATGCGCAACAAGGTGCTGCTGTGGTCCGAGACCGAATACACCTATCTGAAGCGTCAGTCGTCCAGCCAACCCAGCCGCTGGGTGAAACTCCAGGACGGACGCGCCGGCGCCGTTGGCAGCGTATCCCAATAAGCCACGCCGCCGCCTTCTTCTGGCCCGGTCTGTCCCCGCCTACCCGTCCCCCGACCGGAGCCAATGAGCCGGTCCCGTCCAACCGGGACCGGCTCTCCTTTTGTCCGCCGCACGCCTTTGCGCCTGCCCTTAACCGCAAATTAACCATGCCAGCCGAAATCTGCTCTTAGGCGAGAACGCGTCGACGACGTTCCGCCCAGAGGATGGAGCCGACATGCGGGCTGGGGCAGGCGAATTGGAACCAGAGGACGAACAGGCGCCACTGATCTCAACGCGCTTCCTGGTGCTCGTGACGCTTGCCGTTCTTCTTCTCTCCGCAGCCTCGGTCGCCATCAGCTGGTTCGGACGCGCCTATGGAGAGCGCCTCTCTCTTGCGGGACATACAGAAAGCACCGAGATCGTCGAGATCACCATTGGGAGAGACCAGCTCTCGCTCCCGGCCAACACGATCCGATTCGAACAGCAGCGCCTGGGCGGGAACGCCGAACGTGTTGATCTCTACCTGCTATGGCCGGAACTCACCGGCTATTCCAGCGCAGAGCGGAGACGGTTCGACGATCTCAGCCTCGCACACAGCCTGATCTTCCTGCAGATGTCCCAGAGCACAATGTCACGGGACATGTCCGGTCGGGTGGACCCCATCTACAGACACTTGATCAACCCAGGATCTGATCCGGGGCCGGGTGGCCTTGAAATACACAGGTTCCGGAGCGCGACCGGCTATGAAGGTGAGAGCCTTCTCACGGGGACACTGCCCGATGGGCAACAATACGCAATTCGCTGCACGCTGCCCGAATTGCCCGAGAATGGCGGTAGCAGCGACTGCCAGCGCGACATTCATGTCGGCGAGGACCTGAGCGTTCTCTACCGCTTTTCGAGCCGCCTGCTCCCAGACTGGCAGGCCATTGATGACGCCGTGCGCACCTATGTGAAGAGCCATAGCAGAGCGGTCTCTTCCAGCGGGACGTCTAAAAATCCACTCAAAGCGTCAACCGACCGTTCATCATAAACTTCTTGGTAAGGCTCATTCCGTAGGGTCGATAGAGATGGTCGCGATTGGGGGAAAGCGTCCGGTCGTCAATTACGCAATTAAAGAGTATCGTGGTGCACAAAGTTCTGGGAAGCTACAACTTCGCCGCCGCCCTTCGTCGGTTCGTCGTCGCAGCAGTTGCGGTTATCGTAACAACGGTCGCCGCCTCCAGCGTGGCCCAAGCCAATCCCAAATATGCCGGGATCGTCATCGACGTCAAAACGGGCAAGGTTCTCTACAGCGAAAATGCCGACAGCCTGCGCTATCCCGCGTCGCTGACCAAGATGATGACGCTCTATATGGTCTTCGAGGCGCTGGAGGCCGGCCGCATCACCCTCAACAGCAAGGTGCCGTTCTCGGCAAATGCTGCCAAGGAGCCGCCATCGAAACTCGGTGTCGGCACGGGGCGCAGCATCACCGTCGAGCAGGCGATCCTGTCGCTCGTAACGCGTTCCGCCAATGACGTTGCGACGGCACTTGCCGAATATGTCGGCGGGTCCGAGCAGCGCTTTGCTCAGATGATGACCGCCAAGGCGCGCAGTCTCGGCATGACGAAGACCACCTATCGCAATGCCCATGGTCTGCCGAACACGGCGCAAATGACGACTGCGCGTGATCAGGCTCGGCTCAGCATCGCACTTCGCCAGCACTTCCCGCAGTATTACGGTTATTTCTCCACCCGCAGCTTCCGGTTCGGCAAGCAGACGATTGGAAACCACAACCGTCTGCTTGGCCAGGTGCGCGGCGTAGACGGCATCAAGACGGGTTACACTCGCGCTGCCGGCTACAATCTCGCGACCTCCGCAGAGGCTGATGGCCGATCGATCGTGGCAGTCGTGCTCGGTGCAACGTCCGGAGCTCGCCGAAACGCGCAGATGACCAGTCTCGTCAATCGCTACTTCCCCGAAGCCTCGAGTTCGCGTGGCGGTGGCAAGCTCATTGCGAAAAACGACACGTCCATGGCTCCCGCTCAGGCGACGGCCTCCATCGGCGACGCTGGCGTGCCGAACCTGCCGCAGACCGGCCCTCTGCCGAGTGTCCGTTATAACGGCGTGGCGCAGGCCTATGCCGCTTCGCCGGCAGTCAATGCCGCCAGTGCGGCTCTGGAAACCATGCGGCCGACCGCGCCTGCAGCAAGTTCCCGCGACGCTGTTCCAGTGCCTCAGCCCGCCCCCGCCTATATGCCGAATTCTGGAGCAGCGGTGGAGCCGGCAGATGTCACCCAGTCCGTCGCTGCCGCTTCCGCGACACCGACAGAAATCGACAGCGTCACCACAGCATCCACCGCGCCGCGTTCCGGCTGGGTGGTCCAGATCGGCACGTCGCCGGACAAGGATCTGGCCATGGATCTTCTGCGCACAGCGCAGGATAAAGGCGGCAAGGTATTGCGTTCCGCCACCCCCTTCACCGTTGCCTATGGCGACGGCGCCAAGCAGATCTACCGCGCCCGGTTCGGTGGATTTGACGACCAGAAGGACGCAGTCCACGCCTGCAATGCCTTGAAGAAGAAGGGTATCGGTTGCTGGGCCGCCGCCCAGTAACACGGTCACCCCGCACCTCGACTTGTACTGTTTACGAGGAATACGGAATGGCAACGAAAGACTTCAGATATCAACCCGTCGATGATCAGGACAATAGCGGCCTGACGTCGGCCAACAACATGCTGCACCCGCTCCATGAAGCAGCCTACCGTCTCACCGAGATCGGCTTTCGGGAGAAGCGCTCCAAGACCAAGGATCTGATCGGACTTCTGCTTTCGCACGGGGCCCGCGCCTGGCGGTATTCGCAACCGGAAGCCAGCATCCATCTCCACATTTCGTCCCAGGCCGGGCGCTTCCCGGTCATCCTGCGCCTGCGCTGAGGACACGGATCCGACGATGCCGATCTACCGTCTGGGAGACAGGGTTCCGAAACTGCCGCCCACAGGCGCGTACTGGATCGCACCGAATGCGCAGGTCATCGGCGATGTGCAGATCGGCGATGATGTCGGCATTTGGTTCGGGGCGGTTCTGCGTGGCGACAACGATCCAATCGTGATCGGCGAGGGTTCGAACATCCAGGATGGCGTGATGGTGCATACCGATCCCGGCAAGGGGGTGAAGATCGGCGAGGGCTGCACCATCGGCCATCATGCCATCATTCATGGCTGCACAATCGGAAACAACTCACTGATCGGCATGGGCGCAACGGTGCTGAACGGTGCCCGGATCGGCGACAACTGCCTCGTCGGCGCCAATGCGCTGATCACCGAGGGCAAGAGCTTCCCGGACAATTCCCTCATCGTCGGTTCACCGGCACGGGTCGTGCGGACGCTCGACGACGCGGCGATTGCGGGACTGAGGCTTTCTGCCCAGAATTACGTGCGCAACTGGCGCAGTTTTGCCTCGGAGCTGCAGCCCCTCTAGGCGCTGCCGCCGTCAGGCCGCGATCTCGGTGCAGGTCGCGCACAATCCCCTGATCTCGATCGTTGTCTTTTCCGGCTTGAAGCTGCGGCTTCGGGTAATGGTTTCCAGCCGATGATCGACGTCATGGTCGTGAAACTCCGTCACATGACCGCACTTGTTGCAGATCATGAAGGCCACGGTGCCGTGCCCCGAGCAGCCGTCATGCGGATGCGCGCATGCGACAAAAGCATTCAGGCTTTCAAGCCGATGGACCATGCCGAACTCGACGAGCTTGTCGAGCGCACGGTAGACCTGCAGCGGCGCGCGAAAACCATGCTCCCTCAGCCGATCAAGCAGCGTATAGGCCGAGAGCGGCCCGTCGCTGTCCACGAGCGCGTCGAAGACGAGTGACTGATTGCGCGTGAGATCGGTCTTGGTCATGGGGTCAGGCCCTCGGTCGAAGGTCGGTTGTCCGGCCGCCCGGTCGGGGCAACAGGCTGATGATGAAGAGCAGGAGCGCGGCGACCACGATCGACGGTCCGGACGGCGTATCATAGGTCAGCGAGCCGAAGAGACCCATGACGACAGAAACGGCCCCGATCACCGAAGCGAGCACCGCCATGACTTCCGGCGTCGTGGCAAACCGTCGGGCAGCGGCGGCCGGAATGATCAGCAGCGAGGTGATCAGCATGATGCCGACGATCTTCATTGCGATGGCAATCACGAGTGCCATCAGCAGCATGAAGATGATCCGCGCCCGTTCAGGCTGCATGCCCTCGGCTTCGGCGAGTTCGACATTGACCGTGCCGGCGAGCAGCGGCCGCCAGAGCCAGGCAATGATGGCTACCACGAAGAGGCCACCGATCCAGACGATGGCGACATCCGTCGGCGTCACGGCCAGGATGTCGCCGAAGAGGAAGGCGATGAGGTCGAACCGGACCCAGGTCATGAAGGCGACCATGACAAGGCCGATTGCCAGGGTCGCGTGGCTGAGGATGCCGAGCAGCGCATCCGCCGAAAGCCCCTGTCGCTTCTGCAGGACGATGAGGATCAGCGAGACGAGCGCAGCGACCACGAAGACGCTGACCATGAGGTTGAGTGAAAAGAAGAGCGAGAGCGCCACGCCAAGCAGGGCCGAATGGGCCATGGTGTCGCCGAAATAGGCCATCCGCCGCCAGATCACGAAACAGCCGAGCGGCCCGGTCGTGAGCGCAAGGCCGATGCCGGCGAGCATGGCGCGGACGAAAAAGTCATCCAGCATGGTCGTGCTCCCGGTTCTTATGGTGGCCATGGCCATGGTCATGGTCTTCGTGGTGATCATCGCCATGGTGGTGGCCATCTTCCGGATGGCAGTGATCGGTCACGCTTCCGTCAGCATGCTGCACGCGGCCATCGGGCAGGTGCGTGTGGTCATGTTCATGGCTGTAGACGGCGAGCGTTTGCGCTGCCTTGGCGCCGAAGAGCCGCATGTATTCCGGGCTCTGGCTGACGGCAGCCGGTGTTCCCCGGCAACAGACGTGACCGTTGAGGCAGATCACCGTGTCGGTCTCCGCCATGACCACGTGAAGGTCGTGTGAAATCAGCAAGATGCCACATCCGGTCGCATTGCGAATGGATGTGATGAGGGCATACAGCGCAATCTCGCCTGAGAAATCGACGCCCTGGACCGGTTCGTCGAGGACCAAGATATCCGGCTTTCGCGCCATGGCGCGGGCAAGCAGGGCCCGCTGAAATTCCCCGCCGGAGAGATGCTGAACCTCGGCCCCGGCGAGATGGGCAATGCCGACAGCCTGGAGTGCTGCGTCAACCTCTTCCGCCGGCAGAGGCGCCGTCAGGGTCATCAGGCGCCGCACGGTGAGCGGCATCGTCCAGTCGACCGCCAGACGTTGCGGCACGTATCCGACCCGTAGGCCGGCCTTGCGCTCGACCCTCCCCTCGTCGGCCTTCATGACACCAATGGCCATCTTGGCGCTTGTCGACTTGCCAGAGCCGTTCGGGCCGATCAGCGTGACGATTTCGCCCGGGCGAACGGAGAAGTCCACCCCGCGTACGAGCCAACGCCCGTTGCGGTAGACACCAGCGCCGGCGAGTGACACCAGCGGTGCGGCCTCCCGTGATTTCATGGCATTCATGGGTTTCTCGAGATTTTCATATTGCCACCTCCTATGCCACACGTTATAGCATTACGCAACGGACGTAATTGTATTACATAACGACATTGGGAGCTCTGCATGACCTGCAATCGCCTTGGACTGGCTGCCTCGACAACGCTTCTTTTCCTGTCCCCCACCCTCGCCTCGGCGGCTCCTGACGTCGTGGTTTCAATCAAACCCGTGCACTCGCTCGTCGCCTCGATCATGAAGGGCATCGGCGAACCCTCATTGATCGTCGAGGGTGCGGCCTCCCCGCACACCTACACACTGAAGCCATCGAATGCCCGCGCGCTGGAGAATGCAGATCTCGTGTTTTGGATTGGCCCGGGCCTCGAAGCCTTCCTGGACAAGCCACTGGAGGCTTTGCCGAAGAAGGCCAAGGTGGTCGAGCTCGAAGACGCGCCAGGACTGACCACGCTGTCGTTTCGCGAGGGCGGCGCCTTTGAGGGGCACGACCACGGCGAGCAAGCTGAAGATGGCGAGAATGACGAGGGTCACGCCCATGAAGGCAGCGAGGACCATGCTCATGATCACGGCGCTGAAGAAGCCGGCCAGTCAGATCACACCGAAGCCGTACACGCCCATGAAGGCGGACACGACCATGCGGCGGAAGACGCCGCAGAGGCCGGCGATAACCACGCACACGAGAGCCATGCTCCGGAGGCGCACGATCACGCCGAAGAAGGGCATGGCGGAACCGACATGCATCTGTGGCTCGACCCGACCAATGCCAAGGCCATGGCAGCCGCAATCGCCAAGAGCCTGAGCGAAGCCGATCCCGTGAACAAGACTGCCTATGAGGCCAATCTCGCTGCTCTCGACATCGAAATCCAGGCGCTCGACACGGAGATTGCCACGCAGCTGAAGCCAGTGCTCGAGAAGCCCTTCATCGTCTTTCACGATGCCTATCAGTATTTCGAGAATCGCTATGGCGTGCGAGTGGCAGGATCGGTCACCGTCAGCCCTGAATCCATGCCGGGTGCCGAGCGGCTGTCGACCATCCATGCCAAGATCGAGGAGCTCGGAGCGGCCTGCGTGTTTGCCGAACCGCAGTTCGAACCAAAGCTGATCGGCGTTGTGACCGAGGGCACGCAGGCCAAGTCTGGTGTTCTTGATCCCGAGGGCGGTGCGCTCGAGGCTGGACCAGCCCTCTATGGCCAGTTGATGCGCAATCTTGCCACCTCCATGAGCGACTGCCTCTCACAATAATCTGGTCCCTCCCCGGGCGCGAAAGGCGGAACCTCGGCTCCGCCTTTTTCCGGCCCGATGATGTTATGTTATTACATTAATTTGAGTCATTCCATGAAAAAGCTTCCCGTAACCGTCCTCTCCGGATTTCTGGGGGCCGGCAAGACGACCCTGCTCAACCATGTCCTCGCCAATCGAGACGGTTTGCGGGTCGCCGTGATCGTCAACGACATGAGTGAGGTGAATATCGATGCGGCGCTTGTGCGTGGCGGGGACGCTGCGCTTTCCCGCACGCAGGAACAACTGGTGGAAATGAGCAATGGCTGCATCTGTTGCACATTGCGGGACGACCTCTTGAACGAGGTGCGCGGACTCGCCGAACAGGGACGCTTTGATTATCTGCTGATCGAGGCGACCGGCATAGCCGAACCCCTGCCGATTGCCACCACCTTCGACTTTCGCGACGACGAGGGCCGTAGCCTCTCCGACATTGCCCGATTGGACACGATGGTGACGGTCGTCGATGCCGCCAATCTCATCGGCGACTATTCCTCGAGCGATTTTCTTGCCGATCGCGGCGAGACTGCTGGCGAAAACGACAACCGAACACTGGTCGATCTGCTCGTCGAACAAATCGAATTCGCCGATGTGATCATTCTCAACAAGGTCAGCACGGCGACCTCCGAGCAGCTCGATGCGGCGCGCAAGATCATTGCGGGTCTGAATGCCGATGCCCGCGTCATCGAGACCGACTTTGCCCATGTGGCGGCAAAGGACATCCTCGGGACCGGGCTCTTCGATTTTGCCAAAGCCGAGACGCATCCATTGTGGTTCCAGGAACTGCACGGCTTCCGCGATCATCTTCCAGAAACGGAGGAATATGGGATCCGCTCCTTCGTCTACCGCGCCCGCGCACCGTTCGACCCAACCCGCTTCCGGGCCTTTCTCGATCGCTCCTGGCCGGGCGTCATCCGTGCGAAAGGTTTCTTCTGGCTCGCCACACGCCCGCATCATGTCGGGGAATTGAGCCAGGCCGGCCCGCTCGTCCGGACGACCAAGATGGGATTGTGGTGGGCGTCTGTGCCGAAATCTCGCTGGCCCGACGACCCGGCCTTCCTCAACGCGATGACGCCCTATCTCGACAAGGAATGGGGGGACCGGCGGCAGGAGATTGTCTTCATCGGTGCTGATCCGATGGATCAGCACCGGATCACCGCCGAACTGGACGATTGTCTCGTATCCGCGAGCGCCTTTAAGCCGACAGCCTGGGAAGGACTTGCCGACCCCTTCGCCCGTTGGGCCTGAGGATCAGATCTTTCCGCGCTTTTGCAGGACGGACAGAACAACCGCTGCGCCGGTTTCACCGGCGGGCCGTTCTGTTTGCAGCTTGCGCCAGACGTCGTCATATCCGCTCAGCATCGCTGCGCGCTGCGGCGTGTCGAGCGACAGTCGCTCCGACCAACGCACAAGGCTTGCCGGCCGAAGCACGTCGTTGAAATATTCCGGGACCACGGCATAGTCCGCAATCAGGTTCGGCAGAGCGCCGGTCCAGATCTTGATACGGTTGGCGAGGAGGCGGATGATCCAGTCGCCCCTGTAGGTGGAGACGACGGGCACATGCGCAAGTGCGAGTTCCAGGATCACAGTGCCGGAGGCGGCGATCGCAGCGTCCGCCTGCTCGAAGGCGCGCCACTTTGCATCGTCGCCAAGGACAATCTCCGGCCTGAGCGCCCAGTCCCGCGTGATCTCGCGCACTCGCGCCTCCTGTCGCGCGACGGTCGGCAGGACGAAACGCGTCTCGCCATTGCGGGCGACGAACTCCTGCATGGCCTCGCCAAAGACCGGCAAAAGCTGCGTGATCTCGCTGCCACGTGACCCTGGCAACAGGAGAATGGTGCGGCCCTCGCCCTCCGCTCTTGCGCCTCTCGCCTTGCGGGATTCGCGAACGCGCCGGATATCGGGGTGGCTCGATAGACGATGGCCAACAAAATAGGTTTCCGGACCGCCGAGCTGCTGCATGACGGCAGGCTCGAAGGGCAGGACCGCCAGCACCGCATCGACATAGTCGAGCATGGCCTTGGCGCGGTATTCCTTCCAGGCCCAAACGCTCGGGCAGACATAATTGACCACGGTCAGGTCGGGAAGCTTTTGCCGCACCTTTCTGGCCACACGATGGGTGAAATCCGGGCTGTCGACGATCAACAGCAGATCAGGCTCTGCCTTGATGATCGCATCCGCCGTCAGCGAGATCAGCTTGATGAGGCGCGGCAGTTTCGACAGGACCTGGGTAATGCCCATGATCGAGAGCTCGGAAAAATCGAAGAGCGATTTCAAGCCTTGCACCTCGAGCGCGTCACCGCCGACGCCGACGAGTTCGACGGGTCCCTGATGCATGGCTTTGACTTGCGCGATGAGATCCGCGCCGAGCAAGTCACCGGAGACTTCGCCGGCAATCACGGCGATCTTCAGCGGTTTATCGCTCACGATCCAAGCTCCTTGTTTGACCGGTCTATGCCGACGACGAAAATGCCGGCAGCATCCGCAGCCACGATCATCGCGTCGCGCTCGACCACGAGCGCCCGCCCGGCTTCGACGGCAATGCCAGCGAGCCCTGCGGCCTTGGCGTTCGCAACAGTCGAGACCCCTATGGTCGGCAGATCTGCCCGCAGATCCTGCTGCGGCTTGCAGAGTTTGACCAGAACGCCCTTGCGGCGTTGCGAGATCCTGCCCTCTGCGCGCAATCCCTGCACCCGGGCCAGCATGGCGTCGGTACCTTCGACGCCTTCCAGGGCTACGATACGGCCGCCGACTGCAACCGCCCCCTGCCCCACATCGAGCCTGCCAAGCGTTTCGGCGGCATCCGCGGCCCTGCCGATATCCTTCAACGCATCGGCGTCCGGGGAAACCGCCCCGAGCGGTCCAACCGTTGCCAGCAGACCTGGAAGGATCTCGTGTGCACCGAGCACTTCGCAGCCCTGCGCTTCGATCAGCGAGATCACCATGCGCAACACGGCATCGTCACCGCCGGCCAGCAGGGTCTTCAGCGCACTGGGAAGTTTCAGGAGGGATTTCCAGTTGACCCGGATATCGCCAAAGGCCGGGCGTCGCTTGACGGCACCCGACATCACCACCCGACGGATATCATGCTGACGGAACAGGGCGGAAAGGCCTGCCATGTCGCCGATACCGATCACCGCAGTGTCGAACCCTTGCCAGATGTCGTCAGCCTCATTTTTCAGTCTGAGAACAAATGGATCTTCGCCTGCCTCGCGTGCAGCCTCGGCCAGGAAGAGCGGCAGTTTTCCGCTGCCAGCGATGATCGCGAGGCGACCGGTCCGCGGCAGGCCGTCACGGTGCGCGGCCGCCGTCATGGATCAGGTCTTGCCGCGATGGGGCGAAGACAGAGCCCGGTCGCTTTCAGCCGCGATGAAGTCGAGGATTTCGATCGCCGGCGGGCAGTCGAGATATTCGTCGCGGATCTCGGCTGCATTGGCACGGGCCGAGCCTTCGCTCTCGAAGATCTGCTTGAAGGCGCGACGGACCTGATGGATGACCGAACGCTCGATGCCGGACCGGCTCATGCCGACCACATTGAGGCCGCCCAGGATGCCCGGGTTCCCATTCAGCATGCCATAGGGAATGACATCATAGGCGACGGCGGACAGTCCGCCGATGAACGCCTGACGACCGATACGGACGAACTGATGCACGGCGCAGCCGCCACTGAGGATGGCCTTGTCCTCGACGCGGACATGCCCGGCGAGCATGACATTGTTGGAGAGAATAATCCCGCTGCCGAGAATGCAGTCATGCGCGACATGCGAATTCGCAAGGAACAGGCAGTTGTCGCCGACCTGCGTAATACCGCCGCCGCCGACCGTGCCGCAGTTCATCGTCACGCCTTCGCGCATTGTGCAGTTCGCGCCGACGACCAGTCTGGAATCTACGCCCGCCTCGTGGAGGCTCTGCGATACACCGCCGATCACGGCCATCGGGTGGATCTGCGTGCCGGCGCCGATTTCGGTCAATCCGGTCACAACAGCGTTCGACAGGAGCTCGACACCGTCCTTCAGCGTGACACGCGGACCGACGCGGCAGAAGGGTCCAATCCGGACATTCTCACCGATCACCGCGCCGTCTTCGACCACGGCCATCGGATGGATGACGGCGCTTGCGGCGATCTGGCTCATTTCTGATCCTTGCGCATGATCATGGCACCGATGTCGGCCTCGGCGACCAGTGCGCCGTCGACCTTGGCGTCGCAATGGAATTTCCAGATATTGCCGCGCTGCTTCTGCTTCACGACGTGGAATTCGACTCGATCACCCGGCACAACCGGCTTGCGGAAGCGGGCATTGTCGATCGTCATGAAGTAGACGAGATTTCCACCCTCGCCCTGCAACCGGGCACAGATCGCACCGGCAGTCTGCGCCATGCCTTCGATCAGAAGCACGCCGGGCATGATCGGGCTTTCCGGAAAATGGCCGGTGAAATGCGGCTCGTTGGCCGTGACGTTCTTGATGCCGATGGCAGAATTGTCACCGTCGATCTCAATGATCTTGTCCACCAGCAGGAAGGGGTAGCGGTGGGGCAGAAGCTTCATGATCTCGAGGATATCAGCCGATCCCAATTCGCTCTTCGCGAGTTCAGTCATTGCTGGCTCCCTTGTCCTTGGCGCGGCCGTCGTAGCGGCTCAATGTGTCCGCTACCTCGCGCAGATAATCCTTCAACGGGCGGGCCGGAACACCGCCGTATCTCTCGCCCGGGGGCACGTCTGCAAGAACGCCGCTCATGGCGGCAATCTGTGCGCCGTCGCCAATCTTGATATGACCATTCACGCCGGCGGCGCCGCCAATCATGACCCCATCCCCGATGACCGTGCTGCCGGCAATGCCAACCTGGCTCACAATGCCACAATGACGCCCGATGCGAACGTTGTGACCAACCTGGACCAGATTGTCGATCTTGGTGCCCTCGCCGATTACCGTATCGTCCATGGTGCCACGATCGATCGTGGTGTTGGCACCAATCTCGACGTGATCCTGGATGATGACGCGGCCAACCTGAACGATCTTGAGCATGCCACGGGGACCCGGCGCATAGCCGAAGCCGTCCTGGCCGATGCGGGCACCGTTGTGGATGATGACATTGTTACCGATAAGGGCCACCTGGACTGTCGCGCCACCGGCAATCACGCAGTCGCGGCCAATGCGGACGCCCGGCCCGATAACGGCGCCAGGCCCGATACGGGTCCCGCTGCCGATTTCGACATCGGCACCGATGACAGCCATCGGCTCGATCTCGACGCCGGGCTCCAGACTTGCGGAGGGATCGACATAGGCCGCTGGCGAAATCTTCGCCGGCTCCGATGTCGTAAGCGCCGGCTTCAGCCCCTGAGGATGCAGAAGAGCACCTGCAAGCGCAAATGCGGTATGGGCACTTTTGGCGACCAGAACGGGAATATGTGCGGGGATGAGGGACAGAAGCGGCTTTTCGCAGAAAATCGCCGTCGCCTGGCATGTCGCCAGCTCATCACGGTTGCGGCGGGAGAGGATGTAGCACACATCCCCGTCCTTTGCGCGCGCCACCGGCGACACGGATCGAACGATCCGCTCACCATGGCTCTCGTCCTGCAATTCCGCCCCCGTCTGCTGCGCAAGCGCAGCCAAGGTCACCCCTGAATGGGGCGGAAAGAAATGATTATGCTCCATCAGCAAACGCTCCAGAACGTCAAACTGTCAGCAGTTCTGGACCACCAGTATTAGAACTGGTTCGCCATGCTGAAGCGGAATTCCTGGGTCTCGTCGAAGTCTTCCTTGGCGACCGGAACCGCGTAGTCGACACGAAGAGCGCCGAAGGGCGAATTCCAGATCACACCTGCGCCAACCGAAGCACGGAGCGACATGCTCGTCCCCTGGGCACCGCCATCGCTCGCCAGGTCGCTGCCGAACAGTGTTCCGGCGTCGGCAAAGACTGCACCGCGGAAGCCCAGATCCTGCGGGACCATCGGAAGCGGGAAAGTGGCTTCGGCGGAGGCTGCGAAGTAGGTCGTGCCGCCGATCGAGTCGTCACCCATACGCGGGCCGATACCGCTGTTGTCGAAGCCGCGAACTTCCTTGCCGCCAATCTTGAACTGCTCGAAGACGTTCAGGTTGTCGCCGAGAGCGACGACGTGACCAGCCGAACCGGCCAACGAACCGACGATGTCGAACTCGTCCGACAGCGTGTAGAACATGCGGGCGCGGATGTAAGCCTTGTAGTATTCGGAATCGCCACCGAGGCCGGCATATTCATGCGTAAAGCTCGCATAAATGCCCTCATGCGGGTTCTGCCGATCGTCGACCGTGTTGTAGACGATCGAATGACCGAGGATCGACTGCTTCCAGGTGCTGCCGCTGATCGCGTCAATATAGGGATCTGCGATCGTGTCATCACCACCGCCGGCAACACCGTCGGTCCCGAACGCGCCATCATTGATGTAATCGATGGTCTTGTAGGTGTAACGCAGAGTCGTTGCCAGATCTTCGGTGATCGGCGCGGTCACGCGGATCGTGCCGCCCTGCTCTTCGTAATCGTATTCCGAGTTGCTGCTGGTCGAGCTCTTGAAGAGGTCGAAGCCGGCGGCCAGACGGTAACCGAGGAAATAGGGCTCGGTGAAAGAGAAGTTGTAGGTCTGCGTGTCGTCGAAACCACCACCGGCCGCGAGGCGGATGAACTGGCCGCGACCGAGGAAGTTCTTTTCTTCGACAGAAGCTTCGAGAACCAGGCCACCGTCACCGACGGAATAACCGGCACCGATGCCGAACGAGCCGGTCGGCTGATCCTGTACATCCACGATGACCACGACGCGGTCCGGCGAGCTGCCGGTCTGGGTCGAAATGTTGACGGACGCGAAGAAGCCGAGGGCCTCCAGGCGGCGCTTGGCACGGGAGATGGTTTCCTGGTTGAAGGCGTCGCCTTCGGAAATATCGAACTCGCGGCGAATAACATAGTCGCGGGTACGGGTATTGCCACGAACCTCGATGCGCTCGACATAAGCGCGCTCACCCTGGTCGACGAGATAGGTCACGCCGATGGTGTTGGTCTCGAAATTGCGGTCACCGCGCGGAACGACGCGAGCGAAAGGATAACCAGCCGACGAGACGCGGCGCGAAATGGCTTCCATCGACTTCTGAACATCGCGGGCACTGTAGGTATTGCCTTCGCGGGTTTCCAGAAGGCCCTGCAGCTCGGAACCGTCGATACCGTCGACGGTCGACTCGACCGAAACGGCACCAAAGCGGTAACGCTGACCTTCGTCGACTGTGATATTGATCGTGTATTCGTTGCCGGTCTCGCTCAACACGGCCTCGGAGGAGATCACGCGGAAGTCGGCATAGCCATGGTTGTAGTAGAACTGGCGCAGCAATTCTTCATCGGCGCGCAACTTGTCCTCATTGTAGACATCCTTGCGAGTCAGGAAGGACAGGACACCCGATTCCTTCGTCTGCAGGACGGCGGCAAGGCGACCGTCGGAATAGGCGCTGTTGCCAACGAAATTGATCGTGCTGATCTTCGTGCGCTCGCCCTCATTGACGACGAAAGCGAGGTTCACGCGGCCCTCGGCCACGGTCACGACCTGCGTCGTCACTTCAACGTCGCTGCGGCCAATCGCGGCATAGGCTTCACGGATGCGCTCGATGTCCGCGCTGATGAGGCTGTCGCTATATGGACCCTGCGCCTGGGTCTGGACGATGGCCTGAAGCTTGTCGTCCTTGATCTTGCGGTTGCCGTTGAAGACGACCTGGTTGATCAGCTGGTTTTCAGCAACGGTCACGACGAGCGTGCCGCCGGATACAGAGATCTGCACATCGGAGAAGAAGCCGGTCGCGTAGAGACGCTTGACCGATTCATCGATGTCGGAGTTGGAGAAGGTCCGACCCGGCTGGATCGAAATATTGGAGCGTACAGCCTCCGCACCCACACGCTGAGCACCGCGCACATCAATACGCTGAACAACTGCAGCTTCGGCAGCAACCACCGATGCAAGAACGGCAATACCTGCGCCCGAAGACACGACACCAGCAGACAGCGCGACCGCCGATACTGCGTTCAAAAACTTTGAACCAGCCTTCATGTGTATACTATACCTTCTTCAATTGCCCCGCAGTCGGCACCCGACTCCGGCCCGTGTGTGGTTTTAACGGGTTTTACCCTACAAGCAAGTGCGCGAGTTAATTTCTGTTTACTTCATTTCAACACGTGGCCCAATCGCCACTATCGATTTGAAACATCGTAAACAAATCCTTTCCCGGCCTGCAAGCTCCCCCGTCTAGCCAATCAAACGGCTGATATCGTTCCAGGTGGCGAAGACCATCAGAGACAGGATCATCGCCATACCAATCCGGAATGCGATTTCCTGTGCGCCCTGCCCCATCGGTCTCCCCCGTACTGCTTCAATCGCGTAGAGAACCAGATGGCCCCCGTCAAGGACCGGAACTGGGAACAAATTCAAAAGCCCCAGCGAAACGGAAAGAACCGCCGCCAGATTTAACAGAGCGATAACGCCGAGCGTCGCCATCTGGCCAGAGGCCTGCACGACTCGGACCGGCCCCCCCAGCTGGTCGGCATTCATGCGGCCGGCGATCATGTTGCCGATATAATCGAATGTACCGGTAATGATGTGGCCAGTCTGACGCACGCCCTCCCAGACGGCTTCCACCGGCGATAGCTGCACGATCCGGAAGTTGCCGGCCTGCTGGTCGGTGATGATGCCAATCTGCCCGACTTCCATCTCGTTGCCGAAGCGATCGGTCGTTACGGCCCGATGCGGAACCAGATCGAAATCGACCTCCTGACCATCGCGGCGGACCGTGACCTCGACCGGAATTTCCGGCCGCATTGTGATGTAGCGCACAACATCGTCGAAGGTTTCGATGATGCGACCATCGAGAGCCACCAGAACGTCGCCGCGCGCAATTCCGGCAGCCTCAGCTGCGCTGCCAGGCTTGATGTCGGCGACGACCGGATCCGACACGGGTTTGCCCATCGTCGCGAACATGCCGGCAAAGATGACGATGGCGAGCAGGAAGTTGGCAATCGGGCCTGCGGCAACCGTCACGGCGCGTTTCCACAGCTTGGCACCGTTCAGTGTCTGGGCGCGTTCCTGCTCCGTCAGTTCTTCGACCATCGAACCATCGGGACGGCTGGCAGCATCTGCGTCACCAAAGAAGCGCACATAGCCGCCAAGCGGGATTGCCGATATCTTCCAGCGGGTTCCGTGACTGTCAGTGAAGCCGACCAGCTCAGGGCCGAAGCCGACCGAGAAGGCGAGAATCCGGATGCCCGACCAGCGCCCTGCAAGGTAGTGACCCAATTCATGAATGAAAACGAGCGCAGACAGGATCAGGATGTAAGGCAGGATATATCCGCCGAGGAAACTGAAGATTGTGCTGATGTGATCCATCTATCCGTATCCTGATCTCGCTCATGGCGAAGGTTGGCGCCGTCGGTTGCCGGATTGAATCGATCCTCAAAGACCGAAGAGGAAGGCTCCCATGGACACGACAGCATTGGCACTTCCGGCAGAACTGCCGATGGCCAAGAAAAACGCGGCAAAACAGGCAAATACAAGGCCGTCGACGCGGTCCATCACGCCACCATGGCCAGGAATCAGCTTGCTCGAATCCTTCACCCCAAATCGCCGCTTGATAAAAGACTCGAAGAGGTCGCCGATCTGGCTTGCAACCGACAGCGCCAGTGCCACCAGCCCGACCCACAGCCCGACATCCTGAAAATGGGCCATAGCGACCAGAATTCCACCCGCGACACCGGCCACGGTGCCACCAACGGCGCCTGACCAGGTTTTGCCGGGTGATATGCGCGGGGCAAGTTTGGGACCGCCGACGGCCCGACCGACGAAGTAAGCCAGAATGTCTGTCGCCCAGACAACGACGAAGACAAAAAGCATCGCGATGAAGCCGAGAGAATCCTCACCCCGGATCGCGGAAAGCGAAATGGCGCTCAGGCCGGCATAGAACAGACCGCCAGACTGCCACCAGCTCACGCGGCCGAGAAAGGACGGAATGGCCATGGTTACAACAAGACCGGCAAAGAGCGGCACTGTCATATCGGCCTCTCCGAAGAGCATGTTCAGGCTGATCAACGCCATCGACAACCAGCCGAAAGCGTTCGACCTGAGGCTGCCCTCTGCAAGACGTGTGATGGTGGACCACTCGTAATAGATCAGCAGACCGATTGCCGCAGCCAGAGCCTTGAAGGCAAGGCCGCCAAACCAGGTCGCGGCGAGAACCACCACGACCAAGACGATGGCTGAGACGATCCTGAGCTGGAGCTCGCGCGACATGGTCAAGGTCATGAGCCAACCGCCACGGCTTTGTCCGACAGACCACCGAAGCGACGGTCGCGCGCCGCGTATCGTTCCAGAACACTGTCGAACAGCGCCGGCGTGAAATCCGGCCAGAAGTCGGGCACGAACATCAGCTCGGCATAGGCCGCCTGCCAGAGCAGGAAGTTCGACAGACGCTCCTCGCCGCTCGTGCGGATCACCAGATCCGGATCCGGAATGCCGGCTGTATCGAGAAAGTCGTTGAGCTTTTGTGCATCGATCTGGGACGGATCGAGCCTGCCGGCCCGCACTTCGACCGCCAGACGTGCCGCAGCCCGTGCGATCTCGTCACGCGATCCGTAGTTGAAGGCAATCACGAGGGTCATGGCCGTATTGTCGGCCGTCGTCTCTTCCGCTTCGAGGAGGAGCGACAGAATGTCGTCGCGGAGGTTCAGCCGGTCTCCGATGACGCGCACACGGACGCCCGACCGATGCAGTTCGGCCAGATCACGGCGGATGAAGGCTTTCAGGAGACCAAAGAGTTCGTTGACCTCGGCTTCCGGTCGCCGCCAGTTTTCGGACGAGAAGGCAAACAGGGTCAGAAACGAGATCCCGGCCTCGCCGGCAGCCTTAACCGTCTCACGGACCGCCTCGACCCCCTTGCGGTGGCCAAGGGTTCGCGGCAAGCCGCGCGCGTTCGCCCAGCGTCCGTTGCCATCCATGATGATCGCAACATGCTGCGGAACGATGCGATGATGAATTGTCGACATTGGCGAGGATCCAGGCGGCTCGGAGAGTACGGCGAAAGACGACTCTGCCTTAAACCTGCATGATTTCCTTTTCCTTGTCCGCGAGCAAGCGGTCGACGTCGACAATCGTCTCGTCGGTCATCTTCTGCACCTTCTCGGACAGGGAACGGCTGTCGTCCTGGCTGATCGCGCCATCCTTCTCGGCCTTCTTCAGGCCGTCCATGCCGTCGCGGCGGACGTGGCGGATGGCAACCTTGGCTTTCTCGGCGTAATCATGCGCGACCTTGACGAGCGACTTGCGGCGCTCTTCGTTCAATTCCGGCAGAGGAATGCGCAGGTTCTGCCCATCCATGATCGGGTTGAGGCCGAGATTGGCTTCGCGGATCGCACGGTCGACAGCGTTGACCATGGACTTGTCCCAGATCGAGACACCCAGCATGCGGGGCTCGGGCACGGTCACGTTGGCCACCTGATTCAGCGGCACGCGCGAACCATAGGCTTCGACCATAACCGGATCGAGGATATTGGCCGAGGCGCGGCCCGTGCGCAGCGACGCGATATCGTTCTTGAATGCGTTGATGGCACCGTCCATGCGGCGCTTGATGTCGTTGAGATCAACCCCTGCGGTCATCATGGTTCTCCCATTGCTCTTTCAGCCGGCGGCATCACTGGATGTCCGCCATTCATTTTGATCAGTTGTCGGTGACGATGGTCATGAGACCGGCGCCGGACAGGATTTCGCCGAAGCCACCCTTCTCATGGATCGAGAAGACGATGATCGGTATGTGGTTTTCGCGCGCCAGGGCGACAGCTGCAACATCCATGACGGCGAGCCCCTTCTGCAGGACTTCATCATGCGTGAGCCGGTCGAAGCGGGTGGCGTCTGGTTCCTTCTTCGGGTCGGCGGAATAGATCCCGTCCACCTGCGTTCCCTTGAAGATCGCCTCGGCACCGATCTCGGCTGCGCGCAATGCCGCAGCGGAATCGGTGGTGAAGAATGGATTGCCCGTACCGCCTGCAAAAATTACCACCCTGCCCTGCGCCAGATGGTGCAAGGCGGCGCGCTGCGAGAAGCTCTCGCAAATCTCCGGCATGGCGATCGCCGAAAGAACGACCGTATCGATATCGCGTTTGCGCAGCGAAGTGGCAAGCGCCAGCGCGTTGATGACGGTTGCCAGCATGCCCATATGGTCGCCGGTCACCCGATCGCCGCCCTTGGAGGCGACAGCCACACCGCGGAAAATGTTGCCCCCGCCGACGACGACGCCGACTTCCACGCCCATGCGCCGGGCTTCTGCGATGTCGCCGGCAATCCGATCTGCCACCGCGACATCAATCCCGAAGCCCTGGCTTCCCATGAGGGCCTCGCCGGAAGCCTTGAGGAGGACGCGTTTGAACAATGGCTTGACGGACATGAGTGCTCCCGAATTCAATTCAGTGCCGGATACACGAAGGGCACCGCGTTGTCACGCGATGCCCGATGTTTTCCCTTGAAAGGATAGGGCGATCAGCCCTTGGCGACAGCAGCCACTTCGGCGGCGAAGTCGCTCTCTTCCTTCTCGATGCCTTCGCCGAGCAGCAGACGAGCCATGCCGGTGACTTCGATCGGAGCGCCGGCATCCTTCTCGGCAGCCTTGATGGCGTCGCCAACCGTCAGATCCGGGTTGATGACGAAAGCCTGCGACAGAAGCGCGACTTCCTCGAAGAACTTGCGCATGCGGCCTTCGACCATCTTCTCGATGATCGCGTCCGGCTTGCCCGAGGCGCGCGACTGTTCGATGAAGACATTGCGCTCGCGCTCGGCGACGGCGGCATCGACTTCTTCCGAACGGATGGCAAGCGGGTTGGTCGCAGCGATGTGCATGGCGACCTGACGGCCGATGGCAGCCAGAACGTCCTTGTTGCCGGTCGACTTCAGCGCAACGAGCACGCCGAGCTTGCCGAGGCCTTCGGAGGCGGCATTGTGGACGTAGGTCGCGACGACACCATCCTCGACCGAGAGCTTGACGGCGCGGCGCAGCGTCATGTTCTCGCCGATATGGGCGATTGCGTCCTTGATGGTGTCGGCGACCGACTTGCCGCTGGCCGGATAGGTGGCAGCGCTGATCGCATCGACGGTACCGTCGGTGCCGATGGCAACGGAAGCCACGCCGCGGACGAGGTCCTGGAAGGCGTCGTTACGGGCAACGAAGTCGGTTTCGGAGTTGACTTCGACGACAACGGCCGAGGTGCCGGCGCCATTGATGCCGACCAGGCCTTCGGCGGCCGTGCGGCCCGACTTCTTGTCGGCCTTGGCGATACCCTTGGCGCGCAGCCAGTCGATGGCGGCTTCGACGTCACCGTCGTTCTCGATGAGAGCCTTCTTGCAATCCATCATGCCTGCGCCGGACTTTTCGCGCAGTTCCTTAACCAGTGCTGCAGTGATTTCAGCCATTGTGTGCCTCTTGTCTGTTCAAGCGATGCGCCAGCCGATCGTGATCCCGGAGCATGCTGTTTGGGGGACGAAATGTACCCGGAAGTGTGACAACGTGATGAAGCAGGTCACCACGAAAACCTTGAACGCATTCAGGACCGTATCGGTGACAGGTCGCCGGAATTGCGAGGCCGCCCGAGGCTCAGACGAGCTTTCGGGCGGCCGTATCCCTTGACGGGGCGCGGCGGATCAACTCCGCCGCGTTCGAAGCATCAAGCTTCTGCTTCGGTCTCGAGAGCCGGCTCGATCGGAGCTTCGGCAGAGGCGCCGATGTCACGACCAGACGAACCCTGCTGGCGAGCGATACCGTCGATGGCAGCGCGCGAGATCAGGTCGCAGTAGAGAGCGATGGCGCGCGAAGCGTCGTCGTTGCCCGGGATCGGGTAGTCGATGAGGTCCGGATCGCAGTTCGAGTCGATGACAGCAACAACCGGGATGCCGAGGCGCTTGGCTTCGTCGATCGCGATCTTTTCCTTGTTGGTGTCGATGATGAACATCAGGTCGGGGGTGCCGCCCATGTCGCGGATACCGCCAAGAGCCTTTTCAAGCTTCTCGCGTTCGCGCTCAAGGTTCAGGCGCTCCTTCTTGGAGTAACCAGATGCTTCCGAAGACAGGATTTCGTCGAGCTTGCGCAGACGGGCGATCGAGTTCGAAATGGTCTTCCAGTTGGTCATCATGCCGCCGAGCCAGCGGGAGTTGACATAGTACTGGGCCGAACGCTTGGCGCTGTCAGCGATGATTTCCGAAGCCTGACGCTTGGTGCCGACGAAGAGAACGCGGCCGCCACGAGCGACGGTGTCGGACACGACCTGCAGGGCGCGCGACAGCATCGGAACGGTCTGAGCCAGGTCGATGATGTGGATGTTGCTACGATCGCCGAAGATGTACGGCTTCATCTTCGGGTTCCAGCGGTGCGTCTGGTGACCGAAGTGAACGCCAGCTTCCAGAAGCTGACGCATGCTAAAATCAGGCAATGCCATGCCTTTTTCTCCTTTTTCCGGTTGAACCCCCGCGAGGCAAACAGCAGACCTTTCGGCTTGCCACCGGGCGGAAGCGGCAGGATTTCTCCCTGTCGATCCCAAGCCTCGCGTGTGGAATGATGCGGGCCATACAGGTGCGACGGCCAAAAATCAAGTGTGGAAGCGGCGAATATACCGCGGCCTCGGCCGATTACTGGCAATCGCCGTTCGGCTTGCCAAGGACTTCAAGCTTGGTCAGCTTGCCGGCCAGGACAAAATCACCGTAGTCGAGCGTGAGATCACGTGTCACGCCATTCTCGTAAAGCTTGAAGGACTGACTGTAGATCGGCACCTGGTCGCCTCTGGTCTTCTCGTCGAAATAGGCGATCGAGACAGGCCAGTACTGCTGCGTTCCAAGGGACGCCAGGGCCTTGGCTTCCGGATCCGCAGCACTCGACTTCTTCGGTCCACCAACGATCGTGGTGGTCAGGAAGGTCTGGTCACCATCTTCGGAGCCATCGAAGATCCGTGATTCGAAGACCTGCTCGCCCTTGCGGGCGCGGGAGATCACTTCGAGCATGTGCTCGGCGGGGAAACGGCTGTCAGCAAGCTCGATATCACGCTTGTCGGGTCCGGTGAGTTCGATCCTGACCTTGCCATCGGCTTCGGCGGCAGCGCCGCTCACGTCCTTGTCCAACTGGTCGTCGGTGAAGGACTTGTTCTCGAATCGGAACTTGCCAGCCGACACGTCTTCGAAGGTGGTCGAGCGCTGATCGGTGACGCGCACGCCGTCGCCGACGTCGATGCGCGTGACAAAGCGAAACTGGGTGTTGAATCCCTTGCAGGCCGAGCCGCTGAATTCATAGACCATGCGCCCGCGCACGGACTCGATGCCCGAGCGGTCGGATGCCTCTTTCAGCACAATTTCGTAGACGGCGCGGTGCGGCACGAGGCCGACAGTCGCCGCAGATGCCGCCGCCCCCGTGGCGCCCACGGCAGCAAGCGCCATCGACGCACGGACCGCCATTCGCAAAGGAAACATCGACACCCTCCTGTTGGACTCGTCCTCGATGTTATAAGAACACATCCGGCAAAAGCGAGACATGCTTTTCGTCGCCACGAGTTTCTCACCTTTTATCAACAGACCGGGAATCGACCATGTCCGACACAATCGACGGCCGCCTTGCAGCACTGGGCATCAGCCTGCCGGAAGCGGCTGCCCCCGCCGCCAATTACGTGCCCTATGTGATCAGCGGAAACCTGCTGTTTCTCTCCGGCCAACTTCCAATTGAAGGCGGAAAAATGGCCGTGATCGGTCTGGTCGGCGGCGATGTCGCTCTCGCAGATGCCCAGAGAGCGGCCGAGCTCTGCGCAATCAACATCCTGGCTCAGGCCAAGGCGGCCCTTTCCGGCGACCTGTCGCGTATCACCCGGGTCGTCAAGCTCAACGGCTTCGTCGCCTCCGCGCCCGGTTTCGTCGAGCAGCACCTCGTCATCAACGGCGCCTCGAATCTGATTGCCAATGTGCTCGGCGACGCCGGCAAACATGCCCGCGCTGCCGTCGGCGTGGCGCAGCTGCCGCTGAATGCGGCCGTCGAGATCGATGCCATCCTGGAGATTGCCCAGTGAGCCGCGCCGACTGGATCAAGGATCTGCCGGTTGCCCATCGCGGCTACCACGACATGAACAAGACCATCTGGGAAAACACGCTTTCGGCTTTCAGCCGGGCGATCGAGGCCGGCTTTGCCATCGAATGTGACATCCAGCTTTCCTCCGACAGCGTGCCGATGGTTTTCCACGATCATGATCTGCAACGTCTCTGCAACATGACCGGTGAAGTGCGTGAGCGCACCGCCGGCGAATTGCGCATGCTGTCCATTGGCGGGACGAAGGACAAGATCCCGACCCTTCGCCAGATGCTCGACCTGGTGAAGGGTCAGGTTCCGCTGGTGATCGAACTCAAGGGGATCGATGCCGAGCATGATGACGGCTTTATCGAGGACGTGCTTGAGGTGCTCGAAGGCTATGAGGGCAAGGTCGCATTGATGAGCTTCGACTATCACCTGCTGCGCGCCCTCAAACTCGCAGAGTGCCCCTGGCCGGTCGGCCTGACGGCGGAAGGCATGAAGCCGGAGAACTTTGCCGCGCATGCGGAGGCCATGGAACTCGGCCTCGATTTCACCTCCTATTGCGTCGCGCATCTGCCCAATGAGTTCGTCACGGGCCTGCGTGAAAAGGGCACACCTGTGATTACCTGGACCGTCAGGGATGAAATCATGCGGGCGCAGACCTATAAATATGCTGATCAGATGACATTCGAAGGCTTCGACCCGCGCCAGTCGCCGGCGATCGCCTGACGGGAGATCCATGGCAGACGAGGTGACGATCCGCGTAGTCGGCTCCTTTCAGGAGATTTCATCCAGCGAATGGGGCCAGCTCTCCGGAGCGTGCCGTTCCGGGGCCAGCTACAATCCCTTCACCTCGCATGCCTTCCTCTCGGCCATCGAAGACTCGGGCTCGGCCACGGCCGAGACCGGCTGGATGGGCCATCACCTTCTGCTGGAGGAACAGGGGCGCCTGATCGGTGCAATCCCCTGTTACCTCAAGAGCCACAGCCAGGGCGAATATGTCTTCGACCACGGTTGGGCAGACGCCTTTCAGCGTGCCGGCGGACGCTACTATCCGAAACTGCAAGCCTCCATCCCCTTTACACCTGCGACCGGGCCGCGGCTCCTGGTGCGCCAGGGCGAGGATGTGATGCGGGTCCAGTCTCTCCTTGCCCAGGGGCTCCGGCAGATTGCGCAAGAACTCGAATTCTCCTCGGCGCATATTACCTTCCTTACGCAAGGGGAGCTGACCTCCGTTACGGAAGCCAACTTCCTGCACCGGACTGACCAACAGTTCCACTTCATCAATCGGGGCTATACGAACCACGAGGCTTTTCTCGCGGAGCTGTCTTCGTCCAAGCGCAAGACTCTGCGCAAGGAACGCCGGTCAGCACTCGAAAACGGATTGAGCATCGACTGGCTGACAGGCCGTGATCTGACGGAAGAGATCTGGGACCAGTTCTTCCACTTCTATATCGATACCGGCAGCCGCAAGTGGGGTCGCCCCTATCTCACCCGCATGTTCTATTCACTGGTCGGCGAGCGCATGGCCGACGACATCCTGCTGGTGATGGCGAAGCGCAACGGGCGCTATGTGGCCGGCGCGATCAATTTCATCGGCGCAGATGCCCTCTACGGTCGCCACTGGGGCTGCATCGAGGACCACCCCTTCCTGCATTTCGAAGTCTGTTATCATCAGGCTATCGACTTTGCGCTGGAGAAGGGCCTTGCCCGCGTCGAAGCCGGCGCTCAAGGCGAGCACAAGCTGGCGCGCGGCTACGAGCCTGTCATCACCCATTCCGCCCATTTCATCACGCATCCGGGATTGCGTCGTGCCGTGGCGGACTATCTCGAACAGGAACGTCGCGAGGTCGCGCAGATCGGCGAATTTCTCGGTGAACACACCCCCTTCCGAAAAGGTGAGCGCCAACTGCGCGAAGGCGAGGAATTCGATGGTTGAGAGGCACAGTCCCTCCCTTGAAGCGGAGCGTGCCTTGCCGTTAAGTGGCCCGGACAATCGAGGAGACGACCATGACCGCCTATGATCCGAACAACATCTTCGCCAAGATCCTTGCCGGCGACATTCCGTCGGTCAAACTCTATGAAGACGAAGACGCGCTCGCCTTCATGGACGTCATGCCGCAGGCGCCCGGTCATCTTCTCGTGATCCCGAAGGCTGGATCGCGCAACCTGCTCGATGCCGATCCGGCCGTGCTGTCGAAGCTCATGCCGGTCGTACAGAAGCTCGCCAATGCGGCGAAAGAGGCCTTCGAGGCCGACGGCATCTTTGTCGCGCAGTTCAACGAGCCCGCTGCCGGGCAGACCGTTTTCCACCTGCATTTCCACGTGATCCCAAGGCATGACGGCTTGCCGCTCAAACCGCATGCCGGTGGCATGGCCGATGTCGAGGTACTGAAAGCGCAGGCAGAGAAGATCAAGGCTGCGCTCTGAACAGGTGCCGTCAATGAGGGCCGAACGTCCGAGGTCAGCCGACAATCCCACCAAACACCAGTGCGGCCGCAGCCCCGACGAGCGCGAGAAGCATGATCGGGAACGCACGGGGCGAATGTGTTGAGCGGATCCGGGGAGACCGTTTGCGCAGATCCTCCGGGAGAACCTTGAACCGGGGCGGATCGCCGTGCTTCAGTGTTCGGAAGCGTACTACCTTGGACATTTCGCTTTCCTTTCTTGACCGATATTCACGATCTGGGAGGCGAAATGTGGCAAATCCAGCGATCACACGCCTCTGTGATCGCATGCGACCTCAGAGCCAGAGCAGGCCAGCCCCCAGGATTGCCAGGGGGACGACGACCCCAACGACGACGCGTTGGCCCGAGAGCAGGAAGGCTGCGAAGCCGAGACCTGCGGCCGCCAGCCTGAGCCAGAGTGGCGAGTTTTCCAACATGCCTGAGGGAAAGACGACCAGTTTCGCGGTCACTGCCATGACGAGTGCGGTCGCAACCGCCCTCACCCAGTTCAGCACCTCGGAGCCCTCCCGCAGACGATTTCCGGCAATGACGCCCAGCCAGCGCCACATATCGGTCGCGAGCCAGCCGGCGACGATGATGACGACATAGGGCCAGTAATCCACCATCAGACCAGCTCCTCCACCGGCTCGTCCTTTATCGGCTCTGCGATCGCCGAGGCCTTGCCGCCCCGGATCGCGTAGCGATCGAAGAGATAAGCCAAAGTCCCGCCGCCGAGACCGGCGATCAGGATGTCAAAGCCTGGCACAACGGCTGCCAGAAGCGGCCCTGAGACGATGCCGACGACGAAGGCGACCTTGACGACGGACTGACGTCCGGTCGCCCATATCGAAGCGATGAAATAGACCGGCGTGAGGAAGAAGAGGAGACCCGCCACGACTGGGGGGAAGCTCGCCACCAGCCCGTAGCATACGCCGACGAGGATGGTGTTGACCGTTACCAGCGTAATCCCGAACCCGGCGAAATAGGAGACTCGCGCCTCCCGCGGCACGGTCTTGAAACTCCCCATGGCGAAGACCCAGGCCGTGATCGCGATGAAATGGGACAAGAGGAGCAGGAGCCATGTCGGCGTGCGCTCGGTCCGCATTTCCGGCACCAGCGAGGCCACCATCGGCATCATGCGGATCGATGACAGCGAGACCGCGAGAAAGATCGCGAGCAGGTTTGCGCCACTTGTCATCGTGCCGATCAGGATCATCTTGGCCGGCAATGCCCAGACGGTCGCCGTCATGAACATGGCCTCGGCGCGCGTGATGCCAGATTGCAGGGCAAAAGCCGAAAAACCCACGAAGGAGATCATCAGGATGATCGCGGGCAGACTGAAGAGTCCGCGCATGCCGGTGAAAAACCACCGAATTTGTGAAATATCGGAGGGAGCCGAAGACATCTGAAATTCCGGATCGGCAAAAAGAAAGTGCCGGGCTTTGCGCCCGGCACGGTTTTTTCATGGACGTCGGCGCTTACTTCTTCTTCGGTACCTTCGGCACGGCCGACCGTTTGGGCTGCTTGGGCGCCTCGTCGATCACGGCAACGTCGCCGTCATCTTCAACGACGGAAGCCTTCGAGACCGGCTTGCGCTTGGCCTTGGCCGGCTTGGCCTGGGCCACCTCGGCTGATGGCTTCGGCTTGACCGGTGCCACTTCTGAGATCGCTTCCAGATCGAGGACCTCGTCGCCCGCCTCGTCGGTCTTGGTGCCGACCTTCACGACACCACCCTTTTTCAGCTTGCCGAACAGGATCTCGTTGGCCAGCGGCTTCTTGATATGCTCCTGAATGACACGGCCCAACGGACGGGCGCCCATCTTCTCGTCGTAGCCATTCTTCGCCAACCAGGCGATTGCAGGCTCCGACAGGTCGAAGGTGACGTTGCGTTCGGACAGCTGGGCCTCCAGCTGCATGACGAACTTCTGCACCACCTGGTGGATGACTTCCGTCGGCAACGGCGCGAACGGGATCGTCGCGTCGAGGCGGTTGCGGAATTCCGGAGTGAAGAGGCGGTTCAACGCTTCCTCATCCTCACCCGAGCGCTTCGACGAACCGAAGCCGATTGCCGACTTCGCCATCTCCGATGCGCCCGCATTCGTCGTCATGATCAGGATCACGTTGCGGAAGTCTATCTTCTTGCCGTTGTGGTCCGTCAGCTGGCCATGGTCCATGACCTGCAGCAGGATGTTGTAGATATCCGGATGCGCCTTCTCGATCTCATCGAGCAGCACGACCGAGTGCGGGTGCTGATCGACGCCATCGGTCAAGAGACCGCCCTGGTCGAAGCCGACATAGCCGGGAGGCGCCCCGAGAAGCCGCGAGACGGTGTGCCTTTCCATATACTCCGACATGTCGAAGCGCAGGAGTTCCACGCCAAGCGACGAGGCCAGTTGCTTGGCGACTTCCGTCTTGCCGACGCCTGTCGGGCCGGAGAAGACGTAGGAGCCGATCGGCTTGTTCGGTTCGCGAAGACCCGCACGGGCGAGCTTGATCGCCGTCGACAGGGCTTCGATCGCCTTGTCCTGGCCGTAGACGACCGAGCGCAATTCCTTTTCCAGATTGGCGAGAACCATCTCGTCGTCCTTGGATACGGTTTTGGGCGGGATCCGGGCCATCGTCGCGATGGTGACCTCGATCTCCTTTTCGGTGATCAGCTTGCGGCGCTTGGACGCCGGCAGCAGCATCTGGGCTGCACCGGTTTCGTCGATCACGTCGATCGCCTTGTCCGGCAGCTTGCGGTCGGAGATGTAGCGGGCCGAAAGCTCGACGGCCGACTTGATCGCCTCGTTGGTGTAACGCAGCTTGTGATAATCCTCGAAATAGGGCTTCAAGCCCTTCATGATCTCGATGGCATCATCGATCGACGGCTCATTGACGTCGATCTTCTGGAACCGGCGGACAAGTGCGCGGTCTTTTTCAAAGAACTGCCGGTATTCCTTGTAGGTGGTCGAACCGATGCAGCGGATCGCCCCAGAAGAGAGCGCCGGCTTCAAGAGGTTCGACGCGTCCATGGCGCCGCCGGAGGTGGCACCTGCCCCGATCACCGTGTGGATCTCGTCGATGAACAGCACAGCGCCCGGATACTCCTCGAGTTCCTTGACAACCTGCTTCAGCCGCTCCTCGAAGTCACCGCGATAGCGCGTGCCGGCGAGCAGCGTGCCCATGTCGAGCGAAAAGATCGTCGCGTCCGCGAGGGCTTCGGGAACCTTGCCCTCGACAATGCGCTTGGCAAGCCCTTCGGCGATTGCCGTCTTGCCGACGCCGGGATCACCGACATAAAGCGGATTGTTCTTGGAACGACGGCACAGAACCTGGATCGTCCGGTTCACTTCGCTGTGGCGACCGATCAAGGGATCGATGCGGCCGGTCTTGGCCTTTTCGTTCAGGTTGACGCAGTAAGCCTTCAAGGCTTCCTGCTTGCCCTTGGCAGCACCTTCCTCGGGCTCGCGTCCCTGCTTGGCTTCGGGTTCTCCCTCGTCGGAACCACGGGGGCTCCGAACCTGCGAGGCGCCAGGCCGCTTGCCAATGCCATGCGAGATATAATTGACCGCGTCATAGCGGGTCATCTCCTGCTCCTGCAGGAAATAGGCGGCATTGCTCTCGCGTTCGGCGAAGATCGCAACGAGGACGTTGGCGCCGGTCACTTCCTCGCGACCGGAGGACTGGACATGGATGACGGCCCGCTGGATGACACGCTGGAAGCTCGACGTGGGCTTCGAGTCCTCGTCGTAACCCGTGATCAGATTGGCGAGATCGTTGTCAACGAAGTCGGACACGGTCTTGCGAAGGGAATCAAGGTTGACGTTGCAGGCCCCCATCACGGCGGCGGCGTCGGCGTCATCGATCAGCGCGAGCAGCAGGTGCTCAAGCGTCGCGTATTCGTGGTGACGCTCATTGGCGTAGGTCAGTGCCTGATGCAGCGCTTTTTCGAGGCTGGGCGAAAATGTTGGCACGTCTGATCCTCACTTCTTTTCCATGACGCATTGAAGCGGATGTTCATGTTGCCTGGCGAAATCCATCACCTGTGAGACTTTGGTTTCGGCGACTTCGTAGGTGAAGACACCACATTCGCCCACTCCATGATTGTGAACATGCAGCATGATGCGGGTGGCAGCTTCCCTGTCCTTCTGGAAGAAGCGCTCCAGGATATGGATCACGAATTCCATCGGCGTGTAGTCGTCGTTCAGAAGCAGGACGCGATACAGATCGGGCTTCTTCGTCTTCGGCTTGGTGCGGGTGATCACCGAGGTGCCGCGATTGGCGTTTTCCCCGTCACCCTGGCTTTGCATGAAGACCGGCTTTGCAGTCATTTCAGTTCATTCTCCGTTGTCCGGCCGGTTTGCCGTTACACATCGGTGCGGACGAACACTCAGCACAGTAAGGTAGTTCATTATGCGGTGATTTTAAGCCCCCTGGACATCAGTGACGACAATTTGTCACGAAGACCGCAATGGCGAGAAGATTGAACAATCAGGTTATAGCAGCGGGTACAAATGACAAGACCGGCCGTGCAGGGCACGGCCGGTCTCGCATGTTACGCGCAAGCTTCGATCAGGCGGCAGCAGACATCGGCGCCATGGCCTTGCCCACAACGCCCTCATAGGGCTTGTAAGCGACCTTGGCGAGATCGGCATACATCTCGCCCATCTTGGTCGCTTCTGCGACAAAGCTCTCATAGGAAGACTTCATGAAGGAGGTCTGCAGCTCGAATGCCGCCTCGACGCTCTTCACCGAGGTCAGGGCTTCCATGTAGGAAGCCATGTCCTGGAATGACTTCTTGGAGTAGTCCGTTGCTTCCGTGGCAATCGCCTGGAAACCCTTGGTCACCTCCGAATAGTTCTTCATCATGGTGTCCATGGCTTCTTTGCTCTTCTTGCTGGCGTCATCGATGTTGAACATGCGAACACTCCTCCCTTGTCAGGCATATCAGATAGCCCAAAGATAGCAGTCGCAGAAAATCGGTCAAGCAATTTTGTGCATTGCACAACAATCGTCAATTGTAAGCCGGACAACATATAAGGGGCCGTACCCATCGGCACAGCCCCCTTTGCAACGCGTATCGAAGGCTTCTCGCCGCCAGACGTGGCCGCCAATGGCCCGACAATCAGAGATCGACGTCGAGGATCGCCATCGAGAAATTGTAGGAGAGATCGCCGTCTTCATCATCCTTGAAGACCACGCCGAGAAACTCGTCACCGACATAGACTTCAGCAGAATCGTCCTTGCGGGGACGAGCCTTCACGCTCATCGTCGGGTTGAAGGTGCGCTTGAAATAGGCGTCGAGCTTCTTCAGTTCTTCCGGCTTCACACTGTCTCTCCATGGACTGTTTTCGGGGAGTGGTCGAATTGCGCGCTTGTCGCACGGCCTTTCCGCCGATGTAAAGCCGCAAAGAAAAGTTTGCCCCGGCAAGCCGGATCGCCCTCGGCCCGGCGCATCGCGGACGCCTCAGATCTCCGAGGCGATCATCTGATCCATCGAGCGGCTCGGCTCGGCACATCCCGCCTCACCGACCACCCGCGCCGGAACGCCGGCGACCGTGGTGCATTTCGGCACGGGCTTGAGAACCACGGAACCGGCGGCAATGCGCGAGCAACTGCCGACTTCGATATTGCCGAGCACCTTGGCCCCTGCCCCGATCAAAACGCCGTCACCGATCTTCGGATGGCGGTCGGCGCCTTCCTTCCCGGTGCCGCCGAGCGTCACGCCATGCAGGATCGACACATTGTCACCGATGCGGGCCGTTTCACCGACGACCAGCCCCGTGGCATGATCGAGGAAGATACCCTTGCCGATGCGTGCGGCCGGATTGATGTCCGTCTGGAACATGTTCGACGATCGGCTCTGCAGATAAAGCGCGAAGTCCCGGCGTCCGTTCTTCCACAGCCAATGCGCCAGACGATGCGTCTGGATGGCATGGAAGCCCTTGAAATAGAGGACCGGCTCCATGAACCGCGTGCAGGCCGGATCGCGATCGTAGACGGCCTGTATGTCGACCCTCAGGATCGCGCCCCATTCCGGCCAATCTCTCATCATGGCTTCGAAGGCCTGACGCAGGACAATCGCCGGCACGTCCGAGTGGTCGAGGCGCTCGCAGATCCTGTAGATTACACAATCCTCCAGCGAGCGGTGGCTCAGCACCGTCGAATGGAAGAAGGCCGCCAGCATCGGATCGCGATCAGCCGCCACGCGGGCTTCGTGCCGCAGGCTGTCCCAGATCGGATCCATGGACTTGACGGTTTCTGTCTTGAGGACGTCGTTGTGTGCGACCATTGCAGGTCTCCTCGTTCGTCTTGGAATGGCATTATATAGTCGAACACCTGTCGAACTCAAATGGGGCACGCATGAAACAATCGCACAGCTTTGCCACTGGCTTTATCAAGGCTTTCTGTGAAGCTGGAACGGGGCTTCTGGTGCTCGACAATCCGCAACGGAAAAATGCGGTAACGGCAGCCATGTGGCGCGCAATTCCGGACGCCATACATTGGCTGCATGTCGACGCCGGCGCCCGGGTCATCGTGCTGGCCGGCGGCGGTCATGCAGACTTCTGTGCCGGAGCAGACATTTCGGAATTTAGCGAATTAAGGAAAGATGCGGCGACCGCCCGGATCTACGAAGCATCGAACAGCCGCGCCTTCGCAGCCATCCGCGAAGCACCTGTCCCCGTCATCGCGGCGATCCGAGGCGTCTGCTATGGCGGCGGCTTCGGTCTGGCCGCAGCCGCCGACCTGCGGCTCGCCTCCTCCGATGCCGTCTTTGCGGTGCCCGCCGCCCGGCTCGGCCTCGCCTATCCGGCCGATGCCGTTCAGGATTTCGTCCGGAGCCTAGGCAGTCAGCTGGCACGGCGCTCGCTCTTCACCGGTGGAGCCCTCAAGGCTCAGGAACTCCTGGCCAGCGGTTTTCTGTCCGAACTGACAGGCCCCGACGATCTGGATCAACGGGCGCAGATCCTCGGCGATACGATCGCAGCCAATGCCCCCCTGTCCCTGCGAGCCTCCAAGCTCGCCTTGCGCGCCGTCGAACAAGGCGATGACGACCTCCTGCGCGAGGCCGAAATCATCGGTGCATCGACCTTCGAGAGTGACGACTATCGTGAAGGCCGCGCAGCTTTCGCCGAACGCCGCCGGCCGATTTTCACGGGGCGCTGAGGGTCAGCGGCGCTCAAGTTCGGAATGGAAATCCAGCACCGCCTTCTTGAAGACCCTATCGCCAACGGCCAGCATGTGGTCACGGTTGGGAATGTCGAGCGCTATGGCACGCGGCATCAGCGCGGCCAGCTCATGCGGCGAGCCGGCGATATCGTCCCTCGTCCCGACACCGATCAGACAAGGCAGATCGACCTTGGCAATGTCCTCGCGGCGCACCAGGTCCCGAGAGGTTCGGATGCAGGCCGCAAGCGCCAGCCGGTCCGACTTCGTCTGGTCCGCGAAGGCGCGGAACATGCGGCCACGTTCGTGGACCACGTCGGAAATCGACGAAGCAAGCAGCGCGTCGGCGATCGGATCCCAATCCCCCACACCGTCGCACATGCCGATGCCGAGCCCACCGAAAACGAGCGAGCGTACGCGGTCGGGATGCTCGATGGCAAGGAAGGCAGAGATGCGGGCGCCCATCGAATAGCCCATGACATGGGCGTCGGCGATGCCGAGATGGGTCAGCAGGGCGGCTGCGTCCCCGGCCATGGACGTCGGGTGATAGGCTTCAGGATCATGCGGCTTGGCGCTGGCGCCATGGCCGCGATTGTCAATGGCGATGACCCGATAGCCTGCATCTCCCAGCGTCCTCAGCCAGCCGGGAAAAACCCAGTTGACGCTGGCTGTCGAGGCAAAACCGTGAATGAGCAAAACCGGGTCGCCTGCGGGATCGCCGTCGTCGAAATAGGCGAGTTCGAGGCCTTCGTTGCGAAAGCTGGAAAACGATGGCGCGTCGAGATTCATCGATCAGTCCTTGTGAACCGGGGTAAGCCTGGGCGGGCAACCATAGCCAAGACCTTCCTGACATCAATTGCCGCATGCGGATTTTCTGTGATTTTTGCCAGGTGCTGGCTCTACACATTTGCGAAGGAGGGCGCTAATGTCCGCGCCAATTCGCAAAGCATTTTCGGAGCAAGACATGGCCGGCCACACCATTCCCCATTTCCAGAACGACGGCGGTCATCGCGTGATCGAAGTCGGCGTGAAGGAATTCATGTGCACCGGCGCATCCGTGCCCTACGACCATCCGCACATCTTCATCGATATGGGGCATGACAATGAAAAGGTCTGTTCCTACTGCTCGACACTCTATCGCTACAATCCCAGCCTCAAAGCTGAACAGACCAACCCGCCCGGCTGCGTCTTTCACGTCAAGGCTGCGTGACCGCAGGGGTCACGATCGGCACCATCCCCATGTCCATCAAGCACGCCGCCATCGTTGGAGCTGGGGTGGCGGGCCTGACCGCTGCCCTGTCCCTTGCACGAAAGGGCATTTCATCCGACGTCATCGAGCAGGCGCCCCAACTGGGGGAGGTCGGCGCGGGTTTGCAGCTTTCGCCGAATGCCACGCGGGTTCTCGATTCCCTTGGCGTTCTGAGCGAACTCGAACGCCACTGGTACGAACCCCGTGCCATCAGCCTTGTTTCCGGCAGGGACCTCAGACATCTCGCCGAAGTGCCGGCCGGAGATTTCGCCCGGAAGCGCTGGGGGCATCCTTATGGTGTATTGCATCGCTCGACGCTGCAGCAGGGGCTGATGCGCGCTGCTCTCAATCAACCGCTCTGCCAGTTGCATCTCGGTCACCGGGTCCAGGGGATCGGGGCGGATGCACTGACCTCGATCACCGGTCGAAAGCCGGATCTGGTGATCGGCGCTGACGGCGCCTGGTCCGTCGCCCGCGATGCAGTCCCCAGCAGCCCCACCGTCAGCTTCTCCGGCAATATCGCCTGGCGCTTCACCCTCAGCCGGGATGCGGCGCCCGCATTCCTGTCGCCAGACGGTGTAACGGCCTATCTCGGCGCCAAGGCACATCTCGTCAGCTATCCGCTGAAGGAGATCGACGGCTTCAATCTCGTGGCCATCGCTGCCGGCACGAGAAGCGACGAAAGCTGGGCCATCGATGCGGATGCGGCGCGGCGCGCCATGCTGCTTGAACAGTTTTCAGGCTGGCATCGCGACATCAGAACAATTCTCGCCGGCGCGGAGAGGCCCACCTTCTGGCCGCTCTACCAGGCATCTGACGGCAATTGGCACAATGGGCGCGATACGGTCCTGATCGGTGATGCGGCGCATGCCATGATGCCTTTCTCCGCCCAGGGGGCTGCAATGGCGATCGAGGACGCGTTCTCGCTCGCCTCGCATGTCACTCGCGCACCCCTGCCCTCCGCGCTTGCGGCTTTCTCGATCGAGCGCAAGGCGCGCACTGCCCGGGTCAAATCCCGCGGCGACTTCAACCGCTTTGCCTATCACGCCCGAGGGCCAATCAGAATCGGGCGGGATCTCGTGCTCTCTCTCCGGCCTGCGGAAAAGCTCGCCGCCGATCTTGACTGGCTCTACGGCCACCAGATCGGCGACTGACAACGGGCCTGCCCGTCAGACGGCGGCTGCGGCTGCAGCAAAGCCGCGTTCAAGATCGGCCTGGATATCCTCAACATTTTCCAGCCCGATCTGCAGACGGATCACGGCCCCATCGGTCGGGCCCTTGCGGATCCTGCGATCATCCAGGTTGACGTGCACTGCCAGGCTCTCATAACCGCCCCAGGACCAGCCGAGGCCGAAGATCTGCAGCGCATCGAGAAAGGCATGGGTCTTTGGCTTGATCTTCTCCGGCGAAGGCGCCGGCAGCACAAAGGAAAAGACGCCGCTCGCGCCCTTGAAGTCGCGTTTCCATAGGGCGTGACCAGGGAAAGATTCGAGAGCCGGATGCAGGACACGCGCCACATCATCGCGTGCCTCGAGCCAGCGGGCGATCGAGAGCGCGCTCTTGTAGTGATGCTCTAGCCGGAGACCCATCGTCCGCAGGCCGCGCAGGATCTGGTAGCTGTCATCGGGGGCGCCGCAGATACCGAGCGTAATGTTGGCTTCCTTGAGCACCGGCCAGTGCTTGGCATTGGCCGAGACCGTGCCCATCAGGATGTCCGAATGACCAGAGGGATACTTGGTTGCAGCATGGATCGAGATATCGGCACCGAAATCCAATGCCTTGAAATAGAGCGGCGTCGCCCAGGTGTTGTCGATCGTCACCACACAATCATGCTTGTGAGCCGCATCCGAGATGGCGCGAATGTCCTGCATCTCCATCGTGTTGGAACCAGGCGCTTCGGTATGCACGAGCTTCGTGTTCGGCCGGATCAGACGTTCGATGTCGGCGCCGATCTCCGGATCGTAATATTCCACCTCGATGCCGAGCCGCGTCAGCATCGTGTCGCAGAAGTGGCGGCAGGGCGAGTAGACGGAATCGACGATGAGCGCATGATCCCCCGCCGACAGGAAGGCGAGGAAGGGTACGGTGATGGCGGCGAGCCCGGATGGGACGAGGATCGTGCCGGCCGAGCCCTCAAGCTCGTCGATCGCATGGCAAAGAGCATCCGTGGTCGGCGTACCGCGCGTCCCGTAGGTGTAGGTCTGAGAGCGCGTTTCCATGGCCCGTGCATTGGGAAAAAGCACCGTTGAAGCATGAACGACAGGCGGATTGACAAAGCCGTGGTAGTCGGCCGGATCATAGCCGATATGGCACAGTTTCGTGTCGGTGCCGGCGGTGGCCAGCCAGTCTTTCGGTTTGCTCATGGTATCAAGATTCCTCACGGTGGGATGCCGTGGTTCTCGCGCCTCAGGCGGATCCGGTCAAGTTGCACGAACCAACGATCCAAAGCGCAAGTCTTGCAGTTCACGTATATCAGCACAGACAAAAAGGCGTCATTTTCATCACCTTAGGCTAAAAACCACACATTTTTGCCTAATCGGAGGGCGATTTTGGCAAAAATGCGCTTTTGTGGCCAATCTGCGGCATAAAGACTTGACCCTGCAAGATTTTGCGACTGAGATATAAAGGCTCGCACCGGGAGGCCGTGAGCCGACGTGCGCTGCTTTTGGGCAGAAGGCCGTCGCTGGAATACAACAAGAGAAAAAAGGTTGGGAAAAATGAACAACAAGTTCCTGTCAGCCGCCATTGGCGCTGCAGTCCTGGGTTTTGGCGCGTCCGCAGCTTCCGCTGCCGTGCTCGATGACGTGAAGGCCAAGGGTTTCGTCCAGTGCGGCGTGAACACGGGTCTCGCCGGATTCGCTTCGCCGGACGCAGCCGGCAACTGGACCGGCTTCGACGTCGACTACTGCAAGGCCGTTGCTGCCGCCGTCTTCGGCGATGCCACGAAGGTCAAGTACACGCCGACCACAGCCCAGAGCCGCTTTACTGCCCTGCAGTCCGGCGAAGTCGACATGCTCGCCCGCAACACCACCTGGACCATCAGCCGCGACACCGCGCTCGGCTTCAATTTCCGCGCCGTCAACTACTATGACGGCCAGGGCTTCATGGTCACCAAGGGCCTGAACGTCAAGTCGGCTCTCGAACTGTCGGGCGCCGCCGTCTGCGTCCAGTCCGGCACCACGACCGAACTCAACCTCGCTGACTATTTCAAGGCCAACAACCTCGAATACAAGCCGGTCGTTTTCGAAAAGCTGGAAGAAGTGAACGCCGCCTATCAGGCCGGCCGTTGCGACGTCTACACGACCGACCAGTCGGGCCTGTACTCGCTGCGTCTGACGCTCACCAACCCGGACGAGCACGTCATCCTGCCGGAAATCATCTCCAAGGAGCCGCTCGGACCGGCCGTTCGTCAGGGTGACGACCAGTGGTTCGACATCGTTTCCTGGACGCATTACGCACTGGTGCAGGCCGAAGAATTCGGCATCACCCAGGCCAACGTCGATGAAATCAAGTCGACCACCACCAACCCCGACATCATGCGCTTCCTCGGCTCTGAAGCCGACACCAAAATCGGTACCGACCTCGGCCTGACCAATGATTGGGCCTACAACATCATCAAGGGCGTCGGTAACTACGGTGAAGTGTTCGAGCGCAACATCGGCGAAACCACCCCGCTCAAGATCGAGCGCGGCGTGAACGCTCTGTGGACCAAGGGTGGCCTGCAGTACGCACCGCCGGTCCGCTAAGATCCGGCTGACCTTGCGAGGCGGCGAAAGCCGCCTCGCGCATATCAGGACCAAGTGTTCAGACCGGCACGCGCGCTGTGGTCAGCAGCGACATCAGAGAATGCCGGCTGTCTTGGCAAAAAACAATAACAGCAAAGGCTAACATAAGCCTCGGGGATTTGGCACAGAATGACAGATCACGCCACCAGTTTGCCTGCCGGTGGGCAGAGCTTTGGCTCGCTGATCTACGATCCGAAAGCAAGATCCATCTTCTTTCAGATCGCTACGATCGCCATCATGACGTTTATCGTCTGGACCATCGCGAACAACACCATCGAAAACCTCGCTCGAAGCAACACGGCCTCGGGCTATGACTTCCTCGGCGGCCGCGCCGGCTTCGACATCGGGCAGACCCTCATCGCCTATTCGTCGGATTCGACCTACGGCCGCGCCATTCTCGTCGGCCTGCTGAATACTCTTCTGGTTGCCGTGACCGGCATCATCACTGCGACGATCATCGGCTTCATCATCGGGATCGGTCGACTGTCGCACAACTGGCTGATCGCCAAGCTTTGCACAGTCTATGTGGAAGCCTTCCGCAACATCCCGCCGCTTCTCGTCATATTCTTCTGGTATTCCGGTGTCCTGGCGACCTTGCCGCAGCCGCGCGAGTCGCTCGAGCTGCCGTTCTCGACCTTCCTGAACAATCGCGGCCTGACTTTTCCGAAGCCGCTATGGGGTGAAGGCTCGAGCATCATTCCGATCGCTTTGCTGATCGGGATCGTCGCTGCAATCGGCGTCGCCCGCTGGGCCAAGGCGCGCCAGATGAAGACGGGCCAGATCTTCGCCACCGGCCGGGTCGCTTTCGCTCTGATCGTCGGCCTGCCGATTCTTGCCTTTATCGCCGTCGGCGCACCGCTGACCTTCGACTATCCGGTCGCCAGCCGCTTCAACATGTCCGGCGGCGCGGTTATCGCCCCGGAATTTGTCGCGCTCTATCTCGCGCTGTCCTTCTACACGGCCGCCTTCATCGCGGAGATCATCCGCGCCGGCATCATGGGCGTGTCGAAGGGCCAGACCGAGGCCGCATCGGCACTTGGCCTGCAGTCTTCGACCACGACACGTCTCGTCGTCGTGCCGCAGGCAATGCGCATCATCATTCCGCCGCTCACCAGCCAGTATCTGAACCTGACCAAGAACTCCTCGCTCGGGGTTGCGGTCGGCTTTCCGGAACTGGTGTCGACCGGTGGCACCACCATGAACCAGACAGGTCAGGCGATCGAGATCGTCTCCATCTGGCTGGTCGTCTATCTCTCCATCAGCATCGTAACCTCGCTCTTCATGAACTGGTTCAATGCCAAGATGGCCCTGGTGGAGCGTTGATATGGCACAAGACCTAACTTACATCCGCCAGGAGATGCTGGCTCCTCTGCCGGCTCCGTCCTCCGACGCCAGCATCGCAGGCTGGATCAGAAAGAACCTGCTTGCGACACCCAAGGACGTCATCCTGACGCTCATCGGGGTCGCGGTGCTCGCCCTCATCCTTCCGGGTGCGTTGAACTTCCTGTTCTTCGATGCCGCCTGGTTCGGCGCAGATCGCGCGGTCTGTGCAACACTGGCACAGGGCGGGATCCAGCCGGACGGCTGGACGGGCGCCTGCTGGGCTTTTGTCGAAAGCCGCTTCTCGCAGTTCATCTTCGGGCGCTACCCGCTCGACGAACGCTGGCGCGTCATGCTCGTCGGGGCCATGTTCGTGGCACTTCTGGTGCCGATGCTCATCCCCAAGGCGCCGCGCAAGGGATTGAACGCGCTTCTGCTTTTCGTCATCTTCCCGGTGGTCGCCTTCTTCCTGCTGCATGGCGGGTTCGGTCTCTCGGAGGTGGAAACCCCACTCTGGGGCGGCCTGATGGTGACATTGATCCTGTCCTTCGTCGGCATCGCGGTCTCGTTGCCGCTCGGCATCCTGCTCGCGCTTGGGCGCCGGTCGGACATGCCGGTGATCAAGATGATCTGCGTCGTCTTCATCGAAGTGGTGCGCGGAGTGCCGCTGATCACCGTGCTCTTCATGGCCAACGTGATGCTGCCGCTCTTCATGCCAACCGGCTGGACGATCGACAACTTCCTGCGTGCGCTCGTCGGCGTATCGCTCTTCGCCTCGGCCTATATGGCGGAGGTGGTGCGCGGCGGCCTGCAGGCGATCCCGAAGGGCCAGTATGAGGGCGCGGATTCGCTCGGCCTCTCCTATTGGCAGAAGGTCCGCCTGATCGTCCTGCCGCAGGCGATCAAGCTGGTCATTCCGGGCATCGTCAACACCTTCATCGGCCTGTTCAAGGATACATCGCTCGTGTCGATCATCGGCATGTTCGACCTCCTGGGCATCGTCCGTCTCAACTTCACCGACGCCACCTGGGCCACACCCGTGACACCGCTCACGGGTCTGATCTTCGCCGGCTTCGTATTCTGGATCTTCTGCTTCGGCATGTCTCGCTACTCCGCCTTCATGGAGCAGCACCTCGACACCGGCCACAAGCGCTAAGAACAAGGGGAACAACCATGGCTGAAGCCAATTCCGCTCAGAAGACCGTGTCGGGCACCGACGTGGCGGTCGAACTGACCAACATGAACAAGTGGTACGGCGATTTCCACGTGCTGCGAGACATCAACCTCAAGGTGATGACGGGTGAACGCATCGTCGTTGCCGGACCCTCGGGATCCGGCAAGTCGACCATGATCCGCTGCATCAACCGCCTCGAAGAACACCAGACGGGCAAGATCCTGGTGGACAACATCGAACTGACGAGCGACCTCAAGAAGATCGACGAAGTTCGGCGTGAAGTCGGCATGGTGTTCCAGCACTTCAACCTCTTCCCGCACCTCACCATCCTGGAAAACTGCACGCTTGCCCCGATCTGGGTCCGCAAGATGCCGAAGAAGGAAGCGGAAGAAGTGGCGATGCACTTCCTGGAGCGCGTCAAGATCCCCGAACAGGCCAACAAATATCCCGGCCAGCTCTCCGGCGGCCAGCAGCAACGCGTGGCGATCGCCCGGGCGCTCTGCATGAAGCCGAAGATCATGCTGTTCGACGAGCCGACCTCGGCTCTCGACCCGGAAATGGTCAAGGAAGTGCTCGACACCATGGTAGGTCTCGCCGAAGAAGGCATGACCATGATTTGCGTGACGCATGAAATGGGCTTTGCCCGTCAGGTTGCCGACCGCGTGATCTTCATGGACCAGGGTCAGATCGTAGAGCAGAACTCGCCGTCCGAGTTCTTCGACAATCCGCAACACGAGCGCACCCAGCTCTTCCTCAGCCAGATCCTGCACTGAGGTCCCACGACCCGTTCACAATGAAAGAGCCCGCCGCGACGATCGCGGCGGGCTCTTTATTTTCATGCGATCGCTGACCGTATGTTACGGGCACCATGCTTGCTGGCGCGCCATGCGCGGTTTGGCGAGCCCCTCGGAAACGAGGATGGAGCCGAGCGAGCGGCCATTGCGCGTCGCAACGCGCAGCACGGCTGGTGCAATGCCGGGTCCAGCCGTCTTCAGGGTCTCCAGATCGAAGCGACCGGAACTCAACAGGTCCTTCAGGCGTACCTTGGCTGCAAAACCACGATCCCGCTCCTGCTGGCAGGCCGCACCCTCCGTCCGTGGCGCCGCAATATCGGCCAACACGACCTTCGTCTTCCGGTACCAAAAGGTGTCGCCGCTCATCACGCAGTTGTCGAGGCCGGATGTGCCGCAGAAATAGAACTTGCCGAAGAAGTTTTCGCCCGTCAGCGGCCCGGTGGCTGCGGCTGCCACCGCCGGCCTCGATACCGGGACGACGGCCTTGGTCATGCCGACAGCTGCGGGTGGCACGGGCGCCTTTGCGCTATTCGACGCGGAGGTCGGTGCCGGCTTCTCAGCGCGCTCGCGGCGCGGTTCCGCTTTCGCCTCCGTTCGGGAGGTCCCCGGTTTATCCCGGGACAGGAGCGGCGCCATGTCCTTGAGCACAGTGGCGCGGTTTTCGTAGAGTGCGATGCCGCCGGCGACGAGGCCGAGCACGACCAGCCATGTCGTCATGCCCTGGCCGCCGGATGAACGGCTCGGCTTGCGGCGTTTTGCGGGGGCGCGGCGGGAACTGGTGGTGCGACTGGACATGGTTAACCTCTCATGAGGGCCATCATCGCTCGCAAGGGTTTCCGAAAGGTTGGCGGCGGCAGAAATAGGTCGCTGCATCCCATTTCTGCACAGAGCAGTGGAGCACGATGGAGGCGGTGAACACGCCCTCACCGCCCTTCGCGCGCAGGCGCCTCTTCTCCTCGATCGGCGACTGGCGATCGGCTGGTCGCTGCCGATTCGTGTGCCGCCACCGGACGGGCTCTATCGACGCGACCTCAAAGCGATTCCATGGCCGCGGCAGATGGCTGCCCTGCCTCGCCTTCAAGAGAGAAGACAGCGATATCAATGCAATGACATAAGGATGGCGATCCCTGTAGGGCTCGAACCTACGACCTAGTGCTTAGAAGGCACTTGCTCTATCCAGCTGAGCTAAGGGACCGTCTCAAGGCCACGTGGCGTGACCGAAACCGGATCAATGCGTCCAGGGCTGCAGGCGATTATAGCGGAAATTGTCGGTGTAGGAGACGACCTGGCGCTTGGCTTCCTTGGGCAGGATCACGCGGTATTCGATGCCTTCGCGCTGTGCATAGGCTTCGGCCTGTTCCAGGCTCTCGAAGGTCAGCTTGATCTGCTGGCGCGTATCGCCGGAGGTGGTGTAGCCCATCATCGGGTCGATCTTGCGCGGCGCCGACTGGTCGAATTCCAGAACCCAGAGATGGGTCTTTGCTTTACCGGACTGCATGGCGGTTTTCGCGGGGCGGTAGATCTTCGCAGACATGGTCCCATCCATCTCCAAGACTTCACGGCACAGCAGCCTGCCGCATACTTCCCGGCCGCCGTTGCCGGCGTCCTTCGATTGCTTGGTCGGAGTGGAGAGATTCGAACTCCCGACCCTCTGGTCCCAAACCAGATGCGCTACCAGGCTGCGCTACACTCCGTTCAAGCAATGAAGCCGGAATACACGGTTCACCCTGCAGCCGCAACACTAAAAAATCGGTTTTACAGGCACTGTTTTTTCAGACCAAAACTCTGCCCGGCCGAGATCATTGCGGCAGACCGAGCGGCAAGACGAGACGCGCGGTTCTGTCGAGCCCCAGCTCCTTCGCATGACCGCCCCGAATCTCCAGCGCGTAGCGGATGGGCTCGCTCGACGAGACGATCGATTCGGAGAGCGGTGTCGTGCGTTCGGCGATGCGGACGATCCTGCCGGTTTCGTCGATGAAGATCATGTCGAGGGAAGCAGGCGTGTTGGCCATCCACATCGTGACCATGCGGGTTTCGCCGAAATCGAAGAGCATGCCTGTCCGATCGGGAAGCTCCGGGCGCTCCATCAGCCCCCTCGCCCGCTGCTCGGCGGTCAGCGCCCATTCCACGTCGATCGTGATTCGCTCGCCTGCTGTGGTCTCGAAGGCGAGTTGCCCGAGCGGGAAGACAACGTCGCTCATCGCGGGCGTCGACAGCCATAGAAACACGAAAAGCGCCGTCACGGCGCTTTTCAACATGATCGAGACACGGTTCATCAGGTCAATGCGCCCTGGCCGCAGGGCCGGGATTGTCAGGATGGATCTCTGCCGCCATCAGGCCCTTGTCGCCAGGTCCGAAGCGGACCATGACCGTCTGCCCCGGGCGCAGCTCCGTCAAGCCGAATCGGCGCAGCGTTTCCATATGGACAAAGATGTCTTCCGTGCCCTCGCCGCGCGTCAGGAAGCCGAACCCCTTGGTGCGGTTGAACCACTTGACGAGCGCGCGCTCCAGTCCGCTGGTCGGCGTCACCTGCACATGCGTGCGTACCGGCGGCATCTGCGAGGGATGCACGGCGGTCGACTGATCCATGGAGAGAATGCGGAAGGCCTGGTAACCACGGTCGCGCTTCTGGATGAGAGCCACGATGCGGGTGCCTTCGAGAATGGTCTGATAGCCGTCGCGTCGAAGGCAGGTGACGTGCAGCAGGACATCCTGCATGCCATTGTCGGGAACGATGAAACCGAACCCCTTGGCGACGTCGAACCATTTCACGACACCGGTGATCTCGATGAGATCGACGGCTTCGCCGGACAGTTCTTCGAACTCGCCGAGTCCTTTCGATGGCATCCTGTCCGTCATTTCCCCAAGCCCCTCGAAAACGCGTCACATTGCTCAGTCAACTGATTCTTGAAATCCAGATTAACATTTGGTCAACGGATCTGCGCAAGCCCTAGTTTTACATTTCACCAATTGCTTTTGCAGCCGCAGCCTTGCTCGAAGCTGGCGACTGTTCCATATCGTCAGGGTCAAAGGAGAACATCCATGCGCTATCTGCACACCATGGTCCGCGTGAAGGACCTCGAGGCCTCGCTCCACTTCTACTGCAACCTGTTCGGCCTGCAGGAAATTCGCCGGTATGAGAACGAGAAGGGACGCTTTACTCTGGTCTTCCTGACTGCTGACCAGGATCTCGATCGCGCAAAGGTCGAGATGGCCCCCTGCCTGGAACTCACCTACAACTGGGATACAGAAGACTATGCGGGCGGCCGCAATTTCGGCCATCTCGCCTACGAGGTCGACGATATCTATGCGATCTGCCAGACACTGATGGACAACGGCGTCACCATCAACCGTCCGCCGCGGGACGGCCACATGGCCTTTGTCCGCTCGCCGGACGGTATATCGATCGAGATCCTGCAGAAGGGCGAGAACCTCGCGCCGGCCGAGCCCTGGGCCTCGATGGCCAATACCGGCGCCTGGTAAGGACCACCGCCTCGCGCAAGTTTGCGCGCCTAGTCTCCGCACCAGACGAGGGTCGCCCCGGCGACCCTTTTCCTTGCCCGCAAGGTGACCGACGGAGACGCCAGATGACCCGCAATTCCGATCCTCGCAGGCCGACATTCGGTCTGCTCGCCGTTTTGAGCGGCGTGCTGCTCGCCTCGTGCCAGACGAGCGCCGACGAGGTGCTGTCGCTCGGGGAAACGGCGCCTTCCGAAGAGGTATCGGCGCCGTCCAGCAGCGGGAAAGCCTTCCGGGATCCCTATGTCGTTGCCATGTCGGGACAGGCCGCGGGGACGTCGGATGCTTCACCGCCCCAAAACGAGACAGATCCGGCGCGCCTGAAGCGCAAACCCGTGCCGTTGGCTGCCGCCTATAGCGACATTGCCGAACCGCCGCCGGAAGTGCTGGCCCTTCAGCAGCAAGCCGGACAGGCTCAGCCGGCGGGTCAGGCCCCAGCGCCGGCCAATCTCGGTGAACTCACCATGCAGCCGACGACCGTTGCAGCTGGAAGCAATAGCCTGTTTTCCGCCAGCCAGAGGGCCCAGCCTGCCGCAACCATCAATCCAACGGCCACCCAGATGGCAACGACCGAAGCGTCGCCACGCGGCAGCCTCGTGCCGAGCGAGATGCCAACGCTCGGCGTCAATGCTGTGCGCAAAAGCCTGTTCAGCCCATCACCAGAGCAGACGATGCTGATGCAGCAGCAGGCACTTCAGGATCAAGCGCCCGCGGCGACCGAGTCGCTGCCACTAACGGATCCTGTGTCGGCCAGCACGGAGGCGCCGGTGCTGAAGAAGCTCTCCGATCCCCGGCCGAAGCGAAAAATGCTCGCGCTTCGTGAAACGACAACTGAAATGCCTGAGCGCGTCCAGCTCACGCCGGACCAGTTGCAGGCGCTAGGCGCCGTCGAAGAGGTTGATCCGGCCGAGCCCCTGCCAGCCGAGGAGCTCATGGCGGATGCCGAGGCGGTGAAGAAAAAGAAGGCCTGGCTGCCCTCCCTCTCGGACATGCTCAAGGGCGGCAAGAAGAAGAGCCCGGACATTTCCACACCCTGAGCTGATGCTGATGTTGTAAGGCAAGCCGTTCCAATCACTGGCTTTCTTGCTGCCTGTCCCAGCCTTTGACGTATCTGTCACAAATTTTGCATAAAACGCAAAATTGCCGCTTGCGGTCGGGGAACAGCCTGACTATAAGGGCGCCACGAAGCAGACGCGCCCTTCGTCTATCGGTTAGGACACCAGATTTTCATTCTGGGAAGAGGGGTTCGACTCCCCTAGGGCGTGCCACTTCGTTTACCCCTCCCGCAGCTGCAAGAATCGCTCTGAACCGTGTTTGACGACGGTTTTCGGGATGATTTCGTCCCCTGCAATTCCCCGGAGTTTTTCTGTTGAGGATCAGCAAGTTTCCGCTTGCGGTCCTCCGGGTGCCTGCCTATAAGGGCGCCACCGAAGCGCACGCGCCCTTCGTCTATCGGTTAGGACACCAGATTTTCATTCTGGGAAGAGGGGTTCGACTCCCCTAGGGCGTGCCACTTCGACTTCCCTCGCGACATTGCAGTCCTGTTCTCCACAGATCGCCAAGTATTTGTTTGCGCTGACGATAAGTGCAGCACCAATGCCTGTGGAAAAAATCGACGCGGCGGCGCTCATGCCTCTTGCGCTCATCCAAAGTTCCAGCCATAAGGGCGCCACCGAAGCGCACGCGCCCTTCGTCTATCGGTTAGGACACCAGATTTTCATTCTGGGAAGAGGGGTTCGACTCCCCTAGGGCGTGCCACTTCGATCTTCCGGAACAAGTTAAACAGAATGCCGCTCACGGCGCCTTCGCGGCGTCGAGGATGCGGAACTGCACGCGCCTGTTGCCCTGCCAGTGGTCGGCGCTGAGCGTGCCTGCAACATGGATCTGGTTGCCGCGATTGTTCATCAGGAAATGACCAAGATCCGTGTCGGCGGCCCGGAAAGCAATGCCTTCCAGCCGCTTGCCGTCCATGCCCTCCAGCGTGATCTTGATATGCGTGGTGCCAACCGGGCGCACATCCTTCAACCTGTGTAGCGGCACGGCAAAGATCGGTTGCGGATGCCCGGATCCATAAGGGCCGGCTGCCTCGAGCTGGTCAACGAGCGCGAGCGTCGCCCCGGAGGCACCGATTGCGCCGTCGATCTTCAATGTCTGGTTCGCCGCGAGCGCAGAGACCTGGGCTGCAGCCTGCTCCTCGAAGAAGCCACGCAAACGACCGAGATTCGCCCGCTCCACTGTCAGGCCCGCCGCCATGGCATGGCCGCCTCCCTTGACGAGAAGCCCCTCATCGACGGCCGCACGCACCATGCGGCCCAGGTCGAAGCCATGGATCGAACGGCCGGAGCCGGTGCCCTTGCCCAAGGGATCGAAGGCGATGGCGAAGGCGGGACGCTTGAACTTCTCCTTCAGCCGGGCAGCGAGCAGGCCGACAATGCCGGGATGCCAGTTTTCCTTCGCGGTCAGGATCACCGCTGCCTTTTCGCCGGTCCCATATTCCGCCATGGCTTCGGCCTCCGCTTCGGCCAGCATGACCGCTTCCATGGCCTGTCGTTCGCGATTGAGTTCGTCGAGCTTCTGGGCGATCTGATCGGCTTCAGAGGCATCATCAAGGGTCAGAAGACGGCTTCCCAGCGCTGCATCGCCAATACGGCCACCCGCGTTGATTCTTGGTCCGACGAGAAAGCCGAAGTGGTATGGCGTAACCGGCCCGCCAATGCCCGCGACCCTGAGGAGGGCTGCGAGACCGGCATTGTTCTGGTGGCGGGCAGCGATCAGCCCCTTGGTCACATAGGCTCGGTTAAGCCCCTTCAGCGGCACGACGTCGCAAACGGTGGCAAGTGCCACCAGATCGAGCCAGGCAAGCAAATCGAGCGAGCGTGCGAACGGGTGGCCAGCCTCGCGCAGCAATCGCAACGTGGCGACCAGCACCATGAAGACGACGCCTGCCGCGCACAGATGCCCCTGCCCTGACAGATCGTCTTCACGATTCGGATTGACGAGGGCATGGCAGACCGGCATCTCGTGACCCATCTGGTGGTGGTCTATGACGACCACGTCGACGCCACGCCTCTCCGCTGCTCCCAGCGCCTCGATACTGGTCGAGCCACAGTCGACGGTGATCAGCAGATTGGCGCCACGCTCGATCAACTGATCGATGGCGGCCGCGTTCGGACCGTAACCCTCGAAAATACGGTCCGGAATGTAGATCTCCGCCGCGACACCGAAATGGTGAAGGAAACGAGCCATCAGCGCCGACGACGCAGCACCGTCGACATCGTAGTCGCCGAAGATCGCGACGCGCTCCTTGCTGTCAATCGCCTGAAGGATGCGCTTGGCGGCCGCATCGCAATCGGTCAGCCTGGATGGGTCGGGCATGAGGTTGCGGATCGTCGGGTCCAGGAAGGCCGGCGCCTCGTCCACGCCCACACCGCGCCCGGCCAGAACGCGGGCGACGAGTTCAGGAATGGCATGCAGCTGACTGATGGCGAGCGCCCGGTTCTGACCTGCCTGATCCGTGCGTGACATCCAGCGCTGGCCGCTGGCGGAATGCTCGACACCGAGGAAGGCGCGGATGACGGGATCTACCGGTTCGGTCGACATTGCTGCTCTTTACGGCTGTGCAGGAGGATGTAGCTGCGCAAACAGGGTTCAGGCGGAGCACATGTGCCCCAGCCCCGTTCTATACCGATCCGAGAAAATCACCAGAGGCGGCGCGCCATCGACAACCTGTTCGACTGCGTCAGGACATCAGCCAGGCGACCAGGACGAACGGAATGATCATGATTGCCGTGAAGGCAAAGAGAAACGTCCAGTCCGAAAGCGCGTGCGAAGAGAGGGCCGAAGAGCCGTCTGCTTTGGGTCTACAGCCCGATTGTTCGCAATTGTCCAGCGCCCCGGTGCCAACTTCCCGCCACGGCTCGCTCCGTTTGATCACCATCGATGAGCTCCTCCCCAAGAACCCGATAGAGGCAACAGATTACGCGTGGTGCCGCCATTTGGCGAGAGAAGAGCCACCTGGAGACGATAAATCGTCATATAAGTGACCGTTTTGCCCCGATCGCGGCCACTCCGACACCGAAACAGCCGTCGAGGCGCATACCCCCGATCAGGACTTTGGACGCTCGATGCGAATCACCTGGGGCTCGCCAATCAGATATCCCTCGCGCTGGATCGCGTCGACTGCCGTGCGAACGGCGCTTTCCATGGTGGCATGCGTGACGAGAATGATGGTCTGCGGACGGCCTGGCGTGGCCGTCTCCTTGGAATGCTGGACGATGGATTCCAGCGATATCGCATTCTCGGCCATCCGGGTCGCAATGCTGGCAAAGACGCCGGTGCGATCCTGCACCGTGAGGCGAATGAAGTAGCCGCCTTCGTGGCTCTGCATTTCAGCCTGGCGATAAGGCTCGAGAAGATGGGCCGGGCGACCAAGGACTGGCACTTCCTGTGCACCGGGACGGCTCTTGGCGATGTCGGTGATGTCGCCGAGCACGGCAGAAGCCGTCGCATCGCCTCCGGCGCCCGGGCCGACCATCAGCAGTTCACCGAGAATGTCGGATTCGAGAGCGACCGCATTTGTCACGCCATCCACCTGCGCGATGACGCTGTCAAGCGGCACCATGGTCGGGTGCACGCGCTGCTCGATGCCGCTCTCGGTCTTTTGGGCGACGCCGAGCAACTTGATGCGATAGCCGAGATCGGCCGCCGCATGGATGTCCTCGATCGAGATATTGGTGATGCCTTCGAGATAGATCTTGTCGGCCGAAATCTCGCAGCCGAAGGCAAGCGTCGTCAGGATCGACAGCTTGTGGGCGGTATCATTGCCTTCGATGTCGAAGCTCGGATCAGCTTCGGCATAACCGAGGCGCTGGGCTTCCTTCAGGCAATCGGCAAAGGACAGACCCTCCCGCTCCATGCGGGTCAGGATGTAATTGCAGGTGCCGTTCATGATCCCGTAAATGCGGGAGAAGTTGTTGCCCGTCAGGGATTCGCGCAACGTCTTGATGACAGGAATACCGCCAGCGACCGCCGCTTCGTAGTTCAGGAGACGGCCCTTTTCCTCGGCGAGCCTGGCGAACTCCACGCCGTGGCGCGACAGCAGCGCCTTGTTGGCGGTGACGACATGCAGGCCGCGCGTCAGGGCCGCACGGACCGACTGTTCCGCTGCCCCTTCGGCGCCGCCGACAAGCTCGACGAAGACATCGATGTCGGCATGTTTCGCCATCTCAACCGGATCGGCATACCAGGCGATATCATCCATCAGGATGCCGCGGTCCTTTGAGGCATCACGCGCCGACACAGCGGCAACCGAAATCGGGCGACCGCAAGCGACGGTCAGCGCATTGGCGCGGGTCTGGAGGATACGGACGAGCGAGGCACCGACGGTACCAAGACCCGCCACGCCGATTTTAAGGGCATTCGCCATGAGGCAATCCTGACGTCATCAAAGGGGAATTGAGGCGGTCCTGACGGGACCGCCTGGGGCTCAACGGTGGGCGTTGAGCGAAATCACGTTGTGCATGGTCTCGTCAGCCGTCGAGAAGAACTTCTTGATGTTGCGAGCGGCCTGACGGATGCGATGTTCGTTCTCCACGAGGGCGAGACGGACATATTCGTCGCCCATTTCGCCGAAGCCGATGCCCGGCGCCACGGCGACGTCCGCCTTTTCAACCAGCAGCTTGGAAAATTCCAGCGAGCCGAGATGGCGGAATTTTTCCGGGATTTTCGCCCAGGCGAACATGGTGGCGGCCGGCGGCGGCACTTCAAAGCCGGCCTTGCCGAAGCTTTCGACCATCACGTCGCGGCGGCGATGGTAGACGCTGCGGACTTCCGCGATATCGGTACCGTCGCCATTCAACGCATGGGTCGCCGCCACCTGGATCGGCGTAAAGGCGCCATAGTCGAGGTAGGATTTGACGCGTGTCAGAGCCGAGATCAGACGCTCGTTGCCGACAGCAAAGCCCATGCGCCAGCCTGGCATGGAGAAGGTTTTCGACATCGAGGTGAACTCGACGGTGCAGTCCATGGCACCTGGCACTTCCAGCACCGACGGGGGCGGATTGCCGTCGAAATATATCTCCGAATAGGCAAGGTCTGAGAGGACGATGATGTCGTGCTTCTTCGCAAACGCAATCACGTCCTTGTAGAAATCGAGCGTCGCAACCATGGCCGTCGGGTTGGACGGATAGTTGAGGATCAGTGCAATCGGCTTCGGGATCGAGTGGCGCACGGCGCGCTCGAGTGGCGGAAAGAAGGTTTCATCCGGCTCGACCGTAATCGAGCGAATGACACCGCCGGTCATCAGGAAGCCGAAGGCGTGGATCGGATAGGTCGGGTTCGGGCAGAGGATGACGTCGCCGGGCGCCGTGATCGCCTGGGCCATGTTGGCGAAGCCTTCCTTGGAGCCCAGGGTGGCGACGACCTGCGTATCCGGATTGAGCTTCACGTTGAAGCGACGGGCATAATAGGCAGCTTGCGCGCGACGCAGGCCCGGAATGCCCTTGGACGAGGAATAGCGATGGGTGCGCGGGTCCTGAACCACTTCGCAAAGCTTGTCGACGATCGCCTGCGGGGTCGGAAGATCCGGATTGCCCATGCCAAGGTCGATGATGTCGGCCCCACCGGCTCGCGCGCTCGCCTTCAGACGGTTGACCTGTTCGAACACGTAAGGCGGCAAGCGCCGGACTTTGTGAAACTCTTCCATCTTCAACCCCTGAAACCGCGCGGATCATAACCGCGGCAGGCGCGCTCGTTTTCCCAGTGACCACACGCTCCGCAACGAACCGCAGAACCGAATGCGCGTGATGATATCCCAAACAGAGCGCTCGCAGGAAATTTTGTCGCAAATCCGGCGTGAAACCTGAATCGCCGACGAAATTTTATGTCGAAAACGCCCTGGTTGCTTTGCGAAAAAAACGCGGGAAGCGCAAGCCTTAATTGGCGATCAGCGCCTGCGTTTCCGCCCCGTGCCGGGCCGCGAGACGGCGCAGTTCGGCAAGCCGCGACTGATATTCGGCTTCGGTGATCGCTCCCGATTTGCGGGCTGCACCGAGTGATGTCAGCTGAGCCTGGAGCGCCGAGGCCTCCTCGTTGCTCATCTGGACACTCGCGGCACTCAGCGAACCGGCAAAGTTCGGGTAGCCGTCAGGATAGGTCGGACGGGCCGCTGCGGCTTCCGGATTGTCGGGATCCTCGACATTGACCTCGAGCGCGGCCGGCACCGTGGCAGGCGCCGGTGTCGTCGCCTGCGTCGACTGGCAGCCTGTGCCTGCCATCAGCGCGAGAAATGCTGCGATGACCGCCTGGCCCGAAAGACCCGAGAAACTGAACTTGCTGTGCACCATGGCCCCGACCGCCCGCGCTGACGCGGAAAACTGACATTCCTCAAGGGCGCAGCCGTCGATCCTCATCGAAAGACTATGCGCCAATCGCTGGAACTTGTAGTCGTTTTCATGCAGGATAGGCAAACACAAAAGACGCCAGAACAATCCTGGGGAGGACGGCATGGACAGAACGCGGGAAGAAGCCGAAGCGGGTGCTGCGTTCGATCCGAAACTGATCGAGCCCTATATCATCAAGGATCCGCAGGCGCTTGCTGTCAACGCCGCCAAGGCGCTGGAAAACCTTGGCAAGGCCGCTTCCGTCTGGCTGAAGCCACGGGAGACAGGGGAAGTCGTCGATCCTGTCCCCGAGCCTGTCGCCGAACTCGTGAAGATCTTGGGCAAGGTCGCGGAATACTGGATGTCCGATCCCAAACGCACGCTCGAAGCGCAGACCCATCTGCTCAACTCGGTCTTCGGAGTCTGGAGCCGGTCGCTGGCGCGATTCGCCACCCCAGAACAACCGTTTGCCGATCCCTTACCCAAGGACAAGCGCTTCTCCGACGAGGACTGGGAGCGCAATCCCTTCTTCGACTTCCTCCGCCAGACCTATCTCGTGCTGTCCCAATGGGCCGAGAAGATGGTCAACGACGCCGGCGGTCTCGATGAACACACGCGTCACAAGGCGAACTTCTACATGCGGCAGCTCACGGCGGCACTTTCGCCCGCCAACTTCGTCGCGACCAATCCGCAACTCTATCGTGAGACCGTGCAGAGCAGCGGGGCCAATCTCGTCAAGGGCATGCAGATGCTGGCCGAAGACATCGCCGCCGGCGGCGGGGATCTGCGCATCCGCCAGACCGATACCAGCAAGTTTGCCGTCGGGGAAAACATGGCGGTGACGCCGGGCAAGGTCATCGCCCAGAGCGATGTCTGCGAAGTGATCCAGTATGAGGCTACGACCGAGACGGTGCTGAAGCGCCCTCTCCTCATATGTCCGCCCTGGATCAACAAGTTCTACATTCTCGATCTCAACCCGCAGAAAAGCTTCATCAAATGGTGTGTCGATCAGGGCCACACGGTCTTCGTCATCTCCTGGGTCAACCCCGATGAGCGCCATGCGGACAAAGGGTGGGAGGCCTATATCCGCGAGGGTGTCGATTTCGCGCTCGACACAGTGGAAAAGGCGACCGGCGAAAAAGAGGTGAACGCGATCGGCTACTGTGTCGGGGGAACGCTGCTCGCGGCGGCACTTGCCCTGCATGCGCAGGAGAAGAACAAGCGGATCGCCAGCGCCACGCTGTTCACCACACAGGTGGATTTCACCCATGCCGGCGACCTCAAGGTCTTCGTCGACGAGGCACAGTTGACGAATCTTGAAGAGCGGATGCAGGAAAGCGGTTATCTCGACGGCTCGAAGATGGCGGCGGCTTTCAACATGCTGCGCGCCTCGGAGCTGATCTGGCCCTATTTCGTCAATAGCTACCTGAAGGGCCAGGATCCCATGCCCTTCGACCTGCTCTACTGGAATTCCGATTCGACCCGCATGGCGGCGGCGAACCATTCCTTCTACCTGCGCAACTGCTACCTCAACAACACGCTGAGCCAGGGCAAGATGCAGCTCGCCGGCAAGACGCTGTCGCTGAAGGACGTGAAAATCCCGATCTATAATCTCGCGACCAAGGAAGATCACATCGCTCCGGCGAAATCGGTCTTCGTCGGTAGCAACCTGTTCGGCGGGCCCGTCGACTTCGTGGTGTCCGGCTCGGGCCATATCGCCGGCGTGGTCAATCCGCCAGACAAGCACAAGTACCAGTTCTGGACCAATGGCAAGGTTGCCGGCACTTACGAGGACTGGATGGCCAATGCCAAGGAGACACCCGGCTCCTGGTGGCCGCACTGGCAGATGTGGATCGAAAACCTCGCCGGCGAACGTGTTCCGGCACGCAAACCCGGCGGCGATGCGCTCAACGCGATTGGCGATGCGCCGGGTCGGTATGTGCTGGCACGTGTCTGAGCAGACTGAGACCGGCCGCCATGCTCTTTTCCCCGCCCCTCATCCCGGCGCGACTCGTGCGCCGCTACAAGCGCTTCCTCTTCGACGCGCTGCTGGAGGATGGCTCTGAAATCACCGGGTTTTGTCCCAATACCGGCTCCATGCGCGGCCTGACCGAACCCGGCTCGCGCATCTGGCTGTCGCGCCATGACGCGGCAACGCGCAAATATGCCCATGCGCTGGAACTGGTCGAAGCAGGGGGTACCGTTGTTGGCGTGAACACTGCGCTACCCAACCGCCTTGCCGAGGAGGCGATCGTCGCTGGCCTGGTTCCCCCCCTTGCGGGCTTCCGCACGCTGAAACGGGAGCAGCGCTACGGGCGCAATTCGCGGATCGACATCCTGTTGGAGGACGAACTCCAGGGCAGCGTGCATGTCGAGGTCAAGAACGTGCATTTCATCCGGGAAGCCGGCATGGCCGAGTTTCCGGACAGCATCACGGCCCGTGGCGCCAAGCATCTCGACGAGATGGGCGATCTTGTCGAAACCGGAAAACGGGCGGCGATGCTCTTCATCGTCCAGCGCGCCGACTGCAACCGCATGAAGATCTGTGCCGATCTCGATGCCGCTTATGGCCGGGCCTTTGCCCGCGCCATTTCCCGCGGGGTCGAGGCCTACGCGGTCCGTTGTCACCTCGACACGGTCAAAATCGTGCCCGAAAGCCTCATCCGGATAGACGAAGACGGTCTCGGTCGGTTATGAACGGCCAAGATCCTGGATTAGAAGTTCCGAAAGCCACCCTATGGTCACCTATATCGACGCGGCGTCGGCGCCGCTCAAAAACACCGGTGCAATCCGGCTTTACGGCGCAGACGACTTTGAAGGCATGCGCCGCGCCTGCCAGTTGACTGCCCGTTGCCTGGATGCCCTCGTGCCGATGGTGAAGCCCGGCGTCACGACGGCTGCCATCGACCGATTCGTCTTCGAATTCGGTGCCGACCACGGCGCTGTGCCCGCGACCTTGAACTACCGCGGCTACAAATATTCCGTCTGCACCTCGATCAATCACGTCGTCTGTCATGGCATGCCCGACGACAAACCGCTCCGGGACGGCGATATCGTCAATATCGATGTCACCTTCCTGCTCGATGGCTGGCACGGGGATTCGAGCCGCATGTATCCGGTGGGCAATATCAAGCGGGCCGCCGAGCGACTGATGGAAGTCACCTATGAATGCCTGATGCGTGGCATCGGCGCTGTGCGTCCGGGTGCTCGAACCGGCGCCATTGGTGAGGCTATCCAGAACCATGCGGAAGCGGAGCGCTGCACGGTGGTCCGCGATTTCTGCGGCCATGGGGTCGGTCGCCTCTTCCACGACGCCCCGAACATCCTGCATTACGGGAAGGCCAACGAAGGTCCGGAACTGCGCGAAGGCATGATCTTCACCATCGAGCCGATGATCAATCTCGGAAAGCCGCATGTGAAGGTGCTCTCCGACGGATGGACCGCCGTGACCCGCGACCGCTCGCTGACGGCGCAGTACGAACATACGGTCGGGGTCACCTCCGAAGGCTGCGAGATCTTCACACTGTCGCCTGAGGGCCTGGATCGTCCCGGCCTCGGCTGACAAGGAGCGCACCAGCACATCTTCCCGCAACTTCAACTTGCGTGCTGCGGCAGTCGTGTCACTATATCCGGGCGGCCGCAGAGCCGCTCGACCATGATGGTCAGGATTGGGGTGGCATGACGAACAAGCTTCCGTACTCCGACGAACCGCCGCGGCGCGATGGTCCGGCAAGTCCCGACAGCACTGATCTATTCGGTCCTGCGGACGCCATGTCGGATGCTGGCGTCGACGAGAGATGTTTTTTCGCCGACCAGCCGACTCGGGAAACAAACCTCGCCAAGGCCGCCTCCACCCGGGCCGCATTGCAGCCGGAGGCCCATTACCTCGGTCATCGCGACCGGTTGCGCAGCCGCTTCCGCGACGGAGGAGAATCGGCGCTGGCCGATTACGAAATCCTTGAACTTCTGCTCTTTCGCCTCATCCCGCGACGCGACACGAAACCGATCGCGAAGGCTCTGCTCTCCCGGTTCCAGACTCTGGCCAGCGTGCTCGGAGCGCCACCAGCGCTCTTGCAGGAAGTGAAGGGTGTCGGCGAGACGGTGGCACTCGATCTCAAGCTGATTTCGAGCGTCGCTCAGCGCATGCTGAAAAGCGAGTTGCGCGAGAAGCAGGTCTTGTCGTCCTGGTCACACGTCATCGATTATTGCCATGCCGCGATGGCCTATGAAACGACGGAACAGTTCCGCATCCTCTTCCTCGACAAGCGCAATGTCCTGATCGCCGACGAGATACAGGGGCGCGGTACAGTCGATCACACGCCCGTCTATCCGCGCGAGGTGGTCAAGCGTGCGCTCGAACTGTCGGCGACGGCGATCATCCTCGTGCACAATCATCCGAGTGGCGACCCAACCCCCTCGCGTGCAGACATCGACATGACCCGGACGATCGTTGAGACGGCCAAACCGCTCGGCATCACGGTCCACGATCACATCATCATCGGCAAGGACGGCCATGCAAGCCTCAAGGGCCTGCGCTTGATCTGAAGCCATCATTTCGTGCGCGAGAAATGCCTTGGATCGGAGCACGGAAGCGAGCTAGGCAGGGAAACCCGCCCAGACATAGATACCAATGCCGCACAGGCCGATGATCGCCAAGGCAGCACAGAGCGGCAACGCCACCTGCGACCGCTTGAAGGCCCCGAAGCGGATGGGCTTCTCGATTAGGAAGTAGGTCAATGTGGCCAGTAGAAAGGACAGCGCGATCAACGCGATGCGAACCGCTTTTCCGGGCGTGCCACCTTCGAGAACATAGCCGAACGACACGAGCGGCCAGTGCCAGAGATAGAGCGGATAACTGATCAAGCCGATGGCAATGGCGAGCCGGTTGCCGAACACCAGTTTCTTCAGGCCTATGTCCCGTCCGGATGCAATGACCAGGACCGCTCCAATGACGGGCAAGAGGGCGATCACGCCGGGGAACATCTGTTCGACCCGGACCAGAGCGAAGCTCAGCCCGAGCAGGAACATGCCCGTTCCCGCTGCGTACGGCGCCAGTGAACTCGGCATGTTGCCATACTGCCGCTCTATCTCGACCAGAGCCGCCCCCGCCAGAAGCTCCCAGAAGCGGCTGACCGGCAGGTAAAACGCGGAAACACGGTCGATGTTGACGATTACCAGATTGGCAATCATCGACACCAGTGCAACCGTCGCGATCGTGGCCAGGACATTCAGGCCCCTTCGCCAGACAAACCAGGCCATGAGCGGCCAGACGATGTAAAACTGCTCCTCGACGCCAAGTGACCAGAGATGCAGCATGGGATTGAAATTGCTCTCGTCCACCCTCACGTCACGCTCAGTCCAGAACACGAGGTTGGCAACGAAGTCCGCCCCGCCTGCTACGTGTTTGCCGAGCAAGCCGAAGGCATCGACGGACATGACCATCCAGCCAAAACAAAGACTGGCGACGAGGACCACGATCAGCGCGGGGAAGATACGGCGTACGCGGCGGCTATAGAAGTCGAGAAGGTTAAATCGATCCGCCCGCATCTGCTGCACGATATGGCCGCTGATCAGATAGCCGGAGATCACAAAGAAGATGTCGACCCCCACCAGACCACCCGGTAACCAGGTAGGAAAATAATGAAAGACGATGACCGCAACCACGGCGAGCGCACGTAAACCATCTATGTCCGAACGATAGTTCCGCACACCAGCCGAGACAGAATTTCTAACGTTTTCATGCACAGCAAATTCCACTACCAAAAGCGAAGTTTAACAAGCAATGCATGCCAACCAAAATAGGCAAACCGGCCCATCGACTTCATTCATTTGAGGTAAGCCATTCAATTTCCGCCAGAAAGCAGCTCAAGGCTACCCACCACCGCCTGGGGCGGCTGTCGACCTGCGCGATCGCAAGGGCAGCCGGGGGCCTTGTGGGCGGCTAGAGTCGCCCACCTGACCGTCGGTGATAACGAAACGGTGACGTTGAACTGTCATACTGCATGTGAATAAATGTGCACTGCAGCATGGCGGCAGGCAAAACAGAGGCACCTCATGAACCAGTATGACTTCGTCGTGGTTGGCAGCGGGCCGGCAGGACGCCGTGCGGCGATCCAGGCTGCCAAGCTGGAAAAGAAGGTTCTCGTCATCGAGAAGGGCACCCGCGTCGGCGGCGTCTCGGTTCACACAGGGACGATCCCATCGAAGACGTTGCGTGAGACCGCGCTAAACCTGACCGGCTGGCGCGAGCGCGGATTCTACGGTCGCAGCTATCGCGTGAAGCAGGAAATCAACGCCGACGACCTGCGTCGCCGCTTGCTCATCACACTCGACCACGAGGTCGAAGTGCTCGAACACCAGTTCTCCCGCAACCGCGTGCAGCAGATGCGTGGCACCGCGCGTTTCCTCGATGCGCATACGATCGAAATCTCGAAGGAGGATGGCGAGGTGCTGCAGGTGCAGGCCAAGTCTGTTCTTCTCGCCGTTGGTACGCGCCCCTTCAAGCCCTCGCATATTCCCTTCGACGGCGCGAGCATCATCGACAGCGACGAAATCCTCGAGATCAAGGAACTGCCGCGCTCGATGATCGTCATCGGCGCCGGCGTCATCGGTATCGAATATGCGACGATCTTCTCGGCGCTCGATACCGTCGTCACCGTGGTCGAACCGCGTGACACGATGCTCGACTTCATCGACAAGGAAATCGTCGAGGACTTCACTTACCAGCTGCGCGACCGCAACATGAAACTTATCTTCGGCCAGACGGTCGAGGGCGTTGAGAAGGTTGACGGCAAGTGCCGTGTGACGCTGAAGAACGGACGGGTGCTGACGGCCGAAATGGTGCTCTTTGCCGCCGGCCGCGTCGGTGCGACCGACACGCTCAACCTGGAAGCCGCAGGCCTTGAGGCGGATAATCGCGGTCGCTTGAAGGTGAACCCCGACACGTTCCAGACCTCCGTGCCGAATATCTATGCCGCCGGCGACGTCGTCGGGTTTCCTTCCCTCGCCTCAACCTCGATGGAACAGGGGCGAATCGCTGCTCGCCATGCCGTCGGCGCGCCGGCGCACGAGCCGCCGCAATTCTTCCCCTATGGTATTTATGCCGTGCCGGAGATCTCGACCTGCGGGCTCACCGAGGAAGAGGTCATTCAACGGGCCATACCCTACGAGACCGGGATCGCGCATTTCCGGGAGACTTCGCGCGGCCATATCATGGGCCTCGACAGCGGCATGCTCAAGATGATCTTCTCGCTCAAGACCCGCCGCCTTCTCGGCGTGCATATCGTCGGCGAAGGTGCCACCGAACTCGTGCATATCGGCCAGGCGGTGCTCAACCTGAAGGGAACGGTCGAATACTTCGTCGAGAACACCTTCAACTATCCGACGCTTGCCGAGGCCTACAAGATTGCCGGTCTCGACGCGTGGAACCGCATGGGTGAGCTGAAGGTCGAAAAGGTCGAGCGTCGGGCAGCCGAGTGATTGGGCTTTAAAAGAGACCTGCCGATTCACACTGGAGACGGGGTGCAGATCACCTGTTAAGCAGGTTCTGTCCCCGCCGCTTCCCGAGTCGCCCATGTCGTCGTCCTTCAGCCAGATCGCGGCGCGTCCGCAACTGGTCATCCTCTCGATGATGATCTTCGTGCAGGGCTGCGCCTATGGTGCTACCCTGCCCTATCTCGGCGTCACGGCCATCGGCGCGCTGGGGATGAGCGACGAGGCCTATTCGGCACTGACGGTCGTCGCCTCGGTCATGACGGTGGCGATCAGCGTTTCACTCGGCATTCTCTCCGACGGCATGGGTGACCGGCGTCGGATGATCGCGCTGCTGGCGCTCGCCGGCACAATCGGCTACGGCGCGATCTTTCTCTTGCCCAGCATCCCCGTCTTCATCCTTGCCACGGCACTGATCATACCGTTTGGCCAGGCAGTGCATTCGCTGCTCTTCGCATCGGCGCGGATCGAGACCAGCGCCCTGTCCCCGCGGGATGCGGCCGCCGTGAACACGATCGTGCGCTCCTTCATGTCGGCGTCCTGGGTGGTGATGCCGGCGGTCCTTGGGCTGCTTCTTGCGCAGTCCGCAAACATGATCGGAGCATGGGGTGCTGCGGCAGGCTGCACGCTCCTCGTTGCAATCGCCTCTCTGCTTCTGCTGGCACCTGCGAAGCAAAAGGGGCTATCGGCCGGCACCAGTGGAACCGTCTTCCTCGAGGCGCTGCGCGAGCTCGTACGTGCCGAGATGCTCGTGCGAATGGTCGCGATGGCTGCCGTGACGGGAACGACGCGGCTTGCCATGATGATCTGGCCGCTGATCCTCACGCTGGAGCTCGGCGGTTCAACACGGGATGTCGGCTTCATCGCGGCCCTCATTGCCCTCATCGAGATCCCCTTCATGCTGCTCGCGGCAACGCTGTTGAAGCGCTTCAGCCTGGTTGCGCTCATCATCGTCTCTGCGCTTCTCTATGGCCTGCATATGGTGGGCTTCGCCTTTGCGACAGCGCCATGGCACTTCTATGCGCTGGCAGTCCCGGGCGCTGCGACCGCGGCGGGTCTGCTTTCCCTACCAATCACCTATTTCCAGGATCTCTTTCCGAGCCGACCAGGTCTCGGAACAGCCTTCATGCCGATCAATTCATTCCTCGGCAATGCTGTCAGCGCCGGTACATTCGCGATCGGCTCACATTATTTCGGATATTCCGGAACCGCCTGGCTGGGTCTGGCGCTGGCTCTCAGCGGCGTGGCCGGACTTCTCTTGGTCGAAGGCGCCACTCATCAGAAGCGCGCCTGACGGGCCGGAAAGGGCGACAGACGATTGCTCGACAATCGATCTCGCGCGGCGGAATGGAAATCGGCGCAAGACTGCCGCGTGGTTAACCGCATCGAGAGGCCGTGAGGACGCATCGGTCCGGATCGGCAAGCCGGAGTGTAGGGGCAAGCATGGCCTTCCCCCGAACATGAAAAAGCCGCCCCGAGGGACGGCTTTCTCTCAACTCAAAAAATCGACCGAATTTATTCGGCGTCGCCTTCGGCGGCCTTCTTCTTCGGAGCGGCCTTCTTCTTCGGAGCGGCTTCTTCGCCTTCGGCAGCGTCGTCAGCCTTGGCAGCAGCCTTCTTCTTCGGAGCAGCCTTCTTGGCCGGCTTGTCGCCGTCTTCGGCGTCGTCGGCGAGAAGTTCTTCCTTGCTCACCTTCTTGTCGGTGACGGCAACTTCAGCCAGCAGCTTGTCGATGACCTTCTCTTCGAAGATCGGCGCGCGCAGAGAAGCGGCAGCACCCGGCGTGTTGCGGAAGAAGTCGAGGATCTGCTTTTCCTGGCCCGGGAACTGCTGAAGCTGGGCGAAGAGCGAACGCTGCATCTCTTCCTCGGTCACTTCGATGCCGGCCTTTTCGCCGATTTCGGAGAGAACGAGGCCGAGGCGGACGCGACGCTCGGCAAGCGCGCGGTATTCTTCGCGGGCTGCTTCTTCGGTCGTGTCCTCGTCAGCGAAGGTCTTGCCCGACTGTGCAAGATCAGTGTTGATCTGGCGCCAGATGTTTTCGAACTCGGCATCGACGAGCTTGGAAGGCGACTCGAACTTGTAGAGAGCGTCCAGCTGGTCGAGGATCTGACGCTTGACCTTCTGACGGGTCACGTTGCCGTACTGGCTCTCGATCTGGCCGCGGACGATTTCCTTCAGCTTCTCGACCGATTCGACGCCAAGCTTGGTGGCCAGTTCGTCGTTGATTTCGGTTGCTGCAGGTGCTGCCACTTCCTTGACGGTGATGTCGAAGGTGGCTTCCTTGCCGGCGAGGTTGGCGGCCGGATAGTCGGCCGGGAAGTTCACGGTGATGACCTTTTCGTCACCGGCCTTGAGGCCGACCAGCTGCTCTTCAAAGCCCGGGATGAAGCGGTTCGAACCGATGACCAGTTCTGCGTCTTCGTCCTTGCCGCCGTCAAAGGCTTCGCCATCGACCTTGCCGAGGTAATCCATGGTGACGCGGTCGCCGTCAGCGGCCTTGCCCTTCTTGGCTTCGAAAGTGCGGGCGCTTTCAGCGATCTTTTCGATCTGCTCGGTGATTTCTTCTTCCGAGACGTCGACAACTTCGCGGGTGACCTTGATGCCATCAACCGACTTCAGTTCGATCGCCGGGATGATTTCGTAGGAGAGCGTGAACTCAAGATCGGCCTGAGCCGACAGGATCTTTTCCGCTTCCTTCTCGTCTTCGGTCATCACGATTTCCGGCTGGGTCGCCGACTTTTCGCCGCGCTCGGACAGGATGGCCGTGGGCTGGTCGCGGATGATCTCGTTGACGAGTTCAGCCATGATCGACTTGCCGTACATCTTCTTGACATGAGAGACCGGCACCTTGCCCGGGCGGAAGCCGTTGATGCGGACCTTGTCCTTCACATCGGCCAGACGCTCGTTCATGCGCTGTTCCATGTCCTTGGCCGGAATGACGACCTTGATTTCGCGCTTCAGCCCTTCAGCGAGCGTTTCGATAACCTGCATGTTCTTACCTTCATGTCGTGGCGGCCGTGCTCGGACAGCCGGTGTTTTCCCTGAGCACGACGCCGGAATTGATTTTCCCGGACGTGGCTGCGTCGCAATTCGTCAACAATCTGCCAAGCAAAACGGCGCCGGACTGACGGGAGCCACACCTCGGTGTTCTCTCATCGATCCCGCGCGGCTCAGCTGGTGCGGGTAGAGAGACTTGAACTCCCACGCCTTGCGGCACCAGAACCTAAATCTGGCGTGTCTACCAATTTCACCATACCCGCGTCCAAAAGCGCATGCTGCTCGCGCATGGCCCCTCCGGAGCGCGCGTCTCTATAACACCCGTTTTCCCCCACGCAAAGGAAAAATGACACCATTGCAGGGCACCCGCAGCCCGCCGCACAGGCTTTGCAGCGGGCAAGGGACGGCGCTCAGTACAGCGGTTCTTCATAGAGCGCTTCGCCATCCAGCATCAGGGCGCGAATCTGCGCCTGGCCGTCATCGGATACCCGTGCTGCCACCGACACCCGGCCCTGGTTGCGCCCGTCTTCGATTGGCTTGCCCTCGCCTTCTGGCACGTAGAAGGTTTCGATACCGTAGGCGACCGTGAGATTTCCGGCGTTCGACCACTCCCAGTCGTTGATCGCCATGGGCTGGGAGACCAGCACGACGCTGCCTGCTTCCCCGGACAGGCGATCGAACGAGGCTTCCGACACGATCCAATAGCCATCCGGACCCGGTTTCAGGCGCACATTGATTTGCGCCGGCGAACCGGCTTCCGGCCGTGCGCCGGCAATAGACGTCGTCGGGATCGTTGAGATATCGTAGGTGAGAATGACGTAATCACCGCGCAATAGGTCGCGCGGATCGACTGGCGCCGTCTTCAGGAGCACTTCGGTTCCCGACCTTAAAATGGAAGCGCGCCCCTCGATCATGTAGCCGAGGATTGCTGTCTGGCCGAGCGACACCAGCAGGGCTGCTGCGGCAAATGCTTTGGTGCCGATCATGACATCACCTCCACGGTCGAGCGGGAGAAGCGTTTTTCAAGACGGACCACGACGAAGGCCAGCACGGCAACAACCAGGCCCGAGAGCAGGAAGAAGGCCGAGGTTCCGAGAATGCTGTCAATCGTCTCATAGGATAAGTAGAGGACCTCCGCAGCGAAGGCCCCATAGGCGAGATAACGCACAGCGCCATTGTCCCGACCTTCAAGCGCGATCGAAGCAATCGACAAGGCGAGGATCACGATCCCGAGAGCCGCGGTCGATAGGACGTCGAGCGCATTGCCTTGCACATAGGCGAAACCCGTGAGCGCCATCACCAGACTATAGAAGCTGACGGAGGTGCCGAGCTTCCGATGGATCGCCTCGAGCGGAGAGCGCGGCGCGACAAGCGCCAGAAACAAGATCGTTGCGACGACTGCCACAGTGAAGGCGTAGGCTTCGTCCCGGTCGAGAATGAGGATCCACCAGATCCAGCCGACGAGCAGGATATAGGCAAAATGCTTTGCCCGATCGGTGCCGTTCAAGCGGGACAGGGCAAGGACGGCTGCTGCGCCGAAAGGTGGCCAATAGGCCCATAGGCCATGGCCATCGGCCTCCCAGCCCAAATTTTCAAAGCCGCTCCCGAAGGCAACCAGTAAAAGGGCGCCGGAAACGACAGTCAGTGCGCCGGAGCGAAAGACCAGCGCGGAGCCGGCCGTCACCGCGAACCAGAGCAGCATCGCCGAGAAGGTGTCGCCCGAGAGATGATAGAGTTGTCCGATGAGCGCAATCGCGCCGCCGAAGGCTGCGGAGCCGAGAACGAGCGCTGCGGCAGCCAACCGATCTGCACTCCTGGATCGTGCAAGCAGTGCCGCCCCATGAAAAATCCAGATCAGGGCGATGATCCCGACAACCTTGGTTATTCTCGGTATCGCCTCCCAGTTGGCGGCTATCAGCATGAGGAGCGATGCGGCGATCAGGACAGCCGCAAACATCGACAGGATGCCGCCTATGCCGAAGCCAGCGCGGCGGCGATCGACATCTGCCAGCAGTCTTGCTGCCGTCGCTTTATCGATCAGTCCGCGCGCGACCCAGTCGTCCAAATCGCGCTTCAACCTGCCTCTGTACATGGGCTGCTCCCCTTTGATCCCGCCTGCAATCTGGAACGCGCGCCACGGAAAGACAAGCGGTGGAAATCACCCGGACCGATGGCTTCTGCGCCCATGCAGAAACGCATGCCTTCCATGTCAATATTGCACTGCACAAACCGACAGGTCTCGCCTATATTCATTCTCAACAGAGCGACAGAACTTCTGGCGCTTCTTCTTCGACCCGCGTTACCTCCTCCCAATGCGGGCTCGATTGACCAACGACACTCCTCCTCCCAGTCGTTGGTCTGCACAAATGACGCTCACCGGACCTCCTCCCCCGGTGAGCGTTATTTTTTTGACCTGATCCTCCCCGCCGAATAGATCCCCCCGCCAGGTGCCTTGAGCTGCCCAAATGCAGTGCACGACGCAGCCTGAGGCAAACGCACAAAAAATCGCCAGTTAACAACGGGTTAAATCGAGCGTTATGCACGTCGCGCATAGGTGATCTGCCGCATTATGTCTTCAAACATTTCGCAACGCAGCATATATTCACCTCAAGAAATTCGAAGGGGCCCACGGATGGGTCCAAACCACCAAAGAGGTAGACCCAATGAACATTGCTCGCTCGCTCACCAACTGGCGCAAGTACCGTCAGACCATCACGGAACTCGGCCGCATGTCGGACCGCGAACTGCATGACCTCGGCATCGGCCGCGAAGACATCCGTCGCGTTGCCCGTCACGCCGTCAACGGCTGATCGGTCCCGACCACGGTCGGATCAAACAGAAAAACCCCGGATCTCCTCCCAGATCCGGGGTTTTTCTTTGTTCGCCGAAAGGCGCTGATCAGTCTTCGCGGACTGCTATGATCACGTCATGGATCAGTTTGAGCACGGCAGGCGCGTCGATCTCGGTGCAGATCTTCTGGCTTGGCAGCTCGCCATCCCAGTCGGAAGGGCCAAAGCCACGACCGTCAGGCTTCTGGATGGTCTGGCCATCGGCGATGCCACCGCAGACAACGCGAATGACGCCGCTGCGGGTCTTGAATAGCTCCGGCGCCACGACATAGACGCAGGCGCAGCTGTCGTGCACGACCATGCCGTCGTCGACCAGGCCCTCATAGAAATCGATATAGAACTGTGAGAGATCAAAGAGCAGACGGGCCCGGCTGGTGCCGGCAGCGTCCCTGATATCGGCGAGCTGCGAACGCGTCATCACCGTCTGCATCGTCACGTCGAGACCGACGACGACAACCGGCCACCTTGCCGTCATCACCACGTCGGCCGCTTCCGGATCCCCGTGGATATTGGCTTCTGCCGCCGGCGTGACATTGCCGTTCACGTCGAAGGCGCCGCCCATGATGACGATCTCCTTGACGAGGTCGACAATCGCGGGATCTTCCTTCAGCGCATTGGCCAGATTTGTCATGCGGCCGACGGCGACAATGGTGACTTCGCCCGGATTGGCGCGGACCGTATCGACGATGAAGCGATGAGCCGGACGCGGATCGGGATGGACGTCCGTCACTTCGGGCACGCCGATATTGCCAAGACCGTCATCGCCATGGATGAATTTCGGCGGCTCGTGGCTCACACGGTGCGGGATGAAGGTTTCGCCGGCACCACGGGCCACTGGCGAATCGATCTTCCACTCGCGCTTGAGGTACAGCGCATTGCGAGTCGTGATGTCGATCTCCGCATTGCCGAAGACGGTCGTGATGCCGAGGAGGTCGATCTCGGGATGGTGGTGCAGGAAGAGCAGCGCCATGGCGTCGTCGACGCCGGGATCCGTATCGAAAATGACTTTATGCATGAACTTGGTCGTCCTGTCTGAGGAAGCGGGTTCCATATCGCAAACCTATGGAACAAGGAAGCATTCAGGGCGCGACTTCGGCGAACTCGCCGAGAAGCTTCGGGAAGTCTTCCATCGCCGGAAACGTCTCGTAGCTGTGCCTCGCCGGGACCGAGGCCCAGGCAAGTTTCTCCGAGACGCAGGTCTCGATGAAGGGCGGCAGATTGGCCGTACTGTCGAGCATGGTCGCCCTTACATTGACGAGCGGGCCGAGCATCTCCGCGCGGGTGAAGATCCAGCTCAGGCAGTGGGGGCAAAAGTAATGATGCAGCTCGCCATGCATGCCGCCGATGACCGGCTCAAGGCCACTGATCTCGACGCAGTCCTGCGGAAAGAGAGCGCTGAGCGAAAAGGCACTTGCCGTCATCCGCTGGCATCCCTTGCAGTGGCACGCCATGGTCATCAGCGGGCGGCCCTTCACCTTCAGCGTCACCTGCCCGCATCGGCAGCTGCCGTGATCCTCGTCTCCACTTTCCACGACCGTTTCCTCTCGTAGTCAGGCGATCTTCCGCTCAACCTGCCTTGGCGACCTTCTTCTTTTTCCCGACATTGCGAAGCACGTGGCTGAAGTCGGAGTTGTAGAGATCGCTGTCGCGGAACTCCACATGACCAAAGACCTTGCCAACCATGATCAGGGCTGTCCGGGTGATCTTGGCCTTGCGCACCTCCTCGGCCATGTCCTTGAGCGTCGTGCGAATGAAGAGCTCATCCGGCCAGGTCGAGCGATAGGCGATCACCACGGGGCAGTCCTCGCCGTAGTAGGGCGTCAGCGTGTCGCGGATGTGACCGAGATTGCGTATCGACAGGTGGATGGCCAGCGTCGCCCGCGATTTTCCAAGAATCTCCAGCGTCTCGAATTCCGGCATGGAGGATGCCTTCATTTCGGTGCGCGTGACGATGACCGTCTGGGCGATCTCCGGCAGGGTGAGCTCGGTCTTGAGACGCGCGGCTGTCGCGGCAAAGGCCGGCACTCCGGGTACGACGTCATAGGGAATGCCTGCCGCATCAAGGCGGCGCATCTGTTCGGCGATTGCGCCGTAGATCGACGGGTCGCCGGAATGCACGCGCGCCACATCCTCGCCCCGCGCATGGGCAGCCACCATTTCCGCGACGATCTCGTCGAGATGCATGGGGGCCGTGTCCTTGACGATGGCGCCTTCCGGTGCTGCCTCAACGATCTCTTCCGGCACCAGCGAACCGGCATAGAGGCAGACCGGGCAACGCTCGATGAGCCGAAGGCCGCGCACAGTGATGAGATCGGGGGCACCCGGCCCGGCACCGATGAAATAGACGGTCATGCTTCACTTCCCTTCATGCCAGTGTCTGCCTTGCCCGAATAGCCGCGCGGTGTGTAGACCCAGGTCTTTCCGTCACCGGTCGTCACCGTCCGGCTTTCCGAGGATCCGACGACCACGACTGTCAGCATGTCGACATCGTCGACATTCAATTCACCAAGCGGGACGGTGCGCACATGTTCGCCCTCGCGGCCGAGATTGGTGGCAAGGATGACTGGCGTCGTGGCCGGGCGGTACTTCAACAGTTCGTCGCGGGCATAGGCCAGTTGGGTGCGGCGCTTCATCGAAACGGGATTGTAGAAGGCAATGACGAAATCGCCCTCGCCTGCGGCCTTCACCCGACGCTGGATATGCTCCCAAGGGGTCAGCAGGTCCGAGAGCGAGATTGTGCAGAAGTCGTGGCCAAGAGGCGCGCCGATGCGGGCGGCCGCGGCCTGAAGTGCGGAGATTCCCGGCGAAACTTGCACTTCGATGCGGTTCGCGCCATCCGTGATGCCGCCCTTGTCGAAGAGTTCGAAAACGAGCGTCGCCATCGCATAGATGCCGGCGTCACCAGAGCAGACGAGTGCCACCGTCCTGCCCTGCCCCGCCAGTTCCATCGCATGGACGACGCGCGCCTCTTCCTTGCCCAGGTCGAAATCATGGCGGACCTTGCCGTCGGCCAGGGGCCCGAGCAGATCGAGATACAGCGAATAGCCCACGAGATCCGTGGAGGATGACACCATGCGCGACACTTCCGGCGACCGCCAGTCGTCCGAACCGGGACCGATCCCGACCACGAAGAGGGTGCCTCGTGCGCGACCTAGTGTCCTGGGATCGACGACATCCGGCGCCTCGGCGATCGCAGCGGTGGCACCCCTCGACTTGATCTTTTCGACCGCCAGTACCCCCGCCTGTCCGACGGCAGCCAAAGCCGCCCCTTCAGCAACGCCATGGCAACCGACTTCGGCGAAGACCACCTCGGAAGGGTTCTTGAGCCGGGGCGCCTCAGCTTCGAGTGTGGCGGCCGTGAAAAACCGCGCCGGCACGCCGAAATGGGCGGCGACGGCATGGAGCGCCGTTTCGTCCGCCTTCAGGTCGATCGAGCAGATTGCGGCTAGGCTTTCCCGCGCAAAGCCACCCTTCGCCAGCGCGTCCTCGGCAAGCGCAATCGCTTCCTCGGGCTTGGCATGCCGTTCGCAGCCCATACCGAGCACGAGCGTCTTGGGATGATAGACGAGCTCCAGCTCGCCGGCGGTCTTCTGTTGGTCGGTCACGGTGAGCGTCACGCGGGCCTCTTGTTCAAATGAAAGTCTGGATTGGGTGAGCCAAGTGGCGGATGATGCGTCGAGTCTGACGCCGGTGCCTGCCACGAGCTCTGCCATCACCGCCTTTGCGGCGTCTGGATTGGCGAGCACGTAACCCTCCGGCGGCTGATCGAGCGCCACGCCGAATTTGAGGTCGCCCGCTGTGGTGATCGCAGCATGCGCGCCGAGTGCTGCAGCGATGCTGCGCGCGAGATCATTGGCACCGTGGTGGCCGCCAAGCAACGGCACAACGCAGGAACCGTCTTCCGCAACGGCCAGCACCGGCGGTTCTGTCTGCTTGTCGGAGAGGAGCGGTGCGAGAAGGCGGATGAGAGCGCCCGAAGCCATGACGGCAACGATCGGCCGGCCGGCCGAGAACAGTGCTTGCACATGCTCCTTTGCGGAGCCGAAGTGGAGATCGGCCGACGTGACGCGTAAGGCTGCGCCATGCAGTTCGCCTGAGATCTCCGAGGCGACGCGACGACCGATCCGTGCGGCGGTCTCGGTCAGAACGACAACGACCGGAATTCCGGGAGAGGCCTCGATACCCATCAGACCCCACTTCCAAGGGTCTTGGCGAGCGCCGGATGCCAGCGCTCCTCTCCCTTGTAGATCAGGATCATCGAGAAATAGGGAGCTGTGTCGCCTGCGACCTCGGAGAGCGGCGTGAGCTTTTCTTCGGCAAGGCTGACACGCTCGGCATAACCTGCTTGCGCCGTCAGCCCCAGGCTTTCAATCAGCGTGCGGATGCGGGCAAAATGCCGGCCGAGCTTGATGATGGCAACGGCACCGGAGGCGTCGATGCGGGCCTTCAGCTGGTCATCCGGCAGCGGACCGGGCAAAACGGTCAGGACGTCATTGCGGGCAGCAAGCGGACGTCCGAGACCGGCGGCGGCCGCCATCATCGAGGAAACGCCCGGCACGACCTGCGTCGGGTATCGATCAGCAAGCCGCTCGAAGAGATACATGAACGAGCCGTAAAAGAAGGGGTCTCCCTCGCAGAGCACGGCAACATCGGACCCGGCATCGAGATGATGCGACAGCGTCTCCGCCGCCTTCGTGTAGATGTCCTGCGCTGGGAAGCGCTCGACGCGCATCGGCACGACGATCGGGACCTCCAGCTGGGCAGCGGTCAGATAGGGGGCCGCGATCTGACGGGCGAAGCTCGGACCGGTATCGGGTGCCGGATAGGCAATGACGGGGCATTGCGTCAGAATGCGATGTGCCTTCAGCGTCAAGAGCTCAGGATCGCCTGGACCAAGGCCGAGACCATAGAGTGTACCGGTCATTCGACCTCTCCCTTCACAACGGTCCACATCGTGACCGGCATCAGTGACTTCCAGCCGCAATAGCGCCCGACCGGGGCAGCGCGTGCCACCTGGATGCGGGTCAGATCCCCACCATGGCGACCGCGCAGATCGACGAGCCTGGCCTCGCCCTCTATGGTCACCGCATTGGCCACCAGCCTTCCGCCGGGCGGAAGGGCGGCCCAGCAGGCGTCGAACAGCCCCTCGCCGCTGATGCCGCCGCCAATGAAGATGACATCGGGCGTCTTGAGGCCCGCGAGCACCGCCGGCGCCTCGCCTGCGACAATGTCAAGATCGGGCACGCCGAGGGTCTCGGCATTCTCGCGGATCATTGCCAGCCGCTCGGGCTTCGCCTCGATCGCAATCGCCCTGGACCCCATGCCTGCGCGCATCCACTCGATGGCGATCGAGCCGCAGCCGGCACCGACATCCCAGAGACGGGCATTCGGAAAGGGTGCCAGTTGGGCAAGCGTTGCCGCGCGGATCTCGCGCTTGGTCAACTGGCCGTCATGACGGAAGGCCTCGTCGGGCAGGCCGGGCACCGGCGCCAGGATCGGTCCGTCCCAGGCGCAGTCGATCGCCAGCGTGTTGAAGTCCGACATGGGGGGGCAGGTTTCAGCCATTTCCAACGCTGACAAACGCAGGATGCGCTCATGCTGTCCGCCCATGTGTTCCAGCACATGCAGCACGGAGGCGCCAAAGCCGCGTTCGGCCAGCAGAACAGAGGCGGCCTGCACCGTCGAGGCGTCCGATGTCAGCGCCAGGATGCGCGCGCGCGGCAGGACATGGCGGTTGAGGAAGGCGAGCGGACGACCATGCAGAGAAATCTGGGTGACCGATTGCAGCGGCCATCCCAGCCGGGCGGCAGCGAGCGAAAAGGCGGACGGGCTGGGCAGGACGTCCATTTCTTCCGCCGCCACATAGCGTTGCAGCGTCGCCCCGATGCCGAAATGCATGGGGTCGCCGGTGGCCAGGATCGTAACGGGGGTCCCGCGCAATTTCAGGATCTCGGCAAGTGTCTCGCGAAACCCGGCACCCCAGGTGAGGATGCGCTTCAGCGCGGGCAGGTTCGATCCGTCGATGACGGCATCCAACCTCTCGCCAATGACGAGCGTCTCCGCCTGCCAGACGACAGCCTGAGCCTCGGGGGTGAGGCTTTCGAGCCCATTGTCTCCGATCCCGATGATGGTCAGCCAGGGGCCATGCGCGTGGTCAGACATTGGTACCGAGGCCTCCCGCAAGCGCATTCACCGCGGCCGAGGCCATCGCGGAGCCACCCCGACGGCCACGGACGGCAATGTATGGGATGCCGCGGCTATCAGCGATCAAGGCATCCTTGCTTTCGGCGGCACCGACGAAGCCGACCGGGAAGCCCAGGATGATCGCGGGCTTCGGTGCCCCTGCGTCGATGCGCTCGAGCAGCCGGAAGAGTGCCGTCGGCGCATTGCCGATCGCGACCACTGCACCGTCCAGATGCTCGTCCCAGAGATCGACCTGGGCGGCCGAGCGTGTGTTGCCGATCTCCGCCGCCTTCGGGCGCACGCGATCGTCGTTCAACAAGCAAAGGATCTCGTTGTCAGCCGGCAGCAGGCGGCGGATCACGCCATGGCGCACCATCTCGACATCGACAAGCACGGATGCGCCTCTTTCAAGGGCTGCGGCCCCGGCCTCGAAAGCGCCGTCCGACCAGCGGATATCGTCGGCGAGATCGACCATGCCACAGGCATGGATGAGGCGGATGACCAGCGGCTGCAGGACGGTTGGGAAGCGGTCGAGAGCCGCCTCCTCGCGAATGGTGGCGAAGGACTGGCGATAGATTTCAGCGGGGTCGCGGATGTAGTCGAGGGGTGCCATCTGGCCAGCAGACGCACTTGCAGCAGGCAATGCAGCACTTGTGAGATCGCGATGACCGATGCCGAGCACCCAGCCCTCCTCGGTGATCGACGTTGCCACCTCGTCCTCCGCCAGCATCGGCGGACGTTCAAGCAGTTGAGCCAGACTGCCCTCGGCATCATACCGGGCGAAGGCTTCGGCGACGGTGCGGACCTGCGCCTGGTCCTTCACGTCGTCACCAGCGGCCACAGTGAAGAGCGAGGGGTAGATTTCGGCAAAGATGACCGGCTTTTCGAAAGCGCTGGCAAAACCAGTCTCGAAGGGCCAAACGGCAACCTTTTCGCCGTGACCGCTTTCGTCAAGAAAGCGCGACAAGCGCGCGATGCCGAGGAGGGTCTGGCTGCCGACCGAGCCATTGTAGGTGAGCTGCCAGACGGATTTCGCCCCCTTGGCAAACTGTTCCGAACGACGGAAGGCAAAGGGCGCCGATTGTGGCGCGGCAGGTTTCTTGTCGGACAGGTCGGGATAGGTGTGCTGATGCGGCCGCCCCCAGAAGCGGGGCTCGCCTGGAAAATGTGCCGCGTTCCAAAGCGAAGCAAGGTCGAAGCGGTTGTTCCGGTTGTCATCGCCATCTTCAATCTCGGATGCGATCAGACGCCAGAGCGAGCGCCAGTCTGGCCGGCCCGTCAGACGCTCGGCTGTGCCTGCGGGATAACCGAAGGCGAAGTCGAAGCCGCAGAGGAGACGTTCACCGGCGGCCAAGGCAGACCCCACCACTGCGTCGAGGCGCGACATGAAGGCATGCCGGGTCGGAAAATTCTCGATCCAGACGATCACGGGCCGATCGCCCTCGCGCCGGGCGAGGCAGGCCCAGAGCGAGTTCGTGCCCGTCACCGGTTGCCCGGCACCGGACCAGTCGACGATCAGGATGCGATCGAAGAGCGGCATCAGTTTTTCTTCTGCATCGACTTCGGCCCCAGCGGATGATCGGCATGGGGATAGGGCGCGTGGTGGTGATCGTGACCATGATCGTGGGAATGTCCATGGTGATGATCGTGGTCGTGGTCGTGGTCGTGGTGATCATGATGACCGCAGCCGCAGTTCGGTCCATGCTCGTGCTGCGCGGACTTGCCCGAGGACGGCGCATCCATCACGGCTTGCAAGTCGGCGTCCGGCGTCTTGTCCTTCAAGGCAGCATATTTGCCGCCGAGCGTGAAGGACGCCGCATAATCGAATGCGGGCTCGAGCGCGACGACTTGCAGCGGTGCCGGTTCGGCGTGGCTGTGCACAGGCGTCCAGGGAAGACCGTGCTCACGACAGTAATCCGGATCGCGGCAGGATGCATCGCAGTCGCCCTTGCAGGGACAGTCTTCCAGTCCCCCGCCGATGCCCTCGACGTGATGGTGATGGCTCTCCTGCGGCTGGCCGACATCGGCCTCGAAGCCGAGGACCTGTTCGCGATACTTGCACATCTGGCAGTTCATCACGGCTGCCCCCTCAAGGATCTCCTTGACGCGATCCTGGAAGGCATCGAGCACCAGCGGGTGATCGTTGAGATAGCTCGCCTTGACGAACTGGATCTCCGGGAACCGTGCCGCCACTTCGTCGGTATAGCTGTAGATGCGCTTCACCAGCACGCCGGTGAACAGGAAATACGGGAAGACGATGATGCGCTTGTAGCCGAGCTTGGCGGCATGGGTCAGCCCCGGCTCGACCAGCGGGAAGGTCACGCCCGAGTAGCAGGTCTCGCCCCAACCGAAGCCCATGCCTTCCCAGAGCATGCGCATGACCTTGGTGGCGTTGGAATTGGCGTCCGGGTCGGACGAGCCTCGGCCGACCACCATCAGCAGCGTCTCGTGCTTTTCGATGAAACCGAGCGTGTCATTGGCTTCGTCGACGGCTGCCTGGATCCGGTCGCCGGCAGCTCGGATCATCTTCAGGTCGATGCCGAGTTCGCGACCGTAATTGATGACCATGCCCGGATTCTGTGCCTGGTAGGTGTTGAGCACAGAGGGAATGTCGTTCTTGGCATGTCCTGCCGCAAAGAGCATGCCGGGAACGGCCAGCACCCGGGTCACACCCTGCTCGCGCAGGCTGTCGAGACCGGCAGAAATCACCGGATTGCAGAATTCGAGATAGCCGTATTCAACGGGCAGGTCCGGGTTGCGGGCGCGCAGCGCTTCCGCGATCACGGCGAATTCCTTGGCCGCATTCTGATTGCGGCTGCCGTGGCCGCAAACCATGATTCCGAGTTTTTCCGCCATAGACAAAGGCCTCCCTGCTTCGCTTCTTTTTCTGTACGAAGCGCCGAACCTTCTGCCATTTCAGGCGTGGTCCATGGCCTTTGGGACAGCTCCGGAATTGGCCCCCTGATTGGGTCGGCCGCACCGGACTATTTCCAGCCTGTCGAACAGGCGCCGTCGCACATTACTGTGAGCTTTATCGAAGCCTCACCCAGCGGTCAAACCGGATTGCGGCGCTTTGTATGACGGATGCGGCAGTTCACAGAATGTCCCGCCCGCGACACGCGCGACGGCCCTGGCCAGTTGCGGAGCCGCCATGATTGGTCCACAAGGGCGGCACATTTCACCCCCTCCTCACGAGTCTCCCCGTGGTCGATCTCGCCTTCCAAGCCCTGCTGCTTTTGTTCGTCGCTGCCTTCATTGCCGGTTTCATCGATTCGATTGCCGGCGGCGGCGGGCTGATCACCATTCCGGCCATGCTCATCGCCGGTATCCCACCGCTCGAAACCCTGGGCACGAACAAGCTGCAGTCAATGTTCGGCGCGGGTTCTGCGACCCTCGCCTATGCGCGCAAGGGCCATGTCGACCTGAAGAAGCAGTTGCCAATGGCAGCCATGGCCGTTCTCGGCGGCGCTGTTGGTGCCCTGATCGCGACCGTCGTTCCCGGGGACATTCTGCGGGTGCTGATGCCTTTCCTGCTCGTTGCCATCGCGCTCTACTTCGCCCTGAAGCCGAATATTTCCGACGAAGACCGCCATCAACGCATGACGCCCTTCGTATTCGGCGTCACGCTCGTGCCGCTGATCGGCCTCTATGATGGCGTCTTTGGCCCCGGAACCGGCTCCTTCTTCATGCTGGCCTTCGTCTCACTCGCCGGTTTCGGCATGCTGAAGGCGACTGCGCATACCAAGCTTTTGAACCTCGGCTCAAATCTCGGCGCCTTCCTCGTCTTCGTTGCAAGCGGAGTGGTCTTGTGGAAGGTCGGCCTGTTGATGGGCGTCGGTCAGTTCCTCGGCGCCCAGACCGGCTCGCGTTTTGCCATGCGCCAGGGAGCCAGGATCATCAAGCCCTTGCTGGTCGTCACCTGCGTGGCGCTCGCCACCAAGCTGCTCGCCGACCCCACCAATCCGATCCGGATGTGGCTAGGGTTTTAGGCTCCCGCCGCGTTTTGATTACCTCCGGCGTAATTGATAGTCTGATGCCAGCCCGCGATGATCGCGTTGCCTGTTCACGGCACACGATCAAAGGAGTATGACAATGGACAATGCACAGAGGATCGCAGAGCACTACATCGCCGTCTGGAACGAGACTGACGCCGACGAACGATCCAAGCTCATTGCCGAAACCTTCACCGATGACACAACCTATATCGACCCTTTGATGGCCGCCGACGGGCCAAGCGAACTTCATGCGCTGGTCGGCGCAGTCCATCAGAGGTTTCCTGGCTTTCGCTTCGCGTTGGTAGGCAAGCCAGATGGATATGGCAGCCGATTGCGCTTTTCGTGGAAGCTCGGGCCTGCCGACAACGACGACATGATCAAGGGCACCGATTTCGCGGTGGTCGAAGACGGGCGTCTGCGCAGCGTCGACGGCTTTCTTGATCGGATACCGGCAACGGCATGATCGGGGCAAGCCAAAGTCTGGGTGACTTCTTGCGAGAGTGGCGGCAACGCCGCCACTTGAGCCAGTTGGACCTGGCGCTTGATGCAAATATCTCCCAGCGGCACCTGAGTTTCATCGAAAGCGGCAGGGCCTCGCCCAGCAGGGAAATGCTGCTGCGACTGACCGAGAGGCTTGCCATTCCGCTGCGTGAGCGCAATCCCATACTCGTGGCCGCCGGCTTCGCCCCGATCTACTTGCAGCGATCTCTGGATGAACCGGCACTGGCCGTTGCGCGACAGACGGTGGACTTGATCCTGAAAGGTCATGAACCACACCCGGCATTGGCCGTCGATCGACACTGGACGCTTGTCGCAGCGAATGGCGCGCTGGAGCTCTTGCTGACCGCCGTTCGAGACCCCGAATTGCTGAGGCCGCCCGTCAACGTCCTGCGTCTCAGCCTGCATCCGTCCGGCCTGGCGCCTGACATCGTCAATTTCGGGCAATGGCGGCACCACCTGCTTGATCGCCTTCAACAGCAGATTGCAGCCAGCGGCGATCCGGTGCTGAGAGCGCTGCGGCATGAATTTCAGGACCTGCCGCATCCCGAGGCACAAGTCGCTGGAGGCAGCTCGCCAATCGGCGATAAAGCCGACTTCGCCGTCCCTCTGCAGTTGAGGACGAAAGTCGGTGTTCTTTCGTTTTTGTCGACCACAACCGTGTTCGGATCGCCGGTTGATATCACCCTGTCGGAACTGGCGATCGAATCCTTCTTCCCGGCTGATCCCCCAACGGCAGAACGCCTCAAATGCCTGATGGCAACGAAAGCGTCACGCTGAAGAACCACGTCCGTGATCGTGCCAACAACGCGATGCTCTCAGTATTCCACCCCGATCTGCGCCTTGATGCCAGAGCGGAAGGGATGCTTCACCAGCTCCATCTCGGTCACCAGATCGGCGAGCTCGATCAGCTCGTCCTTGGCGTTTCGACCGGTCAAGACGACATGGGTCATGTCCGGCTTTTCGGTGGCCAGGAATTCGAGCACCTCAGCGAGATCAATGTAGTCGTAGCGTATGGCGATGTTCACCTCGTCGAGCAGCACCATGGAATTTGCCGGATCCCGGATCAGTTCCTTCGCCTTTTCCCAGGCGGCTTTTGCCATGGCGATGTCGCGCGCCTTGTCCTGCGTTTCCCAGGTAAAGCCCTCGCCCATGGTATGGAATTCGCACAAGTCGGAGAAATGCTTGAGGATCATATCCCGCTCGCCCGTCGACATGGCGCCTTTGATGAACTGCACAACAGCGCATTTCTTCCCATGGGCGATGTGGCGGAAGATCATCCCGAAGGCGGCCGAGGACTTGCCCTTGCCCTTGCCGGTATGGACGATGATCAAACCCTTTTCACCGGTCTTGGTGGCCATGATCTTGTCGCGGGCAGCCTTCTTCTTGGCCATCTTCTCCGCGTGGCGGGCGAGATCTGCCTCGCCCGTGGCAGTGGTTTCCTCGGTCATGTCATACTCCCGGTGTCGTTGAATTCTTTTGCAAACCAGATCCGCTGTGGCGCGGCGCCAATCTTCGGCAAGCGGCCGATTTCGCGGTAGCCCTCGCGCTTGTAAAACCTTGGCGCCTGAAACTCGAACGTATCGAGGTAGATGCCGGCCGAGCCTTCCTCGCGCGCAATCACTTCCGCGCGGGCGAGAAGCCGCGCTCCGATACCGTTGCCTCGTGCCTCGGGCGCTACCGCCAGCAGCTTGACGTAAAACCAGCCCTGGAGATGCGCGCCGACCAGGCCGCCAATGATGTTTCCTTCGCCATCAACTGCGCGCAGATGCACCTTCCGCTTTTCGAAGGCATAACCCATCGCGACCGCCGCCTCGTCCAGAATGGCGTCGACTGCCCCTGTCAGGGCCTCTCCCTCGGTCTCGGCAAGCTCGATCCGTATCCCGCTCGTCACACGCCGCCCTCGCTTTTTGGCAAATCGTCGGCGACATGCAACCAGTCCACGCGTTCGTCCCAATGCCAGTGCTCGCGAATGGGGACGGAGAGCCCGTCATCAAGGCTCGCGACATAAAAGTCGATGTCTTGAGGCCGCCGCTCCGTCTCAAACGACATGGGTGATCCGCAATTGCCGCAGAAGCCGCGTCGCACACCCGGTGAAGAGGCATAGAAGCGCAGGCTCTCGCCTTCCAGCGTGGCGCTGTCGCGCGGAACGGTCAGAAACGTTGTCGCAGGGGAAGAGGCCGCGCGTCGGCAGCTTTCGCAATGGCAATGGCCGGAACTGCGGACAGGGCCGGGCGTGCTGAAGCGAACACTGCCACACAGGCAATGGCCGCTCAGAGCCATCGACTTTCCGGTTTGAATGTCAGGCATGCTGCTCTCCCTGCGTCATCTCCACGAGGGTGAACTTGGCCGAATTGCTCTTCGGCGTCCACAAGCCCCGGTCGATTGCCTCGATCAAACGGTCCGCCAGCTCCTTTTGCGCTGGTGCATTCTTCGCGGCCATGAAGTCACGCACGCGCTCGTCGAGGATGAAGGCCTGGTAGACGGCCTCGAAATGGTGGTCGCGCACGGCCCCGGTCGTCGCGGCGAAGGCAAACATGTAATCAACCGTCGCCGTGATCTCGAAAGCGCCCTTGTAGCCATGGCGCATGACGCCTTCGATCCATTTCGGGTTGACGACACGGGCCCGCACAACGCGGCCGATCTCTTCCTCAAGGCTCCGGATGACCGGTTTTTCCGGCCGGGAATGGTCGTTGTGGTAGACTTTCGGGCGAGCACCCGCCACGTGCTCGATTGCCGCCGTCATGCCGCCTTCGAACTGGTAGTAGTCGTCGCTGTCGAGCAGGTCGTGCTCGCGATTGTCCTGATTTTGCACCACCGCCTGGACCGAGCGCAACCGCTCCTCGAACAGGCCTCGTTCCGCCTTGCCCTCCTCGCCGGCACCATAGGCGTAGCCGCCCCAGACGAGATAGGCTTCGGCAAGATCCGCCCGGTCGCGCCAGCCCTTCTCATCGATCAAGGCCTGGAGGCCGGCACCATAGGCGCCCGGTTTTGAGCCGAAGACACGGTAGCCGGCCCGCCGTGCGGCCTGCTTCTCGTCCAGCCCTTCGCCTTTCAGCTTCTCGATCTCGGTTTGCACGCGCGCCGCGATCGGATTGTCACCCTCGTCCTCGTCGAGGCCTGCCACGGCGCGCACCGCCTTGTCGAAGAGCGCGATCTGTTCCGGAAAGGCATCGCGGAAGAAACCTGAGATGCGCAGCGTCACATCGACACGCGGGCGTCCGAGGATCGCCATCGGAACCACTTCGAAGCCGGTCACACGGCGGGAGGCCATGTCCCAGAGCGGTTTGACCCCGATAAGCGCCAGACCTTGTGCAATATCATCGCCGCCGGTGCGCATGTTGGATGTGCCCCAGGCTGTGATGCCGAAGGAGGTTGGCCATTCGCCGTGGTCCTGGACATAACGCTGGATCAGAAGCTCGGCGGATTTCTTGCCGAGTTCGTAAGCCGCCGGTGTCGGCACGGCGCGGCTGTCGATGGAGTAGAAATTGCGGCCCGTGGGCAGCACGTCCGGTCGACCGCGCGTCGGGGCGCCGGAGGGTCCCGGGGGCACGAAACGGCCCGCCAGCCCCTTCAGCAGGCCGTGGATTTCGGCGGGACCGGAGGAGACGATGGCCGGTTTGAGGCGCGTCTCGATTTCAGCGAGGACTGCGCGCGTGCGGGTCCAACCGTCTTCACAGCCGACATCGCCGGAGACGAGTTTGGCGGAGAGAAGCTCGATGCGTTCGACTGTATCGCCCGCCGTTCGCCACGGGGAATCGGTGAGATCGGCGAGGAGATCCGGCTTTGGACCTGCCCACAGATCGGACATGACGCAGTCGAGAGGATCGAAGCCTGCCGTCTTGAGAAGGTCGCCCGCAATCGCCCGCTGCAAACTCGCATCACCGCCCTCGCCCTGACCGCGCGGCACACGCGCGAGCGCGACGACAAGATCGGTCAACAAACGTCCCTCCGGAGCGAGCCCGAAAATGTGCAAGCCGTCGCGGATCTGCATTTCCTTCAGGTCACAGAGATAGGCATCAAGCTTTTCCAGCGCCTGATCTTCGGCTTCGCCCTTGGAAATGCCGGCATCCTGATCGAGGCCGATATCGGCGATCAGCTCGAGGATCTGCTTTTTCAAGAGCACCAGCCGGCGCGGATCCCCGCCCGAGGCCTCGTAGTATTCGTCGACCAGCGCCTCCAGGTCCTTCAGCGGACCATAGCTTTCAGCCCGTGTCAGCGGCGGGGTCAGGTGGTCGATGATGACAGCGGAGCTGCGGCGCTTGGCCTGCGTGCCCTCGCCGGGATCATTCACGATGAAGGGATAGAGATGTGGAAGCGGGCCGAACACTGCCTCCGGAAAACAGGTCTCCGACAGCGCCAGCGCCTTGCCCGGCAGCCATTCGAGATTGCCGTGTTTGCCCATGTGGATCACGGCTTGGGCGCCGAATTCCCGTCTGAGAAACGCATAGAAGGCGAGATAGCCATGCGGCGGCACGAGATCGGGCGAGTGATAGCTTTCCTTGGGATCGATGTTGTAGCCGCGGGCCGGCTGGATACCGATCATGAGTTTTCCAAAGCGCATCAGGGGCAGCGCGAAAGCCCCGTCGAGATGGAAGGGATCGCTCTCCGGCGCGCCCCAACGGGCGGTGATGCGATCCTGAACCTCTTTGGGAAGAAGGCCAAAGAAACATTTGTAATCGCTTATGGAAAGCACTTCCCGAACAACACGTTCGTCCTGGGCCGCGTTGGTTGGCCCGACCATCAGCGCCTGCATGAGCCCGTCGCCGTCGGCGGGCAGATCAGCGATGTCATAGCCCGCATCCCGCATGGCGCGCATGACTTCGATTGTGCCGGCTGGCGTATCCAGTCCAACACCATTTCCGAGGCGCCCGTCGCGGTTCGGATAATTGGCCATGATCAGCGCAACCCGGCGATCGGCGGGTGCGGTTGCGCGAAGCCTCGCCCAGTTGGCCGCCAGTTCGGCGACGAAGCGCATGCGACCAGCATCAGGCTCGTGGCTAACCAGATTGGCCTCGACCCGCTCGTCGAAGCGTGCCTTGGACTTGAAGGAGACGGCGCGGGTCAGCACACGCCCATCGACCTCCGGCAGGGCGACGCTCATCGCGAGATCGCGCGCGCTGAGGCCTTGCGTTGAGCTCTCCCAGGTGGCGCGCGGCGAGGAGGAAAAAATCGCCTGAAGGACAACCGCACCCGTCTCGTCGAGTACGGTCGACGGCTTCTCCGCCCCCGGCGTCGAGACGGCAAAACCGGTCGTGTTGATGACCACAGCCGGCGGGAAACGGGAAAAGATGGCGCGCAGCATATCGACCGAAACCTGATCCTTGAGGCTCGAGACAAAGACCGGTAGCGGGGTCAGTCCCTCAGTCTTCAAGGCTTCGACCATGGCTTCGACGGGTGCCGTTTCGCCACTCTGGACGAGGGCCCGATAGAAGCAGAGGGGGGTGATGGCTTGCGGGCCAGAGAGGGGCGCTTCAAGTGCCAGCCTCTCCCACTCCTCGACCCCGATCACGCCCCTGCCGGGCCACCAGATGCCGGCTTTCAGCAATGGACGCGCCGGTTCCGGACGTTCGCCCTCGCCCAGCACAGCCTCGGCATAGGAGACGAAGGCTTCGGCATTGCCGGCGCCGCCTTCCGTCAGATAGGTCCACAGCGCCTGCCGATCGTCGACGGCACAGCTCTGGAAAGGCGTGAGACCCTCATCCGGCTTGTCGTCACCCGGCAGAACGACGAGTGCCCCGCCATTGCGGCATGCAGCGGCATGGAGCGCTTCCAGGACATAGTGGAAGTAACTCGCGCCACCCAGCGCCCGGACCACGATCAGCCGCGCATGCCTTGCCGTGCGTTCGACATAGGTGTCGACCGACATCGGGTGTTTCAGGGTCATCAGGCTGGCGAGCCGCCAGTTCAGCCTATGCTCGCCCCGCGCCTCCACAGCGGCTGCGATGGCAGCCAGCTCCGTGTCTGCCGCCGACAGGAACAGGATGTCTCCCGGCGTCTGGCCGAGATCGATCGCCTCGTCGCCGTCGCTGATCGATCCCTTCTGGGCGAGAAGCAGATGCATGGCTCAGCCAGCCGCCGCCTGGACGTCGGCGACCACTGCGCCGAAATCCCAATCGTGCAGGCCGATGACGACAATGCGGGTCTCGCGCTTTTCGCCCGATGCCCAGGGGCGGTCGAAATAGGTGTCGATGCGGGTGCCGACCGCCTGGACGACAAGGCGCATCGGCTTGCCGGGCACGTCGATGAAACCCTTGAGGCGCAGGATGTCGTGTTTCTCAATGACCGGCTTCAGGCTGTCGATGAAGTCTGCCGGGTCCTTGATCGCGCCGAGCTTCAGGACGAAGCTTTCGAATTCGTCGTGGTCGTGATGATGGTCGTGGTCCTCGCCCGAGGCATGCAATGCTTCGTGCTCCAGTTCGTGGTGCGACTTGCGGTTTGCGATGTCGTCTTCGGTGCTGGCGCCGATCCCGAGCAGCACGAGCGAGGACACCTCGCCGTTCTTCGCCTCGATCATCGATGGCTTGCGGCTGGTGCGACCGCTCACCTCGGCGCGCACGGCGGCAATACCGGCAGCATCCAGCAGATCCGCCTTGTTGAGGACGATGAGGTCGGCGCAGGTCAGTTGGTCCTCGAAGAGTTCCTCGATCGGGCTCTCGTGGTCGAGGCTATCGTCCTCGGCGCGCTGGGCGGCGACGGCGTCATGGTCATCGGCAAAACGGCCTGCGGCGACTGCGGCGCTGTCCACAACGGTCACGACACCATCGACCGTCACGCGGGTACGGATATCCGGCCAGTTGAAGGCGGCGACCAGCGGCTGCGGCAAGGCGAGCCCAGACGTCTCGATGACGATGTGATCAGGCTTCACGTCTCGGTCGAGCAGCTTCAGCATGGTCGGCACGAAATCATCGGCAACGGTGCAGCAGATACAGCCATTGGTGAGCTCGATGATGTCGTCTTCGGTGCAGTTGTCTGCGCCGCAGCCCTTCAGCACGTCGCCATCGACCCCGAGGTCGCCAAATTCGTTGATGATCAGTGCGATCTTCTTGCCGCCGGCATTCATCAGCATGTTGCGAATGATGGTGGTCTTGCCCGCGCCGAGGAAGCCGGTGATGACGGTGGCGGGGATCTTTTGCTGCAACATGGTTCAACCCTTCATTTTCAGCGGCAATCCGGCCGCAACGAAATAGACTTCAGCCGCGTTTGCGGCGATCGATTGGTGGAGGCGACCGGCATGGTCGCGGAAGGCGCGAGCCATCCTGTTCTCAGGGACAATCCCGAGCCCGACTTCATTAGAGACGAAGATGACGGTGGCCTGGAGTTCGCTGAGACTGGCGGCGAGTGCCCCGCCGTCTGCGTCGACGTCACGGCCTTCTTCCATCATCAGATTGGTGACCCAGAGTGTCAGGCAATCGACGAGAATGACCCGGCCCGGCTGATCAAGCGTCTTCAGCGCGCCGATTAGGTCCAGCGGTGCCTCATGGGTGGTCCAGCCGTCATCCGCGCGGTCGGCTTTGTGGGCAGCAATGCGGGCGCGCATCTCGTCGTCCCAGGCGCGGCCCGTCGCAAGATAGATCTTCTCGAGGCCGGTGTCGCGGGCCAATCCTTCTGCAAAACGCGACTTTCCCGAACGGGCGCCGCCGAGAACCAGAATGGATCGTGGATGGAATTCGGTCATGGAGTGCCGACGCCTCCAACCGTATGCAGATCTGCAGCACCACACGGATGCAGAATGCACGAAACAGGGATCGATGCCTGGACCGACAATACGGCCCGGCACCGGCGGGGCCTCAAGGACCCGCTGATGCAAAACGTCGCCACGACAACCTCCGTGCTGGCAACGGGGAAACCTCCCCAGTGTGGGCACCATGCCCGTGGATGGCAGGTCTCCTGGCTCGCAGGTCGTGGCTTTTGAAAGCCGTCGGATTCTCCTCACCTTCCCAGGGTGTTCCGGCAACACGAAAGAGCGGACGATTCGTAGAGAAAGAGGCGTCCTGCCCCGGCTGATCGTGCTGCCACCCCAGTGGCTTTTCCGTCCTGCCGTTTTCGAGAAGCCGGTCGCACCTGCGACCCGTCACCACCTGAAACGGCAGAGCGGATGGAGAACCCTCGCTGCAATACAGTCGCGGGGTCGGCTGCGTTCGGCATGCCCGGTCTGGGTCCACGCCTTCGCATTCCCTTTTGCTCTCCGGACCGCATCTCTGCCGTCCGGAAACCATCCATGACGAGGATTAGGCCGAGGTCGGTGTCGAGTCAATCACGGCTGCGGCGCGGCGATGCGCCTTTGCGCCGCGGGGATGATCACGGCGCTGCCGTGCAGTTGGACGTCACGGCCGGATCGCATTCGGCGCGAAGCCGGATCGTACCGCTTGCACCCTGCTCCACCGGCGTTCCAGAGCCGATATCGGCCGCGCGCCGAGCGGGTTGCGCCGGGGCTCTCGGAGACGTCGGCTGGGCGGTGGCAGCCACCGGAGGGACTGCCATTTCCTTTGGCGGAGGTGGCGTCGCAGCAACCGGCGCTGCGGCAATGACAGGCTTCTGCGGCGCAGCCTTCGGCGCGGCTGCGGCCCGCGGCGGAACCGGAGACGTATTTGGCACGACCAACGATGCCGGATCGGTCTTGAGGCGCGTCGAAATGGTTCGGGCGGGTGGTGCGGCCCTGCGAATACGGGGCGTTGTCAGCGAAAAGGCGAAACGGATTCGGGCTGCGATTTCCTCGGCCAGCGCCTGACGGACCCAGCGCGGGTCGTCGGTCGGGCTATTGACGGTGAAGGACCCTTGCGCCACCGGCTCACCCGTTTCGACGGATGTCGCCGTCACCGTGAACTTCGCTTGAGCCAGGTGGCGTCGTGCACCCTCGCCGAAGCCGAGTCGGTCGATCTTGACCAGCAGCACGACACGTTCCGCACCCTGAGGCGCCCGGGTTGCTGCGATTGCTGCCGACACACGGCGGTCAATGCCGCCGATCAGGTCGAGCGGGATCCGTGCATCGGCCATGACGGTGACATTGCGAACGTAATAGACCAGTGGCCGGTCGATGCTGCGTCCATGCAGCAGTGTACACGATGCCAGCACCAAAAGGAGCCCGATGGCTGCGGCGAAACGGAGACTGCGAGCGATCATGACAACCCCGGACTGGTGATTCTGGACCAATCCGACAATTCGTCATTTATGGTTAGTGGAGGGTTAACTTTGCGGCTGAAGCGCCTGGAAGAGGGCGGCTGCCGACGCATATTCGGCGTATCGGGCGTCGCGACGCGCCTCCGCTTCGGCATCGGTGCCCCAGTGCTCGACTGCCCAGTCCTCGTCGATATGCGCGAGCGACCAGACTTCATCCAGGTCACAGGCGCCGTCGGCATAGGCAAGCGCCAGAACCGCCGAGCCGGTCAACGTCGTGACCACGTTGAGACATGAGATCAGGAAAGCGTCTCGATAACGCTCGAGTGCCCTTGTATAGGCGGCAATCGCTTCTGCCGGCTGTTCCTGATGCATGACGCCTTCCACCAGGAAGAAGCGGGTGCCATGAGCCGTCGTCGCCCAGGAGAGAACCGGATCCCAGCGGGCCGCCTGGCGGTCGATCAATTCTTTCGGGCCATCTGCGCGGTAACACAGCATGTCCGTCCCGGCGAAGCGGACGATTTCGTCGAAAACTTCCGCGAGGCTATTGGAGACGGCATCGATCGCCGTGTTGGCGAGCTTGGTGACCGGCATGGTCGCGGGGTCGATGTGTTCGCCCTGCCCTGCCCATTCCGCTGCCACGAGTTCGGCCGCCTCGCGGGTCGGCAGCTGCAGCAGGTTCTTGGCCGGCGTCTTGACCGGTTTGCCATCGAGCGTGATCGAGAAGCCTCCGTCGCGCTCATCAATACCGACGCTCTCGTAGAAGCGCTTCGGAAGCGGGCGCTTCATCTGGATCTGCGCCCGGCGCACGGGATCCTCGTGACTGTGCTCCGGAACAAAGGTCCCGAAAATGTCCTGATTGAGTTCGTCGCGCATCTTAGGCTCCTAGTGGATATAGGCCAGAAGGTCGGCGGGTCGTTCGACCACGGCATCGGCGCCGGCCTTCCAGAGCTCGTCCGGCGTGGCATACCCCCAGGCAACACCGATCGCGGTCGCGCCGGCGGCCTTCGCCATCTGCATGTCGTAGATCGCATCCCCGATCACAATGGTCTCGCGTGCCGCGATGCCCGATTCGTCGCAGCATTCGTTGACCATGGCCGGATGCGGCTTGGAGGGGCAGTCATCCGCCGTCCGGCAGAAGAGAAAATGGGGCGTCAGGCCTTGGCCTTCAAGGATCAATTCCAATCCGCGCCGCGACTTGCCTGTGACAGCGCCGAGCCAGATATCGTCGCGGGCAATCAGCGCGTCGAGCACTTCACGGATGCCGTCGAACATGGTCTCGCCGAAGCCTGAGGTCTGCCGCACATCGGCAAAGATCGACTTGTAGTGCGCCGCCATTGCGACCGCCTCGTCATCGGCATGCGGCTTGCCGTCCATGCGGGCGATCGCGATATCGAGCGTCAGGCCGATGATCGATTTGGTCGTCTCGAGGGCGGGCTCGGACTTGCCGAAGGCGATGAAGGTGTGGCGCATGACCTCATGGATCAGGCCCGCGCTGTCGACCAGCGTGCCGTCGCAATCGAAAAGAACAAGCTTCATTCGCCGTCCCTGTCACCGTCACGCTGGTCGAGACCAAGCAGGTTCCAGGTCTGGACCATGTGCGGCGGCAGCGGTGCCGTCACCTTCAGGCGACCACCATTGGGATGCGGAAGGTCGATCTGACGGGCGTGCAGATGCAGCCGCTTCTGGACGCCACCGGGGAAATCCCAGTTGTGATCATCGACGAAATACTTGGGATCGCCGATGATCGGATGGCCGATATGCAGCGCATGAACGCGCAGCTGGTGCGTGCGTCCCGTATAGGGCTCCATCTCCAGCCAGGCGAGGTTCTGGGCTGCAGTGTCGATTACACGGTAATAGGTGATGGCGTGGTCTGCGCCGTCCTCGCCGTGCTTGCAGACCCGCATGCGGTCGCCCTCATCGGTCTGGTCCTTGGTCAGCCAGGTCGAAATCTTGTCCTCGTGCTTGCGCGGCACGCCCTTCACCAGGGACCAGTAGATCTTCTTGGTATCGCGCTCGCGGAAGGCGGCCGTCAGTTTCTGGGCAGCGCCGCGCGTCCGGGCCACAACGAGCACGCCCGAGGTGTCGCGGTCGAGGCGGTGCACCAGACGCGGCTTTTCGCCCTTCCTGCTGGTCCACGCCTCGAGCATCTTGTCGATATGTCTGTTGAGACCGGATCCGCCCTGCACGGCAAGTCCGGCCGGCTTGTTGAGCACAAAGACCTTTTCGTCTTCGTGCAGCAGCATGCGCGACAGAAGCTCGTGGTCGTCGCCATGCTTGAGGTCATGGCTTGCAATCGGGCCGGTCTTCTTGGCGTCGACGTCCATGGGGGGCACACGCACGACCTGGCCGGGCTGGACGCGGGCATCGGTCTTGACGCGACCGCCGTCCACACGCACCTGCCCGGAGCGCAGCAGTTTCTGCAGGGCGCCGAAGCCGAGACCCGGGTAGTGGATCTTGAACCAACGGTCGAGCCGCATGCCCGCCTCGTCGGCTTCCACGGTGATATGTTCGATGCCTGCCATCAGGGAATTCTTTCGTGCTCGGGTTCTCCACCCACTTATCCCGTGCCTTTAGTAGATTTCGGCCCGAAAGGGAAAGCGGAAATGCAGGGACCGGGCTCAGAACAGGCTGCGCCCCAGTGCCAGGCCGCCAAATGCGGCCGCGAGCGACAGCGTCACGCTGGCCGCGACATATCCGAAGGCTGCTAAGATCGCACCCCGCTCGGCAAGTGCCATGGTGTCGAGAGAGAAGGACGAAAACGTGGTGAACCCGCCGAGAAAACCGACGACGAGCAATAGGCGCACCTCCATCGGGGCGGACAGCTTGCGCGCCACGAACTCCGTCAGGAGGCCGATCGCAAACGAGCCGACGATGTTGACGGTGATGGTGCCCCAGGGGAATCCTGGCCCGAGAAATCGCGTCATGGCAACACCGGTCAGGTAGCGGGCCACCGACCCGGTCGCGCCACCGATTGCGACCAGCAGTATATGGAACATGGATGCCTCCGGCTCAAACGGCTCTTGTCACTGCCGTTCAAGCCGGTTGGAACAAGCCCGTCAAGCCTTGGCCGCCGCAAGGAAATCTCCGACGAAGCGCGTGAGCAGCGACCAGTCGGTGAATTCGTGGTCACGGCTGACATCGGTCGGGGCATTTTCGACCTCCGCCATGCGGCGGATGATCCAGCGCTTGAAGAAATCATATTCCGTATAGCGCAGGGCGCCGGCGGCATGATGAATCATGGCCGGTCGCCAGCCGCTCTCGCTGATCAGAGCGTCCGGGAAGTGCATGGCCTCCTCTCGCTCCTCCTCGAATTCGCTGCGGATGAGAAGCGACACGGAGACAAAAGCCGAGGGCACGCTGTTCAGCCATGATGCCTCCTGTCGCACGAAACCTGAGAAAGCGGCCGGGTAACGCGCCGCGTGCACCGGGGCACACAGGATCGCCGCTTCCGGATGGGCAACCGCATATTCGCCACCCGAAGTGATGTCGAACAGCAAGGCCCGGTCCCCTCGTGCCTCGACGGCGGTGGCCACCGCGTCCGCGATCTTGCGCGTCTGTCCTTCAACCGTCGCATACCCGACGAGAATGATCATGTCTGTGCTCCTCTTCCAATCTGCCGCCATCATGAGGGAGGCAGCCGGGCCGCGCATTGATCTGGCGCAAGAGAAGGCCTCTCGGACAAACCCGGGATCCGTTGAGTTTTATTCAAATACACTCATTCTACTTAAAGATGCATAGATAACCGTAGTTTATGCTAATGTCGTTATGGAATATCTGGAAAAGCGCTCATGACACAGGTTGTCACAGTCTCAGCCCAAACCGCAGCTTATGCGATGGAATCGGTGAAACCGCCGCAGCGCGCGTCGCGTGCCTCCTATGTGGAAGAGCACACTCGCATGCTGGCACAGCAGGCTGCACAAAGCGAAGACTTGCGGCTGCGGGCGCTCGTTGCCATCGTTCAGCCGCCGGCGCTGTCACTCTACTTCCTCACCTCGACGCAACAACAGTTCGAGCAGGCAACGCTCCAGGAAACGATCGAGGCTTACAAGAACTCCATGACGTGAGACTGGCCTCACGAGGCACATGAAGAAAGCCGCGACCGATGAACGGTCGCGGCTTCTTTCGTTTCAACGGAGGTGCCTTGTTCAGTTGCCTCGGGCCGGACCGATCGGCAGAACCATGTCCACGGCACCGGCCTTCTCGAATGTCAGTGTGACATTGACCGTCGCACCTTCCTTGAAGGGCTCGGAAACCTTGTAGAACATCAGGTGCAGGCCACCCGGCTTCAGTTCAACCGTTTCGCCGGCTGGGATGACGATGCCGTCGTTCAGTTGGCGCATCTTCATGACGTCGCCTTCCATCGCCATTTCGTGCATCTGGACCTCGCCGGCCCCAGAAGACGTGACAGACACGAGGCGATCCTCGTCGCCGCCCTTGTTCGTGATGGTGACGAACCCGCCGCCGACCGGCTGACCGGGCAGCATGGCCCTGGCAAATCCTGCCGTGAGCTCGAGGTCTCCTGCCGTCACCGGCATAAAGCCGCCCGGGTCCATCGCGGCCATATGATCGCCATGGGCCGCGTGGCCGGCATGCGCGCCATGACCACCGGCAGCAGCCTGCGCGGCGGGAGCTCCCTGACCGGCATGGGTACCGTGGGCACCATGGCCGGCATGCGGATTTTCCTCAGCCGCCACTAGCTTCAGGACTGGCGCTGGACCATCCAGATCATGCGGGTCCTGACCGGGTGCTGCCACCTGATCCCAGGCGACCTTGGCATCCGCGCCGCAAAGCTGAATCGTCGGGAATGCGAGGCCAGTTGCCGGGTCGCCCGCAGCGATCTTACCGTAAACTGTAAAGGTGTCGTAGAAACTGTCCGGCAGATCGCCGCTCTTGAAACGGATCTCGACCGGCCCGGACTTCACTTCCTTGCCGTGATTGTCATAGCCCTTCTGGTAGTCGCCGGTGATCACTTCGATCTCCCAGCCCGGTTTCAGCATGGGCTTGGCAGAAATAAAGCCTTCAGGCAGCCTGATCTGCACCTCGTTGGTCGCCTTGCCGTCGCAACCATGCGGCACCTGCAGTGTGGCGGCGACGTAGGAGCCGATCTTTGCGGGCTGATTCGCAAAGGTCGCATGGGCGAATACGGATGAGGTCGAGGCAAGCGTGGTGATCGCGGTTGCGACAAGCAATTGGGTCTTCATGGCTATCTCTCCTTGCCGCGGTCCTTCTTGGCCGTCGGCTGTCGTCAGTCTTCGTCGGATGATAAATACAATCAGGCGAAGCGCGGCGGGCCGCGAAGACGCGGGCGATGGAGGAGATGGCCAGAGCGGACTACCGGTTCGACCGGGACAATCTCACCCAGGTTCCCGAACTGACCGAGGAGCCAGGATTGGTCTGCAGGCTCGGGCAACAGAGCAGCGCCAGCAAGGCGGCAGGCCTCGCAACCGCTCGCAGGCTTCACATGCTTGCGTCCCTGATCGCCGATGCAGAGATCGGCAAAGGTGCCGTCAGGCAGCGCATAGGCAAAAGACTGCACTTGGCTTGCCATTGCCGCCGGCATGCGATGCCCGAATCCGACAGACAGGAAGACCATGGCGCAGAACATGCGCAGGATCATCGTCGCTGTCTTGACCTTCGGCTTCATCCTGTCCCCCTTTGCACCCGATCCCTTATCGCGATGCCGCGATCAAGCCAAGGGGCGAGATGCCACAGGGACCGGGCAACCATGCGATAGCTTGCGCCAGCGCAAACACCACGCCTGCGCGACAATTATTTGCTTCGGAGCGACGCGGCCTCTTGCCAAGCCGCCACACTGCCGGATAATGCCTTTAAGACCTTGTTGGGAGAAACCGGTTCAATCCGGAGCCGAAGGAGCAACCGCCCCGGAAACTCTCAGGCAAAAGGACCACAAGGCGTCGACTGCACTCTGGAGAGAGGCCTGTTTCCAAAGCGGGCCAAGCCGAAGGGATAACAATCTCAGGCACAAGGACAGAGGGGGCTCATGAAGCGGCACACCCGTGCCCAGACTTGAGCAAGCGCGCGAGCGCTCAAAACCCGGAGGCGACGTCTTGAACGACCAGACCCAACTCAAACGCACCCCCCTTTACGATCTTCATGTGTCGCTCGGCGCCAAGATGGTGCCCTTTGCCGGCTACGACATGCCGGTGCAATATCCAGCCGGCGTGCTGAAGGAACATGTTCACACCCGCGCCGCTGCGGGCCTGTTCGACGTTTCGCACATGGGACAGGTCGAACTGATCGCGGCTTCCCGCACGTACGAAGACGCGGCACGCGCACTCGAAACCCTGGTCCCGGTCGACATCCTCGGCCTGAAGCACGGCCGTCAGCGCTATGGCTTCTTCACCGACGACAAGGGTGGAATTCTCGACGACCTGATGATCACCCGCCTCGGCGAACGCCTGCTGGTTGTCATCAATGCCGGCTGCAAGGATTCCGACATTGCGCATATGCGGGCCAAGCTTCCGGATGGCGTGCAGGTTTTCGTGCATGACGACCGCGCGCTTCTCGCCCTGCAAGGGCCGAAGGCAGAAGAGGTTCTGGCGGCATTGTCCTCCGATGTCGCATTCATGAAGTTCATGGATGTGCGCGAAGTCTCGCTCGGCGACATTTCCGCCATCGTCTCGCGCACCGGTTATTCCGGCGAAGACGGGTTCGAGATCTCTGTGCCCGCTGACCGCGCCACCGACCTCGCCAAGGCGCTCCTCGACCAGCCGGACTGTGCCCCGATCGGTCTCGGCGCCCGTGATTCGCTCCGGCTCGAAGCGGGCCTGTGCCTCTATGGCAACGACATCGACACCACGACGTCTCCGATCGAAGCCTCCATCGAATGGGGGATCCAGAAGGTCCGCCGCACGGGTGGCGCGCGCGCAGGCGGCTTCCCCGGTGCGACACGCATTCTTGGTGAACTCGAGAATGGTGTTTCCCGCCGCCGCGTCGGCCTGAAGCCCGAGGGCAAGGCGCCCGTGCGTCCGCCGGCAAAGCTGTTTGCCGATGCCGAGGGCAAGACCGAAATTGGCCATGTCTCCTCGGGTGGCTTCGGCCCTTCTGTCGAAGGCCCCGTCGCGATGGGCTATGTGCCGACCGAGATGGCCGTCCCCGGCACCCAGGTTTTCGCAGAGGTGCGCGGCAGGTTCCTGTCCCTTACCGTCACCGCCCTTCCCTTCGTCACCACCACTTATAAACGCTGAAAAAAATCTCCGGAGAGAACCATGTTGAAATTCACCGCTGAACACGAATGGCTGAAGATCGAAGACGGCGTTGCCACCGTCGGCATCACGGCCCATGCCGCCGGCCAGCTCGGCGATCTCGTCTTCGTCGAACTGCCGGACGAAGGCACGGAATTCAAGAAGGATGGCACCGCTGCGACCGTCGAGAGCGTCAAGGCAGCCTCGGACGTCTACTGCCCGCTGGATGGTGAGATCGTCGAGATCAACCAGGCCATCGTCGACGATCCGTCGCTGGTCAATTCCGATCCAGAAGGTGCCGCCTGGTTCTTCAAGCTGAAGCTCGCCAATCCTTCCGACGCAGACGCGCTGCTCGACGAGGCCGCCTACAAGGAGCTGATTGCCTGATGACGACGGAATTCCAGTTCACGGACTACGATCCGTACGACTTCGCCAATCGGCGCCATATCGGCCCCTCGCCGGCCGAAATGACGGAGATGCTGAAGGTGATCGGCTATCACTCGCTGGACGAGATGATCGACGACACCGTACCCAGCTCGATCCGCCAGAAGGTGCCGCTCACCTGGGGTGCGGCGATGACCGAGCGTGAGGCGCTCGACAAGCTGCGCGAGACGGCCAACAAGAACAAGGTCCTGACCTCGCTGATCGGCCAGGGCTATTACGGCACGATCACGCCGCCGGTCATCCAGCGCAACATCCTGGAAAACCCGGCCTGGTACACGGCCTATACGCCCTACCAGCCGGAAATCAGCCAGGGCCGCCTGGAGGCGCTCCTCAACTACCAGACCATGGTGACAGACCTCACCGGTCTCGACGTGGCCAATGCTTCGCTGCTCGACGAGGCAACGGCTGCTGCCGAAGCCATGGCACTGTGCCAGCGCAGCGCCAAGACCAAGGCGACCGGCTTCTTCGTCGACAAGGACTGCCATCCGCAGACCATCGCGGTCATCCAGACCCGCGCCGAGCCGCTCGGCTGGACCGTCACCGTCGGAGACCCCTTCACCGATCTCGACCCGACCGATGTGTTTGGCGCGATCTTCCAGTATCCGGGCACGCACGGACACGTCCGTGACTTTTCCGGCCTGATCGCCCGCCTTCACCAGACCGGCGCTCTTGCTGCAGTGGCCGCCGACATTCTCGCGCTGCTGCTTCTGAAGTCGCCCGGTGAAATGGGCGCCGATATCGCCATCGGATCGACCCAGCGTTTCGGCGTACCTGTCGGTTATGGTGGTCCGCATGCGGCCTATATGGCGGTCAAGGATGCCATCAAGCGTTCCATGCCCGGCCGCCTCGTCGGTGTGTCCGTCGATGCACGCGGCAACCGCGCCTATCGCCTGTCGCTGCAGACCCGCGAACAGCATATCCGCCGCGAAAAGGCGACGTCGAACATCTGCACCGCCCAGGTGCTGCTCGCCGTCATGGCGTCGATGTATGCGGTCTTCCATGGGCCGCAAGGCCTGAAGGCGATTGCCCAGCAGGTGCACCGCAAGACCGTTCTGCTCGCCAAGGGGCTGGAAAAGCTCGGCTATACGATCGAGCCGGAGACCTTCTTCGACACGATCACCGTCGAGGTCGGCCACATGCAGGGGCTCGTCATGCGGGCCGCCGTTGCGGAAGGGGTCAATCTGCGCAAGGTCGGTGAGACCAAGGTCGGCATTGCCCTCGACGAACGCACACGTCCGGCCACGCTCGAGGCCGTCTGGCGTGCCTTCGGAGGCAAGTTCAATGTCTCGGAGTTCGAAGCCGATTACCGGCTGCCCAAGGAACTGCTGCGTACCAGCGAATACCTGACGCATCCGATCTTCCACATGAACCGCGCGGAAAGCGAGATGACCCGCTACATCCGCCGGCTGTCGGACCGGGACCTGGCCCTCGACCGGGCGATGATTCCGCTCGGGTCCTGCACGATGAAGCTGAACGCGACGGCCGAAATGCTGCCGATCACCTGGCCGGAATTCTCCGATATCCATCCCTTTGCCCCTCAAGATCAGGCGCTGGGCTACAAGGAGATGATCGACGACCTCTCGGAGAAGCTCTGCGCGGTCACCGGTTACGATGCGATCTCGATGCAGCCGAATTCTGGAGCTCAGGGCGAATATGCGGGCCTCCTGACAATCCGCGCCTATCACATAGGGCGCGGCGACACCCACCGCACCGTCTGCCTGATCCCGACCTCGGCCCATGGCACCAACCCGGCCTCCGCCCAGATGGTCGGCATGACCGTCGTGCCGGTAAAGTCGAAGGAAAACGGCGACGTCGATCTCGATGATTTCCGCGCGAAAGCGGAAGCGCATGCAGACAATCTCGCCTGCTGCATGATCACCTATCCTTCCACGCATGGCGTGTTCGAGGAGACGGTGCGGGAGATCTGTGAGATCACCCACCAGTTCGGTGGCCAGGTCTATCTCGACGGGGCGAACATGAACGCCATGGTCGGTGTGTCCCGTCCCGGCGACATCGGCTCGGATGTTTCCCACCTCAACCTGCACAAGACCTTCTGCATTCCGCATGGCGGCGGCGGTCCGGGCATGGGCCCGATCGGCGTCAAGGCGCATCTTGCGCCCTTCCTGCCCGGGCACGTCTCGACCGACGGTCGTCCGGGTGCGGTCTCGGCCGGTCCTTACGGTTCGCCCTCGATCCTGCCGATCAGCTGGTCCTACTGCCTGATGATGGGTGGCGAAGGCCTGACGCAGGCGACGAAGGTGGCGATTCTCAACGCCAACTACATCGCGGCGCGCCTCAAGGGTGCCTATGACGTGCTCTACACGTCGGCCTCGGGCCGCGTGGCGCATGAATGCATCATCGACACCCGTCCGCTGCAGGCGTCTGCCGGCGTGACCGTCGACGACGTTGCCAAGCGCCTGATCGATTGCGGCTTCCATGCGCCGACCATGAGCTGGCCGGTGGCAGGTACGCTGATGATCGAGCCGACCGAGTCGGAAACCAAGGCCGAGATCGACCGTTTCTGCGAAGCGATGCTGGCGATCCGCGAGGAAGCCCGCGACATCGAAGACGGCCGGATGGACAAGACCAACAACCCGCTGAAGAACGCCCCGCATACGGTGGAAGACCTGGTCGGCGAATGGACTCGTCCCTACAGCCGCGAACAGGCCTGCTATCCGCCGGGCGCCTTCCGGGTCGACAAGTACTGGTCTTCGGTCAACCGCGTAGACAATGTCTACGGCGATCGCAACCTGGTGTGCACCTGCCCGCCCATGGAAGCCTATGCAGAAGCCGCCGAGTAACGGCCTCAGTATCGACACAGGAACGCCGCCCTTGAGGCGGCGTTCATCATTTGTGGTGACAGATCGAAAAAGCCTGTGATGGAACGGAATGCGGCAATGTCCGTTCTTCTGCTGCTCAACACAGGAGAACAGACATGCGCAACACTCTCATCCTCGCCGGTGCAGCGGCCCTCATGACGCTCTCGGCGTCGGCCAATGCGCAGGAAACTGTCATCATCCAGCAGGCCCCGGTCGCGACACAGTCGACAATTGTCGTGCCAGCCCCGGTCGAAACTTATGTCATGCAGCGCGAAGTGCGCTCGGTGCCCTACGAAGGCGACGTGATGATCGGCCGCGTTATCGAAGACCCCGTCGAACTCTATCCGGTCGATGGCTATGACGGCTATTCCTATACAGTGGTCAACGAGCGGCGCGTGATCGTCGATCCGCAGACACGGCAGATTATTCAGATCATTGAATAAGCCTGACGGACGCAGAAGCTGAAGAACCCGGTGCCGAGCGCCGGGTTCTTTCGTTCCAGCGGCGCTGGTGTCTCAAATCAGGGCATTGGCAGAATACCTCTTCCTCAAGCCGAAACCATGCACGTTCGGACATTGCTAACTCGCACCGCCTATTCTGATGTTCTGAAGTTGGGTTTGAACGCAGGATCACGCCATGAGTATTTCGGCCGTCATGAGCATTTCGCTTTCGGGCATGAAAGCACAGCAGACGCGTCTTGCCGCATCGGCTGATAATGTCGCCAATGCCATGACGCCAGCCTATGATCGGCTCGAAACCAGATACTCCAGTTCGACCCAAGGCGGTGTGGCCGTCTCCGCCAGCCCATCCGGCGCTGCGACCTTCGGCGACGGTTCGAATGTGGATCTCGCTTCGGAAATGATATCGCTGGTTCAGAGCGAACTCGGCTTCAAGGCCAATGCGAGCGTCTGGGAAACCGGAGCCGACATGTGGGACGTGCTGATGAGCATCAAGCGCGACTGAGGCATTTCCTTCTCCGGCCGCCAACGCGCGTCCTCAGCCTCACCTATAATAGTACCTGACCGAACCTACGACTCATCTAGGGATCAGACGCCAGTCATCACTGCGCAGGCCCGGTTGCTACCGATCGGGTCTCTTTGTCGTATCGAGAGGATTTGTTATGCGCTTCAAACTGATCATCGCACTTGCCGCAAGTTTGCCGATGCTGGCTGGCGCCAGCGCTGCCCAGGCTCAGACCCAGGGTGACTGGGTTCTTGGCAACTACAAGGGTGCCGGCTACTGGTTCCCCGGCATCGCCGAGAAGGTCGCTGGTGGCAAGGTCACCATCCGCTATGACGACGGAGAGCGCGAGACCGTTTCGACCCGCAACGTTCGTCCCTATGACTGGATGATCGGCATGAAGGTCGAATGCAATTTCAAGGGCAAGGGCGACTGGTATCCCGGCACGATCGCATCGCTGTCAGGCGAAAAGATCGGCATCGCCTATGACGACGGCGACAAGGAAACGACAAAGACCGGTCGCTGCCGTTCGAACTGATCAGCTCGCTCACTTCTGGCCGGCGGGACAGTCTCGTCGGCTGAGAGGAAGCATGTTCGTCCAGCTTCGGCGCGACTTGGGTACAAGCCGAACGCACGACCCGGGCCATGCGTGCGGCTTGGGCAAATTTTGGGCTTGTTCAACGAAAACAGGCGAATGCGTTGTCGCAGGGTCATTCAACGATTGCAATTGGCGGAAACTTCTGGCCACATTCCCAAGTTGTAAACGGTTGCATCAGGGATTCCATGTATAACGACACACTGAACCACCTGAAAACTCAGATTTTCCCCGCCGACATCCGTGATTGCGACCGCTTGAAGACCCATTTTCGGCAGCATCTGAAGACGGCAGTCAGCTTCGTCGAGAGCAATGACTACATTGAGGACTGTCTCTTCCAGATCGACGAGGCTCTCGAACGGCTCTGCGAAAGCCATGGTGAGAGCCTCGATATCCGGACTTACCTACTGGGCGCGATCGAAGCGCTCCGGGACGAACTCCATCTTTGCCATGTCGAGATGAATGTCCGCCAGACTGCCGTCGGCTACTGACAATGTCCGCGTGCGACCACCGCCGCTCCTGCGACGCTCCAGTCCGTCTGCCGCGGCCAGCGAAACCATCTGCAGAAGATGGTCCAGGAAGAGCGCGTCGTCACTGAGCGGCTCCTTCTGCGAAACGCCCTTGATGATTTCTCTCAGGCTACGCACCTGCTCCTCCACGATCGAGCGCACGTAGATATCGGAGGATGGGAATTGGCCATCCGTCATGTCATTCTCCTGCCATTCTTGGATATTGGTGTGTTCCATGCGGCTCGTCGGCGAAGGCGAGACGCGCGAGTGGCGACGGGCCAAAAGGGTTGCCCGGCGCAAGTTCGAGGTCGAGGACGCTTCCAGTGATGCCGTAGAGTTCGTGGTGTTTCAGAAGGCCGGCCATGGATGGCCTGGCCGTGATCGGTAGGATCAGCGAACCCTCCAGGACACTCGGGGCGGCAAGAGGCATTACCTCCCACCCGGTGGTCATCAAGAGGTTGACCAGCTTCGGATGGGTTTCGACGAGCAGCATTTCGATCCCCGAGACGAGGCAATACTCCATCACCCCGGTCATCAGGATGTGAGAGATCGGCACGCCCGCGATGGTCTGGTCGGAGACCTCGGCGATGCAACGCGTCCATTCGAAAATCCGTTCGCCGCGCGGCCAGTCGGCTCCATCCATGAGATGGGGATAAACGTCCGACAACAGATGCGGCTTCAGTGTCGGGAGGAGCCGGCTGTATCCGACGACGTCGCTGGCGACGAGCAGTGGCAGGTGGATCGCCTCTTCTCCGTCGAACTGGTCAATCTCGCGACCGTCAGCCCGGCGGCACGCGTCCCAGCCAAGTCTTTCGACAAACTGGCGATGGCGGAAACGCCAGACCCGTTCCATGATGTCAAAGCAGTCATGCGTCGCTGCGCCCAGGATCGTCGCAAGCATGCTGCCCCCCCTAAATAAGCCCGGGTGAACAGTGGGGCATGGGGGGCGAATTCAATATAGGCCGTTCTGCCTATTTATCTGATGATGCCAAGCCGAATCGATTCGGCAATCAGTTGCGCGCGATTGACGGAATTCAACTTGCGGCTGGCGGAGGCAATCTCATGCTGAACCGTTTTCTCAGAGATTCCGAGGATCTGGCCGATCTCCCAATTGGTCTTTCCGGCAGCACACCACAGGATCACCTCGCGCTCACGTGGCGTGACCTTTGCGACATCCGGGACAGCCTTCTCCCGGCCCTCCGACAGGAAGGCACGCAACCGGTTGTGCGCATAGATTGAAATGATGTGCAGCGCTCCGCGCTGCTCCTGGGACAGATCCACCTTTCGGGCGCCAAAGGTCACGATCGCCTGAAATCCTCCGACGGAATGCAGCGGAACGCTGTAACCGTCATACATTCCGAATTCCGTGGCCTCGTTCATCACTCGCTTTGCGGCCCGGGTGACAGGTTTGTCGGCGAGTGCCTCCGACCAGACGAAAGCCTCATCGGACATTTTCGTGCGGTAGATGACAGGATCCACATGGACATAGTTCTCCTGCACATAGCGTTCGAACCAACCATCCGGCCAGGCATTCAGCATGAAATAGGGGTCGATGCGCTCACTGGGCAGCGGTATGCCGGAGATCGCATAACAGTCCATGCCAAAGGCCTTGGCCGCCGTATCCAGGCAGGCAAGGACCTCATTGTTGTCGCGGGCCCGCGACGACTCCGTGATGAAATCGAACATCGCATTGGATGTGGCCTGCCTGTCTGACATCGATACCCCGCATCATCCCCGCTGTGACATGCGTCACATCTAGCATGAGGAACGGCGCAGCGGCCTGATCAACATTGGATTTCCAATGAAAAGTGTCTCGCATGACACGGGCGAGCCAGGAGCACACGCAGTCTCGATCCGTCAGAGCACGGCAGACAAGCTATGCAGGAGTGCAGTCAGGCCAAAGACGATCAGAATGATCGCCGACACCCGGCCGACCACTGCAGAAAAGCCGTCCGGCAATCGCGTGCGCAAGAGGCTCACCAGGCCGCTGAGAAAGAACCACCACCCCAGCGACCCCAGAAAGACACCCGCGACAAGCAGGGCCGCGGTCGCGCCGCCTTGCCCGGCCGCCAGCCCCAATCCAGCGAAGATCGCTGCAAAAGACAGGATGGTTGCGGGATTGGCGATGGTCAGGAGAAAGGTCGCCGCCGTGGTCGACAGCAATCCGCGCGCGTCGACCGATGCGGCCGAGACCTGCAGACGAGGCTTCAATCCCTTGATACCAAGATAGATTAAAAAGAAGCCGCCGAAGACCTGCAGCGGCAGTTCGATCCAGCCGAGAACGGCCCCGAGAGCCGTAAATCCGGCCGCAGCCATGAGTGCATAGACGCCGTCGGCAATCGCGGTTCCAAGGCCACCTGCGACGCCGGCCCAGAAGCCGCGTTCCAGGGTGCGGTTGATGCAGAGCGCGCCGATCGGCCCAAGCGGCGCCGCAATGGCAATGCCCAGTACGAGCCCCTTGCCGAAGACGACGGTGTCCATCTCACTCGGACCCGATCACGTAGCTGCGTTCGCTCGTGGTCGACAGCGCAATCATTGTCTCGCTGCGGGCAATCAATCGTTCGCCCTTGAGGTCGGCCAGGAAGGCCTCGATCCCGGTCAGATCGGCCGTTCGGATCTTCACCATGTAGGACCAACTGCCGGTCACGTGGTGACACTCGAGTGCCGCCGGATGGTTCTCCACATAGTCCCGGAAGGCAGCCTGTTCGGTATCCTGCGGTAGCGTCACCAGTATGAAGGCGGTGATCGGCAGTCCGATCGCTGCCGGATCCACCTCCAGCGTGAAGCGCCTGATGGCGCCCGACGCCACCAGACGCCTGATGCGTTCGTTGACGGCAGAGGGCGAAAGCCCTACCACATCCCCAATGCTTGCGAGGGAGCGACGGGCGTCTTCGGCGAGAAGATCGATTATTTTGCGGTCACTGGTATCCATGGCCGCAGCTTATTTGCCGAAACCTGCATTCCGCAAGATATTTTTTTGAGCAACCGCAGGAAAACAACGAATCGGCTCGCCGAGACGATGAGCCATCACGCTGTGCGGTCGGATTGACGGCCCCCGTACATCACTCAGGCAGTAGCACTCTCGCGTTGTCGGGCGAGTTCAGCCAGATCGGCAGCTTTCAGTTCGACCGATTCGCCGCAACCGCAGGCCGAGGTCTGGTTCGGATTGTGGAAGGTGAAACCGGAACGCAGTGTCGTCGTCTCGAAGCCCATCTCCGTCCCGAGAAGATAGAGGACAGCAGCCGGATCAATCCAGACGGCCGCGCCATCCTTTTCGACGCGATCATCCCGGGGATTAGGCTCGGTCACCAGGTCAATGGTGTATTCCATCCCGGCGCAGCCACCCTTCTTTATCCCGACCCTGATGCCCTTGGTCCCGGGAGCGGAATTCTCGACGATTGCCCTGACACGTGCGGCAGCCGCATCGCTCATGGTCATTACCTCAAAGCCCATCGGCACAGTCTCCAACAACGACCGGGTTCAAGGTCCGGCGTTTCTGTCAATCAATGTAAGGGACACGCCCCGGTCGTTCAATAGCGCCAGCGCTATGCGAGCCGATCAAACCGCTCTGCACGAGGCCATTGCGATGCTTGCATGCCTGTCGCACCGTTTGCCCATCAGGCCAGACCGAACGCGAAACGGCCCACGCGAGGCGGGCCGTTCGTTCACTGCCAGATTCTCTCAGTACCAGCCGACGGCGACCTGCGCCTCTTCGGACATGCGGTCCGGGGTCCACGGCGGATCGAAGCTCATCTCCACCTCGACGCCCGCAACGCCCTCGACCGCCCCAACCGCATTTTCGACCCAGCCCGGCATCTCGCCGGCGACTGGGCAACCCGGTGCCGTCAGCGTCATCACGATCTTCACCGTGCGGTCGTCCTCGATGTCGATCTTGTAGATCAGACCGAGCTCGAAGATATCGGAGGGAATTTCCGGGTCATAGACCGTCTTCAGCGCCGCAACGATGTCGTCCGACAGGCGCGCCACTTCTTCCGGCGGAATGGCGGTGTGAATAATGCCTTCGCGGACATCCGGCTTGGTTTCAATCTCTGTCATGGCATCTTTCCTCAGGCAAAGAAGCTGCGCGCATAATCGAGCGCGTCGGCCAGCGCATCGACTTCTTCGCGGGTATTGTAAAGGCCGAACGAAGCGCGGCAAGTGGACGTCACGCCGAAGCGAGCAAGCAACGGCTGGGCACAATGCGTGCCCGCACGGACCGCGACACCGCGACGGTCGATCATGGTGGACACGTCATGGGCGTGAATGCCGCCAAGTTCGAAGGAGAAGATCGCTCCCTTGCCCGGCGCATTTCCAATGATCCTCAGCGAATTGATCGCCGACAACCGTTCATGCGCGTAGGCGCGCAGGCTCTCCTCGTGGGCGGCGATCGCCTCGCGACCGAGGCTCTCCATGTAGTCGAGCGCATAACCCAAACCGATCGCCTGGACGATCGGCGGCGTGCCGGCCTCGAAGCGATGCGGCGGCTCGTTATAGGTGACATAGTCCTCGGCGACCTCGATGATCATCTCGCCGCCGCCCATGAAGGGGTCCATATCCTTCAAACGGTCCATCCTACCCCAGAGCACGCCGATGCCCGAGGGGCCATAGAGCTTGTGGCCTGTGACGGCATACCAGTCGCAGCCGAGATCCTGGACGTCGACCGGCATGTGGACGGCGCCTTGGCTGCCATCGACCAGCACGGCGATACCACGCTCGCGGGCAATGCGGCAGACTTCCCTGATCGGCACGACGGTGCCGAGCGCGTTCGACATGTGGGTGATGGCGATCAGCTTGGTGCGCTCGGTGAGGCAGTTTTCGAAGGCCTCCATGTCGAAAGCGCCATCATCGGTAACCGGTGCCCAGACGAGCTTGGCACCCTTGCGTTCCCTCAGAAAATGCCAGGGCACGATGTTGGAGTGGTGCTCCATGATCGACAGGACGATCTCGTCGCCCTCGCCGATATGTTTCATGCCCCAGCCATAGGCGACCGTGTTGATCGCTTCCGTCGAGGACTTGGTGAAGATCACCTCGTCGATCGACGGAGCATTCAGGAATCGGCGCACCTTTTCGCGTGCTGCTTCATAGGCATCGGTCGCGGCATTGGACAGGAAATGCAGGCCACGATGCACATTCGCATATTCGTGAGAATACGCATGCGACACCGCGTCGATCACACTCTGCGGCTTTTGCGAAGAAGCCGCATTGTCGAGGTAGACCAGCGGCTTGCCATAGACCTCGCGCGACAGGATCGGGAAATCCCGCCTGACGGCTTCAACGTCGTAACCTGTGCGTGCCGCGATCGTGTCAGCCATGATGCTCCAGCCAGTCGGTGATGATCTCTTCCAGAGCTTCGACGAGCGGCTCGTTTTCGAGCTCCTCGACGATTTCGGCGACGAAGCCGTTGATCAGCAGCGCCCGCGCCTTCTTTTCCGGAATGCCGCGCGACATCAGGTAATAAAGATGGCTCTTGTGGATGTCGGCGACCGTCGCGCCATGCGCACACTGGACGTCGTCGGCAAAGATTTCGAGCTCCGGCTTGACCGAGAATTCGCAATCATCCGACATGAGCAATGTGTTGCAGGCCATGCGGGCATCAGTCTTCTGGGCATTCGGGGCGACCCTGATCATGCCCTGGAAGACACCCTTGGCCCGGTCGAACACCACATTGCGGATGATTTCCGTCGATGTCGTGTTCGGCACGTCGTGGCCGAGCGTCATGGTGACGTCCGTATGCGTGTCGCCGCCGAGCAGGTTGACGCCGCGCAGCATGAAGTCACAGCCTTCGCCAACCGTCTTCACGTGAATTTCCTGGCGCACCAGCTTGCCACCGGCATTGATGACGAAGAGGCGGAACCTGGCATCAGTGCCCAGTTCGACGCGGATCTGACCAAGATGGGTATCGGCATCGCCCTCACCCTGCAGGATGATCCAGGTGATCTCGGCACCTTCGCCAAGCTTCAGATCCGCGACGACGGAGGCAAGTGCTGCCGAACCGCTCTGGCCGACATGCCGCTCGATGACGGTTGCCTTCGAACCCTTGCCGAAGGTCGCCGGGAAGCGCAGGTGCAACTGGCCGGCGGCATGCACCGATTGCAGCTCGATCGGGCCTTCGACGTCGGCGTTGTCGGCCACATCGAGCGTGAAACCGTCACGCACGAAGGCGCCGTTGAGGCGACCGATCGTGTCGTCGCTGTTGAAGGCGGTCAGACCCGCAGCCGCAGCACCATTCGACAGAGCCTCGCGATAAAGCGAAACGCTCACCCCCTCCGGCAAGGATGCCGGCGTCTGGGCCACGCCCTGCAGGACATTGAGCACGGTTGCGCCCGCCACCAGCGGTTTGACCGCCTTGGCAACGCCCTGCAGCTCTTCGGCCGGAAGCGCACGCAGGAGCGCCTTCAGATCCGTGTAGTGGAAGGTCTCGACGCGGCGCGTCGGCAGACCTTGACGCTTCAGCGCGTCGAACAGACCATCGCGCTTCAGAACAACGGCGCCATCCCCGGGGAGGCTGCCGATCTGGTTGTTATAGGCGTCGATGATCTGGGTCTCGGCTACGGTGAGCCGGTTGGCCGCTTGCAATGTCATCGTTGCAACTCCTTTAAAACTTGAAACCGCTTAGGCCGCCTGACCGGTGATGTCGGCATAGCCGTTGGCTTCGAGTTCCAGCGCCAGGCTCTTGTCGCCCGACTTGATGATCTGGCCCCGGTAGAGAACATGCACGCTATCGGGCACGATGTAATCGAGCAGGCGCTGGTAGTGGGTGATGACGACGGTCGCACGATCAGGACGCTTCAGCGCGTTGACGCCATCGGCGACAATCTTCAGGGCGTCGATGTCGAGGCCGGAATCGGTTTCGTCGAGGATGCAGAGCTTCGGCTCGAGCAGCGCCATCTGCAGGATTTCGGCGCGCTTCTTCTCGCCACCGGAGAAGCCGACATTGAGCGGACGCTTCAGCATGTCAGGGTTGATTTTCAGTTCGCCAGCGGCTTCCTTGACGCGACGGATGAACTCCGGCGTCGTCAATTCGTCCTCGCCACGCGCCTTGCGCTGCGAATTCATCGCGACCTTCAGGAACTGCATGGTGGCAACGCCCGGGATTTCGACCGGATACTGGAAGGCAAGGAAAATGCCCTTGGCGGCGCGCTCGGCCGGGTCAAGTTCCAGAATGCTCTCGCCGTTGTAAAGGATATCGCCTTCGGTGACTTCGTAGTCTTCGCGGCCTGCGAGGATGTAGGACAGCGTCGACTTGCCAGAGCCGTTCGGGCCCATGATGGCAGCGACTTCGCCGGCCTTCACGGTCAGGTTCAGGCCCTTGATGATTTCGGTGCCGTCTTCGGCGATGCGGGCATGGAGATTGCGAATTTCAAGCATGGACAAATCCTTTCGGACGAATGGGGTCACGCGCCAGGCGCAGCGAAATAAGTGAGCGGGTGGTCGACCTCAGCCGACCGAACCCTCGAGCGAGATGTTGATCAGCTTCTGTGCTTCAACCGCGAATTCCATCGGCAACTGCTGGATGACGTCGCGGACGAAGCCGTTGACGATCAGGGCGATTGCCTCTTCTTCCGGGATGCCGCGCTGCATGGCGTAAAACTTCTGGTCCTCGGAGATCTTCGAGGTCGTCGCCTCGTGCTCCACCTTGGCCGTCGAGTTCTTCACCTCGATGTAGGGCACGGTATGCGCGCCGCAGGTGTCACCGATCAGGAGCGAATCGCAATTGGTGAAGTTGCGGGCGTTTTCCGCCTTGCGGTGCATCGAGACCTGGCCACGATAGGTGTTCTGCGACACGCCGGCCGAGATGCCCTTCGAGATGATCCGGCTCTTGGTGTTCTTGCCGAGGTGGATCATCTTGGTGCCGCTGTCGACCTGCTGGTGGCCGTTGGAGACGGCGATCGAGTAGAACTCACCCTGGCTGTCGTCGCCGCGCAGGATGCAGGACGGGTATTTCCAAGTGATCGCAGAGCCGGTCTCGACCTGGGTCCAGGAAATCTTGGAGCGGTCGCCACGGCAATCGCCACGCTTGGTGACGAAGTTATAGATGCCGCCCTTGCCGTCCTTGTCGCCCGGATACCAGTTCTGGACGGTCGAGTACTTGATCTCGGCGTCGTCCATGGCAACGAGTTCGACCACGGCTGCATGCAGCTGGTTCTCGTCTCGCTGGGGTGCCGTGCAACCCTCGAGATAGGAGACATAGGCCCCTTCTTCGGCGACGATCAGCGTACGCTCGAACTGGCCGGTGTTCTTCTCGTTGATGCGGAAATAGGTCGACAGTTCCATCGGGCAGCGAACGCCCTTCGGAATGTAGACGAAGGATCCGTCCGTGAAGACTGCGCAGTTCAGCGTCGCATAATAGTTATCGGTGACAGGGACGACCGAGCCGAGATATTTCTTCACCAGATCCGGATATTCGCGGATCGCTTCCGAAATCGACATGAAGATCACGCCGGCCTTCATCAGCTCGGCCTTGAAGGTCGTCACGACCGAGACGGAATCGAAAACGGCATCGACGGCGATCTTCGAGGTCTGGACACCAGCCAGCATTTCCTGCTCGCGCAGGGGAATTCCGAGCTTCTCATAGACCTTCAGAAGTTCCGGATCGACGTCGTCGATCGACTTCGGACCGGCAGCCGTCTTCGGTGCCGCATAGTAATAGATGTCGTTGAAGTCGATCTTCGGATAGTCGACGCGAGCCCAGGTGGGCTCGACCATTGTCAGCCAGCGCCGGTAGGCGTCGAGGCGCCATTCGAGCATCCATTCGGGCTCGTTCTTCTTAGCCGAAATGAAGCGGACGATGTCTTCCGACAGACCCTTCGGGGCCTTGTCGACTTCGATCGTGGTTTCAAAACCGTACTTGTACTGGTCGACGTCGATGAGGCGGACCTGATCGATCGTTTCCTGCACAGCAGCCATGGTCGTTCTCCAATCTTGCCGGGCCAAATTCCGGCAGCTTGTTAACGTTGGGCGGTGATCCGCCATACTTAAGGTTCCCGAGCCATCTTTTCACCCCTCTTGGCAAGGGAAAAACGATGGTCGGCGCGTATTTTTACCGCCTCAGGCGGCCTTTCCCGCCAATTTTCGTCGTGCCGCGATCTTGGCAAAGGTCAAGACGAAGCGGTCGATTTCCGCCTCCGTCGTCGACGGCCCGATCGACAGGCGCAGTGCACCTGTCGCGGCATCTTCGCCCATTGCGGTCAGCACATGGCTCGCGCCGACCTTGCCGGACGAGCATGCGGCTCCGGCCGACAGAGCAACACCTTCAAGGTCGAAGGCAATCTGTCCGGTTTCCGCCTTGAGCCCCGGCAGATGGAAGAAGCTGGTATTGCCGACCCGCTCGCTGCCGTCACCATAGATGACAGCGTCCGGAGCGGCCGCACGCAGTCCCGCTTCGGCGCGGTCACGCAACGCGGTGATCATTACATTGCGCTTCACCAGATCCGCTGTCATCTCCCGTGCCGCAGCACCGAAGCCGGCGATCGCGGCGAGATTTTCCGTCCCGGCCCGGTGGCCCTTCTCCTGCCCACCGCCGCGCACCAGCGGTTCCGGCATCAAGGTCTCGCCTCGCGACACCAACGCACCAACGCCTTTGGGACCGCCGAGCTTGTGGGCCGACAGAATCAGGAAGTCGGCGCCGAGTTCGGATATCGACAGCGGAATACGGCCTGCCGCCTGTACGGCATCGACCACCAGCAGCCCACCGAACTTCTTTACGATGGCCGCCGCGTCCTGGATCGGCTGGACGATGCCGGTTTCGTTGTTGACCAGCATGACCGCCACCAGTGGCAGCCCGTCCGCCGGATCATGATCGGCCAGCAACGCAGCAAGCGCCTCAAGATCGATGACACCCGAGCGCATGACTGGAATTTCGCTCACCCGGTCCGCCGGAAAACGCCCGCCGGCGCGAATGGCAGGATGCTCGATCGCCGAGACAAAGAGCCGGCCGATCGCTACCCGGGCCTTACCCATGCGGTAAAAGGGAGACAGGACATGGTTTGCGGCTTCGGTGGCGCTGGCCGTGAAGGTCACATGGGCCGGCTCGGCACCCACAAGGCCGGCCACATCGCGGCGCGCCTTCTCGATGACAGCACGGGCCGCACGCCCTTCGGCGTGCACGGAAGAGGGGTTGCCGGGCATGGCGAGCGCATCGAGCACGGCCTCGCGCGCCGCGCCCAGAAGGGGTGCGGTGGCGTTCCAGTCGAGATAGATGCGCTCAACAGCCATCCTGGCTTTGGTCTCCCCTGCGTTCGGCGGCGCATTTTCCTTGAAATTTCCGCCGGGCTTGCCTTATGACACCTTCACCCCGGATGCGATGCCATCCAGTTTCGAACGGTTCTAAACTTCGTTCTAGAAAAGCTGACTGACTTCGTCAAGTCAGCTTTCTGATTTGGTGTTGACGAACCGCAAAAATGTCAGGGACCGGAACCTTATGCCCGAAGTGATTTTCAACGGCCCCGCGGGTCGTCTCGAAGGCCGTTATCAACCCTCCAAGGAAAAGAGCGCACCGATCGCGATCATCCTTCATCCGCATCCGCAATTCGGCGGAACGATGAACAACCAGATCGTCTACCAGCTGTTCTACATGTTCCAGAAGCGGGGCTTCACAACGCTTCGCTTCAACTTCCGCGGCATCGGCCGCAGTCAGGGCGAGTTCGACCATGGTGCGGGCGAGCTCTCCGACGCCGCCTCCGCTCTCGACTGGGTGCAGAGCCTGCATCCGGATTCGAAAAGCTGCTGGGTCGCCGGCTATTCCTTCGGCTCCTGGATCGGCATGCAGCTTCTGATGCGCCGCCCCGAGATCGAAGGCTTCATGTCGATCGCGCCGCAGCCCAATATCTACGACTTCTCCTTCCTCGCCCCCTGCCCGTCATCCGGCCTGATCATCAACGGCGACGGCGACAAGGTTGCGCCGGAAAAGGATGTGCTCGGACTCGTCGACAAGCTCAAGACGCAGAAGGGCATTCTGATCACCCATAAAACGGTACCGAGTGCCAACCACTTCTTCAACGGCCAGGTGGAAACGCTGATGGCCGAATGCGAGGACTATCTCGACCGCCGCCTCGACGGCGAACTGGTCCCCGAGCCGGCCGCCAAGCGGATCCGGTAAATTCAAGAGCCTCAAACGAATGGCGCGGATCACTTCCGCGCCATTTGGTTTTCAACACGTGCGGTCTCGGTCAATTTGTCTGGCGATGTATCGCATGCGGCGTTCATGGAGTGCTGCCGACCATGACCTCAACCCCCAACTTTGATGCCGTGGGCCTCGCGGGCGGTGGAAACCGTTGCTACTGGCAGAGCGGCTTTCTGAAGGCCTATAGCGAGCACCAGAACCTCAGCCCGCGCTTCTACGTGTCCGTCTCTGCCGGAGCCTATCACGGCGCCATGTTTCTCGCCGGCGTCGGGGACCGTATCCGTGCATCGGCCTTCGCCTTTGCCGAAAAGGGACTTCGCGGCCTGGATTGGCGTGCCATCAGACGGCGGGAATCGCCGCTGGTCGTCGGATCGCTCTTTCGCCAGTTGCTCGCGAGCGAATTCGGCGACGAGGAACTGAAAACGCTGAAGGCCGCACCGCCGATGTTGATCCAGTTGTCCGGTGTGCCCGACTGGATGCCGGGCGCGCTGGGCGCAATCGGATCGATCGGCGCTTACCAGGTCGAAAAACTCCTGACCGACGGCGCACATTCGCGGGCCGGCGCTCGCATGGGACTGCGCCCCGTCTGGGTCTCGACGCACAACATCGACTATCCCGCCGAACTCGTCGACGCGTTGATGGCCACGTCTTCTGTGCCGCCCTTCATGCCGGTCGGCCGCGTCAGGGGCCGCGCCTATCTCGACGGCGGACTTGTGGACAATCCGCCGCTGATGAAACTCCGCGAGGTCGAGGACAAGGGCTGGCACACGCTCCTGCTCACCACCCGCTACGGCCGCAAACCGCCATCGGCCCCCAACCGGATCGTTGTTGGCCCGAGCGAGGACATTCCGGTGAGCAAGTTTGCCGTGGGCGACGCCGCCGGTATCCGGCACGCCTATGAGGTGGGGCTAAGGGACGGGCTGGATTTTGCAAAGCAAGGGCTCGCCTCCCTAACCGTCTCCTGACGATCAGACCTTCTGCGTCCCGGCTGCGCGGGCGAGCACCCCGCCGCCCACGGGCGACTTCACGCCCGTCGTCCCGGGAAAGGTGAGCGGGAGCCCCTTTGCGGAACGCACGGCGAGATAGGCCCAGGCCTCCGCCTCCATGGCGTCACCGTCGAAACCCGCCTGCTCGGCGGACAGCACCATCGCTCCTCGTTCGCCGGCGAGACGCAACAGATCACCCATGATGGTGCGATTGAGCCTGCCGCCGCCGCAGATCACGAAGGTCTTCGGAAAACCCGGCAGATGGCCTGCAGATTTGAGGATCGCGGCTGCCGAGACATAGGCGAGCGTGCGGGCACCATCTGAAAGCTCGGCCTCGTGGCCCTGCGGCGGACGAAAATCATTGCGGTCGAGCGCGCGCCGGGTCTTGGCCGTGAAGAAGGTATTGTCGAGGTAGCGCTCGGCCAGCGTCATGACGACGGACCCTTCGGAGGCGATGCGCCCGCCATCATCATAGGGAATGCCGGCATGCGCCTCGACCCACTGGTCGATCAGCGTGTTGCCAGGGCCGCTGTCGAAGCCGATGATCGTCCCGTCACGATCAAGGAAAGTCAGGTTGGAGATACCGCCGATATTGACGAAACAGACGGGCCATTGATCTGTCGGGATCTTGTGCGCCAGCGCCTGATGATAAATCGGCACCAGCGGCGCGCCCTGCCCGCCATGGACCATGTCATTGGCGCGCATGTCGTAGACGACGTCGATGCCGGTCTCGCTTGCCAACAGCGGCCCGTCGCCAAGCTGCACGGTCAGCGCCTCGATTGGCCGATGCAATACGGTCTGGCCGTGGAAGCCGATGAAATCGATGGCATGGCTGTTGAGGTTTTCGCGCCTCAGAAAAAGTCGAACCGCTTCCGCATGACGTAGAGTCAGGTCCCTCTCCATACGTGAGAGGTCACCCGGCCGCTCGTCGCGCCGGGTGATTGCCTTGGCCTCATCCAGCGCCTGCTTCAAGCGGTCGCGGAAGGGTGGATCGTAGGGCACCGAGAGAAAGGCGCCTTGCTCGACCACCGTCTCGCCATCGGTGCGCAGAAGCGCCACGTCGATGCCATCCATCGAGGTGCCGCTCATCAACCCGATCGCCGTCCTGATTTCCGCCATTTGCCACCCGATTCGACTGCCGTTCACGCCGGACATTCATGACCGAGACGGGTGCACAATTCAAAAAACAATGCTAAAGCCCGCGCGGATTTTACCGATTGCCACCGAAAGACCAGAGAAACCGAAAGCAACAGCGTCATGACGAAGTTCAAGTCCGATTTCCTCCGCACCATGCATGAGCGCGGCTTCATTCATCAGATCTCCGATGAAACCGGCCTCGACGACCTGCTCGCCAAGGAAAGCGTGACTGCCTATATCGGCTATGACCCGACAGCGCCTTCACTGCATGCCGGCAGCCTGATCCAGATCATGATGCTGCACTGGTTCCAGGAAACCGGCCACCAGCCGATCTCGCTGATGGGCGGCGGTACGGGCATGGTCGGCGACCCCTCCTTCAAGGAGGAAGCCCGGCAGTTGATGACGATCGACAAGATCGAGGACAACATTGCCTCGATCAAGCGTTGTTTCGCCAATTACCTCGATTACGACAAGGGCCCCAAGGGCGGCGCCCTGATGATCAACAATGCCGAATGGCTGCGTGGGTTGAACTATCTCGAGTTCCTGCGCGACGTTGGCCGTCACTTTTCGGTCAACCGCATGCTCTCCTTCGACAGCGTCAAGACGCGCCTCGATCGCGAGCAGTCGCTGTCCTTCCTCGAATTCAACTACATGATCCTGCAGGCCTACGACTTCGTCGAGCTCAACCAGCGTTACGGCTGCCGGCTGCAAATGGGCGGTTCGGACCAGTGGGGCAATATCATCAACGGCATCGATCTCGGACATCGCATGGGCACGCCGCAGCTCTATGCACTGACCTCGCCGCTGCTGACCACTTCGTCTGGCGCCAAGATGGGCAAGTCGGCCAACGGCGCCGTCTGGCTCAACGCAGACCTGCTTTCGGCCTATGACTTCTGGCAATACTGGCGCAACACCGAAGACGCCGATGTCGAGCGTTTCCTGAAGCTTTACACGACCATGTCGATGGACGAAGTGAAGAAGCTTGCGTCACTTGGCGGTTCCGAGATCAACGAAGCGAAGAAGATCCTCGCCACCGAGATCACTGCGATCCTTCACGGTCGAGCTGCGGCCGAGGAAGCGGCGGAAACCGCGCGCAAGACCTTCGAGGAAGGCGCTGTTTCAGCCAATCTGCCGACCGTCGAAGTGGCCGCGGGCGAACTCGATGCCGGGATCGGTCTGCTCGCCTTGATCGTCAAGGCCGGTCTTGCTGCCTCGAACGGTGAAGCGCGTCGCCATGTCCAGGGTGGTGCTGTGAAAATCAACGACGCCGCCGTCTCCGACGAGCGCTCGTCCATCGGCAGCGCGGAGGTCACTGCCGATGGCGTGATCAAGCTTTCGCTCGGCAAGAAGAAGCACGTTCTCGTCAAGCCGGTCTGACCGTCGGAAAACACCATTAGAAACCTTCGGAAAAGCCCGCGATTGCGGGCTTTTCTGCATTCGTAAACACGGCTTAACTCCTGGCGCATTTTTAACCAGTAGAACGGCATTGCCGATAAACGCAGCAACCTCCTGCACAAACGCATAGCAGTCGCACATTAATTGCACTGCACAATCTTGTTTTACGGGCGTATAAGAAGGTCAATCGCTGATGCGGGAACAACCGCAGGATCAGCCAAGACCTTCACCGAGGAAACCACCATGAACCCGATCCGCATTGCCAAGAACTGGATGAGCTACCGTCGCACGATGGCCGAACTGGGCAACCTGTCCTCCCAGACCCTGAACGACATCGGCGTAACTCGCTACGAAATCCGCAACATCGCTGCACGCTCGTTCCGTTAATCGGAACTGCCTACAGCAGCCTGTCAAACGGCACCGCATGGTGCCGTTTTTGATTCCGGCGTTAACAATGTGAACGCCTGCCGCGGCAAGCCGCTCCTCCGTCGATGGACCTTGCGCCACCAGCCGTGATATGGAGCCGCCCATGACGAACAGCACACTCTCTCCCATTCACATCATCGGCGGTGGCCTTGCTGGCTCCGAGGCTGCCTGGCAAGCGGCTGAAGCCGGTGTCCCGGTGATTCTGCACGAAATGCGCGGCGTACGCGGCACGGATGCACACAAGACCGACGGCCTTGCCGAACTGGTCTGTTCCAATTCCTTCCGCTCCGACGACGCAACGGCGAATGCCGTCGGCGTCATTCATGCCGAGATGCGGCTGGCCGGGTCTCTGATCATGGCCTGCGCCGACAAACACCAGGTCCCGGCCGGTGGCGCACTCGCCGTCGACCGCGATGGTTTCTCCGAAGCCGTGACGGCCGCGATCCAGCAACACCCGCTCATCACCGTGACGCGCGAGGAAGTCACCGGCCTTCCGCCCGAGGAATGGGACCTCGCGATCATCGCGACCGGACCCCTCACCTCGCCGGCGCTGGCTGAAGCCATCCGCGAAAAGACCGGCAAGGATGCACTCGCATTCTTCGATGCCATCGCGCCGATCGTGCACACCGACAGCATCAACATGGACGTCTGCTGGTTCCAGTCGCGCTACGACAAGGTCGGACCGGGTGGCACGGGCAAGGACTACATCAACTGCCCGCTCGACGAGAGCCAGTATAATGCCTTCATCGATGCGCTGATCGAAGGCGATGCCGTCGGCTTCAAGGAATGGGAAGGCACACCGTATTTTGATGGCTGCCTGCCGATCGAGGTCATGGCCGAACGTGGCCACGAGACACTACGTCACGGCCCGATGAAGCCCATGGGCCTCACCAATGCGCATAATCCGACCGTCAAACCCTATGCCGTGGTACAGCTTCGCCAGGACAATGCACTCGGCACGCTCTACAACATGGTCGGCTTCCAGACAAAGCTGCGCTATGGCGCCCAGGCCGAGATTTTCAGGATGATACCGGGCCTCGAAAATGCGGAGTTTGCCCGCCTCGGCGGATTGCACCGCAACACCTATATCCACTCACCGACCCTGCTCGACCAGAGCCTTCAGCTGAAGGCACGACCCGGCCTGCGTTTCGCCGGCCAGATCACCGGCTGCGAGGGTTATGTCGAAAGCGCCTCGATCGGGCTGCTCGCAGGTCGTTTCGCTGCTGCACAGCGCAAGGGCGAGACGATCAGCATGCCTCCTGCGACGACCGCCCTGGGTTCGCTGCTGAACCACATCACCGGTGGCCACATCGTCTCGGACGAGGAGCCTGGCAAACGGTCGTTCCAGCCGATGAACATCAATTTCGGGCTATTCCCGGAACTGGAACCGGGCTCGATCGTCAAGCCGGAGGGCGTGAAGCGCTTCCGCGGCAAGGACAAGACGATCATGAAGCGTCAACTGGTCTCGGCGCGCGCGCTCGCCGACTGCAAGACCTGGCTCGGCGCCGCCTGACGGCAGAGTTATCAGCCTCCGGCGCCGGATACCGTTTCCGGCGCCATGTCGGCATGGCCGACATAGTTTCCGAGCAGCCAGAGAGAAACTTCGGCAGCGACGGCGGGATTGACGAAGGTGAATTCGCCGTTGTGAAAGGGTGCGTCGAGAAACTCGACCGCAAACCCCTTGCCGGTCGGCAGAGGCTGCACGCGCACGGTGCCCGGCTCAATCAGATGGCAGGCGAAGTGGTTGCGCATGCTGCGCATGAAACCTGCCTTGTTGTCGTGCAGACGCACGAAAACGGCCTTGCCGTCGGACGTGGCATGAAGACTGCGGATCGCTTCCTGGGGGAAGGCACGGCCGAATTCAAGGATAGCAAGCCCGGCGTCCTGAAACCCCTCGTCCTCCTGCCGCACCATGCGCGAGGAAAAATAGGCAAGTGCCAGGATCAGCGCAAAGACGATACCCCAAGTCACCATGATCTGCTCTCGCCTCCTTCGACACATACTCTATCGCAACGGCAGCTAGCAGACGAGCCTTGCGTGAACGTGGCGTCGCAACTTGGGACGCGTCAGAGCCGCCCGGAGAGCAGCAAGCGCATCATGGCGAACTGGCGCCGCCATTGCGGCGGCCGGATATCTGCCGTGAGGGAAGCGGCTCCCGCCTTTGCGGCTCTCTTCAGAACCGGCTCGGCCAAGGTCACAGGCAGGAAGGCCGGAACCAGGCTTTTCGGCAGGCGCCCGGCAGAACGTGCCTTGCGCAGGTGATCGAGGCCGAAACCGGCAAAGGCCTGGATGGCCGCGTCGACGCGATCGTCCTTACCTGCAGTCAAGAATGCGTGGCGATCCAGACCGACGGAGGCAAGGATCTGCGTCGGCAGATAGACCTGTCCGCGTGCCCTGTGGATCGGCAAGAGTAGAATGGCACCGGCGACAGCCAGCGCCACGCCGGCATGGCCGACGATGTCGGCGGCGCCCTCCGCAGCTTCAGGGTCCAGCACAAGGCTTGCGAGCTGGATCAGCGCGGACGCCGTTTCGCCGGCATAACCCTCGAACATGTTGGTGGTTTCCATGGGATCGTCATAGAGATCGAAGGTCCGGGCGTCCGCCATGGCAATGAGTGGTGCGACCGGCAGACGCCAGGCCTGTACGGCACGTATCAATTCGGCTGCGACCGGATTGGCCGCAGTCTCGCCATGGGCGGCGCCTTCCAGAAGATCGCGCCAGTATTGAAGGCGCACTTCGCCCGGCAAGGGCTCGCGCACGAGGTCGCGAACACGGGCAAGCTCGGCATTGTAGGCGTAGAGCGCGACGATGGCCGCGCGTCGGTCTGCGGGCGTCAGCAAGGCCGCGAGATAGCGGTCCCGGTCCGTCTCGCGCAGCGTCTGCAGGCAGAGTGCCTCATTGGCCGACGGTATATCGTTCACGATGCACCTCTCCGGGGACGGGGTCAGACCGCAATGAGGGCGGCTGCGACCGGCCGCTGCTCGGCCAGCATGATGTTATACGTGCGGATGGCAGCACCTGTTCCCATCGGATCTGCGGCAATGCCCTTTGCCTTCAGGGTCGCGCGGAGATCCGGATCGATGAGACGCAGCTGACGGCCGGTCCCGAGGATCAGGAATTCGATCCCCGTTTCGGCGAAGACACGGGAGAGCGACTCCACGGTCAGCGGCTCCTCCTCGGTCTGCTCCCAGCCATAGACACCGGAGGGCAGGAGCAGAAGCGAACCGCGATGCGACATGTCGGCAAAGCGGAACCCGCCATTGCCGTAACTGTCAATGCCGGGTCGCCCGGGGAAATGGGCATCACGGATGGTGACGCCCTTGTCTCCGAAGCCAAACACCATCGGCTCAGGCCCCGGCCTTGGCCGGTACCTTTTCGCCTTCTGTCTCGTCCCGCTGGAAGTTCTCCGGACGCAGCTTGAAGGCAATCAGGATCGGGCCGGCGATGTAGATCGACGAGAAGGTGCCGATCAGGACGCCTGCCAGCATGGCGAAGGTGAAGGAAGCGATGACCTCGCCGCCGAAGAGATAGAGCGCGCCGAGAGCAAGGATCGTACTGCCGGCCGTCAGAACCGTTCGCGAAAGGGTCTGATTGATCGATTCGTCGATGAGTACCTCGAGCGGCATCTTCTTGTAACGCCTGAGGTTTTCGCGCATGCGGTCATAGACGACGACCGTGTCATTCAACGAATAACCGATGATCGTCAGGATCGCGGCGATACTGGTGAGGTTGAATTCGATCCCCGTCACCACGAACAGGCCGATCGTGAACACCACATCGTGCAAGGTCGCGATGATCGCACCCAGAGCGAATTGCCACTCGAACCGGAACCAGATGTAGATCAGGATGCCGAAGAGCGCTGCGGCAACGCCGATCGTTGCAGAATAGGTGAGGTCGCTCGACACGGACGGGCCGACCACCTCGACGCGGCGGAAGTCGTATTCGGCTTCGAGCTCGCCTCGGACCTTGGTCAGGGCCGACTGTTCGGCATTCTCACCGCCGTCCTGCGCCTGCAGGCGGATCAGCGCACTCGTATCGTCACCGAAGCCCTGGGCCTGGACCTCACCGAGGTTCAGCTGGCTGAGGCGCTCGCGGATGTCAGAGAGATCCGCGGCACCGTCTCGGGCCTGGACCTCGATGATGGAGCCGCCCTTGAAATCGATGCCGAGATTCATGCCGACCGTCGCGAAGCCGACGAGCGATGCCACCGAAATCACCATGGCGAGCCCGAAGTTGAACTTGCGCGCTGCCATGAAGCGAATGTTGCGGTTGTCGAAGAAACCGGTGCGAACGCTCTTCGGCATATGCTTCGGGCGCTTCCAGCGATACCAGAAGGCCATCAGCCAGAAGGTCAGGGTGAAGGCGGTGAAAACGGTGGTGACGATACCGATCGACAGCGTCACGGCGAAGCCGCGTACCGGGCCGGACCCGAGGAAGAACAGAACCACGGCTGCGATCAGCGTCGTCAGGTTGGCGTCGACGATGGTCGCGAAGGCCTTCTTGAAGCCGACATCGATTGCCTGGATCAGTGGTCGACCATTGCGCGCTTCCTCGCGGATGCGCTCGTAGATGAGAACGTTGGAGTCGACCGCCATGCCCATGGTGAGCACGATGCCGGCGATACCGGGCAGCGTCAGTGTCGAACCGATCAGCGACAGAGCCGCAAGGATCATGGCGATGTTTGCGGCGAGCGCGATGTTCGCCATAATGCCGAAGGTACCGTAGAAGGCGATCATGAAGAAGATGACGGCCACGCCACCGATGATGCTGGCTGTGACGCCGGCATTGATCGAATCCTGGCCGAGACCGGGACCGACGGTTCGTTCCTCGACTACGGTCAATGTCGCCGGAAGGGCACCCGCGCGAAGAAGGACCGCGAGATCGTTTGCGCCTTCGACGGAGAAGTTGCCGGAAATCTGGCCCGAACCGCCCAGAATGGGCTCGCGAATGACCGGCGCCGAAATCACCTGCTGATCGAGGACGATGGCAAAGGGGCGCCCCACGTTTTCCTGCGTCGCCTGGGCGAAACGCTGTGCGCCTCGGCTGTCGAAGCGGAAGCTGACGACGGGTTCATTGGTGCGCTGGTCGAAAGAGGCCTGCGCATCAACCAGGTTCTCGCCGGAAATCAGCGCGCGGCGCTCGATCAGGTAGGGAACGACCGGATCATCCGTCGAATAGAGCACTTCCGACTGCGCCGGCGGCCGATTGTTGATCGCCTCCGTCGCCGGCATGCTGGTATCGACCATATGGAAGGAAAGCTTGGCGGTCTGGTTCAGAAGCGCTTTAAGGCGCTGCGGATCGGTCAGGCCCGGGACCTGCACGATGATTCGGTCATCGCCCTGGCGCTGGATCAACGGCTCGGTGGTCCCGAGTTCATCGACGCGGCGCCGAACGACTTCCATCGATTGGGTCAGCGCGGACGAAACGCGGTAATCGATGCCCTCGTCGGTCAGAGAAAGACGCAACAGACCATCTTCGGCCTGTTCGACGGCCACTTCGTTCACCGTGCCGCCGGTGAGGCCACCGACGCTGACCGGATCGGTCAGGGAACGCAGCGCCTCGATGGCTGCCGGGATCTTATCGGCATCGGTGATGCGCACCTGGATCTGCTGGCCGACGCCGGACAGACCCGTGTAGCGGATGCCGGCGTCACGCAGCTGCGATCGAACGTCACCGACGATCGTCTCCAGGCGTTCCTTGACGATATCCTGGCGCTCCAGCTTCAGCATGATATGCGAGCCGCCCTGAAGGTCGAGGCCCAGCGTTATCTTCTGGGTCGGGAACCAGGAAGGAAATGTTTCCAGTTCCTCGTCCGTGAAGGCATTGGGCAGGGCAACCAGGACGCCGAGCGCGACGACCAACCAGATGAACAATGTCTTCCAGCGAGAAATGTAAAGCATGGAACTCTCGAATTAAGGCAGCGGAAAATGGCAAAGGCCGGCACGAGGCCGGCCCTGCGGGATCAGGCGGCAGTCTCGGCCTTGACCGGCTCACCCTTGACGCGGACTTCCGCAACATACTGGCGCATGGCCCGAACCTTCACGCCATCGGCGATCTCGACTTCGAGCTCCTTGTCGTCGATGACCTTGGTCACCTTGGCGACAATGCCGCCACCCATCACGACCTGATCGCCGCGACGGATGGACGAGAGGGTTTCCTCACGCTTCTTCATCTGCTTCCGCTGCGGACGAATGAGGAAGAAATACCAGACCACCATCAGAGGTGCGAAGAGCAGCAGCATCTCCAATCCGGAACCCATGGCGCCCGAAGCAGCGCCGCCGTCCTGGGCAAAGGCCTGTGTGATAAACATGAAAAAACTCCCATTGAATCCAAGTGGAGGAGCCACGCGGCCCCCTCGTCAGGTCGCCGGAATATAGTGAGAGGCCCCATGAATGCAACAGAAACAGCACCGCGGCGTACCATTTTCCAGCCGCCTACCCTTTCTGCCCGCAATTCTGCGTGATACCGCCCGGCCACAGGCTCAAAGAGCCGGACCAGACGACAAGGAGGATGACGAATGGCCGATCAGACCGTGGCTGCACTTCTGGCCGAAGTGAAGCGTCTCGCCGATGCCGTGGAGCGGATTGCCGGGCCAGCACCTGCCGCCAACGACTGGCAGGCGGCAGACTGTTTCGTCTGGGCCCCGCACCGATTGCACCTTCAACCGGTCAAGCGCCCCAATCGCGTCGAGATCGGGCTGATCCGGGGCGTGGACCATGTCCGCGACATCCTGCACGAGAACACCTTGCGGTTCGCCGAGGAATTTCCGGCCAACAACGTCCTGCTGTGGGGTGCGCGCGGCATGGGCAAATCCTCTCTGGTCAAGGCCGTACATGCCGACATCGTGAAGACCACAGGCGCCTCGCTCAAACTGGTCGAGGTTCACCGGGAGGACATTTCCAGCCTGCCGGCCCTGCTCGACATCATCAAGGACGCCCCGCACCGCATCGTCGTCTTTTGCGACGACCTTTCCTTCGACCATGACGACACGGCCTACAAGTCGCTGAAAGCCGCGCTCGATGGCGGTGTCGAGGGACGGCCGGACAATGTCCTTTTCTACGCGACCTCAAACCGCCGCCATCTGCTGCCCCGCCACATGATGGAAAACGAACAGTCGACGGCCATCAATCCATCCGAGGCCGTGGAGGAGAAAGTCTCGCTTTCGGATCGCTTCGGCCTGTGGCTCGGCTTCCACAAATGCAGCCAGGACGACTACCTGACAATGATCGACGGCTATGCCGATCACTTCGACCTGCCGCTGCCGCGCGAGCAATTGCAACACGAGGCGCTTGAATGGGCCACCACGCGAGGCGGGCGATCTGGCCGTGTCGCCTGGCAGTATATTCAGGACCTCGCCGGCCGGCTGCGCATATCGACCGACCGGCGCTGAACCTGGAGCCTGAAATTACGCAAAAAGGCCCGGAGCGCGAGCTCCGGGCCTTTTCACTCACCTGGTACGCAATACTATTCCAGGAAAGTGATGGGGTTGACCGGGGCCGCGTCCTTGCGGACTTCGAAGTGCAGCATCGGTCGCTTGACGTTGCCGGTCATGCCGGAGGTTGCGATCGTCTGGCCACGCTGGACCTTCTGGCCACGCTGGACCGACAGGCTGTCGGCATGGCCGTAGACGGTGACCTTGCCGTCGTCATGACGGACGAGGACCGTGTTGCCGAGCTCTTTCAGACCATTGCCGGCATAGATGACCACACCATTTTCAGCAGCCTTGATCGGCGTGCCCTGCGGTACGGAGATCGCGATCCCGTCACTGCGCTTGCCGTCGATATTGGAGCCGAAGTTGGCGATGACCGCGCCGCGGGCGGGCCAGCGATATTTGCCGATCCCCGTCATTTCAGGGGCTGTCGTATCAGACTTGACGGCGGCGACTTCGGTGACCGACTTGGTCGCGGCAGGCGCCGTGTAGCCGGCGGGCTGACCATTGGCCGGAACGGACGCGGTCTTGACCAGGTCGGCCGCAACCTGCGCAGTCGCTGTCGACTTGTTACCCTTCGCCGGGACGGCGAGCGCCTGCCCGATGCGGATATTGCCGGTTGTCAGGCCATTCGCCTTCTTGAGTTCATCAACCGAGACGCCATTCGCCTTCGCGATCCGCACGAGAGAATCGCCGGGCTTCACCACATAGGAGCCAGCACCCTCGCCTGCCCCCGTCGCCACCTTGCCGGTGGCTGCAGACGCCTGAACCTGCTGCTTTTCGCGAGAATTCGGCGCATTCGGCAGAACTGCAACATTCTGCTGCTGGTCGCCCGGCAGGATCGGCTTGCGACCGTCGGCTGGCAGACCGGAGGCGTCGGCAGCAGCGCGTGCTGCATTCGGACCGCCAAAGGTCGGGATGATGACGAGTTGTCCCGGAGCAGCGTCTGTGGGCTGGGTCAGACCATTGGCCTTGAGCAGTTCCTTCTGCGGGACGCCATAACGATCGGCGAGCGTCGCAATGGTTTCGCCGGGGCGCAGCGTCACGCGGGCAGCACCCGCCGTTGACCAGCCGCCCTGCTTCGGCGTGGTACCGGTGCTGCGAGGCTCTGCGAGCACCTGGTTCGCATTTACCATTGCCACCTGAGCGCCCTGCTGGGGTGCCGAGGGGAAGGGCTGCGAGAGCGCTGCAGCGCGTTCGGAATTGTTGCCGGACACCGGCGCCTGGGCCATGCCCGATGGTGCGGCGAGTTCGGATCGCTGGACGGATGCAGGGGTACTTGCAGCCCGGGCTGAAGCCGGCTGCTCATAGCCTGGGCTTGCCGGCATCGGCTGAACCATGGCCTGGTTCTGGGCGTACATCCCACCACCGTTGCCGATGTTTTCGGCAGGAACGGGCGGCTGACCGCGCATGGCGGACTGGCGGGGAATGGACGCTGTGGTCAAACTGTCAGTCGAGAAGACCGAGCCGAACCGCGAGGCATCCGAACTGCAACCGGCTGCCGTGCCAGCCAGGAGAAGCGCGCCGCACAAACGAGCAAAGGACAATCCAGCTTTCGGCGATACACTTTTACGCATGACTCGACCCACAAATGACACAACTTGATGTGGGTTCATTAAAGCGCGTTAGTATTACCGGTCAGTTAACCCCCGGGGATTCGCCGTGAACGAATTCGTCCAAGCGCATATAAGAAGACACCGGACCGGCGTCTGCGCAGGCCCTCCAGCGGCCCGAGACAAATACAAAAAACGGCCTCAGAGGTGCTGGGCGATCTTCGGCTGCAGCGGCAGGAAGGGAACCTCGAAGAGATCCTCCCGCTCGAAACGGCTGCCTGTCTTGGTCAGACGCACCATGATGCATCGCTGCTCGTCCACCATCAGGGGCACGAGAAGCATGCCCCCCGAAACCAGTTGTTCGGCGTAGAAGCGTGGCATGGCCGGATAGGCAGCGGTCGAGACGATCCGGTCGAAGGTCCCTTCTCCCGGCAGGCCGTTCATCCCGTCCACCTGACGCAGAATGACATTGCGGATCGAAAGCTGCTCAAGTCGCCGCTGTGCCGCCGCAAGCAGCGTCTTGTAACGCTCGATGGAGATGACCCGCTCGGCGAGCCGACCGATTACTGCCGTCAGAAACCCGCTTCCCGTGCCGATTTCCAGGACACGATGGCCGGGCTTCACCTGCAGATGCGACAACAGCCGGACCGAAAGGTCGGCCCCTTCCATGAACTGCCCGCATTCGATGGGAATGGAACGGGTCGAATAGGCGCTTTGCGCGAATTCCGGTGGCACGAAGATCGAGCGCGGCGTTTGTTCGACCGCCGTCAGAAGATCCAGATTGGTGATGCCCTCAGCGCGCAGACGGAGAACCAGAGCGGCGAAACCTTCGCGCTCGACAAGCGCCGACCTCAAGCCGCGCCTCCCCTCGCAAGGGCTTCCGCGACGATGTCCTGCACCGTGTAATCCGTCATATCGAGTTTCAGCGGCGTGACCGAAATCTTGTTCTCTCTCAGCGCGTTGATATCCGTTCCTGCGCGGAAGTTCCCCTTGCGATCGCCGAAGCGGAGCCAGAAATAGGGAAGCCCGCGCCCGTCCTGACGCTCTTCGACCGAGAGGCCGAAATCGAGCTTGCCCTGTGACGTGACATCGATGCCCTGCACGTCCGCCGGTTCACAATTCGGGAAATTGAGATTGAGAAAAGTGCCGGGTGGCAGATCGACCGTCGAGAGCTTCCTCAACAGGTCCGGCGCCAGAGCTTCGGCCACATGCCATGGGATCGGTGAACCCGCCTCGTAGCTGTAGGCCTGGCTCAGAGCGAAGGAGCGGATGCCATGCACCGTTCCCTCGATCGCACCTGCAACCGTTCCCGAATAAGTCACGTCGTCCGCGAGGTTGGCGCCAGCATTGACACCCGAAAGAACCAGATCGGGCTTGCGGTCGAGCACCTTGCGGATCGCCATGATGACGCAATCCGTCGGCGTGCCGCGCAATGCGAATTTCTGGTCTCCGAGTTCGCGCAGACGCAAGGGTTCCGACAGCGTCAGCGAATGGGCAAGGCCGCTCTGGTCGGTCTCCGGTGCCACGATCCAGACATCGTCGGAGAGGTTGCGGGCGATGCGCTCCAGGGCGCCGAGCCCCGGAGCATGGATACCGTCGTCATTCGTCAGCAAGATGCGCATGGTCACTCCGGGCGCGGCGTGATCAGGCCGCCTTCTCGATTTTCTTGATGCCGCCCATATAGGGCAGGAGCACGTCGGGAACGGTGATCGAGCCGTCCTCGTTGAGGTAGTTCTCCATGACAGCGATGAGGCAGCGGCCGACGGCCGTGCCGGAACCGTTCAGCGTGTGCACGAAGGTCGTGCCCTTGCCGTCCTTGTTGCGATAGCGGGCATTCATCCGACGCCCCTGGAAATCGCCGCAGACGGAGCAGGACGAGATTTCGCGGTAGGCGTTCTGCCCCGGCAGCCAGACTTCGAGGTCATAGGTCTTGCGGGCGCCGAAGCCCATGTCGCCGGTGCAAAGCGTCATGGTCCGGAAGTGCAGGCCGAGGCGCTTCAACACTTCTTCGGCGCAGGCCGTCATGCGCTCGTGCTCGGCCATGGAGCTTTCGGCGTCGGTGATCGAGACGAGCTCGCATTTCCAGAACTGGTGCTGGCGCAGCATGCCGCGCGTGTCGCGGCCGGCCGAGCCTGCTTCCGAGCGGAAGGACGGCGTCAGGGCGGTAAAGCGCAGCGGCAGTTTTTCTTGGTCGAGGATTTCGCCAGCGACCAGATTGGTCAGTGTCACCTCCGCCGTCGGGATCAGCCAGCGGCCATCCGTCGTCCTGAACAGGTCTTCGGCGAATTTCGGAAGCTGCCCCGTGCCGTACATGGCGTCATCACGCACCATCAGGGGCGACGACACTTCCGTATAACCGTGTTCCGAGGTGTGCAGGTCGAGCATGAACTGGCCAAGGGCGCGCTCGAGCCGGGCAAGCTGGCTGGTCAGCACAGTGAAGCGGGCGCCGGACAGCTTTGCAGCGCGCTCGAAGTCCATGTAGCCGAGGTTTTCGCCGATTTCGTAGTGCTCGAACGCCTTGTGGTTCCACATCGGCTTTTCGCCGACGACCCGGGCGACGACATTGTCGTGCTCGTCCTTGCCGACAGGGACGTCGTCATGCGGAATGTTCGGGATGCGCGACAGGGCGTCGGTCAGCTCGGCAGTAAGCTGACGCTCTTCCTCTTCGGCGGCCGGCAGCGTGTCCTTGAGCGAGGCGACTTCCGCCTTCAGCTTTTCGGCCAGCTCCATGTTCTTCTGCGCCATGGCGGCGCCGATCTCCTTGGAGGCGCTGTTGCGGCGCGACTGCATGTCCTGCATCGCCTGGGCGACGGCGCGGCGCTTCTGGTCGAGCGCGATCAGTGAGGCAGACAGCGGCTCGGCACTGCGCTTGGCGAGTGCGGCATCGAGGGCCTCGGGGTTTTCACGGATCCACTTGATATCGAGCATCGTCGTTCCAGGTCTTGTGCTTCGACCGGGAGCGGAGTGGCCGGCGGCCATGTCCGGCCCCATGTCGTGATGGGTTTTGGCGTCGTCGAAACGGCGTCGGCGCCGATTCAGGTTTCCTCTGACGAGGAAGCCTCGGCAAGGTCGGCGGCTTCTGCAGACCGAGCACGGTTCTTCTCGACGAGTCGCGCCGCGTAGATAGCCACCTCGTAGAGAAGGATTGTCGGCAGTGCAAGACCGATCTGGGAGAGCGGATCCGGCGGTGTCAGGACGGCTGCAACGACGAAGGCGACGACGATGAAGTACTTGCGCTTGTCCGCCAGCCACCGGCTGTCCAGAATGCCGACCCGCGCCAGAAGCGTGGTGATGACGGGCAGCTGGAACACAAGACCGAAGGAAAAGACCAGCGTCATGATCAGGCTGAGATATTCGGAAACCTTGGGCAGCAGCGAGATCGCCACCTCCCCCTCGCCGGGGCTTTGCTGCATGGCGAGGAAGAACCACATCACCATGGGCGTGAAGAAGAAATAGACGAGCGAGGCGCCGAGCAGAAAGAGCAGAGGCGAGGCAATCAGGAACGGCAGGAAGGCGGCGCGCTCGTTCTTGTAGAGACCGGGCGCCACGAATTTGTAGATCTGCGAGGCGATCACCGGAAAGGCGATGACCATGGCGCCGAAGGCCGCCACCTTCACCTGGGTGAAGAAGAATTCCTGGGGCGCCGTATAGATCAGCTCCGCCTTGCTTAAATCCATGCCAGCCCAGGACACGGCCCATTTATAGGGAACGACCAGCATGTTGAAGAGCGGCTTGGCGAAGTAGAAGCATACGATGAAGGCGAGGAAGAATGCGCCGAGCGCCCAGATGAGGCGCGACCGCAGTTCAATCAGATGCTCGATCAGCGGCTGGGGCTTGTCGTCTGTCTCGCCGCTCATGCGCGGTCCTCACTCTTGGGCTTGCGTGCCTTGGGTGCCGATTTGGCAATAGCCTTTTCGGCCGGGGCGGGCTTGGTCGCTGCCGGTTTGACGGGAGCGGCCTTCGCCTTCGTCGCCTTCGGCTGAGAGGCGACCGGGACAGCGGCTGCCACGGGCGCGGCTTTCAAGGTCCTGGAGGCCGCCTTCGCCGGAGCATCGGCCTTGGCGGCAGCCTTGCGACCAGCCGGCTTCTTTGTGGTGACCGGAGCCGCCGCGGCGGGCGCCGAGGTCGCCGGGCCGGTGACTGGCGTGGTCGCAGCGGGAGCAGCAGCTTGCGCGGCTGGCGGGACTGCGGCCGGTTTCAGCGCATCCGGCACTTCGCCGAGGCCGAGCGGCACGTCCGGCAAAATGGAATTCTCTTCGTAACCGTCATCCTGCGGCGCGGGCTTGCTCTGGGGGCGCGTGGAACGCTCCAGATCCGACTTGATCTCCTGCCCCATCTGGCGCAGCGGGTTCAAAGTCTCCCGGATCGTATTGGCAGGATTGAGCGAACGGATGTCGTTGACCGAATTCTTCAGGTCATCGAGCTCGGCCTCCCGGAGGGCCTCATCGAACTGGGATCGAAACTCGCCCGCGGTCTGTCGCAGACGCTTCGTCATCTTGCCGAAGGCCCGGATCATCGGCGGCAGGTCCTTGGGACCCACGACCACGATCAGGATCACGGCGACCACCAAAAGCTCGGTCCAGCCTATATCCAGCATGCAAACGGGCTCCTGATGCCACCAAGGGCGCCTCGGAACGGGCGCCGGACTTCCAACACTTCAACGAAGAGCGGGCAGCCCGAAGAGCCGCCCGTCCAATTGGCGGATGCCGATCACTTTACCTCGTCGGCCTTGTGATCGACCGTCTTCGTCGCGGTCGGCTGGGCCGGAGGGGTCGAGGCGGTCGGCTTTTCGCTCTCGTCCTCTTCGCTGATGCCCTTCTTGAAGCTCTTGATGCCCTTGGCCACGTCACCCATCAGTTCCGGGATCTTGCCGCGGCCGAAGAGAAGCAGGACGATCGCCAGAACGATGATCCAGTGCCAAATGCTAAACGAACCCATGCCTGCCACTCCTTAGATTTTTGTTTCCCCGATGTAGGGGCTTTCCGGTGTCTTTTCAAACACCAAAATGTCTTTCGGCTCAACCGCAATCGTGACGTCACGCACACCGGCCGACAGGACATCGGCCCGGATTCGAGCGCGGACGGGCCTCTCGGTGCCGGGGACTGCAAGGTCGAGCAGTTCGACAACGCCGAGAAAACGTCGAGCAATGATGCGGGCCGGAATGCTGCCGCCACTGTCGCGCACGGCAAGATCGGACAGGCGAACCGCAATCTCGACCTCGGTACCCTCGGCGAGATGGCCGGCTTCGGCCGCACCCAGCGGCGTTTCCACCTGTCCGCCCCGCACGCGGCCGGCGAATTCGTTGATCTCAGAAAAGAACGCGGCCGCAAAGATGTCGTTCGGTCGGCGATAGAGATCGTCCGATGTCCCGACCTGCACGAGACGCCCGTTCCGGAGGAGCGCAATGCGATCTGCCATGCGCATGGCCTCTTCGGCGTCGTGGGTGACGACGACGGCAGTCGCGCGGGTCTCACGGAGAATTGCGAGCGTATCGGCCCGCACCGTGTCCTTAAGCCGCGAATCGAGACCGGAAAAAGGTTCGTCCATCAGGAGCACGCTGGGACGGGGAGCGAGCGCTCGCGCCAGGGCCACGCGCTGCTGCTCACCGCCGGACAAGGCATGCGGAAACTTGTCGGCATAATGGGCAAGCCCGACCCGATCCAGAGCGGCCATGGCTTCCGCCACCGCGTCCTTGCGCGGCAGCGCCGTCAGGCCGAAGCGGACATTGTCGAGCACGCACATGTGAGGGAAAAGGGCGAAGTCCTGGAACATCAGCCCGATGCCACGCTTCTCCGGCGGCAGGAAGGTCCGGGGTCCAGCGACTTCACGGTCGTTGATCACCACGCGACCTGACGTCTGCGCCTCGATGCCGGCGGCAATCCTGAGCAGCGTCGTCTTGCCAGACCCGGAGGGACCGAGCAGGCAGAGGACTTCGCCGGGTTCCGCCGTCAGCGAAAGACCGCCAATCGTCTCCTTGCCGTGATAGCAGTGATGAATCTCCTCGAAGGTCAGACGTGCGGCGAAGGTCACGCCCGCCGTGCGCTGGCCGTTTCCGTGCTGGGTCTTCGCTGGATTCATTCTGCCGTCCGCGCGGTTCAGACCGGATCGTTGCAGACACAGGGACCGCAGACGAGCCGGCTTTACCGGTCATCGTTGAAAAAGCTGACCCTATTCCTCTGCTTCACCGCCCGGTGTCAAGAGGCCGAGCTCTTCGAGGTCCAGCTGGGTAATCGGATCCTCCTCCTCGCCAAGCTCGTCATGGCCCATGGGAAGCGGGATGTTGAAGTTCGCCGGAATACGGCCGGAGAGCAGCCCTGCCCCCTTCAACTCTTCGAGACCCGGCAGATCGCGCAGTTCCTCCAGCCCGAAATGATCGAGGAAATCACGGGTCGTCCCAAGGGTCACAGGGCGTCCGGGCGAACGCCGTCGCCCGCGAAAACGCACCCAGCCCGCCTCCATCAACACGTCGAGCGTGCCCTTGGAGGTCTGCACGCCTCTGATGTCCTCGATCTCGGCACGCGTAACCGGCTGGTGATAGGCGATGATCGCGAGCACTTCGAGAGCAGCACGCGAGAGCTTCTTGACCTCGGCCTCGTCGTTGCGGATGGCAAATGAGAGATCGGCCGCCGTGCGAAACGCCCAGTGGTCGTCCACCTGGACGAGGTTCACCCCGCGCGCAGCGTAATCCTCCTTCAACTGATGCAGGATCTCCGTCGCCGCGATGCCGTGTGGCAGACGCTCTTCGACAAAGGTGGTCGAAACCGGCTGGGCAGACGCGAAAACCAGGGCCTCGGCAATGCGCAACGCCTCGCGACGGTCGAGCTCGGCGCGGAGCGATGCAGAATGCCCCCCCTCCTCGGCTTCCTCGCCGTCATCCGGCTCCCTCTCGTCGACGTCGATCATCTCAGCTTCACTCCACCGATTTCAAAGCTTCGGCCCTGGGACCGCTGCGCATGTAGATCGGCTGGAAGGCCCCATCCTGTCGGATCTCAAGTCGGCCTTCACGCACGAGTTCGAGGGAGGCTGCAAAGGAACTCGCAATCGCGGTCACCCGGTCCTCGGGGCTCGGCAGGTAGCGCAACAGGAAATGGTCGAGCGCCGTCCAGTCCGTGATCTCGCCGATCATGCGGGTCAGGATCCCGCGCGCATCCGACAGCGACCAGACCCGCCGCCGCTCGATCGTCACCTGGGTGATTGCCTGGCGCTGGCGCAGTGAAGCGTAGGCCGTCAGCAGGTCGTAGAGCGAAGCCTCATAGGCGCTCGTCGCGCGCGAGGGCACATGTTCCGGCGCACCGCGCGGGTGGACATCACGGCCGAGACGGTTGCGGTTGACGAGCCGGCTTGCGGCCTCGCGCATGGCCTCCAGCCGTTTCAGGCGGAAGGCAAGCGTCTGGGCCATCTCCTCGCCCGAGGGGCCGTCGTCTTTCGGCTGCTGCGGGATCAGGAGACGCGATTTCAGATAGGCGAGCCAGGCCGCCATCACCAGATAGTCGGCAGCCAGCTCGATGCGAATGCGCCGGGCGGTTTCGATGAAGAGCAAATATTGCTCGGCCAGGGCCAGCACCGAAATGCGGGCAAGATCGACCTTCTGATTGCGGGCGAGGAAAAGTAGGAGATCGAGCGGGCCTTCGAAACCCGCAACGTCGATCAGAAGTGCCGGGTCGCTTGCGGCCCGCTCCTCGGCATTGTCCTGCCAGAGGCTGTCCATCGGCGTCGGCACCGGTGTCTCTCCCTGGGAGGGCCGGTTGAGGATCGTCGGCTGGACAGGACCGCGCACCATCAGGCCACCGCCATCAGGTTGGCGAATTCTTCACGCAAGGTCTGCTCGTCAGCATCATCGGGCGCAACGAAAGCCGCTTCCACCGCATCCGCCCGCCTGCGCGCCTGGCCCGAAAGTTCGGATACGGCGGCGGCAACAGCCTTCATTTCGTCCATCTGGCCGTGGCAGTGCAGCACGACATCAAGCGCCGCTGCGATCCGCACTGCGCGTTCGCCGATCGTGCCCTCAAGCGCATTCATTGAGATATCGTCGGACATCAGCAAGCCCTCGAAGCCGATCGCCTTGCGCACGATCTCCTCGGTGACGATGCGCGAGGTCGAGGCCGGATGATCGGGGTCGATATCGGTATAGACGACATGGCAGCTCATGCCCATCAGCTCCTGTGCCAGCGCCCTGAAGGGCACGAAGTCATGCGCCTCGAGTGCGGCGCGCGGTACGGTGACGACGGGCAGTTCATGATGGCTGTCGGCCATGCCGCGACCATGGCCCGGGATATGCTTCAGGACCGGCAGCACGCCGCCGGCCTTCAGCCCGTCCGCTGCAGCCTGTCCCATCTTCGCGACCACATCTGGATCGTTGGAATAGGCGCGGTTGCCGATGACATTGCTGGCCCCTTCAATGGGCACGTCGAGTACGGGCAAGCAGTCGACATTGATGCCGAGGCGATAGAGATCGAAGGCATGCAGGCGTGACATCAGCCAGGCCGCCCGCAGGCCCTTCGCTTTGTCCTGGCCGTAAAGCGCGCCCAAATCGGCGCCCGAGGGATAACGCGGCGCAATCGGCTCGCGGATGCGCTGCACGCGACCGCCCTCCTGGTCGATCAGGACGGGCACGTGGTGTCCACCGCCAACCGTATCCCGCATCTCCGCAACCAGATCCTTCACCTGTTCGGCCTCGCCGATATTGCGACCGAAGAGGATGAATCCCCAGGGCTGCTCATCGCGATAAAAGGCCTTCTCGTCAGCGGTGAGACGCTGGCCGAGGCAACCGAGGATCATGGCTTTGGCGGAACGGGATTGTGCTGTCATGGGAAGACCATATCGAGGGGGAAGAAAAAGCCGAAGGGACCGGAAGGTGACCTCAGGCGCTCATACACAAGAAAAGAGGCGGAACACGCGGTTCCGCCTCTCGAATGCTCAGATAATCAGGCCTGTTCTCAGCGGGAGACGAGGCAGCTGCCGCCAGCGGCACGATATTGTTCGCACAGCGCCACGGCATCATCCTTGGAACCGGCCCCCACGCGCACCCGGTAAAAGGTGCCCTTGCCGGGAATGTCCGCCTGGCGGATTTCCCAGGGCTTGCCGCCCAGGATGTTGCCGAACTTGGACGACAGGTTGCGATAGCTCTTCTGCGCATCCGCTTCCGACGGCAGCGAGGCGATCTGGATGCCGAAACTGCCGGCGGGTGCAGCAGCGGCCGGCGCTGTGGCCGCCGGGGATGCCGCAGCCACTTCCGCGGGCGCTTCAGCAGGCGCTGGCGCAGCCGGTTGGGCCGATCGTACATTGCCCTGATCGGTGACGGTTCCCACGACATTGACCGGCTGGTCGGCCGGGCGGCTTGTCGGGATCGGGGCGCGCGGTGCGCTCGGATCGTTGGCAGTCGGTGCCGCGGCAACATCCGTGGCCGCCAATGTCTCCACCGTCTCCGGTGTCACGGCCGCCAGTTCGGTGGCTGCCTGCGCCGTTGCGGCAGGCACGGTTTGCGACGCAGCGGTCTCGGTCGGGCCACCCGGGGTCACGACGCGCGTATCGACGGTCCTGACGGTATCACCGCCATTGGAAGAAGGCACACTCGGCGGTGCGAGCACCGGCGTATCCGCCGTTGACTGCGATGGCGTTGCGGCGGCTGTCGGCTCCGCCGGCACTTCCTGTGCGACCAGCGTGCCATCCGGACGCACGATCATCGTGCGGACCCTGCGCGGGGTGATCGTCGCCGGATCTTCGGCGCTTGCCTGCGGAGGCTGGCCGTCGGGCAGCAGGCGCGGATCCTCGGTCTCGCCGACCGGCGTTGCCATGGCATCGTTCTCGCCTTCCAGCGGCAGCGATTCGGGGATCAGCGTGCGCTGCACCACGTCAACGGGCTCTTCTTCCGAGGAAATCAGGCTCGGCTGCTTGGGGTCTTCGACGCCACTTCCCGCCACACGATCATAGACCGCCTTGTCCTGGTTCGGAACGGACTTGCCGCCCGGATTCTCCGGCACCATTTTGACCGGCGTCTTGTCAGCGGCGATCACGACCGGCTCTCCACCGGACAGCGTGCCCACGGCACCGCTGCCGAGCCAGGCATAGAGTCCCCCCGCACCGGCAAGCAGCATCACGACCGCAGTTCCCGCCATCAGATAGGGCTTGACGCGGCGGAAGCGGAATCCCTGGCCTTCACCGGCGATGGTGATGTGGCCACGGCTCTCAGGCTCGAAGTGGCCAGAGGCCGACATGGTGCTGATGAGATCTTCTTCCAGCGCCTTTTCGAAGGCTTCGAAATCCTCGAGCGGTGGCTGTGCCGTTGCCTGCGGAGCCGTTGCGATCGGCGCAGCGGTCACGCGGCCTGCCGAGACCGGCTTCAGTTGCGGCGCTGCGGGCTCCTCGAAGAGTGTCGCAAGCTCGGCATCGATGTCGATGTCATAGTCCGGCTGAGCCGGTTGGGTCGCGCGTGCCTCCGCCACCGGCACATCCGGCACATCCATGCCGCTCAGGGTTTCGAGCAGGTCATCCTGTTCCGAAATCTCGGAAGGGTCGAAGCCGAAGCTGTCCTCGGTCGGCGCAGCAGGACGAAACGGCGACGATGTCGGAGCGGACGCCGGCGCATAGGTTTCAGCCGCAGGGCGGGTCACCGGCGCTGCGTATGACGACGAGACTGAAGCTGTCGGAGGAACGGCGAGAGCCGCCGCCGCCGGGGCAGCTGCGAAAGACGAGGCAACCATTGGCTCTGGACGGACGGCAGCCAGAGGCGCAGGAGCAGCGGCGAAAGCGGGTGCCGCCGTTGCGACGGCCGCGACGGTCGCAGGCGCGGGCTCAACCGCAGGCAATTCGGGCGCCACTTCGAGATCGGACAAGTCCAGCTCGATCTCATCCAGCTGCAGCTCGAACTCCTGGTCGGTGAAGGGATCGAAATCCTCCTCGGATACGGCGGGCGCTGCGGGCTGCTCGACCGGCTCCCTTACCTTGGCAGCGAGATGCGCATCCTCTTCGAAGGCGAGTTCATCGAGAAAGTCGAAGCCGAAGTCCAGCTCGTCATGCTGGACGCCCGCGACAGCATCCGTCGAAACCGGCGCAACTGGCCGCTCCATCTCGATTGCAAATGGGTCGAATTGCGGCGCAGGTGTCGGCGCCTCGGCCAATTCGGGAGCAGAAGACAATATGGCCGGAATGGGTTCGACCGGACCGGAGGCCCAATCGAAGCTCGCCTTGCCAAAGTCGAGATCGCCAAGCGGTCGTGACGCCTCAACGGCGGGTGCGCTCGGTGCCTCGAAGCTCGAAGCTTCGAATGCCGGCACAGTCGCGACCGGCGGCTCGGTCCGACGAACCGGCTGCGCGGCGAAATTGGCAAGCGGCAGGCGCAGGCGCGGCGGCTCGGGCTGAACCGGACGCGCTGGCGCGCCAAACGGCTCTGGGCGAATGTCGGCATCTGCGACCGCGAACTCCAGCTCATCGGCCAGATCAAAGGAAAGATCAGGCTCGACCACCTGCTCGGATCGCATTTCGTCGTGATCATATGCGGGAGCCGGATCTGCGACATAGCGATCGGCATCCGGCGCATAGGCGTCAGCTTGCGCAATGTGCGGAGCCTCGACCTCGACATGCTCTGGCACCAGACCAGAATCTGGCTCCGCATAGGCAACGGCCTGCGGCTCGAAACTCGGCTCTTCGCGATGGCGCGGTGTTTCGTAGGCTTCAACCGCGGAAGGGCGGGGCAGCACAGGCTCGGGCGCTTCGAGCTCAGGCGCATAGGAAGACGGCGCGGGAGAGGCTTCATAGCCCTCGAACTCGCGCATCAACTCGTCTTCCAGATTGAAGTCAGCCGAAGACATATCCGGCGCCTGCGGCAGCGCAACGACAGTTTCGCGCTTCAGAGGCTGATCGAACCCAACGATGCGGGCGAGCTCCGCCAGCGGATCATCATCCGCGAAACCATCGCCCTGCGATCGAATGCTGTTTGCAGCCTGCTTCTGTACCATACCCTGTTCCACTCACTCACGCGACTCAACGCCTGCCAGCGTAATGTGGGGAATTGGTGACGATACTATCGCATTTCGACCGGAGCTTCGGTGCCAGTAATGGCGAGTCCCGACTTCAACACGGAGGCGACAGCATGCACCAGCCCAAGCCTGGCGATGGTTAATTCTCTATGTTTATCGTTAACAAAGCGTAATTCGGGCGAATCCTTGCCCTTGTTCCAGTGAGCATGGAGCGAGCTTGCCAGATCATGCAGGTAAAATGCAAGTCGATGCGGCTCCTGGGACAATGCTGCTGCCTCGATGATTCTCGGATATTCGGCAAGCTTTGCAACCAGTGACAGTTCCGTTGGGTCCTGGATCTGTCCCATTACGGCACTGGCAAGGTCGAGTTTCTCGATATCGAGATCGGGCAAGGCTTCCTTTGCCTGGCGCATGATCGACATGCAACGCGCATGGGCGTACTGCACATAGAAGACCGGATTGTCCTTCGACTGCTCCGTCACCTTGGCAAAGTCGAAGTCGAGCGGCTCGGAATTCTTCCGGTAGAGCATCATGAAACGGACCGAATCGCGGCCGACTTCCTCGACCACTTCGCGCAGCGTGACAAAATCGCCTGAACGCTTCGACATCTTCACCGGCTCGCCGTCGCGGTAAAGCTTGACCAGCTGGCAAAGCAGGACGGTGAGCTTCGACTTGCCTTCCGACACGGCGCGGTTGACCGCCTCCAGCCGCTTCACATAGCCGCCATGGTCGGCACCCAGCACATAGATCATCTCGGTGAAGCCGCGATCGAACTTGTCCTTGAAATAGGCAACGTCGGCAGCGAAATAGGTGAAGCTACCATCCGACTTCATCAGCGGGCGGTCGATGTCGTCACCGACTTCGGTCGAGCGGAACAGCGTCTGCTCACGGTCTTCCCAATCTTCCGGCAACTGCCCCTTCGGCGGCGGCAGCTTGCCCTTGTAGACATGGCCCTTGAAGGTCAGATCATTGATGGCCGAGAGGATGCGGCCGCCGTTGCCGGCGTGCAGGGTGCGCTCGGAGAAGAAGACGTCGTGATGCACGTTCAGCGTGGCGAGATCCTCGCGGATCATGACCATCATTGCAGCGATGGCCTTGTCCTTGACGATATCGAGCATCTCCTCTTCCGGCATGGTGAGGAGCCTGGTGCCATATTCGTCGGCCAGGACCTTGCCAACCGGAACCAGATAGTCACCCGGGTAGAGACCTGCGGGGATCTCGCCGATGGTCTCGCCCAGGGCTTCCCGATAGCGCAGGAAGGCAGAACGGGCGAGGACCTCGATCTGAGCGCCGGCATCGTTGATGTAGTATTCCTTGGTGACCTCGTAACCCGCAAAACCGAGCAGGTTGGCCAGCGTGTCGCCGACAACGGCGCCACGGCAATGGCCGACATGCATCGGGCCGGTCGGATTGGCCGAGACATATTCAACATTGACCTTGTGGCCGGAACCCACGGAGGCACGACCGAAATCCGTGCCCTCACGGATCATGACCGCCAGCAGCCGCTGCCAATAGGCAACGGAGAGCCGGATGTTGATGAAACCGGGGCCAGCGACGCCGACTTCGGCGATATCCGGATCCTGCTTCAGCTTTTCGCCGATCAGGTCGGCCAGCGCGCGCGGGTTCATGCCCATGCCCTTGGCGAGCACCATCGCGGCATTGGTCGCGGCATCGCCATGGCTCGGATCGCGCGGCGGCTCCACGACGATGCGGCTGAAGTCGAGGCTGTCCCGCTTCTCGCGCACCGCCTCGATCTCGTCGAGCGCTGCTTTGATCCGGATTTCGAAATCGGCGAAAAGATTCATGGCGTGTCCCTGCGCGCCGGCGCTTCGCAACGGCGTTTCCTTAGAATTTCGTCGGGTGCCTATCGCAATTCGGGAGTCCGGTCAAACAACTCCCGATGCGTGCGCACCGCATAGGTATCCGTCATGCCGGCCAGATAGTCGCCGACATGGCGGGCCTTCTGCCCGTCATTGAGGCCCGAAATATGGTTCACCCAGAAGTGGCTCTTCATCAGCGTCGGGTCGGCCATGTAGGCATTGAAGAGATCGGTGACGATCTCGGCGGCGGCGGCCCGAATGCGCATGATGTCGGGGTGACGATAGATGCGACTGAACAGGAGCTTCTTGATCGCCTTGTCGGTCTCGGCCATCTGGTCGGAGAATGTGGCGATCGTCATCGAGGCCGCCCTGACATCCTCGACATTCTGGGGCGCCACCAGCTTCAGCCGCTCCTGCGCCACTCCGATCACATCCTCGACCATTCGCGTGATCTGCCGGCGCATGATCTCGTGGGTGAACCTGTCAGGGTCGAGATGCGGATAGCGGTCGCGCACCTCCTTCATCAGACCGGCGAGAAAGGGCACGTCCTCCAGCATGTCGAATGTGAGGTAACCGGAGCGCAGACCGTCATCGATATCATGGGTGTTGTAAGCAATGTCGTCGGCGATGGCCGCAACCTGGGCTTCGAGCCCGGCAAAGCTTTCCAGTTCCAGATCATGGATTTCACAATAGTCCAGGATCGGCTGCGGTACTGGTCCGCGTGTCCCCTGCCCGTCCTTGGTCTTCAATGGCCCATTGTGCTTGACCAGGCCTTCGAGCGCTTCCCAGGTGAGATTGAGCCCGTCGAAATCGGCATAGCGGCGCTCCAGCTTGGTAACGATGCGCAGCGACTGCGCATTGTGGTCGAAGCCGCCATAGGGTTCCAGCACCTCGTGCAACGCATCCTCGCCGGTGTGGCCGAAGGGTGTGTGGCCAAAATCGTGCACGAGCGCCACGCCTTCTGCCAGATCTTCATCGAGCTTCAGCGCACGAGCCAATGCTCGGGCAATCTGGGCAACTTCGATCGTGTGCGTCAGACGGGTGCGATAATGATCGCCGTCCGGCCCAATGAAGACCTGCGTCTTGTGCTTGAGGCGGCGAAAGGCGGTCGTGTGGACGATGCGGTCGCGGTCGCGCTGGAAATCGGACCGGGTGAGGCTGCCGCCCTCGGCAAAGAGCCGGCCACGGCTTTGCAGCGGATTGGTGGCGTAAATCGCCCGTTCGCCCGTGCCGAAACCCAGTGCTGATTGATCAATCGTCATGCCTGTGCCGCTTGCTCCCCATTGACGCAACTCTTGTGCCTTCATACCTATAGCGGACAAAGCCGCAAGGCGATGCGGGTTCCGAAGCGCCTTCAGCCCGCGTTGCCTTATCAAAAATCGCGCAATTGCGTGACAATGCGGTGATTTGCACCGAAGTGAACCGTTTTCACCGGGCCTTGAACCCGGCAGGAGGCAGAATGAGCACCGAAACAGTTACCCTTTCCGAAGCCGCAGCGAAGCGAATCGCGGCGATCGTCGCTGCCGATGCCGAGAAACAGGCGCTGCGCGTGTCTGTCGAAGGCGGCGGCTGTTCCGGCTTCTCCTACAAATTCGACCTCGACGGCCAACCGGCAGGCGACGACATCGTGATCAGCCGCGACGGCGCCACCGTTCTGATCGATCCGATGTCACTGATCTACATGGCCGGCTCCGAGATCGACTTCGTCGACAACCTGCTCGGCCAGTCGTTCCAGATCAAGAATCCCAATGCCGTGGCGAGCTGCGGCTGCGGCACCAGTTTCTCCGTGTGAGTGCATGATGAAAATTGCCACCTGGAACATCAACGGCGTCAAGGCACGCATCGAGAATCTGTGCCAGTGGCTGAAGGACAGCGATCCCGACATTGCCTGCCTGCAGGAGATCAAGTCGGTCGATGAAGGTTTTCCCCGCGGCGAGATCGAGGCGCTCGGCTATCACGTCGAGACGCACGGTCAGAAGGGTTTCAACGGCGTTGCCCTGCTCTCCAAGATCAAGCCGGACGAAGTCAATCGCGGCCTGCCGGGTGACGACACCGACGAACAGGCGCGCTTCATCGAGGGCGTGTTTTCGGTCGACGGCGGCGTCCTGCGTGTCTGCTCGCTCTATCTGCCGAACGGCAATCCGTCGGACGATCCGGTCAAATACCCCTACAAGCTCGCCTGGATGGCGAGACTGGAAGCCTTCGCGCGTGACCGCATGGCGCTTGAGGAACCACTCATCCTTGCCGGCGACTACAATGTCATTGCCGAGCCGCATGATGCGAAGGATGCCAGCCAGTGGGTGACCGACGCGCTCTTCCTGCCCCAAACGCGGGCGGCTTTCCGGCGGCTGGAGAATCTCGGCTTCGTCGATGCGGTGCGCGCCACCACTGACGAGACGCCGCTCTTCTCATTCTGGGACTATCAGGCCGGTGCCTGGCAGAAAAACAACGGCATCCGCATCGACCACCTGATGCTGTCGCCTGAGGCCTCCGACCGGCTGCGCTCGACGGCGATCGAAAAACATGTCCGGGCCTGGGAGAAACCCTCGGACCATGTGCCTGTTGTCGGTCACTTCGCTTTCTGACCTCAGAAAATCCAATCGCAGACAAGAAAATGGGCGCTGAGGCGCCCATTTTTTGATGTTCCTGCCAATGTCGTCGCGCGCCCTGCGCTCAGTCGCCCTGCGTGAAGACCTCAGGCGCCAGCGCCACGGCCACCCGGCGGTCGTCTTCGGTCGCGAGCGAAAAAGCCCGTTCCTGCAGATCCTGCATCCATGGACAATCCTTCTGGCTGCAGCGCTCCAGTGCGGCCGTCAGGAATGCGAGACCGCGAACGGTCTGACCTTCTTCGAACAAGACGTTGCCGAAGATCGACATGGCGCCGGCATGGCCGCCCTTGCGTGCCATGTTCAGCCACTTCTTCGCCTGCTGCACGTTCACACGACCGCCCTCGCCGGCCAGGATCATACGGGCCAGCTGGAACTGGGCTTCCGGCACTCCAAAGGTTGAAGCGACCTGGAAATAGATCTGCCGCGCCTGGGCGAGGTCCGCCCTCACGGGGCTGTCGGGAATACCCTGGCGATAATACCGGGCAAGCGACAGAAGCGCATTGACGAAGAAGCCGGTGTCCGCAGAACCGGGCTCGACGCCCTGGTTTGCGATCTCGGCATAAATCTTGAAGGCTTCGAAGTCGTTTTCGACGACACCGTCGCCGGCCTCATACATGTTGGCGAGCGCCCAGCGCGAGCCGGTATGGCCCTTTTCCGCGGCATAGCGATACGCCTCGACCGCCTCTTCCTTCTGGCCCTTCTTGTAGGCGTTGAAGCCGAACTTGAAGAGGTCGAATGGGCCGGATTCCTTGCTGACACCGGCGTTCATATCGAAGGCAAGCGCAGAGGGCCCGCTGGACAGCAACAAAGCTGCCGTCACAAGCACTACCGAAGATTTCCAGTCACGTAGCCGCATGGGTCCGCACAATTTCCAAGACATAATGGACATCAGATACACCGCCCCGCATTTGCGGCCGGTTCAACTGCGCCGGACTTCGAGATTGCACCACAGCGATGAACAGACGGTTCATGCCCGACCTTGTCGATGGCCTTGCCGCCCAGGCTCAATATTATTCTCTTCTGCATGGTCTGGAGACTAGACCGGATTTCCGGCAAGACCGGGGCGATCGCAAACGCCCCCTCCATTTCCTTTTCCAGACAGGCCGACCGCTCCCCAAGAACAGTCGAAGTCATTGCTATCAGCACCGAATTTTTGCCCCAGAGGCTCATGTTGAACTCTTAACGCCACCCACCGGAAACAGCCCCCGCCGTCTCTCGCAACACCGGTGCTCTTTGTTTGTGGCGGGAAATGGACAAATTCGGCGCGAGCGCGGCAGCCGAAGAAGGATAGATGCGCTGTTGCAGAATCATCACATTCCGGAAAGCTGAAATAGCGGTCGACGGCTTGAAACGAAAGAAGCCCGGACGAGCCGGGCTTCTGACACATTTTCCTCAGCGATGCTCAGAAGCGGACCTTGAGGGAGGTGGAAACTGCGGCCGCCAAGTCTGTGCCGAAGTCATAGGAGACGTCGTCGCCATAGGTGACGCCATCGACGGTAACTTCGCCCGAGCTGCCCGAGGTCAACAGGCTGAGAGCGCCAGCGACGCGGAACTCGACATTTTCTGACGGGCTATAGGATACGCCTGTGCCGAATGTCCAAACATCGGTCTGGCTGCCGAAGCCCTGCGCGGTACCGCGATCCCAGGTGACAGAGCCCGCAACGCTCCACTGTTCGTTCAGCTTGTGGCCGACACCACCGCTGATGGTCCAGCCGTCGCGATAGGCAAGCTCAAGTGCCGTCGCCTCGGAGGTCGTGCCGTTCACGTAGAACGGGATACGCTGCAACTGGCTCCAATCAGTCCACTTGACGGAACCGAAGGCGAGCCAATCTGGCGCGATGCCGGACTGAAGCTTGAACTCGACCGTATCAGGCATGACGGCCGAGCCGTACACGTCGGTCACTTTGCCGAAGAGCGGGTTGGTAAGGAAACCGGCGACAAAAGGAATTTCCGTCAGATCAAGTGTGCCGGTGATGTTGTTGAGCTTCACTTCACTGTTGTAAACGAGGCTCGCACGCAATGCATATTCTGTGATCTCATAGGCAACGCCCATTCGCCATCCGAAGCCGTCACCTTCGAGGTCCAGTCGTCCCACGCCTGACGTGGTCTGACCCAATGCCGTCAGTGTCTCGCTCGTAATGACCTGCCGCTCCTTGAAGCCTCCAACTTCCTGGTAGAACGCACCACCGAGAACGCGAAGCTGACCGGCACCGACATCGAACTTGTACGAACATGTCAGGGCATAATTGTCGCTATCGACCTTGGTCTCGATGTTATGCTGTGCACCAACCCAATCCGCGCCCGGATTCGTGTGCACACCCCAAGGCTGCGAATAGTCTGCAAGGCAGTCCACACCTTCGACCAGGCTTGCCTTGAAGCCAATCCGCGGCACGAAATAATTCTCGGTTTCCGTTGTACTGTCCGAGTAACCCTGTGCCGTCGTCATCGTGCTGTCAGAAGCATCTTCGTCGACGGCGTTCTCAAGCTTACGCTGCGGCGCAACATAGGTGACGCCGCTTTCGAACGTGTACTGGCCAGGATCGAACAGAAGATCGATGTTGTAGCCGCCACGTTCAAGACCGCTTGCCTGCGCGCCTCCCACGAATGCGCATGCTGCGATCAGCCCGAGGGCGGTTGTCTTCATCAAGTGGTTCGCCATGTCTCTCCCCAATTCCGGCAAAACTGTGATTTGCGATAGTAGACATGTGCGACAGAATGACAATCCGGTGATCGCCGTCACACCATTGTTCCATCACCGAAATTTTTACGTAACGTTTTTGACGCGCACGTAAAACATGCCACCGCTTGGATGTTTTTTTCGTACACACCCGGAAAATTTGATCCTGGGAAGAACATTATTCCAAGCAAGCGCAGTGGCGTTGCCGGAACGCAACAGGCTGGCCGATGATCGCAAAGGGCATATTTCAGGCAGTTGCATTCGCAATAATCTGAAGCGGTCCCCAGATGACCATGATATCGGCCAGAATCGTTATGCAGTGCAGCATTCTTCTGCCCGAACTCGCCCTTCGTCTGCAAAAGCGAAAGGCCGGATCGCAGACCCGGCCTTTAGAATTTCATTCTTGATGCGTAGCGGCTTACCCGGCCTCGACAACCCGCTTCAGGGCCGTCTCCAAGCTTGCCTTTTGCACCTCCAGCTCCTGGTGACGCTCGCGCTCCGCGGCGACGACATCGGGATTGGCATTGGCGACGAACTTTTCATTGTTCAGCTTGCCGGCGATACGGGCCATTTCCTGGTCGACCTTGGCAATCGCCTTTTCGATGCGGGCCTTTTCGGCGCCGAGATCGATCAGCGCGCCAAGCGGCAGGCAGGCGGTCGCCTCGCCGACGACGATCTGGGCGGCCCCCTTCGGGGCAAGATCAGCCACGGTGATCGCCTCGACGCGGGCGAGACGCTTGATCGATGCCTCGTGCCGGAGCAGCCGCTCCTGGGTGACGCCATTGGCGCCGACCACGACGAGCGGTGCTGTCGCACCCGGGGGCACGTTCATCTCGGAGCGCGCCGAGCGAATGCCGGTCACGAGGTCGATCAGCCAGTTGATGTCGGCTGCCGAATTCTCGTCGGAAAATTCCGGCGCCGGCCAGTCGGCATGGCAAAGCAGCAGGTCACGAGACGCGCCTTCGCCTGCCGTATGCGCCCAGAGTTCTTCGGTCATGAAAGGCATGAAGGGATGCAGGAGCTTGTAGATCTGCTCCAGCACATAGGCAGCGCAAGCCTGCGCTTCCTTCTTCGCCGTCTCGTCCTCGCCCATGAAGATGGGTTTCAGCAGTTCCAGATACCAATCGCAGAACTGATTCCAGACAAAGCGGTAAAGGCTGCTGGCCGCATCGTTGAAGCGGTAGCTTTCGATTGCTTCGGTCACTTCGCTCTCGGTGCGCGCCAGTTCCGTCAGGATCCAGCGGTTGATCGCCAGCGATGTCGTTTCCGGCAGGAAGGTCGGATCGGCCTTCACACCGTTCATCTCGGCGAAGCGGGTGGCATTCCACAGCTTTGTGCCGAAGTTTCGGTAGCCGGCGATGCGGGCCGGGTCGAGCTTCACGTCGCGGCCCTGGGCGGCCATGATCGCCAGCGTGAAACGCAGGGCGTCCGCGCCATATTCATCGATCAGTTCCAGCGGGTCGATGACGTTGCCCTTCGACTTCGACATCTTCTGGCCGGCCTTGTCGCGGACGAGCGCGTGGACATAGACCGTGTGGAAGGGCTCGACCGGATTGCCGTCCTCGTCCTTCATGAAGTGCAGGCCCATCATCATCATGCGGGCGACCCAGAAGAAGATGATGTCGAAGCCCGTGACCAGCACGTCGGTCTGGTAATATTTCGCCAGTTCCGGCGTATTCTCGGGCCAGCCGAGCGTCGAGAAGGGCCAGAGCGCCGATGAAAACCAGGTGTCGAGCACATCCTCGTCGCGGGTCAGGATCTCGCCGGGCTGGAAATTCTCGAGCTTCTCCTCAACCCAGGCCTTCCACGGACCCTCATGGGCGATGTAGTGCTGGATCGCCGAATGCAGCGCCTCTTCCTCGGTTTTCTCGACGAAGACCTGCCCATCAGGGCCATACCAGGCCGGAATCTGGTGGCCCCACCAGAGCTGGCGCGAAATGCACCAGGGCTCGATGTTTTCCATCCACTCGAAATAGGTCTTTTCCCAGTTCTTCGGGACAAAGTTGGTGCGGCCCTCGCGAACGGAAGCGATTGCCGGCTCGGCGAGCGTCTTTGCGTCAGCAAACCACTGGTCGGTCAGCATCGGCTCGATGACGACGCCGGAGCGGTCGCCGAAGGGCTGCATGATCTTCTTGCTCTCGACGAAGGGAATATCATTGCCCTCCCCGTCCTTGACGGTGACGGCGAGACCTTCTGCATTGATCGCATCGACGATGCGCTTGCGGGCCTCGTAGCGGTCGAGACCGCGATATTCCTCCGGCACCAGATTGATGTCGTCGACCTCAGCCTCATTCGGCAGCTGGCCGGACCTTGCGATCTCCAGGGCACGAGCGGCGTAGTCCGCGTAGTTCTCGCCGTCTTCGCGCATCTTCGCCTGGGTATCCATCAGGCGATAGAGCGGGATCTTGTTGCGGCGCGCGACCTGATAGTCGTTGAAGTCGTGCGCGCCGGTAATCTTGACGGCGCCCGAGCCGAACTTCGGATCCGGATATTCGTCGGTGATGATCGGGATCAGGCGGCGATGTTCCTTCGGGCCCACGGGGATCTCGCAGAGCTTGCCGACGATATCGGCATAACGCTCGTCCGAGGGGTGGACAGCCACCGCGCCGTCACCAAGCATGGTTTCGGGGCGCGTGGTCGCGATCGCGATATAGTTGCGCTCCTCCTGGAAGGTGACGTTGCCGTCCTCGTCCTTCTCGACATAGGTATAGGTCTCACCACCGGCGAGCGGGTACTTGAAGTGCCACATATGGCCTTCAACTTCCTTGTTCTCGACCTCGAGATCGGAAATCGCGGTTTCGAACTTGGGATCCCAGTTGACCAGCCGTTTGCCGCGATAGATCAGCCCTTCCTTGTAGAGCGTGACAAAAACCTCGAGCACGGCGGCCGAAAGGCCCTCATCCATGGTGAAGCGCTCGCGCGACCAGTCGCAGGAGGCGCCGAGACGTTTCAGCTGGTTGAAGATCAGGCCGCCCGATTCTTCCTTCCACTCCCAGACCTTCTCGATGAAGGCGTCGCGACCCATGTCACGGCGCGAGAGGTTCTGGCCGTTTTCAGCAAGCTTGCGCTCGACCACCATCTGGGTCGCGATGCCGGCATGGTCCATGCCCGGCTGCCACAGAACGTCCTTGCCGCGCATGCGCTCGAAGCGGACCATGATGTCCTGCAGCGTGTTGTTCAGCGCATGCCCCATGTGCAGCGAACCGGTCACGTTCGGCGGCGGGATCACGATGGTGAAGGTGTCCTCGCCCGGCTTCGCGTTGGCGCCGGCGCGGAAGGCATCCGCCTCCTCCCAGGCTTTCGCGATCTTCGGTTCGACGGCGGCTGAATCATAGGTCTTTTCGAGCATTTTCCGACCGGATATTCGAGTTCTGGATGTGGGTTGGTAAACAGGACTGGCAAAACCAAGTCAATAAAAAAGGCCGCTCTTGCGAGCGGCCCGTGATCCCTGAAGGGGCTACGGTCAGCGTCGCGGGCCGCGGGCGACGCGTTCGATCTCTTCGCGCACGAGGCGCTCCACCAGCGTCGGCAGGTTGTCGTCCAGCCAGTCTTTCAGCATGGGACGCAGCATTTCTTCCGCCATTTCATCGAGCGAGCGACGCTCGGTGCCGTCGAAGGCAGCAGCCAGTTCAGAGAAGGAACGTGAGACCTGCTCGACCGTTGCGGCCGAAACCAGCGCAGTCAGGTCGCGGGCTTCGCTTTCGGGTTCGGCGCGGGGCTCAAGTTCCGGCGCATCCATCGACATCTCCTCCTGTGCTTCGGACACCGGCTGCTCCGCGGCAGGTGCAGCACGCTCGACGCGCACCTCGACCGATGCAATGCGGGCCATCGACGCTTCCGGCGCTGCAAAAGACGTGTGTTCCTCCTCTGCCTGCGCGCGCAGCGCTGCAGGCGCCACAGGCTCGGCGGCGAAAGATGCGCGCAGATCGGGCTGACGGATTTCGGCGAGCCGCGCCGTCATCGAAGGTGCCTCGACAGGACGGGCATCACGGGCTTCTGCAGCCGGCTCACGACGCAAGGCTTCCGGCATGCCAGGCATTTCCGAACGGTTCAGGGCCTGAACGGGCCGCTCGATGCGTTCGGAGGCCGAGCGGACACGGGCCGCGAGATCGGCAAGCGACACACTCTTGGGCATGTCGTCGCCTTCGGCCTGCGGCGCTTCACGGCGTGGCTCGACTTCGACACGCGGGATTTCCCGGTCAAACATTGAAAAAGACGGACCGGCATCATTGGCCGCGACGAATTCGCCGCCATCATAACCCATGTCGGCGTCGTCGGCACCGTCCTCGTCCGTGAGATCAGACGCATCCTGCGACAGGCTTCCGCCATTCACCGGATCATTGCTTTCGATAATCCGGCGGATGGATGCCAGGATCTCTTCCATGGACGGTTCACGCGCTACGCTTGGCTGAGCCATACTAATCCCCGTTGTCCTCAGAAACTGTCGACCGGGCAGATTGCTGCCGAGCCGATTCGCGCTCACCCTAGGATACGCACTTGCCGAAAAAAATCACGCCTGCTGCAGGAATTGTCGTGATGCACAGTTTTGTTTGGCCATCACGAAAAGGCCCGCACGCGGCGGGCCTTTGAATACGGTCGTCCGGATCACGTCTCAGAAGACGAATTCGGCAGCCTTGCGGAAGCCGGGCAGCGGCTTCACGGCGGCATTGAAATATTCGGTATAGGAGGTCATGCCGCCATTCTTGACATAGAGGCGGGCGCGGGCCGCATTGCCATAGCCAACGACGGCGACCAGACGGCCGCCTTCACGCAACTGCGACAGGATCGCTTCCGGCAGTTCCTCGACGGCACCGTTGACGAAGATCACGTCGTATGGGGCTTCTGCGGCATAACCGTCTTCGAGCCTGCCCGAAACGACGGCGATATTGTCGTAGCCGAGTTCGGAGAGCTTTTCGGTCGCCTTGGTGACCAGCGCCTCGTCGCTTTCGGTCGCAACGACCGAGCCAGCCAGAAGCGACAGGATGGCGGCGGCATAACCCGCACCACAACCGATCTCCAGCACAAGGTCATCTTTGGTGATGGCGGCGAGTTGCAGGAGCTTGGCGAGCGGCGACGCCTCCATGATGTAGCGGGCCGGGCTGCCATCCCGGGCCGGACAGACCTGCGTGTCCTCATCGATATAAGCGAGCGGCTTCAGCTCGGCCGGAACGAAGGCTTCGCGCGGCACCGTGAGGAAGGCGTTCAGGACGGAATGGGATGTGACATCCGTGGTCCTGATCTGATTGTCCACCATCTTGGTGCGTGCTGCTGCGTAATCCATCATCTTATTCGCGCCCCGTGTCGACCGGCCATAGCGGCTACTTGCCCCCGTGTCTTTAATTGCAGGCCGGGACGCTTTCAAGCGGCTCTTCCCCTCGCACACGAGAATATCGCGGTTGCAGCATATTGCGCGCCCTCACCTTGAGAGCGAAACGCAGGTGCATGCGCGAAGGCGCCACAGCGCGCGACCGCCTGAAATGCCGGAAAACCTGAAAGATGTTGAAGGTTCGGATGGAGGCCTCGCCCGGAATTGAACCGGGGTACAAGGATTTGCAGTCCTCTGCGTCACCACTCCGCCACGAGGCCATCCGAGTATAAAAGTGCGTGTGGTGGGCGGCATTTAGAACGGATCGAGAAAGAGCGCAAGGGGAATTTCTGCGAATTTTGATGCCTCCCGGCGGACCGCCCTTGCCTATCTCATGAAGGCATCAGGCGTCCTGCGTCGACCACCTACGACGATCGAGAAGCCGTGTCGCCGCCATGACGGTCGCCGCATCTGCAAGACGCACCGGATCGGTCACACCGGCGGTGTAGAGACGGATGACCGCCCGGCCGACGGCCTCACGGTGACCGTCGTCGATCATGATTCGATCCGGCTTCGGAGCCATCGCCCGCATCGCGCCCTCCATGATGTGGAAATCCGCGGGCGTCAGGATCATCATGAGTTCGGGTGGGTTGCACATCTCGACCAGTCCTTGGCTCAGCGCCGGAACCGACCACGGCAATCGCAGTTCGGTCTCCCGGCTCAGTCCGCCCATAATAGTCGGACGCAAGATGCGGGGTCATTTCACTAAGACATGTGCCCAGGGGTAAAAGCCGGACCGGCCTGTGACGTCAGGCGTCAAGGTCGCTGCGCGACCCCTTGTTGCGCCGATGCCACCAGATGGCCACACGCCTGCGCCTGCGTCGCACGAAAGACAGGTCATGCGACAGGACCACGAGGCCGACCGGCACCATCCAGAAACCGAGGATCGGCAAGAAACCGAGGAAACCGCCGCCCACCAGCGCCGTTCCGGTCGCGATCCTGCCGCCCCGGGAGCGGGGCACAGGGATCTCCAAACGGCCGAGGACAAGCCGGCCCCGCGCCTGGTCGAGACGATAGCGTCTTTGCGGCAAAGGTTGAAACTCCCGGTTTTTCGGGCTTTCCGGCCCTGTTTCGACCCTTAAAGAGATGGTGAACCCACAAATAAAAACAAGCGCATGACATTTTTTTTGAAAAACCGCTTGGCAAACGAGGCGAGCATCAGTATTACCCCGCTCACACCGCGCCAAGCGGCTGTTCCCTGGTAGCTCAGCGGTAGAGCATTCGACTGTTAATCGACAGGTCGCCGGTTCGAATCCGGCCCGGGGAGCCATTTCTTTCAAAGGCCCGCGCCTCAACAAGGCGGCGGGCCTTTTGCTTTCTGGCCAGAAGCCCGGCATTGGCGCCCGTCATCTCGCGGGCCTGATCTCACCACCCTGAATTGTTCAACACCGGGGAAACTTCCTCTTCACCTTTGGCTGCTATTTGCCTGCCCTATCGAAATGGCATGCAAGGAGGACGGCCGATGTGGCTCGAGCTTCACGACGGGGACGGCTTTCCCTTCCACGTCAACATGGACAATGTGGTGGATTTCCGCTGGTACGAGCGGGAAGGCTACACATGCCTGCTGACAACCGCCCCGGTCGCCGAAAAGCTGCATCGTCTCTATGTCCGCGAGAATGCCCAGCAGATCCTCGCCATGATCCGGGCAGAACAGGCACGCCGCACGGCCGCCGGGCGCCCCGCCGCCTGACGCCCCGCCGCCTGACGCGGGCGTTCACCCGAATTCACAACAGATTCGTGATTGCGGCATGATCCCTTCGCCGCTGGTCTTCGTATGGCAGACAAAGCCAACAAAGAAGACATTGCATGCCCCATACTTCCGCCAAGACGCTCATTCTCTGGTTCCGCAAGGATCTCAGGCTTTCTGATCATGCAGCCCTAGCGACGGCCGCGGATGAAGGTTTCCGCATCCTTCCTCTCTATATCCGCGAGCCCGAGGAGGCTGGAACCGGGCCGCTCGGCGCAGCACAAGGCTGGTGGCTGCACCATTCGCTGACGGCGCTTGGCCAGGCGATCGACGCGCTCGGATCGCGCCTCATCCTGCGCAGCGGTCCGGCCGAGCGTGTGCTGACCGACCTGATTTCCGAGACAGATGCCTCCGCCGTCTTCTGGAACCGGCGCTACGATCCGCCCGGCATCGCCATCGACAAGGCCCTGAAGGCAAAGCTGATCGATAACGGCATCGAGGTGCGCACCTTTGCCGGCCAGATCCTGCACGAGCCAACCAAGCTGAAGACCGGGGCCGGCGGCCATTTCCGCGTCTACACACCGTTCTGGAAGGCGCTGGACGGCTCCGGCGAACCAGCCGAGCCGATCCCATCCCCCAAGTCCCTGCCCGCGCCCGAGCACTGGCCGACAAGCGACTCGCTTGAGGATTGGAGCCTGCTGCCAACGAAACCGAACTGGGCCAAAGGCTTCGAATCCGAATGGCAGCCGGGCGAAGCCGGCGCACAGGAACGCCTCGCGGACTTCGTCGAGACAGGGCTTAAGGGCTATCGCACCCGCCGCGACTTTCCCGGCGAGGCGCATGTCTCGATGCTGTCGCCGCACTTGGCTCTCGGCGAAATCTCGCCTGCATCCGTCTGGCACGCAACGCGCGGACTTTCCGACGACTATTCCAGCGAAGATTACATCCATTTCCGCAAGGAGGTGGTCTGGCGCGACTTCTCCTACCATCTGCTCTTCCATTTCCCCGATCTGGCGGTGAAGAACTGGAACGACAAGTTTGATGCCTTTCCCTGGCGCGTCGCGCCGGACCTTTTGGAGAAGTGGCAGCGCGGCCAGACCGGCTATCCGATGGTCGATGCCGGCATGCGGCAGCTCTGGCAGACCGGCTGGATGCATAATCGCGTGCGCATGATCACCGCTTCCTTCCTGATCAAGGATCTGCTCATCGATTGGCGCGAAGGCGAGCGCTGGTTCCGCGACACGCTTGTCGATGCCGACCCGGCATCGAATGCCGCCAGCTGGCAATGGGTCGCCGGCTCCGGCGCCGACGCCGCCCCCTTCTTTCGCATCTTCAACCCCACCACCCAGGGCGAGAAATTCGACCCCGACGGCACATATGTCCGCCGCTTCGTGCCGGAGCTGAAGGACATGCCGGACAAGTTCATCCACCGGCCGTTCGACGCGCCGCTTCTGGTGCTGAAGGAAGCGGGGGTGAGCCTCGGCAAGACCTATCCCAAGCCGATCGTCGATCACGGCAAGGCCAGGGATACGGCGATGTCGGCGTTTCAAGGGTTGAAGACGGAGTGAGGGCGGGCGCGCGCAGACTTGTTCAGCCTTATTGCGCGTTCATCTAAGATATCGCGCCAACAAACCGGTACTGTTTTCTATAGACGGACATCTCGCTGAAAGTCCAAGCTATACAGGGTTTCTTCGATATGGAGCTGATCGGCATATCGCTTGTTGGTCGGCTTTAGGCGGCCTTGAACATTATCGAGCCATCCTAGCACCTTTTCCACCCTCCCCTCGGTCGCAGGCTCGTCCGTGATCGACAGCGTAATCGCATTGAGCCTATAGCCGAGCCCGAATGTAGCAGCGAGATCGCCGGGATTGACGCGGCGCACCGAGGCCGGGTCGTTTATGTCATCGAACGTGACCAGTAGCGGATAGTGCTTGCGCGGCACGTCGCGGGACTGCCCGTCGCTCGCCACCATCCGGTCGAGGTAAGGAAACATCTCCTCCTTCAGCATCGCCTTTCCCTCAAGTTCCGGGAAAAAGGCGGTATAGGCCGTCCACTCACTATAGCCCTGCAGCAACGCGAAGAGATAACGGCCCTCGCCGAGATCGACTACGACCGCCTCGCCGGAAACGCCGCCACGCTGCATACCGGCCGCATCGCCCACGCCGGTCCATTTGGGCGGAAACTCGATCCGCGCCGAGGTGACCGCGCTGCCGACCTTCATGCCCTCTGGCGTCATGACCGACACCGTGAGTTTCTGATGCCATTGCCATTCCGGAAAATCGAAAAGCAGATCGCAGCCGGCGATCGGCAGAAACACGGCCAAAGCCACGAGAACCCTCAGCATCCTCTCTCCGCACAACCTTGAGCCGCATCAGCAGCAGACTTCCCGGTCAGGCGTGAAAATCCGGTGAAGAGAATGCTTAAACTTGTAACGATCGGCAGAGGATTCGGGCCTCGCTTGCCCGATGCACAGCCCAGCATTAAGTTGACCACATCCAGTTATTTTCGGAGGCGAGCATGTCGAGCATGAGCATTGCCGATGCCAAGGCCGGATTCGCCGGTCTGGTGGACGCCGCCGCCAACGGTGCCTTCATTACCATCACTCGCCACGGCGAGCCCGTCGCTATGCTGGTCAGCGTCGACGCCGGAGAGGCGGCAAAAAGGGTGATGACAAAGCCGAGACCGAATTTCGGCGAGTTCCTGATGTCCTATCCAGGCCCCGCCGATATCGGATCCACAGCGATTGACCCGAAGTTCACAACCTAACCCCTCCCCGAACGCATTTTCCCTCCCCTTGGGCCACCGCGAAAAGCCATTCCTTGCCAATTGCTGGCTCCGGGCGGAAAAGACCCGTTCATTCCCGCGCGGACCGCCGCCCGCACAATCTTGTCCAGAAGGACAAAATCTCTCACGAGGGCGGTTTTCTTCCCCGCGCATTTGGTTCTAGTGTCCGCGTCAGACAAAAAAGGCAGACATCATGGCATTTCATCCCTCCGTGCTCGAGGCGATCGGCAATACGCCGCTCATCCGGCTGAAAGGCGCCTCCCAGGCGACCGGCTGCAGCATTCTCGGCAAGGCCGAATTCCTCAATCCGGGCCAGTCGGTCAAGGATCGCGCAGCCCTCTTCATCATCCGTGACGCCGAGCGGCGCGGGCTTCTGCGCCCCGGCGGCGTGATCGTCGAGGGCACGGCCGGCAATACCGGCATCGGACTGACGCTGGTTGCCAAGGCGCTGGGCTATCGCACCGTGATCGTCATTCCCGAGACCCAGAGCCAGGAAAAGAAGGACGCGCTGAAACTGCTCGGCGCCGAACTCGTCGAAGTCCCGGCAGTGCCCTACAAGAACCCGAACAATTACGTGAAGATCTCCGGCCGTCTGGCGGCCCAACTCGCCAAGACCGAGCCGAATGGTGCCATCTGGGCAAACCAGTTCGACAACACCGTCAATCGCGACGCGCATATCGAAACGACGGCGAAGGAAATCTTCGAGCAGACCGGCGGCGCCGTCGACGGCTTCATCTGCGCGGTCGGCTCGGGCGGCACGCTTGCCGGCACCGGGATCGGACTTCGCAACAGGAAGCCCGGCGTCAAGATCGGCATTGCCGATCCGGAAGGCGCCGCCCTCTTCGAATATTACAAGAACGGTGAATTGAAGTCCTCGGGCTCCTCGATCACCGAGGGCATCGGCCAGGGCCGCATCACGGCAAACCTCGAAGGCTTCAAGCCCGATTTCGCCTATCAGATCCCCGATTCCGAAGCGCTCGACATCGTCTTCGATCTCGTCGAAAACGAGGGCCTCTGCCTCGGCGGCTCCTCGGGCATCAACATTGCGGGCGCCATCCGGCTTGCCAGGGAACTCGGCCCCGGCCACACGATCGTGACGATCCTCTGCGACTACGGCAACCGCTACCAGTCCAAACTGTTCAACCCGGATTTCCTGCGCTCGAAGAACCTGCCAATCCCGGCCTGGCTCGAAAAGCGCGCCGATTTCGACCTGCCCTTCGAGACCGTCTGATCTCCGCATCCATCCGAAAGCATTGTCATGACCACCATCGCCCTCTACCGCGACGATTTCTATCTCTCGACGGCGGAGGCGGTGGTGACCGCAGTGCATGAGGACGGCGCCGTCGAACTCGACCAGACCTGCTTCTATGCCGCATCCGGCGGCCAGCCCGGCGATACCGGCTTCGTTGAGCGCGCAGACGGCAGCCGCATCCAGCTGTCAGAGACCCGCCACGGCACCGCCAAACATGTCATCCTGCACCGCCCTCTGGAAGGCGAGCCGCTGCCCTCGGTTGGCGAGAAACTTGTGCTGCATGTCGACTGGACGCGCCGTTACAAGCTGATGCGCATGCACACAGCCTGCCACCTGCTCTCCGTCGTCTGCCCCTATCCGATCACCGGAGCTGCCGTCGGCGAAGAGGAAAGCCGGGTGGATTTCGACATGGGCGAAACGATCGACAAGGATCAGGTGACGGCGGACCTGATGAAACTCGTCGGGGAAAACCATCCGATCACTCTTCAGTGGATCACCGACGACGAGCTGGCCACCAATCCCGGCATCGTCAAGTCGAAGAATGTCCGCCCACCTGTCGGCCTCGGCCGTGTCTCCCTCGTTTGCATCGGCGAGAACTCCGGCGTTGACAGTCAGCCCTGCGGGGGCACACATGTTTCCGAGACCCAGGAGGTCGGTGCGATTCATATCGCCAAGATTGAAAAGAAGGGCAAGGAGAACCGCCGGTTCCGCATTCGCTTCGGAGCCCCGGACGCCTGAGCTCTAGGAACGTTACGGGAGAAGTGCATGTCCGGTGAAAGAAGCCGTTTCGTCGTTTCGGCGGATTGGGTCGAAAAGAACCTCGGAGCCCCCGGATTCAAACTCGTCGATGCCTCCTGGTATCTGCCCGCACAGGGGCGTAACGGCGCCGTCGAATATGCCTCCGGCCACATTCCGGGTGCCGTCTTCTTCGATCAGGACGTGATTGCCGATACCACGACCGGCCTTCCCCATTCCCTGCCCTCGCCGTCCTTCTTTGCTCAAGCCGTCGGCCAGCTCGGCATTTCGGCCGAAGACACGATCGTCGTCTATGACGGCCCCGGCTTCTTCTCGGCTCCGCGCGTCTGGTGGATGTTCCGTGTCATGGGTGCACGCCGCGTCTACGTGCTCGAAGGCGGCATTGACGGCTGGAAGGCGGAAGGGCGCAGGCTCGAGACTGACCTGCCCGAACCGGCACCGGTTACCTTCGAGGCGCATTTCGACCGCGCGAAGCTCACCTCCTTTGACCAGATGTCCGGGATTGCCGACGAGGGCGACAAACAGATCGCCGATGCCCGCCCCGCCGGTCGTTTCACGGGCGAGGAACCCGAACCCCGCGAGGGCATGCGCTCCGGCCATATGCCGGGAGCCCGCAGCGTGCCTGCAGCCTCGCTCTCCGAGAATGGCCGCCTCAAGGATCTCGCCACACTGCGCTCGATCTTCACCGATGCCGGTATCGACCTCAACAATCCTGTCGTCACGAGCTGCGGCTCGGGGATCACGGCTGCGGTCGTGACACTCGCGCTCGAAAGCCTCGGGCATACCGACAATTCGCTCTATGATGGCTCCTGGTCGGAATGGGGCTCGAAGACCGATACGCCTGTTGCAACCGGCAAGGCGGAGCCGCTTGGCTCGAAGACATCAGGCCCGCTGACGGCGCATGTGACGCAGCTCGAGATGACGGCACCGCCGAAGTCCAGCCTGCCGGTGCCGGTCAACATCCAGACGGCAATCATGCGCACGCATGAAATTCCGTTGTCCTTCTACCGCTTCCTGCATCGCCAGGTCGGCGCCCGCTGGCACTGGTACGAGCGGCTGCGCATGCCCGACGACCAGCTGAAGGCGATCATCCACCAGCCGAAGGTTTCGATCTCGGTTCTCTACGTGAATGGCGCCCCGGCCGGCTTCTACGAATTGTCGCAGGAAAACGACGATCTCGTCGAACTCTCCTATTTCGGCCTGTTCGAACACGCGCTCGGCCTTGGCATCGGCAAGTGGTTCCTGCTGCAATGTCTCTATGCGGCCTGGGCAACCGATCCGAAGAAGGTGACGGTCACCACCAACACGCTCGACCATCCCCGCGCGCTGCAGCTCTATCAGCAGTTCGGTTTCTCGCCGGTCGGGACTTATGACGCACTGGTCGATCCGATGACCGATCAGGAGCTGCTTGCGCTGATCAAGCGCGACGGGTGACGCCGTCGCTCATTCCTTCTTCTTCAGCTTCACGGTGCCGAGGTCGGCCTGCGTGGCGCTCTCGTCTTCGGCAAGGGCATCCCCGGTGGTCTCGTCCACCTCCTGGTTCTCGAACCAGTTGGCGATCAGACCGGCGTGGAAAGACGCCATTTCGTAGCAATAGGTGATCTCGCGATCGCCGGCATACCAGAAGGCGTTTTCGGTGCCACAGGTCTTGCCGGTGATCTTGATCCCGTCCTTCAGGGCGTAGCCATCTTCGAAAACCGTGGCGACGGCCTCCAGCGCACCGGCGCTCTTCAAGAGATCGGCAAAGCCCTGCAGGTCCTCATTGCCGGCCGGCTCATAGGTGACCTCGAATTTCGTCTTCGCGCCATCCTTCATGTTGGCGGCGAGCAGGCCCATCCAGCTGTCGCGGGCCTTCTGGTATTCGAGCACGCATTCTTCCCGTCGCTCTGCCGGAAATTCGAGCGAATCAGCAAATTCCTCGAAGAACTCGCCGTTCGCCCCGGTCATCATGCAGACGATTGCATAGGCCCGCTGCCGGTCGAGACCGTGGGTCCCCATGAAGTCGTCCTCCTGCGGACCGCCTTCATTCGCCTCGTCCAGCAGGAACCAGCCATCGGCGCTGTCCTGCATGGTGGTGTAGAGCTCCTCGTCCTCGGCGCCGAGCAGCAGCACGGAGGAGAGCGCGTCGACGGCATCCTCCTCGCGCCCGAGCACCGGCAGGCCAAGCTCCGAAACCAGCATGTGGCCCGCCTCGTGAAACAGGATGAAGATCGCGTTGTTGACGACGAATCTCTGGCCTTCCTGCACCTGTTCCTCGGTCAATTCGGCTGCCCGAAGATTCGAGGATGGCTGGAAGAGACATGCGGCAGACAGCGCCAGCACGGCCGCCGCGGCGGACTGATAGGAAATCATGGGAGCCCCTCACCCGAAATTGGATCACCGCACTATGTAGCGCAGAGGTTAAGCGAGAGAAAAACGCCATTTTTGACATGAACAATCTGCGCAGGATTCGGGTGGCGGCGCAGGTGCTGCCGGGGTGAGAATGCGGCCTTCACTCCATCCGAGAGGCTTTCATGACCGCTGTTTGCTTTGTTCCAATGTCCTCCACCGAGGCCGCTTCCTACCGGGCCGGGGCAGTCGACGCCTACGGTCTTGCGCCCGAACGCCGCATTTCGCCTGGAGGCTATCCCTGCCGGCATTGCCTCGCCGAGATCGCTGCCGGCGAAGCCTATCTGACGCTGGCCTATCGCCCCTTCCCCACGCTGCAGCCCTATGCCGAGACCGGACCGATCTTTCTGCATGCGGAGGCCTGTCCGCGCTACGAGGCGACGGAGGTTCTGCCGCCAGCGCTTGCGAGCCCCGACTACATCATGCGCGGATATGGCCCGGACGATCGCATCGTCTATGGCAGCGGCAGCGTGGTGCCGACCGAGGCGATCATGGTGCGGGCGGAGGCACTCTTCGACGATCCCGACATCGCCTATGTTCATGTCCGCTCGGCCCGCAACAACTGCTATCAATGTCGAATCGAGCGGCTCGCGCCGCCAGCCCAATCCGGAACATCCAGATGACACAGCACAGAAGCATGAACCCGACGGAATGGAGCCTCCTGCTGCTGCTCTCGGTGATCTGGGGCGGGTCCTTCTTCTTCACCGGGGTCGCCGTCAAGGAGCTTCCCCCCTTCACCATCGTTGCGGCGCGGGTCGGACTTGCCGCTCTGGCACTTCTCCTCGGTCTCAGGCTCGCCGGGATCTCGATGCCGCGTGCGCCGAAGATCTGGCTCGCCTTCTTCGGCATGGGTCTGCTGAACAACATGATCCCCTTCTCGCTGATCGTGTGGGGTCAGGGAACTATCGCCAGCGGGCTTGCCTCGATCCTCAATGCGACGACGCCCCTGTTCGGGGTCGTGGTCGCCCATCTGCTGACGCGCGACGAGAAGATGACCGGCGGGCGCCTCGCCGGAACGATCGTCGGCTTTGCCGGCGTGGCCCTGATGATCGGGCCGTCTGCCCTGTCCGGTATCGGCTCGCATTTCATGGCGGAACTTGCCATTCTCGGAGCCGCACTCTCCTACTCCTTTGCCGGGGTCTATGGCCGACGATTCAAGGCAATGGGCATCAACCCGATTGTCACCGCCACCGGTCAGATCTCCGCGTCTGCCATGCTGATGATTCCGCTCGCGCTCGTCATCGAACAGCCCTGGACCCTCGCGGCACCGGGACTGCCGACGATGGCTGCTCTCGTCGCGATCGCGCTGATCTCGACGGCGCTTGCCTATATTCTCTTCTTCCGCATCCTCGCCTCGGCGGGGGCGACCAACCTCATGCTGGTGACTTTCCTCATTCCGGTGAGCGCGATCCTTCTTGGCTGGCTCTTCCTGAACGAGGTACTCGCGCCGCAGCACTTCATCGGCATGGCGACGATCGTGGCCGGCCTCGTCCTGATCGACGGTCGACTGCCGCGGCGGCTGTTCGGTCCGCGAGGCCGCAATACGCTGTCGAACTGAATCTGGCATCACCCCCCAATAAGAATGGGCCGGCCGATGGGATGGCCGGCCCAGATGGCCGCGTTTACGCGAGACATGCGCGGACCTGACGTAACGTCAGGTAACCGGAGAGGCAGACCTTACGCGACGTTCAGCACGGCTTCCGGCGCATGGGCCGGATAACCCAGGGCTTCGGCTACCGGCTTGTTGGTAATGCGCCCCTTGTGCACGTTCAAACCATTGCGCAGGTGCCGATCCTCGGCAATGGCGCGCAAACCGCGATCGGCAAGCGCCAGGCCATGCACCAGGGTCGCATTGTTCAGCGCATGGGCAGAGGTAATCGGCACAGCACCCGGCATGTTGGCAACGCAGTAATGCACGATGCCGTCGACGACATAGGTCGGGTCGGAATGGGTCGTGGCATGGGATGTCTCGAAACAGCCGCCCTGGTCGATGGCGACATCCACGACGACAGAGCCCTTCTTCATGCCCGAGAGCATTTCGCGGGTGACCAGCTTCGGGGCAGCTGCTCCGGGAATGAGGACGGCGCCGATGACGAGGTCGGCCGAGAAGCATTCCTGCTCCAGTGCATCGATCGTCGAATAGACCGTGTGCACGCGGCCGCCGAAGATATCGTCGAGCTGGCGCAGGCGGGGCAGCGAACGGTCGAGAATGGTCACGTCGGCGCCGAGGCCCACCGCCATCTTGGCTGCATGCAGGCCAACGACGCCGCCACCGATGACGGTTACCTTGGCCGGCAGAACGCCCGGAACGCCGCCGAGCAGGATGCCGCGGCCGCCATAGGCCTTCTGCAGCGCCGTGGCACCGGCCTGGATCGCGAGACGCCCGGCGACCTCCGACATCGGAGCCAGCAGCGGCAGGCCGCCGCGTTCATCGGTCACGGTCTCGTAGGCAATGGCGGTCACGCCAGAGTCGAGCAGACCCTTGGTCTGATCCGGATCCGGCGCGAGATGGAGATAAGTGTAAAGGATCTGACCGTCACGCAGCTGCACCCATTCCGAGGGCTGCGGTTCCTTGACCTTGACGATCATGTCAGACTTTTCGAACACGTCCTTGGCCGAGGCTGCGATCTTCGCGCCAGCGGCGATGTAGGCGTGGTCATCGGCACCGATCCCGGCGCCCGCACCCGTTTCCATCAGGACCTCATGGCCATGCGCCACATATTCTCTGACGGCACCCGGGGTCAGGCCGACACGGTATTCATGGTTTTTGATTTCCTTCGGGCAACCGACACGCATGAAGCGTTCCTCTCTTTTATCTGCAGCCGAAGCCGCTTTGTTTCAGATGCTAAAATTCAACCATCGATCCCGTAAAATGTCCTTGCAAAATGAGGCATGGAGCGCGACAGAATTCGCAGCTTCTTGCGTGACGCATGCCAATAACGGGGAATTCTACGAATGGCGGAACTGGATGCCATCGATCGTGCCATTCTGAAGGCGCTTCAGGAGAATGGTCGGATGACCAATGCCGAACTCGCCGAGACGGTGGGCTTGTCGCCCTCCGCCTGCTCGCGGCGGCACGACATGCTGGAAAAGTCTGGCGTCATCAGCGGCTATCATGCGCGCCTGTCGCACAAGGCGATCGACTACAAGATGATGGTTATCGTGCATATCTCGCTGTCGGGCCAGTTCGCCAAGACACTGACCGAGTTCGAGGCGGCCGTGAGACGCTGTCCGAACGTGCTGGTCTGCTACCTGATGTCGGGGGAGTATGATTACATACTCAGAGTGGCCGCCAAGGATCTCGAAGACTACGAGCGCATCCACCGCGACTGGCTGTCCGCGCTGCCGCATGTGGTGAAGATCAATTCTAGCTTTGCGCTGCGCGAGGTCATCGAGCGTCCCAATGTGGGGCTTTGAGCAGGGGTCCTGAAAATCCTAATGATTCGATTTAGACCGTTCTCACGGATTGTACGTAAGCTCCCGCCATTCTTCTCATCAGGACGGCATCATGAGCAATAATCTCGGAATGGATGTTCGCAAATCTCCTCGCAGTCGCTGCAGGATCGACAGCAAGGTTCGTTACTTCAAGCAGGAAGCCGATGGACGCGTAGTCAACATCTCGCGCAATGGCCTGGCGCTTGAACTCTCGTCCAAGTTCCCGGCCGCCGCCGGGAGCCCCGTCATCATCGAGAACGCTGATATCGGCCTGCTCGAAGGTGTGGTTCGCTGGAACTATGGCGGGCGGATCGGCATCATGTTCAGGCCCAACAGCAATTCGATTGCCAAGGTCGCCGCCTATTTCCGCAACTTCCACCAGGAAGTCCGCCCGGTTCTCACGCGCTAAGGTCTGCCTCCACAGCGCAATTAACGGTAAACACCCGCAAATACAGGTCAAATACCCTAAATCTGCCAGGGTGACTGCTCGCATTCTAATGACCTCGGCCAGATGCCGTTAAGGCGCCTGACCGAGATTTCCTGCGTTTCTTCCAATCAGTTTTGATGGAGCGCAGTCAGATGCTTGCTGGCAAACTCAATCCGGACGGTCGTCGAAACCAACGCCTGCGCTGTCATATCAGAGGCACGCTGGAATTTATCGGCCAGAGGCTGGACGTGCGTATTCTCGACATTTCACATAGCGGCATGGCGCTGCAGCTCGAAGGGTGGATCGAGGCCAAGCGCGGCGCGATGGTCTGCGTGCGGTGTGCCGAACTCGGTCGGATCGACTGCACCGTGCGCTGGTACAGGGCAGGAAAGATGGGACTGGAATTCGATCAGTCCACCAATGCGGTCGCTCAGATCACGGCCTATTTCCGGAACTTCCATCAATCCCTGGGCCACACCTGACAGGTGGGCGCCCGTCATTCGGCCCCGGCAGCCTTCAATTCGAGATCGAACGGTTCGATTGCGCTGTTGCCCAGGATGTACAGGACGTCATTGAGATAGTTTCGGCTTTTGGTGACCTCCACCGAGATCGGGCGATCGCCTTCTTGCGCACTGGGCGGCGCCAAAGACTCCAGTGAAAACTTTGCGCTGTTGGAATCGGGGACGCCGGAGAGGATGGCCGAGGTTGCGGTATCGGGTACCGTCACGACAGTTGCCTTGTCGCCGCCAACCGTTTCGGACGACAACACGCTGCCGGACGAATCCTGGAATTCCACGCGGCATGCCGGGCAAGCTCCGGCAATCGCCTTCGTGTCGAAGATCAGCTGAGGTGCGGGGGCAGCCTCTGACGGGAGATCCTGAGCATGCCCCGTCGTGACCAGTATTTCGCCCAGGTAGTTCAAGAGCTCCGTTGGCTTTGGATCGATCTCCACGCTGACGGCCTTGACCTCGGTGTCTTTGACAACGTCCTTCACCGGGGCAATCGCACCGGCAGTCGAAAGCAGAAAGGCGGGCGCGCCAATGCCGAGCACGAATGCCTTGCTGATGTTCGGCTCATTACCGTAATGGGCCACGATCCCGCCGATGAGGCCCAACAGGACCAGGATGGCGATCGAACCGGCTATCGGTGCCAGGATCGAGAGCCAGGGCTCTTGCGCAAGTTTCTCAAACCAGTCCGCGATCTGCCCTCCCTGGGCACGAACCAGGATCCGCGCCAGTTCAGGCGACATTCCGCCGATTGCACCTGCAAAGAATGCCGTGTTGAGCCATGGCATGAGTCGATCCCCCATCGATGACAAGAGAACAATACCTCGCAGGCCCGGCAAAATCAATCATTGCGCTAATATTCAACCGCCATCTAGCATGGGTTGCATTGGATCCTTCCATGTCTCACCCCTGTCATTTTCCAGGTGCAAGCCTCTGGAAAGCGACTTAACCTCCTTCTCTTTCAGAACCAGTTCTTCGTGAGGCCCCCATGTCGTCCATCCTCGATCTCCACCCGATTTCCCGCCGCTCTTTCCTCAGCGGCATCGCCGCCTCGGCAGCCCTCGTCACGCTTCATCCGTTTGCCGCGCGCGCTTCCGCCAATCAGGCGCATCTGCGGCTGATGGAAACAACCGACATCCATGTCAACGTGATGCCTTACGACTATTACGCCGACAAGCCGAACGACACGATGGGACTGGCGCGCACCGCAAGCCTGATTGATTCCATCCGCGCGGAAGCCGGCAACTCCATGCTGATTGACAATGGCGACTTCCTGCAGGGCAATCCGATGGGCGATTACATGGCCTATCAGAAGGGCATGAAGCCTGGCGACCTGCATCCGGTGATCAAGGCGATGAACGTGCTGGGCTATGACTGTGGCACGCTCGGCAACCACGAATTCAACTATGGCCTGGACTTCATGTTCAACACGCTGGCCGGCGCGCAGTTTCCCTTTGTCTGCGCCAACCTGACCAAGGGCGAGCTCTCTGCCGATCCGAAGCAGGATGCGCTCTACTTCAAGCCTTACGTGATCATCGAGAAGCAGATCCGCGACGGCTCGGGCGCCACGAGCCCGATCAAGGTCGGCTTCATCGGCTTCGTGCCGCCGCAGATCATGCTGTGGGATGCGAAGAACCTCGAAGGCAGCGCGCAGACGCGCGACATCCTTCAGGCGGCACGCGCCTGGGTGCCGCAGATGCGTGAGGAAGGCGCCGACATCGTCATCGCGCTCTCCCATTCGGGCATCGATGGCCATGGCGAGAGCGAGGGCATGGAAAATGCCTCGCTCTATCTCGCCGGCGTCGAAGGCATCGATGCGATCTTCACCGGCCACCAGCATCTCGTTTTCCCCGGACCAAAGGATTTCGAGGAGGTGCCGGGGGCCGATGCGGTCAAGGGCACGCTACTGGGCAAGCCGGCCGTCATGGCGGGCTTCTGGGGCTCGCATATGGGCCTGATCGATCTGCTCTTGGAAAAGGACGGCGCGAGCTGGAAGATCGTCGACTTCACCTGCGAGGCGCGGCCGATCTACCACCGCGACGAGAACCGCAAGGTCGTCGCCGATACCAAGGACAAGCCCGAAGTGATCGCCTCGGTCGCGACCGAACATCAGGCAACGCTCGACTATGTCCGCACGCCGGTCGGCAAGACCTCCGCGCCACTTTATTCCTATTTCGCGCTGGTCGCAGACGATCCCTCGATCCAGATCGTCTCGATCGCCCAGTCCTGGTACATCAAGACCATGCTGAAGGACGGCCCGCACAAGGACCTTCCCGTCCTGTCGGCTGCCGCCCCGTTCAAGGCGGGCGGTCGCGGCGGTGCGGATTACTTCACCGACGTGCCGGCCGGCGACATCGCGATCAAGAATGTCGCCGATCTCTATCTCTATCCGAACACGATCCAGGCGGTCGCGATCACCGGTGAACAGGTGAAGAACTGGCTCGAAATGTCGGCCGGTATCTTCAACCAGATCGAGCCGGGAGCGCAGGATGCGCCTCTCATCAACCCGGACTTCCCATCCTACAATTACGATGTGATCGACGGCGTCACCTATCAGATCGACCTGACCAAACCCGCGCGCTATGACAAGGACGGCGTCGCCGTGCACCCGGAAACGAGCCGCATCGTCAACCTGCAGTTCGATGGCAAGCCCATCGATCCGGGCCAGACGTTTGCGGTCGCGACCAACAACTACCGCGCCGGAGGCGGTGGCAAGTTCCCCGAGATCGCTGCGGACAAGGTGATCTTCGTCGGACCGGACACCAACCGCGACATCATCGTCCGCTACATCGTCGAGCAGGGCACGATCAATCCCTCGGCCGATGGCAACTGGTCCTTCGCGCCAATCGGCGACACAACCGTCACCTTCGAAACGGGCCCCAGGGCGCGCGAGCATCTCGCCGGCTTCCAGGGCGCCAAGATCGAGGATGCCGGTGAAGCGGCTGATGGATTCGCGAAGTTCCGGCTGACGCTTTGACGGCCGAGCTTCGGCGCGTTGCGGATCAACGGGTTGGGAATCGATTCAAAGGCTTGAATCGATTCCTTAAACCGCTTCGGAAAGAAGGGACGACGGAAATTCTGCCGGGCAATTCGACAGGTGTTCCTCGAATGCGCGGATCAGCCAGAGGCCGGCAGGTCCCGGAGGATTGTCGGCCCTGCGGATGGCATGGAGGTTGTACGCCCCCTGCTCATAGGCCGGCAGGTCGAGATGCACGATCCGGCCTTGCGCCAGGTCCTCGTGGATGATCGAGACCGGCAGCCCGCCCCAGCCCAGGCCGCCGCGAATGAGCTGGTGCTTCGTCGCCATGTCGCTCACCCGCCAGGTCTTGAAGGAGAGGACATTGAAGTCTCGCCCCTGGGTCAGGTCCGAGGCATCGCTGACGACGATCTGCGTTTCCTCCCGCACGTCCCGCAGCGACAGCTTGACCTTGCGGGCCGCCAGCGGGTGGTCGGCTGCGGCGGCCGGCAACAGAAAGCTGTGGCCGATGCGGTCGGCAACCAGTGTATCGTCCTGATGAAGGGGCGCACCGCCGATGCCGATTGTCGCCCGACCACTCAGGACCAGTTCCACAAGCCGGCCGAGTTCCCCCACTTCAAGCCTGAGGGAGACGGAGGGAAACTCGGTCTGGAATTCCCGGAGCACCGCAAGCACCGCCGGCATCGGCACGAGCACGCTGATCGCGATCGACAGTTCGGCCTCCAGGCCCTGGCGCATGCTGCGTGCCTTGGCGCGCATCACCTGCAGGTCGCCAACGATCCGGCGCGCATCGGTCAGCATCGCCCTGCCCTCCTCGGTCAGCCTTGGCTGGCGCGTGCCGGTCCGTTCGAAGAGTGATACGCCGAGCTGGCTCTCCAGGTTTCCGATCGTGTAGCTCACCACGGATTGCGCCCGGTTGAGCAGGCGGGCGGCGGCCGAAAAGCTGCCGGCATCGGCCACTGCGAGAAAGACCTGAAGCTGGTCGAGGGTGGGGTTGGCATCCATGGCTTTCGAGCATCCATCCAATTGTTCGATAAGATCGATCTACATTATCACAGTTTCATCGATAGGTGCGCAGGATTACATGCATGGCAGGCCTGCTCCCAAGGGCCCTCCAACATCCGAGGAACTGCCATGTCGTCCATCCTTCTCGTCACTTCCAGCCCACGCGGCTCTGACTCCCTCTCGAACTCGATTGCATCCCAGCTCGCCGAGAAATTCGCAGCCCAGACCGGTGGCGCGCTGGTCCGCCGTGATCTTGTCGAGACCCAGCTCGACCATGTCGACGGCATCTTCACCGCCGCCATCCGCAAGCCGGCCGATGCCCGCACTGCCGAAGAAACCGAATCCGTTGTCATGTCCGACGCGCTCGTTGCCGAACTCCTGGCCGCAGACACGATCGTCATCGGCACCGGCCTGATCAATTTCAACATCTATTCGTCGCTGAAGAGCTGGATCGACCACGTCGCTCGTGCCGGCCTCACCTTCACTTATACCGAAAACGGTCCGGTCGGCCTTGCCAAGGGCAAGAAGGCCTATCTGGTGCTGGCCGCTGGCGGCGTCTATTCCTCCGGTCCCGGTGCGCCGATGAACCACGCGGTGCCTTACCTCAAGACGGTCCTCGGCTTTCTCGGCATTGATCTTGTCGAAACTGTCTATGTCGAAGGCTTGGCCTACGGCCCGGAAGCAGCCGAAAAGGCCGTCGCGGCCGCACAGGCCAAGGTCGTGGAACTGGCCCAGGCCGCCTGATCCTTAGCTCTCCTGTTTCCAGAACCTACGAGCGCGGCAAACCGGCCGTACTCGCCTTTGCAAACGGCAAGCACCTTCAGTTGCCGTTTGCCGCCAGGGCAAGCGCTGTCTCGTTCCCCGCATGGGGCGGGCGCTTGTCCCGATGGACTGTGCGCCGCGCGATCCGCCTCAGCTCGATGGCGACCGTCTCACTGATTTCACGAGCGATGGCGACCACCGGCTGCGGTCGACCGAGCAGATAGCCCTGCAGCTCGTCGCAACCGGCAGCACTCAGGTAGCTAGCCTGTTCCACGGTTTCCACCCCCTCCGCCACGACACGCATGCCAAGTCCGTTGCCGAGCTCGATGATGGTGCGCACGATGGCGTTCGCGGTCTCCTGCTCGCCCAGGGCCGAAACAAAGCTGCGATCAATCTTGATGACGTCGAACGGGTACCGGCTCAGATAGCTCAGCGACGAATAGCCCGTGCCGAAATCGTCGAGCGCGATCTTGACCCCCAGCGTCTTCAGATGGCCGAGGATGAGACGCGCCCTCTGGTCGTCGTCGATCAAGACGCTTTCGGTAATCTCCAGCTCGAGCTTCTGCGGCGCGACGGCGGTCTCCTGCAGAATTGCCTCGATGCCGGCCAGAAAATCCGGGTGCCGGAACTGGACCGGTGAGACATTGACGCTCAAATGGACATGCGGCGGCAGGTCGACCGCCAGCCGGCAGGCTTCGCGCAGTACCCATTCTCCAAGACCGATGATCTTGCCGGAGACTTCCGCCACGGGAATGAAATCACCAGGCTGCACCATGCCGCGCTCCGGGTGGTTCCAGCGCAGCAAGGCCTCGTAGCCGATGATCGCGCCGTCTCGGGCCGAGACGCGCGGCTGGAGATAGAGCTCGAATTCGCCGCGCTCCAGCCCCCGCTCGATATCGGCCTCCAGGGCGCGCCGCTTCTCAATCAATTCGTCCATGCCCTTGCGATAGGCGCGAAACGTGTTCCGCCCCGATTTCTTGGCATGATAGAGCGCAACGTCGGCGCGGCCGATCAATTCGTCCAGCTCGGTTGCATGTTCGGGAAACAGCGCGCCGCCGATGCTGATGCCGCACTTGATGCGTTCGCCCTGCCCCGTATCGAAAGGCTGCCGAAAGGCATCGATCAGCCGGCGGCTCATATCCTCGAGCTGTGCCTCGAAATGGCAATTGCCGAGAATGACTGCGAATTCGTCGCCACCCAGCCGCGCAGCCATGTCCGCTGATCCCAGAGCCGCCGACAGCCGCCGGGCGGTCTCGCGGATGACCTCGTCGCCGGCCGGATGACCGTAGAGATCGTTGACATCCTTGAAGTGGTCGAGATCGACGAGCAGGACACCACAACCCCAATCACGATTGGGGCGGTCGACCTGGGCTGACAGCGTCTCGGTAAAGAGTGCGCGGTTGGCCAGGCCTGTCAACGGATCATGCTCCGCGAGATGGCGCATGCGTCCTTCGACGGCCTTGCGCTCCCTGAGATCGACGAGACAACCGATGCGAATGTGGCGACCGCGATATTCGATGTTGCGGCCTCTCGCCTCGATCGGAATTCGTTGTCCGTCCGGCCGCACGATGTGGAGCTCACGGGAGACATTCGGCGCCGGGTTCGGATCGTCCAGCAGCATGCGCCGCCCTTCCGCGTCCACCAGATCGAGGATGGACGATCCCACGAGCGTCTTCAGATCTCGGCCCGTCAGCAGCTCGAGCTGCTCGTTGCCGTCGATGATCGTGCCGTTTTCATACATGACGATCGCCTCGAACGTGGCGTTGGCGAGCGCCGACACCCGCTCGGATTCCTCCTGGTCGCGCACCTGCCCCTCGAGTTCCTGGCGGCTGCGCTCCTGCTGCTGGATATTGTCCATCAGGCCGTTGAACAGCCGGGCGAGCTTTTCCGCCTCGTCACCCGGGTCGACTGTCAACCGGTCACCGAGATCGGCGCTCCCCGAAACCAGTTTCGCCAGCGCATCCTCCACATGGCCGACACCGAGGCGCGTGCCGTGTTCGGCAACGTTGAGACCGACATCCTCGACCTCGGCAGAGACACGGATCGGGACCAGCTTGTCGAGGGTCCAGAAAAAGGCGTAGCCGAGGCCGAAGGCCCAGTAGAAATTGAGAGCCGAGCCGAAGATCTGGATATAGAGCTGGTCGAAACGCCCACCGGCTGGAAGACGGTCGACGGGAGCGAGAAGGGCAAGCGCCAGCGTGCCTGCCACGCCGGCAAAGGCATGCACGCCGACGGCGCCGACCGCGTCGTCGACCTTCAGCTTTTCCTCGACAAACTGGTTGCCGAAGACGGCGATGATCGAGCCTAGGGCACCGACCAGAAGCGCTCCGCCGGGGTCGAGCACATGGCAGCCGGCCGTCACAGCCACCAGCGCGCCGAGCATGCCGCACAGCGCCTTTTCCGGCAGAACGACCCCGTCCTGCCTGGCGCCGATGACGTACCCGACGCAGGTGCCCATGCCACCTGCAAGCACCGTGTTGAGAATGATCGGAGCGACATCGGCACTGGCCGCGAGCGTCGAGCCGCCATTGAATCCGATCCAGCCGAAAAACAGGATCAGCCCGCCGGTCGTCGCCAGTACCGGGTTATGGCCGGCGATCCGGACCGGCCGGCCCTCGGCATCGAAGCGGCCCTGTCTGGGGCCGATTACCAGGCAGGCCGCGAGCGCGACCCAGCCGCCTGTGGCATGAACGACCGTCGAGCCGGCGAAATCGACAAAACCGAGATTGGCGAGAAAGGCGCCGGAGTTCGGGCCGACTGCCGTTCCCCAGGCCCAGTGGACGAAGACCGGGTAGATGAGGGTCGACAGCACGATCGAACCGAGAACATAGGCCGACAGTGTCATGCGCTCGGCAATTGCCCCGGAAACGATGGTCGCGGCCGTGCCGCAGAACATCACCTGGAAGACAAAGAAGCCTGCGAGCCAGCTGTCGAGGTCCTGGAGCAGGAAATAGTCCAGGTCGAAGCCGACTGGCAGCGTGCCGGAGGTACCAAAGGCCAACATGAAGCCAATCGCGGCGAAACCGATCACGCCGAAAACGAAATCCAGCAGGTTCTTCTGGGCCACGTTGATCGAGTTCTTGGAGCGAACCATGCCGGCTTCCAGGAGCAGGAAACCGATTTGCATCATCATCACCATACCGGCCGCGGCCATCAGCCAGGCAAGGTCGGCGGACGCCTTCGCCGTCTGGGCGGCCGCAGTCCCGTCGGCGGCGACAAGCGTCCCCGCCATCCCGAGGAGGATGCCAGATGCGATCAGACCAATGCGGGGCGAAAAGGCAGACAGAAACGCAATAATCACATGAAAACCCGAGCAATTTCCCGGGCCCAGTGTTGCGCTGCAGCATTAATTTTCAGTGACTGCGAAGAAAGATTTCTTCGCATCAATTCGACAACCGTCAGACGATTCGTGTCTCTTCCCCGTCACCGAAGAGAGCCGGGCCGTTCTGGTCGATGATCTGATGCGCCTTGCGGAAGGTGCAATCAAGCGCATCGTCGAGCGAGGTGAAGACATCAGCGCGGATGAACTTCCGTTCGAGATCGCGACCATCCACGGTCTGCACGATGCGGCCGGCAAGACGATACTGGCTGCCTTCGCGCAGGGGTTCGGCGTGGATGACGCAATCCTTGTAGGTCTGCGGCTCGGCCATGGGCTTGGCAGGGCTCTCGGACGAGGCGCCACCGGTGAAAAAAGAAAGGATGCTGGACAGGATCGACATGCGTTTCCCCTAGCACAGGGAGGAACGACGCGGAAGAGCAGGACGGGTGGCTTTCCGCCGGTGACCGGCGTGCTAAGCTCCACTGCGGCGAGCAAACACGACCGTGGAGAAGGAGATGCGGAGCTTCATGGGCATAGCGCTTGCGTTCATCGCGGTTGCGGTCGCAACACTCATCGCCGTCTACCGAATGCCCCCGGCGCTTGCATTGGAGGGCAAGGCACGCCTCGCTGCCGACACGCCCCCCGAGGAGGTGGAATCACGGATCGCGGAGGACGAGGGCAAGGTGGGCGTCATTCGCAAGGGCCTCGCCAAGCAGATCGTCTGGGCCGACCCCGCGCGTCGCGGCAAGACGCCGGTCAGCATCATATACGTACATGGTTTTTCCGCCTCACCCGCCGAGGTTCGTCCCCTGCCCGATCTTGTGGCAAAGGCGCTCGGCGCCAATCTCTTCTTCACCCGTCTGGTCGGCCACGGCCTCGACGATCCCGACGCGCTTGGCCTCGCGACAATCGAGGACTGGACGGGCGATGTCGGCGAGGCGCTGGCCGTGGGACGCCTGCTCGGCGAGCAGGTCGTGGTCATCTCGACGTCGACGGGTGCCTCGCTTGTCACCTGGGCGCTCGCCCGGCCTTCTCTTTCGGATCAGGTGGCGGCCGCGGTGTTCCTCTCGCCAAACTACGGCGTGCAGGCTTCCGGCAGTTTCCTGCTGAGCGGGCCTTTTGGCACGCGACTGGCACGGCTTCTGCTCGGCGAGCGACGCAGCTTCCAGCCGGTCAGCCCGCTCAACGCCCATAACTGGACCACCGACTATCCGGTCGCCGCGCTCATTCCGATGGCACAGTCGGTGCGTCTGGCGACCCATAGCCCGGTCGAGGCCATCCGCATTCCCGCACTTTTCATCCAGTCGCCTGAAGACAAGGTCGTGCGGCCGGATCGGACAGCGGCCGTCGCCGCCCGTTGGGGCGGCCCTCACCGCTTGATCGATCCCGGCCCGACCGGCGACGCCAACAATCACGTGATCGCCGGCGACACCTATTCGCCCGAAACCACCGAACCCATCGCCCGGACAATTCTCGACTGGCTCGGCCAGCAGGGCATCAGATGATCAGATTGGCAAGGATCTCGTTTTCGGTAATGTCCTCGAAGCCCAGCCCTGCCTGATCGAACCGCTCGAACAGGGCTGCGAAATTCTCGCGCTTGCCGGTCTCGATGCCGATCAGGATCGAGCCGAAATTTCGCGCCGACTTCTTCAGATATTCGAAGCGGGCGATATCATCCTCAGGACCGAGCAGGTTGAGGAAATCGCGCAAGGCGCCGGGGCGTTGCGGCAGGCGCAGGATGAAGTATTTCTTGAGGCCCGCATAGCGCATGGCGCGTTCCTTGACGTCGGGCAGACGCTCGAAATCGAAATTGCCGCCCGACACGACCGCGACGATCGTCCGGCCGCTCAGCGCCACGCGGGGCAGCAGATCGAGGGCCGCCAGCGCCAGCGCGCCCGCCGGTTCCAGCACCACGCCCTCGACATTGAGCATGTCGGTCATCGTCACGCAGATCGCATTTTCAGGCACGATCAGCACCTGATCCGGCCGGAAGCTCTTCAGCGCCTCGAAATTGTGATCGCCGATGCGGGCAACGGCGGCGCCATCGACGAAATTGTCGACCTTGGGCAGCGTCACGACCTTGCCGGCCTCGAGGCTCTTCTTCAGGCTGGGCGCCCCGGCCGGTTCGCAAAAGATCATCGCCTCGGGCGACACGCGTCCGGCCATGTAGCCCGTCATGCCCGAGGAGAGCCCGCCGCCACCGACCGGCATAACCACCAGATCGGGAGCGACCCCATCGGGCAGTTGCTGCATGACCTCGGCGGCAACGGTCGCCTGTCCCTCGATGATATCAGGATGGTCGAAGGGCGGCACCATGTGGCCGCCGATGGCCTCGACATGGTCTCGGGCAGCCGCATAGCACTGGTCGAAGATGTCGCCGACCAGACGGATGGTGATGAATTCGCCGCCGAAGATGCGGGTCTTGTCGATCTTCTGCTGCGGCGTGGTCACCGGCATGAAGACCACGCCCTCGACGCCGAAATGGCGGCAGACATAGGCAAAGCCCTGGGCGTGATTGCCGGCGGAGGCGCAGACGAAGGTGGTGCCGGAGGGGCTGTCGGCAACGATCTTGCGAAAGAAATTGAAGGCGCCACGGATCTTGTAGGAGCGGACGGGCGTCAGGTCCTCGCGCTTCAGATAGACATTGGCGCCGTAACGGGCGCTCAGATGGTCGTTGAGCTGCAGCGGTGTTTCGGGAAAGAGGCCGCGCATTGCCTCCAGCGCTTCGTCGACTTGACTGGCGGTCACGTCAGCCTCCGTTGAATTTTGAACCGAGCCCCGCTATGGCATACACATAGGGCGGAGACAAAGCCTCTTTGCGCCGCAACAGACGGAAGACCTTGCTTGAATACCAATCTGCTCCGCTCCGTCGTCTACATCGCGGCCCTTTGCGGGCTCTACCTCTCCACGGCCATGCTGATCCCGGCCATGGTGGACCTCTATTATGGCGATGCCCACTGGTCGGTCTTCACCGTCTCTGCGGCCATGGTGGGCGGGCTGTCGGTCACCGCGGCCATGGCGACGCGGGGCCCGCCGCCTGCCTTTTCCAAGCGCATGGGCTTCCTTCTGGTGAATGTGCTCTGGGCGACCTTCTCGCTCATCGGTGCCATCCCGATCTTCTTCTCCGAGCTCGAACTCACCTTCGCCCAGGCATTGTTCGAATCGGTCTCGGCCATCACCACGACCGGGTCCACCGTTCTCGTCGGGCTTGACGACATGGCGCCCGGTCTGCTCGTCTGGCGTTCGCTGCTGCAATGGCTAGGCGGCATCGGGATCGTGGCGCTCGGGCTGTTCGTTTTGCCGTTCCTGCGGGTCGGAGGGGTCTCGTTCTTCAAGATGGAATCCTCCGACATCGGCGACAAGCCGTTCGCGCGGATTGCGACCTTCACCCGAGCCTTTGTCGCCATCTATGTGGCGATCACGCTCATCTGCATGATCGCCTACGACGTTTTCGGCATGAGCCATTTCGACGCGCTCAATCACGCCCTGACCACGATCGCGACCGGTGGCTTCTCCACCCATGACGCGTCCTTCGGCTATTTCAACAGCTACGCGCTGCGCTGGATCGCGACCTTCTTCATGACGGTCTGCAGCCTGCCCTTCTCGATCCTGATCGTGTTTTTCATCAAGGGGCGCCTCGATGCGCTGCGCGATCCCCAGATCCTGGTCTTCCTCGGCTATCTTGCCGCCTTTGCCATCGCTGCTGCGCTCTATAACCACCTGCGCAACGGTGTCGATCTGCCGCTGGCGCTGTCACATTCCTTCTTCAATTTTTCGTCGATCCTCTCCACCACCGGCTATGCCAGCGAGGACTATACGCTCTGGGGGCCCTTTGCCGTCGCAGCCGCCTTCTTCGCGACCTTCATGGGCGGCTGCTCGGGTTCGACCGCCGGCGGCATCAAGGCCTACCGCTTCGTGATCCTGTTCAACATCATCCTGACCGGCATGAAGAAGCTCATCTATCCCAACGCGGTCTATTCCGTGCGCTACGGCAACCAGATCGTCGATGCAGACACCCAAAGGGCCGTCTTCCTCTTCTTCAGCGCCTATACCTTCATCTGGGTTGTCGGAAGCCTCGCCATGGCGCTTGCCGGATATGAATTCGCCACCGCCTCTTCGGCCGTGATCACGGCGCTCTCGAATGTCGGCCCCGGCATCGGACCCCTGATCGGCCCCGCCGGCAACTTTGCCATGATGGCCGATCCGGAGCTCTACATCCTGTCGCTCGCCATGCTGCTCGGCCGTCTGGAAGTGCTGACCGTCATGGTCCTGCTCGTCCCGATCTTCTGGCGCTCGTAAGGATCAGGTCAACGTGATCCCGGCAAGCGGAGGCAGCGCTTGACGCGTCGTGCTGGTTCTTTCCACACTCGCGCCATCGCAACGCGGGAGAATCACGTGCCCCTGAAATACCCCGGCCCCATCCGTTCCTTCACCGCCGCCGCTCTCGGCGCATGGCTCGTCGCCTCCACGGCCTCGGCAGGCCCGCTTCTCGACGCAGCGATCGAGGCGGAGCGGCTGGCGGCGCAGAACGACGCGCGCGGCGCCTTCGAGGCCATGCGCTCAGGCCTTGCGGCCTTCTCGCAGACACTGCCGCCCACGGTTCCCCGGGCACTCTTCGTCAGTGACGTGCCGAAAGCCTACCGCGCCTACGCCGCGAAGGCGGAACCGGTCTTCATGACCGGCGAAAAGCTGATCACCTATGTGGAAGTGACCGGCCTCAAATGGAAACCGGCACCGGACAATCAGCGCCAGTCGCACTTCACCGTCGACCTCGAACTGACCAACGACGAAGGCAAGACACTGGCGCTGCAGAAGGAATTTGGCAATTTCACCTTCACCAGCCACTCGGATGCGGTCGAGGTCTATACCCACCTCACCCTCGACGTCGCAGGGGCCAAGCCCGGCGGCTATGTTCTGCGCTATACCATCAACGACGTGATCGCCGAGCGCTCCACCCCGTTCGAGCTGCCCTTCACGCTCAAGGCAAAGGGCTGAACGCGGGTTTACCGCCCCACCCCACCGGCCAGGGCATCAGTTCGCCATGGTCGAACGGTGCGCCCAGCCGGTCATGCGCTTCTCGATGAAGGCCATCAGCGCATACATGGCGATGCCCTCGACCGCGAGCATCAAGAGGCCGGCAAAGACCAGTGGCACGTTGAACTGGCTCTGGGCCGAGCTCATCATGTTGCCGAGGCCATAGTTGGAGGCGACCGTCTCGGAGACGACAGAGCCGACGAAAGCGAGCGTGATCGCGATCTTCAGCGAGCCGAAGAAATAGGGCATGGAGCGGGGAATGCCGACCTTCAGCATGATGTCCATCTTTCGCGCGCCCAAAGCCCTGAGCACATCCTCGGTTTCCGGCTCGATCGTGGCGAGGCCCGTCGCGACGTTGACGACGATCGGGAAGAAGGAAATCAGGAAGGCGGTCAACACCGCCGGCACGGTACCGATGCCGAACCAGATGACGAGGATCGGGACGAGCGCTACCTTGGGTATGGCGTTGAAGCCGATCATCAGGGGATAGAGCCCGGCATAGATGGTCTTCGACCAGCCGATGAAGAGGCCGAGACCCAGGCCTGCCACGACTGCGATCAGGAAGCCGAGCGTCGTGGTGTAAAGCGTCTGCAGCGAATTCTTCCAGATCGGCGACCAGTATTGGATGATCGCCTCGAAGACACGCGTCGGCGCCGGCAGCAGCGTCTGCGGCAGGGCAAAGACGATGACGGAGAGCTCCCAGACGACGAAGAGACCGAGCGTGTAGAGAATGGGGGCGGCGCGCACCCAGTTGATCCGCTGCATCAGCGGCTTCACCACCGGCCGGGTCGGAGCCGTTTCGATTGTCACACTCATGCCACCACCCTCGCCTTCGCGATCTCGCCATGCAGGACATGCACCATGTCGTTGAAGGCATTGTCATAGGTCAGTTCGATGTCGCGCGGCCGGGCGAAGGGCACCGTGTGTTCCTTCACCACCTTGCCGGGCCTTGCGCTCATCACAAAGATCCGGTCCGCCAGGAAAACCGCCTCGCGCAGGTCATGGGTGACCAGCACGATCGTCACGCCCTGGGCTGCATGCAGATCGCGGATCACGCACCAAAGCTCCTCGCGGGTGAAGGCATCGAGCGCGCCGAAGGGTTCGTCGAGCATCAGGAGTTCCGGCTCGTGAATCAGCGCCCGGCAGAGATTGGCGCGCTGCTGCATGCCCCCCGACAGCTGCCAGGGGAATTTCGAGCCGACCCCCTTGAGGCCGACGATCTCCAGCAGGTTCTCCGCCTTCTCGATGTATTCCTTCTTGTTCGCCCGCAGACGATGGCGATGCCGATCGACGATTTCGAGCGGCAGGAGGATGTTTTCGAGCGTCGTGCGCCAGGGCAGCATGGTCGGGTTCTGGAAGGCCATGCCGACGATCGAGACCGGTTTGGTCACCTGCTGGCCGGCGACGATGACGACACCGGACTGGGGAATATGCAATCCCGTCACGAGCTTCATCAGGGTCGACTTGCCGCAACCGGAGGGCCCGACGACGGCGGCGAATTCGCCCTTGTCGACCCTGAGCGTCAGGCCGGAGACGGCCAGCGTGCCGTCCGCGCCGCCATAGCGCATGTCGACATTGTCGATGGAAACGAGATGAGACATTGGGGCTCCGGTCAAAATGGGATTTCCCAACCTCCCTTGAGGGGGAGGCCGCTGCGAACAGCGGGTGGGGTGGTCTCGCGAAAGGTCACCCCACCCCGAACCAAGGGTTCGACCCTCCCCCTGAAGGGGAGGGTGAGGTCGTTACGGCAGCATCCGCTCTTCCTTGGCGGGCAGGAAGCTTGCGTCGAAGACCTGCTCGGCGGTGACATTGCCCTTCAGCCCCATCGACACCTTCAGCGTCTCGATCGAGGCGGCAAGCCGCTCCATGTCGACGGTGCCCATGCCGTTTTCGACCACGTAAGGTGTCTTGATGTTCATGGCATTGGCCATATCAAGACGTTCCTTCTCGATCTCGGGATTGAGCGTTTCGTTGCGCTTCAGGACGGCAGCCACGCCCTCTTCCGGATTGGCGACCGCGTCGACAAAGCCTTTCGTCAGCGCCTTCAGGAAGCCCTTGACGGCCTCGGGGTTTTCGGTGGCGAAGTCGGTATTCACCAAGACGCTGTTGCCGTAGAGGTTCAAGCCGTTGTCGGCCATCAGGATGGTGGCGATGTCGTCGGCCGCGATCCCCTGCGCCTTCAGGTTCAGGATAACCGAGAAGGCGAAGCCGAAGACGGCATCGACGTCACCCTTGGCGAGCATCGGCTCGCGCACCGGGAAACCGATGCTCTCGATGGTGATGCCGCTGTCATCGATGCCGGCAGCCTGCTTGAAGGCCGGCCACTGGGCAAAGGCGCCATCCGGCGGCGGGGCGCCGAGCTTCTTGCCTTCCAGCGACTTCGGGTCTTCGGTCACGCCAAGCGACTTGCGACCGACGACGGCAAAGACCGGCTTCTCATAGACCATCATGATGGCCTTGACCTTCTGGGTCGGATCCTCATCGAGGAACTTGATCACCGAATTGATGTCACCGAAGCCCATCTGATAGGCGCCGGTCGCCACCCGCGGGATGGCCTCGACCGAGCCATTGCCCGAATCGATCGTTACGTCGAGCCCCTCGGCCGCAAAATACCCCTTGTCCAGCGCCAGAAGGAAGCCGGCTGCCGGGCCTTCATATTTCCAGTCGAGGGTAAACTTGATGGCGGTCTCGGCATGGGCTTCGGAGACCGGCAGCGTCACGCCGGCCATCAGCCCGGCTGCGAGAACGGCCGCCGAAAAGAGACGTCTTGATATCATGGAATTTTGCTCCCCTTGTTTTTGATGTGTCCATCAAAGCAGGAATCAAAGAGGCCGGAAAGCGGAAAATGCTCAAACTTTCGTCAATTGTGGATATGCACAATTTTGGCGCACCGACATCGCAGCTCCCTGATTGCGGCGACACGCCCGACAGGTCGCTTGAGCGCATGGGTGCCAGGAAGATGCAGAGGGAGGGTTGGTGCGGACGGCGGGGATCGAACCCGCATGACCTAAGGCCGAGAGATTTTAAGTCTCTTGCGTCTACCAGTTTCGCCACGTCCGCGCGGGCCCTGTTTCGATCAGTTCGACGGACGCGTCAAGGGCAGGCAGGGCCGTCGGCGTGCCACCCCGTGTCATTGGTCACTTAGCTCGCGCGGACATCGGTGAATTCCACGCCGAGCACGCGTTCCTTGCGCCACTTGACCGCGCAGTCATGCGTGCCGTCATCGAGGCGCAGGCGGAAGTGAGGGGGAATGTGGGCTGTCGTCTCGGAGATGACCTAAGCGCCAACAGGCGAGAGATTGCGAATCCTGCAGTCGAAGGTGGTGCAACCTCCCGCAAGGATGGCTCGGCCCGCTTTCAGGGCCCTCGGGCGGAGTTGGTGACGGCGTGCTGTCTGATTCGTCACACCACCGAAGCGATCGTTGCAAATACATCTCGCATTTTACCGATCACGGACCGAAAACCAGAGCAGGCACGAAAAGAGGCGGGGCCTGCGCCCCGCCTTTGATGATTGTCAATTCTGTGCCGGTCAGGCCAGCTTGGCAGCCAGCTTCGCCACATGCGCGCCTTGGTAGCGGGCGGCTTCCAGCTCGATCGCGGAAGGCTGGCGCGAGCCGTCGCCCTCGGTGATCGTGGAGGCGCCATAGGGAGAGCCGCCCTTGACCTGCTCGACGCCCATCTGGCCCTGGAAGGCGTAGGGAAGGCCTGCATAGAGCATGCCGTGATGCAGGAAGGTCGGGATGAACCCCATGATCGTAGTTTCCTGGCCGCCATGCTGGGTCGCGGTCGAGGTGAACATCGAGCCGAGCTTGCCGGTCAGCTTGCCCTGCGCCCAGAGGCCGCCGGTCTGATCCCAGAAATTGCGCATCTGTGAGGCGACCGTGCCGTAACGGGTGCCGGCGCCGACAATGATCGCGTCATACTGGTCGAGTTCGGCCGGGTCGGCGATCGGGGCTTGCTGGTCCATCTTGTAATATGAAGCCTTGGCGACATCATCCGGCACCAGTTCTGGAACGCGCTTGACGGTAACGTCGGCGCCGGCAGACTTTGCGCCTTCGGCAACGGCATAAGCCATAGTTTCGATGTGACCGTAAGCCGAATAATAGAGAACCAGTACCTTGGCCATGTCGTATCTTTCTTTGAACATGCGGCCTCGCCGCGCTGTGGATGGGCGATAGGTATCGCATTTCGGCGATCCGACCAGTCACACGCGAGGGAACGCACTGTTCAATCATTCACCACCTTTACTTCTCTTCACCGACACAAAACGGTAACGTCTTTCCGCCCCGCCTGCCTCACCCCATAGGACCTGATCCATGACCTCGACGATCCAGACCGCAGCGATGCTCGCCATCGGCGACGAACTCCTGTCCGGCCGCACCAAGGACAAGAATATCGGCCATCTCGCCGACCTGCTCACCGTCGCCGGCATCGATCTGAAGGAAGTGCGAATCGTCGCCGACGAGGAGGATGCGATCGTCGAGGCGCTCAACGCGCTCCGGTCGAAATACACCTATGTCTTCACCTCGGGCGGCATCGGTCCGACGCATGACGACATCACGGCGGATGCCGTGTCCAAGGCCTTCGGCGTTCCCTGCCTGCATGATGCGGATGCCATGAAGCTGCTCGGCGACATGTATGCCGGCCGCGGGCTCGACTTCACCGATGCCCGCCAGCGCATGGCGCGCATGCCGGAGGGCAGCCGCCATATCCCCAACCCGGTCTCGACCGCGCCCGGCTTCATCATCGGCAATGTGCATGTCATGGCCGGCGTGCCGCAGGTCTTCCAGGCGATGATGGCGCATGTGATCGGAACTCTGCCGGCCGGCCAGCGGGTTCTCTCCCGCTCCATCCCCTGCCCCTTCGGCGAAGGCGATATCGGGACGGCACTCGGCGCGATCCAGAAGGCACATCCGGACACCTCGATCGGTTCCTATCCGCATTTCGACGGCATTCGCTTCTCCACCGAGCTGATCGTCAGGGCCCGTGACCAGGCCGTGGTCGACGCGGCGGCCGCCGATGTCGAAGCGATGATTGCCACCCTGCGCTCGGAAAAGGATGCCGCCGCCAAACGCGATCTCGGCACCGGCGAAGTGGCCTGACATCCCGCTCCCCACTTGACCGAGGTCAAGGCGGAAGCACACACTGCAGCCCATACTTGTCTTGTGCGGACGATGAATAAGGGCCGCGAGAGGAGACGACCATGGGCTACCGGACACTGCTCGCCATATTGGACACCCCCAAAACCACCAGCCAGGTGACGGACTTCGCCGTCTCCATCGCCAACCAGTTTGAGGCGCATGTGATCGGCGCCCATGCCGAAGCCGTCGCCATGGTGCCGTTGGTCGCGCCGATGGAGATCCCGGATCCCGCGACGGTCCAGGCCTTGCAGGAAATGGCCCATCAGGAAACGGAAAGCGTCGAGAAGATCTTTCGTGAGGTCGGCACCCGCGAGGGGCTTTCGCATGAGTGGCGCAGCTTCGTCACATCCTCCGGCTTCAATTCGGCCTCGCTGATCGACAGCGCCCGCAGCGTTGATCTCGTCATCGCCGCCCAGAGTGAAACCGGCATGCTGTCGGAGACCCGCTCGGAGCTCGAAAGCTTCCTGTTCGAAAGTGGCCGGCCGGTCCTGCTCATCCCGCATATCCTGAAATCGCCGAAGCCGATCCGCCGGGTGCTCGTCGCCTGGAACGGCTCGCGGGAAGCCGCGCGGGCGACCTTCGACGCGCTCCCCTTCCTGAAAGCGGCCGACATGGTCGAAATCTTCACCGTCGATGCGAGCGACAATGCAGGCCACAGCGCGCCGATGGCAGGGGCCGAGATTGCTGCCTCGCTTGCCCGGCACGGCATCAAGGTCACGCTGACAGCGTCGGAAAAGACGGGTCTCGATCCGGCAATCGCAATCGAGAATCGTCTGTCGGACAGTTCCATCGATCTCCTGGTCATGGGCGCCTATGGCAACAAGCGCTGGTGGGAAATGCTGTTCGGCGGCGTCACCCGCACATTGCTCGATTCGATGACGGCGCTGACGCTGCTGTCGCGCTGATCACGCGCCGATGCTTGCGGGAACACGGGCCTTGCCAGAGGCTTCGGATTCCCGCTAATAGCAACGGCCAAAGACTGGAGCCCTTCGAGGACGAGCTTCGCGCGGTATCTGCCGCGCGAAACGCGTTTCAGGACCGCGCACATGGCGGCCCGCCCAAGGATCCGGTCCATGGCGCCGCAGTCCGGCGCGGACGATATCATCCAGCCAGCGGAGCCCTCTTCCCATGTCTCTTCCCGATAAAGCCTTCCCCGTCTCCTGGGACCAGTTTCACCGCGATGCCCGGGCGCTCGCCTGGCGCCTTGCGGGCATGGGCCAGGACTTCCGTGCCATCGTCTGCATCACCCGCGGCGGCCTCGTGCCGGCGGCGATCATCTCGCGCGAACTCAATATCCGTCTGATCGAGACGGTCTGCGTCGCCTCCTATCACGACTATGTCAACCAGGGCGAAATGAACCTCCTGAAGGGCATCACCGCAGAACTCATGGTCAATGGCGGCGAAGGCGTGCTGGTCGTCGACGACCTGACCGACACCGGCAAGACCGCAATCGAAGTGCGCGAAATGATGCCGAAGGCGCATTTTGCCTGCGTCTATGCAAAGCCGAAGGGCGTTCCCACCATCGACACCTTTGTCACGGAAGTCTCCCAGGATACCTGGATCTATTTTCCCTGGGACATGGGCTTCACCTATCAGGAGCCGATCGCCAAGGGCTCCAAGGGCTGACAGGCGAAACGTCCATCCCGATCTCGCTAAAGCCCGCGCCATGGCCGCGGGCTTTTTCATGCCGTCCGAGCCTGTCGGCGCGCCATCCGTTGTCTGCGTGATGGAACAAAAGGCGCCGCTCGACCGTATGGCATGAGTATCCCATCCCTCAAGATCGAGATCGCCATGGCCATTCATTCTCCGCCCGCTGCCGGCAACGCCTATCCGTTTTCGGCGCTCTTTGTTCCTTTCCCCTTCGTCTGCTTCACGCTGACGCTGATCACCGACATCCTCTACTGGCGGACAGCGCATCTGATGTGGAGCAACTTTTCCGACTGGCTCCTGTTCTTCGGCCTCGTCTTCGGAGCGCTTGCCGTCATCGCTGGACTGATCGACCTTGCACGTCCGGCGACACGGGCGCTGCGCCCGCGCTGGCCCGCCTCGCTGGCCTTCATCGCCATTCTGGTCCTCGCGATCATCAACAGCTTCATTCATGCCGGCGACGGCTGGACCGCCATCGTGCCCTACGGCCTCATTGCCTCGTCCGTCACCGTGATCGCCATGATCGCCTGTGTCTACCTTACGGCCGACCAGCGCGCCGCCGATGCCTGGAGAACTCCATGACCCGCCTCACCCTGCGCCACGCGGCGCTTGCCTCCACCGCCGTCCTCGTCCTCGCGCTCGCCGGCTGCAGCGACGACAACGGCGATTTCGACATCACCAGCCAGATCGGTCCCGATCCCGTTCTTCCCGAACCAAGCCAGTCCCTCGTGCCCGATCTCAAGGTCGCCGAAGTCGTTGGCTGGAACGAGGACGAAACGCCCGATGTCGCGGAAGGCTTCACCATCACAGCCTATGCCCGGGATCTCGCCAATCCGCGCACCGTCCACACGCTGCCGAATGGCGACGTTCTCGTCGTGCAGAGCAAGGCACCGCCGGGCAAGCCGGTCGAGCGGCCAAAGGATGTCATCCGTGGTTTCATCATGTCGATCGCGTCCGGCAGCGGCGGGGGCGGCAAGCCGACCAATCTCATCACGCTGTTGCGTGATACCGACCGCGACGGAACCGTCGATGAACGCCACGACCTGCTGCAGGACCTGAATTCGCCCTTCGGCCTCGCCTTTATCGACGATACGCTCTATGTCGCGGCCGCTGATGCTGTGCTTGCCTATGATTACCAGCTCGGTCAAAACGAGATCACGACGCCGCCGCGGGTTCTGTCGCCCCTGCCTGGCGGCCCGATCAATCACCACTGGACCAAGGATCTGGCGCTCAGCCCCGACGGCCGCTTCCTTTACGCTTCGGTCGGGTCCAATTCGAATGCCGGCGAACGCGGGCTGGAAGCCGAAAAGGGCCGCGCCGCCATCTGGCAGATCGACCGGGAAACCGGCGCCTCGCGCATCTACGCCTCGGGCCTTCGCAATCCGAACGGCCTGACGATCAATCCGGAAAGCGGTGCGCTCTGGACCGTCGTCAACGAGCGCGACGAACTCGGGCCCAATCTCGTTCCCGACTACATGACCTCCGTCCAGGACCGCGGTTTCTACGGCTGGCCATGGAGCTATTACGGCCAGCATGTCGACCCCCGGCTGCATCCGCCGCGCCCCGACATGGTCGAACAGGCAATCAAGCCGGATTATGCCCTGTCGAGCCATGTGGCCGCGCTCGGCCTCGCCTTCTCGCTCGGCATGGCGATGCCGGCCGATTATGAAAACGGCGCCTTTGTCGGCAATCGTGGCAGCTGGAACCGCGACCACTTCAACGGCTACAAGGTCCTTTACGTACCTTTCGAGAACGGCATGCCGTCGGGCGAAGCCCGCGACGTGGTAACTGGCTTCCTCAACCCGGATGAAGAAGCCCGCGGCCGCCCCGTCGGTCTCGGTTTCGATGGAACCGGCGCACTCCTGATTGCCGACGATGCCGGCAACACGGTCTGGCGTCTTGCGGCAGAAGGTGCAAACCCGCTCGCCGAACCTGTCGGCACCGACCAGATGCCGGAGGGTTCCCCGGTCGCCCAGACACAGGCGACCTCTGCGGATGCCACCGAAGCCCAGCCGGGCGACAGCGTTCAGCCGGCCACGCCAGCCACCCCCGGCACGGCCCCTGCAGACGATCCGGCGGCGGCTCCGACACCGGAAGGACCAGCCGATCCGGGCAATGGCACGCTGGCGCCGCCCTCGGTCACACCGCCACAAACGGATGTTCCGGCCACAGGACCGGAAGGCGCCGTGCAGGACGCACCGGCCCCGGCACCGGATGAGCCCCAGCCTGCGCAACCCTAAGCCGCCCGGCTGCAACTCGAAGACATGAAGCGACCCTCCCCGTCATCCGGGGAGGGTCTTTCTGCTTTGGCGACCTGGTCGATTTCAGGCCGGGATCCGCTTGTCGTAGTCGGCCTTCAGGCGCAGCCATCCGTCCCAGAAGGGTTCCGGCCGGTCTCCCCGCAGCTTGGCTGCGAGAATGTCGAGATGCATGTGCCAGCCGGCCCCGACCATCAGCAGGTTTGCCCGGTCCGAGATCCGCCGGTGTGTGATCTTGAGCAGAACCGCATCGCCTTCCGGATGAAGGTCAAAAGAGACCTCACCGGTGTCACCCCAGGTGAAGACCAGCCGCTTGTCCTTGTGCACCTCCAGCACCCGGCTCTCCATACGCATTTCCTCTTTGAAACCCTCGGGACGTGCGCCGGGCGGGTCGGTCAGTTCGTCATTGCGCCAGACAAGTTCGAACGGGGTGCCCGCTTTCGCTTCCATCACGCCGTCAGCCAACCAGAGCCGGCGCTTGTCGGCATCGACCAGATAGGACCAGATCCGCGAAGGTGGCCCCGGCAGGCGGCGCTCGATCACCAGCGTCGCCGGTTCCGCCACACGTCCATAAGTGTCCATTTCCAGTAGTTCCGTCATCGTCATTCTCCATCCTTGTTGTTGGGAGATGCGGCGTCCTCCGCTTGGAGAAGCCGTTCGAGAACGTCCAGCCGGCCGGTCCAGAAGTGCTCATAGGTGCTCAGCCACCGGTGAGCGCCGGATAGCGGCCCTGGATCCAGGTGGCAGAGATGGGTTCGTCCCCTGATTTCCCGCCGCACGAGCCCCGCCCCTTCCAGCACCTTCACGTGCTTGGATGCGGCCGCCAGTGACATGGCATGGGGTTCCGCCAGTTCGCCGACGCTGCGAGCGCCCTGCGACAGGTCGAAGAGCATCTGGCGACGGGTTCGGTCGCCCAGTGCGTGAAAAATCGTATCGAGGATCGCGTCTGTTTGCTCAACCATGTGGTTGAATATCTATCGCGATGCGCCGATTGTCAACCACTTGGTTGAGTATTTCGTCACATCATCAATACGCCGCCGACGATGAACACCAGAAAGACCGTGACGATCGCCAGGGACCACCAGGACAGCACACTGCCACTTCGGGGGCCCGGATGATCCTTGTCCCGATAGCCGGTGTTCCGGTCTCCGTCATGCCTGATGCGTTCGTCTTCCATGGCCTTCTCCCTTGGCATCGACAGAACATCGCCCTGCCCCGGAGGTTCCGTACGAGGCGCTCTTTCGACGGAACCCGTTGGGCGTGGCTTCCGTTCTCCCTTGGTATCAAGAGAGGGTTCCCATGAACACGCGGTCAAAATTTCACTTGCTGGCACGTGCGGGCTACGGCGCGCGCGGCGTTGTCTTCCTGCTGATTGCGGCGCTTGCCCTGTTTTCCAGCGTTGCCGGCGGCAGACCGGACACCCAGTCTGCACTGACTGCACTCCTGCAGCAACCGTTCGGGCGGATCTGGATCGGGTTGATCGGACTGGGGCTTGCCGGCTTCGTCATCTGGAGGCTTGCCCAATCGCTCGCCAATGCCGATGGCCAGGATGATGACCTGAAGGGCTATGTAATCCGTGCAGCCCTCTTCGGCAGCGCCATCACCTATGCGGGCCTTGCCCTTACCAGCCTGACGATGGCCTTGCACATGTCGAGCGGCGGCGGATCCGGTGGCGAAGAGGGGCTGGCCGCCTGGGTTATGGCCCAGCCTTTTGGCCGCTATATTGCCGGTCTCATCGGCCTGGGCTTCGTCATCGGCGGCATCATCACCGCATTGAAGGGCATCAGGCGCAAATTCGGGCGCTATCTGGCGCTGGATGCAGACAAGAACACCCCCGCCGTCCTGATTTCGATCTATGGCCTGGTCGCTCGCGGCGCGGTCTTCGGCATAATCGGTGTGTTTTTCCTCTACGCGGCCTTCACCGTCGATCCCGATCAGGCGGGTGGGATGGCCGATGCGCTGGCCTGGGTCCAGCGGCTTCCTTTCGGCGGCGTCATCTACGCCATCGTCGCGGTTGGTCTTGCTGCCTTCGGCATCTACAATTTTGTGGAGGCGCGCTACCGCCGCATCAACGTGCCCGAGGTTGGCGACATCCGCCGAGAGCTTCCGCTTGGTCGTGCAAGCTGAACCGACAGACGGTCGCCAATGGTCTCGGCGGCCGTCAGTGCAGATCCTGCGACGGCACGATTGTCACGCCCGGCGCCGATGATATGGCGGCGGCGAGCATGGCGCGGGCGATCGCTTCAGGCGGGTTCGCCTTCATCGACAAGGGCAGAAGCGGCCCCAACACGGAAAGCACTTTGCCCGCCCATTTCTCCACAGGGCGCGGCTCGGGACGAGGGCCGTCGATCAGGCCGGGTCGCACCAGGACCGTTCGCTCGAACCCGAGGCCCAGAATGTCCTGTTCGGTCTCGCCTTTTACCCGACTGTAGAAGAACCACGATTTCACATCAGCACCTTTCGCCGAATTGAGCACGAAGGTCCGGGCGCCATGGGCCTTCGCAAGTCTGGCGATCTCGAGCGGAATGTCATGGTCGACCCGATGGAAGCGCTCGCGAGATCCGGCTGTCTTGATGGTCGTGCCGAGCGCGCAGATTACAGCATCGACAGTCCAGACTGCGGGATCCTGCGGAAGCGAGTCGAAATCCAGGACCGGCGCCGACAGACCCGGCCGCGACGGCAGTGGTCGCCGGGTCGGGGCGGTCACCGCAGTGATCCGCGGATCGGCGAGCGCCGCCTCGAGAACATGGCTGCCGACAAGTCCGGTAGCGCCCAACAACAACAGATGCATGATCTCGTATCTCCTCAATCCAACGACTACGCACGCCAGCCTGCCAGACAGAACAAGGCCGACGCTAAGTCCAATGCCCAGCCATCCTGCCCTTTCCATCGCACAAACGAAAGAAGCGCCACACGGGTGTGACGCTTCTGCTTCGCGAATTAGCGAATTAGCGAATTAGCGAATTAGTGACAAGCCTCAGGCCGCCGCGCGGTAACCTGCGCTGCCAGCGGACGCGCCGCCTTCCAGCTTGAAGCGGGCGAGCTGCGCCTGCAGCTGGCGGGCTTCGCCGGCGAGAACCTGGCTGGCAGCCGTGGTTTCTTCGACCATGGCGGCGTTCTGCTGGGTCATCTGGTCCATGTGATTGACCGAGGTGTTGATCTCGCCGAGGGCTGCCGACTGTTCTTCGGCCGCGCGGGCGATCGTCACGACGTGGTCGTTGACGCGGTTGACCAGCGATTCGATCTCCTTCAGCGCCTCGCCGGTGGAAAGCACGAGCGACACGCCGCCCTTCACTTCCTCGGCCGAGGTGTGGATCAGCGTCTTGATCTCCTTTGCGGCATTGGCCGAGCGCTGGGCCAGTTCACGCACTTCCTGGGCGACAACGGCGAAACCACGGCCGGCTTCACCGGCACGGGCGGCCTCGACGCCGGCATTCAGCGCCAGGAGATTGGTCTGGAAGGCGATTTCGTCGATGACCGAGATGATCTGACTGATCTTCTGCGAGGACTGCTCGATCCGGCCCATGGCGTCGATCGCGTTGCGGACGATATCGCCCGACTTGCCAGCGCTCGACTTGGTCTCGTCGACCATGTGCGAGGCTTCCTTGGCGCGCTGGGTGGAGGTCTTGACCGTGGTGGTGATCTCCTCGAGGGCTGCGGCGGTCTCTTCCAGCGAGGCTGCCTGCTGCTCCGTGCGGCGGGCGAGCTGGTTGGCGGCCGAAGAGAGTTCGCCGGAATTGCCGGTGATCGTGCCGGCGGCCGTCAGGATGTTCTGCATGGTCTGGCGAAGCACCGCCATGGTCTGGTTGACGTTGCCCTGCAGTTCGGCAAAGGCGCCCTGGAACTGGCCGTCCATGTCATGGGTCAGGTCGGCATCGGCAAGTGCTGCGATGACGCGGCGGACTTCGCTCACGCCGCGGTCGACGCTTTCGACCAGCTCGTTGACCGAGCCCGCGAAGCGCTGCAGATCGGCGTCGTCATAGGTCTTGGAAATACGCTTGGAGAAGTCGCCGGCTGCTGCTGCCGCCACGATATCGCTGATCGAGGTCTGAAGATCCTTGCTCTGGGCATGCAGAGCCGCTTCCTGCGTTTCCATGGCGCGCATCTGCGCTTCATTGGTGCGGAAGACTTCGAGCGCGCGCGCCATCTCGCCGATTTCATCCCGGCGCTCGGTGCCGTCAATCGCGTCGCCGACCTTGCCGGAGGCCATTTCGGTCATGACGGCCGTCAGGCTGCGGATCGGATTGACGATGCCGCGACGGGCCAGCAGGAAGCTGATCGCAACGCCTGCGACGATGCACACGCCGGCGGTGATGATCTGCACCAGCATTGTGAAGCCGGAAGCGGCCAGCGCATCTTCACGCGAAGCCTTCAGGCTTTCGGCAGACGAGGTCGAATACTCCTTGACCACCGACGTCACCGTCTTCTGAGCCTCGAGCGCCTTGTCGAGCTCGGCCTTCATGGCTGCGAGGTCCTGGCCGGCAGGCGTGGCGGCAACGGCCACCATGGCGCGGATCTGGTTGAAATAAGCATCGAGCGCGGTCCTGGTGCGGTCGAGGATCTGTGCCTCGGCCGGGCTGGCCGTGGTCGCGATCTTCGGCAGGCGGGCGAGCATTTCGGCCGCGCGCTTGTCGGTCTCGGCGGCAAAATCGGCGGCCTTTTCCGGCGCAAGCGCCAGCTGGTAGGTCATGCGGGAAATCGCGATGATGTCGACACGCAGGTCCATGGCCTCACGGGCGACCTCTTCGCGTGCACCGGTATCCTTGAGGGCAGAGCCCAGGGAGGACAGGCCGCTTGCACCGACCGCCGCAATCGCCGCAGCAGCGACGCCCATCAGGACGACGACGAGACTGACTTTCTTCAAAATGGATAGATTGGCAATAGACATGGAAAGCTCACTCCGCGCGACCCGCCCTCCTGGCAGGCGGCCTGTCGCGGCCGGGCATGGAGCTCATTCCATACTGTTCTTCCCTTGTCGTAATCGCGACATGTTGCGATTTCGTTGAAAAAAGCCACGAATTTGTGCACTGCAACGGCAAACCCGCTCGCCGGGCCGCAGCACCTCTGGTCCGGCAATTGTGTCAAGCAGATTTGACGCGCGACTCATCCCCAGATTTTTGGCATCGCCCCCTAAATCTTGTGGCGGCGTGTCTTCGACGCATCAAAGTCGGCGAAAACGGCCCGTTTCGGCACGAAATCTACCCAGGGATAATTCACACTCTGCATCACATCCGCTGCCGCACACGTAACACCGTCCGAGAAAGCCGTGTCATTCCCGTGACTTCGCTCTTTTGCCCGTTATCCACAATCTAACACCACAACATATAGCGTTAACATTTCCTTCAAAGACCACCCCTTGACGGAATCAGTGAGGACGATGTTAATGGACCCTGTTGCGGCGGCGACTGGACCGGGCATGAACGAGGCCGGGTTTCATCAAACATTGTAGCGGCTTTCTTGGATGCGGAACGACGTTTTGACGACGTCGCCTGCGAGAGGAAAATTGTGCGATTTTTGACCGCCCGGCGGGGTATTTGGGCCTGGCGGCATTTGTGTGGTAAAACTATATTTAGTATTTGCAGCCACCATCACCACAATATAGAGGGTGCAATCATCTCCGGATGAATCACCTGAAGGATAAGCAAGTCGGCGGCTGCGCGGTTCTGCGTGCAGGCGTTACGCAATTTTACGCGCCGGGTTTTCGGCGCCCTAGATCGAGGGACACAGGCAGATGCGCATTGAACGTCGCTTCACCAAACCGGGACAGTCCGCTTATGCGGAGATCGAGTTCCGCAAGGCCATCAGCGAGATCAAGAACCCCGACGGCTCAATCGTATTTCGTCTTGCCGACATCGACGTGCCCGCACAGTTCAGCCAGGTGGCGGCCGACATTCTCGCCCAGAAATATTTCCGCAAGGCCGGCGTGCCGAAGATCCTGAAGAAGGTCGAGGAGAACGACGTTCCCTCCTTCCTCTGGCGGTCTGTCGCCGACGAGAAGGCCATGGCCAGCCTGCCCGAAAACGAGCGCTACGGCTCGGAAACCGATGCTCGCCAGGTCTTCGATCGCCTGGCCGGCACCTGGACCTATTGGGGCTGGAAGGGCAAGTATTTCACCTCCGAAGAAGACGCTGCCGCCTTCAAGGACGAGCTCGCCTATATGCTGGCCACCCAGCGCGTCGCGCCGAATTCGCCGCAGTGGTTCAACACCGGCCTGCACTGGGCCTATGGCATCGACGGCCCCGGCCAGGGACATTTCTATGTCGACCCCTTCACGGCCAAGCTGGTGAAGTCGAAGTCGTCCTATGAGCATCCGCAGCCGCATGCCTGCTTCATCCAGTCCGTCGAGGACGACCTGGTCAACGAAGGCGGCATCATGGACCTCTGGGTCCGCGAAGCGCGTCTGTTCAAATACGGCTCCGGCACCGGCTCCAACTTCTCCTATCTGCGCGGCGAAGGCGAACGGCTCTCGGGCGGCGGTCGCTCGTCCGGTCTCATGTCCTTCCTGAAGATCGGCGACCGGGCTGCCGGCGCGATCAAGTCGGGTGGCACCACCCGCCGTGCGGCCAAGATGGTCGTCGTCGACATCGACCATCCGGACATCGAAGCCTATATCGACTGGAAGGTGAAGGAAGAGCAGAAGGTGGCAGCCCTCGTCACCGGCTCGAAGATCGTCGCCCGTCATCTGAAGGCGATCATGAAGGCCTGCGTCAATTGCGAGGCCGACAACGGCGCCTGCTTCGACCCGAACGAGAACCCAGCCCTCAAGCGCGAAATCAAGGCCGCGAAGAAGGATCAGGTTCCGGAAAACTACATCAAGCGCGTCATCCAGTTCGCCCAGCAGGGCTACAAGGATCTCGAATTCAAGACCTATGACACCGACTGGGATTCGGAAGCCTATCTCACCGTGTCGGGCCAGAATTCGAACAATTCCGTCTCGCTGAAGGACGACTTCCTGCGCTCGGTCGAAAATGACGGCGACTGGAACCTCACCGCCCGCAAGGACGGCAAGGTGATGAAGACCTTGAAGGCCCGCGACCTGTGGGAAAAAATCTCCTATGCCGCCTGGGCATCGGCAGATCCCGGCCTGCATTTCAACACGACGATGAACGACTGGCACACCTGCCCGGCCGCCGGCTCGATCCGCGCGTCGAACCCGTGCTCGGAATACATGTTCCTCGACGACACCGCCTGCAACCTGGCCTCGCTGAACCTGCTGCAGTTCAAGGATCAGACGACCAAGAACATCGACATCGCCGATTACGAACATGCCGTTCGTCTGTGGACCGTCGTGCTCGAAGTCTCCGTGATGATGGCGCAGTTCCCGTCGCGCCAGATCGCCGAACGTTCCTACGAATACCGTACGCTCGGCCTCGGCTATGCGAATATCGGCGGTCTCCTGATGTCGTCCGGCATTCCCTATGACAGCGCCGAAGGCCGTGCCATCTGCGGTGCGCTGACCGCCATCATGACCGGCGTCTCCTATGCGACGTCTGCCGAAATCGCCTCGGAACTCGGCCCCTTCCCGGGCTTTGCGCCGAACCGCGACAACATGCTGCGCGTCATCCGCAACCATCGCCGCGCCGCCCAGGGCCTCGCCTTCGGTTACGAGGGCCTGTCGGTCAACCCGGTTCCGCTCATCCATGCCGACTGCACGGATCCCGATCTGATCACCCATGCGACGGCTGCCTGGGACAAGGCGCTGGAACTGGGCGAAAAGCACGGCTACCGCAATGCCCAGGTCTCGGTCATCGCGCCGACCGGCACGATCGGTCTGGTCATGGACTGCGACACGACCGGCATCGAGCCCGACTTCGCGCTGGTGAAGTTCAAGAAGCTCGCCGGTGGCGGCTATTTCAAGATCATCAATGCGGCCGTTCCGGAAGCGCTGCGCACGCTCGGTTATTCGGAGAGCCAGATCGCCGAGATCGACGCCTATGCCGTCGGCCATGGCAATCTCAACCAGGCACCGGGCATCAATCCCTCGACGCTGAAGGCCAAGGGCTTCACCGACGAGAAGATCGAAGCCGTCAATGGCGCGCTGAAGGCCGCCTTCGACATCAAGTTCGTCTTCAACCAGTGGACGCTCGGCGCCGACTTCCTGAAGGAGACGCTCAAGGTCTCCGACGAGCAGCTCACCGACATGAGCTTCAACCTGCTCGAGCACATGGGCTTCGCCAAGAAGGACATCGAGGCTGCGAACATCCATGTCTGCGGTGCGATGACGCTGGAAGGCGCCCCCTTCCTCAAGAAGGAGCACCTGCCCGTCTTCGATTGCGCCAACCCCTGCGGCAAGATCGGCAAGCGTTATCTCTCGGTCGAATCCCACATCCGCATGATGGCAGCGGCCCAGCCCTTCATCTCGGGTGCGATCTCCAAGACGATCAACATGCCGAACGAAGCCACCGTCGAGGATTGCGGTGCCGCCTACATGCTGTCCTGGAAGCTGGCACTGAAGGCCAATGCGCTTTACCGCGACGGCTCGAAGCTTTCCCAGCCGCTCAATGCCTCGCTGATCGAGGACGAGGATGACGAGGACGGCGTCGAGGAACTGCTGGCCCAGCCGATGGCGGCCCAGGCCGTCACCATCACGGAACGCATCGTCGAGCGCATCGTCGACCGTGTCGTGCGCGAGCAGGAAAAGCTGCCGACCCGCCGCAAGGGTTACACCCAGAAAGCCAAGATCGGTGGTCACACCATCTTCCTGCGCACCGGCGAATATGACGACGGGCGTCTGGGCGAAATCTTCCTCGACATGAACAAGGAAGGCTCGGCGCTGCGCGCCTTCATCAACAACTTCGCCATCTCCGTCTCGCTCGGCCTGCAGTATGGCGTGCCGCTCGAGGAATATGTCGACGCCTTCACCTTCACCAAGTTCGAGCCGGCCGGCATGGTCACCGGCAATGACGCGATCAAGAATGCGACGTCGATCCTCGACTACGTCTTCCGCGAGCTTGCGATCTCCTATCTCGGTCGCAACGATCTGGCGCATGTCGACACATCGGACTTCTCCACGACCGCACTCGGCCGTGGCGTCAAGGAAGGCAAGGCGGATGTCGTCTCCAAGGGTCTGACCCGCGGTTACAAGCCGACGCTCGTCTCCAGCCATACGCCTGCTGCGTCTGGCGCCGACCCCAAGGGTGCCGCGACATCAGCCCCCGCCAAGGCCTCGACCGTCACCGCCTTCTCGTCGGCCGGCAACACCGCCCGCAAGCTCGAAGTGACGACCGCGATCGCAACGTCCGAAGTCGTGTCCTTCAAGCGCGACTACGAGGAACGCGCCGTGGAACTGGCCGAGGAGATCGCCGACGACGGCCTGTTCTCCGACACGTCCGCCGACGAGGCCGCCAAGGCCAAGGCGGATGCCAAGCAGCTTGAGGCCACCCGCCGCATGCGCTCCATCGCGCAAGGCTATACGGGCAACATGTGCTCGGAATGCCAGAACTTCACGATGGTGCGGAACGGGACCTGCGAGAAGTGCGACACGTGTGGTGCGACGAGCGGGTGCAGCTGATTAGCTGAGTTTTGAGTTAGATTTCGGCCCGGGGGAAACCTCGGGCCGGAAAGCATAGTAGAACAAAACGAGATTCGGCCAAATCGCTGAGCTCAGAAATGACAAAGCCGAAACCTCTCGGTTCCGGCTTTGTACACCGCGAAAAGGCCGAAGCCCACGCGGGGCTAAGAGACTCAAATCCCTTGCCTGTAGCACGGTGAAAATAGGGGAGTTGAGTCTCAGAGTCGAGGTAGCTTCGGAGGCCATTGACAGGGAGATCCCCATGGCTCGAAATGAACGTACCTCGAAGTCTGTTGCATCGACCGCTGGAAAGCTGTTGAGCAATCCGAAAACACCTTCTGCAGTGAAGAAGGTCGCAGCTTCGGCGCTGACGCAAGCGCCGAATAAAAAGAAGTGATGTAGCTGCCACCCGCAGGTACCAACTTGCGGGTGGCTTAAATCATCACTTTGAGGTCGCGGCTCCCACCTCCCCCCTTGCGGGGGAGGACGAAAAATCGAAGGCTTAGGCGCGCGCAAGCCGCCTGATATTCTTGGAGAGGGGCACAGTTCTGTGGACGACGACCTCACCGAGCCCCTCTCTTGCGAAATCTCAAGGTTTGGCCCTGATCGGGCATCCCGAGGCTTGTGATTGGATCCTCGGGTCAAGCCCGAGGATGACGGAGGGTGGGGATTCTGCTGGTATCCTCCTCTACCGTCGTCCTTGCGCGAGGCCAGAGGAGAATACCCAGCCCCCCAAGGTCGTCATCCTCGGGCTTGACCCGAGGATCCAGACACAAGGCCTTCAACGGCAGCGCCCGGCACCAAGGACCACCGGAACCTTGACATCAACTCGCAATGCAGATCCTGCCAGGCGGGACGGAGCATGGGAGCTGCGAGTATCCTCCTCTACTGTCTTCATAGCACAAGGCCTGAGGAGAATACCCTTACCTCACCCCAAAGGTCGTCATCCTCGTCCTCGGGTTTAACCCGAGGATGACCCGAGGATCCAGACACAAGCCCTTCACCGGCAGCGGAAAGCACACCCTCACATCAACTCGTAATACAAATCCCGCCAGTCCGGATTGAAACCCTCGATCAGCTCGATCTTCCACTGCCGGTACCAGCGCTTCAGCGACTTCTCCCGCTGGATCGCCGTACCGATGCTGTCGTGCTCCTCGTACCAGACCAGTTGCCGGCAGCCATACCTGGACGCGAAGCCTGGCGTCTGACCTTCCCGATGCTCGTAGATCCGTCGCTCCAGATCGGAGGTTACGCCAATATAGAGGGTGCCGCGCTTGTGGTTGGTGACGATGTAGACATATCCCGCCATGCGTGCAGTGTGCTTGCGTCTGGATCCTCGGGTCAAGCCCGAGGATGACGGAGGGTGGGGAAGCTGCGGTATCCTCCTCTACCGTCTTCATCGCGCGAGGCCTGCGGAGAATACCCTCCCCCCCAAGGGTCGTCATCCTCGGGCTTGACCCGAGGATCCAGACACAGGCCTTCCCACGCCAGACGGATCACGAGAAAATGCCGCCCCTGCTGAAAAAGGGGGACGACTTCCAAGAATCCCCCAACGAATTCAACAAAACAAAGTTTTTTCATCCCCGCCCATTTCCACCCTTGTAGACTCATCCCCGTCCCGCCCTCGGATACATCTGACGATGCGATGTCAGGCGAGGCGGGGCCGGCGCCGGGGGCGAGCACTGTCGCAAGTGCAAATCCCCGGCCCTCTGCAACGGTCTCCCTCCGGACGAGGGGCTGAGGTGACGGGGTCGGATGCTCTCGTCACTGATACCCTGATCGGAAGGACGTGCCTCAGAGGCACACAGACAAGGCGCCCACGCCGTCGCGAATTTGACCGATGGCGGGGCGGACAAAACGGCGGGGATGACGGTGAGGTCGCAAATGACCAAAGCCCCATCCCCCGGGCGAGGGTCCCGGTCGGATTGGTGCACCATCCGGCGGGAACCTCCCGGGCCACCGGCCAGGCTGAAGCGTCATCTTATGGTGACGCCGCAGCCGGACCCTGCGCCCGGTCAATCCTCGGTCCTCGGGTCATCCTCGGGTTAAACCCGAGGACGAGGATGACGAGGACCGTCGCCGCCTTGCCAGAGAGACGCATGCAGCGGGACAAGACGCCGAACGGGGCGCCGGAAGGAGCCACATACACTACTTAGACAGGTTGCTTCTGGCGCCTCGTCCGATCCTCGGGTTCAACCCGAGGAAAGTTTCAGCCCACCCGGAGGGAGCGATCCCGACCGGCGGCGAAGCTTGGGTTATTTGACAGTTCAGTATCGTCGCAAGAAAGTCCGTCCTGCCCCATGCCGGATTGGCCCCGGGCAAACGCTTCCTTAACGGCCTTGGTGTAGATTAGAACACCGTAAAAAGCCGAACGGAGACCCGAGCGAAATGTCCAAACCGACCTTCCGCTTTACCCATTACGACCTCAAGGACCAGCGTGCCGGCACGATCATCGAGGTGACGCTCTCGGCGGTGAACAATGTGCGGCTGATGACGCCGACGAATTTCCAGCGGTTCAAGGAAACGCTCGACTTCAAGTTTCTGGGCGGCGTGGCGAAAAAATCCCCGCTCAACATCGTCATCCCGGAAAGCGGCCACTGGCATCTGATCGTCGACATGGAGGGCCATCACGGGCTCGCCGAATCCAAGGTCAAGATGATCGCGGCGCCAGCCACCCAGCCGAAACAGAAGGCATCCTGAGCGCCGGGGCGGTTCCTACCCCTCGCCCCGCTCACGCCGCAGCTTCGACCACCAGTCGAGCCGTTTCCTGATCTCCCGCTCGAAACCGCGCTCCGGCGGATCATAGAAGGTGTGGCGGCCCATCTTTTCGGGGAAGTAGTTCTGGCCGGAAAAGGCGTCCGGCTCGTCGTGATCGTAGCGATAGCCCTCGTTATAGCCCTCCGCCTTCATCAGCTTGGTCGGGGCGTTCAGGATATGCTTGGGCGGCAGCAGCGAGCCGTGCTCCTTGGCCGCCCGCATTGCCGCCTTGTAGGCGACATAGACGCCGTTCGATTTCGGTGCGGTCGCCAGATAGACGCAGGCCTGGGCGAGCGCGAGTTCCCCTTCGGGCGAACCGAGATAGTCATAGGCGTCCTTGGCGGCATTGCAGACGACCAGCGCCTGCGGGTCGGCGAGACCAATATCCTCGACCGCCATGCGCACGAGGCGGCGACCGAGATAGAGCGGGTCTTCGCCGGCATCGAACATGCGGCAGAGGTAGTAGAGGGCGGCATCCGGATCGGAGCCGCGCACCGCCTTGTGCAAGGCAGAGATCAGATTGTAGTGGCCGTCCTGGCCCTTGTCGTAGACCGGGGCACGGCGCTGGACGATCCGCCCCAGGCCCTCGGTGTCGAAGACCTCGCCAGGCCGGGCAGCGCGCCAGACTTCTTCCGCCAGCGTCAGGGAGGCGCGGCCATCGCCATCGGCCATGCGGATGAGGGCCTGGCGGGCGTCGGCATCCAGCGGCAGCGGCTTGGCTTCGGTCTCTTCGGCGCGCTTCAGAAGCGTCTCGATGCTCTCGGCATCATGGCTCCTGAAGGTCAGGACCCTTGCCCGCGACAGAAGAGCGGCGTTGAGCTCGAAGCTCGGATTCTCCGTCGTCGCGCCAACGAGGATGACTGTGCCGTCCTCCATGACCGGCAGGAAACTGTCCTGCTGGGCGCGGTTGAAGCGGTGGATCTCGTCGACGAAAAGCAGGGTCTGGCGGCCCTCCATCCGGCGCAGGCGCGCACTTTCGAAAACCTTCTTCAGGTCGGCGACGCCGGAAAAGATCGCCGAGATCTGCTCGAAGGCAAGGCCTGCCTCGCCCGAGAGCAGCCGGGCGACGGTGGTCTTGCCCGTGCCGGGCGGCCCCCAGAAGATCATCGAGCCGAGCGAGCCCGAGGCGATCATGCGCGCAAGCACGCCGTCATCACCGGTCAGGTGTTCCTGGCCGGTGACTTCGGCAAGGTTCTTCGGCCGCAGGCGGTCGGCGAGCGGGCGGCGCTCGGCCATTTCCTTGGATATCTGCGGCGCGAAGAGATCACTCATCGAAAGATCTGCCGGATGCGTTGACCATTGCGGTCGATCTCGACCCGCCAGAAACCGGCATCGCTTTCGGCGATCCTCTGGAGATCGTCGACCGAAGCGATCTCCTCGCCGTTGATGGCAACGACGATGTCGCGCGGCGCAAAACCGAGCCGGGCCGCGGGCGAGCCGCGCACGACTTCGGTGACCACGACACCGGTCGTCTCGGAGACCATCTTGAGCTCATAGGCAAGGCGCGGCGAGAGGTTGCCGGCGCGGATGCCGGCAAAGGGGCTGCGGCCCTCGATGAGCTGGATGTCGCGCGGCCGGGTTTCGGGGGCGGCCGCCAGCGTGATCGCGATTTTCTCCTCGCGGCCATCCTCCTGCACCGTCAACTCGGCCTTCTTGCCCAGTCCTGCGGTGGTCAGGCGATAGCCGAGTGCATCGGGATGTTCGACGAGAATGTCGTTGACGGCGGTGACCACCTGGCCGGGCTTGAGGCCCGCCCTGGCGGCCGGGCCATCCTCGGCGATGCGCACGACGAGTGCCCCGCGCACCGTTTTCAGGCCCAGTGCTTCGGCGACATCGGACGTGACGGGCTCGAAACTTGCCCCGACATACGGCCGCTCGAAACTCGCCTCGCCCCGGTCGGCGGCATCGAGGAAGACGCGCACGAGATTGGCGGGAATGGCGAAACCGACCCCGTTGGAGCCGCCCCCCTTGGAGAAGATCGCGGTGTTGATGCCGATCAGCTGCCCCTTCATGTCGACCAGCGCACCACCCGAATTGCCGGGATTGATCGCGGCATCGGTCTGGATGAAGAAGCCGAAGTCACCCTCCGTCACCTGGTTGCGCGCGAGCGCCGAGACGATGCCCGAGGTCACCGTCTGGCCGACGCCGAAGGGGTTGCCGATGGCCAGCACGAGGTCGCCGACCTCGGTCGCGTCAGAATCGCCGATCGGCAGCGTCGGCATGGCCTCGCCGGTCTCGAACTTCAGCACCGCAAGATCGAGACGGTCATCCTTCAGCACCACCTTGACCGGAAATTCGCGGCCGTCGGCGAGTGCCACCTTGATGTCGTCGGCGCCGTCAATGACGTGATTGTTGGTCACGACCGTGCCATTCGCCTCGACGATCACGCCAGAGCCGAGGGAGGATTGCTTCTCGGTCCGGTTGGGCATGCGCTGGCCGAAAAACTGCTCGAAGAAAGGATCGCCGGCAAACAGGTTCGAGCGGCGCTGGACGAGGCGCTCGGCATAGACATTCACCACGGCGCCCCGCGCCTGCTTGACCAGCGGCGCGAATGAGAGCTGCATCTCCAGCTGGCTCTGCGGGACTGCCTTGTCCTGCGCCAGGGCTGAGGCAGAGAGCGGCACCATCAGGGCAACGACAACGGCAGCGGATTTGAGGCGGTCGAAACGCGGCATGCGAAGATCCTTCATGCAATATGGACGTTCTAGTCCGGGTTCCTGCGTCCTGAAATAGGCAGAAGCAAGGAAGTTCCATCGCAGATGGGGATAACGCGCTTTCAGCTCAAGTCGCAACGGTTTCGATGATGCGTGTCATCAGGCGGTGCAGTTCGTCGCGGTAGCCGGTGCGGGCGGAAGGTGCGGACTCGTTCGATGTCATGGCGACGGTGAGACCGAGGCTCGGCGTGATGTAGAGCATCTGGCCGCCGTAACCCCAGGCATAATTGACCTGCTCGCCGCCCATTTCCTTGAGGAACCAGGCATAGCCGTAACCATCGCCGCTGAAGACGGAGTTGGTGCGACGCATCCAGCTCTCGCGGATCCAGTTCTCCGAGATGAGCCGGGTGCCGTCCCCGGTCACGCCGCCACGCCGATATAGCTCGCCGAAGGCATGCAGCGAACGCGGGGTCATGGCCATCTGGTTGCCACCCAGATAATAGCCTTGCGGGTCACGGTGCCATGAGCCGATGCGGAACCCCTCAAGGGGGCCGAGCCACTCCCTTGCCAGCGAAAGCGTCGGCTTGCCGGAAACCTTGGTGAGAATGACGGACAGAAGGTGGGTGGATGCGGTCGAATAGAGCATGTCGCCGCCCGGTTCGCCGACGAAATCGGCGGCCAGCGCAAAACGCGTCCAGTTGCGGCTCGCGACCCAGCGACCGTAATTCGGCCCCGACATGCGATCCAGACCTGCGCGCATGGACAGCAGATGGCCAATCGTAACCTGTGACAGGCGCGGATCGGGATTTGCGGGAAATTCCGCGCGCAGTACGGTTTCGATCTTCTGGTCGACCCCATCCAGCAAGCCCTTGTCGATGGCGATGCCAACAAGGGCCGAGACCACGCATTTCGACGCCGACTTGATGTTGGTGGAGCCGGTGAGCGAGCTGTTGCCATAGGCGCGTTCACCCAGCGTTTCGCCGTTGCAGGTGGCGATCACCGTTTCCAGCGTGTCGAGGCGACGCGCCTCTTCGAGAAGGGTCGCGATACGGGGCCGCAAGGCATCAAGATCGACCAAGGCCGCAGGCTGCGGGCCGCCGGCCGGCGCCTCGGCGGACGCGGACTGGGCTCGGGCGATCGACAATGGACACATCGGGATAAGGGCAACGGCGCCCAGGAGTGGCAGGAAATCTCGTCTCTTCATCTCTGCTAGGTAGTCTCCAACACGGTCGATGAAAGACCTTGAACCGGCGAGGTCACCCCATTGTGAAGGCGGTGGGGCTTTCCGTCCGGCGGAACGATACAGTGGCACACCCGTTCCCCCTCCAACAAGAAAGGAGGCCTATCATGTGGAAAATTTCAGCCGTCGGAGCGGCGGCCGCTTCACTCCTCGCGACCATGGTAACGGTCACGGCACTGCCCGCCCCCGCGCAGGCGGCGAGTTTCAGCTGCCGTGCGGCCGGCCTTGCGGCCGACGAGGCGGCGATCTGCCAGAACATCGATCTGAACGACATGGATGTGCGCATGGCAACGACATTCGAACTCCTTCGCGAGGTTCTGCCGATGGGCAGCCGTGGCGCACTGGAAACGGCGCAGATCGAATGGCTTGAAGAACGCCGTGCCTGTGGAGCAAGCCTCGACTGCCTGGCCGCCGCCTATGCCAGTCGCATGGCAGAGTTGCGAAGCGGCGTCGGTGAGGTGTTGAGCCTGATCGAGGGTGCTGCACCAAGCAATGACGCCATTCCATCCACGCCCTGAACGGCGCAATAACGAGGGGCTTCCGCATTCCTGCGTTGGTTCCGATACGGTGATTGCAGGCCTCTGATGAAGGCCTGCAATTTTTTGTCGAGAGTAGAGTTCTCTCTAAAGCGCAGTCCACAGCTGAAACAACACGCCGATGACGAATGAGCCTGCCAAGGCAAGGCCGAGATACAGAAAGAACACTTCCCTTTTGACCAGGGCCCAGACGGCAATGGCAGCGGGCAGTGAGCTAACCCCGCCTGCAACCAGAAACGCCATGCCGGCGCCGGGTGCCATGCCCTGCCCCATCAGGCCGCCGACCAGCGGCAGAGCAGCATAGCCGTTCAGATAGGCAGGCACGCCCACGAGGGTTGCAATACCAATTGGGGCAATGCCTGAGCCGCCAAGCAAGCTTGCAACCAGATCGGCAGGCAGCCATCCCAGCATCAGGCTTTCGAGGATGAAGGCGAGGGTCAGCCATTTGGCGAGAAAAAGCGTGGTCTTGATGCCTTCGCGCCAGAATTTGGAAACACGTTCATCATCGCTCCAGAATTTCCAGACGACTGGCCGAACCGTGCGGACCTTTGCACCCCCGCAACCGCCATTTCCCACACCGTCGCGCAGGGGATCGGAGAGAGCACCGGAACTGGAAAGCGTGTGAACCACGAAGCCACCAAAAATACCCAAGCTTACGGCAGCGATCGCTTTTCCGATGGCAAACTCGATGCCCAGAACGCCTGCCGTGAGAACGAACATCGATGGATCCATCACCGGCGAGGCAAGCCAGAACGCCATGACAGCGGAAAGCGGAACGCCCATCGCCAGCAGGGCGGCGATGAGGGGAATGACGCCGCAGGAACAGAATGGAGAAAGCCCGCCGACAAGGGCCGCGACGAAGATCATCATGGCGGGAGATCCGGTAAAGGCCCGTGCGATCAGTCCGTCAGCGCCTGTGGCCCCCGCATAAGCTGCGATCCCTACGGAAAGCGCAAGGAAGGGGGCTATGTTGGCGAGATTCTGCGCGACGAAAGCCGTGGTCGTCAGACCAAGGGTCGGCGCGAGGATCAACAGCAGGACAAGAATGCCTGCTGACACAAGCCAAACCTTTTCCTTTGTCCAAAACCGATGGAGGAGACCACTGGTCCAACGCGGGGCACTAGAGCTAAGCTCACTCATATCCAAATCCTTAGATTTATAGTTTATTTGAAGCGCAAAAAAGAGCTGTATCCATCATGCAGCGTCCTCCTGTGTGAGCTTTACTCCCGCACAACATTCCGATGTCAAGAACGACACAGTCTGATGCATGACGTCATAATCTACGCGGTTCACGATCTGCCGCCCCTGCCGCTCCTGGGTTACAAGCCCGGCATCCACCAACGTCTTGAGATGGTAGGCAAGCGTTGACGCCGCCATCTCCAGATGTTGGCCGATTTCGCCGATGTTCAGGCCATCATTTCCGGCCCGCACCAAGAGCCGGAATATTGTCAGGCGCGTGTCATGGCCAAGGGCAGCGAGTGAAAGAGCGGCGGTGGTGTGGTCCATCATGGCTGCCAATATAACTAGAAATATAGTTTTGTAAACATGCCTTTTGAAAATGGCGTGGCTACCACCAATGCTCCTGAGCGCTCGGAGCCAGCCTGGCTTGCTGCCGGGGACAAAAATGCTCGAAACCGCGCTGAGCGATTTCGAGCATTAGCGGCGTCCCCATCTGAGCAAAACACCGCATCGTGAGACACCAATGGCTTCATCGCGCGCGCTTTGCCGGTCATCCCCCCCAATAATAAAGCAACACGGAAGCCCCCAGAACTGCGGCTACACCTAGAAAGGCGAGGCTGCGCCGGCGATCCTGGCGCGAGGAAGCCCCTCCGGCGTAGTCGAAGCGCTCATAGACAACGTTCTTCATGGGAAGGCCGAGGTCGAGCAGTGTGTCGGACACGGCCGAGACCATAGCGCCTGGACCACACATCAGGGCGACACAGGCCGACGGCTCTATCCCGTTCAGGAGATCCTTCAGCCGGGCGCGATCAAGACGACCTACCGCACCCTGCCAGCCTGACGGCTCCTCTTCGCTGATCAAGAGGACCTCAAGGTCGAGCTCGGCGCCGGCAGCGGCGATCTCTTCCAGACAGGCGAAGTTCTTCGGCGTGCCTACGGCATAGGCGAGGCGCACCGGACGCTTGTCGCGACGCGCGACCAGATCGCGCAGGATGCCAAGGATCGGGGCGATGCCGACGCCGCCGGCAATCAGGAGCACCGCATCTGCAGGATATGCCTCAAGGAAAAATTCGCCATAGGGGCCGTCAATGCCAACAGGCGTGCCGGGCTCCAGGCTGCCGATGCGGCCGGTGAAATCGCCGGCCTCCTTGATAATCAGGCTGAGACCGTGACGGGTCGGGCTATCGGCAATCGAAAAGGGATGATCCAGCAGCGGGAAACGTCTGGCGCCCTCGGTCATCCAGACGAACTGGCCGGCGTTATAGTCGAGCGGCGGGGTTCCCGGGGCAGGCTGGATGTCGAGTTCCCAGAGGCGGTCTGCCCGGCGCGTGACGGAATGAAGTCGCCATGGCCGGCGATGCAGGTTCAGCCAGCGATAGCCGTAGAGGACAGAGAGCACGGCGACGATGGCACTTGCGACGAGCCACCAGTAGACGCCCACCGGACCACCGGCCGCAAACCGGCCGGCAACGATGGCGTGATGCAGTCCGCCGGCCGTGGCCACCGTGCCCAGGACGAGATGCGTTGCCCGCCAGACCTCGTAGCGCCAGGGCAGACGGTTGCGGAGGGCCGAGGACAGAACCAAGAAAACAAGGGCTGCCCAGGCCACCACGCCGGAGCGATAATGCGGCAAGGTCAGGTAGGCGACCAAGCGCTCCCGGCCGAGGGCTGGATCCTCAAGCCAGGTGGGCGCGACATAAGCGACCGGGTGCAGAACGATGGCCAGCAGAACCCACCAGGCGGCCAGCTTGTGAAAAGCCATGATCCTGTCGATGCCAAGCCGACCCGAGACGATGTCGAAGCGACCGGAGGTGACGAATTGCACGGCCATGCCGGCCAATCCCACCATGCCAAGCCCGGCGGCCAGCCGCTCCAGCGGATCGGGCGGCGAAACATCCGCTGGCAAGGACAGGACGAGCGGCAGGATGCAGAGCCCGAGATAGAGGGCCGCCAGAATTCCCGCCGGCAGACGAGGCATCCGGCGCGAGGATCGAGACGGCATGGCGCCCATGCCGGGCATCGCGGTATCGGTCATGGGCTCCTCCTTGCCTCCCCTTCTAGCAGCATAAATTCAGTCCGGAATTGATCTCGGTCATATCCCGCAGCGCCAAGGCGGGTCATGATCCCACCATCGCCACGACATGCACGACCGAGGAGGATCCCATGACGCTGCGAAAGCCGACCCGCTGTTTCATCAGCCTTGCCCGCCTGCTGGCACTGACCGTCCTGCTGTTCACACCCGTTTCGGCAGGGGCGAACGACGCATCCCCGATCACAAAACTGGTCGAGGCATGGCTCGCATCGCCGCATGGCGATTACCACTCCCTGTCCTTTACCTATTGGAACAAGGAGGGCGAGGTGCCGACGAATTGCGCCACCTGTCACTCCGAGACGGGGTTCCTCGATTATCTCGGCGTCGACGGAAGTGCCAAAGGCAGCGTCGAGCAGCCCGGCGTCATCAACTCGCCCGTCGGCTGCGCCACCTGCCATACCACCGAAGCCAATGCGCTGGACTCCGTCCGCTTCCCTTCGGGCGTCGAGGTGGGCGAACTGGGCGGCTCTGCCACCTGTACCGTCTGCCACCAGGGCCGTCAGTCCGGTGCGGCGCTGACAAAGGCGGTGGGGACCATCGACGAAGACGCGATTTCGGCCGATCTCGCCTTCATCAACATTCACTACGCCGTGGCCGCCGCGACAATGCATGGAGCGGACACGGCCAGCGGCTACCACTATCCCGGCAAGACCTATGCCGGACGCTTCCAGCACGTTCCCAGCAACAACAGCTGTGTCGCCTGTCATGATCCGCACACGACGAAGGTGGCCGAAGACAGTTGCATGACCTGTCATCGCGGCGTGGACAATATACGCGACATCCGCATGCGGCACAGCGATTTTGACGGTGACGGCAACATCCAGGAAGGTGTGCATGGCGAGATCACCACCCTGCATGAGCGGCTCTACGCTGCGATCCAGGCCTATTCGGACGCCGTGCTCGACGCACCGATCGGCTACAACAAGGGACGGCATCCCTATTTCTTCGCGGATACTGACGGAGACGGCGCGATCAGCGACGACGAGGCGGTGCGTGACAATGCCTACAAGGCCTGGTCCCCTCGCCTGCTGAAGGCCGCCTATAACTATCAGGTCGTGGCAAAGGACCCGGCGGGTTATGTCCACAATCCGGCCTATCTGCTGCAATTGCTGCATGACAGCCTGGAAAGCCTGGCAGCGGCGGTGGAGATCGACATGGCGGATGTGTCCCGCCCCTGAGGATGACCCTCCGGCCGCCGCCGGTGCGCAATGCCGGCGGTCTCGATAGCAGTGCCGGACGCCTTCGGGGCAAACGAACAGTAACCCGTTGGCAAATCATCGGGCGATTGCAAACAAGACGGGTGCCGCAATTGGCCGTGCAAGGGGCACTCCAAATCATCTCTGCGGCATTGGGGCGCCTGCCGGATGACCTCCTGATCCATGCACCTGACAGACCCTGGATACAGATCCATGGTATAGGCAATCTACTGCGCCACGGGTATCACAAGATTGCCGATGACGTGATCTGGTCGGTGAGGAGCGAAGGTGACATTGCCGAGAAGACCCATGGGCGATACCCGACCTCAGCTCCACGGCGCCGAATACAGCGTTTATCTGCGGATCGCGCGGCTTGCCCTTGCGGAAAAAGAGGTGGCGTACGACCTTGTGCCGGTCGACATCTTTGCCGAGAAAATACCGGACACGCACTTGGACCGGCATCCCTTCGGCAAGATTCCGACCTTCGCGCATGGCGATTTCCACCTCTATGAGACCAGCGCGATTACCCGCTATATCGACGAGGCCTTCGAAGGGCCGCCGCTTCAGCCTGCCGAAGTGCAGTCACGCGCCCGGATGAACCAGATCATCAGCATCGCCGACAGCTATGTTTATCCGCAACTGGTCTGGGGGCTCTATGTGGAATGCATTGAAAAGCCGAAGCGGGGCGAAGTCCCAGATGAAGGACGTGTGCAGAAGGCGCGCGGTGTAGCTCTGATATCGTTTGCCGTGCTCGCCGGTCTGCTTTCCGAGCAGCGGTGGATGTGTGGAGACAGGCCGACGCTTGCGGATCTCTATCTGGCGCCGATGATCCATTGTGCGCTTCAGGTGCCGGAGGTCCGCGCGATGGCCGCGAACCATCGAAATCTTGGCGATTGGTGGCAGAGAGTGTTGGCACTGGACAGTTTTCGGGAAACTCAGCCCACTCCCTGACGAGACGCCAGCCTTGTCGGCCCTATTTGCGTCATTCCCCGATCGGCCAGGTCGCGCCGGCTCCTCAGGGGACTTCCTCCATCCCCTCCCCCAGCCAGGTCACAAATGCCTTGACCGCAGGGCGTTTCGCCGCCCCGGGCGACACGGTGGCGAAATAGGCGGTACCGAGATCCAAGGCCCCTTCGGGCCAGGGTTGCAAGCTGCCATCGGCGACGAGGCCGTCGGTGATCGAGCGCCAGCCAAGCATCAGGCCGCGGCCGTCGAGGGCCGCCTGAACCGCCTGGACGTAGTTGTCGAAGATGTGGGATCGGCCGCGAGGCTTGGGCAGGCCGCGCCGCGCCAGATAATCCGTCCAGCCTTCCCAGTGGCGCGCCTCGACCGTTCGGACATGGATGAGTGGGGCGGCGTCCAGGCCGTCGCCTTTGGCCAGCAGGTTTTCCACCAAAGCCGGACGGCCGACCGGGCAGAGGGTTTCGCCAAAGAGGCGCAGTGTCGTGCCATCGGTCCAGGTGCCGCGACCATAGCGCAGCACGAGATCGGTGCCGGGCCACATCTGCGGCAGGTCGGTTGGAGGAACCTGGACATTGACGAAATAGCCGGGATGACCGGCATAGAAGGCGCTGAGGCGTGGCATCAGCCAATGGGTCGCAAAACCCATGGTGCAGGCAACCGTCAGGCGCTGGTCCTCGAGGCCGCTACTGGTGCGGATTTCCTCGATCGTGTCAGCAATCAGATCAAGGCCGTCACGGGTGGCGCGGGCAAGCTGATGGCCGGGCTCCGTGAGCCTTGCCGGCCTCGTCGTGCGATCGATCAGGGCTGTGCCGACATGGTCCTCCAGCGCCTTCAGCGCCTGGGTGACGGCGGGCTGGGTGACGTTGAGCGCTGTTGCCGCCTCACGCATGGAGCCCAGCCGGGCGACAGCCTCGAATGTGGTCAGCAGGCGCAGGGGTGGCAGACGACTCAACTTAACCTCCAGCTTAACTCAGCATTAGCATAATCGCTCTGGCATCCGCTGGGAAGTCGGATGATGATTGTCAAATCAGATCCGCCCTCCTGCCGTCCCAGCTTAAGGAAACCCGCGATGAACATGCATGTTGCGACCGGTGCCGTGATACTCGCCGAGAAGGGGCTTCACCTGCCACTTTCCGAGGGAAACCCAGCCTATTTCAATTATTACTGGCTGCGCGACAATTGCCCGACTTCGTTCGACAGCGGGACTCGCGAACGCAGCTTCGACATCTTCCATCTGTCGACAGCCCCCCGCGCCGATAGCGCCGAGATTGAAGACGGCATGCTGGTGATCCGGTGGGCGGGCGAGGATCACGTCTCGCGTTTTCCGCTGCCAATGCTCGCGCTCTACGCCGAGGGCAAGCATCGGCCCGATCCCGCCGACCTGCCGCGCAAGGCATGGTTCAGCGACCACTACCCTAACGTCAAGCGCTTCTCGCAGCCGGAGCTGATGCGCGATCCGCAGAAGGTGGCGGAATGGCTGAAGGCGATGATCGTCGAAGGGCTGACCTTCGTCACCGACATGCCCGACAGCGATCAGGGGCTGACCGAGACGGTGAAGCTGATGGGCCATGTGCGGCCGACCTTTTTCGGCGACTATTTCGACGTGAAGACGCATATCAACCCGACCAATACAGCCTACACTGCCAAGGCGCTGGAGCTGCATACCGATACGCCGGCCGAGGAATATGCGCCGGGGATCCAGTTCCTGCATTGCCGGGCAAATACGGTCGATGGCGGGATGAGCATCTATTCGGACGGCGTGGCGGTGGCGAATGCCTTCCGGGAGATCGATCCCGATGGCTTCAGGCTGCTGTCTGAAATCGACATTCCCTTCTATTGCGAGCATGACACCTATGACATGCGCTCCCGGCAGCGGGTGATCGAACTCGACAAACATGGCGAGGTCTCGGGGCTTACGATCAGCCAGCACATGGCCGATCTGTTCGACTTGCCGCAGACCGTGCTCGACGATTATTATCCGGCCTTCTGCCGCTTCGGGAAAATGCTGCAGGACGACAAGTTCATGATGCGTTTCCTGATGAAGGCCGGCGAGTGCATGGTGTTCGACAACCACCGCATCGTGCATGGGCGCATGGCCTATTCGGCGACCAGCGGTGACCGCTATCTGCGCGGCTGCTATGCCGATCGCGAGGAAATGCGCTCGACCTATCGGGCGCTGACGACGGAAGGACGGTTCAAGGCATGAATATTTCCCCTCAGGTGAACGACATGCTGGACGAGGCGGCGCTGACGACGTTGCGCCAGGATCTGGCGGCTGCCTTCCGGCTCTGCCACCGCTTCGGCTGGAGCGAATCGGTCGGCAATCACTTCAGTGCGGCGGCTTCCGCCAATGGGCGAAAATTCCTGCTCAATCCGCGCTGGCAGCATTTCGCCACGGTCAAGGCGAGCGACCTGCTGCTGCTTGACGCTGACGATCCTGACGTCATGAACGGCCCGAATGCGCCCGACCCCTCGGCATGGACCGTGCATGGCACGCTGCACCGCATGTTGCCGGAGGCGCGCGTGATCCTGCATTGCCATTCGCCCTATGCGGTGGCTCTCTCCTGCCTGAAGGATCCGACACTTCTGCCGCTCGACAACAATACGGCCCGCTTCTTCGGCCGGATCGGCTACGACCTCGACTTCGGCGGCATCGCGGATGCGGCGGAAGAAGGCGAACGGCTGGTCGAGATGATCCGCGGCAAGGCGGTTCTGGTCATGGGCAATCACGGCGTGTCGGTTGCCGGCGAGACGGTGGCGGATGCCTTCGAGGATCTGTATTTCTTCGAGAAGGCGGCGCAGACGATGGTGCTGGCGCTGTCGACCGGCAAGCCGCTGGCAGTGCTCTCGGATGAGATCGCGCAGGGCACGTCGGAGGGCTGGATTCCCTATCGCGGGATGGCGGAGCGGCATTTCGCCTATCTGAAGTCCTGCCTCGACAAGGAGGATCCCTCCTGGCGGGAGTGATGCCAGACGTCAGCCCCGGCCGTCTGGATATTCGGCCGGGCCCTTGATCTCGATCGTATTGCCGAAAGGATCCTTCACGTAAAAGGAATGGCCCATGCCCCGGGCGCCGCCATGCATAGCCTCGCGCTCGATCGCGACGCCGTGGCGGCCAAGATGCGCCCGCAATTCGTCATGATCGAAGGGGCCGGTCGCGATGCAGACATGGTCGACATTGCGACCGCCTGCGACCGGCGGGGCTGCCTTGTGGCCGCCGGGATGGGTGATGTCCCAGAGCACGATCAGGGCGCTTCCGCACCAGACCTGTTCCATGCCGAGCGCGGGATAGGTGTAGCCCGGGCGGCAACCGAGAACGTCGTGATAGAAGCGGATCGCCTTTTCCATGTCGTCAACGATGAAGACGACGTGATCGATGCCGACCAGGCTGAAAGGGACGGTCATGACGGTTCCTGAAAGTATGGGAATTCAGGTGGGTCGGGCGGCTGATGGGATCAGTGTTCCCGGCAGGCAGCGGAGTCTTGAGACAGGCGAGACCGGAGGCGAAGGACCGCCTCCGGTCGGAACTTTCAAAGCTTATTCCGGCAACTGGCGCACGGCACCCTTGTCGGCGGACGAGGCGAAGGCGGCATAGGCCTTGAGCGCCGTCGTGACGTTGCGCTTGCGCTTTTCGGCCGGGAACCAGCCCTTGGCGTCCTGCTCGGCGCGGCGGCGTTCCAGTTCGGCCGGATCGACGACGAGGTTGATCGTGCGGTTCGGGATGTCGATGTCGATCATGTCGCCCTCACGCACGAGGCCGATGGCGCCGCCCTGGGCTGCTTCCGGCGAGGCGTGGCCGATCGAGAGGCCCGAGGTGCCGCCCGAAAAGCGGCCGTCGGTGATCAGCGCGCAGACCTTGCCGAGGCCTTTCGACTTCAGATAGCTCGTCGGATAGAGCATTTCCTGCATGCCGGGGCCGCCCTTCGGGCCTTCGTAACGGATGACGACGACGTCGCCAGCCTTCACCTCGTTCGAGAGGATCGCCTTGACCGAGGCGTCCTGGCTTTCGAACACGCGGGCCGGCCCCTTGAACTTCAGGATCGATTCATCGACGCCAGCGGTCTTCACGATGCAGCCGTCGAGCGCGATGTTGCCCTTGAGGACGGCCAGACCGCCATCCTTGGAGAAGGGATGCTCGACGGAGCGGATGACACCCTTTTCGCCGTCGGTGTCGAGATCGTCCCAGCGCGAAGCCTGCGAGAAGGCCTGAGTGGTGCGGACACCGCCCGGAGCGGCCTTGAAGAAGTCACGCACGGTTTCGGAATTGGTGCGGGTGATGTCCCAGCGGTCGATGGCGTGACCAATGGATTCGGCATGCACGGTCGGGCAGTCGCGATTGATCAGGCCGCCGCGGTCGAGTTCGCCGAGGATGCGCATGATGCCGCCGGCGCGGTGGACGTCTTCCATATGCACATCCTGCTTGGCGGGCGCTACCTTGGACAGGCAGGGCACCCTGCGCGACAGGCGATCGATATCGTCCATGGTGAAATCGATGCCGCCTTCATGGGCAGCCGCCAGGATGTGCAGGACCGTGTTGGTCGAGCCGCCCATGGCGATGTCGAGGGCCATGGCATTTTCGAAGGCAGCCTTGGACGCGACGTTGCGCGGCAGAACGCTTTCGTCGTCCTGCTCATAGTAGCGGCGGGCGATATCGACGATCAGGTGTCCAGCCTCGACGAAGAGGCGCTTGCGATCGGCATGGGTCGCAAGCGTCGAACCGTTGCCCGGCAGCGAGAGGCCGAGCGCTTCGGTCAGGCAGTTCATCGAATTGGCGGTGAACATGCCCGAGCAGGAGCCGCAGGTCGGACAGGCGTTCTTCTCGATCTCGTCGACATCGGCGTCGGAGATATTGTCGTCAGCAGCCGCGACCATGGCATCGACGAGGTCGAGCGCGACCTTGCGGCCCTGCAGGATCGCCTTGCCGGCCTCCATCGGACCACCGGAAACGAAGACGGCAGGGATGTTGAGGCGCATGGCGGCCGAGAGCATGCCGGGGGTGATCTTGTCGCAGTTGGAGATGCAGACCATGGCGTCGGCGCAGTGGGCGTTGACCATGTATTCGACCGAGTCGGAGATGATCTCGCGCGAAGGCAGCGAATAGAGCATGCCGTCATGGCCCATGGCGATGCCGTCGTCGACGGCGATGGTGTTGAACTCCTTGGCCACACCGCCGGCTGCTTCGATTTCACGCGCGACGAGCTGGCCGAGATCCTTCAGGTGCACGTGACCGGGCACGAACTGGGTGAAGGAATTGACGACCGCGATGATCGGCTTGCCGAAATCGCCGTCCTTCATGCCGGTCGCGCGCCAGAGGCCGCGGGCACCGGCCATGTTGCGGCCGTGGGTGGTGGTTCTCGAACGATAGACGGGCATGGGTGTCACCTCGATGGCTGTTCGCCGCCAAGCCTGCACCCTCGGCGCCGGGGCAAGGCGGCCATTTTTGGAACTGGTCTAAGCCAAGCCTTGCCGCCTGTCACTAGCATCAGGCGGCATTTCGGTACGCTTCCAGGATGCGCGAACCCCGATTTCATTCGCATTTTAGTGATCGGATTAAGCCTGGGGAAATCTGTGTTTACTAGAGTTTAGCGCGGAAGGAGGCGTCATGATGACCCGCAAACCTGCCCGCGTGCTCCTGCTGAAAGATGCCCGCCAGAAGCTCAATCCCGAGCCTTCGCCGCACTTCAATCCGTTTGCCGCGCTCTATCGCATGCGGCGCGTGCTGATGGTCGCGCTCCTCGCGACATTGACCGTCATTCATTTCGAAAAGCTTCCCTATTCCTACCTGGTTGTGCCAGCCGGCAACAAGCTGATCGACTATGGGATCACCGGTGCCGTCGCGCCCCGTCCCGAGCCGATCGAGGGGCGCTTCGTCACCTGCACCGGCGCGCAGCGGATCAATTGCGTCGTCGATGGTGACACCTTCTGGTACCGGGCGGTGAAATACCGGATCTCGGATATCAACACGCCGGAGATCGGGCGCCCGCAATGCGAGACCGAACGGCGACTGGGGCTCGAGGCGCAAGTGGCGCTGCTGGAGAACCTGAATGGCGGAGGGCTCACCATGGAGCGGCGGGAGCGGCGCGACGTCGACCAATATGGCCGCAAGCTTCGCGTGGTGCTCCAGGATGGCCGCTCCGTCGGCGACGACCTGATCGCTCGGGGGCTCGCGCATCGCTGGAACGGACACAAGCTGAACTGGTGCGGCTGAACTCCGTCGGCGAAAATGGTGATCTCTTACAGGTCGGCCGCGCACGCGAGCTACACGAAATTGTTCCCGCCGGGTATCTTTCCGGCAGCGTGAAACTCTGTTCTCTTTCGCGTCGTCTCCTATTTACAGAGACACAGAGAGTTCGACGAGGTTCGCCATGCCCCATTACCATCCGCCGAAGATCGCCAGTTCCGAGATTACCCCGAAGTCGCTCTACATGAGGCGGCGCGAATTCATCGGCGCGGCGGCCGGCGGCTTTACGGCCATGGCTCTCGGCTCTCAGGCGCTGGCGGCACCACTTGCGGCAAAGCCGAGCATCTACAAGCTCGACGAGAAGCTGACGTCGAAGGAAGACGTGACGACCTACAACAATTTCTACGAGTTCGGGACGGGCAAGGATGATCCGGCACGCAATGCGGGCTCGCTGAACACACGGCCCTGGACCATCGAAATCGATGGACTGGTCGGAAAGCCGCAGGTGATCGACATCGAGACGATCATGAAGGAAATCCCGATGGAAGAGCGCGTCTACCGGATGCGCTGCGTCGAGGCATGGTCGATGGTGATCCCATGGATCGGCTTCCCGATCTCTGCCATCCTCGACAGGGTCGAGCCGCTCGGCTCGGCAAAATATGTTGCCTTCGAAACCCTCGTCCGGCCTGAGGAAATGCAAGGTCAGGCGGGCCTCTTCCAGGCACTGGAATGGCCCTATGTCGAAGGGTTGAGGCTGGATGAGGCGCGCCATCCGCTCGCGATCCTTGCAACCGGCCTCTATGGTGAAACCCTGCCGAACCAGAACGGTGCGCCGATCCGTCTGGTCGTGCCGTGGAAATACGGCTTCAAGGGCATCAAGTCGATCGTCAAGATCACGCTCACCGAGCAGGAGCCGCCATCGACCTGGAACAGGCTGCAGCCGTCTGAATATGGCTTCTATGCCAATGTGAATCCCGAGGTCGATCATCCGCGCTGGAGCCAGGCGACCGAACGACGGATCGGCGAGGCCGACGGCCTGTTCGGTGGCGCGCGCATCAATACGCTGCCGTTCAACGGCTATGCCGACGAGGTGGCAAGCCTTTACGACGGCATGGACCTCGCGAAGTTCTTCTGATGGCCTCGCTCGCCTTGCCCGCCCTGCCCGCGCTACCCAAACGCTATCGCCCGGCCTCCGTCTGGGCACTCTATGCGGTCGGGCTGCTACCCGGGCTCTATGCCTTCTATCTCGGGATTTTCGGGGGGCTGGGGGCAGACCCCGTGCGCGCCTTCGAACATCTGCTGGGCCTCTGGGCGCTCAGATTCGTCTGTCTTGGGCTCACGGTGACGCCGCTCAGGGATCTGTTCGGCATTAATCTCATTGCCTATCGGCGCGCACTCGGTCTTCTTGCCTTCTATTACGTGCTGGCGCATTTCGCCGTCTATCTGACGCTGGACCGGGGCCTGATCCTGTCGTCGATCGCCGGCGACATCCTGAAGCGGCCCTATATCATGCTCGGCATGGCGGGACTTCTGATGCTGATCCCGCTGGCGCTGACGTCGAACCAGTGGTCGATCCGCAGGCTGGGTCAGCGCTGGAACATGCTGCACAAGCTGGTCTATCCCGTGCTGCTGGTCGCGATCCTGCATTATGCATTGTCGCTGAAGGTGATCGATCCTGAGGCCGCCTTCTACATTGCCGTGACAATCATACTGCTCGGCTACCGGCTCATCCGGCCGAAGATCATGGAGCGGCGGCGGGCAAAGCGCATGACGGCGCCGCGGACCTGACCACGCCAACGACATCAAACACAAAAGGGGTGAATGCGATGACAAGACACCTGAAGACATGGAGTGCGGCGCTTGCAGGTGTCGTGATGCTGGCCACGGCGGGGGTTGCCGGTGCGATCGAGATCGCGCCCTTCGAGGCATCGGCCTTCGAGACCGCCAAGGCGGAGGGCAAATCGGTGGTGGTCGACGTGACGGCCAGCTGGTGCAGCACGTGTCGGGCACAGACCAAGATCATCGATACGCTGGCCGGCAAACCGGAATACAAGGACATCCTCGTCCTCAAGGTCGACTACGACAAGCAGAAGGACGAGATGCGCAGTCTCGGGGCGCAAAATCGCTCGACGCTGATCGCCTTCAAGGGCGCAGAAGAGAGGGGCCGCAGCGTGGCAGACACAAACCCCGCCTCGGTCGAAAAACTCTTCACCTCGGCGCTGGGGCAATAGAGCGATGCTGAGCAGCGCTCTGCTCGCCTTTCTCGCGGGCCTTTTGTCCCTGCTCAATCCGTGCACGCTGCCGCTCATTCCGATTGTACTTGGCACGGCGATCAATCGGCATCGATACGGTCCCGTCGCTCTGGCGGCGGGGCTGACGATCTCGTTTGTCGGAATCGGGTTGTTCGTCGCGCTTGTCGGCTTCTCGGTCGGCCTCGACTTCAGCCTCTTCAGGATGGTGGCCGGGATCGTGATGATCCTTTTCGGCGCCGTGCTCCTCGTGCCGATCGCTCAACACCGGATGGCCGCCGCCACGGGGCCGGTCGCCGCCTGGTCTCAGGCACACTTCGGTCAGTTCGATGACAAGGGCATCAAGGGGCAGTTTCTCGTCGGCCTGCTGCTCGGAGCCGTCTGGAGCCCCTGTGTCGGACCGACACTCGGCGCCGCGTCCCTGATGGCGGCCCGCGGCGAAAACCTCCTGCAGGTAACCGGGACGATGATCGCGTTCGGTGTCGGTGCCGCCCTGCCGTTGCTGGTGATCGGCATGCTGTCGCGCGAGGCGCTCGCGCGGTCGCGGCATCGCCTGCTGACGGTCGGACAAGCCGGCAAGAGCCTGATGGGTGGCTTGCTGGTCATCACGGGTGCCCTTGTCGTCTCCGGCTTCGACAAGAGCATCGAAATCTGGCTGCTCGACATTGCGCCGACCTGGATGATCGACCTGACCACGCGGATCTAGTCTCAGGTCTTCCGCCAGCGTCTGCGAAGTGACGTCGATGCCTTGATTTCGTCCATGGCCGCCGAGTAGTGAGGTTGCAACGGATTGCAACAGCGTAGGCGGTCGGCGATGGCACTGGTGGCAGATGGACGAAACGGCCTCCTCAGCGCACTCGACCGCCGGCTGATCGACCAGACACCCTCTCCCGCGCTCACCGGCTTTCGGCGCTTCGTCATCGAATTTTTGTTCTTCGGCATCAAGGAGGCGCGGGCCTGCCTGTTTGCCGGTCTGTTCTTCCTCTCCATATTCGTCGTTCCGCGCGCTGGCGTCTTCGGCATTCCCCGCTATGACGTCCTGCTGATCATTGCGCTTGCCATCCAGGTCTGGATGGTCTGGACAAAGCTTGAGACGACGGACGAGTTGAAGGCGATCTGCCTGTTCCATGTCGTCGGCTTCGTGCTCGAGGCGTTCAAGACCGCAGGTGCCAATCCGTCGTGGTCCTATCAGGACTTTGCCTATACGAAGCTCTTCGGCGTGCCCCTGTTTTCCGGCTTCATGTATGCGGCGGTCGGCAGCTACATCATCCAGGCCTGGCGGCTGTTCGACCTGCGCATCCGTCATCACCCGCCCTACTGGATGGCCATCGGCGTGGCGCTTGCCATCTATCTAAATTTTTTCACTCACCACTATATCGGCGACTATCGCTGGTATCTGGCGGCGCTCGCCATCGGCCTTTATGCCCGCACGACGGTCACCTTCCGCCCCTTCGACCGGGACCGCCAGATGCCGATGCTGCTCTCCTTCATCCTGATCGGCTTCTTTATCTGGGTGGCGGAGAACATCTCCACCTTCTTCGCCATCTGGCACTATCCCAACCAGCTCGGCGCCTGGTCGACCGTGCATCTGGGCAAATGGAGTTCCTGGACGCTGCTGGTCATGATGACCTTCACCATCGTCGCGTCCCTCAAGCATATCCGCTCGACAATCCATATTCCGAAGTGACTTGTGGCGCTTGCCGACAAAATTTCTCGCAGGCCGTGTCGAAATGGGTTTACCTCATTCGTTGGGGAGGCAGGATCGCGGGTGCGGTCCGGACAAAGAGAGGAGTGACGACATGCGTGTAATGGTGATGGTGAAGGCCACGGAAGACAGCGAAGAGGGCATCATGCCCCCGGCCAAGCTGTTCGAGGACATGGGCAAGTTCAACGAGGAACTGGTGCAGGCCGGCATCATGATGTCCGGCGACGGATTGAAACCGTCGAAGATGGGCAAGCGCGTCGCCTTCGACGGTGCGGACCGCCGGGTGATCGACGGCCCCTTTGCCGAGACCCGGGAACTGGTCGCCGGCTACTGGATCTGGGAGGTGAAGGACATGGACGAAGCTGTCGCCTGGGTGAAGCGCTGCCCGAACCCGATGATGGGACCGAGCGAGATCGAGATCCGCCCCTTCTACGAGATGGAGGATTTTGCCGAAATCGCGACGCCCGAGGGGCAGGCAAGCCATGACCGCGCGGCCGAAGGTCTCGCCGCCCAGCTCAACGCGAAGGGCTGAGACGCGATGAGCAAGATGATCTTCATCAACCTGCCGGTGACCGATCTCGATGCCTCGACACGCTTCTACGAGGCGCTGGGGGCAAGCCGGAACCCGCAATTTTCCAATGAGAATGCAGCCTGCATGATGCTGTGCGACACGATCGGCGTGATGATCCTGACGCATGGCTACTACCGGACCTTCACCAGCCGGACCATTGCGGACGCCAGGGCAACCAGCCAGATGCTGCTGGCGCTGACCGTCGAGGCGCGTGCGGATGTCGACCGCATGGTAGGCGCTGGAGTGACCGCAGGCGGGCGGGCCGACCCGAACCCGCCGCAGGATCACGGCTTCATGTGGAGCCGATCGGTGGAGGACCCCGACGGGCATGTCTGGGAGATCTTCTGGATGGACCCGGCAGCCGCTGCCGGCGACACGACCGGTGTCGACGCCTGAGGTTCATTCCTCCCAGGTTGACCACCCCGGGAACGTGTCCATACTCCGGCTCATGACACGAGACGGACAGGCGGTCGCGCCCTCCGCCCGTCCGCATGGCGACGGCGCGGAGGCAGCGGCTCGGGATATTGAGGCGATCTATCGCATGGAGCGGGTCCGGCTGGTTGCCGGCCTCGCAAAACATGTTGGCGACATCAGCCTGGCGGAAGAGCTGGCGCAGGAAGCGCTGGTTTCAGCGCTTGCGTCCTGGCCAGACACCGGCACGCCGCCCAATCCCGGCGCCTGGCTGATGACGACCGCCAAGCGGCGGGCGGTCGATCTCTGGCGCCGGCGCCAGATGATGGCGCGGCACGAAGCCTCGCTTGCCCATGACATCGAAACCGGGCGCGTGGACGCGCATGCGGCCGTGGAGGCCTCGCTCGATGACGAGATCGGCGACGAGCGACTGTCGCTCATCTTCACCGCATGCCATCCCCTGCTCTCGCGCGACCAGCGCACGGCGCTGACGCTGAAGGTCATCGGCGGGCTGACGACGGAGGAAATCGCCCGGGCCTTTCTCACTCCTGAGACCACGGTGGCACAGCGGATCGTGAGGGCAAAGAAAGCGCTCAGGGATGCCGATGTCGGTTTCGAGGTCCCGCTCGGGGACGAACGCGACGCCCGCCTCGCCTCGGTGCTGGAGGTGATCTACCTGATCTTCAACGAGGGTTATGCCGCAAGCCGCGGCGAGGATCTGATCCGACCGCAGCTCTGCCAGGAGGCGATGCGGCTTGGGCGCATCCTGGTCGGGCTCGCCCCTGACGAGCCGGAGGCGCATGCTCTGCTGGCCCTGATGGAGTTGCAGGCCTCGCGCTTCAAGGCGCGGGTGGCAGCCGATGGCAGCGCACTGACGCTTGAGACGCAAAACCGGCGCCTGTGGGACCGCTTGCTGATCCAGCGCGGGATGGAGGGGCTGGCGACGGTGAACCATCTCGGTGGTGAAGACGGGATCTATGCGCTGCAGGCGGCGCTGGCGGCCGTGCATGCGCGAGCGGCGCGGTACGAGGACACGGACTGGGCGACGAGCGCTGCGCTGTACGACCGGCTGCTGGCGCGGGTGCCCTCACCAGTCGTCGCACTCAACCGGGCGGTGGCGCATACGATGGCTTTTGGGCCGGAGGTGGGGCTGGCTTTGCTGGCGGCAATCGAGGGCAAGCCGCAACTTGCGACCTATCCGCCGCTTCATGCCGCGAAGGGGGATTTTCTGTTTCGGCTCGGACGTAGGGCAGAGGCGCGGGCCGAATTCATGCAGGCGGCCGCGTTCAGTGGCAATGAGACTGAAAGAACGTTTTTATCGGAACGTGCTAAAACCTGTATCACAACCTGAACGACAGGCTTACGTTGCCATCGTGTCGCTGCAGGAGGGAGAAGCAAGTGGCAATCGATAGACCTTTTAGGAGAACCGTTCGTCAATTCGCTGACGGTGACTACACCGAAGAAGGACGGTGGCGCTACATACGACATCCAAAATTCTGCACCGAGCCAGAGCATTACATTCGAGCGTTTGAACTTATCCAGAAAGACCTATTCGAAATATTTGATTACATCGAGCCGGACGATGAAAATCTTAAGACGTATTCATTTCGCATACATGAGCTCTTCATCAGAAGCTGCATCGAACTAGAAGCCAATTTCAAGGCTATCCTCAAAGAGAACGAGTACCAGAAGGCGGGGACCTGGAATATAAACGACTATAGAAAGATTGAGGCATCTCATTTCTTGTCGCAGTACGAAGTGAAGTTGCCGCTGTGGCGGACCGGAACCAAGGTGCTAGCGCCATTCCACGATTGGACCTCAAACGGCAAACCTACTTGGTACCAAGAGTATCACGCTGCCAAACATGATCGTCACGCGTCGTTTTCAAATGCCAACTTCGACAACTTGCTCCATTCTGTTGCGGGCCTAGTCGTGGTGCTGCACGCCCAATTCCTCGACGGCCCTTTTGAAACGCAGGGACAGCTCGAAATCTCCCTTGGACCCAGCGACGGCTATGAAAAAGCAATCGGCGGATACTTTAAAGTCAAGCTCCCGACAAACATACCGCCTGCTGAACGGTACGGCTTTACGTGGCAATTGCTCGAACCCCTTGCGGACCCTTTCGTTGACTTCCCATATCCCATTTGAATTGAACCGGCAGGATTGAGGGGAACCCCCGCCAGAACGCAAAAAGCCGGGTGATCGCTCACCCGGCTTTTTCATCTTTCCCTTACGGGCAAGAACCTTACGCTGCTTCAGCTTCGGCTTCAGCGGCGACGCGGGCCTTGTCGGCTGCGCCCTTGGCATCGACGTCGCGCTCGACGAACTCGATGACGGCCATGGCAGCGTTGTCGCCCTGGCGGAAACCGGCCTTCATGATGCGCAGGTAGCCGCCGTTACGGGTGGCGTAACGCGTCGCGATGGCGTCGAACAGCTTGGCAACCACGGTGACGTCGCGGATCTGCGAGATCGCCTGACGGCGAGCATGCAGGTCGCCGCGCTTGCCGAGGGTGACGAGCTTTTCGACGATCGGGCGAATTTCCTTCGCCTTCGGCAGGGTGGTGACGATCTGCTCATGCAGGATGAGCGAAGCCGCCATGTTGGCGAACATCGCCTTGCGGTGGCTGGCGGTACGGTTCAGCTTGCGGCCGGCTTTCTGGTGGCGCATTGCTATTCTCCTTTGAGTGCAGGCTCTGTCTCAGAGGCTGCCGTTTCCTGACACATACGGACATTCGCCCGCAGTTTGACGGGGAAAGGCAGGCTTAGAGGCTGCCTTCACTGTTATTAATACTGGTCTTCGTAACGCTTCGCGAGATCTTCGATGTTCTCGGGCGGCCATGCCGGTACTTCCATACCGAGGTGCAGGCCCATGGAAGCGAGAACTTCCTTGATTTCGTTGAGCGACTTGCGACCGAAGTTCGGCGTGCGCAGCATTTCTGCCTCGGTCTTCTGGATCAGATCGCCGATGTAGACAATGTTGTCGTTCTTCAGGCAGTTCGCCGAACGGACCGAAAGCTCCAGTTCGTCGACCTTCTTGAGCAGCGCCGGATTGAAGGCGAGTTCGGTGACCGACTCTTCTTCAACTTCCTTCTGCGGCTCGTCGAAGTTGACGAAGACGCCGAGCTGGTCCTGGAGAATGCGGGCCGCAAAAGCGACTGCATCTTCACCGGTGACCGAACCATCGGTTTCGATGGTCATCAGCAGCTTGTCATAGTCGAGAACCTGTCCTTCGCGGGTGTTTTCCACCTTGTAGGACACTTTCTTGACCGGCGAGTAGAGGCTGTCGACCGGGATGAGACCGATTGGAGCATCTTCCGCGCGGTTGCGCTCGGCCGGGACGTAACCCTTGCCGTTGTTGACCGTGAACTCCATGCGGATCTCGGCACCTTCGTCGAGGGTGCAGATGACATGGTTGGGGTTCAGGATCTCGATGTCGCCGACCGTCTGGATGTCACCGGCGGTTACAACGCCCGGACCCTGCTTGCGGACAACCATGCGCTTGGCATCGTCGCCGTCCATCTTGATAGCGATTTCCTTGATGTTCAGGACGATGTCGGTGACATCTTCGCGAACGCCCGGGATAGACGAGAACTCGTGCAGAACGCCGTCGATCTGGACAGCCGTGACGGCTGCACCCCGAAGCGACGACAGGAGAACGCGACGCAGGGCGTTGCCGAGCGTCAGACCGAAGCCACGCTCAAGCGGCTCGGCGACGAGGTTCACCTTGGTGCGGCCGGAGGAGGAAAACTCCACCTTGTTCGGCTTGATCAGTTCCTGCCAATTCTTCTGAATCATGATTTTACCTTCCGTTCGCCATCACCATTCAATCGTGACGGCCGAATATGAGAAGCACCGGCTAGGCGCGCAAACACCTGGCCGGCAAAACGAAGAACGATCAAACGCGACGCTTCTTGCGCGGACGGCAGCCATTGTGCGGGATCGGCGTCACGTCGCGGATGGACGTGATCATAAAGCCGGCAGCCTGGAGGGCGCGCAGAGCGGATTCACGACCCGAACCCGGACCGCAGACTTCCACTTCGAGAGACTTCATGCCGTGTTCCTGAGCCTTCTTGGCGCAGTCTTCAGCAGCGATCTGGGCTGCGAACGGGGTCGACTTGCGCGAACCCTTGAAGCCCTTGGCACCAGCAGACGACCAGGCAATCGCGTTGCCCTGTGCGTCGGTGATGGTGATCATCGTGTTGTTGAAGGTCGAGTTAACGTGGGCAACGCCCGACGAGATGTTCTTGCGTTCGCGACGGCGGACGCGTGTGGCTTCCTTGGCCATGGTCTTCCTTTCAGTTGATCTAAGCACCGCCGTAGTTCCAGCGGCTACACCAATCGAGGCAATAGGATTTAGGCAGTGAGCGGTAGCTCCCTACCGCCGACTGCCCTCATCCAAAATGCCGCGAAAAAATTACTTCTTCTTACCAGCGATCGCCTTCGCCGGACCCTTGCGGGTGCGGGCGTTGGTGTGCGTGCGCTGACCGCGAACCGGCAGACCACGACGATGGCGCAGGCCACGGTAGCAGCCGAGATCCATCAAACGCTTGATGTTCATCGCGGTATCGCGACGCAGGTCGCCTTCGACCTGGTAATCGCGGTCGATGGTTTCGCGGATCTGGAGCACTTCAGCGTCGGTCAGCTGATGAACGCGCTTCTCGGCCGGAAGACCGACCTTCTCCATGATTTCCTTTGCGAACTTCGGTCCAATCCCGTGAATATAGGTCAGCGCGATGATTACGCGCTTCGCAGTCGGGATGTTGACGCCAGCGATACGTGCCACGCCTATTCTCCTTGCTTCCAGTTGCCATCCGGCAAGTGGTGTCTCGTTACACGGCCCAGATGGACCGCAATTACAATTCGGGTTCACGACAAACCAAAACGATCGAACCCGGTCTCCCAGCGTTTTGGAAGAACGCGCCGATCGCAGACATGTCGCGAGTTGGCGCGGTCTTTAACGGAATCGATCGACAAAAGCAACCGATCCCGCGAAGATTCTTGGATTCCGCCGGCTTCAGAGCTTGGCGAAAATGGCTTCGATCTCGCCGGTTACGGCATCGATCTCTCCCATGCCGTCGACCGAATGCAGCTTACCCTTGGCGTGGTAATAGCCGATCAGCGGCGAGGTTTCCTTGTAGTAGGCCTGCAGACGGGTGCGGACCGTATCGCGGTTGTCATCCGGACGACGCTTGAAATGCGTCGAGCCGCACTTGTCACAGACGCCTTCAACCTTCGGCTTCAGGTTCTCGTCGTGATAGCCGGCACCGCAGTTGGCGCAGGTGTAACGGCCGGCGATTCGCTCAGCCAGAATCTCGTCGTCGACGCGGATTTCGATCACCGCCGTCAGGTCGAGATTCTTGCCTTTCAGCATGGACTCGGTGGCATCCGCCTGGACCAAGGTCCGAGGGAAACCATCAAGAATAAAGCCATTGGCACAGTCGGGCGCATCGATGCGCTCGGAGACGATGGCGATGACGATGTCGTCCGAGACCAGCTTGCCGGCGTCCATGACAGCCTTGGCGCGCTTGCCGACCTCCGTGCCCGCCGAAACGGCTGCACGGAGCATGTCACCGGTGGAAAGCTGCGGAATGCCGTGCTTCTCAACGATCCGCTGGGCCTGGGTTCCCTTACCCGCGCCCGGCGGTCCTAACAGAATCAGTCTCATCGTCCCCTCTTTCCTCCACGTAACTTCGACTTCTTGATCAGCCCCTCATACTGCTGGGCGATCAGATGTCCCTGAACCTGTGCTACAGTATCAAGGGTCACGCTGACAACAATCAAAAGCGAAGTACCACCAAGGGCTAATGGGATCCCGGTGCGTGCGATGAGGATTTCAGGCAGGACGCAGACGAAGACGAGGTAGATCGCGCCGACCACCGTGATGCGGGTCAGAACGTAGTCGATATACTCAGCTGTGCGGTCACCGGGGCGGATGCCGGGAATGAAGCCGCCATGCTTCTTCAGATTGTCGGCCGTATCCTTCGGGTTGAAGACGATGGCCGTGTAGAAGAAGGCGAAGAAAGCGATCAAGGCCGCATAGAGCATCATATAGACCGGGTGTCCGTGCTGCAGCGCGGCGATCACGGTCGTTGCCCAGCCCGGAAGCTGACTGTTGCCGGCGAAACCTGCAGCCGTTGCAGGCAGAAGCAGCAGCGACGAGGCGAAGATTGCCGGAATGACACCCGCAGTGTTGAGCTTCAGCGGCAGATGCGACGTGTCGCCCTGGAACATGCGGTTGCCGACCTGGCGCTTCGGATACTGGATCAGAAGGCGACGCTGGGCACGCTCGACGAAGACGATCAGCGCGATGACGCCAATTGCCACAACGATGACGGCCAGGATGAGCAGGGTCGAGAGCGCGCCGGTACGGCCGAGCTCAAGAGTGTGTGCCACGGCTGTCGGCAGGCCGGCCGCGATGCCGGCGAAGATGATCAGCGAAATGCCGTTGCCGATACCACGCGAGGTGATCTGTTCACCCAGCCACATCAGGAACATGGTGCCGCCAAGCAGGGTCAGCACGGTCGAAATACGGAAGAACCAGCCCGGATCGGCCACGATGCCCTGGCCCGTTTCGAGACCGACGGCGATGCCATAGGCCTGGAGGGCACCCAGAAGCACAGTGCCGTAGCGCGTGTACTGATTGATGATCTTGCGCCCCTGCTCGCCCTCTTTCTTGAGTTGCTCGAGGGTGGGCACGACCGACGTCATCAGCTGCACGATGATCGACGCGGAGATATAGGGCATGATGCCCAGCGCAAAGATCGCCATGCGCTCGACTGCACCGCCGGCAAACATGTTGAAAAGTCCGAGGATGCCACCCGACTGCCCCTGGAAGGCGGCGGCATAGGCCTCCGGATTGAGGCCAGGCAGCGGAATATGCGTGCCGAGGCGATAAACCAGCAATGCGGCCAGAGTGAACCACAGACGCTTCTTCAGATCTTCCGCCTTGGCGAAAGTCGAGAAGTTGAGGTTCGAGGCCAGTTGTTCCGCTGCAGAAGCCATAGAATTCTCCGCAAACCCAGACCGGTGGCGGCGCTACGCCGGAACCGGAGGCTCTTTAATCAAACTGCTTTTTCAGAAAACAGGGCGCGGGAGAAGTTGCCGAGCAACCGCATGCCTCACACCCTTGTTTTCCAGATGACCCGGAAGACGAAACAACGTCCATTCCGTCCTGGGATCGTGAGGCTCACATATGGGAGCAAAATCGCCCGGTGTGAAGCACCCCGGGCGATTGTCTTTCACTTATTCAGCGGCTTCCTTGGCTGTTTCGAGCAGCTTGATGGAACCACCGGCCTTTTCGATCTTCTCGACGGCTGCCTTGGAGGCGCCGGCGACTTCGATCGTCAGCTTAGCCTTGAGTTCGCCACCCGACAGGACGCGAACACCGTCCTTGACGCGACGAATCACGCCGGCTGCCTTGAGCGATGCGGCATCGACAGTCGCCTTGGCGTCCAGCTTGCCAGCATCGATCGCGGTCTGGATACGGCCGACCGAAACGGTCACGTAGTCCGAGGCGAAGATGTTGTTGAAGCCGCGCTTCGGCAGACGACGGTAGATAGGCATCTGACCGCCTTCGAAGCCGTTGATGGCGACGCCCGAACGAGCCTTCTGACCCTTCACGCCGCGACCGCCGGTCTTGCCCTTGCCAGAGCCGATGCCGCGACCTACGCGGATACGGTCCTTGGAGGAGCCTTCGTTGTCTTTGATTTCATTCAGTTTCATGATGACTTCCCCCGTCTCACTTCTCGTCGACGACGCGAACGAGATGCTGGACAGCACGGATCATGCCACGAACGGAAGGCGTATCTTCCAGGGTGCGGACCCGGTGCATCTTGTTGAGGCCCAGACCAACCAGCGTTGCGCGCTGGATAGCCGGACGGCGAATAGGCGAGCCGATCTGTTCGACCGTGATCGTCTTTGCTTCAGTCTTCTTCGTAGCCTTGGCCATGGGTCAGACTCCTCTTATTCTTCAGCTGCGTTGCCGGAGGCAGCGCGGCGAGCCTGGAGGGTGGCATATTTCAGGCCACGCTGAGCTGCCACATCCTTCGGATGCACCTGATGCTTCAGGGCGTCGAACGTGGCGCGAACCATGTTGTACGGGTTCGACGAACCGGTCGACTTGGCGACAACGTCGGACATGCCGAGCGTTTCGAAGACGGCGCGCATCGGACCACCGGCGATGATGCCGGTACCAGCCTTGGCGGAGCGCAGCAGAACCTTGCCGGCGCCGTGACGGCCGTTGACGTCATGATGGAGCGTACGGCCATCACGCAGGGGAACGAAAATCAATTCGCGCTTGGCAGCTTCAGTGGCCTTGCGGATGGCTTCCGGCACTTCACGTGCCTTGCCATGACCGAAACCTACACGACCCTTCTGGTCGCCGACGACGACGAGGGCTGCGAAGCCGAAACGACGGCCGCCCTTGACGACCTTAGCGACGCGGTTGATCGCGACCAGCTTGTCGACGAACTCGCTATCGCGCTCTTCACGGTTCTGGCGATCATCGCGCGAACCACGCTTTTCTTGTGCCATTGTCCTTTTCCTTTTTCTTTTCCGGGTGCAATCGGCAGATTACGCAAAGTTCCACCCTGCCCTGTCGGGTCAAGGTGGAATCCGGTGTGACCGGCTATAAGCCGGAAATCCGCCCGAACACAAGCTCGGGCGGAAACTTGATCAGAAGGTCAGACCACCTTCGCGGGCGGCTTCTGCCAGGGCCTTGATACGGCCATGATAGATGAAGGCGCCGCGGTCGAAGACAACTTCCTTGACGCCGGCCTTGGTCGCGCGCTCGGCAACCAGCTTGCCAACGGCAGCAGCTGCTGCTGTGTCGGCGCCGGTCTTGAGCTCGGCCTTCAGGCCACCATCGAGGGTCGAAGCAGCCGCAAGGGTCTTGCCAGCGACGTCGTCGATGATCTGAGCGTAGATGTTCTTCGAAGAGCGATGTACCGACAGACGCGGACGGCCATTTGCCACCGCCTTGATCTGACGCCGTACGCGGTTCGCACGGCGAACAAGTGCTTCTTTTCTGCTTGCCATTTCGCGCGTTCCTTACTTCTTCTTGCCTTCTTTGCGGACGATCCGCTCTTCGGCATACTTGACGCCCTTGCCCTTGTAGGGCTCCGGACCGCGATATTCGCGGATCTCGGCGGCAACCTGGCCGACCTGCTGCTTGTTGATGCCGGACACGATGATTTCGGTCGGCTTCGGAACAGCGATGGAAATGCCGACCGGCGGCTCATAGACGACGTCGTGGCTGAAGCCGAGCGCGAGCTGCAGGTTCTTGCCCTGAAGCGACGCACGGTAACCAACGCCGTTGATTTCGAGCTTGCGCTCGTAACCGTCCTTAACACCCTTCAGGATGTTCTCGATCATCGTGCGGGACATGCCCCACTTCGACCGAGCGTCCTTGGAGTCGCTGTTCGGCTGGACGACAACGGCGTTGTCTTCGAGCTTCACGGAGATTTCGTCGTTTGCGACGAAGAAAAGTTCACCCTTCGGACCCTTGACGGAGACCTTCTGGCCTTCGACAGAGGCGGTCACACCAGCCGGAACCGGAACGGGCTTCTTACCGATACGAGACATAGTTTTTATCCTGTCTGTTCGCTATGGAGATCCCCTGCCCGTCTTAGAAGACGGAGCAGAGTACCTCACCACCAACGTTCTGTTCGCGAGCCTGGTGATCGGCCATCACACCCTTCGGAGTCGAAAGGATGGTGATGCCGAGGCCGTTCGCGACCTGCGGGATGGACTTGACCGAGACATAAACTCGGCGGCCCGGCTTGGATACGCGGCCGATTTCGCGGATGACCGAAGCACCTTCGTAGTACTTCAGTTCAATCGTGATTTCGGACTTGCCATTGCCGTAGTCGGTCTGGCTGTAGCCACGGATGTAACCTTCGGCCTGCAGAACGTCGAGAACGCGGGCACGGAGATTGGAAGCCGGAGTGGAGACGGAGCTCTTGCGGCGAGCCGCGCCATTCCGGATACGGGTGAGCATATCGCCCAACGGATCAGTCATCGTCATATTGCCGTCTCCTTACCAGCTCGACTTCACAACGCCCGGCACCTTGCCGGTGTTGCCAAGCTCGCGAAGCGCGATACGCGACATTCCAAGCTTGCGATAGAACGCACGCGGACGACCGGTGACTTCGCAACGGTTGCGAATACGGGTCTTGGAGCCATCGCGTGGCAGTTCTGCCAGCTTCAGGGTGGCCTTGAACCGCTCTTCAATCGAAAGAGACTGGTTCATGATGATTGCCTTCAAGCCGGCACGCTTCGTCGCCTGGCTCGCTGCAATCTTGCGGCGGCGCTTGTTCTTTTCAACTGCGCTTGTCTTCGCCATATGGAAGTTCCTCTTCTACGCTCGTCGTTACGGTTATGTACGGAACGGGAAGTTGAACTCTTTCAAGAGAGCCCGTGCTTCGTCGTCCGTCGGCGCCGTCGTGCAAACGATGATGTCCATGCCCCACATCTGATCAACCTTGTCGTAGTTGATCTCAGGGAACACAATGTGCTCCTTGATGCCCATGGCGAAGTTGCCACGGCCGTCAAAGCTCTTCGGGTTCAGGCCCCGGAAGTCGCGAACGCGCGGAAGCGCGATGTTGATCAGGCGGTCCATGAATTCATACATGCGGGCGCCACGAAGAGTAACCTTCGCACCGATCGGCATGAATTCGCGAACCTTGAAGCCTGCGATCGAGTTGCGCGCCTTGGTGATGACCGGCTTCTGACCGGCAATCGCGGCCAGGTCGGCAGCAGCCACGGAGGGCTTCTTCGAATCGGCTGTGGCTTCGCCAACACCCATGTTGATGACGATCTTGTCCAGCTTGGGGATCATCATGCCGTTGGCGTAGGAGAACTGCTCCTGCATCGCTGCGCGAATGCGGGAAACGTATTCAGCCTTGAGCCGCGGCTCGTACTTGGATTCAGCCATCGATCACATCTCCCGAACGCTTCGCTACACGCACCTTCTTGCCGTCGACGACGGAGAAACCAACGCGGGTCGGCTTGCCGTCCTTGCCGACGATGGCAATGTTGGACAGGTGAATGGAAGCTTCCTTATTGATGATGCCGGCTTCCTGCGTCTGAGACTGACGCTGGTGGCGCTTCACCATGTTGATACCACGCACGAGTGCGCGATCTTCTTTCGGCATTACCTGCAGGACTTCGCCAGTACGGCCCTTGTCCTTGCCGGCGAGTACGACAACGCTGTCGCCTTTGCGGATCTTGTTCATCGCTTCCCGCTCCTTACAGTACTTCTGGAGCCAGCGAGATGATCTTCATGTGGTTCTTGGCGCGAAGTTCGCGCGGAACCGGTCCGAAGATACGGGTGCCGATCGGCTCTTTCTTGTTGTCGATGAGAACGGCTGCGTTGTTATCGAAACGAATAACGCTGCCGTCGGCGCGACGGATGTCCTTGGCGGTGCGCACGACAACCGCCTTCATCACGTCACCCTTCTTCACGCGGCCGCGCGGGATCGCTTCCTTGATCGAAACGACGATGATGTCGCCGATGGAAGCGTACTTGCGCTTGGAGCCGCCCAGCACCTTGATGCACATGACACGACGTGCGCCGGAATTATCCGCGACGTCGAGGTTAGTCTGCATCTGAATCATGTCAGGTCGCCTTCTTGTTGTAACCCGAACGGTTGGGCCTGGGCCCCCTATTCCGGCTTATGATAAATTTCAATTGTGCGCGGGAAGACAAATACAGGGTGGTTTCCCATAAGGGACCTTCCGTGCGCTCAAAGCAAAAGAACGCTCGATTCCGAGCGTTCTCAGCCAGTGGCCTGCTTCATACAGAATTCTGCGCAAGGTGCAAGCCCTTGCGCAGCAAGTCCGTAAATTAAGCCTGGGCGGCAATCACCGTCCAGCACTTGTCCTTGGAGATCGGGGCGCATTCCTGGATGGAAACAACGTCACCGGTCTTGAACTGATTGTTCTCGTCATGAGCCTTGTACTTCTTGGACCGGCGAACGGTCTTCTGAAGCAAAGGGTGGGCGAATCGACGCTCAACGCGAACAACAATTGTCTTGTCGTTCTTATCGCTGACAACTACGCCCTGCAGAATGCGTTTCGGCATATTTCTCGGTCCTTAGGCCTTGGCTTCTGCCGCCTTCTGGCGGGCAATGGTTTTCACGCGTGCGATATCGCGACGGACTTCCTGAATGCGGGAAGACTTCTCAAGCTGGCCAGTGGCCTTCTGGAAGCGCAGGTTGAACTGCTCCTTCTTCAGCTTCGCAAGCTCGTCGTTCAGCTGGTCAGCGCTCATGGCGCGTACGTCTGTGGCTTTCATCGACATGATCCTCACTCTGCAATGCGCTGTACGAAGCGCGTCGTGACAGAGAGCTTGGCGGAACCGAGGCGAAGTGCCTCGCGCGCGATCTCTTCCGAAACGCCGTCGATCTCGAACATGATACGGCCGGGCTTGACCTTGCATGCCCAGTATTCGACCGAACCCTTACCCTTACCCATACGAACTTCGGTCGGCTTTGCCGTGACCGGAACGTCAGGGAATACGCGGATCCACACGCGACCAGCACGCTTCATATAGCGGGTGATCGCACGACGGGCGGCTTCAATTTCGCGAGCGTTCACGCGGTTCGGTTCCAGAGCCTTCAGGCCGAATTCACCGAATGCCAGATCAAAACCGCCCTTGGCGACGCCCTTGATGCGGCCCTTGAATTGCTTGCGGTACTTTGTACGCTTTGGCTGCAACATTTTCTTACTTCTCCGAGCTTATCTTTCGCCAGCGTTCAATCAAGCGTTCTCGCGGCGACGGTCGCCACGATCACCGCGGTCACCCCGGCTTGCCGGACCCTGGGCATCGCCCTCGAGCTGACGACGTTCAGACGCCATCGGATCGTGCTCGAGAATTTCGCCCTTGAAGATCCAGACCTTGACGCCGCAAATGCCATAGGCAGTTGCCGCTTCGGACGTGCCGTAGTCGATGTCGGCGCGCAGGGTGTGGAGCGGAACGCGGCCTTCGCGGTACCATTCGGTACGCGCGATTTCAGCACCGCCGAGACGGCCGGCGCAGGTGATCTTGATGCCTTCGGCACCCAGACGCATGGCCGACTGAACGGCGCGCTTCATGGCGCGACGGAAAGCGATACGACGCTCAAGCTGCTGGGTGATCGACTGTGCAACGAGCGTTGCGTCGACTTCCGGCTTGCGCACTTCAACGATGTTGAGGTGCGTTTCCGAGTTCGTCATCGTCGAGATCTTCTTGCGAAGCTTCTCGATGTCTGCACCCTTCTTGCCGATGATCAGACCCGGGCGAGCCGAGTGGATCGTGACGCGGCACTTCTTGTGCGGACGCTCGATGACGACCTTGGCGATGCCGGCCTGCTTCAGCTCGCTCATCAGGTAGGCGCGGATCTTCAGGTCTTCGTGCAGAAGCTTGCCATATTCGGCATTGTCTGCAAACCAGCGGCTATCCCAGGTGCGGTTGATACCGAGGCGGAAGCCGATCGGATTGATTTTCTGACCCATTATGCGGCCTCCCCTTTGGCTTCGACTTCACGCACCACGATGGTCAGGTGCGAGAACGGCTTTTCGATGCGCGATGCGCGGCCGCGGCCACGAGCGTGGAAACGCTTCATGGTGATCGACTTGCCAACATAGGCCTCGGCGACGACCAGCTGGTCGACGTCGAGATCATGGTTGTTTTCAGCGTTGGCGATCGCAGACTCGAGCGTCTTGCGAACGGTGCCGGCGATACGCTTGCGGGAGAATTCCAGCTCAGCGAGAGCGCGCTCGACCTTCTTGCCGCGGATGAGCGCGGCAACCAGGTTGAGCTTCTGGGGGCTGACGCGGATCGTGCGGGCGACTGCCTGCGCTTCGTTGTCCTTGAGCCGGCGTTCGGTTTTTGCCTTGCCCATCGTTACTTCCTCTTCGCCTTCTTGTCCGCACCGTGACCGTAATAGGTCCGGGTGGGAGCGAACTCACCGAACTTGTGGCCGACCATGTCTTCGTTGACAGAGACGGGCACATGCTTGCTGCCGTTGTAGACGCCGAAGGTGAGACCCACGAACTGCGGCAGGATGGTGGAGCGACGGCTCCACATCTTGATCACTTCATTGCGGCCTGTCTCGCGAACCTTCTCAGCCTTCTTGAGAAGATAGCCGTCGACGAACGGGCCTTTCCATACTGAACGAGCCATTTCTGACTACCTCTCTTACTTCTTCTTCAGGTGGCGCGAGCGCATGATGAACTTGTCGGTCGACTTGTTCGAGCGAGTCCGCTTGCCCTTGGTCGGCTTGCCCCAAGGGGAAACCGGGTGGCGACCACCGGAGGTGCGGCCTTCACCACCACCGTGCGGGTGGTCGACCGGGTTCATGACGACACCGCGGTTATGCGGGGTCTTGCCGCGCCAACGGGTACGACCGGCCTTGCCGTCGTTCGTGTTGCCGTGGTCAGGATTGGAGACCGCGCCGATCGTGGCGAGGCACGAGCCCGGGACGAGACGCTGCTCGCCAGAGTTCAGGCGCAGGATCGCCATGCCGGCATCGCGGCCGACGAGCTGGACATAGGTGCCAGCCGAACGAGCGATCTGGCCGCCCTTGCCGGGCTTCATCTCGACGTTGTGAACGATCGAACCGACCGGGATGTACTGCAGCGGCATGGAGTTGCCGGGCTTCACGTCAACGGCCTTTTCAGACGCGATGACCTTGTCGCCGGCAGCGATGCGCTGCGGTGCCAGGATGTAGGCCTGCTCGCCGTCGGCATAGGTGACGAGAGCGATGAAGGCCGAACGGTTCGGGTCGTATTCCAGGCGCTCGACAGTCCCTTCGACGTCGAACTTGCGACGCTTGAAGTCAACCAGACGATAGGTGCGCTTGTGACCACCACCGATGAAGCGAGCAGTGATGCGGCCGTAGTTGTTACGGCCACCGCTCTTGGAGAGACCTTCCGTCAGCGCCTTGACCGGCTTGCCCTTCCAGAGGCCAGAGCGGTCGACGATGACCAGCTGACGCTGGCTGGGGGTCGTCGGATTGTAGCTTTTCAATGCCATTGTTCTTGTTCCCTACCTCAGACGCCCGTCGACACGTCGATGGACTGACCTTCGGCAAGCGTCACGACGGCTTTCTTGACGTCCTTCTGCTTGCCGGCGAAGCCGCGGAAACGCTTGGTCTTGCCCTTGCGGACGAGCGTATTGACGGCAGTAACCTTGACGCCGAAGAGGGCTTCTACAGCAGCCTTGATCTCAGGCTTGCTCGCACCCTTGGCGACGTTGAAGACAACCTGGTTAAACTCAGACACCATGGTCGACTTTTCCGTGATCGACGGAGATACGATCACGTCGTAATGGCGAAGATCCGTCATTTGAACCGCTCCTCCAGAGCTTCCACAGCAGCCTTGGAAAGCACGAGCTTGCCACGACGCAGGATGTCATAAACGTTGATGCCCTGAACCGGGAGAACATCTATGTTCGGGATGTTCGAAGCGGCGAGCTTGAAATTGCTGTCGATTTCGGCGCCGCCGATCACGAGAGCATTGGTGAGGCCGAGCGAAGCGAAGCTACCAACGAGCGCCTTGGTCTTGGCTTCAGCCGCAACCAGGTTGTCGATGATGATCAGGTCGTCCGACTTCAGCTTGGCAGACAGGGCGTGACGCAGAGCGAGTGCACGAACCTTCTTCGGCAGGTCATGGGCGTGGCTGCGAACAACCGGACCATGAGCCTTACCACCGCCGCGGAACTGCGGAGCGCGGGCCGAATGGTGACGAGCACGACCGGTGCCCTTCTGCTTGTACATCTTCGAACCGGTGCGGGAAACTTCCGAACGGCCCTTGGTCTTGTGCGTGCCCTGGCGCTTCTTGGCCAGCTGGTAGCGGATCATGCGCGAGATCAGGTCTTCGCGGGGATCCAGACCAAAGATTTCGTCCGACAGAGAAAGCTTGCCGGCGTCTTTGCCCTCGAGGGTCTTGACGTTCAATTCCATGTGCTTGGCTCCCTTACTTCGCCGACTTGACGGCGTCGCGGACGATGATCCAGGAACCCTTGGAACCGGGAACGGCGCCCTTCACAAGGATGAGACCACGATCTTCATCGGTCGAAACGACTTCGAGGTTCTGGGTGGTGACGCGCGTCTGGCCCATGTGACCAGCCATGCGCTTGCCCTTCCAGACCTTGCCCGGATCCTGGTTCGAACCGGTCGAACCATGCGAACGGTGCGACACGGAGACACCGTGGGTAGCGCGGAGACCACCGAAGTTGTGGCGCTTCATGGCACCGGCAAAACCCTTACCGATCGTCGTGCCCGTAACGTCGACCAGCTGGCCGGCTTCAAAATGGCTCGCGGTCAGCTGTGCGCCGACATCGATGAGGTTGTCTTCGGAAACGCGGAATTCGACGAGCTTGGCCTTGGGCTCAACGCTCGCAGCGGCGAAGTGACCGCGCAGGCCCTTCGTCGTGTTCTTCACCTTCGACGTACCGGCACCGAGCTGAAGCGCGACATAGCCGTTCTTGTCGGCCGTACGCTGAGCCACGACCTGTACGTTATCCAGACGCAGAACTGTTACCGGGATATGTTCGCCGGCGTCGTTATAGACGCGGGTCATTCCCACTTTCTGTGCAATCACACCTGAACGCATTGGTTCATTCCTCTTGAGAGTCGCGGACGGGATCTCGCGATCCTGACCTTTCCTCTTTGTTTAAGGATTCCACTCAGGCCCTTCCGAACCATCGGGTTTCCCGTTTCGAGAAGTCGTTGGCAGGTCTTGCCACGTACCTTCCTTGTTATTACGGCTCTCGCCGGAATTCCTTCTTAGAGCTTGATCTCGACGTCCACGCCAGCAGCCAGGTCGAGCTTCATCAGCGCGTCCACGGTCTGCGGGGTCGGGTCTACGATGTCGAGCAGGCGCTTATGCGTGCGCATTTCAAACTGTTCGCGGCTCTTCTTGTCGACGTGAGGCGAACGGTTGACGGTAAATTTTTCAATGCGGGTCGGGAGCGGAACCGGGCCGCGAACGCTTGCACCGGTGCGCTTGGCGGTCTGCACGATCTCCCGTGTGGAGGCATCGAGAACCCGGTGATCAAACGCCTTGAGGCGGATGCGGATATTCTGGCCGTTCATTCGACTTGTCCTTGTTTCTTTTCTTGCGTCCCGCATACGCAGAGACAGTGAATTACCATGACTGGCCGGCCCCAAATTTTCAAAAATCACAGGAACACCACTGCGGCCCTGTCACTCTTTCTCGTCATCAGGAGCCCTGCCGAACTCGACCCGTCGCCAGGTCGCGAAATCTGCAGCGCTTAGAACCGCCGGTGCAAATCACCGTACGATTCTGATCGTGGCCGGCGACATACACCGCAAACGGCCGTTCGTCAATGCGCCCAGCCGGACGAATTGGCGACATGCGCGCGGTCTGCATGGCTGGTTTGCACCAACCGGCAGACGGAAACGAAAAGCGGCCTCGGACGCTGAGCCCGAGGCCGCTCACTCAATGGCTTACTCGATGATCGAGGCGACGATGCCGGCGCCAACGGTACGGCCGCCTTCGCGGATCGCGAAGCGCAGCTTTTCTTCCATCGCGATCGGAACGATCAGCTCAACCTGAAC
>NZ_JAJGPW010000008.1:0-220346 GCF_020889605.1 Rhizobium sp. 'Codium 1'
TGGAATACGTTCGCGTTTGCGACGCCTTCGGCACCGGCTACTTCTACATCCCCGGCACCGAAACCTGCCTGAAGATCGGCGGCGAAGTTCGTGCGACTGTTTACGTCAACGAAACTGAATCTGCTGATGGCGACGATTGGGACAGCGAAGTTCGCGCCCGTCTGACCTTTGACGCCAAGAACGACTCCGAGCTCGGCACCATCGGTTCCTACATCCGCATCCAGGCTTCGCAGGGTGCAGATCTCGGCCGCGCTGACGTTGGCCTCGACCAGGCATACATCACTGTCGGTGGCTTCAAGGTCGGTCGTTCGCTGACCTGGGCTGATGACTGGGGTCTGGCTGGTGAATCGGATGCCTTCTTCGGCAACGCCCGTTTCAACACCGTCTCCTACACCTACTCGGCTGACGCCTTCACGGTCGGTCTCGGCATTGACGATCTGTCCGACGAATATGCCGGCAACGAAGTTGGTCTCGAAGCCGTTGCTTCGGCTACCCTCGGCATGGCGACTGTAACCCTCAACGGCGTATACGACTTCGGCGACGAAGACGGCGCAATTGCTGGCGTTGTCTCCGCAGACCTCGGCCCGGGCACGCTCGGCATCGCTGCCGCTTGGGCTTCTGGCCAGGCTGAAGGCTACGACTTCGCAGCTGAATGGACTGTCGGCGCTGCCTACACATTCAAGGCAACCGAAAAGCTCTCCATCACTCCGCAGGTTGTTTACTGGGGTGACTACGGCTTCGACGGCGGCGACGATGCATGGGGTGCAGACCTCTACATCGAATACGCTCTCGCTGCTGGCCTGACTGCATCGGCTGACGTTCGTTACATCGACGAAGAAGGTGGCGACAGCAACTGGGATGGCTTCGTTCGCCTGACCCGTTCGTTCTAATCCACATCGGATTGACGAAAAAGTGTTGGGTCCGGCTTTCACGAGCCGGACCCTCTTTGGCTTTGCGGATCCGCCGCTGCCTTGCCCTTGGTTTCAATGATTTAAGCCGCCGGTAGCCCTACCGGAATCCTGCAGAAAGAGGTCCAATCGACACCATTTGACAGGCTCGAAGCGAGCCGCTCCGGACAGTTTGTGCTGTTTTGCACTATACTTGTTATCAGATATAACGATAAGTACGCCCGTGGGGACGGGCGGTGAGCTCGTTCGCGTGCTCGCCAAAAGGGAAATTTGGGGGATACATGCAGGTGGAAATGCCGGCCGTGAAGGGTTTTGACGTCTTTGTAGGCGTGCCCGATTATTCGGTTCATTATCAATACAATCAGGGCACAGTCCTGCACGAGGTGCGCGAGACAAATCTGCGCGAACTGTTCGGCAAATATGGCGACCTGTTGTGGATGAATGGCAGCCACAAATATAACGTAACAAATTTTATCGGAGAGCTTCACGATCTCCTTGATTTTCCGAGTTTTTCGGCCTTTTCGGACGAGATGCTCGACCAGTTGATTGGCAAATTGCGCAAACGCGGTAACAGCAATGCCACCATCAATCGAAAGATGGCGGCCTTAAGCAAACTGCTGCGAAAGGCGTATAAGATGGGAGACGTTCACAGTCTGCCGGAATTCAAACGACAAAAGGAAAAGGCAGGTCGAATCCGTTTTCTCGACCGGGATGAAGAGAATGCATTGTTCTCCGAAATCCGTGCGCATTCCGAACTTTATTATCGTTTCTGCCTTTTTCTCGTCGATTCCGGCGCGCGCCTGAGCGAGGGGCTCAACCTCCGCTGGGGCGACATTCACAAGAACCGCGTGACCTTCTGGGTGACGAAATCCGGCCGCTCGCGGTCCGTACCCCTTACTCAGAGGGCGGCTGAAGCCATTGCGTCTTCGGATCGGCGCCATGCCGGCCCCTTTGCCGAGATCGACCAACAGCGTTTTCGCGTTGCCTGGCACAATGCCAAGGATGCCATCGGTTTTGCCGATGACAAGGACGTGGTGCCGCATGTGCTGCGTCATACCTGTGCATCGCGACTGGTCCAGGGCGGGATCGACATTCGCCGCGTCCAGATGTGGCTCGGTCATCAGACACTGACCATGACCATGCGCTATGCGCATCTGGCGTCGCACGACCTCGACATGTGCGTTCCGGTGCTCGAGAGAATGGGCACCAACTGAACCACTGCCTTCATGGATAACAATGACAAAGGCCGGCATCTTGCCGGCCTTCGTCATTTTTGATTGCCGTCAGCAATTCGGCGCGACTTGCTTCGTTTCAGCCCCTCAGGCGATCAGAGCCTTGAGGTCGAGCGTGGGATCCGCGATCGCAGCACTGTCGACCGACCGCCCCATGTCCAGGAGCTTCTTGCCCGTGACATAGGCTTTGGCGTCGTTGATCGCGTCGACGGCGATGAAGTCGCCGTCACGGAAATACCAGATCGACAGACTGCCCTCGCGCGCACCGGAACGGACCACCGTCTGGTCGTAACCCAGATTGAAGCCCGCGATCTGCAGCTTCACCTCATACTGGTCCGACCAGAACCAGGGTTTCGGACGATAGGGCTCGGTGCCACCGGCGAGCACGGCTGCAATCGCCTCCGCCTGATCGACGGCGTTCTGGACGGATTCGAGCCGCACCTGCTGCCCCTTCCAGTCCTGAACGGCGCAGTCACCCATGGCAAAGATTGCCGGATCACTGGTATGCCCGAAGGCATCCACCACGATGCCATTCTGCACCTCGAGCCCGGCATCTGCCGCCAGGCGATCATTCGGGGCCACGCCGATCCCGACGATGACCATATCGACGTCGATCACGCGACCGTCCGAAAGCTCCGCCGCCTTCACCCGCCCCTCATCGCCGATCAGCCGCGTCAGGCCAGTTGTTTCGGAGACGGAGACACCCTCGGCCTCGTGGATCGCGCGGATCGCGTCGGCCGTTTCACGGGCTGCAACGCGGGCGAGAATGCGGTCGGCCATCTCGATCAGCGTCACATCCAGTCCGAGTTTGCGCGCCACGGCAGCGGCTTCAAGGCCGATATAGCCGCCTCCGACGATCAACAGTCGGTGGCCAGGCTTCATCTCCTCGGCCAGACGATCGGCGTCCGCCTTGTCGCGCACGGTGTAGACACCACCAAGGTCTCCACCGATGGCTGGCGGCAGGCGGCGTGGAGTGGCGCCAGTGGCGAGGACCAGCGTCTGGTAAGGGATATCGCTGCCGTCGAAGAGCTTGACGCTGCGCTCTTCGCGATCGATCGCTTCGACCGGTGTGGACAGCCGGATCTCGACATTGTTTTCGGCATACCAGGCTTCGGGCCGAAACAGCAGGCGGTCGAAGCTCATCTCACCGAGCAGATATTTCTTCGACAGCGGCGGGCGTTGATAGGGCAGGACCGGCTCATTTCCGATCATGGTGATCGGGCGAGCATCCTTCAGCATCCGCAGCTTCGCGGCCAGTGCAAAAGCCGCCTGCCCTGCCCCCACTATGACCAATCGTCCCGCCACGTACTGTACTCCCAAATGTCTGTCTCATAGGAATCGCCGACGATTGACCGACGGCGATGTCGTGCAGCAAGGCCTAGCCCTGTGGCAATTTTCGGTCAAGTTTGTCCGCCCTGTGCCAGCCGCACCGAAGCGCGCTCTCAGATCCCTGAAGGAACTGCCTTTCGGAGGCATGATCCGCCATCGCTGTTCGAAATGGGACAGGTCTTGCCTGGCGAAGGTGCTGTCAGAACAGGGAAATCCCGATGACGCTCGCATTCGAGCCATCACATCCATCATCTGGTAACGACCATGCGCTAGGCTGTTCCTGTAACGAGACGCGGTAGGAGGGTGACATGCCCTTGCAAAGGATAGCTGACACAAAATCTGACATTCCTCGGGACCAGATCTTCGAGAAATACAGGATTGAACGGCCCGGCAAGATCGTTTTTGTCGGCCATCACCTGAGCATGTCAAAGTCTCAGCGTTGCCTGATCCGCACCATCTCACTGCATGGCGCAGAGCTCGACGTTTCTCCCCATGTCATCGTGCCGTCGAACTTCTTCCTCGAAATCCTCGGCATCCACGACGATATCGGGTGCACGCTGATCCGCCGCGAAGCCGAGAAGCTGACGGTCGGTTTCAACATGCTGCTCGATCCGGAGTTCCTTCACCACGTCGTTCGCCTGGCCTTCGAAACCGGCCACTGACCCGCGACACCTTGTTCACTCAGCCAAGGGGCAAGGCATGCCGGGCCGGCGCGCACGGTCTTTGGCGCGTCCCTTTGCTTGCCTCGAGCGCATTGGCACCGAATATTCGACATCGGTAAAACTTGATCGAACTTGTTGATGCTAATGCAAATCTTCATCTCCAGAGTGCAGGGCAGACAAATTGGGAGAGCCGGTCATGGCGATGGAAAATGCGACGCATCTGGCTGGAGTCCGATCGGAAATGTACGAGCGCAAATGGGAGCGCTTCTATGTTCGCCGGCCGGCCAAGGTCATGTCGGTCCGCTCAGGCCTCACCGGCATCACGATCCGCAGCTGCGAAGTGGTCGACATATCCCAAGGCGGCGCTGCCATCGAGCTGACGACCGCCATCGGTCTTTCCTCTCATTATTATCTGCAGATCGTCGGCCTTGCCGACCGCATCGGCTGTGCGGAGGCCTATCGCAATGGCAACCGGGTCGGGGTCAAATTCATCGCGCCGATTTCCGAGCATATGCTGCACCGGATCGTCCGCGCCGACTTCATGCTCGGCGAAGCCGTCAACACACCCGTGAAGCCCTTCCAGAACGGCAATGGAGCAAGGCTCGGCCGCTGAACACCCGGCTGTCGGAAGACGCCCGATCCTGGACGATCCGGCCTTGCGTCCGAAGCTGGGCTTCTTATTGTGAGCGGATCGAACTCGATCCGCCGGAACCCGCTTCGCAATGACCGCCTTTTCACGCTTCACACCCCTTGCTGCCTCTCTTCCCGCCAGCGTTCCCTTTGTCGGTCCCGAAGCCATTGAAAGGCAGCGCGGTCTTGCCGTGCGGGCCCGCATCGGCGCGAACGAAAGCGGCTTCGGCCCGGCCCCTTCGGTGCTGGCCGCGATCGCCGACAAGGCAGGCGAAATCTGGAAATACAACGATCCGGAGAACCATGCGCTCAAGGCGGCGCTGGCGGCTCATCTCGGCCTGAAGCCGGAGAATTTCGCCATCGGTGAAGGCATTGACGACCTGCTCGGTCTCATCGTGCGCCTCGTCATCGAACCCGGCGTGCCGGTCGCCACCTCGCTCGGCGCCTATCCGACCTTCAACTTCCACGTCAATGGTTTCGGCGGCCGTCTCGTGACCGCCCCTTACCGCGACGATCGCGAGGATCTCGACGCCCTTCTGGATCTTGTCAGGCGGGAAGATGCTCCCCTCGTCTATTTCGCCAATCCGGATAATCCCATGGGGAGCTGGTGGGATGCAGGCAGCATCGTCGCCTTTGCCCGCGCCCTGCCCTCGACCACACTCCTCATTCTCGACGAGGCCTATAGCGAGACGGCGCCGGCGGGGTCCATCCCGGCGACGGATGCGCTGATCGACCTGCCGAATGTCATTCGCATGCGCACCTTCTCCAAGGCCTATGGCCTGGCGGGCGCCCGCGTCGGCTACGGGGTCGGCACGCCGGGCACTGTCGGCGCCTTCGACAAGATTCGCAATCATTTCGGCATGCCCAGGCTATCGACAGAGGCAGCGCTCGCGGCCTTGGCAGACCAGGCCTATCTCTCTGAGGTTGTCGGGCGGATCAAGGCGGCGCGCGACCGCATCGCAACGGTCGCGACGACCAATGGACTGACTCCCCTGCCCTCGGCGACCAATTTCGTCGCGATCGATACCGGTCGCGATGGCGTGTTCGCCCGGGCCATTGTCGACGGACTGATGGAGCACGGCGTCTTCATCCGCATGCCGGGCCTGGCGCCGCTCAACCGCTGCATCCGGGTCTCAGCAGGTCTGCCTGAAGATATCGATCTGTTCGAAGAGGCACTGCCAAAGGTTCTCGCGCACCTGCGCTGACGTCCGTGCAATGAAAAAGACCGCGCCGGCCTTGTTTCTGCCGGTCGCGGTCTTGAAAAGTGTTGGCCCTGGCCCCGTCCAAAGGTCCCCGCCACGTTCCCCACTGGGTTGTTATTCTAATCTTCCCGCCGCTGTCGCGGCCGCAATTGGTCAGTGCATGGTCATCCATTCGCGGGCGGCACGAAGCGCCTCGGCGAGTTGGATCTTGCTCATGGTTTCTGCGAGGTCGGCGCGCAGCTCGGCAGCGCGGTCACAGCCCTTAATCGCGGCGATGTTCAGCCACTTATGCGCCGACACGAGGTCAACAGGGCAACCGCGACCGGTCGCATACATCAGGCCCATGTCGCGGAAGACGTCGGCCCGGGTTTCGCCACCCATCGTGGCATATTCGGAATTGTGCATTTCAAAGCGTGCCATTGGTTTTGTCCCTGTTTGCCTAGTTTCTCAAATGTCCCTGTTTTCCCTTGCGGGCCCTTCCGAAACAGCGCCGGATCTTTGTCCGGTCATTCTTGCTTCGGTCGGGTTCGGCGGGGTTTTTCCCTGCTCGTTTGATGGGTCCACTATGCCGGACGGTCTTTGAAACTCGCTTAAAATGCATCCTTAATTTGCTGAAAACAAAGTACAAAAGCTTCGTAAACTTCGGATTCCGTTAAGTATCACATGGCCTGCTATCCAAGGATTTCGCGACAAAATTTACGAAAGTTTCACGCTGTGAAATCAACCAATTCTTCACCGTGTTTTCCGAAGCGATTCTGGAAAACTGCCGAATTTGCAGTGTCCGGCCGCTATCCACGCCTGCTTTTTCGGGCCGGATTGCTTTTACCTTTACGTGTGCGTAAGATAAATCTTAACCGCTGGACCGGCTGCAGAGAGGACTGGAGCCGGCCTCGGGAAAGGACCATCATCTCGGGAGGAGAGATCAGACCATGCGTTCCATCATCATTGCGGCAGCATTCGCGCTTTCGGCCTTTTCGGCCCAGGCCGCCGAACCCATCGAAGGCAACTGGAAGACCGCGTCGGGTGCCACAGCCCAGATCGCGCCCTGCGGCGGTTCCTTCTGCGTGACGCTCAAGAGCGGGCAGCACAGTGGCAAGCAGATCGGCAAGATGGCCGGCAGCGGCGACAGCTACAAGGGCGAGATCACCGATCCGGAAACCGACAAGACCTATTCGGGTGCCGGCTCCGTCTCCGGCAATTCGCTGAAGATGAAGGGCTGTGTCATGGCCGTGCTCTGCAAGACACAGACCTGGACACGCCTCTGAGGCGATCGACGTTTAGAAGCACATAGAGGGCGCCGGCTGCAACCGGCGCCCTTTTTTATGCGTTCATGGACACTTCAGATGGGCTGCCCGACGTCGATGCGGTTTCCGTCGGGGGCCTCGAAGACAAAGACGCGAAGTCCATACTCCTTGCCCTTGAAGCGCTTGACCATATGAACCCTCGTTGCTGCGCGAGGTCATGAAGCCGGTCGCTATCTCGACCATCATATGGGCGACGTCGAAGTCAGCCGCCCTGGGGTTCGAAGACATTTCGACATCCGAGCAGGCCGACATGGAAATCTGCGGCCAGCACCAAGCGCGTGGCCTTTCCGGAGGAGGAACGGGACGGGACGGTGCCCGTCGGCTCCCGGTTTGGCCAGAAGCCGCGGCAAGGCAAAAGGTCATTGGCGGAGAACGGTGAATTTCGATTAACCCTTCTGAATGCCAGATGAACCGTCGTCTCAGACGAGGTTCAGAGCCGCTGCGCTAGAAGCTTTTCATCGGATTGGAAAGGATCACGCACATGGCAAAGCTGGCACGTCGTCTCACGATCATCTCGCTGACCATGGCGATTTTCGCCGTCATGTTCGCCCAGCTTGTCGTCAACAACCAGCCGGGTGTTCGTCACCTGTCCTCGGGCATGGTTGCAAGCTGCACGCCGACAGGCCTCAACAGCTGCCGGCCGACCTTCTGATCAAAGCGTCGCGCAGCAAGCGTCTTGTTTCGTCTTGCAAGAATTCTTGACGCATCCGCTATGACGTCGTTTGCTTGTCAGATTTCGTCTCCTATAATGCGCCATGAAAACACGAATCTTGTCCCCCGCACCCCAGAACTCCATCAGCCCAGAGCCGTTCACAGCTCAGGTTTTCACGGACGCGACTGCGGCCGTCGATGCACTGACTGCGCTTTACGAGCGCAATACGACATTCCTGATCGACGCTTTCTCGGCGCTCGCCAAAGGCGGTCCCATCGAAGGCCGCTACCGCGCCTTCTATCCGCAGGTGAGCATCGAGACGACGAGCTTCGGCCATGTCGACAGCCGTCGCTCCTACGGCCACGTGACGTCGCCCGGAATCTACACCACCACGATCACTCGACCGCAGCTGTTCCGTCATTATCTCAAAGAACAGCTCGCGCTCCTGATGCGCAATCATCAGGTGCCGATCACGGTATCGGAATCGGCAACGCCGATCCCCCTGCATTTCGCCTTCGCGGAGGGCGCCCATGTCGAAGCCTCTGCCGGCGGGCTCGTCGACATGCAGCTGCGCGACATCTTCGACACGCCCGATCTCACGGTCACCGATGACGAGATCGCCAATGGCGAATACGAGCCCCTGCCCGGCCAGCCGCATCCGCTGGCGCCCTTCACGGCGCAGCGCATCGACTATTCGCTGGCAAGGCTTTCGCATTATACGGCGACGAGCGCGAACCACTTCCAGAACTTCGTGCTGTTCACGAATTACCAGTTCTATGTCGACGAATTCTGCGCCTATGCGCGCAAACTGATGGCTGACGGCGGCAGCGGATACACCGCCTTCATCGAGCCCGGCAATGTTGTAACACCTGCGGGCCATACAGAGCCGACGGAAGGTGTCGCGCTCGGTCGCCTGCCGCAGATGCCGGCCTATCACCTGAAGAAAAAGGGGCATGGTGGCATCACCGTCGTCAATATCGGCGTCGGCCCCTCCAACGCCAAGACGATCACCGACCATATCGCGGTTCTCAGACCACATGCCTGGCTCATGCTCGGCCATTGCGCCGGGCTGCGCAACAGCCAGCGTCTCGGCGACTATGTGCTGGCACATGCCTATATGCGCGAGGATCACGTGCTCGACGATGACCTGCCGGTCTGGGTGCCGATCCCGGCCCTGTCGGAAGTGCAGCTGGCACTCGAAGACGCGGTCGAGGAGATCACCGGCTACGAGGGCTTCGAACTCAAGCGCATCATGCGCACCGGCACGGTCGCGACGATCGACAACCGCAACTGGGAACTGCGCGACCAGCGCGGACCGGTCAAGCGCCTGTCGCAGGCGCGCGCCATTGCACTCGATATGGAATCGGCAACGATCGCCGCCAACGGCTTCCGCTTCCGTGTGCCCTATGGGACGCTGCTCTGCGTTTCCGACAAGCCGCTGCATGGGGAGCTGAAACTTCCGGGCATGGCGACGGCCTTCTACAAGACGCAGGTCAGCCAGCATCTGCAGATCGGCATCCGGGCGCTGGAAAAGCTCGGCGCCATGCCGACAGAGGCGCTGCATTCGCGCAAGCTCCGAAGCTTCTTCGAGACGGCATTTCAGTAATCGAAGTCACGCGGGCGGCCCATGGGCCGCCCGTTTTCGTTCAGGCCTGTGGCTTCGACGGCGCGACCAGAACGGCAATGCCCGTCCCCAGGAAAGCGGAGATCAGGATGATAAAGTGCGCATTCACGGCGGCCTTGCCGATCCGTGCGAGATTTGCAGGCGATACCTCGGCGCTGAAGGACAAGGCCCCGGCGACGATGCCGGCGGGATAGGTGCCGACACCGCCCGGCGCATGGACCGGGAGGACTGAAGAGAGCTCGCCGCCCAGGGCACCGCCGAAACTTGCCGCAATCGACGCGACATCCATAAGCCGCAGCACCCAGGCAAGCACCACGACCTTGACACCCCAGTTGACCAGGGTCGCGCCCCAGGCCCGCAGAAAAGCCGCCGGACCAGCCGGCAGACCTTGCTCGATCTCATCCACCAAGACTTGCAGCCGTTCCGGCAGTCGCTCCGCCAATCGCAGGATCGGCCCCTTGATCGAGAAGAGGGGCACTGGCGCCAGCAGGAAAGCGAGCCAGAGCGCAATGCCCCAGGGTGCCGCCCCCTGCCCGAGAACTAGGCCAATGCCGGCTGCTGCGAGCAGTGCGTGCAGGTCGAGAAGCCGCATAACCAGCAAGGCGGCCGTGGCCCGGGTGATCGGCATGCCAAATTCCGACCGCATCAGCAACGGGAAGCTTGCTTCCCCGGAGCGCAGCGGCAGCATGATGTTGAGAAGATTGTGGACAAGGGTCAGCTTCAGGAGACGGCGAAACTGGCCTTTGGTCTCTCCTGGGAAATAGTCCGCGACGCGCCAGCAGCGCACCACATAGGTCATGACGAGCAACGTCAGGGTGGCCACAAGGGGCAACATGCCGATCGCTGCGACTTGCCGCGCGAGCGTGGGCAAGCCGAATGCGACATGGAGAAAGACCGCGTAGGCGACGAGTGTCACTGCGGTCACGAGCCACACGCGATTGCGCGTGAACCACCGCCCCCGGCTGGCATCCTGATTCGATTTCATATAGTCGTGCACCCACAGATGGCTCCGGCCGGCCTTAGCATGAAATGGCCGTCGCGGACCATCGGGTCGACATGGAGTTTCTGCGTGAGTGCGATGATCGAAACGAGTCTGGAGAGCATCCCGATGGCGGATGCTCCGGATCTCTCCCTTGTGGTGCCAGTTTTCAACGAAGACGAAAGCGTCGGCCCGCTCATCGAGCGGATTGTCGAGGCCATGGCGGCATTTCCCAGCACCTGGGAATTGGTGCTGGTCGATGACGGCAGTGCGGACCGGACGCTTTTGACAGCGCGCGGCTATCTCTCTCGCCCCGGCCTCGACCTCAAAATTGTTGAACTCCAGCGCAATTTCGGCCAGACGGCCGCCATGCAGGCCGGCATAGACACCGCCCGCGGCCGGCTGATCGCGACACTCGACGGCGACTTGCAGAACGACCCAAAAGACATTCCCGCGATGGTCAAGGCGCTCGAAGAGCGCGAACTCGACTTGCTCGTCGGCTGGCGGAAGAATCGCAAGGACGGGCTTGTACTGCGCAAGATCCCTTCATGGTGTGCCAATTACTTGATCGGCCGCATCACCGGTGTGAAACTTCACGATTACGGCTGCAGCCTGAAGATTTACCGGACCTCCGTGATCAAGCAGGTAAAGCTGATGGGCGAAATGCACCGCTTCATCCCCGCCTGGGTCGCGAGCGTCGTGCCGAGTTCGCGCATCGGCGAAATCGAAGTCACGCATCACGCCCGCCAACACGGCACCTCCAAATATGGCATTTCCCGCACCTTCCGGGTCATTCTCGACCTTCTCTCGGTCATGTTCTTCATGCGCTACAAGGCACGACCCGGGCACTTCTTCGGTTCGCTCGGCCTCGGCACGGGCTTCCTCAGCACGATCGTCCTCGGCTGGCTCTTCATCGAAAAGGTTGTCTTTGGAGAGGACATCGGGGGCCGGCCGTTGCTGATTCTCGGCTTCATGCTCTTCCTCTCATCCATTCAACTGATCACGACCGGGATTCTGGCAGAGATGATCGCTCGAACCTATTATCGTGACGATGCTCAACCGAATTACATCGTGCGGACCGTGTTCCAGAAGGACGACTGATCTTGTCCGGTTGGAGGGAGCGCATAGCGCGGCTGGCGCCTTCGATCCTGTGGGTCTTCGCGCTCTATTACATCAGCCAGATTGTCGTCCGGCTCTTGCTGCCGGACGGACTGCGGATCGACGAGGCGCAACAGGTCTTGCTGTCGCAGTGGCTCGCCGCGGGCTATGACGCGCAGCCACCACTCTACAACTGGTTCCAGCAGCTGATTTTCGCGATCGTCGGCGACTATCTGTTCGGGCTCGCGCTGCTGAAATCGATCACATTGTTTGCGATCATAGCCAGCTATTACCTGCTCTCACGGATGCTGGTGAAGAACGCGTCCTTCGCGGTTCTGGCTACGCTCGGCCTCTTTCTCATCCCGCAGATGTTCTGGCAGGCGCAGCGTGATCTGACGCATACGACCGCCACGATGCTGTTGCTGAACCTGCTGATGATCTCGTCCGTGATGATCCTGCGATCGCCCACGGTGCAGAACTACCTCCTGCTCGGCGCCGCGATCGGCTTCGGCATGCTGACAAAGTACAATTTCGCGCTGTTCCTGCCGGCACTTGGCGTGGCCGTGTTGCTTTATCCGGAAGGTCGGGCGCGGATTTTCAACTGGCGCATTCTTGCAGTGGCAGCCATTGCCACGCTTATCATCCTGCCGCACGCCCTCTGGTTCATCGAAAATCTGAAACTGGCGTCATCGGTAACCGTCGCCCGTATGGGCGAGGAGGCAGATGGGACTAGCAGGCTCGGCCAGATCGCAATCGGCCTCGGCAATCTTGCGGCAATCGGGTTCATCATTGCCGCACCGGCGCTTGCCGTGTTCGGGCTTGCCTTCGGCAAGACTGCCCCGAAGTCTTGGACGACCGGTACGGTGGAAAGCCGGTTCTTTGGCAGTTTCCTCGCCACCATACTGGCCATCCTCGTGATACTCATCTTCGCGGTCACCTTCACGACTGTCCGCGATCGCTGGATGCTGCCCCTGCTGCAGATGCTGCCGCTCTATCTCGCACTGAAGCTGGAAGCCCAGGGTCTCGACCCGGAGGCGGCCCTGCGACGTCTTATGCCTGTGGCACTGGGCATAATCCTTCTTCTCCCGATCGCCACTTTCATAGCCGGTTCCCGCTCGACCTCGCATTACCAGCAGCCCTATGAAAACTTCCGCAGAGCCTTCACGGACCGGGAGCAGTTGGCTCCGGCTATCATCGTGACCGCAGACTGGGCGGCGGCCGGTAACCTGAAGATGCGTTGGCCGAAGGCTGCTGTGATCTCGACCCAATTTCCCAATCTGCGGCCGACAGAAGACTGGAAGTCCGGCAAGCCGGTCGTGTTGGTTTGGCGCGGCGGTTCCGCTGCGGCACCGGCTGCCTTGCTCGACTGGGCGAAATCACACTTGGGGGCTGACGCTTCGCTGCCGCCGGCGCAAGCGATCAGCCTGCCTTTCACCGGGCATCCTCAAAAGGTGGCACCGACCTTCCATTACATCCTGATCCGGCATTGAAGGACAGACGGACGACGCCTCAGACCTCCTCCACCATCGCCTCACAGCGCACAGGGAAATTCACGGAATTGGCGATGAAGCACTTTTCGTGAGCATCGCCGTGCAGTTCAAGGGCCAGTTGCGGAAAGGTCCCGCGCTTGATGGTGACGCGGGGCTTGAGCAGGACGTCGACGAAGCGGCCGGTCCCGTCCGCATCCATCTCCATCACCCCTTCGGCATGGTCTTCATAGGCTACGACGATGACACCGGAGACGGCGCAGAAATGCAGGTACCAGAGCTTGTGACAAGCCGAGAGTGAGGCGAGGAAGAGATCCTCCGGGTTCCATCGGGCGGGATCACCCCGGAAGGCGGGATCGGCGGATGCCAGGATGTCTGGCTTTCCGCCAGCCGATATCAGGTGATCGCGGCCATAGTCGCGATATCCGGATGTTCCGGTGCCGGAATTGCCCCGCCAGGTGATCGTGACCCCGTATTCGTGCCGCTTTTCGCTCATCGCCTGCTCCCCTCGAATCTTGATGCCATACTAGGCCTTCGCCGCTTGCGGAGCCAAGGCCCAAGTCTGGCCTTCGGAAAATGTCGCCGCCCTCTTGCAACGAGTATTCTACGATATATCTTAGATGCAATTGCAATTGAGAGAGAGCCATCATGAAACAGTGTCATTCCGGCCGCGGCGAGCGCGGCAATCCATATCTCGCCTTTCGCGAAGCCATGCATGTCATGCGCCATGGCGGACCGTTTGGTGGCCCGATGGGCGGTGGCCCGCGTGGCCGTGGCGGCGAACGGCGGCGGATGTTCGAAGGCGGCGAGCTTCGGCTCGTGCTGTTGAAGCTGATCGAAGACCAGCCACGCCACGGTTACGACCTGATCCGCGAGATCGAGAGCCTCTCCGGCGGCGCCTATGCGCCCTCGCCGGGTGTCGTCTATCCGACGATGACGCTGCTTCTCGACATGGGCCTTGCGGAGGAAGTCGAAAGCGATGGACCGCGCAAGCTGATGACCATTACAGAAGCCGGCCGTCAGCACCTTACGGACCGCGCCGATGAGCTGGCCGTCGCCATGGGGCGGCTGACCGCACTTGCCAAGGTGAGTGAACGCACGGACACGGCTCCCGTCCGCCGCGCGATGGGCAATCTGAAACAGGCGCTGCACGACTGTCTGTCCCGCGAAGGCACGACCCGCGAGACCCAACTGGACGTCGCCCGCATTCTCGATGAGGCGGTCGGCAAGATTGAAAGGCTCTGATCATGGTGAAGACTATTGCAGTGGTTCCGACCGATAGCGGCTGGAAATATCTACAGCAGCTCTGCAAGCACTGGGCGCACAAGCTGGAGGTCGAACTGGGCGAACAGAAGGGCGTGGTCTCGTTTCCCGAGGCGACGGCCGTGATGACCTCGGATGACCAGACACTCACTGTCGAGATCGAGGCAAACTCGCCCGAGGTGCTGGAGAGGATGAAGGGCGTGGTTTCGAGCCATCTCGACCGCTTCGCCTTCCGCGAGGCGCCGCTGCCCTTCGAGTGGCGCACCGTCTGATACGCATCGCGTCATTGGCGACAAAACCGGCCTTGCCAAAGCGGCGCAAGGCCGGTCTAAACTTGTCCGACAACAGGAGGAAACCGCCATGACAACACTTACAATTCCCGATCTCGCCGGCAAGGCCGTGCTCATCACCGGTGCGTCGAGTGGTATCGGTGCGGCGCTGGCTCGGGCCTTCGCCGCTCAGGGCGCGCTGGTCGGGTTGCACTACAACTCCAATGCGGAAGCCGCTCATGCGATCGCCCGCGATATTGACGCGGCCGGCGGCAGCGTCGTGCTGGTCAAGGCCGATGCTGCATCTTCCGAAGCCATGGCCGAGGCGGTCGCCCATGTCGCCAAGGCCTTCGGCCGGCTCGACGGGGTGATCAACAATGCCGGCAGCATGATCGGCCGCGTGCTCTACGAGGACATGACGGACGCCCAATACGACAAGGTGATGGATGTGAACGCCCGCTCCGTGCTCTCCACCACGCAAGCAGCGATTGTGCATCTGAAGAAACAGGGCGGCTTCGTCATCAACACGACATCGATCTCGGCCCGCACCGGTGGCACGGCGGGTTCTGGTGTCTATGGCTCCTCGAAGGCATTCGTCGGCGCCATCACCAAGGGCATGGCGCTGGAATTCGGCAAATACGATATCCGCGTCAATGCGGTGGCACCCGGTGTCATCGTGACGCCCTTCCAGGACAAGTTTGCGCTGCCCGGCCAGCTCGACCAGGTCGCTGGCAGTGTACCCCTGAAGCGCACCGGCACGCCTGATGACTGCGTTGGCGCCTATCTCTTTCTCGCCTCGCCAATGCTGTCGGGCTACATCACCGGCCAGACGATCGACGTCAATGGCGGTCAGCTCATGCCTTGAACCCGATGACGACCCGGATGACGGAGGCGGTTCGCCAGACCCGTCACCCGGGCTGTCATGCGCGAAAGCATCGACAAGGGAAAAGAGCTTCGCGGGTCTCCTGAGGGTTTGACGCGCTGCGGATCAAAGGCCGGCCTTGCGGGTCTCCGGCTTTGGGTCAGGGCTTCGAACAGGGCGGCTTCGACGACATGCATGGCATCCTCCAGTCAGCGTGTGCCCCTGGTCGGCCGGTCGCCTGTCCAATCGACAGAGCTGCCGGATTTTTTTCGTGCGCTCCATTGTCGATTTCGCGATGATGAAATCGACAAGGCTGGTATCCGCCACCATCCGGCGGAAAACCGGGAGGATTTCTGCATGAAATATCTGTGTCAGGTCTGGCTCGACGAGCAGGTTATGGCGGCCTTGAGCCCCCTGGAACAACGCGAGCTCGATCGACAATCGCTGGCCTATGACCGCGAGCTCGCCGAACGCGGTCATCTTCTGCTCGCCTCCCCTCTGGCCTCACCCGATACGGCGCTCACCCTGAGGGTCCGCCAGGGCCAGCTCACGACGACCGACGGGCCTTTCACGGAAAGCCGCGAACATCTCGGCGGTTTCCTGCTGATCGAGGCGCGCGACTTTGCCGAAGCCACCCAGCTCGCAAGCCAGGTCCCGATCGCCCGCTATGGCAGTATCGAAGTCCGGGCCTTGTGCGATATTCCCGAACATGACGAACCCGCCATGGTCGAGGAGGCTTCCTGATGCGTTTCGTCTGCTTCATCCATACCAATCCGCAGGAGATTGCGGCAATTTCCGAGGCCGATCACCGTCGGATCGTTGCCGAGCATTTCACCTTCGACGAGAGTATTGCCGCATCTGGCCACCACATCGTGTCGGAAGCGCTGGAGGAACCCGAACGCGCGATGACAATCCGGCGCTCGGCCAAGGGGATCACGGTGCATGACGGTCCCTTTGCCGAAAGCCGGGAGCATATCGGAGGATTCTACCTGCTCGAAGCCCGGGATCTCGATGATGCGATCCGGATCGCGTCGGGCATTCCATCACTGCAACACAGCGTGGTGGAGGTCCGGCCGGTGCGGACGCTCGTGCTGGACGGAACCTGAGGGAAGCCCGTGCAGGATCCGGCGCAGCAGATCGAGACCGTCTACCGGCAGTCGGCGCCGCGCATCCGTGCCGCGCTGATCCGGCTGCTCGGCAGTTTCGACCTCGCCGAGGAAGCCCTGCACGACGCCTTCCTGGAGGCATCCCGGGAATGGCCGACCAAGGGCATGCCGCGCAACCCGGTGTCATGGCTGGTCTCGGCCGGTCGCTTCCGGACCATCGACCGGTTGCGCAAACGCGCTTTGCTCGACCGCCACCAGCAAGACATCGCCTATCTCTCCGATCTCGCGCAACAGGCGGAGGATGAGCCCGTGACGATCGATGACGACATGTTGCGGCTGATCTTCACCTGCTGCCACCCGGCCCTGCCGGAAGAGGCACGCATCGCGCTCGCCCTGCGGGAGGTCTGCGGCCTGACGACGGAAGAGATCGCCCGAGCCTTTCTGGGCCTGCCGGCCACGATCGCCCAGCGCATCGTGCGGGCCAAGGCACGCATTCGCGACCAGCGCATCCCTTACACGGTGCCGGAGGGGCAGGCGCTCGAAGGCCGCCTGGAAACGGTTCTCGCGGTCATCTACCTGCTGTTCAACGAGGGACACATGCGGGCGGGCGCCGCCGAGCGGCTGTGTGAGGACGCCATCCATCTCGGTCGGCTCGTCGCCTCGATGTTGCCGGATGCAGAGGCCCTCGGGCTTCTCGCGCTGATGCTGATCCAGCAGTCGCGACGGCATGCCAGGCTCGACGCGCGCGGAGACCTTGTCCTGCTTGCAGACCAAGACCGCGACCTCTGGGACCGCAGCCTGATCGCGGAAGGCGAAGCGCTCCTATGCCGCATCCACGCGGCCGGAGAGATCGGCGCTTACGGTCTGCAGGCATCGGTTGCGCTGTGTCACGCACTGTCCCCCAGTATAGCAGACACCGATTGGCGGCGCATCGTCAGCCTCTATGACCTGCTGCTCGAGGCATCTCCCACACCCGTGGTCCGGCTCAATCGGGCGGTGGCACTGGCCGAAGTCGAAGGACCTTCCGCCGGCCTCCTGCAGGTCGAAACCCTGCTCGCCGACCCATCGATGCAGCGTTATGCTTTGGCCCACAGCGTTGCTGCCGACCTGCTGCGACGCCTGGGCCGCGTGGAAGAGGCGCGACAGCGCTACAAGGCCGCCCAGGAGCTGACGGCCCTGGCGCATGAGGTCGCCTTCATCGAAGCGCGCTTGCGTGCGCTGAATGCATCCGGCTGATCAGCCTTCGCCGCGATTGTCCTTCAGCCAGTCGAGCCCTGATCGCAGCGTATCGACCGCCTGGTCGATCTCGGAACGCGAGATGATCAGCGGCGGCGAAAAGAGCATGCGGTCGCCCGTGGCGCGCAGCACGACGCCGGCATTGACGCACTGGTTGCGCACGCCCGTCCCCGTGTCATCAGGCTTCTTGAAGCGGCGGCGGGTCGCCTTGTCGGCAGCAATCTGGACGGCGCCCATAAGGCCGACGCTGACGGCTTCGCCGACCAGTTCGTGGTCGGTGAGCGAGGCGAGTGCCTGCGCGAGATAGGGGCCGGTATCGTCGCGCACACGCTCGACCAGGCCTTCCTCCTCGATGATGCGGATGTTTTCAAGGGCTGCTGCCGCCGCCACCGGGTGACCGGAATAGGTGTAGCCGTGATAGAAGTCGCCGAGCTCGTTGACCATGACTTCGGCCACCCGGTCGGAGACCAGCACGCCGCCGATCGGCAGATAGCCCGATGACAGGCCCTTGGCGATCGGGGCGAGGTCCGGCTCGAAATCGAAATGCTGGTGGCCGAACCACGAGCCCAGACGACCAAAGCCCGAGATGACTTCGTCGGCGACGAGCAGGATCTGGTACTTGGCGCAGATCCGCTTGATTTCCGGCCAGTAGGTCGAGGGCGGGACGATGACGCCGCCGGCCCCCTGGATCGGTTCAGCGACGAAGGCTGCGACATTCTCTTCGCCGAGTTCGAGGATCTTCTCCTCAAGCTCGCGGGCGACCTTCAGGCCGAAGTCCTCCGGAGAAAGATCCCCGCCTTCGGCATACCAATAGGGCTGGTTGATGTGGTGGATGCCTTCGATCGGCAGGTTGCCCTGCTCATGCATCCAGGTCATGCCGCCGAGCGAGGCACCGGCAACAGTCGAGCCATGATAGGCGTTCTTGCGGGCAATCACCTGCGTCTTCGTCTCGTGGCCCAGCGCCTTCCAGTAGACGCGGGCCATGCGGAACCAGGTGTCGGAGGCTTCCGATCCGGAATTGGAGAAGAAGACGCGGTTCAGCTTCGGCCCGGTCTTTTCGGCGATCTTCTGGGCAAGCAGCGTGGTCGGCGGCGTCGTGGTGCCAAAGAAGGTGTTGTAGTAAGGCAGCTCCAGCATCTGGGCGTGAACCACGTCTGCGATCGATTTTCGACCATAACCGACATTGACGCACCACAGGCCGGCAAAGGCATCAAGATACTGCTTGCCGGTCGAATCCCATATATGCACGCCTTCCGCCCGGGTGATGATCTTGGTGCCTGATGCGTTCAGCTTCTTCATGTCCGAGAAGGGATGAAGGTGATGGGCAGCGTCGATGGCACCGAGATTGGAGACGGCGGTAAGCGGCTTGTTCATGGGTCGGATCCTTGACCGGGGCGGAAGCTGTTGCTTTCGCGGCCAAACTTGGTCCGCGTGCCTGCCTTGCCCCGCATTGAAAGGCGGAACATTATCGGCTACGAACATGACCGTCCAAAACGCGTTTGGCAAGGCACCGATTGCCGCGTTCCTCCGGCCAAATCCGCCCCTTAGCCAACGAGAGTTTTCCCATGACAGCACCGACCGAGGCCGCCGATCAGACCGCAGCCGACCCTTCCGCGCGCATCGAGGTTCTGCTCGTCGGCATGAACGGCGACTTGCGCGGCAAGATGATCCCGCTGACGGCCGAGGACAAGGTCTGGAAGAACACGGTGCGCCTGCCGGCCTCGACCCAGTCGCTCGACATCTGGGGCGACGATAATGACGACATCACCAAGATCTCGCTGACGCTCGGCGACCCCGATGGCATTTGCACCCCGGACAGGAACTCGCTGACCACGCTGCCCTGGGGGCCTCCTGGCTCCAAGCAGGTGCTTGCCACCATGCACACGCTCTCCGGCGAGCCGCATTTCGTCTGCCCGCGTGCGATCCTCGCCAATGTGATGAAGCGCTTCGAGGAGAAGGGCCTGACACCGGTCGTTGCGACCGAACTCGAATTCTATGTCATGGAGCCGGATTTCCGCGAGACCGGCGTACCGATGCCGCCCAAGGCACTGGTCATGAATGGCGAGGTCGAGGGCTACCAGCTCTATGACATGCGCGCGACCGCTGCCATGGAAGACTTCCTCGACACCGTGCGCGGATACTGCGACCAGATGGGTCTGCCGGCGGACGCGACGACAGCAGAATTCGGCCCCGGGCAATTCGAGGTCAATCTCCTGCACAAGCCGGATGCGATGGCGGCGGCCGACGATTGCATCTATCTGAAGCGCGTCGTCGACTTTGCCGCGCGCCGGCACGGCTTCAAGGCCACCTGCATGGCCAAGCCCTATGGCGATCATGCCGGCTCCGGGATGCACGTGCATGCCTCGATCATCGACGGTCAGGGCCGCAATATCCTCGACGCCAAGGGTGGCGATCCGGTGAAGCTGAAGTCGATCACCGCCGGCATGCTGAAGAGCATGCAGGATGCGCAGCTGATCTTCGCACCCTTTGCCAATTCCTATCGCCGCTTCCAACCGGGCTCCTTTGCCCCCGACAAGATCGACTGGGGTTTCGGCAATCGCGGCACGGCGATCCGCATTCCGGACAAGGATGGCCCGGCCGCCCGTATCGAACATCGTGTCGCCGGTGCGGACGCCAATCCGCATCTGCTGCTTGCCGCCATCCTCGGCGGCATCCTGCTGGGCCTTGAAGAGGATCTCGATCCCGGCCAGGTCACGACGCCGGATAGCGCGCCTGAAAACCCCGACATGCTCACTTACGATTTCCTCACTGCCGTCGAGCGCTTCCGTTCGTCGGCGTTTATCAGCGACGTCTTCGGGGCAGAATATCAGCGCATCTATGGCGACACCAAGCGCAAGGAGGCGATGGCCTATCTGCGCACCGTGTCGAGTTTCGATTACCAGACCTATCTGCCGCGGATCTGATCCTCGATCCAATCTTACAAAAACGATCAATCTTCTGACAGGGCGGCTCTCACGCCGCCCATGTCGTATTCTGCACGAAAAATGACGCGATAATTTTATGTCGCCGTCAAACCTGCAAGCGAAATCTTCGGTCCAAGTCACAGGCGGCCGACCGCAGATCCTCCCCAAAATTGGGGTGGCGAGAAAAATGCGGCTTGCTACCCCGGCGGGAATATCCTTCTGTCCATTTCCGTTAACGTGAACTGGGAGTTCAAATAATGTCCATACAGACGCGCCGGTTGCTCGGCACCTCTCTCCTTCTGACCTCGCTGATGTTTGGCGCAAGCCAGGCGCTGGCCGAAGTCGTACTTCACCGTGGCAATTCGGGCGAGCCGCAGACGCTTGACCAGGCCAACACATCGATCGATATCGAAGCCTTCATTCTGAAGGATCTCTATGAAGGTCTGACCATCTACGACGCCAAGGGCGAGATCGTTCCGGGCGCGGCGGAAAGCTGGACCATCTCCGATGACGGCACGGTCTACACCTTCAAGATCCGCGAAAACGCCAACTGGTCCGACGGTTCGCCGGTGACCGCCGAGGATTTCGTTTTCTCGATCCAGCGTGTCCAGAACCCGGAAACCGCAGCCAAATACGCCAACATCCTCTACCCGATCAAGAATGCCGAAAAGGCCAACACGGGTGAAGCGAAGCTGGAAGAGATCGGCGCGAAGGCCGTCGATGCCAAGACGCTGGAAATCACGCTTGAGCGCGCAACTCCGTTCTTCCTCGAATTGCTCGCCCACCAGACTGCCCTACCCGTTTCCAAGGCCAGCCTCGAAAAGAACGGCAAGGACTTCGTCAAGCCGGGCGTGATGGTGTCGAACGGCGCCTACAAGCTGGAAAGCCATGTGCCGAACGACAACCTCGTCGTGCTCAAGAACGAACACCACTGGGATGCCGCCAACACTCAGATCGACAAGGTCGTGTTCTACCCGATCGACGATCAGGCCGCCTCCGTGCGCCGTTTCGAAGCCAAGGAAATGGACCTCGTCTACAACTTCTCGGCCGACCAGATCGACCGCCTGAAGGAAAGCTACGGCGAGCAGGTTCACGTTTCGCCATCCGCCTCGACCTACTACTACGTCTTCGACACCCGCCAGGAGCCCTATAGCGACGTGCGCGTTCGCCAGGCGCTTTCCATGGCCGTCGATCGCGACTTCCTCGCCGAGGAAATCTACTCCGGTGCGCAGCTGCCGACCTATTCGCTCGTTCCGGATGGTCTGGGCGGCTACGAGGCGGCGAAGGCCGATTTCGCCGAAATGTCGCAGCTCGACCGTGAAGACAAGGCGATCGAACTGATGAAGGAAGCCGGCTATGGTGACGGCGGCAAGCCGCTTGCCATCGAGATCCGCTACAACACCAACCCGAACCACGAGCGTGTCGCGACGGCTGTCGCCGACATGTGGAAGAACACGTTCGGCGCCAGCGTCACGATGACCAATCTCGACGTCGCCTCGCACTATGCCTATCTGCAGGAAGGCGGCGCCTTCAATGTCGCCCGTGCCGGTTGGGTCTCGGACTACGCAGACGCGGAAAACTTCCTCGCCCTCAATGTCTCGACCAACACCTCGTTCAATTACGGCAAGTACAACAATCCGGAATTCGACGCGCTGATGGCCAAGTCCTACGCCGAGGGTGATGCCGAAGCCCGCAAGAAGATCATGCATGATGCCGAAGTCATCCTGATGCGTGACCAGCCCATCGCCCCGCTGATGAGCACGGCCAATCTGTGGCTGGTCTCCGACCGCGTGAGCGGCTGGCAGGACAATGCCGCCAACGAGCATCTCAGCCGCTTCCTTCGCGTCGCTGAATAATCTCGTCACGTGACCGGACGACGCACGGCTCCTTGGCCGCGCGTCGTCCTCTCAGGAGCAGGACATGACATCCTTCGTACTCCGGCGGCTGATGAGCGCCGTCCCGACGATCTTCATCGTCGTCACCATTTCATTCTTTCTGATGCGCTTTGCGCCCGGCGGTCCCTTCAATCTGGAACGGCCCCTGCCGCCCCAGACGATGGCCAACATCATGGCCACCTACAAGCTCGACCAGCCGCTGATCAGCCAGTATCTGAGCTACATCGGCAATGCCGTCACCGGCGACCTCGGACCGAGCTTCATCTACAAGGACAACACCGTTTCGGAGCTGATGGGCAAGGCCCTGCCCTATTCGATCCAGCTCGGCGGCATCGCCATTCTGGTCGCGCTGATCGGCGGCGTCCTGCTCGGCACGGTCGCAGCGCTCCGGCAAAACAGCACGATCGACTTCGCGGTCATGTCCTTCGCAACGATCGGTGTGACCATTCCCAATTTCGTCGTCGGTCCGGTGCTCACGCTTGTCTTTGCGGTGATCCTCAACTGGCTGCCGGCCGGCAGCTGGGGCGATGGCTCGCTGCGCTATCTCATCCTGCCGGTCACGGCGCTGGCGCTGCCGCAGCTCGCCGTCTTTGCCCGCCTCACCCGCGGCGCGATGATCGAGGCCCTGCACACCGACCATATCCGCACGGCACGCGCCTATGGCCTGCCCTCGCGTGTCGTGGTCGTCACGCATGCCATGCGCGGCGCAATGCTGCCGATCGTCTCGTATCTCGCGCCCTGCGCTGCGGCTCTGCTCACCGGCTCGGCCGTTGTCGAGACCATCTTCACCATCCCCGGTGTCGGCCGCTACTTCGTGCTCGGCGCGCTCAACCGCGACTATCCCCTCGTCATGGGCACCGTCATCCTCGTTGCCGTGTTCGTGATCGTCTTCAACCTGTTGGTCGACATTGCTTATGGCCTGCTCGATCCGAGGGTTCGCAATGACTGATACCGCTCTTTCTCCTCAAGTCGAAATCACCGGGCGCAGCCTGGCTCAGCTCGCCCTGATGCGCTTCCGCCGCAACAAGGCCGCCATCACCGGCTGCGTGCTTCTGGTCTTCATCACGCTGTTCTCCTTTGCCGGCCCGCTCTTTGTGCCGCACAGCTACGACCAGGTCTTTTCGTCCTATGTCAGCGTGCCGCCAAGCCTCTCGCCGCGGCCCGACCCCGAGACCCTGCAGGAAGTTGCCGAAAGTGTTGCCCAGCGGGCAAGAGTGACCCTCGACAGCTTTTCGGTCGAGGATGGTCTCTTCACCGCCGTGATCAGCGCGGATGCGGAAATCGATCCTCGCACCATCCGCTACTTCGACCGCAACAACGAATTCAAGAATTCGGAAGTCGTCGAGCAATCGGCGGACGGTCGCACCATCACCGTCTCCGGCAATGTGGATCAGGCCTATTTCCCCTTCGGAACGGATTCGAACGGCCGCGACCTTCTGGTCCGCGTCATGCTCGGCGGGCAAATCTCGCTTGCCGTCGGCCTGGCCGCCAGCCTCGTCTCGCTCGGGATCGGCGTGATCTATGGCGCGACCTCGGGTTATCTCGGGGGGCGCGTCGACAATATCATGATGCGGATTGTCGAGATCCTCTACTCACTGCCCTTCGTCTTTCTGGTCGTCGTGCTCGTGGTCTTCTTCGGGCGATCGGTGATCCTGATCTTCCTGGTGATCGGGGCGGTGGAATGGCTGGAAATGGCCCGTATCGTGCGCGGCCAGACCCTGTCCCTCAAGCGCCGTGAATTCGTTGGTGCTGCAGAAGCCTTGGGCCTGACTGACTGGCAGATCATCCGCCGCCACATCATCCCGAACACGATCGGCCCGGTCATCGTCTTCGTCACCGTCATCGTGCCGAAGGTCATCCTGCTCGAAAGCTTCCTGTCCTTCCTCGGCCTTGGTGTTCAGGCGCCGCTCGCCAGCTGGGGCACGCTGATCTCGGAAGGGGCCGCCAGCATGCAGAACGCACCCTGGCTTCTGATCTTCCCGGCAATCTTCTTCGTGACGACACTGTTTTCGCTGAATTTCGTGGGCGACGGCCTGCGGGATGCACTGGATCCGAAGGACCGATGAGCATGGACAACAAGACACACAATGAAACCGTGCTCGACGTTTCCAACCTCAAGGTGACGTTCGCGACACCCGACGGGACAGTCGAGGCGGTCAAGGGCATCAGCTTTTCGGTGAAGAAGGGCGAAACGCTCGCTATCGTTGGCGAAAGCGGCTCCGGCAAGAGCCAGACGATGATGGGCATCATGGGCCTGCTCGCCAAGAACGGCGATGTCAGTGGCACGGCTGTCTATGGCGGCAAGAACCTTGTCGGCCTCCCGCTGCGCGAGCTCAATCAGGTGCGCGGCGCGAAGATCACCATGATCTTCCAGGAGCCGATGACTTCGCTCGACCCGCTTTACCGGATCGGCAAGCAGATATCAGAGCCGCTGATCCATCATCGGGGCATGAGCAAGACGGAGGCGCGTGCCCGCGTCCTCGAGCTCCTGAAACTGGTCGGCATCCCCGATCCCGAGCGGCGCATAGACAGCTATCCGCACGAAATGTCAGGCGGCCAGCGGCAACGTGTCATGATCGCCATGGCCTTGGCCAACGAGCCGGACGTGCTGATCGCGGACGAACCGACGACCGCACTCGACGTCACCATCCAGGCGCAGATCCTCGATCTGCTCGCCGACCTGCAGAAGCGGTTCGGCATGGCGATCGTGCTGATCACACACGATCTCGGCGTGGTCAGGCATGTCGCCGATCGGGTCGCCGTCATGCGCAAGGGCGAGATCGTCGAAACGGGAAGCCGCGACGCGATCTTCGGCAGTGCCCAGCATGAATATACGAAAATGCTGCTTGCCGCCGAACCGACAGGTACCAAGCCTGCCCCGGCAGACGATGCTCCGGTGGTTCTGGAAGGGCGCAACGTGACTGTCGACTTCGACATCGGCAGCGGTGGGTTCCTGCGCCCCAACCGCACCTTCCGGGCGGTCGACCAGGTCAGCGTCCGGCTCCGTCAGGGGCAGACGATTGGCATTGTCGGCGAATCCGGTTCAGGCAAGTCGACACTCGGACGGGCTCTGCTGAAGCTGCTTGCAGCCGATGGCGCCTTCCGCTTCGAGACGGCTGACATCACCAGCCTCGACCGGGCCGGCATGCGCCCCTTCCGCAAACAGCTGCAATTGGTGTTCCAGGACCCCTACGGCTCGCTCTCGCCGCGCCAGACGGTCGGCGAAATCATCACCGAAGGCCTCTATGTGCATGAGCCCCAGCTCAGCCGGGCCGAGCGGGACGCCCGCGCCATCGCCGCCCTCAAGGAAGTCGGCCTCGATCCGGCGGCCCGCAATCGCTATCCGCACGAGTTTTCGGGTGGACAGCGGCAGCGCATCGCGATTGCCCGCTCGATGATCCTGAAGCCGAAGGTGGTGATCCTCGACGAGCCGACCTCCGCACTCGACCGTTCGGTCCAGCGCCAGGTGATCGAACTTCTGCGCGACCTCCAGGACAAGCATGGTCTGTCCTATGTCTTCATCAGCCACGACCTTTCGGTCATCAAGGCGATGTCGGACCATGTGATCGTCATGAAAAATGGCAAGATTGTCGAACAGGGGGCGACCGATGAGATCTTCGAACGCCCGCGGGAAGACTACACACGCGACTTGATCGCGGCGGCCTTCAGCCATTGAGAGCAATGGCGCCCGGGCTGTTCCGGGCGCCCTTCCCTCAGGCCACCGGCTGAGGTTTGAGGACTTTCAGTGCTGCGGCATGGATCTTGATCTCCACGTCGGCGGGCATGCGAAGCAGTTCGCCGTCCAGCACGCAGGCCGCTCCCTTGCGGTGCTTCGGGAAATGCAGAAGAATTTTCTGCGCCGTGGATGCAGTCACGGCGTCATTCTCCTTGAACTTGCCTCTGATGATGTCAAAGGCGAGCTTGCCCACTCCGGTCGGCTCAAGCGGATCGGCGACATAGACGCCAAGCTTGCCCGTATCCACCCGGTCCGCGAAGAACAGCGAATTGTTGCCCAGGGGGTTGTTGGAGACCGAGATCGCCGAGACCGGGCGCTCCTCGCCCTTGCCGTCCCCATCGATGTCGAAAACGACGTCGAAGCGAGGCGGATCGAGCATGACGCCGAAGGCAGCACTCGTGCTCGCCCGCATCTTGCCGAGACGGGAGGCGAAATCCATCTGGTTGCGCATGCGCACCATCCGGGCATGCAGACCGGCGGAAAACTGGTGGACGAAGGGGCGGCCATTGGCGGTCGAGATGTCGACATCGGCGATCTGGGCACTGGCGAGCACGTCGAGCACCTTCCAGATGTCGAGCGGCAGCGTCAGCGACCGGGCAAAGAGGTTCATCGTGCCGGCCGGGATGACGCCGAGCGGCAGTTTCGCCTTCCAGGCGACGGCCGCCGCGGTCGAAATGGTTCCGTCTCCACCTCCGGCGAGCATGGCCTCGATCCCTGGCGTTTCGGCGGCCCGATCCAGCGCCTCGACGATTTCGTCCCCGGCCACCACCGTGCAGTCGAGCTCATGCCCCCTTGCGGCAAAGGCATGGATGGCCTTCTCGCAATAGGTCTTCATGTCGGTGGTCTTGAAGGTACCACCGTCGCGATTGAGTACTGCCTTGATCTTCATCTCGCCCTTTCGCGGCCTGAACAGGCCAGAGCGCTAAACGCCCCGGCCTGTGAAAAGTTTCTCTGGAGCACAGATCAATAGCGTTTCAGCCATTTTCAAGGTTTGCGCCAAAAGCCTTTGCCGCAGCGCAGATCGATATGATACGCAACGATTCCCATTTCAGCCGGCTTTCGGGCCTTTCTTCCATAGCCGCTTCTTCGAGAAGCATTTGCGCCACGTGTTCCGCGCCGGCGCGCAGGGTATTTGCATGACCGATTGTTCGCCGCTGGGACAGCTTCTCGAAACCGATAGGCGAGAGCCACAAGCACCGACCGCCGCGACCGTGCTTCTCATCGAACTGGCGCTCGCTGCCGGTGGATTCGGGATCGGCACCGGCGAATTTGTCATCATGGGCCTGCTGCCGGAGGTTGCTCAGACCTATGGCGTGACTGTCCCCCAGGCCGGCCATGTGATCAGCGCCTATGCGCTGGGCGTTGTCATCGGCGCACCGATCATCGCGGCGCTGGCCGCCAAGCTACCGCGCAAGACGCTGCTTCTGATGCTGATGGGTCTCTTCGCCATCGGCAATTTCGCCAGCGCCCTTGCTACCGAATTCTCGGCCTTTACGCTGCTTCGCTTCGTCACGGGCCTGCCCCACGGCGCCTATTTTGGCGTGGCAGCCCTGGTGGCTGCATCCATGGCCCCACCGCATCGTCGAGTGCGGGCCGTCGGGCGCGTGATGCTGGGTCTCACCGTTGCCACCCTGATCGGCACGCCGATCGCCACGTTTTTCGGCCAGATAATGAGCTGGCGGGCCGCCTTCCTGATGGTGGCTGCAATCGGCGCGATCACGGTGGCGCTGATTGCGCTTTACCTGCCGAAGGACGAAGTGGCCGAAGGTGCGAGCATTCGCCGCGAATTGTCGGCCTTTGGTCGCCTGCAGGTCTGGCTGTCTTTCGGTGTCGCCGCCGTCGGCTTCGGCGGCATGTTCGCGATCTTCAGCTATATTGCGAAGACCGTGACCGATACGGCCGGCCTCCCGGCCAGCATGGTTGCCGTGGTTCTCGCCCTTTTCGGAATCGGGATGAATGTCGGCAACATCGTCGGCAGCCGGATGGCAGACTATTCGCTGAAGGGCACGATCGGCGGCATGCTCGCCTTCAATATCGTGCTGATGACCGTCTTCTCGCTGACAGCGCACAATCCCGTCATGCTGTGTGTCTGCGTCTTCCTGACAGGCTGCGGTTTTGCCGCCTGCCCGGCCGTTCAGACGCGGCTGATGGATGTCGCAGCCGACGCCCAGACGCTCGCCGCCGCAACCAACCATTCTGCCTTCAACATCGCCAATGCGCTTGGAGCATGGCTTGGCGGTCTGGTCATCGCGGCAGGCTATGGTTACGGCGCCACCGGCTATGTCGGCGCTGTTCTCTCGGCCTTCGGCCTGATCATCTTCGTAATTTCGGTGGCGCTCGAAAAGAAGCCGGCACGGGCCTGAGTGCCTCTTCCTCGAGCAAACCCGGTTCGGTGATACGGCGCTTTCCATCCTGTCATCAGGATCGCGCGGGAAGCTTCAGCGGCGCCCCGGTCTTGATGCTCCGGATGGCAAAGTTCGACCGGATGTCGGTGACATTCGGCAGGACGAGAAGCCGCTCGGTCAAGAGTGCCTCATAGGCGGATAGGTTTTCCACAACGACCTCCGCCAGGAAATCCGACTCACCCGATGTCATGTAGCAGGCGACCACTTCTGGGATGTCGAGCAGGGCCTGTTGCAGCGTGTCCGCATTTTCCCGGGTGTGCCGGGCCACTTTGAAGGCCACGAAGACGGTGAGTTCGAGCCCGAGCGCGCGGCGATCAAGATCGGCGCGGTATCCCCTGATGATGCCGCTCTCCTCCATCTGGCGAACCCGCCTCAGGCACGGCGATTGCGAAAGCCCAACCTTGTCGGCGATCTCGACATTGGTGGTGCGTGCATCGTCCTGGAGCAGCCCCAGGATGGCATGGTCGAATTTGTCCAGCTTTGGCATAAGTGATCATTTTCGGAGAAATAATTGACGAATTCTGCCATTTTCCTATCGCCACGGGGCAAAAATGGCAAGGACATGCCTGATCGGCAGCCGTAGAATAGCGGCAACGAACTCGTCTGGAGCCCAGCATGTCCATCGTCGGCGTCTCTCCCATCCCCGACTCGCGCCGCTCGGCGCTTGGTGCCCTGTCCGCACTCTCCGTCGTTCTCATCTGGGCTACCTGGCTGGTCTCCACCCGCCACAGCGTCGGCGCCGGACTTGGGCCGGTCGATCTGAGCCTGTTGCGCTATGGCATTCCGGCGCTGGTGCTTGCACCGGTCTGGTGGCGAACCGGCCTCTTTCCCAAGGGCGCCACAGGCGCGCTTGCGCTGATGGTCCTCGGATCCGGGGCGCCCTTTTTCCAGATCGTCGCCTTCGGCTTGCGCCACACACCTGCGTCTGCGGCCGGGGTCCTGCTACCGGGACTGATGCCGCTTGCGGTTGCCCTGATCGGGATATTGTTTCTCGGAGAGAAGCCGGACCGCTGGCGCAAGCTCGGCATGCTGGCAATTCTCGCGGGCGGCGGTGTCCTCTTGTTCGGCAATCTCGGTGGCGACGGACTGGGCTGGATCAGCTTCGTCATCCTGCCGATCGGGGCGACCCTTTGGGCCGTCTACACGCATGCCTTCCGGCGCAGCGGTCTCAATGCCTTCGAGGGTGCGGCGCTGATCTGCGTCTGGTCGACGATCTTCAACCTCGCCGCCCTGCCTTTCGTGGGCACACAATTCCTTTCGGCCCCTGCAGGGGAAATTGCCTTGCAGGCTGTCACGCAGGGCCTCCTGTCCGGTCTTGTCGCAACGCTGCTCTACGGCACTGCGGTTCGAACCCTCGGCGGCACGCAGGCCGCAGCCTATACGGCGATCACGCCGGTGGCAGCGGCAATCGGTGGAACGCTCTTCCTTTCGGAACCCCTTGGTACAGCGACCATTGTGGCGGCTCTCGTCACCGGGCTGGGCGTCCTCTTGTCCACCGGCCTTCTGTCTCGGCGTTGATTACGCGGAGCCCTCAGGGGCTCAGGCGGCAGAACGCATGATTGCGGCGCTGCCGACCGGGTGCAGACTGGGCTTTGGTGCCCCACCTTCGACGGAGACAAGATTCTCCTGACCCCAGCGGCCGATCGCCTGGATGACAGGCTCGAGGCTGCGTCCGAGCGGGGTCAGCGAATAGTCCACCCTTGGCGGCACGACGGGATAGACCGTGCGGGCGACGAGCCCGGCCAGTTCCATATCCCTCAGCTGCTTCGAGAGCATGCGGTGGGTGATCGCCGGAAGGCGCTTGCAGATTTCGTTGAAGCGGAGGACCTCGTCACGCAGGAGATGGTGGAGGATGACGCCCTTCCACTTGCCGTCGAGAAGCTGGAGGGTTGCCTCGATCTGGGAACCGCCGAGGTCCGACATTCCGGCGTTCGTATCGCGAGCCATGTAAAATCCTTTCTCAAATCCTAGACGCGGCCGGAGCCCGGCACGTCTGTTCCCACTTAGACCCAGCCGGAGGTCGCGCAAAGGCTCGAACCGGTTGGACTTGGTCGACACAGTGTCAACAGGAGGTTCGACGCATAAGCGCGCCGAAAAGTTTCATTGCGGGGAGATTGAGGCAAAGTCGCGAGGCAAAAGGAGCGATTTCGCAGACGTGAGTATACGTGAGAGGTTACGGGCCCTCGCCACGCGGTATTCAAAGAGACGTGGCGCCGATCGGAGACCGGCGCCACGAGATGGGATCAAACGGATCGACGGTGCGATCAGGCCTGCATGACGATGACCTTGGAGCCGACCTTCACACGTTCGTAAAGGTCGATCACGTCGTGGTTCATCATGCGCACGCAGCCGGAAGACATGGCCTGCCCGATCGACCAGGGCTGATTCGTACCATGCAGACGGAACAGCGTGTCGTTGCCACCGCGATAAAGATACATGGCGCGCGCACCGAGTGGGTTGTTCGGGCCGCCGGGCAGTCCGCCCGCATATTTCAGATTCTTTTCCGGATCGCGGCGGATCATGTTCGGCGTCGGCGTCCAGGTCGGCCATTCGGCCTTGCGGCCGACATAGGCATTGCCCGCAAGCGCATAGCCGTTGCGTCCAACACCGATGCCATAACGCATGGCGCGACCATCGCCGAGCACATAGTAGAGCCGCCGAGCCGGGGTGTCGACGACAACCGTTCCGGCCGGATGCGACGTTTCATAGGCCACTTCCTGCCGGCGCAGCTCCGGCTTGATCTTCTCGATCGGCACCTTCTTCAGCGGATGCGGCTCGTCCGGCACGTCACCATACATGGCTTGCTGGTTGGGCATGGACTGGCAACCGGCCAGAAATAGCGGCAGACCGAACAGGAGACCGCGGCGCGAAATGGTCATGATTCAGAGGTCCTCGGCAAAGCGATTCGTTACCGTGAGCCTAGAAATTCATGGTTAATGGCGGGTTAAATCCGCGGATGACCGTTAAGATAGATGGCGAAGAAGAGGCAGCGTCCGTGCAGCGCTCATGCATATTTGAGCAATGAAAAAGGCGGCCTCTCGACCGCCTTTTCTACTCACATGTTCGGATAGACCGGGCCATCGCCGGACACTTCTACGGTGGTCCGTGCGGTCCGGCTCCCAAACATTTACATGTTCGGATAGACCGGCCCTTCGCCACCTTGCGGCGGCACCCAGGTGATGTTCTGGTTCGGGTCCTTGATGTCACATGTCTTGCAGTGGACGCAGTTCTGGGCGTTGATCACGAAGGTCTGGTCACCGTCCTTCTCGACCCATTCATAGACGCCCGCCGGACAGTAGCGTGTCGACGGACCGGCATAGACCTCGAGTTCGGAGCGCTTCTGCAAGTCCATGTCCTTCACCTTGAGATGGACCGGCTGATCTTCCTCATGATTGGTGTTGGACAGGAAGACCGAGGAGAGACGATCGAAGGTGAGCACACCATCCGGCTTCGGATAGGCGATCGGCTTGTGATTTGCCGCCGGTTCCAGCGATTCCGCATCGGTCTTGCCATGTTTCAGCGTGCCGAACAGGGAGAAGCCGAGCAACTGGTTCATCCACATGTCGAGGCCGCCGAGCCCGACGCCGAGCGCTGTGCCGAGCTTGGACCAGAGCGGCTTGACGTTGCGCACCCGCTTCAGATCCTTGCCGATATCGGTCGAACGCCATTCGTTTTCGATCTCGATCGGCTCGTCATTGGCGCGACCGGCAGCGATTGCGGCCGCGATCTTGTCCGCCGCCAGCATGCCCGAAAGCACGGCGTTGTGGCTGCCCTTGATGCGGGGCACGTTGACGAGACCGGCGGAACAGCCGATCAGCGCGCCGCCGGGGAAGGAAAGCTTCGGCACGGACTGGTAGCCGCCCTCGGTGATTGCACGGGCGCCATAAGACAACCGCTTGCCGCCTTCGAAGGTCTTCGCGATCGCCGGGTGGGTCTTGAAGCGCTGGAATTCCTCGAACGGGTGGAGATAGGGGTTCTTGTAGTTCAGGTGCACGACGAAACCGACTGCGACCATATTGTCTTCAAGGTGATAGAGGAAGGAGCCGCCACCGGTCTTCATTCCGAGCGGCCAGCCGAAGGAGTGCTGCACGAGGCCCGGCTTGTGGTGCTCGGGCTTGACCTGCCAGAGCTCCTTGAGGCCGATGCCGAACTTCTGCACGTCGCTGTCGCGCGACAAATCGAACTTGGCGATCAATTGCTTGGCGAGCGAACCGCGCACGCCTTCGCCGATCAGCACATATTTGCCGAGCAGTTCCATGCCGCGCGTGTAGGCCGGGCCCGGCTCGCCGTTCTTCTCGACGCCCATGTCGCCGGTTGCGACACCGATCACGGCGCCTTCGTCATTGTAGAGCACTTCCGCTGCTGCAAAGCCCGGATAGATTTCGACGCCGAGCGCTTCCGCATGGGCGCCGAGCCAGCGACAGACATTGCCGAGCGAAACGATGTAATTGCCGTGATTGCTCATCAGCGGTGGCATCAGCATATTGGGCAGACGGACCGAGCCAGCGGGGCCGAGGAACAGGAACTGGTCGTCGGTTACTTCCGTCTTGAACGGATGGTCGGCTTCCTCCCGCCAGCCGGGGATCAGCTTGTCGACTCCGACAGGATCGACCACGGCACCGGAGAGGATATGCGCACCGACTTCGGCGCCTTTTTCGAGCACGACGACGGTCAGGTCCGGATTGACCTGTTTCAGCCGGATCGCCGCCGACAGACCCGCCGGGCCTGCGCCCACGATCACGACGTCGAATTCCATGCTTTCGCGTTCAGGCAGTTCCATCTCGGTGCTCATCGGTCGTTCCTCGCCAGGCGGTGCTTTCCGCCCTCCTCCTTGACAAAACCCAGCCGGATTGTCGAGCCGAAGCGCGACGCGCCGAGGCGCAAATTCCGGCAGGGCGGTGTGAAGTCGCAGAATATCTTACGTGCACGTAAGGGTCAATCTGTCGATTGCGCCCCGCGGCATGCTGTCTGGGCAGGAGGCCGATCGGGGTACTGGCTGCACTGGAGCGCTCATCATCAGGCGGGGCCATGCAGCAAGACTGGATGACCATGACGGCGAGAAAAAATACTGCGGACCTGTTCTCTCCGCGTCATCTGGTGTCGCTGGCCCAAATCTGCCTTTGAACAGCTTGCGGCTTTATCGCAGTCTCTCGACAAAACGCCAGCAGGGGAACTCATACATGGCACTTACATACGGTTTTATCGGGCTTGGTCATCTCGGCCGCCATCTCGCAGGCAGCCTCGTGCGCGGCGGCTTCTCCGTCATCGTTCACGATCTCGACCCCGACAACGCCAAGGAACTGTTGGCCGCCGGCGCCCGTTTCGCGGCAGATCCGCAGGCCGTGGCAGAAGCCGCCGATGCCGTTATCACCTGCTTGCCGTCGCCCAGGGTCAGCGAACGGGTGCTGACAGGAGAGCGCGGCATCCTCAAGGGTCTCAAACCCGGCGGCACCTGGATCGAGATGAGCACACTCGACGAGCAGGAAGTCCTGCGGCTCGGCAAGATCGCAGCCGATGCCGGCGTGCGCATGCTGGAATCTCCCGTCACCGGCGGCGTCCACCTGGCTGCGTCCGGGGAAATCACCGTCATCATCGGTGGCGACAGCGATCTCTACGATCTGCATCTCCCTGCCTTCCAGGCCATGGGCAACCAGATCTTCCGCGCCGGCCCGCTCGGCAAGGCCTCGGTGATCAAGGTGATCACCAACATGCTCGCCTTCATCCACCTGATCGCCACCGGCGAGGCGCTGATGCTGGCGAAGAAGGGCGGCATAGACCTCACCGATGCCTTCAACATCATCAAGGCCTCCTCGGGCAACAGCTTCGTGCACGAGACCGAGGGCCAGGTGATCCTCAATGGCAGCTACAACATCAATTTTACCATGGATCTCGCCGTCAAGGATCTTGGCTTCGCGCTCGGCTTCGGCCGCGATTTCGGCGTGCCGCTCGACCTTGCCTCCCATGCGCTTCAGACCTTCGTCCGTGCCCGCGCAGCCTACGGCGGCGACGCCTGGTCATCGCAGGTGGTGAAGCTCCTGGAGGATGCGACCGGCACAGACCTGCGCGCACCGGGCTTTCCGGCAGAGCTCTGAGAGACGTGAAGAGGTCTGGAATGACAGCGGGATGACTTGCGGCGACCGGAATTTCCAGCGAAGAAGCCGCAAACAGATCAGGCTCTCTCCGCATGTCTTCGCATCCGACTTTATCACCGACAGACCTCGCCCGCGCCCTTGACGGCCTGCATCGGGACCTGCGGATCCTCGGCCCCGATGCCCTTGCCGGCCGACATCCCGGCGAAGACCCGGCGAACCTTGACGCCAGCGTGATGGCGCAGCCCGCCTCGACGGAAGCGGCTGCCGCGCTGATTTCCTGCTGCCGGGCCAACCATGTGGCGATCGTTCCGCAGGGTGGCCTGAGCGGCCTCGTCGGGGGAAGTGTGAGCCGTGCCGGAGAGGTCATCCTGTCCAGCGCCCGGCTCAACCGGGTCATCGCCATCCGCGCGGAAGAAGAAACCGTCGAGGTGGGCGCCGGGGTGACGCTCGAAGCGCTCCAAGCGGCGCTCGCACCGCATGGCCTGACGACCGGCATTGATCTCGGCTCGCGTGGCTCGGCCACGATCGGCGGCATGGTCTCGACCAATGCCGGCGGCATTCTCGCCTTCCGCAATGGCGTCATGCGCCACCAGATCCTCGGCCTCGAAGTTGTCCTGCCCACGGGCGAGGTCCTTTCCGACATGACGCGGGTGGTCAAGGTGTCTGCCGGCCCCGACCTCAAGCAGCTTTTCATCGGCAGCGAGGGCGCTTTCGGCTTCGTCACGCGGGTCGTGCTGAGGGTGGAACCGATCCGGCCGCATCGCTCCGTCGCTCTGCTCGGCGTTGCGAATGCCGCCCGTGCACTGCAGGTCGCTGCATGCTTGCGTCGGCACCCGACGCTTCAGCTCGAAGCCGCAGAGATGATGTGGCCGCGCTACGTGCGCGATCATGCGAGCGTCAAGGGTTTCGACCTCTCCTGGCGGGAGGAGGATGCCGCCGTGCTGCTCGTCGAAGTCTCCGGCGACAGCGCGGACGCAGCGACCGCGCAGCTCGAGGAAGCGCTCGCCGATCTCTGGGAGGAGGCGGATCTGAAAGGCGGGATCGTCGCCCAGACGACCGACCAGGCGCGCCGATTCTGGGACCTGCGTGAAGATTCGGGCTTCTACTTCGCGGCCTTCCCGAACGCGCCCTCCTTCGACGTGTCCATGCCGCCGTCTTCGCTCGATGTCTATGTCGCCGATGTCACCGCACGCCTCGCAGCCATCGGCAACGGCCTCGACGCCTATGTCTACGGCCATATCGCCGATGGAAATCTGCATATCGCCATTGCCGCCCCGGGCCCTTTGCCCATCGACCTGAAGGCGCTTGCGGAAACGGCCGTCTATGCCGGCATCACGTCATCGGGTGGCAGTTTCTCCGCCGAACACGGCGTCGGACTCGACAAGCGCTTGGCCTATCTCGCCCATGTTGATCCGGTGAAACAGGCGCTCGCCCGACAGATAAAGGCGATGCTCGATCCGGACATGCTCTTCAACCCGGGCAAGGCGCCGTTCTGATTTCGGTTCATGCGCTGATTGTCGGGGTTCCGGTCCGCGGCCTCGCTCGATAGAGTGCGCGAAGACACATTGCATCAGACAAGGACACCATCATGGATCTCGGTATTTCCGGCAAGCGCGCTCTCGTTCTCGCCGCATCGCGCGGCCTCGGCCTCGGCATCGCGAAAGCGCTCGCAGCAGAAGGCGCACATGTGCTCATCTGCGGACGCACCGAGGAGAAGCTGAAGGCCAATGTCGACGCCATCAAGGCTGCCGGCGGCAAGGCGGATTACGTGGTGGCGGACCTCGCCGACGCCCATTTCGTCGATCAGATGCTGCAGGCGGTGCACAATACGCTTGGTGGCATCGACATCCTCGTCAACAATACCGGTGGCCCGACGCCCGGCACGGCCGAGGAGATGGACGCCGAAAAGCTCTACAACTTCTTCCAGTCCATGGTCGTGCGCGTCATCACGCTCACCAATGCGCTCACGCCCCTGATGAAGACACAAGGCTTCGGCCGCATCCTGACTGTCGCCTCGTCCGGCGTCTTCGAGCCGATCCCCAATCTGGCCCTCTCAAACACCCTGCGCGGCGCCCTTGTCGGCTGGAACAAGACACTGTCCTCCGAACTCGCATCCTATGGCGTCACCGCCAACATGTTGCTGCCAGGCCGCATCCATACGGACCGGATCGACGAGCTGGATGGCGCCAACGCCAAGCGCACGGGACGCAGCCTCGACGAGGTCCGCGCCTCCTCGGTCAAGTCGATCCCCGCCCAGAGGCTGGGCAAGGTCGAGGAATTCGCCGCCGCCGCCGCCTTCCTCTGCTCGGTCCCGGCCAGTTACGTCACCGGAACCATGCTGCGCGTCGATGGCGGGGCGGCCCATTCGATCTGAGGACGGGCGTGAGCATGCGTTGCCGGCATCATTTTCGCATTGTCTAAAATGAGAGCGATCGGCTGAACGGGATCGCAATCTCTCGCGTTTACTCCCAGGTGAGAAACCTGGGAGATGAGAGTTCCCGTGATGACCGATGCCGGACATGAAGCCCGGCTGCTGCTGGCACTCGTCCCAGCCGCTCTCGTAAGCGATATCGAGCCTGTACCAGAAGAGCGCGCGCGCCTCCCGCGCTCTCGAAACGCCAGTCATGGCCGGATCATCGATCACTTCCTGACCAAGCTCGAAACATTCGAAAACGAGCACGTTCCGCTCGATGGACCGCCAATGGCCGCGCGTCTCTATCTGGACGTCTGAGCCTCTCCCCGAGCCGGTGGTATTTGACACAAACTGAACAGACGAAAGCGACGTTTGTTCAATGGATTGCTTGTATTAGCCCTGCCAACAATGCAACTCCAACCTCATGGCCAAACATGCTCGCCCCATTGCTTTTCGGTTCAGGCTCATCCGGGACCAACAACTCGTCGTCCTCCAGCTCCTCAAACGCCGGCTCGACATCGTCCCCCGGTAGCAGCACGTCGGGCTCGACATCTTCACCTTCGCCGTCGGAGACACCGGCTTCATCCTATCAGGAGCCGGAGACGACAGAACCCGGCGATGTCGACGACGGGACCTATCAGCCCACGCCTGCCGAAGAACCGATCGCCGAGCAACCGGATGCAGAACCCGTCGGCGACGACGCGGATACGGAGACTGCGCCTGAGAGCGCTGGGCAAAGTACCGGATCCAACAATGGCGTCGCCGCGGACGACACCAGTTCGGGCTCCGGCGCGCAGGTTGACGACACAGCCGACACCATGCCTCCGGCGAGTGAAGCCGATCAGGCGTCCGATGCCGAGACCGATGACAATGCCTCGTCCGGCACGCCCTCCCCTGCTGCCAGCGATCGGGAAGCTGCGCCGGCCGTCGTTGATCGCGTCAAATCAGCCGAGGATGACATCGAGGCTGCGGCCCTTGCCGCATATCGCGGGGAGCCCGCTGCGCCGCAGAGGGGCAATGCCGTGTTCAGAGAACGCCTCACAGCTCTGGTCGACCAAAGCCTCAATCGCGGACGAGACAGGGCGCTGGAAGTGTCCCAGGCCCGCATCATCGCCGGCCTGCTATCCGGTGCCGATGACCCGAAGGCATCGGCCAGGGCTACCCTCGCGCTCGATCCGCAACGCCAGACTGTCGACGTGGCCGACGTGGTGAAGGTCTATAAGCAGGCGTGACCACACGGTCATAAACGGAAAAAGGCCCGTCGCATGGCGGGCCTTTTTTCATGCGCTTCGGCATCACCGACGGCGCAGCAGCACAAGCCCTCCCAGGCCGGCCACGGCAAGGATTGCGCCGTAGAGGATCCAAGGGCGCTGATCGATCATGAAGCTCGACGCCGGATAGGGGAAACTGCCGGAACCCTGCCCGATCCAGAGGAAACCCGTCAGGATGGCAAGGGCGGCAAGGCAATGCAGAATGGCGCGCGCGGGTGACATTTTGCGGGTTCCAGAGTCGGCCAAGCATAGTCCGGCAGCAAACGAACCGCCAGTACGGCTGATTCTCCGGCCGGCTGCCATCCCCTAGCGCAAACCCTGGAGCGCAGACCGGCCAGATCCGCACGCGTCACAAAATGGTCGCTTGCCCTTGCCCGTCCCCTGTGGCATCAGGCGCCCTCTTTCATTCCTCGGCACCGCCGAGCAGCGCCGGTCCGCCGGCTTTCACAGACATCCGACACAGGAACAAGGGGGCGATGGCCATGGCTCAGGCGCTGGGGCTCGATTTCGGCACGACCAATACCGTGATCGCCGTCGCGGAAAGTGGAGACGACACGCGCTCGGTCTCCTTCACCTCGCCGGCCGGTACCACCGACAGCATGCGCACCGCGCTCTCCTTCCTGAAAGATCCACAGCTTGGTGCCGGCGCGCTCAAGGTCGAGGCAGGCCAGGCGGCCATCCGCACCTTCATCGACAATCCCGGCGATTGTCGTTTCCTGCAGTCGATCAAGACCTTTGCGGCCTCCGCCCTTTTCCAGGGCACGCTCGTCCACGCCCGCCGATTCCAGTTCGAGGACCTGATGGAGGTCTTCCTGAAGCGTCTGCAGGCCTATGGCGGTGAGGGATGGCCCGAAGGTGCCAAGCGCCTCGTTGCCGGCCGCCCCGTGCATTTCGCCGGCGCCAGCCCCGATCCGGCCCTTGCCGTCACACGCTACAACGAGGCGCTGACGCGGCTCGGCTTTCCTGAAATCCATTATGTCTATGAACCGGTCGCGGCCGCCTTCTATTTTGCCCGCACGCTGAAGCGCGATGCCACCGTCCTTGTTGCCGACTTCGGCGGCGGCACGACCGACTTTTCGCTGATCCGGTTCTCGACCGAAGCCGGCAAGCTGAAGGCCACGCCGATCGGCCAGTCCGGCGTCGGCATCGCCGGCGACCAGTTCGACGCCCGCATCATCGACCAGCTCGTCGCTCCGGAGATCGGAAAGGGCAGCCAGTTCAAGAGCTTCGGCAAGCTTCTCGATGTTCCCAGCAACTACTACCTCGCCTTCTCCCGCTGGAACCAGCTTTCCGTCTTCAAGACACTGAAGGAATTCGCCGACTTGAAATCGCTGGTGCGCCAGGCCGAAGAGCCGGAAAAACTGGAGCTCTTCATCGACCTGATCGATCACGACGAGGGTTATCCGCTCTACCAGGCGGTCTCGGCCACCAAGATGGCCCTGTCCTCGTCCGAGGAAGCCGAATTCCGTTTCGCTCCGCTCGGCAAGGCCGGCGAGAAGCGCGTGACACGCCGCGATTTCGAAAGCTGGATTGCCGAGGACCTCGCCCGCATGGAAGAGGCGCTCGACGACGTACTGACGGCGACCAACACGCCGGCGGAAACGATCGACAAGATCTTCCTCACTGGCGGCACATCCTTCGTGCCCGCCGTGCGCGACATCTTCCATCGTCGCTTCGACGCAAGCCGGATCGAGACCGGCGGCGAACTCGTCTCGATCGCGCACGGGCTTTCGCTGATCGGCGAACGCGACGACATCGAGCAATGGGTGGCGTGATGCTCCGCTTCTTCCCTTCAGATGGAGGGGAGACGCAAGCCTCTGCGTGGTTTGATGTGGCGGATTGCCGGTATAGGGCTTTCCGCCCTTTCTCATCCGGAAACACCTGAAGCAGCGGATCTCGCAGGATCGAGGCCAGCCAGAACCCACCCGCCCTCGTCATTCGAGGGTCGCTGCTGCTTCTGCCTCTGGATGAACACTTGTCGTTCGGGCGGGCCCTTGCTTTCCATTTGCCTTCCGCCGTCCGAACGCACTAGAACGGGATGATGATCCAAGCCTCCGACATGACGCCCGCTGAACTCGCAGCGCTTCTCGCATTCCATGCGGAAGCCGGCGTTGAATGGCTCGTGGAAGACGCGCCGGTGGATCGGATTGCAGCGTTCCAGGCGGAGAAGGCAGCGCGGCAGGTAACGCGGCCGACAGCCGACGCGCCGGCGCAAAATGCCCCCTCCCGGACGGCACCCGCGCGCGGAGCACCGCCCTCCGAGCGGCAGCCGTCGCGGGCACAGCCGTCCCAGGGGTCCGCCCTGCCCGCCATTCCCGATGAAAATGCCGTGGCCGAGGCGCGCTTCGCCGCCGAGAGCGCCCGTTCGCTCGCCGAGCTGAAAACCGCCATCGAAGGCTTTGCCAGCTGCAATCTGAAGACGTCTGCCCGCTCGACGATCACTGCGATGGGAAGCGGCACTTCCGGCATCATGGTGATCGGCCCGATGCCGAATGCCGATGACGACCGCGAGGGACATGCCTTTTCCGGACGTGCCGGTCTGCTGCTCGACCGCATGCTGTCGGCCATCGGCCAGACACGTGACAGTGTATTGATCTCGACCGTGATCCCGTGGCGACCACCTGGCGATCGCATGCCGTCCACACCGGAAACCGCCATCTGCCGCCCCTTTATCGAGCGGCAGATCGCGCTGGCCGAACCCCGCTTCGTCCTCGTTCTCGGCAATTTCGCCGCCCGCTTCTTCCTCGGCGAGACCGGGACGATCCACGCGCTTCGGGGCAAATGGCGCGAGATCGGCGCCGGCGGTCATGCGGTGCAGGCCATGGCCACGCTGCATCCGCAGGAACTGCTCGCCGCTCCCGCGAGCAAGGCGCTCGCCTGGATGGACCTGCTCGCATTCTCCGAGCGCCTGGATCCGCCGCAAAACGGCTAAAGATTCGTCAACGTTAACAAATTATGACGGCAGCCATGCAAATGACGCAAGGCAGGATCGCGGCGGTGTTCATTGCCGAATCTATGCTGCACTGCGATATATAGAGTCGAAAGTGGGAGGGACACTTTTAAAGGAAGACCGCCGTGAGCCTTCGCACCCGCCCCATCCACTGCAAGTTCGAGACGTTGCGTCTCGCCGGCGACCATGGTCGCACGACAAGCCCCTACAATCGGGGAACCAGCGGCGCTTGCTCTGAACAGCTGAGCGCACGGCATTCCGGCCAAGCCGGCCGCATCGCCCGCCCTGCCTCCGTTTTCGCCGATTTCCGCGCCTGATAAGATTACGGACAAGCCGCCTCATCTGGCGTCTTGCATCGAGCGCATATCAGGGCTTCCGATTTGTGCGTTGCAATATAAGTTCAATCATGAACAGATACACGTGCTGAAATCGATATGCATGTAGAGCAGAGGAGACGTCCATGAGCATCTCGTTCCACCCCGTCCGCAGCCTGCGCCAGGCCATGCATCAGATCGGCCACGCCGTCAGTGCTTCGGAAGAGCTGTCGACTGCAGCGCGCAAGCGACAGATGGTTCAGGCCCGTGGAGAACAGCGCGCCTTGCAGCCTCTCGGCTTCTGATCGCGTCAAGAACCGTCTGAACTTGTCACAAGACCCGCCTCACGCGGGCCTTTTTGCATGGTGGGTCGGCTGCGGGGCCTTAGAGACCGCCGACTGCGCCGAGGCGCGGTTCATGCTTTCCCAGGCGAACGGGCCCGCAGACCCTTTCATAGGCAAAATCGACGATGGAGAACTTGATCGCCTGCCAGCCGCAATATTCATCGAGGAAGTCACGCCTGAGGACGCAATGATTGCGGTCGCCGTCTGGCCAGTAGAGGCAGCCAGCCTCCACCGCCCGGCGGAATAGCCGCTGCAGGTGGGTGCGCGATATCATGAAGTGCTCGGCCATCAGGCGCGCGTCGATGCGGCCGATATTGTAGCCTTCGCCGTCGGGTTCCAGCTCCATGGCACGGCGAACGAGTTCGTCCATTACGAGGCCCCCAGCCTCTGTCCAGAGGAAAAGAGCCACGCGCGACGGAGGTTCCAGCCAGCTCGGGTGCAGACAGGCGCGACGGGCAATCTGCGGCTGGATCCGCCGAAAGAGGTCCGGCTGCGCCGCCAGCGTCGCCGTCCGGTCGCCACCGTCCAGCTGGTCGAGAAGCTGCAGATTTGTGACCAGCCATTGGTGCATGGCCAGCGTCGGTATCTCGGTCGCCTCGTACCGCTTGGGTCGCCGGTTCGGATCGCCGACGATACGGACGAACTTGTAGCTCAATAACTGATCGAGGAAATTCAGCACCGTGTTGCGGCTGGCCGCGTTGTTGGAGGTGATGATCTCGCGCAGATTGGTGGTCGTGAGCCCGCTGCCCGGCTGCAAGGGATCATATTCCAGCTGCAGCGCAAAGGCCGCCTGGCTGAGCAACCAGCGCTGATGGGAGGCAAGCATGCGCGAAAGCCGCGGGCTCTGGTCGAACTGGCCGCGAAGCTCGGCGGCATAGACCCGCAAGGCCGGAACGAAGTGAGGATGGTCGAGGATATCGCCTGCAGAGAGCGTCATCGTGCCCTCCTGAATGGTCCGATCCATGCCAGATGGGAGCGATCACACACAATGGACGACCCCTCTTGCGAGTGCCCGGCCTTCTGCCGTGTCGTATCCGTCTGCCCCATATGCTTCCCTTGGTGGTGAAAGGCCGATGGCCGGCCGCTTTTCCCCGGAATATCAACAGCGTAAACGAAATCCTTACGAACTTTCAATCAATTATTGCCTATAGCCATGCGAGAAGATGCATCGCCGCCCGCAAATGCGGCGCATTGCGTCGTATCCGAAATTTCACGCAGGCAGCATTGCTGGCACAATTTCCGTTCAGAGAGCCCGGGGGAGGCCCAATGCTGTCCAGTCTCGCATCGATCGCCACCCTGATGATGTCGACCCTCATGATGATGGCCGGCTTCGGTCTGATGAGCTACATGCTGCCGATCCGCTCGCTCAGCGAAGGCTGGTCGACCTTCATCATCTCGGTCATCGCCACCGGCTACACCTTCGGTTTCACGGTCTCCTGCGTCGTGACGCCAATCTTCGTGCGCCGCGTCGGGCATGTCCGGGTTTTCGGCGCGCTGATCACGCTGCTGACCGTCTCGATCCTGCTTTGCGCTCTTGTGGTCGAATGGTGGGCCTGGACGATCTTCCGCGGCCTTTCCGGCTTCGCCATTGCCGGTGCCTATCTGCTGGTCGAGAGCTGGCTCAACGAACGCGTGACCAACGAAAATCGTGGCGCGCTCTTCTCCGTCTACATGGTCACCTGTCTCGTCGGCTCGATCGGCGGCCAATATATCGTGCCGCTCGGGGACGTGAATGCACCCGACCTGTTCATCGTCTGCGCCTTGATCTTTTCGCTCGCGCTCTTTCCCGTGGCGCTGTCGACTGCAAAGTCACCGAGCCCGATCGCAGAGGCGCGTTTCGACCTCAAGCGTCTCTATCGCCGTTCTCCGATCGCCTTTTTCGGGTCGCTGCTGACAGGTGCCCTGTCGGGCACCTGGGGCAGTCTTGGCGGCGTCTATTCGCAGAGCATTGGCATGAACACCGCGCAAGGCGCCACGCTGCTTGCGGCCTTCCTCGCGGGCGGTGCCATCTCGCAGGTGCCGATCGGGCGTGTCTCCGACCGCTTGGATCGCCGCTTTGTGATGATTGCATGCGGCCTTTTCGGTGTCGGCGCCTGCGGCATGATGTTGGCCTTTGGTGCCGAGGACCCGACAGCCGTCTATATCGCCGGCTTCTTCGTCGGCACGGTGCTCTACCCGATCTATTCACTGAACGTTGCGCATGCGAACGATCTTGCCGAACCACATGAATATGTGACGCTGTCCAGCGGCATCATGATTCTCTACGGCTTGGGCACGGTCACCGGTCCGCTGATGGCCGGAACGCTCATGCAAGGGCTGGGTCCGAGCGCCCTGATCGCCTTCCTCGGCTCCGGCTTCGCGCTCTATGCCGGCTATGCCGCCTGGCGTATCACGCGTCGTCCCGATACCGTCACACCGGAAGAGAAGGCCGACTTCCAGGCCACGATCGTGCCGATGCAGGGCGCCGACAACGCCTCTCCGATTGCCGAGGTAGAGAGCTGACGTTTCAGCCCTGGGGCGTTGCAGCCTTGCGGGCCGCCCGGCGCTCAAGGCCGAGCTGGTGTTCGCGGTAGATGATGAAGATGCCGGCTCCAACCACGATCGCCGCCCCGATCAGGGTCGTCATCGTCGGCACTTCGGAAAACAGCATATAGGCGGCGATCGAGCCGAGAATGATCGAACAATATTCGAAGGGCGCGATCGTCGAGACGTCGGCGAAACGATAGCTCTCGGTGAGAAAGATCTGCCCCAGTCCGCCGAAAATGCCGGCCAGCGCCAGAAGTCCCAGCGACCACCACGAGAGTTCCGCCCAGCCGAAGAACCAGCTGAGCGCCGAGAGAAGGGCCGCCGTCAGCGAAAAGAAGAGGACGATGGTCGAGGTCTTCTCCTCGCGCACGAGCTGGCGGACCTGCAGCATGGCGCCTGCTCCCAGCATAGCGGAAATCAGGACGGCCACGGCGCCCGCTGCCGCATCGGAACCGAGGCCCTCCTCGCCGAACAAGGTGAGCTTGGGAAGAGATATGATCAGGACCCCGACGAGCCCGATGACGACCGCTGTCCAGCGATATAGCCGGACGGTCTCCTTCAGGAAGACCGAGGCAAAGACGACCGCCAGGAGCGGCATGGCATAGCCGATCGCAATCGCATCCGGTAGCGGCAGATGCACCAGGCCATAGAAACCGGCCCCCATCGCACAGACGCCCAGCAGGCCGCGCTTGATGTGCCCGACGGGGTTGTTCGTCTGCATGGCCTGGCGCAATTCGCCGCGCCAGGCGAGATAGCCGAGGATCGGCAGGATGGCGAAGGCCGAGCGGTGAAAGCTGATCTGGCCTGGCGGGATGCCGCTGCCGGCGAGCTTGATGCAGGTCTGCATGGCGACGAAGACCGTGACCGAACAGACTTTCAGCACAATGCCGCGGAGGGGATCTGGATCGGCAAAAGCCATATTCGTGAAATCTTGGGGCAAGCTGCGCCGGGGCGCAGTGAATGGGAAGCGGCAACGGTCTCGCCGGTGACTCGACAGGTGACCAGCATGCATGCCGGCCGCATCTTCGCAAGCCCCGTATTTCGCCAGAGGCGCACCCAGGAATAGACTGAGATCACGGGCTATTTCGGCAAATGGCGTTGATGCCACGCTCAAGCCGAGAAATCGTCTTGCCTCTGGGGCGTCTCGCCATCAATGCGCCTGCAGCGTCACCCGGCGTGACCAAGCGTCACCCTCCATGACTTTGTCTCGTCCAAGATCAGTTTGACTATTCTTGGACTTCGCCCCGCATCGACCCGGTTTCAACGAAGAAAATTGGCCCACGCGTTAAGTCCATCATCAAAATTATCTCATGTTTTAATAATCGTTCAGAAATTGCTGCAATCATCGCCCGCAACTTGAGCCATTCGGTTGAGCGCTTTCTCCGCGCGCATTCTGGTGGCCAACCCCGCAGCGACCAGGACACATTATGCGCACAGATACGGGCCGGATCGTTCATCTGGCAGACTACCGCCCCACCGACTTCGTTCTGGAACGGGTTGATCTGACCTTCGAACTGGACCCGACGGAAACCAAGGTGGAAGCCCGCCTGATCTTCCATCGGCGGGAAGGCGTCGATGCCAATGCGCCTCTGGTGCTCGATGGCGACGACCTCACCATGACGAGCCTGCTTTTCGACCAGATCGAGATGGATCCTGCACGCTATACCGCTGCACCCGAGAGCCTAGTTATCCGCGACCTGCCGGAATCGGTTCCCTTCGAGATCACCGTCGTCACGATGATCAATCCGGAGGCCAATACCCAGCTGATGGGTCTCTACCGTTCGAACGGCATCTACTGCACCCAGTGCGAGGCCGAAGGCTTCCGCCGCATCACCTATTTTCCCGATCGTCCCGATGTGCTCGCCGTCTATACGGTCAACATCATCGCCGACAAGGCCGCCAATCCGCTGCTCTTGTCCAACGGCAATTTCCTTGGGGGTGCCGGTTTCGGCCCGGACAAGCATTTCGCCGCCTGGTTCGACCCGCATCCGAAACCGTCCTACCTTTTCGCACTGGTCGCCGGTGATCTCGGCATCGTCGAAGACACGTTCACCACCATGTCCGGCCGCGAAGTCGCGCTGAAGATCTATGTCGAACACGGCAAGGAGCCGCGTGCGGCCTATGCCATGGATGCGCTGAAGCGCTCGATGAAGTGGGACGAAGAGGTCTTCGGCCGCGAATACGATCTTGACATCTTCATGATCGTCGCTGTCTCCGACTTCAACATGGGGGCCATGGAGAACAAGGGCCTCAACATCTTCAACGACAAGTATGTGCTTGCCGACCCCGAGACCGCGACCGATCAGGATTACGCGAATATCGAGGCGATCATCGCGCATGAATATTTCCACAACTGGACCGGCAACCGCATCACCTGCCGCGACTGGTTCCAGCTCTGCCTGAAGGAAGGCCTGACGGTCTACCGGGACCACGAGTTTTCGGCCGACATGCGCTCGCGCTCGGTCAAGCGCATCGCAGAAGTCCGCCACCTGCGCTCGGAGCAGTTCCCGGAGGATGCCGGTCCGCTCGCTCATCCGGTCCGCCCGACAAAATACCGCGAAATCAACAACTTCTACACGACGACCGTCTATGAGAAGGGCTCGGAGGTCACCCGCATGATCGCGACCATTCTCGGCCGCGACGATTTCAAGAAGGGGATGGACCTCTACTTCGAACGCCACGATGGCGATGCCTCGACCGTCGAGGATTTCGTCAAATGCTTCGAGGATGCGAGCGGCCGCGATCTCACCCAGTTCGCCCTCTGGTATCATCAGGCCGGCACGCCACAGATCACCGTGTCCTCGGCCTATGACGCCGGTGCCAAGACCCTGACGCTGTCGCTGGAACAGATGATCCCGGCCACGCCCGGCCAGAGCGCCAAGGAGCCGATGCACATCCCGCTGCGCTTCGCACTCATCTCCGAAAACGGCTCCGGGGCCACGGCTTCCGGCATTTCCGGCGGCGAGGTCACCGGCGAGGTCCTGCATCTGACCGAACGCGCCCAGAGCTTCACCTTTTCCGGCATCGGCAGCCGCCCGGTCGTGTCGCTCAACCGCGGCTTCTCGGCCCCCGTCACCCTGCACTTCTCGCAGAGCGCCGAAGACCTCGGCCATATCGGCCGCCACGACAGCGACCTCTTCGCCCGCTGGCAGGCCATCACCGATCTCGCCCTGCCGGTCCTGACGGATGCCGCCAAGGGCGCCCGCGAGGGACAGGCGATCACGACCAGCGCGTCCTTCATCGAGGTGCTGCTGGCTGTCGCTGCCGACGAGCAGCTGGAGCCCGCGTTCCGCGCGCAGGCGCTGAGCCTGCCGAGCGAAGCCGACATTGCCCGCGAGCTCGGCGGCAACAATGACCCCGATGCAATCCATGCCGGTCGCCAAGCCGTGCTGTCCGCCATCGCGACCGCAGGCGTCGAGGTCTTCCGCACACTCCATGAAGCCCATTCGGCCTCCGGCCCCTTCACACCGGATGCGACAGGCGCCGGCAAGCGTGCTCTGAGAAACATTGCGCTCTCGTTCCTGACGATTGCCGAGAATTCCCCGGCCCTGTCCGCGGCAGCCTTCGCCAGGGCCGACAACATGACGGACCTGTCGCAGGCCCTCACCATCCTCACCCATCGCTTCCCGGATTCGGCCGAAGCGATGGATGCACTGGCCGCCTTCGAAACCCGCTTCGCCTCGAATGCGCTGGTGCTCGACAAGTGGTTCTCGATCCAGGCGACAATCCCGGGATCGGGAAGCCTCGACCGGGTCAAGGCCCTCATGGGAAGCCCGCATTTCGCGCCGACCAATCCGAACCGGGTCCGCTCGCTCGTCGGCACCTTCGCCTTCGGCAATGCGACCGGCTTCAACCGTGCAGACGGTGCGGCTTACGACTTCTTCGCCGAGCAGATCCTCGCGATCGACCCGCGCAACCCGCAGCTCGCCGCACGTCTCCTGACCGCGCTCCGGTCCTGGCGCCTGCTCGAGCCCGCGCGTGCCGAGAAGGCGCGCACCGCGCTGGCCGCCATTGAAGCGTCCACGTCGCTTTCGACGGATGTGCGCGACATCGTCGACCGCATCCTCAAGGGCTGACCAGGCCATCATTGCACTCAAAAAAGGCGCCGGCCAAAACCGGCGCCTTTTTCATGCGAACCTGTTTCATCGGGCCCACATCACCAGCTAATTTTCCATCAGATTCAGCCGCTTGTCAGACCGCCAATAAAAAAGAGGAGTCGGAGCAAGGGGTTAATATTTTCTTTACCCACCCACTCTGGACAAGGCGAATCGGCCATGATTCCTTGGCGTCAGATTCGGGCGAGCGGCGCTAACGAATCGCACGAGGGATAGAGGCAGGGACGATGTTGGACGCGCGGCGGGTCACCGCAGCCGATGAGCGGCTGCGCATCAAATTTTCGGACATGGGGGCATTCTTCGGGCGCGTCGGCGATGCGTTGTTCGGCGCGTCGTCATCCAGTCCTGGGCAAGGAGCGATCCGTTCGCGGCGGATCGAGACGATCCTGCGCCGGGCCATTCCGATCCTCATCCTCGCCTTTCTCGCTGTTGTGGCGCTGGCCCGGACCATCGGGATCGTCAACGAGTACCAGCGCATGGAAGTGTCCGTGCGCCAGTCGACGGCGCTGATCGCTGCGACGGCCAGTGCCGTCTTCGACGAAAGGGTCGCCCTCTTCGAAATGCGCGACCGCGCCGAAGCCGAGAAGCGCCTCGCCACGTTCCTCGATCGCGGACATTTTGCCAATGGAGCCTTCGTGCTCCTGATCGATCCGGCCGGCCGGGTATTTGCGGCTTCTCCGGAGGCAGCGGCCCAGGTCGGCCTGTCCCTGTCGAGCCTTCTGCCAGAAGTCATGATCTTCCGGCAATCCGGCAATCGCACCGGCGCCTTCGACACCGAACTGAACGGCATACCGCATCATGCGATCTTCACGCCGATCGGCACGGACGGCGCTCTGATCGTGACCGCCCACACGCTTCAGGCCGTCGGCGATTTCTGGCGCCGCGAGCTTTCGCTGAACACGACGCTCTTCACTTGCATCACCGTCATCCTCTTCGTCATCCTCTACGCCTATTTCTACCAGGTGAAACGGGCACGCGAGGCGGACGACACCTTCCTGGAATCCAATCTGCGCGTCGAGACCGCGCTCGCCCGCGGGCGCTGCGGTCTCTGGGATTTCGACCTCGAAAGCCGCAAGCTCGTCTGGTCGAGCTCGATGTACGAGATGCTGGGCCTTGCTCCTTCCTCCCAGCCGCTCACCTTCGCCGATGCCGCCCGCCTCATGCATCCCGATGACGGCAATCTCTATGCGCTCGCCCGCTCCGTCGGCCGTGGCAGCTCACGCCATATCGACCAGATCTTCCGCATGCGCCACGCCCAGGGCCATTATGTCTGGATGCGCGCCCGAGCCCAGATCATCTCGACCAGCACCGGCGAACTGCATGTCATCGGGATCGCCATGGATGTGACCGAGCAGCACCGGCTCGCCCAGCGTTACGCCGAAGCCGACCAGCGCCTCGCCGACGCCATCGAATGCACCTCGGAAGCCTTCGTGCTCTGGGACAAGAACGACAAGCTGGTGGCCTGGAATGGCCATTTCCAGAAGGTCTATGGTCTGCCCGATGCCGTGCTCGTTCCGGGCAAGGAGCGCGCCCTGGTGCTTGCTGCAGCCGACAAGCCGATCATCCAGCGCCGGATCGCCGATGCCGACGACGGCACCAATTCCCGCACCTCGGAAGTCCAGCTCGCCGACGAGCGCTGGCTGCAGATCAACGAGCGCCGCACCCGCGACGGCGGCCTTGTCTCCGTCGGCACCGACATCACGCTGCTCAAGCGCCATCAGGAACGGCTGCGCGAACAGGAACGGCGCCTGATGGCCACGATCGGCGATCTCTCCGCCTCGCAGAAGATCCTGGAGCGCCAGAAGACCGAACTCTCCGACGCCAACGAGAAGTATCTCGCCGAAAAACAGAATGCCGAAGCCGCCAACAAGGCAAAATCGGAATTCCTCGCCAATATGAGCCACGAGCTCAGAACACCGCTCAACGCCATCCTCGGCTTCTCTGAAATCCTGCTCGCCGGCATGTTCGGCCCGGTCGGCTCGCCGAAATACGAGGAATATGCCAAGGACATCCACGAAAGCGGCAAGCACCTCCTCAACGTCATCAACGACATCCTCGACATGTCGAAGATCGAGGCGGGCCAGATGAAGATCCGCTGCGAAACGATCGATCTGTGCCCGCTGATCGAAGAGAGCATGCGACTCACCGCGATCCCGGCCGAAGAGAAAAACATCACTGTCGAGCAGCGCGTCGAGGACGGTCTCTCCCTGATCGCCGATCGTCGCGCGATCAAGCAGATCCTCCTCAACATCCTCTCCAACGCCGTCAAGTTCACCGACGATGGCGGCAAGATCGCTCTGCGGGCCCGCAAGGTCCAGGGCGCCGTAATCGTCTCCATCGCAGACACCGGCATAGGCATTCCGAAGAGCGCGCTCGGCAAGATCGGCAACCCCTTCGAACAGGTGCAGAGCCAGTATGCCAAGTCGAAGGGCGGCTCGGGCCTCGGGCTTGCCATCTCCCGCTCGCTCGTTGCCCTGCATGGCGGCTCCCTGAAGATCCGCTCGCGCGAAGGCCTGGGCACGGTCGTTGCGCTTCGCATCCCCGACGTCATCGTCGCGCAAGGTCTCAAGCGCCGCGCCTGACACGCATCGCGCGCATGTTCACCCGCTGGTAACCCTTCCCGCCGAATAGACGGCCCGACTTACCCATCCGTAAGAGTCGCCGGGCCATGACAGGCTCGGGACAATCCGGTTGAATGCCGGTGGACATCAAGGGACCGCAATGGCCAGTGCAGGCAAGCCGCGCAATCGGCTCTATGTCAATTTCATCATCAACCTGATCGGCGCCCTGCTGCCGATCCCGGTGATGATCCTGACGGTCCCCGTCTATATCGATTATGTCGGCGATGCGCGCTACGGCGTCATCTCGCTGATCTGGGTGATGATCGGCTATCTCGGCTTTCTCGAGCTCGGTCTGGCACCCGCCACGATCAACGCGCTGGCCCGCCTTGATCATTCCGATCAGCGCGAACGCGCCCGGGTCATCGTCACCTCCTTTACCATCAACGCGTCGATGACCTTCTTCGGCGCCTTCCTGCTCTATCTGCTCGGTTCCTACATCGTTGGCGGCGTGGTGCAGGTGCCGGTCGAGATCGAGGATGAAGTGAAGGCGGCCATGCCTTGGATCGCCCTTCTCCTGCCCCTCGTCATCCTGAACGGTGCCGGCATCGATGCGATCGAGGCGCGGGAGAATTTTGCGCTCGCCAATGTGCTGCAGGTCTCTGGCGCCATCTTCGCGCAGATCCTGCCGCTCGCCTTCGCCGTCTTTGTCTCGCCAGATCTCGGCACAGTCATCCCCGGCGCGGTGCTTGCCCGGGTGCTGCTGATGCTCGCCATCTTCGTCGCCATCAACTCGATCGAGGGACCGATCCGGATCACCGATTTCGACATGGACCGGGCACGCAAGCTCCTCTCCTATGGCGGCTGGGTGACGATCTCGTCGGTGTTGACCCCGATCCTCGGTTCTCTCGATCAGTTGATGGTCGGACGCTTCTTCGGCGTCGCAGCGGTCACCTATTACGCCGTGCCGCTCAACCTGATCTCGCGCAGCCAGATCATCCCCGGCGCCATCTCGCGGGCGATTTTCCCGCGACTCGCCAGTTCCATGCCGGACGAGGCCAAGGCACTCAGCGCCCGCGTCCTCGTCATCACGGCACTTCTCTATGGCGGCATCTGCGCCTCGACGATCCTGCTGATGGATCCGCTCCTGACCCTCTGGCTCGGAGACGCATTTGCCGACCGGGCGGGTGTGCCCGCAACGATCCTCGTCACCTCGATCTGGCTCAATTCGCTGATCTTCGCGCCCTATTGGCTGATCCACAGCCAGCACCGTCCGGACCTCATCGCCAAGCTGCATCTCGGCCTTCTTCTGCCCTTTGCCGGTGTCCTCGTCCTGCTGACCATGCAATTCGGCATCGTCGGGGCCGCGGTTGCGGCCGCACTCAGATCGCTCTTCGACTTCGGCGGTCATCTGGCACTGAGCGGCATCCTGCGGCGCGTCGTCCTGCCGCTTGCCCTGCCCTTTGCGCTTCTGGCCGCCGCGACCTTTGCCCACCTGACGATCGACGACTGGCTGACCGCCTTCATTCTCGCCTGTGCCGTCTGGCCCCTGGTGGCGCTTCTGGTCTTCCTGCTCGATCGCGCAACCTTCAACCTGCTGCTCGGCTTCGGCCTGAAGCCGCTGAAGCTGATCAGCGGCCGCGGGGGCGCCTGAGCCAGCGGCAACGCTTCCGTCAGGCCACGACCCGCGCAAATACCTTGCGCACCGCCTTCGCCAACCGCTTGATCTCGGCTTCCGTGGTCTTCAGATCCGGGCAGTCGGCCGCGCGCGCCAGGCGATCTGTGAGACCCGCCGGGACGTTTGCCGGTTCGAAGGGACCATCGATGCAAAGACGGATTACCTGCGACAGATCGGTGTAGAGCTTCAAGGCTGTCAGGCAGGTATCGAGATCATTCGGATCGATGAGCTCACCCAGGGCCTTCAACGCGTCCGCCGTCGAAAGCTCATTGGTCCGGACGTGGAGCCCCTTGGCCGGCGCCGTCAGCGCCAGATATTGCGCAATGAACTCGATGTCGATCAAGCCGCCGGGAATGAGCTTCATATCCCAGATGTCTTTTGGCGGCTTCTCCTGCTCGATCAGCGCCCGCATCTCGACGACATCCTTGACGGTCTTCGCCGTATCCCGTGGCGCGCCGAGCACTTCCTCGATGATGCCTTCGGCCTCCTTGATCAGGCTCTGATCGCCACACAGCATGCGCGCCCTGGACAGCGCCATATGCTCCCAGGTCCACGCCTCCTCGCGCTGGTAGCGGGCAAAGGATCGGAGCCTTGTCGCGACGGGCCCCTTGTTGCCGGAGGGTCTCAGCCGCATGTCGACCTCGTAGAGCACACCTTCTGCCGTCGGCGCCGAAAGCGCCGCGATCAGCCGCTGCGTGAGCCTGGTGAAATACCGCACGGGATCGAGCGATTTCACACCATCCGATTCCGGCGCGTCCTCGTCATGTTCGTACAGCAGGATCAGATCGACATCGGAGCCCGCCGTCAATTCGTAGGAGCCGAGCTTGCCCATGCCCGCCAGAGCGACGCGGCCGCCGGGGATCTTGCCATGGGCGATCTCCATCTCCGCCACCACAGCCTTTAGCGCTTCGTCGATGACGAGGCCGGCGAGATCGGTGAAGGCATGGCCGGCCTGCGCGCCACCGATCGCGCTGGTCAGCAGCCGAATGCCGATGAGGAAGCGCTGCTCGGCGGCGAAGATGCGCAGCCGGTCGAGAATTTCCTCGTAGTGGGTGGCGCCGGAAAGAAAACTCTTCAGTCGCCTGCCGAGATAGTCGCGGGTGGGAAGCTCGACCAGGAGGACCGGATCCAGCATGCCGTCGAAGACATGCGGTCGCTGCGCGATGATCTCGGCGAGCCGCGGTGCGGCCGCCATGATGTTGACGATCCGGTGAAGAAGGGCGGGATTGTTGCCGAGCAGGGAGAAGAGCTGGATGCCGGCAGGAAGGCCCGAGAGGAAGTTGTCGAAGCGCAGCAACGCCTCGTCGGCACGCCGGCTTTCGCCGAAGGCTTTCAGCAGATCCGGCGTCATCGCGGTCAGCCGCTCGCGGGCCTCGACCGATTGCGTCGCACGGTAGCGACCGTAGTGCCAGGTCCGGATGACCCGTGAGATGTCCTCCGGCCGCTCGAAACCGAGGTCCTTCAGGGTCTTCAGCGTATCGGGATCGTCCTTCTGGCCGGTAAAGACGAGATTGCCGGTCGAACTCGACAGGCCCTCCTCCTTTTCGAACAGCCGGGCATACCTTTTCTCGACCGTTTTCAGTGCCGTTTCCAGGGCCCGGGAAAAGGCCGTCGTGTCGATGAAACCCAGCATGAAGGCGATGCGCTTCAGCTCCGCCTCCGTTTCCGGCAGGACGTGGGTCTGCTCGTCATGCACCATCTGGATGCGGTGCTCGACGTCACGCAGGAACCAGTAGCAGTCGGTGAGTTCCTCCGCCGTCTGATCATCGATCCAGCGGGCGGCGGCGAGCGCCTTCAAGGCCTCCTCGGTCGGCCGGCAACGCAGGTCCGGCATGCGGCCGCCGGCGATCAGCTGCTGGGTCTGGGCGAAGAACTCGATCTCGCGAATGCCGCCGCGCCCGAGCTTGACGTTGTGCCCCTTGACCGCGATCGCGCCATGCCCCTTGTGCACATGGATCTGGCGCTTGATCGAGTGGATGTCTGCGATCGCCGCGTAGTCGAGATATTTGCGGAAGACGAAGGGCACGAGTTCACGCAGGAAGCCCTCGCCCGCCTTGAGGTCGCCGGCCACGGGCCGAGCCTTGATGAAGGCGGCGCGTTCCCAGTTCTGTCCCCTGCCCTCGTAATAGATAAGTGCCGCCTCGACCGGCACGGCAAGCGGCGTCGAGCCCGGATCGGGCCGCAGCCTCAGGTCCGTTCGGAAGACATAGCCGTCGGCGGTCCGCTCCTGCAGGATGCGCACCAGACGACGCATCATCCGCCCATAGGTTTCCATTGCTTCATCGGGATCCTTCAGGATGCCGGCTTCCGGATCGTAGAAGATGACGAGGTCGATGTCGGAGGAATAATTCAGCTCGCGCGCGCCGAGCTTGCCCATGCCCAGCACGATGAGCCCGCTGCCATGGGCCGGATTGTCGCGATCCTTCAGCGTCAGCTTGCCGCCGTCATGACCCGTGAGAAGCAGGTGGTCGATGGCAGCTGCCACCGCGGCATCCGCCACGGCGCTCAGCCAGGCGGTGGTGTCACGCGCCGTGAAGACGCGGGCGAGATCGGCGAGCGCGCTCAGGAAGGCGACCTTGCGCTTGGCGCGTCGCAGCCGCGCCATGACATCCGTCTCCGCAGGAGCGACACCGGAGGCATCGGGCCTCCAGGCGGTGCGGGCCTCCTCGACTGCGTCGAGGAGTTGCGGCTCCAGCGGCGATGCTATGGCTTCGAGCAGCAAGGATGGCGTGAGGTTCGCGACATCGCGCAGATAGGGAGAGAGAGTAAAGGCCGCGAGCACGAATTGGCGCAGCGGCCCCTCTGCCGACAGATGTTCGGCAAGCCCCGCCTCCTGCTTCGTCAGGTCCTTCAGCAGGCTGACTGCAGCCTTCAATTCCGTCTGGTTCAGTGGACGGATCACGCCCTCCACCACATCGGACAATCTGCTCGTCCTGCCGTCTCCCATCAGCGCCTCCTCTCCCGGCCGAGATTGCCTGGCGAATCTCGAGCCCGGATAGGTTACGGCCTCATTCCGGGAAAGACCATCGTCGCCGTCAGGCCCGGATGGTCGGGGTGGCTGCGGGTGTCGGAGAGGACAAGCCGCCCGCCATGCAGGGCCATGATCGCCTCGACCAGAGAGAGTCCCAATCCTGTGCCCGGTTTCGAGCGGCTCTTGTCCAGCCTGACGAAGCGCTTGACCACCTCAGCCCGCTTGTCTTCGGCAATGCCGGCTCCCTGATCGGAGACTGAGATTTCCAGGCCAGCGTCGCCACGCGCCACGCGCACGCGGATCTCGGACCCCGCATCGCCCTGGCTGCCATACTTGATCGCATTGTCGATCAGATTGGCGATCGCCTGACCCACGAGTTCGCGATTTCCCCGAACCGATAGTCCTTGTGCGATCTCGCAGACCATGACCTGTCCCGCCTCTTCCGCCACGGGTTCGTAGAGTTCGGCACTGTCGGCAGCGATGGTGGAAATGTCGATGTCAGTCAGCTCGGCCGCGATCGACCCGGCTTCGACGCGGGAGATCATCAGCAGCGCGTTGAACGTCCGGATCAGCTGGTCGGATTCGGAGATGATCGTCTCCAGCGCCGCTCTTCTCGCCTGCGCATCGTCCTCGTCCAATGCGTCGGCCGCCTTGTTGCGCAGGCGTGTCAACGGCGTCTTCAGGTCATGGGCGATGTTGTCGGAGACCTGTCTCAGGCCTTCGTTCAATTGCTCGATCCGCCCCAGCATCTCGTTCAGGGACGAGGACAAGCGATCGAACTCGTCGCCTGAACCGGAAACCGGCAGACGCTGCGACAGATCGCCTGAAATGATCTTCTGACTGGCCGCCGAGACTCGGTCGATGCGTTTGAGCGCATTGCGGCCAATGGCAAACCAGATGACCAGCGCACCGACTCCCATGATCAGCAGCGCCACCATCAGCGCCTGCCGCACCAGTTGGCGCAGCTTGCCGGGCTCGCCAAGGTCGCGGCCGACCAGAACCCGGATGCCGTTCTCCAGGACGAAGACATGCCCGGTCGCCAGATGACGCTTCGCAACGCCACTGTCGGTATAGCGCTGATAGCGGAAGGGGAAATTGGTCCAGCCCTCCTCGTCGAAGACGCCGGGCTGCAGCGAGGCGACATTGCCGGCAAGGATCTCGCCGGTCGGGCTTGCAATCACGTAGAGATTGGCACCCGGCTGCCGCGCGCGACGTTCCAGGGTCCGCAGGAGCTGGTTGATCCCGCCGCGCTCGAAAGCGCCCTGGATCTCGGTCACGTCCTGGCGCAGTGCCTCACGCGTCTGATTGTTCATGATACGCTCGGCAAGCCCCGTCACGTAGAAGACGAGGAAGGCGGCGCACAGCGCGAAAAGAATGATGTAGAGCGCGGAAAGCCGGACGGCCGTGGACTTGGCCAGCACCCCGAGACGGGACTTCAGCCGCATGTCAGCCTTCGTCCTTGATCATGTAACCGGCACCCCGCACGGTCTTCAGGAGCGGCCGGTCGAAATCCTTCTCGATCTTCGACCGCAGGCGCGAGACATGCACGTCGATGACATTGGTCTGCGGGTCGAAGTGATAGTCCCAGACGTTTTCGAGCAGCATGGTGCGGGTCACCACCTGGCCGGCATTTTTCATCAGATATTCCAGCAGGCGGAATTCGCGCGGCTGCAGGAGGATTTCCTTGCCGGCCCGCTTCACCTCGTGTGACAGACGGTCGAGTTCGAGATCACCGACGCGATAGGCCATGTCCTGCTCGGGCTTGCCCTTGCGGCGGCCGAGCACCTCGACACGGGCGAGCAATTCGGAAAAGGCGTAGGGTTTGGGCAGGTAGTCGTCCCCGCCGGCGCGCAGACCCGTCACACGGTCGTCCACCTGGCCGAGGGCAGACAGGATGAGAACCGGCGTATCGATGCCACGCTTGCGCAGTTCGCTGATGACCGAAAGGCCATCCCGACGCGGCAGCATACGGTCGACGATCATGACGTCGTAGGTATTTTCCGTGCCCATGAAAAGACCGCTTTCGCCGTCACTCGCGTGATCGGCGACAATGCCGGCCTCGCGAAAGGCCTTGGTCATGTAGGCTGCGGCTTCCAGGTCGTCTTCGATGACAAGTATCTTCATGCGCGCGACATTAGCCTCGGCATCCGCCACCGTATAGCCGGTTTCGCCGGTGTCCGGCTGTCCCTGTTCCACGATCCCCATGCTTCGTCCTTTCCTGACACCAGACGGTCACCGACCGTCGAAAACGACACGGGGCGCCGACGGCCTTCGACCGCCGGCGCCCCGTGTCACATCACAATCAGCCCTGGTTGATCGGAAGCGCCACGAAGCGGCTGCCATTCTCCGATTCGACCTGGAAGAGCGCCCGGGTGCGGCCGTCCTTCTTGGCCTGGTCGAGAACCTTCTGCACGTCGGCCGCAGACGAGACTTCCTGGTTGTTGACCGAGGTGATCGTCTCGCCCGACTTCAGGCCCTTGTCGGCGGCGTCGCTGTCGGGATCGACATCGACGATGGCAAGGCCCTTCCCGTCTTCGGCCGGACGAACAGAAAGGCCGAGGCTCGACAGTTCCTGCTCGGCTTCCGGTGCCGGAGCCGCATTGTTCTCGGTCTCGGCACTTGCTGCCTGGTCGGCCGGCAGTTCGCCGAGCTTGACCTTGACCTCGGTTGCCTTGCCATCGCGCCAGAGTGAGACGTCGATCGTGGTGTCGGGTGCAAAGGCTCCGATGCGGCGGGCCAGATCACGCGGATCCTTGACCGGGTCACCATTGACGGCCGTCACCACGTCGCCCTGCTTGATGCCGGCCGCTTCACCGGGCGAACCGGCCTGCGGGGCAACGACCAGGGCGCCACTATCCTCGGCAAGGCCGAGGCTGTCGGCGATGTCCTTGGTCACGGGCTGGATCTGAACGCCGAGCCAGCCGCGCGAAACCGTGCCGCTTTCCTTGAGCTTGGCGATGACGTCGGTCGCGACCGAGGCCGGGATCGCAAAGGCGATGCCCACATTGCCGCCCGAGGGCGAGAAGATCGCCGTGTTGATACCGACGACTTCGCCGTTCAGGTTGAAGCCGGGTCCGCCCGAATTGCCGCGGTTCACGGCGGCATCGATCTGCAGGTAGTCGTCATAGGGGCCGGAGCCGATATTGCGGCCACGGGCCGAAATGATACCGGCAGTCACGGTGCCACCGAGGCCAAAGGGGTTGCCGACGGCGACCACCCAGTCACCGACGCGGACCTTCTCGTCATCGGCGAACTTCACATAGGTGAACTTCGTGTCGGGTTCGTCGACCTTGAGCAGCGCCAGGTCCGTGCGGCTGTCCTTGCCGACCAGCTTGGCGTCGTATTCCTTGCCGTCGTTCATCACGATGGTGAAGGCGGCGCCGTCGTCGATGACATGGTTGTTGGTGACGACATAGCCGTCTTCGGAGATGAAGAAGCCGGACCCCTGTGCGGTCGGACGCAGGCGACCCGGACCACGCTCGGCACGCGGGCCACGCTCCTGCGGACCACCTTCCATGCCTGGACCACCGAATTCGCGGAAGAAGCGCTTCAACGGGTGATCATCCGGCAGATCCTCGAAGCTGCGACCGCCAAAGTTGAAGGAAAAATTGCTTTCGTCGGACGATGCCGGCTGAACGTTCGACTGGACCCGGACGGACACGACGGCTGGCAGGACGGCCTGCACGACATCACCAAAGCTCGGCACCTGCGGCGCGTCCACTTCAACCGGTGCGGCAAGCGCCGGCACGGCGGCGAAGGGGGCGGCCGTCACCAGCATCATGGCGGCGAGGCCGGCGGTGGTGGAGGTCTTCAGGATCGACTGCAACGAACGACCTTTGTTCTTGGACATGTGATCTACCTTCATCTGTTCATCTGACTGGAGCCGCCGGCCAATCTGGCGGCGGGAAGCGGTGGATGAGGAGAGATATAGGAGCTGTCAGGTTACGGCGAACTGTACGGCAGATGAATTCTTCGTAATGTTCACCGACAGGTACGCCTGTCTTGGCCCCAGCCCCGGCTGACGCATCTATCCGTCCTGAAACCGGAGCAGTAAGCGCTATCGAAACAGCGGCTGTCAGATCCGCTCACGCTTCGTTTGGTGTTCGACCTTCGCGCCGGGCGCAGTCACGCGCCAGGGCACTTTTCGCCCCGCGCCAGAGAGCATCTGCGGCGCAAAGGCGGTTCGTTGCCGGAGACGATCTGATCCACCTTGAGATCGGCGCGGCCAGCGTGTCCTGACGATCCGTCATGGTCGCGGACGGCCGCCGGGCATGGCGCTGGCTGACGACGCCGATCTGGAAGCGCTCTTGACTAGTCCCGATCCAGCAGCTTGCCGAGCCGCGCTTCCTCGTCCGGCGACAGCTTTGCCACGGGCTGCACAGCGCGTCGGCGCGTGTAGACCACAGCCACGATCAGACCGATAATGGCAAGCGCCGCCGGTGCGCCCCAGAGCCCGATCGTACGGACACTCAGTCGCGGCTTCAGAAGCACGAATTCCCCATAGCGCGACACGACATAGTCCAGCACCTGCTCGTCGCTATCGCCACCCACCAGCCGCTCGCGCACCACCACACGCAGATCGCGGGCGAGTTCGGCGTTGGAATCGTCGATCGACTGGTTCTGGCAGACCATGCAGCGCAGTTCCGCCGACAGCGCCCGCGCACGCTGCTCGAGCACCGGATCGGCCAGCACTTCGTCCGGATTGACCGCGAAGGCATGAATGGGGGTCAGAAGGAGAGCCAGCAGGATGAACAGGCAACGCAGCATCCGGCGGCTTCGCCCCTCCGCCAGACCCTTTGTCAGCAAGCGGGGAGAGGACATGGTCGACATCGGCGGTTTCGCCCCTCCTTCCGCTTGCAGGAAGAAGCCGGCGGCAACTGCAAGTGGGGCAATCTTCTGAAACCAGGCCATCACTCCGCAGCCTCCAGTGCCGGCTTTGCCGCCACCTTGGCCCGCTTCGGCGCGCCAACGCGCAGTCTGCGGTCCGAGAGCGAGACGATACCGCCCGCCATCATCACGAGAGTGCCGTACCAGATGCAGAGGATCCAGGGTTTCCACCACACGCGCACCACGATACCGCCGTCTGCCATCGGGTCACCCAGCGACACATAGAGCTGGCTGAAGCCGAAAGTGACGATGCCGGCCTCCGTGGTTGGCATCTGGCGCGCCGTGTAGAGCCGCTTCGACGACCAGACATCGGCCACCTCGATACCGCCCTCGCGGATGGTGAAGTGTCCCTGATCCTCCGTGTAGTTCGGTCCGGTCGCGGCGCGAATGCCGTCGAAGGTCACGACATAACCGCCGGCCTCCGCTGTCATGCCGGGCTTCATCTCGACCACGGTTTCCGTCTCGAAGGTGGTCACGGCCACGACGCCGAGCACGGTCACACCCATGCCGAAATGCGCCAGCGCTGTGCCGAAGGCAGACCGCGGCAGGCCCTTGAGGCGGCTCCAGGCGGTCGACAGCGGATGCGTGCCGAAGCCTGCCCTGTACCAGAGATCGGCGATCGCTCCCCCCATGACGAAGAAGGCGAGCGCAAGGCCTCCCACTGCCATGACGGGACCGCCATTCTGCGCGTACCAAAGGCCAAGTCCGAGAACGAGCGAGAGTGCGGCCGCCACGTAGAGGCGCTGCAGAGCCCCGAGCAGATCACCGCGCTTCCAGGCGAGAAACGGCCCGAAGGGCACGGCCAGAAGCAGCGGGATCATCAAAAGCCCGAAGGTGATGTTGAAGAAGGGCGGACCGACCGAAATCTTTTCACCCGTCAGCGTTTCCAGAAGCAGCGGATAAAGCGTGCCGATCAGAACAGACGCGGTGGAGACAGTGAGGATCAGGTTGTTGAGGACGAGCGCCCCCTCGCGCGAGATCGGCTGGAACAGGCCGCCGGCCTTCAGCATCGGTGCGCGCAGCGCAAAGAGGGTGAAGGCCCCGCCGATGAAGATGACGAGAATGCCGAGGATGAAAACACCGCGCGTCGGATCGGTCGCGAAGGCATGCACGGAGGTCAGCACGCCAGACCGCACCAGGAAGGTACCGAGCAGCGACAGAGAGAAGGCGATGATGGCGAGCAGCACCGTCCAGATCTTCAAGGCATCGCGCTTTTCCATGACCAGCGCCGAATGCAGAAGGGCCGTGCCCGCAAGCCAGGGCATGAAGGAGGCGTTTTCAACCGGATCCCAGAACCACCAGCCACCCCAGCCGAGTTCGTAATAGGCCCAGTAGGAGCCCATGGAGATGCCGGCCGTCAGGAACACCCAGGCCGCCAGCGTCCAGGGCCGCACCCAGCGCGCCCAGGCGGCGTCGATGCGTCCGTCCATCAAGGCGGCGATCGCAAAGGAGAAACAGACGGAGAAGCCGACATAGCCGAGATAGAGCAGCGGCGGATGGATCGCGAGGCCGATATCCTGCAAGACGGGATTGAGATCCTGTCCTTCCGCTGGAATGGGCGACAGGCGGGCGAAGGGGTTCGAGGTCAGGAGAATGAAGAGGGTAAAGGCCGTCGTGATCCAGGCTTGCACGGCCAGCACGTTGGCCTTCAGGCGGTCCGGCAGGTTGGTGCCGAAGAAGGCGACCATGGCGCTGAACAGCGTCAGGATCAGCACCCAGAGCAGCATCGAACCCTCATGGTTTCCCCAGACGCCGGAGACCTTGTAGATCATCGGCTTGAGAGAGTGCGAATTCTGGAAGACGTTCTGCACCGAGAAATCGGAGACGACGTAGCCATAGGTAAGAACCGCGAAGGAAAAGGCGACGAGCAGGAAGAGCGCATAGGTCCCTGTTGTCGCGACGGCCATCATTGCCGCATCCCCGCGGCGGGCGCCGATGACGGGCAGGATGGAGACGACCAGACAGGTGGCGAGTGCCAGCACGAGGGCATAATGGCCAAGCTCGATGATCATCGGATCTCTTCCTCGCCGCTAAGTTCCACTCCTTGCGCCTTCAGACGATCGGCCACATCCTTCGGCATATAGGTCTCGTCATGCTTGGCAAGCACGGTATCGGCCACGAAGACCTTGCCCATGCCCTCGAACCGGCCTTCCGCCACCACGCCCTGCCCCTCGCGGAACAGGTCGGGCAAGATACCGGTATAGGTGACGGGAAGTTCGCTCAGCGTATCGGTGACGGTGAAAGTGATGGTCGATCCCTCGCCCCGCACGACCGAGCCGGTTTCGACCAGGCCCCCTAAGCGAATGCGGGTGCCCGGCTGCAGATCGGCCTTGGCGAGATCGCCGGGAACGTAGAAATAGGCGATCGACTGTCCGAAGGCGAACATGATCAAAAGCACGGCCGTCAGGATAAACCCCATGCCACCGGCAATCACAGCCAGACGTTTCTGTTTGCGGGTCATTGGCTCACCTCCTCGACATCAAGGCCGAGTTCCGTCGCCATGGCGATCAACTGCTGGCCCTCGGCGCCGTCAGCCGGGAAGGCCTTGAGGCCATCCTTCAGCGCGGCTTGCGCCCGTTCCTTGTCCTTCAGCATGGCATAGGAGCGGACGAGCCGCATCCAGCCCTCGAAATTGTTGGGGTCTTCCTTCAGCCGCGCATCGAGGCTCGCCACCATGCCGCGGATCATCTCACTGCGGTCGCCTTCCGACATCGATTGCGCATTGGCAATGTCGTCTGCAGAGGGATTGCCGAGTGTTGCCGGAGCCGTCGGCTGCACCGATGCCGCCGGGGCGTTGGCGAGCGGCACTCCGGCGCTGTTGGCAGCAATGTGCTGGTTGACCAGCGACATCCAGGGTGCGGTTGGCGGTGAGGCTGTGGCGATCGCCTGGAAGGCGGCCAGAGCTTCGGCACGACGACCGGACTGCTCCAGCGCCAAGGCCAGATAGAAATCCGCACGCGGATTGTTCGGCTCGAGCTTCAGCGCTGCCTGGAAAGCCATCTGCGCATCGTCCGTGACGATCCCGTCACTGCGCAAAACCAGCGTTTCGCCAAGGCCATTCATGCGCTCGGCATCGGGCCCCAGAATGCGGATCGCATTGCGATAGGCAATCTCGGCATCCGGCAGGCGGCCGATGCGGAAATAGACGGGCGCCAGCACGTTCCAGCCATTGCCGTCTTCAGGATTGCTTGCCAAATGGCGCTCGACCTTGGCCACAAGCAGACCAACGTCATCGCCGGGATTTTCGATCCGGGCGGCGAGCGGCGCATCGGGCGTGCCGGGGCTCCCGATTTCGAGATAGCCCGCGAGCCCGATGACGGGAAGACAGAGGAGGATGAAGGCCTGGGAGAGCCCGTAGCGACGGCGCGCAACAGGCCCGGCTGCGGCGGCTTCGAACGCCCGTTCGGTTGCCGCCTCGCCGGTGGTCGCACGTCCGGCGACCGCCAGCAGACGGCGGCCGATTTCGGCGCGCGCATAGTCGGCGTCATCGGCGGATATCAGGCCTGTCGCCTTGTCCCGCTCCAGTTCGCGCAGCTGGTCACGATAAACAGCCGCCTCGCCCTCGTCATAAAGGGATGCACGGGCCGATGCTCGCATCAGCGGAGAGAGCAGGATGACGGCGACAACGACCGTCAGCAGGGCGGAGATGATCCAGAACAACATGAGACCCAATTACGTCAAGGACGGGTGCTTTCCAACAGCCAAACACCCCCTGACGGAAAGTTGAGGCGTTTGGCCGCAAGACTTCTCTAGGCCGCCATAACCCGCCCGGCCTTGACCCAAGTCAAGCGGGAAGAGTGGCCTTCCCCGTCACGCGGAGATCGAGTTTGCGTTTCGGGATCAGGCTTGGGCCAGCGCCCTCAGCTCAACGGTGTCCAGGTCCCGTTCGAATTGCGGCAGGCCGCACCGCGTGCCTGCAATTCACGCCCGCCGTTCACCACCTTGTGGGTGAACTGGCGGCAGTTCTGCTTGCCGACCTGATAGGGCGCGGCCGCCACGACCTCGCCGCGCATATTTGAGCCTGCCCAGGTCACAGGCTGGCCACCGGGGGCTGCTTCCAGTGCGCGATATTCGGCTTCCAGTGCGCGTTGCGTCTCGCTGCGTGACAGCTCGACGCCCACGCGGGAAACGATGCCGCCCTGAAGTGCTGCGATATAGACGGCGGAATTGGCCTTGGCAGTGGCCGAGCGGCCGCCGCCCGAAGTGGTGCAGCCCACCAGGGCAAGCGACACGAGGGCCGTGGCTGCCAATATCCCGAATCGCTTCACACTCATCAGACCGTTCCAAGTCCCGTCGAATTGTTGCTGCCGATCATCGCCTGTCGCGCTTTCGCGAAGGATGCCGCCAGCTGGCCGAATGCCGTCCTATACACCTATGTAATTTCACAGGAAAATCAATCACGCAGTGTCTTTGGTCACAGCCGGTAGGATCAACTGTGCGCGAAGTCCGCCGATCCCGGCCCGCGACAGGCCGAATGTACCCTGATATTCCCCGGAAATCTCCTTGACGATCGACAGGCCTAGCCCCGTTCCGGGTTTGCTTTCGTCCAGCCTTCGCCCACGTTTCAGGGCCTCGCCGATCTCTTCGGGCGCCAGACCCGGCCCATCGTCCTCGACCACGACCTCGATCCAACCGCGCCGTCCGTCCGTCAGGTCGTCTTCGCGTGCGGTCATGACAACATGGGTCACCACCTTGGTGCGGGCAAAACGGGCTGCGTTTTCCAGGAGGTTGCCGACGACTTCCTCGACGTCCTGCTGCTCCATGGCAAAAGTCAGATCCGGCGCGGCATCGAGCTCGAAGGCCACTTCGGCATTCAGCTTGCGCATGACACGAACGAGACGCTCCAGAACCGGCTGAGCCTCGGTGCGGGCCAGAACGCTGTCGCGCTGGGCAGCGATCCGGGCGCGGTTGAGGTAGGAGCTCACCTGCGCCTGCATGGCCTCGGCCTGGGAGGCGATCACCTCGGCAGGGCTCTTGTTCAGCGTGCGCGCCTCGTTGAGCAGCACGGCGATCGGTGTCTTCAGCGAATGGGCGAGATTGCCCACCTGCATGCGCGCCCGTTCGACGATACGCCTGTTGCTGTCGATCAGCGCGTTGATCTCGTTGGCGAGCGGCAGGATCTCGCTCGGAAACTCACCCTCGATGCGTTCGGCTTCGCCACGGCGGATGCGCTCCAGCGCCCGACGGGCCCGGTCGAGCGGCTTCAGACCGTAGAGAATGGCCAGACCATTGACGATCAGGCCGCCGATGCCGACCAGGGCGAGCGCCGTATAGAGCCGGCTGGTGAAGAAGCTGATCTCGTCCTCGATGACCTGCAGATTGCCGGAGACCCGAAAGCGCGCCGCACGGCCCTGATCGTCGAGCACGACCTCGGTCTCGGCGACGCGGATCTGGTTGCCCAGCTCGTCGGTCATCTCGTAGTAGCGCTCGTAATTCTGGTCGAAGGGTGTCAGCTCGACATCGGGTACAGCGAGATTGGCAACCCCCAGAGACGCGGAGGCGAGCGGTGCGGTCGCATAATTGCCCAGCGGCTCGACCAGCCAGTACCAACCGGTCGCCGGTTGGGAAAACCGCAGATCGCCCAGCGCCGGCGAGCCGGCCAGGCTGTCGCCGTCACCGATCGAAACGGAATTGACGACATTGTAGAGCTGGGCACGCAAGAGATTGTTGAAGCCGCGTTCGACGCCCTGGCGATAGAGGGCGGAAATTGCCACCGCGATGGTCACCAGACCGAGTGCCGACCAGAGCGTGGCCAAAAGCAGGACGCGCGCGGTGAGCGAGCGGATCCTCATTTCGCGGGGGCTTGCATTCGGTAGCCGAGGCCGCGCACCGTCTCGATCATGTCGACGCCGAGCTTCTTGCGCAGGCGTCCGACAAATACCTCGATCGTGTTGGAGTCGCGGTCGAAATCCTGATCGTAGAGATGCTCGACCAGTTCGGTGCGGGATACGACCTCACCCATGTGGTGCATCAGATAGGAGAGAAGGCGATATTCGTGCGAGGTGAGCTTCAGCGTCACGCCTTCGACGGTCGCCTTGGAACTCTTGGTATCGAGACGCACTGGTCCGCAGACGATTTCCGAGGAGGCATGACCGGCCGCCCGTCGAATCAGCGCCCGGATGCGGGCGAGGACTTCCTCGACATGGAAAGGCTTGGTCACATAGTCGTCGGCGCCGGCATCGATGCCCGCGACCTTGTCCGACCAGCGGTCGCGTGCCGTCAGGATCAGCACCGGCATGACCCGGCTCGCGGACCGCCATTTTTCGAGCACGGTAATGCCGTCCATTTCCGGCAGGCCGATGTCGAGAATCACCGCGTCATAGGGTTCGGTGTCGCCGAGGAAATGCCCCTCTTCACCATCGAAGGCCTTGTCGACGACATAACCCGCTTCCTGCAGGGCTTCGACGAGCTGGCGGTTCAGGTTGGCATCGTCTTCGACGACGAGAATGCGCATGCGGTTCACCCCTTGATCGCGGAGAGTCGGGCCATCGACACTGTCACTGCGCCCCGGTCACTGCGCGACGCGCATGGTGACCTTGCGCGGCCGCTCGTTGCCGCTGCCCGGAACGAGCACGACGATGACGCATTCACCGCCCGATTCGCGGACGGAAAGCAACTGCCCGCCGACCTCGGCCACGACCCTTTCCGCCGCCGCACTGCAGTCGGCTGCCATGGCATTGCTGCCGGGCGTCGGCAAGGTCGCCACGGTCATGGCCAGCGCCAGGCCCGTGTATTTCATGAAAGATGCCATTGCTGCTTCTTCTTGGATGACGTCCACTCTTGCCAAATTATGTACCGCAAGGCGTCTGAATGGCAAATGAATGCTCGGTAATCTTGTGGGGAAGGAGCCTGGGCCCAGCCTCTGTCAATCGCCACGCGCCAGCCTCGATGAACGATCTGTCATGGCTTCCAGGCGCCGTATTACCGTGTCGTCGCTCGCAGCCTCAATTAGCTCTGTCCAGCTGTCCAGCGGATTTCCATCCTCCAGCATCGCACGGAACACGGCATAGGCATCGCTGCGCGACCCGTAGCTGCGCAGCGAATCCGCGTCGTTGACCCAGGCGAAGACAAGGACTTTGCCCGTCGAATTGTAGCGGAAGAAAAGACGAAAGCGCCCATTACCGAACTTTGCCCGAAACCAGTGCTTGCGCTCGGGACCCAACGTCCCGCCCTGGCGAAACGCGGACGAGGTCGGATCGGCCGGTATGACTTCAGCCATCAATTTCTGCAGCGCGACCAGAAGCTTGAAATTTGCGCTGCTGCGAAACGTATCTGGCTTCCTTTTGGCTTCGCGTTCAACGGCTGCGGTCAGGCGCTCCAGTTGATCGAGAAACAGCGGGTGCGCCCGGATGATCCAGCCATTGACCGTTTCCATCTCAAAGCGCGACCTCGCCGTCGATCGGGGCGTCGAGATCGATGTCTGCGCCTTCAGTCAACGCAGCGATCCGGCCACGCAGGCCGGGCGGGATCTCCATGAAAGCATCCCCCGGCCGTGCCGCCATGTCCCTGGCCAGAAAATCAAGAAAGCCGTCCAATACCGGATCATCGTCTTCGACATCGTCGCGCTCGACCGAAACGCGATTCTTCTCGTCCAGGCTGAAGGCAATCCGTCCACCATAGCCAACGCCAAGCGCATCGCGAATGGGCTTCGGAATGGTGGTTTGTCCCTTGTCGGTGATCGTGCTCACCTTGCGCAAGATCTTGTTCATGCCGCCTGCCTCTTTGATCCCAGCGAAATGTAATGGAAATTCCTTACTTCGTAAAGGGCTGACCTGGATACTTATGCTACCCACCTCACCCACCCACCCCCTTTGTCGCGGTGAGGCGCCCGTACAGGGCCAGCAGCCCGCCCACCGTGCCGGCAAGCGTCGTCATGGCCTCGGCAATCTCCGCCTGCTCCGCGCCGCCCACGTCCAGACCGGCCCGGCCGAGCAGCGGGGAGGCGATCGCGATCAGCGCGCCCCAGATGGTTTTCGACTGGTACCAGGGTTTCACATCCAGCATGTTTCTCTCCTCTTCCTTGATCATCCATCGATGGCAATCATCCCTGCCAGCGGCAGCCCTGCCACAAGCCGCCCGAGCTGGCGCACCCGAATGCCGAGCATCGCCTGCTCCGACCCGAAATCGGCCAGTTCATCGGCCGCGGCATAGGTGAACCCCGCCTCGCCCACCTCGACCAAGCGGACCGCGGCACTGCCGTTCAGGATCTCCAGCCGGTAGCGCTCCTCCGCTTCGTCGAGCGGCACCTCACCTTCGGCCCAGGCATCAGCCTCGATCCGGCTGCGCCTGATCCACGAAATCCGCAAATCTCCCGAGACCTGCCGCACCACCCGCGCATGCACCGGCGCAAGCGGCGTCTCGGCCCGCATGCCACCGTCAAAGACAAACGGCCCGGACAGCTCCGTCACCAGCCCCATCGGTTCCAAAATCCAGTTCTGCACCGCTCCGCGTTCGGCGTTGACCAGCCCCAGCGACCGCACCGCCTCATCGAGCAGCACCACTTCGGCGCCGACTGCAGCTCCTGCCTCCGTCGCATCCTCCGTCCCGCCCAGCCCGCGCAACAGGCCGCTCAGACGCCAGCGCCCGACGGCCACTTCCTCAGCCTGGGCAAAGCCGACCACTTCCCAGCCGCCATTCTGCGCCTGCACGGCCAGCCGGTTCCTGCCCGACAGTACCGCCATCCGGCTTGCCGCGGCGAAGGCCCCGCCCAGAAGATCGACCACCACGGCATGGGCAGGATCGAAACGCCCCACCGGGCCCGGCATCAGCGCCTCCGCAAGCCGCCCGATCGTTGCCGGCCGGTCCAGCGTCAGCCGCAGACGATAACCCTCAGCCTCCGGCGAACTCGACACAGCAAGCCTGCGCCACGGCCGGCCAAAGGCAGCGACGCTGGCATCGCCGGCATGGCTCGTGCCCTCCAGCCGCGGCAGATCGAGGAAGCTGACAACGGGCGCAAAGCCCGCCGCCCCGCCGCCATCCGGCAAACGCTCCGGCTCGACCACCGCCACGGGTGCCGACACCTTGCCGGCAAAGGCCCGCAGCGTCAGCCGCCGCTCGAAACCCTCGTCTATCCCTTGCACCAGAAACCGCCCTTCCGGCTCGTCCGGAAACCGCAGCACGTCCCCCGGCTCGACCGCAATCTCCTGTGGCCCCAGCGCCAGTTGCAAGGTCCGCCGTGCCAGCCGGTTGTCGCGCAGCCAGCCTTCGGCAGCAGCGAGTGCCGTCTCCTCCGGCATCGCGGCCGGCAGATCGCGGGCAAGCTGGCGTTCGGTCGCCGCCTCGACCCTGCGCGAACGTACGCTCGCCTCGACATAGTCAGCAGCCGGATCGTAGAAGGTCACCAGTGCTTCCGAGGCGAAATCGCTGTCATGACCGCGCGTCTCGCTCCAGAGAGCCTGATCGGGCAGGTCGGCCAGAACCGTGATCTCGCGGGCCGGCAGGCTTGCCGTCGGTCGTGTGCGAAATTTCAGCCGCCCGCCATCCTCGATCACGTCGATCTGGAACAGCTCGATCAGCGGCTCGAGCAGATCGCGCGCCGAGGTGAGATCCCCCTTGACGTAGCCGCCCAGATCGCCCGCCACTTCCGAGACATCGAAATCGTCAAAGCCGTGATCCCCAAGGATCGCGGCGATGGTGTCGGCCAGTGTCGCCGTGCCCAGCCGCCCGTTCAGCCAATGCCCGGTGCGCCAGTTCAGCCCGTCTGCCCAGAGCCCCGAATTCTGCGGAAAGGCCGGATAGGGCCGCGCATCCCAGGTCCAGACGAAGATGCTGGCCGGACCGACCATGCCGTGAGGTGCCTCCCCTTCGTTCCAGTGGTCGAGATGCGTCTCGAGAAAGCGCCGCTGCTGGCTGTCGCTGCGCGCGCCCGCCGAGAAGTGCGGCCTGCCGCTCTCGACCGATTTCGCATCGACGAAGACATTCGGCTGGTTCGCCCCCTTGTCGACCGCCCCGCATCCGAGTTCGGTGAACCAGAATGGTTTCATGGACGGGATCCACCCCGTCGGGCTCGCCTGCTCGACCCCGCCAACCCTGTTGTAGTGGTGGTTACCCCACCAGCTTTCGAGATCCTTGAAGCGATAGATCCAGGGCTTGCCATAGGCGCCGTCGGTGATCGGCGTCCGAAGTCGCGCCTGCCGGTCTGCCTCACTGGCATAGAACCAGTCGAAGCCTTCTCCCGCCGTCAGCATGCGACCAAAACCGGAGGCGTCATCGGTCCCGGCGAACCCGTCGGGGCTCGTCCCCTCGAGATCCTCATCGCGCCAGTCGGCCAGCGGCATGTAGTTGTCGATACCCACGGCCGAGATATCAGGGCTCGACCAGAGCGGGTCGAGATGGAAGAACACATCCCCCGATCCATCCGCCGGTTGATGGCCGAAATATTCGCTCCAGTCTGCCCCATAGGAAATCGCCGTGGATGACCCCAGAATGCCGCGGACCTCGCCCGCCAGCGACACCAGCGCCTCGACGAAGGGAAAGGCGTTCATCCCGTCGCGCAGCGTCGTCAGCCCCTTGAGTTCCGAACCCAGCAGAAACCCGTCCACCCCGCCGGCCGACGCCGCCAGCGTCGCATAGTGGCGGACGAATCGCCGGTAGCCCTCGCTGCGCGTGACGAATGTCGAGATCTGCGCCCGCGCCGAGGCCGTCTTGTCGGCACTGGCCGGATAAGCGGTGATCCGCCCCCGCCACGGATAGGCCGCCTGTTCCTCACCTCCATGGGGATCGGGCAGGCCATTGCCTGCAGGAATATCCATCAGAACAAAGGGATAGAGCGTCACCTTCAAGCCGCGCGCCCGCAAATCCCGGATGGCCTCGGTCACGCTTTGATCGCTCGGCGATCCGCCATAGGCCGGCCCGCCGGCATGGCGCGATACGAGGTAAGCCTCCCCGCGCGACATTCCCGCCACGCTCCACGGCCGGCTCTCCTCGCGACGATACCCCACCTCGACGCCGGGCAGCACCCGGCAATTGCCGGCCCTCAGATCCGTGCCGAACCAGGCGACAACAAGTGCCACGCTCTCCAGATTGGGGCAAAGCGCCTGTAGCTCGTCGAGCGAGGCCTGCCAGTCGGTCGTCGCCACCAGCGTGTTGCGATTGAGCCAGCGCTTCTCACCCTCGCGCGGGGCATCCGAGACGCGCGCGGTGGCATAGCCATGCTCGGTCGCGCCGGGAATGATCGTCACCGCCCTGATCTTCTCCTCCAGCGTCCCCACCGGCCGGATCACCTCGAACTGCAACAGCGGAATGCGATTGCCGAAATCGTCGAGTGGCAGCCGCTCGAAGACCACATAGGCCAGCCCGCGATAGGCCGGCGTCCGGCCTGCGCCCTGCTTGGCCGCGATCAGCGGGTCGGGCGGCTGGCTCTCCGTGCCGCGATAGACGCGCATCTCGATTTCGGTCGTGTCGAGCTCGCGCCCGTCGACCCAGACGCGCCGCACGCCCGCAATCGGCCCCTCGCAGAGCCCAAGCGCCAGATTGGCATAATAGCGATAGGTCGTCGTGCGCGTGCCGCCGGAGGATTTTCCGCCCGTCCGTTCGGTCACGGTCTCCTCTTCGAAACGCGTTGCCCAGATCAGCGTGCCGCCAAGCCTCGCCGTGCCATAGAGCCTCGGGATCGCGGTCCCCTCGGTCGCACCGGCAAGCCGCGCCGAAGAGAGCCGCGCCCCGTTGACCTCTCGGGTGCCCCCCAGAAGGCTGCGGTCGATCATGCTCCCGGCAAGCGCCCCCGCCGCCCGCCCGAGGATCGCGCCCACCGGCCCGAAGACCGAGCCGAGTGCCGCCCCTGCCGCCTGCAGAACAATGGTCGCCATCAGCTGGTCCTCTCCGGAAATCGATAGATGCCGGCAATCCGGCGCCGCCATCCCGGCACCAGCGCCGAAAGCGTGACTGCCGATTGCTCATAGGCATGGATGAAGGCATCGGGCCGCGGCTCATGCATATCGAGGCCCGGGCCTGCGCCAATCCGCTCGTGATGCGAGACGCCGGACGGTCGTTCAGCCGGCGTCAGCGCCAGAATTCCCGCATGTTTCGCCGCCAGATGCGGCCGAAACCGGAACAGCACCAGATCGCCGGACACGCTCTCGGCGAATGACGGCACACTGGAGAAATGCCGTTCCGCCGCCCGAACCAGCCGCTCCTCGCCGGCCCGCTCGGCCCAATCAGGCGCATAGGCCGGCACGGGTTCCGGTTCTTGCCCATAAAGCTCCCGCCAGATCCCCCGGATCAGTCCCAAACAATCGCAGCCCACGCCCCGCACCGCCCCTTGGTGCCGATAGGGCGTGCCGATCCATGTCCGGGCGATCGCCAGGACCTCTGCATTGACGGACATGGGCGTGCTCCGGTGCGGAGGTGACGATTGCGGAGCGACGGGTTTGGAAATGACGCCGCAGGGATCGGGCAAGGGAGTTCAGGGCGGCAGAAAAGGCCTGCCTCAGCCATAGAGCACGCCGCCGTCATGGGTGCTGTCGCCGCTCACATAGGAATAGGCGAAATCGCTGCCCGGCATGTGCGGAAAGCCACGAAAATTCAACTGATTGGCAAACTTCATTCGACAGGTGGAAAAACTCTTGTCGCAGCCCACTGTCAGCGTCACCGCGTCTCCCGGCGACGGCCTTGCCTCAAGCGGTAGCCAGAGCCGGAGCGTCGCCATGCCACCTGCCACCGCTTCACTCTCCTCGATCGCCAGACGCCTGCCCGAAAGCAGTCCCGCATGGAAGCGCACGCCCCCCAGCCGGAAATGCCCCTCCGCCAAAGCCGGCAGACCTGCGACCGTCAGCCGATCGGCCGACAGCACCTGCGCCACGACCCCCGTCACCTGCCGGTTCTCCACAGCCATATCCACCCGGCAGCGGCCATCGCCCAGATCGGCATCGCAGCGGCGGTTGTAGATCCGCCCCTCCGGCTGCTGCAGGCGATGGGCAAAGCTTCTGAGCTCCGCCGAAAATCCCGGCCCCGCCCGGCTTACCTCGCCGATCTCCTGCATCGCGAGGAGCGCATGCTGGTTTTCCGCCGCCTGCCAGTTAACGAGAAAGACTTCGACCCGCGCCCCGTCATATCGCCCGGCGGCGAGATCCTCTTCCGTGATCGCATCGCTCGAAAACCCGCCGCGCACTTCGGCACCGGGTGCCGCCAACCCACGTCCCGCACTCGCCTCCGTCGCCGCAAAGCCGGTACCCGGTTCGAACACCGTGCCGTCAAAGGAAAGCACCTGGTCGTGCTCGGTAAAGCCAAGCTGAAAACCGTCGCGGCAGGTCACACGCCATGCCCGGCAGAGCGTCGTCTCGCCCGTCGCCACATGCGCGGCCAGAGCGTCCGGGAGCTGTTTCATGGCATCACCTCGATCAGCGGAATGGCGGGAATGCGGCCGGCGCGAAAGGCTTCGAGATCGATCTCGATCCGGTCGGTGTCGAAACGAACGGGCACGTCATAGTCGAAGCCCGCCCGGATTTCGGTGCCCGCCGTCGGCACACATCCACCTGCAAAGACGACGATGCCGCTCGTCACATCGCAGGTGAAACCCTCCGTCTGCTCCACCCCGTCCAGCGCAATCCGCACCGAACCGGCCACCGGCTTGGCCACAGGCCGCCGCTCGATTGCCGCACCGTCGCCATAGGCCTTCACGAGCTGGAAGGTCGCCGTTTCTCCGTCGCCTGTCCCGATCCACTGATCGAGCGACGTCATGCCCTCGCCCGGCCGCGCGGAGGAACAATCCACCGGATCGCGAAAGCGAAACCCATGCAATTGCCCGCCCCGCGCCTCGAAGAATTCCAGCACCGCGTAGAGATCCGAGACCGACCGGATCGCAGTCCCGACATCATACCGGCGCCTCGAAAACCGCCAACGCCGATTGCGCGCTTCGCGCCCGTTGGAGAGCGAAACAATATCCGTCTGCCGCCCCGGCCCGCCGCTCGTCGTCAGCGACAGACGCAGCGGAAAACGCTGTTCGTGAAAGGCCATGCCTGTCTCCGTTCAATGGATTGATGAGAAAAATGCCTGGAATCCGTGTCCTTCAGGCGCTGGCAAGGAGGGCGCCAATGCACGCGCCGGGGCCGTAGCCCCGCCGACCTCTCCTTCTCCCACGCTCGCGAGGAGACAACCCGAAGGGCCGCATGCGCGCCAAACTCCTGCTGCCCTTCGCGACCGCCCTCACAGCCCCCGCCGCCCGCGCCCGACCGAGCGCGCCAGCATTGCCGTGATTTGCCCCTCGCTCCTGGCAAAACTCGCCGCATCACTCGCCGTTACCTGAAAATGGATCACCGTGCCGGCGCCCGCCCCCTCGGCGGCCACGCCCAGCGCGCCATCGGCGCCGCGTTTCAGCGGCAGTATGGCCTCCGCGCCTGCCTCGCCCATCAGCCCGGCTCCGCCGGCCAGCGGAAAATAGGTCGGCGATGCGACCACGCCGCCCTCTGCAAAGGGCATCACCCGCCCGGGTACGCCACCCGCTGCATAGGCGGTCAGGCCCGTCCCGAGCGCCGATCCCAGCCCCGAAGTGAGACTGCCGATCAGACTGCCCGCCGCATCACCAAGCAGGCCCTCCAGCGGCTTCAATCCCGCCGAAAGCGCAATGTCGGTCAACCTCGACCCGACACTGCGCAACACGTCTTCCAGCCCCTTGCCCCCTGATGTCGCGCCCTTCAGCGCAGACGTCAGCGCCCGGCCGAAACTTGCCGACCGACTTTCCAGATCGTCCAGCACGGCCAGTGCTTGCGAGCCGTCGAGATCGACGGAAAGCGCCAGCATATCGTCATCGGTCATGGAATTTTCCTTTCAAGACGGCACATGGCGCTCGCCCGCACCCCTGTCTTTTCCTGGAGACCCGGCGGCGCGCCCACTCCGCGATGGCCTCGAAGGGCGAGGCCACCCGTCGCTGGCGGGCACTTGGTCTGGTCCTCTTGGACTCAATCCGGAAATCGTCGCATCAAGGCCGCCACGTCACCGCGCGACAGGCCCGCCAGCTGTCCGAACGCTCCTGCCATGGCCGAAAGTTCCGGCAGGCTCAGCCGCCAGAATGCCTCCGGAGAAAGCCGCAGACGGGAGAGGCCGAGCGTCATCGCCGCGTCCCAGGGAAACGGCTGCACCTCCGCCCCGCCTGCGGCCCTCAAGGGGAGGTGGCGCCCTCGCCGCGTCTGTGAAGCTCCGGCCCGGCCGCATCCGCCGCCACGCCAAAGGTCACCGCCAGCAAGTCGCCGACCACGCTGGCCGCACCCGCGACCCCACCGTCGACCGCCATCTCGGCCACATCGGCATCCGACAGCCGGTTGCCCCCGCCGCGCAATCCGCAAGCGAGGATCCGCGTGAGATCGGCACTCCTCAGCCTGCCGCTCGAGAACCGCGCCGCGAGATCGGCCAGGCTGTCTGCCCCGAAGGCCGTCTCCAGTTCGGCAAGCGCACCCAGCGTCAAACACAAGATGCGCCGCTCGCCGTCGATTGTCGCCTCCACCTCGCCGCGATGGCGGTTGGCGCGGTTCACAGTCACCGGCTCGCGCAGATCGTCCGCTCCATAGCCCCGCATCACGACCTCACAGCGCCGCGAAGGAAACGGCGCCGGCCGATTCCAGGGCGATCTCGAAAGTCACCTCGCCGTCGTGATTTCCGGCATAATCAAGCGCCGTCACCTGGAAGGGTGCCGTCACCGTGCCGAAATCAGGGATCACCACCTGGAAGGTCAGGATCGATCCGGCAAAGAAGGCCGCCCTCACAAGCGCGTCCGAAGCCGCGTCCTTGAACAGGCCGGAACCGGTCAAGCCGGCCCGCCTGACACCCGCGCCTTCCAGCAGCTCCCGCCAGCGCCCGGCGCTCTCGCTATCGGTCACATCGACCGATTGCGCATTGAACGCCAGCCGCCTGGCCCTCAGGCCCGCGACCGTCACAAACCCCGCCCCATCCTCGACCTTCAGCAACAGATCCTTGCCCTTCTGCGCGCCCATGGCGTTTCTCCTTGATGATGTGTGTGATTGCTTGTCGGAGCGAGGCCCCTGAGGCGGCCCATCTTCCCGCTTGTGGGAGCGCGGAAATTCGAAGGCTCCCGCGGGCCTCGGAGGCCCCACTCTCCGATCAGACGGATGCTTGGAGGTCCTCGCCTTGATCAGGCGCCTCGGCATGAAGGGCGACAATACGCGGTCTGCCCCAACACAGCCCGCCCGACGATTTCGCCCTATCGCCCGCCCCACAACCGGCCTAGAAGAAACAGCCCGCCGACATGCCACCTCTCCTTGAGTCTCGTCATGAACGTCCCCCGCACCACCCTCGTCGCAGCGCTCGCGGTTTCGCAGATCCTCGGCTGGGGCACGACATATGAAATGCCGGCCGTCTTTGGCCGCGCCATGGCCGCCGATCTCGGGCTCGCCAACGAAATGGCCTTTGCCGGCCTCACCGTGATGATGCTGACCATGGCCTTTCTCGGTCCCTGGACCGGCCGGATGATCGCCCGCCACGGAGCATCCCGCGTGCTCGCCATGGGCTCCATCCTCATGGCATCAGGCCTCGTCTTTCTTGCCCTCTCCACCGGCCTTCTCACCTATGCAATCGCCTGGCTGATCCTCGGCGCCGGCGGCTCCTTTGCGCTGACCGTGCCGGCCTTTGCCGCCGTCGTCGAACGCGAAGGGCGCGAGGCGCGCCGCGCCATCGGCATCCTCATGATCTTTACCGGCCTCTCTTCGGCCGTCTGCTGGCCACTCCTGACACTCGCCGGCGAGGCCTTCGGCTGGCGCGGTGCGCTTCTTGCCGCAGCCGGCGCGCAACTCGTCATCGCGCTGCCCGTGCATCTCGGCATCGGCCGGATCGCGATTGCCCGCTCGGAGCAGGACCGCGCCACCGACGCGATGGAGCCGCTGAACCTGAGCCGCCGCATGGCCACCGTCACCTTTCTCCTGATCGCGCTCTCGACGTCGCTTGCCAGCCTGATGACCTTCGGCCTGTCGCCGCAGCTCTTGCACATTCTGGAGCTGTCGGGCGCAACCCCGGCGCTGGCGCTGCAACTCGGCTCGCTGCGCGCCGTCTTCGGCATTGCCGCCCGCGCCTTCGATCTCGTGCTCGGCAAACACTCCTCGCCGATCACCACCGGCCTTGCCGGCACCGCCATGCTCACGGCTTCGACCGTGCTCCTGATCTTCTCCGCGGGCACACCGTCCAGCCTTCTCCTGTTCACCGCGCTTTACGGCTTCGGCTCGGGCGTCGCGACCCTCGCCCGCGCCACGCTGCCGCTCGCCTTCTTCTCCGCAAGCCGTTTTGCCCGTCAGTCGGCGCGTCTGTCCCTGCCGCAAAATCTGGCCAATGCCACCGCCCCCGTTCTGATGACAGCCGTCATCGACCGCGCCGGCATCGATACCGGCCTTCTGCTGGCCACCCTCTTTGCCGCAACGGGTTTTGCCGCAATCCTGGCATTGGCGGTGATTGCAAGCCGAGCACGCAAGGGCGGCCCGGCGGCAATCAGCCCCTCATCATGAGGTGCGGGCCCGGCCTCCAAGGATCCTGGGCGGCCCCGCCATCTCACTCCAGCACCGCCCGAAAACTCGCCTCCGCGACGAAGAGGCCCGCCTTCACCTCGCGCCGGCTCACGGTGCGCCGATGCCGGACGTTCACCAGCCGGAAGTCCTCCAGTCCCTCCGGCAATCCGTCCGTCACCCGCCGGACCGCCATCACCAGCCCTTCGGCCTCGCGGCGCGAGACGGCACTCCAGGCCTCGAGCGTCAGCAGGATCTCCTCCCCCTCCGCCTCGCCGGTCGAAAAATCCCGCGCCTCGACCGTGGCGACCGCTAGCGCCGGAAAGCGCTGCGGCCGGACCGTGCGGTCGGACAGGCCCTGGGGTCCGAGCGCCGTCATTAGCGCCGCATCCCCCTTCACCGCCTGTTGAAGTGCTGCCAGCAAGGCATTGACCGCATTCGTCATCTGCGCGCTCCCTCTTCCCCGGTCGAGCTTGGCTCATCGACCTGCCGAGCCCCATTCACCCGTTCGGCCACGCCCAATGACAGCCCATCCATCCGCCGCGCCAGCCGATCCGCCAGCGCCCGGCGCAGCAGGTCGCCGAGCCGCGCGCCGGTCGTCTCCAGTGCCGTCCTCTCCCGCGCTCCGCTCATCCCGTGACCTCGCGGCAAAGCGCCCGCTGGAACCGCCCGGTCTCGTCCGGATCACGCACCGCCAGGATCTCGAAGACCCGCGCGCCCGTGCGGAACCGTTGCCCCGGGTTGAGATCCCCGCGCGCCCTCACGGTCACATGATGCGTCACGGTCGCGGCAAGCCCTGGCCCATTCTCCTCCTCGGCAAATCCGCGCGGCTCGATCAGCGCCCAGACGCGGGCGAGTTCGGCGAAAGCCGTCACCGCCCCTCCCTGACCGTCCTCGACGACTTCAGGCCGTTCCAGCACCAGCCGCGCCGTCAGTCGCCCGGCATCGATATCCATCATCGCCATGATCAGAGCCCCCGCCGGCAGAAGGGCGCAATCAACCGGTCATAGCCCGGCGGCACCACCGCCGGCTGCGCGTCCGGCGCCACGACGCCCCGGGCGGCAAACATCGCCGCCACATGCAAAAGCATGGCCCGCTTCAGCGTCTCCGGCACGTCCGCGCCGCTCTCGCCGAAGCCGGCCGAAAACTCCAGCTCGATCCCGTTCATGGCCCGGTCCGGCTGCGGAAGGTGCCTCAGCCAAAGCCTTGCCGGTCGCGCCTGCCCGTCAAGCAGATGCCCGTCGAGATCGACGGCCTGCGGCACACCTTCGCCGTCATAGACCGTCACCGACGTCACCGCCTGTACTGGCCCGCGCGGGATCGTCACGATCCCGTCTTCCGGCCAGTCGTCGAGGCAAAGCCGGAACTCGCGCGCCGCCAGCACCAGCCCGGTTTCCCGCTCCAGATGCTCGCGGGCGACGATGGCGAGCGCCAGGAGCAACGCGTCCTCCTCCTCGCCATCGAGCCTGAGATGCGCCCTGATCCCGACAAGCGTCAGCGGCTCCAGCGCGGGTGGAGTAAGTTCGATGATGGTCATGAGATGTCCTTTGAAACTGGGAAAGGTGGATGCCTGCAGAGAACACAGGCCCCTCATCCGCCCTTCGGGCACCTTCTCCCCGTTAACGGGGAGAAGGAGGCACCGCCGCCAGCCGAACACGCTCTTCTCCCCGCCAGCGGGGAGAAGAGCGTGTTCGGCTGGCGGATGAGGGGCAAGCTTCAACTGTGCAAGTTGGTCGTCGCCGCAGCCCCCCACCTCCCCCTCAAGGGGAGGGTAAAACCCTTACGCCGAAAACTTCACCAGCTTGATCGCCTCGAAGTCCTGAATGCCGCCGCCGACGCGTTTCGTCGTGTAGAACAGCACGTAAGGCTTGGCCGAATAGGGATCGCGCAGCACCCGCACGCCCACCCGGTCGACCACCAGATAGCCGGCGCGGAAGTCACCAAAGGCGATGGCCGTCGCATTTGCCGCGATCTCCGGCATATCCTCGGATTCGGCGACCGGAAAGCCCATCAGTGAGGCGGGATCCCCGGCCCGTGCCGGCGGCGCCCAGAGATAGTTGCCGTCTGCGTCCTTCAGCTTGCGCACCGCACCCTGGCTGCGCCGGCTCATCACGAAGGTGCCGTTCTGGCGGTGTCCTGCCTTCAGCGCATAGACCGTGTTGATCAGCACGTCGGAGGCGCCGCTTGCGGCGAAAGCCCCGGCCGCACCGGTCGGGATGGTGCCGATCTTGCCCCATTCCCAGGCACCGTCGTCGACCTTGTCATAGGCGAGGAAACCCTTCGGCTTCAGCACCCCGTCGCCCGAGACGAAGGCCTGGCCTTCCTGTTCGGCAAAGGCGATGTCGACTTCGGCTGCGATCCAGGCCTCGATGTCGACGGCCGCATCATCGAGCAGCGCCTGTGTCGCTGCCGGCATGGCATAGAGCTCCATGGTCGGGAAGGCGAGTTCGGCCAGTTCCGGTGTGCCGGTCTGCGGGCGCGCCGCCGTCTCCGCCACCCAGCCAGAGGCAAAGCCCGTCGCCGCAAAGGGCTTCTTCAAGACCGAGCCCGAGACCTGGCGCACCGTCGCCAGCGCCCTGATCGGCGAGATGACGCGCAGCCTGCGGCCAATCTCCTCATCCACCTGCGGCGGCACCAGATAGCCGCCATCGCCGGAAACGCCCGCCGACAGGGCCTTCTGGTCGAGATCGCGCAATGCTGCATCATCGCCGCGGCGCACATAGGCCTCAAACGCTGCCTTGTGTTCGGAAACCCCGGCCTCGTCCCGGCCGGGGCGGGCGAGCGGCGGGCGGCGCTTCTTCAGCACCAGTTCGTCGATGAGCCGGCTCTGATCGTCGATCGCCTTGTTGATCCGTTCCACCTTGTCGCGGGTGACGACGTCGCTTGTCAGCTTCTCCTCGATCTCGCCAAGCCGCTCGTCATTGGCCTCCTTGAAGGCCTCGAAGGCCGTCATGAATTCGGCAAAGGCCGATGTCACCGTATCGGGTGCCGCCTTCACCTCCGGTGCCAGCCGTGCCGCCTTGCCGGGTGAGCCCTTGCCACCTGCCAAGGGCCTGCCACCCTGCACGCCGGAGACCCCGTGGCCCCGCTCGCCGGTTCTGCCCTCACCTGCAATCATCGCGTCTTCCATCTCGCTCATCCTTTCGTGAAGTGATTGTTCGCCATCGACCGTGCCGCCCGGCGCATCAGCCGCACGAGCTCGGTTTCCCTGTCGCGGTAGAACCGCTGATGCTTGACATTCGAGACCCTTGCCGTCGGCAGCATGGGAAAGGTCACCACCGAGATTTCCCAGAGATCGGCCTCCAGAATGCGCCGGACACCGGTCTTGCGGTCGCTCCTCGCCTTCACAGCGCGAAAGCCGATCGACAGCCCGTCGAGCGCGCCCGCCTTCATCAGCGCATGCACCTCGCGGGCACGCTCTACGTCGGTTGCAAGCTTGCCCTCGACATAAAGTCCCCGTTCGTCTTCGCGGATGACGGTCCAGCGGCCGATCACCTCAGCCGGATCATGCTGGAAGAGCATGCGCACGCCGCCTGCCCCCCGCGTCTCCAGCGAGGCGGAAAATGCCCCGGGCTCGATCGCGTCGCGGCCAAGATCCACCTCGCCGAACAGGCTCGCATAGCCCGAAAACCGCCCGTCCCCGCCAACGCCCTTGAGCGTCAATCCGGCATAGCGAAACCGCGGCGCTTCTGCCGCTTCCGTCACCTGCATGGCTCGTCTCCTCGTAATGTTGATTGTTTGTCGGCGCCGGCGGGAAGGTGGAGAAGCGGCAGCGGACTTTGTGCGCAGGGGCTTCCTCAGGGTGAGGCGGCAAACGCGTCATCCGCCCACCTTGTCCCCTGCCCGCCCGGTCAGCCGTACCAGCAGACCCAGCCCCCACCAGGCCGTGAACGAGGCCAGCGTGGCACCGGCCAGCATGGTCTCCGACGGCGACAACCGCCCCTCGAGACCGAGCCGCGCCGCGCCCCAGATCCCCGCCGGCCCGCCGAAGATCAGCCCGCAGGCGACCCCGGTCAGGAAGCGCACGGCCGCCTCGCGGCGATGTTTGGGAAGCAGGTAGACCAGCGAAATCGCGGAGCCCGCGACGGCACCGATCAGACGCGCGGAAGTCACGCCGCCGTCATGGCCGAGATCAGTCATTTGTTCATCTTTCGCAGTTAGCTTTTGATGCGGCGCCGGCCGGAACGATCCCGCCCACAAGGCTGCGGCCGGCGCCTCCTCTCCAATCAGAACAGCTGATCGCTCTGGCTCCGATCCACGATTGTCGAATCCGTTGAATCCCTTGACGGCCGACGTTCAGACGGTGATTCCGCCACTTCAACCAGTGCTTTAAGTGCGGCCGCCCCCGCCAGTCATGCGGTCGATTCCACCGGCATCTGTCCGCCATGAGCCGTTTCCAGACGCCCGTCGATCATGGGCGTGCATGAACGCCCGGGCGGGCATTTGCCACAAAACGACAATCGTTCCGTCACACGGCCTTCACCGAGCCGGGCCATCTATCGCCTGGGTAAAACACATCGGGGGATGGTCATGGTTTTCGTCACGCAGGATGCGCGCGCGCCGCGCGGTACGGTTCAGGAAAAGCCGCTTCTCTTCGCCCTGCTCGTGACGCTGACGCTGTCGGCGGTCTTCGTCACCTTTCCGCAGATCGACATCGCCATCAGCCGGATCTTCTATGTCGAGGGCGAGGGTTTTCCGGCCAGCCGGATGGGCGAGCTCAACACCTTCCGCGCCTTCGGCCAGTATTTCCCGCTGACGCTCACCATCGTGCTCGTCTTCGGCCTGGTGCTGAAGCTCATCTATCCGTCGCGCCCGTCCCTCTTCCCGCCGCGCTTCACGCTCTATTTCGCCAGCCTCTTCCTGCTCGGCCCGGCGCTCCTGGTGAACGGCCTCTTCAAGCCCTTCTTCGACCGGCCCCGGCCCCGCAATACCCTCGAATTCGGCGGCCAGGATCCGTTCATCCATGCCTGGGCTCTCGGTGGCGATTTCTTCGACGACCGCTCCTTCGTGTCGGGCGAGGCCGCCGTGGTCGTCTGCTTGATCCCGCTCGCCTTCTTCGTGCCTGTTGTCTGGCGCCGCTGCGTCTTCGTCCTGCTCAGCCTGTTTGCCGCCTTGACCGCGCTCAACCGCATCGCGTTCGGCGCGCATTTCCTCTCCGACGTCCTGATCGCCGCCGGCCTGATGGCCATGCTCTCGATCGGGCTCGCCTATCTCTTCTATGGCCGCTCGGGCTCACAAGCCTGCGACATCAAGCTCGAAGCCGCCATGACCGAGTTCGGCCACAGGCTGCATGCAGTGCGGCGCGAAGGGATCACCGCCGTGCGCCGCCGCCTGTCGCTGGCACCGATGCTCCTTGCCCCGGCGCCGTCGACCGGTGAGAACGGCAAGGCCTGAAGGCTCGCGCTTCGCCAACGCCTCAGTCCGCGCTGAGAGGCTTGGCGGCCGCTATCCAAACCGCATGGTGCGAAACGTCCGCGTCAGCGGCAGCCGCCGCCGGAACTCGCCTTTCCAGGCACCGGCGTCGAACAGGGCGACGAGCGCGGCCGCTTCTGCGGGGGGGATCAACCGGGGGCCGGGCGGGAGGCCTTTGTCGAATATTCCATTTCCTGCAACCTTCATCGCGTGATACTCGCAAAGGCAAGCCAGCACCCATAATTGCACGCACTCGTCGCATTCAAGGTTGCCATCATGCCATTACAGAAACGCCGTATCGTGATCATCGGCGCCGGCATCTTCGGGACGGCGATGGCCTATCACATGGCCTCGCCGCAAACGAATATCGTCCTGATCGAGAGCGGCTCTGCACCCGCCTGCGGTGTGACCGGTCGCGCCTTCGGCTGGATCAATACCGTTCACGGCAGGCCTGGCAGCGAAAGTCACGCCCTCTGGCAGAAGGCTGTCAGGGACTATCCCGCCCTGATCCAGGATCTGCCAGAAATCCGCAGTTTTTCGCGGGGTGGCTCACTTCTTTGGCACGCCTCAACACAGGAGACCGAGCATCTGCTGACGACACGAAGGGATGCCGGCGAGACTGTCGAATTGGTGGACCGCGCAGCGATCAGCCGTCTCGAACCGCATCTGCGCCACATACCCGAAACGGCCGTCTTTTCTGCCGACGACATCGCCATCGATCCGATCCGGTTGGCCACCACCCTTCTCAGCACCGCCCGTCGCCGCGGTGCCACCGTGCGTTTCGATGAGACCGTCTCCTCGATCGAAACGGCAAATGGTCATGTCACAGGTGTGCAAACCTCGACAGGCCTGATCGAAACCGATTGTGTCGTTCTCGCCGCCGGCCGGGGAACGGACGTGCTGGCGAAACAGCTCGGTATCGACCTCGGCATGATTCTATCCCCCGCACTCTTGCTCCGCTATGCCTGCCAGCAGCCATTCATCCGCCACATCCTCGACGGCCCGCGTGTCGAGGTTCGCCAGAGCCTGGACAATACCGTCTTCATTGCCGAGTCCTGGCATGCGGACATGGAAGAGCCGCCCTCGCTCATCGGCGCGCGGTTCCTGTCGGTCCTCGTCGACGAATTCGATATTCCATCCCCCTTGTCGCTGATCCGCGCAGAGATCGGCCATCGCCCCACCTTCCACGACAACTTGCCCCGCATCGGTTTTGTCCCGGAGGTTGAGGGCCTCTATCTCGCCACCGGCCATCCGGGCCTCATCCTCGCGCCCTATCTGGCACGCCTGGCAACACGGGACATTCTGCATGGCGACATGCCTGACGTCCCGAATGTGACCACCAACAACGATCCCCTCCCCCACAAGATCTGAAGTCTGGCCCTGATCGGGCTCAGACCTCGATCTTGCAACCGCGCCCACAGAGGGGAGAGGAGAAGGGGTGCTCAATAGCCCACCGCCTCGCGCTTCTCCTCCTCCGTCAAGAACTCCGCTGCCCCGACCCTTGCCCAGAGCGCGTCGCGCTCGGCAGAAAGCCCCGCCACCGTGTCGAGATCCGGAACCAGCCTCAGCCCCTCGCCGGTCAGGTCGCCCAGAAACACCGAGAGCGATGCCCCCGTGCGGGTGACCAGTGGCAGCACCGTCAGGCGATAGAAGGCGCGGTTGGCCTCCTGGTAATTGGCATAGGTGTTGTCGCCGGGAATGCCGAGCAGCATCGGCGGCACGCCGAAGGCGAGCGCGATGTCGCGCGCTGCCCCGTTCTTCGCCTCGACGAAATCCATGTCCTTGGGCGAGAGCCCCATGGATTTCCAGTCGAGCCCGCCTTCGAGCAGCAGGGGCCGGCCCGCCCGCATGGGTCCCGAATAGCCCTCGTCGAGCTCCACCTTCAGCCGCTGATACTGGTCGGTCGACAGATTGCCGCCCTCCTTGGGCTGATAGACCAGCGCACCCGAAGGCCTTGCCGAATTGTCGAGCAGCGCCTTGTTCCAGCGGCCTGCCGCATTGTGGAGATCGAGCGCCACCTGGGCTGCGGCCAGCGGCGCAAAGCCCTCGTGATCGTCGAGCGGGTGAAACAGCTTCAGATGCAGGAGACCGTCGAGTGCGATCCTCCGGGCGCGCGTTCCCGCGCGGTAGTCATAGGCCGAGGGCCAGCCGTCCGCGCCGGTCACCACGTTCACCCGGTCCGGCCGAAGCAAATGCAATTCCGCCGCCCCGCCGGCCCCCACGGCCACCGCCTCGACATAGGCATTGCCCGAGAGCAGCAGCTGGCCATAGAGCGCTTCGAGAAAATCCGCCCCGGTCATTGCCCCGTTCGGCCGCGCCAGAAGGGCAAGCGCCGGGTGATCCGGCCGCTCGCCGTCGCGCTGATAGGCGAGAAAGCCGATACTGGCTGCCGCTTCCGACACCAGACGCACGCAGCGATGCGCCACCGGGTTTTTCATGAAGCCCTCGCGGGCCAGCGCCGCGTAGCTCCGCCCGGTCCACCGCGCCTCGCCCTCGCCCGCAATCAGCGACAGCGCCGTTCCGGGACGCGGATGCAGCGCCTTTTCGACTGGCACAGAGGTTCGATCCCGGACTTGCGCCCAGGGCATACGGAAGGGAAGTCTCATCGGATTGTCCTTCAGACGAGGATGGGGTCAGCCGGCGGCAGAGGGGGCTCCACCGCCTTCATTGGATCATCAATCACGCGGCATGTGCCGGCAAGTTTGTCCGCCGCCGTTCCGCGCCGTCCGTCATCGGCGACGGCAAGGCCGCCAGCACCGCCTACGCCTTTTGCGCAGCACCGGCCTTCGGCGCGCCAAACCGCAAACCGTCGATCAGCAGCTCGACCATCACGGGCGTCTCGCCGTCCGGTTCGGCGCCCTTGACCGAGGCGAGATTGCCGATGGCGCGCAGCAGTTCATAGGGCTCGATGCCCGGTCGGACCGCCCCCGCTTCGACGGCAGCGTCCAGGAGCCCAGTCAGCGCCGGCTCGAAATTCTGACGGAAATAGTCGGGCAGGCCCTGAAAGGCGGGATCGCCGGAATGCAGGGCTTGGGCGAGACCCCGCTTGGTGGCGATGAATTTCGTGTAGCGGCGCAGCCAGAGCGCCAGAGCCTCACCGGCCGGGTGGCTTTCGGCAAGCACGGCCGCCTGCGCCGTGCAATCGTCGACCTCGCGTTTGAACACCGCGATCACCAGATCGGCGCGCGTGGCAAAACGCCGATAAAGCGTGCCGACGCCGACGCCGGCACGGCCTGCAATCTCGCGCGCCGGTGCATCCACACCGCTTGTCGAAAAGATCGCCTTGGCCGCTTCGAGCACCGCGTCTTCATTGCGCCGCGCATCGGCGCGCACCCGGGGGGCGCCTGCATCCGGGCCATCGCTTTCGTCGTTTTCAATGCCTGCGCTCATGCGCCGTCTCCTGCTGACGCGGAAAACCGCAGCCAGCCCTTGCTAAACGGAACATTGTTCCGTATATGAAATCCGCATACGGAACGACGTTCCGATTAACTCTCTAAACCCATCGCCACCCAAGATCCAGTCCCCGGAGGCTCCCCATGAACGATCTCGTCACCAAAGCGCGCGTCATCCCCACACCCAGGCCACGAACCACCATCACCATCAATCCGGTCACCCTGTCTGCATCAGGCCGCAGCCGTCCGCTCGCGCTGCGCATCACGGCACCCATGACCGGAGACGATCTCCCGATCATCCTCCTGTCGCATGGCCACGGCCCTTCGCTCTACATCCCGTCCAAGGACGGTTACGGCCCGCTGGTCGATTTCTACGCTGCCCATGGTTTCGTCGTCATCCAGCCGACCCACGCCAATTCCAAGGTCGCCGGCCTCGGTCCGGATGCGCCCGGCTATCCCTTCTTCTGGCAGTCGCGCCTCGATGACATGACGCTGATCCTCGACAAGCTCACGGCCATCGAACAGGCAGCCCCGTTGCTCGCCGGACGGCTCGACCATGACCGCATCGCGGCGGTCGGTCATTCCCTCGGTGGCCAGACGGTGGGCATGCTGCTCGGCGCCGGCCTCACCGACACCGCCGATCCCGCCGTCACCCGCGTCCGCCAGCCGGAGCCGCGGATCAGGGCCGGCGTGCTTCTTGCCGCCCCCGGCCTCGGCGGCGACAGCCTCAGCGATCACGCCCGCCAGAACTACACCACGCTCAATCCGGATTTCTCGACGCTCACCACCCGCACCCTGGTCGTCGCTGGCGACGCTGACGACAATCCGCATCTGACGCCCCGCGGCGCCGATTGGCATGTCGATCCCTATCGCCATGCCCCGGGTGCCGATGCTTTGCTCACCCTCTTCGGCGGCAAACATGGCCTCGGCGGCATTGCCGGCTACGACGCCAAGGAAACAGATGACGAAGATCCCGAACGCCTCGCCGTCACCCAGCACATGACACTCGCCTGGCTCAGGACCGCGCTTGAGATCGACGAGACCAGCTGGCCGGTCGCCCTGGACGCGTTAAACACCCGGGCTGCCGATCTCGGCCGCGTGGACCTCAGGGCAAGCTGAGCCGCGTCAACGGCTGCGGTGTCCTTGTGATGCCGCAGCCGGGTTTCCTCCCACCCTAATCACAGCCGTTCCCGCACCGCCTCTTCCATCACGTAATCCGCGGCAAACCGCTCCTCGCGCAGCGGCCTCACACGCCGGATGCTCTCCTCGTACAGCGGATGCGCCTTGTAGGCGGCCAGCGCCGCTTCATCCGCGAATTCACCATAGACCACGAGATCGATGCTCTGGTGAAAACCGTCGGTTTTCACATTGGTGCCGATCTCGAGCCGATCCGCATGCGGGATCTCGGTCAGGATCGACAGCCCCGCCCGGACAGCCTCGACATGCTCGGGCTTCACGGTGAAGAAGACGATGTGGCGGATCATGGGACACTCTTGAAATCTGTTGCAGCGCAAAAGCCGATAGCACCGCACGGCCCCCCGCTCAATGCGCCCACATCACCACGCACACCGCCATTCACACCACAAGCCCCGCCCGGATCGCGGCATCGAAGGTCCTCGCCGTCACCGCGATCTTGCCTGCCCGGTCCGTCCCGTTGACGATCTTCCGCGCCCCGGTCCAGTCGGCCTTCATGCCGCAGAAGAAATCCGCCAGGCGTGCGCCCGAAAACAGACCCTCGGTCATGCCGACCACCAGGATTGTCGCCGCCACGTCGAGCCTCAAGGCCAGATCCGGCTCGGCCACAAGGTCGAGCCCGGTCACCCGGCTCATCGTCTGGTAATTCTCACGATGGGTGATCTGCACCAGCCCGCGGCCATAATAGCTTCGCCCCTGCGCATCCCGCCGCCAATAGGGCGTCTTGACCGTCGGCAGCCTGCCGGCGCGAAAGGCCCGTTCGAGCCTCTCCACCGCCGCCTCGTCGGTTGCCGCGAAGGTCTCGCGCACGGCCTGCATGCTGCCACCCGTCTCATGATGTGCGGTCGCCAGCATGTAAGCCAGCCAGCGTGGATCGGCCCAGCCACGCGCGGAAAATCGTGTCAGCACCGCCTCCACGCCCTCCACCTGCGCCTGAGACAAGCGCCCGCCAAACACGGCATTGCGCAGTCCCGCGAAGACGATTCGCCGGTCGATCCGCATGGTGAAATCCTTGATGTCGGGAAGGGAGCGGCCCGCGTTGCGCCCTGGGGCATGGCCACCGCAAAAAAATCTTCGGAATTAAAACGATTGAAGAAATTTCAATCGTTTAGAGCTCGGTCCGTTCACATTTACAAAGGTTTAACGCTGTGGAACTTTCGCCCCATATCAACGTTTGGAGCCCAGACGCCCAAACCCGAGGAGGGAAGAGATGGAGACGACCACTTCGACGAGCCAGAAGACCGCCGCACCGGCAACGATCCCGGCTCACATCCTGCAGCGCCTCGAAAACGAATGGCGCCAGGTCCGTCAGCCCGGCCAGTCCGGTCAGTCCAGCCAGCCGACGGCTTCTGCCAAGTAAGACGATCCACCGCATTGCATCATGAGACCGGCGTCCGAAAGGCGCCGGTTTTTTGTTGTCGAGCGGACCGGTTCAAGGGGCATCGCCATTCCGCCGACCGGGGCAGCTGATACCCATCATACGCCCCTGATCCGCGGCTCCCCGCCCCCCTCCAGCATCAGTGCCGTCAGCGCCCAGACCAGCGCGTCGAGCCGATCCGGCGACCGCCCGCTCGACAATCCCTCCGGACCGAAGTCGCACATCTGGTCCTCGAGCGCTTGAAACCGACCCGCATGCAGCACGCGACCCTGCTCATATAAAGCCGCCACCGGTTCGGCGCGCAGGAACTTGCCGCGCGTCGCCCTGACCGTCGTCACCGGCAGCCGCGCCTCGATCCCCTCCAGCACGGCGCGCACCATGTCGCCGCCCTGGTTCACCTCGGCCACAACCCGGTCCGCCTCGAAACGCCTGTAGGCCGAGACCACAGCCCGCGCCCAGCCGGCCGGCCCTGTCCCCTCCACCGAACAATCTGATAGCACCACCGCCTGGCCATTCTCCTTCAGGCCCGCCACGACGATACCGCAACATGCCTGGGCACCGCCTGCCGGCGGATCGACCGCGACCACGATCCTTCGCAACGGTTCCGACAGCTTCACCACGATCTCGTCGAGCCGCGCGCGCTTCCACAAGGCGTCCGCCCGGTCCTCGATCAGCTCGCCGTCCAGCTCCTGCCGCCCCAGCCGCGTGCCCCCATAGCGGGCCGAAAGTGCTGCCAGAAAGCCCGGCGCCAGATGCGCCGCATTGGCCGAAGTCGCCATGCGCGTCAGCACCGTTGCCTCATCCGCCATCAACCGCTTCAACAGCGGCACCGGTCTTGGCGTCGTCGTCACCACCTGGCGCGGATCATCGCCCAGCCGCAGGGCAAACTGCAGCATGTCATAGGTCTCGTCGGCATGTTTCCATTTGGCGAGCTCGTCGCACCAGGCGAGATGAAACTGCGGCCCGCGCAGGCTTTCCGGGTCTTCCGACGAGAAGATCTGCGCGATCGCCCCGTTCGGCCAGACCAGCCGACGCCGAGAAATCTCGAGCTGCGGCCGCATCCGCCTTGCGATCCTTGCCAGTCCCGAGGCGCCGTCGATCATCACCTCGCGCGCATCGCCCAGGGTTTCCGCCACCAGCGCAATCCGCAAATCCGTTCGCTTGCCGGCGGCCAGAACCTTGGCCTGCACCCATTCGGCCCCTGCCCGTGTCTTGCCCGATCCGCGCCCGCCGAGGATCAGCCAGTTGCGCCAGACGCCATCAGGCGGCCACTGCTCGGGCCGCGCCAGAAGGTGCCAGTCGCGCGCGAGAAGTGCGAGATCTGATGGCGTCAGGTTGGATAAGGCGGTAGCCGCCAGACCAGAGGGCCCGGCGAAATCGGTCGGGAGGCCTTGGCCTCCATCCGCCAGCGTCCGCGTCTGCGGCGCGATGTGGTCGGCCAGCTGCGCAAGGCCCGACCTCGCCCTGTCGACGTCATTCACAAGGGCTTCCACTTGATCGGCCAGACCGCTGGCCAGAGCGGCTGCCGCCGCCATTCCCTTCGCCTCCCGATCCCGCTCCAGCCTTCCCGGGGACTTCGGCGTCATCGGCAGTCTCCTGGAAGCATCCGCTGGCCGTGTGGCAACAGAATCGATCCCCTTACGTGCGAAATCCGAAGTCTGGCCAGGCAATCCATCGCCATGACGCAGAGAGATGCGATCAATTTAAAGCGGCGGGCCCCGCCCCTCGGCCAGCCCCGAAACTTCCGCCAGCCGCGCCGCCACCGCCGCATCCAGCCGCCTGGCCAGCTCCGCCTCGATCCGCGCCGCAATCAACGCCTCGACCTCACGACGCAAGACCTCCGGATCGCGCGCCTCCAGCAGCCGCTCCTCGGCATCCAGCCGGTCGCGCTCGAGCTGGCGCAAGAGCGCATCGATCTTTTCCAGCGTCCGCACGATCAGCGCTATCGCATCGGTCGCCGCCTTGATATCGGCCCGCGCCTGTTTCGCCAGCCCCTCGTCGGCCCCGTCGAGCAGGCTCTCGGCTCCGGCCCGCAACCGGCGGAAGAGGTCGAACTGGGCGCGCATCTCGGCTGTGAATTCGGACAGCAGCGTTTCGAGATCCCCCGCCCCTGCCGCCTTCACCTCGATGACATCAGGCAGTGCCTCGACCGCATCAGGATCGCTTTCCAGCATGGCGCCCTCCGAAACGAAAAAGGCCCGCACAGCGGACCTTCGAAAACCTCTGCCGAACCGCTCCAGCCCCCGCGGCCACAGCTTTCCGATCATGCAACAAACCTACCCGACGACCGTCACGGTGTCAAGGATTATTTTCCTAACGTCGTTGAGTCTCCTTCTCGCCTGTGGGAAAGGACGGCAAGCCGCCTGAACCCTGGAGGCTGCGAAGAGAAGACAGATCCAGCGGTACAAACCGATGTCGCATTCTGCCCTGCAAGGGACAGCCACCCCTCACCGCGCCTTCGATCTGTTGCGCCCCGCACGCTTCGCCTCGTACAGCGCCAGATCCGCCCGGGTCACCAGATCGCGCGGATCGCGCACACCGCCCTCCCTCGTATCGGCATAGCCGACCGAGACGGTGATGTGCACAATCCCGTCTGGGCGGGCCGGATGCGGGATGGAGAGGTCGCGCACCAGGCGCACCAGCCGATCGGCAAGGATGGCGCCGTCGGTCTGCGTATCCACGACAAAGAGCAGGGTGAATTCCTCGCCGCCATAGCGCGCGGCAAATCCGTCGTGCCGGGCGGCAAAGGCCTGCATGGCCGAGGCGATGCGGCGCAGGCAGTCGTCGCCGGCGACATGGCCGAAGCGGTCGTTGAAGGCCTTGAAGTGGTCGACATCGACCATCATCAGCAAGACGTCGCGCCGGTCGGTGAGCCAGATGTCGAGCGTCTCGTCCAGGTGCCGGCGATTGGCGATACCGGTCAGCATGTCGGTCAGGGTCAGGTCGCGCAATGCGTCGCCACGGCGCTCGGCCCTGTCGGCCCGGTTCCGCGCATCATATTGTGCGAGATAGCCGAGACAGCGCTGTCTCTCGAAAAGCCAGTTGCCATAGAGCGTGAAGAAGAGCCCGGTCACCACCTGAACGGTCAGCGGAAAGACGAGATTCTGATCGAGACCCGGCTTGGCGTGTAGGACCCAGAGCGCCGTCAGGCAGGTGACGGTGGTGAAGAGCAGCGCCCAGCGATACCGGAGCACCAGCAGCATGTTGCCGAAGAGCAGGACGAGCGGCAATTCGCCGAGCGTGTAGCTCGCATGGTCGGATTGCGAGATGTAGAACAGGTAAAGCGGCAGAAGGCTCGCGACGAACATGCCGCCCAGAAGCAGCAATTCGCGCAAGGCCGGCGGCACGCGCGGCACCAGCACAAAGATGACCAGCGATCCCGGCATGAGCACGAAAAGGCGCATCATCACGGTGAACGGATGGATATCCGCCATCAGATGAAGACTGGTCAGGTTGAAGATATTGTAGACGATCAGGCCGACGATGATGGCGTGACGCAGGTGCTTCACCCGCCCGGCGCCGAAGTCCCGTTCATGGGCGCGTTCCACCTCGGATGGTATGCGCAACAGCCAGTCCAGCCGCCCCTTGGAGCCGCCCTGCCCGGCGCGCGTTGCGCTCCCGCTCGTCTGGTCGGCTGTCGTCTCTGCTTCACTCACGCATGTCATTCCCGGTCCGGTGCCGACCCCACATCGGCGCCGGGAACACTCATCCGCGAGGCGTGCGAAAATTTCCCTAATTTAGCATGTAAAAATGACGCGACCGGCCAGAATTCCGCCGAGGTCTGCCGCGGTCACCCTGGCCGCCACCTGTCCTTCACTCAGTCTCCCGGCCCGCCGAACTGCTCCCAGGCCGTCATCGCATCGCCCGCATACATCAGCGAAGGCCCGCCGCCCATATAGACCGCCAGACCCAGCGTCTCCTCGAATTCGGCCTTGGTGCAGCCGAGCTTGATCAGCGCCTCCGTGTGGAAGCCGATGCAACCGTCGCAGCGGGTCGAAATCGCAATGCCGAGCGCGACCAGTTCCTTCACCTTCTTCGAGAGTGCCCCATCCTTGGTCGCCGCCCCCGCCATGGCCGAGAAGCCCTGCATCACCTCGGGGATATCCTTGCGCAAGGTCCTGATCCCATTCGAGATTTGTTTCGTGATGGCGACGTAGTCCTTGCTCATGACAGCTCCCCTGAAAATATATACGTCCATACATATATATTGAGATTCAGCAGCAACGCTAGCTGGGCGGAAGGCGGCAGAGGACCGGCGCAATATCGGCCGTCGCAAGATGGGGCTGCCGGCAGTCTCCCCGGGTCCCGACGGACTACCAGCTCCTGGCGACGGCCCAATTGCACGGCCTGGATCCCACGGCCTCCCGCGTCACACCTCCCGCACCGGCGTATAGCCCGCCTCGCGGATCGCCTGTTCGGCGAGCAAGGCATCGCCCTCGACAAAGGCCTTGCGGGCGGCGAGATCGATGCTCACCGCCTTGCCCGGCAGGACATCCGCCAGTGCCTTCACCACGGTCTTTTCGCAATGGCCGCAGGTCATGTCCTCGATCTTGAAGATGGTTTGTCCAATCATGACGGTCTTTTCCTTTCTGCGCGTCGCGCGTCTCGTGTGCTGTTGATTGTCAGCCTTCCCACAGGGGCAAGGTCAATCCCCGCAGCAGTCCTTGTCCGCCCTGTTCGCGGCGGTGTTTTGCCGCAGCGGCCGCCCTTCGAGATCGGCAAGGATCGGGCAGCTCGGCCGCTCATTGCCCTGGCAGCGCTCGGCCAGATGGGCGAGCGTGTCCCGCATGGCCTGCATCTCGGCGATCTTCGCCTCCAGTTCCTCGACATGGCTGAGCGCCAGGGCCTTCACCTCCGCGCTTGCCCGCGCCTTGTCGTCCCAGAGCTTCAACAGCCGCTCCGTCTCCTCCAGCGAGAAGCCGAGGCTGCGCGACCGGCGCACGAAGCGCAGCCGGTTGACGCTGTCGGCGTCGTAGATCCGGTAGTTGGAGGCCGTCCGCCCGGCCGGCGCGATCAGCCCGATTTCCTCGTAATAGCGGATCATCTTGGCCGAAACGCCTGACGCTGCGGAGGCTTCACCGATGTTCATCGTCATGGTCCTGTCTCCAAATATCGCGGCCCTCCCCGAGAGGGCACAAACGCTCCCGAGACCACTCTCCCCCTTGTGGAGGAGGGTGGGCCTTCTCACCCCGTCACCTTCGCCTTCTTCAACCGCAACGCATTGGTCAGCACGAACACGCTCGACAGCCCCATCGCCGCCGCTCCCAGCATTGGCGAAAAGGTCACGCCGAAGAGCGGATAGAGCAGCCCCGCCGCGACCGGGATCAGCGCCACATTGTAGCCGAAGGCCCAGAACAGGTTCTGGCGAATATTGCCCATGACCCGGTCCGAAAGCTCGATGGCATGCAGCGCGCCCATCAGATCGCCATTGACCAGCACGACATCGGCGCTTTCGATCGCCACATCCGTGCCCGTGCCGATCGCAATGCCGGCATCGGCCGTCGCCAGTGCCGGCGCATCATTGATGCCGTCGCCGACAAAGGCGACCTTGCCACCCTTTGCCTGCAGGTCCCTGATCGCACTCACCTTTCCCGCCGGCAGCACCTCCGCCACGATAGCATCGATGCCGGCCCTTTTTGCCACCGCCTCAGCCGTGCGCCTGTTGTCGCCGGTCACCATCATCAGCTTCAGGCCACGGGCTTTCAGCGCCGCGATCGCCCGTGCACTGGTTTCCTTGATCGGATCGGCGACCGCGATTGCCGCCGCCAGCTTGCCATCGACAGCGACATAGAGCGGACTTGCGCCTTCATCGGCCAAGCGGCTGACGGCGGCCGTGAGGTCGGCCGTGATCGCACCTCCCCCTTGTGGGGCTTGGCCAGGGCCGGGCTCCTGCATCACGCCCAACTTCACCATGAACCGGTCGGCACCGGCTGCAATTCGCCGCCCCTCCACGATCCCCGTGACCCCGAAGCCCGCCACAGCCTCGACGCTCTCCACGGCAGACAGGACAATTCCCCGCGCCTCGGCCGCGCGCACGATGGCATCCGCCAGCGGGTGTTCGGACCGCGCTTCGAGACTTGCCGTGAGCCTCAGCACCTCGGTTTCGCCGAAGCCTTCCGCCGTGACGATCTCGCTCACCTCAGGCTTTCCGGCGGTGATCGTGCCCGTCTTGTCCATCACGACCCAGTCGACCTGCGCAAGGCTCTGCAGCGCCTCCCCCTTGCGGAAGAGTACACCGAGTTCGGCCGCCCTGCCCGTCCCGACCATGATCGATGTCGGCGTGGCAAGCCCCATGGCGCAGGGGCAGGCAATGATCAGCACGGCCACGGCCGCAACCAGCCCATGGGTATAGGCCGGCTCCGGTCCGAGGATGAGCCAGATGAGGAAGGTCACGATGGCAATGCCGATGACGGCAGGCACGAACCAGGCCGTGACCTCGTCGACCAGCTTCTGGATCGGCAGTTTTGCCCCTTGCGCCTCCTGCACCATGCGGATGATGCGAGAGAGCATCATGTCGGCGCCGACGCCCGTCGCCTCGAAGCGGAAGGAGCCGGAGCCATTGACCGTGCCGCCAATGACGGTGGCGTCGGGGCCCTTTTCGACCGGTATGGGTTCCCCCGATATCATTGCCTCGTCGACCGAGCTTGCCCCGTCGATCACGCGCCCGTCGACCGGAATGCGCTCGCCCGGCCGCACCACGACGACATCGCCGAGCGTCACCTCGGACAGCGCAATGTCGCGTGTCTCACCGTCCCGCTCCACGCGCGCCGACTTCGCCTGCAATCCGGCCAGCTTGCGGATCGCGGCGCCCGTTCGACCCTTGGCACGGGCCTCCAGCAGCCGGCCCAGCAGGATCAGCGTGACGATGACGGTCGCGGCCTCGTAATAGACATGCCGCGCATCTGATGGCAGCAGGCCCGGCGCGAAGGTCGTCACCAGCGAATAGAGATAGGCGGCCCCCGTTCCCATCGCGACCAGGGCATTCATGTCGGGCGCCAATCTCAGGAGTGCCGGAATGCCCTTCACATAGAAGCGCCGGCCGGGGCCGGCGAGCACTGCGGTGGCCAAGGCAAATTGCAGCAGGTACAGCGTGTTGCCGGGAAAAAGGCCCATCAGCACATGATGCAGTGGCGGATAGAGATGTGCGCCCATTTCCATGACGAAAAGCGGCAGGGTCAGCACAAGCGCAATGAGGAAATCGCGTTTCAGCCCTGATACTTCCCTCTCGCGCCGCGCCTCGCGGCCATCGCCGGCTGCACTGGCGGAGCCAGCCGGATGGTGCGGATCGTCCGGAGCGGCATCGCTCCTGGAAGACGCGGTTTCCGCGCCACCCGACAGCCGCACGACATATCCCACCCTGGTGACGGCCGCGGCGAGAGCCGGCATCGCCGAGATCCCGCCCAGCACCTCGACCACGGCCTCACCCGTGGCCAGGTTGACACTCGCCGTCTCGACTGACGGCACGGACTTCAGGGCCTTCTCGACGCGCGAGACACATGAGGCGCAGGTCATGTCCTCGACCTCGAGCACCAGTGTCTCGGTCTTGGCCTCATAGCCCGCCTTTTCGATCGCCGCGATGAGCGCTCCGGCGGAAAAGCCGGCACCCGGCGTGACGGAGAGGGTTTCGCTGGCGAAATTCACCGCGCTCTCTTCGACGCCGGGCACTGACGCCACGGCCTTTTCCACCCGTCGCACACAGGATGCGCAGGTCATGCCCTCGACGGGCACAAGGATCGTTTCGACTGTCGTCTTGGCCGTATCCGGCCTGGATTGCATGTTCATGATGGTCACCTCTGCCACCATACATGGACCTTCCCATCATGGGAGGGTCAAGGGGTAGGGCTGAAGATTTTCGGACATGCCGCCTCAAGGGCGGCTCCGGCCAAACCCGGACGCCGCGGCGCTGACCCAAATCCGGTCTACCGGCGATCAGAGGGCGGCAACGCAAGGCGCGCCAGACATCACAAGGTCCCGGTACCGGCTGCTCTTCACCTGTCTGGACGTCGGATATCGCCATGCGACCAACAAGAGGCGGAGATGACCAGGGCCGCTTCACCGGCTGGTGTCCATTGCATCTGCCGCCATTCTGAACGCCGTGTCCGCCTCGGCACGGCCGGACTGACCGGATGGCCGCTGCGCCACTTCGACTTGCAACACGGCGGAAGCCAGCCTAGGCAGTAAACCCGCCATTTCCCAGGAGGACATTCCATGACCGACACCCTCCGTTTGCAGGAAACCCAGCCTGCCGATAGACCGCAGATCCCCGGCCTCTATGCCGCGGCCTTCCCGGAGGAAGATCTCGCAGCCCTTGTCGAAGCGCTGCTCGTGGACCCTGCCGTTCTTTCCCTCTCGGCCGTCACCGGGGAGACACTCGTCGGTCACGCGCTCTTCACCCGCGGCCGACTGGAGGGCGCGGCCGAACGCGTCGCCCTTCTCGGGCCGATTGCCGTGCATCCGCAGCACCAGCGAAAGGGGATCGGTCAGGGGCTGATCAACGAAGGTCTCGCGCGCCTCAAGGCCGAGGGTGTGGCACAGGTCCTGGTGCTGGGTGACCCGTCCTATTACGGCCGCTGCGGCTTCCGGCCGAAAAGCCGTGTCGTCCCGCCCTATCCCCTGCCCGCCGAATGGGGACAAGCCTGGCAATGGCAGCGGCTGGACGGGACAGAGGCCGATCTTGCCGGGCGGCTGATGCTACCGGCAGCGTGGATGCGGGCGGAGTTGTGGGGGTAGGACCCGCCAACGGCTTGACCAAGACGGGCGAAGGTCCAACCCTTGTGCAACGGGTACGCGACAGCAAACGCTCAGAACTCTTCCCAGCTGTCTCCGGCCTTCAATGCGGCGTTGCCGTTGAATGCCTTGGCGACCTTGGCAGTCATTTGGCGGGCCGGAGCGGGATGCGGGCGCAACTGGGTGTTGGCGGCAGCGGGTACGCCTCTTGACTGAGTAGAACCGGCGCCGATTCTGAACTGGCTGAGAAGCTGAAACAACTGTTCAGCCTCGCGCGCCAGACTGTGGGCGGCTGCCGTGGTCTGCTCGACCATGGCGGCATTTTGCTGCGTTCCCTGGTCCATGGTGTTGACCGCGGTGTTAATCTCCTTCAGGCCCGTCGCCTGTTCCTTTGATGCCTCGACGATTGCGCCGACATTGCCATCGACCTGGACCACCTGGCTGACGATCTCCTGCAGCGCCTTGCCGGTGTCGCCGACCAGTGAAACGCCGCTCTCCACATGCTCGTTCGAGGCATTGATAAGTTCCTTGATCTCCTTTGCAGCCTTCGCCGAGCGCTGTGCGAGTTCGCGCACTTCCTGGGCGACGACAGCAAAACCTTTGCCGGCGTCCCCAGCACGGGCGGCCTCAACCCCGGCATTGAGCGCCAGAAGATTGGTCTGGAAGGCGATCTCGTCGATCACGCCTATGATGTTGGAGATTTCCGACGACGACTTCTCGATCCGGCTCATGGCATCGACAGCCTGGCCGACAACTTTACCAGAACTCTCAGCATTGATCTTGGTCTTGCGGACCAGACTGCCGGCTTCCTGCGCCCTATGGCTGGAGTCGGATACTGTCGTGGTGATTTGCTCAAGCGCTGCCGCCGTCTCTTCGACGGAGGCGGCCTGCTGTTCCGTGCGTTTAGACAGATCATTCGAGGCCGACTGGATCTCCTGTGAGGCGGCGGCAATCGCGCCAGCGTTCTGCGAAATCGTCTGCAACGTGCTACGGAGCTTCGATGAGGTCCCGTTGAAGTCGACGCGCAATTTTTCCAGCGTCGGCAGGAAGGGCTTGTCTAATGTCAGTGTCATGTCGCCTTCCGACATGGCGTTCAGCGCACCGGCCAGTTGATCAACATTCTGCACGCGGGCGGTCACATCGGTGGCGAACTTGACCACCTTGAAGACAAGACCGTTCATGTCGAAGATCGGGTTGTAGGAGGCCTGGATGAAGACACGCTTGCCGCCCTTACCAATGCGCATGAACTCGTCGGCGACAGCTTCCCCTGCGGCAAGCTTCGGCCAAAACTTGCGATAGTCGTCACTGTTTGTATAGCTCTCATCACAGAACATGGAATGGTGCTTGCCCTGGATCTCTGGAAGCTGGTAGCCGAGCGTCGATAGGAAATTCTCGTTGGCGGTCAAGATCTCGCCTGTGGGCGTGAATTCGATGACCGCCTGAGTGCGTGAGATCGCATCCAGCTTGCCGGCTTCCTCGGCGCTCTTCAGCTTCTGCTCGGTGATGTCGGTCGCGAACTTGACCACCTTGTAAGGCTTCCCGCCGCGAGTCACCGGATTGTAGGAGGCCTCGATCCAGACTTCTTTGCCGCCCTTGCCGATACGCTTGTACTGGCGGCGATCGAATTCGCCGCGGCCGAGCCGCGCCCAAAATTCCCGGTATTCTGCAGAAGCTACCTCTTTCGGATCGACAAACAACCGGTGATGCTGGCCAACGATCTCCGACAGCTGGTAGCCAAGCGCCTGGCAAAAGCTCTGATTGGCCGACAGGATTGTGCCGTCCAGCTTGAACTCTATGATCGCCTGTGACTTGCTCATTGCTTCAAGTACGGCCTTCGCATCCGCGCCAGTTCCGAAACCCAACATTGTCCCCTCCAAATCTCGCGATAAAGGTCACAGACATGGCAAGGCACTTTTACCCCCCAATCTTGACAGTGTAAATTCTGGCGGTAAGCAGTTTACACTTTCTAAATAAGAGCAGCTCGGCGGCTAAATATATAAAAACATCAAATTTTTTTTGTTTATCTTTCGTCTTGTTGAGCAACCATGACGACAAGGCCGGAATACTGCAACTCTGAGGACCATCCGAGAAGCCTCGACGTCCGGGTTTGGTGGAAAAGAGCCTTCAAGAAGCCTGGGCGACCGATCCCTACCGCCGCTCCTCGCCAACCCGCATGGGCCAATCGACCACGTAATCCTCGAGATCCTCGACATCGAGCCCCTCTTCCGAGATCGTGCGGCCGCGGGCCGAGATGCCGGCCTGGTGCACGGTTTCCGGATCGCCCGAGACCAGAGGGTGCCACCAGTAGAGGTCGAGGCCTTCATCAACCAGGCGGTAGCCGCAGGTGGGAGGCAGCCACTGGATCTCGCGCAGGCCCTGTAGCGTCAGCTGGATGCAGTCCGGCACGGTCGCCTGGCGGTTTTCATAGTCGGAGCAGCGGCAGCTGTCACCGTCGAGCAGCTTGCAGGCAACCGAGGTGAAGACAACCTCGCCGGTTTCCCAGTCCTCCAGCTTGTTGAGACAACAGAGGCCACAGCCGTCACACAGGCTTTCCCACTCCGCATTGCTCATCTCGGCGAGCGTCTTGGTCTTCCAGAAGGGTTTTTCTGTCATCGTCTCGTTCAACTGACTGTCGTTTCGCGCGGCCCTGTCATGCGTCCGGCGCCGGTGTCTTCTGCGGTCGAGGCGGCTGGCCTGCTATCGCCGGTGCAGGCTTGCAACGCCCCTGGCCAAAAGCTCAAGCCCGGGCGGTGCCGGTTCACCATGGCCCGCGAAACCGCTTGTCCTTTCGCGACAAATCGCCCATCACTCAGATAAGACGACCTGCCCGCAATCCGCATGGGTCCTGATCCTTATCGGCGGGCACGTCAAGGAGCGGACAACAAGTTTTCGGGAAAAGCCACGGTGGCCGACAGCGACAAGCCTGACGATCTGGAGCCCATGGAGCGCCTCGGCGCTGCCGATCAGGACGCCAGGACGGACCGTGGCGACACGGCCGGCAAGCGCGACCGGGCGCCGAAGCTCAAGCGCCATGTCTTCCTCAAGATCGACAGCTGGCTCGATTCCACGCTGTGGAATGCGGGCTATGACCTGACAGAGGCCTGGGAAGAGATCACGATCTTCTTTCGCCGTTTCCGGGTGCGGGGCCTGAAGAAACTCGGCTTCGAAATCGCCGGCGAAGCCATGACGCTCGGCACGGCCGGCATGGTCCTGCTTCTGGCGCTCGCCCAGCCCGCCTTCGAGGAAACCAAGCAGGACTGGCACAATCACGACAATTTCGCCGTCACCTTTCTCGATCGCTACGGCAATACGATCGGGCATCGCGGCATCATTCATGAAAATTCCGTACCGGTCGACGAACTGCCCGATCATCTGATCAAGGCCGTGCTTGCGACCGAGGACCGGCGCTTCTTCGAGCATTTCGGGATCGATTTCGTCGGGCTCGCCCGCGCCATGAGCGAAAATGCCAAGGCCGGCGAAGTGGTCCAGGGCGGCTCGACACTGACGCAGCAGCTCGCCAAGAACCTCTTCCTCACCAATGAACGTTCCATCGAGCGCAAGATCAAGGAAGCCTATCTCGCGCTCTGGCTCGAAGCGAACCTCTCCAAGAAGGAGATCCTGTCGCTCTATCTCGACCGCGCCTATATGGGCGGCGGCACCTTCGGCGCGGCGGCTGCCTCGCAGTTCTATTTCGGCAAGAACCTCACCGAAGTGACGCTTGCGGAAGCGGCGATGCTTGCCGGCCTGTTCAAGGCGCCGGCGAAATATGCGCCGCATGTCAACCTGCCGGCGGCGCGTGCACGCGCCAACGACGTGTTGAGCAACATGGTGCAGAGCGGGCTGATGACCGAGGGCCAGGTGGTCGCTGCGCGGCGCAATCCGGCCAGTGTCATCGACCGCAACGAAAAGGAAGCGCCGGACTTCTTCCTCGACTGGGCCTTCGAGGAGGTGCAGCGCATCGCCGCGACCTTCAAGGACCACACGCTGGTCGTGCGCACCACGATCGATCTCGGCCTGCAGCAGGCAGCGGAAGAGGCCGTCGCCTCGTCGTTGCGCGAATATGGCGAGAGCTACAATGTGCGCCAGGGTGCGGTCGTGATGATCGAAAACGGCGGGGCAGTGCGCGCCATGGTCGGCGGGCGCGACTATGGCGAAAGCCAGTTCAACCGCGCGACGCGCGCACTGCGCCAGCCGGGCTCCTCCTTCAAGATGTATACCTACGCGCTGGCCATGGAGAATGGTTATACGCCGCAGACCATCGTCGTCGACGGGCCGATCTCCTGGGGCAACTGGAGCCCGCAGAATTACGGCCGCAGCTATGCCGGCCGCGTGACCATGGAAACGGCACTGGCGAAATCGATCAACACGATCCCCGTGCGCCTTGCCAAGGAAAAATTCGGCATCGACGCGATCATCCAGACCACCAAGGCTCTGGGCGTCGAAACGCCGATCAAGAAGGACGTGACGATCCCTCTCGGCACGGCGGAAGTCACCGTCATGGACCAGGCGACGGCCTATGCCGTGTTGCCGGCCGGGGGCAAGGCCTCGCGACGCCACGGCATCGCGCAGATCAGCAATTATGCTGGCGAAGTGCTCTACGAATTCGAACGCGACACCCCGGAGGCAGCCCAGATCCTCAGCGAACAGGCTGCGACCTACATGAACCAGATGATGACCAAGATCCCCTATATCGGCACGGCGCGGCGCGCGGCGGTCGATGGGGTTCTGACCGGCGGCAAGACCGGCACGACCCAGGCCTATCGCGATGCATGGTTCGTCGGCTATACCGGCAACTACACGGCCGCCGTCTGGTTCGGCAATGACGACTACACCTCCACGAACAACATGACGGGCGGCTCCCTGCCGGCCATGACCTTCAAGAAGCTGATGGACTACGCCCATCAGGGCATCGATCTGAAAGCCATTCCGGGCGTCGACCAGCCCATGCCGGAAAAGCAGGCTCAACCGCAGGTCGCCGATGCCGCCAATCCGGATGCCCTGCCGCCAATGATACGCCCGCGCTCGCTCTCGGCCCAGTCGACGCGTCTTATCCGCGATCTGGCCCTTCGGCTGAAAGCGGCAGATGCGCTCTCCCTTCCCGCCGCCGGCACGGCACAGGTCGTGGCCGAGCCAGAAAGCACCGGCGCAACCACACGTTAAGATAATTGCAAGTTAACGAACGGTCGAGAACACGGCCTGCGGTCGCCACCTGCATGCGGCCGATTCGGCCCTTGACCGGGCGATCCGTGACCCGAAGCTGCGATACCATCCTGAATTGAAACAGGTTTTGCCGCATCACGGCGGAGCCAAGGCCGATTGTTTACTGCGGATTCATCATCCCACCTTTGTTCATCGATGATTTCTCGTATTGGCACATTGCCTTCACCCCAAATTAAGGGGGTCGAGGCTAGCTTCACCGCGTTTTCGAAGGTGACTTATTTCAATCGGTGATTGGACATCCATGATGAGATGGCTCGGACTTTCCGCAAGGTCCCGCATGACGGCGGACGAATATCTGGCCTTTTTGGAAGATCGTGCGCCAGTGCGCAGCCGCATGCTGCGTGCGGCCGTGATCTGCGTGCTGGGTTTCTATCTCGCCTGCTTTCTGTTCGACCTCTGGTTGCTGGGCGATGTCACGCTTCTGTCGGCAATACTGCGCTTCGGCGTGATGCTGCCGATCGCGATCGGGCTGCTGTTCTATATCAATGGCCGGCACCCCATCGAACGCAAGGAAGTCGCCGCCATCCTGGTGGCCCTGCTCGCCAACATCTCCTGGTGCGTGATCCTGGTTTCGAGCTCGAGCCCCGGCGTGCTCACCTATTATTATGCCGCCGCCAGCTTCCAGATGGCGGTTACCATTGCCGCCGCCTCGCCCTTCCGTCCCGCGCTGCGCGCCACCCTCTTTACCTTCTGCCTCAACTATTCGGCCATCTGGTTCCTGGAGGGCTCGACGCCGGCTTACGTGATCCAGCATCTGGCCGTCTACATGCCGACCGTGATCATGACGCTTTTCGCCTCCTACCAGCTCGAAGTGGAGGCGATGACGAGCCATGTGAAGGTGCAGGAAAACGAGGCGCTGAAACGGGAATTGTCACGGCAGAACAAGGACCTTGCGCGGCTCTCCGTCACCGACCCGCTGACCCGGCTCGCCAACCGTCGCGGCACCGAGATGGAGCTGGCGCGGCTGAGGACCGAGAGCCCGCAGATGGCGCAGCGCGTCGTGCTGCTTGTCGCCGATGTCGATCACTTCAAGGCCTTCAACGACGCCTATGGCCATGGGGCCGGCGACGACTGCCTGAAGCGCGTGGCGCGCGCCATGCGCCGCTCGCTGCCGATCGAGGCCCATCTCGCCCGCCATGGCGGCGAGGAGTTCCTGGCCATCCTCGCGGACGCCGACGCCGACATGGCACCGGCCCTTGCCGAAAGCCTGCGCCGTGCGGTGCGCCAGCTCGGCATCGCGCATGGTTTCACCGGCGACCGCAACAAACATGTGACGATCAGCGTCGGCGCCGCCTGTGGCGCGGTCGAGGCCGAAGGCGACTTCGACCGACTCCTGGATATCGCCGACCGCGCGCTCTACGCCGCCAAGGCCGATGGCCGCAACGCCTGGCGCGTCAGCCTCGAGAACGAGGCGGAGCGCGTGGTGGCGTGAGAGGGCGACCGGATCAGTTGGATCGAGGCAACATCCAAGCCAGCCTCCAGCGCTTGCGTCATCACTCCATGGGAGTGACGGCTGCCGAGATCGGATAGAAATAAAGCTTCGTCTTGCGGGCGTCCTGCAGTTCCCAGATCTCGTCGGGATCGACATCGGGCACGGGAAAACTGTTGGAGACGAAGAGGCTGCCGGGTTTCATCTCCGTCTTGAGCTTCTGCCAGAGGGCGGCCATCGGAGCTGGCGAGAGGAAGGCGTAGACCATGTCTTCCTGCGCAACATCCGTCTTCCAGAGGTCGCCGCGTCGGATCTCACCCCGGCCGGTCACAGCGGAGAGCAGCCTTGCCGTGAGATAGACGGCCGGCGCATTCTCAACACCGCGGGCGGTCCTTCCCTCGCCGTCCAGCGCGCGCACGACGCCGCCGAGGCCACAACCAAGGTCGAGCATGCGCGTCGCCTCGCGATCCTTCATCACGTCCCTGAGGACGGAGGCCGTCTCGGTGTTGGTCAGATAGAGCGGTATGCGACCACAGGTCGTGTTGGAAAAAACGAGTGCCAGCAGAAGGAAGGCAAGGCCGAAGGGCCAGGCGGGCAGATTGCCGACGAGAAGCGCTGTGCCCATGGCGAGCGGAAAAAGAAAGGCGATGACCAGCCACCAGCGCGCCAGTCCCAGCACACGGGTGATGCCCGCAGCGACCAGCCCCTGCAAAAGCAGCGCAAGCCCGATCAATGGCAGACGTTCGACCATGGTGGAGAGCGGCGCCGTGGCGGCCGCGACGATTGGCAGGGCGACGACCTGCGCCAGAAGCGCGCCCAGGATCGGCGTCTTGCGAAAGAGTACGAGCATCGGGCCTCCCGTGGCATGGCAATGACGGACACTGGCAGGGGGTGGGGTGATTCTCAAGGCGCTTGACGAATTAGGTCATTCGTCCTAATCCTCTGACTAGGACAAGCGACCTAGCGAACAGGGACGATCGGCAAAACGATGGGACAGAGAGCGACACGCGAGATGATCGTGGCGACGGCCGACGACCTGTTCTACCGGCGGGGGTTCGATCACACATCCTTTGCCGATATCGCGACAGCGGTCGGCATATCCCGCGGAAATTTCTATCACCATTTCAAGAGCAAGGACGACATCCTGGAAGCGGTGATCATGAAGCGGCTCGCCGACAGGGCAGGCATGACCGCCCGCTGGGAGCGCCAGGCACCGGACCCCGCTGGCCGTATCGAAAGCTTCATCGACCTGTTGCTGGTCAATGGCGAGAAGATCCGCGAGCATGGCTGTCCGATAGGGACGCTTGCCAGTGAACTGGCCAAGCTCGCCCACCCTGCCCAGCCCGATGCCGTCCGGCTTTTTACCCTGTTTCGGGAATGGCTCGCCATTCAGTTCAGCGCCCTCGGCCAGGTCGAGAAGGCGGATCAACTGGCGCTGGAATTGCTGTCACGCAGCCAGGGGGCGGCAACCCTCTACAACGCCTTCCAGGATAGGGATTTCCTCGCGCGCGAGGTTGCGGCGATGAAATTCTGGCTGCGGGACGTCGCCACCGCCGAGGCTGCGCATTCAACGCCGCATTAACCCGGCACTTTTCAGGAGGTTCGCATGTTCATCATTTTCCTGCGCTTTTCCACGAACAGGGCGAAGGCCGGCGAGCTCATGGCCGCCCACAATGCCTGGCTCCAGCAAGGCTTCGAACGCGGGCTTTTTCTCGTGGCCGGCAGCCTGCAACCTCAGGCGGGAGGCATGATCCTCGCTCATGGCGCCGATCATGCCGAGATCAAGGCTATTGTCGAACAGGACCCCTTCGTCGCGGAAGCTGTGGTCGACGCCGAGATCCATGAAGTGCAGCCGGGACGCACAGATGAGCGCCTAGCCTTTCTGAAGGGCTAATGCTTGCCGCAATCGGCGGGGATGCCGCCACCTTGGCTTGACCCGCTGATGACTTCACCCCGCAGGACAGCCTGAAGCCGTAACGGATCAGTGCTTCGAGAGGTGGTCCTCGGCGCGCGGGGCCTCGTCGCCGAGCGCCCGGTCGATCTCGGCCTCCAGCATCGTCCTTTCGCAGCGATCGAAATCACCGAAACCGTGTATGGCGGCATGGGACCAGAGAATGCGCCCCGACAGCAGCGGCGCATCGACCGTCGAGATGACATGGCCGTTCATCGCGACATCGAAGGAAACGTAGTTCCGCCCGCAGATCTCGGTCTGCGCAATGTTGGCGATTTCCATACGTTTCTCGGGCAAGACGTCACCTTCTGGCGCCGCGGCTATAACCCCCATGGATCGAGGGGTTTTCTATATTCCTCATATACAAAAGACCTCCCGATTCGGGGACTTTTTTTAGGCTGCGCCCCCGCCAACTCCGCCGACATCGGCCGGGCCCTCCGCATCGGAGGGCCGACCGGCCGCAACGGGTTCCAGCGGTCAGACGTTGACGTATTTGCGCCAGTCGTGCTCTTCCCTGAAGCCCAGCACTTCGCGGATCTTGGCGTTGGAAAGCGGCGCCGCAAAGCCGTCGAGATCGCCCGTGATCGGCGTGTTCGGCGCATATTTGGCGAGAAATTCCCGGGTGGGGATCGTCGCGGTGATCGTGTCGTTCACGGCGTTGAAAACCTGGAAGCCCAGGCCATCCTTCTTCACGCAGAGATCGACGATCTGGCCGAGATCGCGGGCGTCGATATAGGACCAGGCATTGCGCTTGCGGCACGGCGGGTCGGCGAGATAGCCCGGAAATGCCGAATATTCCTCGGGGGCGATGACATTGCCGATGCGGAGCGCATAGACGTCGATGCCATAGCGCATGGCAAAGGCGCGGGCGGTCTTTTCGTTGACCACCTTGGAGAGACCGTAGCTGTCCATCGGGTCGGTGTCGTAGTCCTCGGTGAGCGGAAACTCGTGGTAGTCCTTGTCGCCTTCGGCAAAGCAGACGCCATAGGTGGTTTCCGACGAGGCGATGATGACCTTCCGGATGCCGAGCTTGGCAGCGGCCTCGATGACATTATAGGTCGAGACCGTGTTGTCGGCGAAGGTCGTGTTGTCGGGATGCATGAGGATGCGGGGGACGGCGGCGAAATGCACAACGGCATCGACCGGCTTCGGGCCGCCGGCCTCCTCATAGCCGTCATAGCCGAAATGGCAGGACAGCGCGTTGTAGACCTGGCCGGCATCCGTCACGTCGGTCAGAAGCGTATGTACGCCTGCCACGTCGAGCACGGCGCGGTCGACGTTGAGCACCTTGTGGCCCTTGTCCAGGAGATAGGGCACGACATGGCGCCCTGCCTTGCCACTGCCGCCGGTGAATACGATCCGCTTGCCCATGATGATCCTCCTCAAGATTGGTTGTCGGATGACCAGATAGCGCATGGCGGCGGGCGGGTGAAGGCCGGCTAGCCGATTTTGCATCTCTTGCGTCCGGGCCGGATGCGGCCTAGCTTGTGCGAAAGGCCGATGCAGCCTGCCGCTCCGCGGCGTTCCCTTGCGAACGCTATGGTGAACGCATCACGAGACGGCATCCTCATCCTTTCCCTCTCCGGAAACTGGCGACGGATCAGCAGACGCGGACACTGGTTTGACTGTTGCCACCGAGGACGGAAAGACCATGCGCGACTTTCGTGACGCAAAACTGATGGCCAGAACGCTCAAGGCTGAACTGGCGAAATCCAAGCTCGACATCAGTCACTCCCTCGCTCTGGAACTTGTTGCAAAGCAGTTGGGTGTCGACCAATGGAACATTCTCGCCGCGCGGATCGAGGCGGACGAGCAACAAGACACGGAAGCGGCCTTCCAGCCGCCGATTCCGATCTTCCGCATTTTCGACGTCGACAAGGCGATGGAATTCTACAGGGACTATCTCGGTTTTTCCGTCGATTTCGAGCACCGCTTCGGCGAGAACTTTCCGCTGTATTGCCAGGTTTCGCGGGGCGATTGCATCCTACATCTGTCGGAACATGCGGGAGACGCATCGCCCGGCGCCAAGGCCTTCACCTGGATGCGCGGTGTGAAGGTCTTTCATGCGGAACTTACGGCCAAGGACTATCGCTATCTGAAACCGGGGTTGGAAGAGGCGCCCTGGGGATTGCAGATGACGGTCACCGATCCGTTCAGCAACCGAATCGCCTTCTGCGAGAAGGTGTAGGCGAAAGCGCGGCGGCATCGAACTTGACGGCTCCGTCGCGCCTCCCCATTTCCGCTCCGACACAAGTGGAGGATGATGATGGGACTGTTCGACGGATTGCTTGGCCATGGATCGAGCGTCGATCCGACCGATCTCGCTCAACGCTCGACGGCGTCCTGATCGATGGCGAGCAGGTCGGGCTCGCCTTCCGTGTTATCCGCGATGTCTTCGTCTTCACCGACAAGCGACTGATCCTGATCGACGTGCAGGGCATCACCGGCTCGAAAGTGGACTATATGTCGGTGCCCTACCGGGCGATCACCCGTTTTTCCGTCGAGACCGCCGGTACGTTCGATCTCGACAGCGAGTTGAAGATCTGGGTTTCGGGCGCAGAGGCGCCGGTGACCAAGACGCTGAAGAAGGGCACGGATGTGCGCGGGATCCAGCGGGCGCTGGCGGCGGGGGTTTTGCGTTAGGACATTCGGAGCGAAGGTTCCGTCAGGCCGCACTCAGTGGGGTAAAAGCCCCTCACCCTGCCCTCTCCCCGCAGGCGGGGAGAGGATGGAGCAAGCGGTCTCGGTCTCGGCCTTCTCCCCGCTCGCGGGGAGAAGGTGCCGGCAGGCGGATGAGGGGCTATTGCCCTACCTTTGCTTTCCATTCACTCCACGCCCCCAAACTTCCCTCACCCCCGAATCAGTGATACGCCTCGGGCTCCATCGCATGGCGCCTGGCGCCCGCTTCCCGAGGTTTCGTCCCGCCCGTGTTTCGTGCTCCGCTCATCATCGCCATCGCCCTCATCATCGCCTTTGCGGGCGGGGTGCTTTCGGCGCTTTCGATGCTGAATGCCTCTGTTGGTTTCGGAGCGATCGAGGTGGCCGGGTGGCGTGCGTTTCCAGCGGCGCAGATGGCATCGGCGGATCCTTATGCCAAGGCGCATCGGGCCAAGGGCGGGCGATTGCTCTACGGGTCGGCGGAGGGGCTGCAATTCACGGCCTTGCGCGATGCCGAGGGCCTGACGCTGACGGGCACCTGTTCCTACCGGATGAGCGGGCGTACGCCGACAACCAGGCTCTGGACGCTCTATGCGGCGGATGCCGAGGGCAATCCGCTGAATGCCGGGCCCGAGCTTCCGACGGCGAAGAATTCGCAGACGGTTCTGAGACGCCGCGACGGCTCGTTCGACATCGTGATCTCGCGCACGGCGAAGGCCGGCAACTGGCTCGCCATTCCCGATACGGGCGCCTTCCAGCTCGTGCTGACGCTGCTCGACACGCCGGCTGCCGCCTCCACGGGGCTTTCCGGGCTGTCCATGCCGGTCATCGAGCAGATCGGGTGCGGCCAATGAACAAGCTTCTCTATGCTGCCGTGACGGGCCTGTTCGGCGCTATCCTGCTGCACATCATCATCATTCTCGGCGTGCCGCATTTCACCGGTCGCGACGCCTATACGCGGGTGACCTCGGAGGGCGTGCCCTTCGTCTTCCATGCACTTTCGGCGAGCCCAGACAGCGTCGGGCTCTCGAGCATCGATCCCTATCTGCGCGTCGCCGTCTGCCATTTCGACATCGAGCGCCAGCCGCTTTCGCTGGTGGCGCTGGGTGGCGACGTCGATTTCTGGTCGGTGGCAATCTACGACCGGGATGCCAATGAGGTTTTTTCGATGAACGACCGCACCTCGGTGGCGGGCGATCTCGACGTTCTGGTGGCCACGCCGGTGCAGGTCGCGCAGCTCCGGAAAACACCGATTGCCGCACTCGCCGAGACGATCCTCGTCGAACATCCGGGCACGGAGGGTTATGTTGTGCTGCGGGTGCTTGCCCCGCAGGCAAGCTACGAGCCGGAAGCCGAGGCCTTTCTCGCCGAAGCGGAATGCCTCCCCTTCACGGGCCGCTGAGGGCCCGCCGGCTCACCGGAGCGGCGCATCGGTGAGCACGCTGCCGAGCCGGATGACCAGCTTGCGATCGAATATCTGTGGCCTTTCGAACATCCAGTCCAGCGCTTCCGTAGACGTCCAGGGGCGCTTGTAGGGCCGGACCGATGTGAGCGCCTCGAAGACATCGCAGACGGTGCTCAAACGCACGGGCAGGCTCAGATCCTCATTCTTCAGGCCCAGCGGATAGCCGGAGCCATCCAGCGCCTCGTGGTGCAGGCGGCAAATGTCGAGCACGACGGGAGGCAGGTCCGGATAGGACCTGAGCAGGTGATAGCCGGCTTCGGGATGATTTCGGATGAGGCGGCGTTCCTGATCCGTGAGCTTGCCGGGCTTGGTCAGGATCTCGTTTGGAATGAGCAGCTTGCCGATGTCGTGCAGCATGCCGGCGACGCCAAGGATGCCGGTGGTTTCCTCGTCCATCCCCAGCGAGCGGGCGAGAAGCGTCATCATGCCACTCACCGCAAGCGAATGGACATAGGTCGTCTCGTCCTTGCTCTTCAATCGGGTGACTTCCAGCGCGATGACCGTGTTGTCGGACCAGATGCCGGCATTGATCTCTGCCGCCTGCGAGAGGTCCGCCATGTCAAGCGAGCCGCCGACCGCGAGACTGCCGAGGCTCGCCCGCAAGGCCCTTGCCGATTGGGAGGTTTCGCTGCGGACCGCCTCGACCCGAACTATATCCGCTGGCGGTCTCGATTTGCCGGTCAGAGGCTTATGACCATCCGGATCGAGGCCGAGCTGCACATTGATCGACACGTCAAGCGCAGAGGTTGCGCGAATGGCGGCAAGTTCCTCGTCGGTCTTGACGAGAAACCGGCGGCGCGCAAATTCCCGGCTGGGACAGGCGACGCTTTCAACGAACATGCCCTTGCGGATTCGGTCCTTGGTAATTTTCACCAGCATGGGACTGTAGCGCGGCTCCACATGATGGATGCTTCCAGACATGGCCCGGAGACATCATCGCGGACCAGCTGCGGTTCCGCACTTCATTCTATAAGGCATTGGTAATTTACAATTGGTGAACGTCGATGCCGATGTCGGCAGACTGCACACAAGCCGCCCGGGCGAGCCCAGAGACTGCCGTCCCGGGAGAAGCAGCCTGCAGCAGGCGGACACCCCTCGCCTGGTCGCGGACAAGATCCGGCCGGCGGCCCCATTCAGCCGCGATGGAACGACAACCTGTCAGCCGGGGCGACGACCAGGGCCGAAAACGGGTCCCTGCGGCGCGGGCAATGCCGGCAAGGTCGGCAGTTCCACCCGTGGCCATATGGCATTTTGGTCCAGCCGCTCGTAGCGGATGCCGGTAAAGAAGAGAATCTCGGCCTTCTGATCGCCCGTGCGGGTCGGTCGGCGCTCGTGGTTCAACCGATCCGAAATCCTGATGATATCCGCCATGCTCGTCTCCTTTCGAGAAGAAAGATCGAGAGGGTCGAGACATCATCTCGCCCTGCCCTCCTCTTAAGAGGGCTGGCACATCCGGTTCATGCTGCGGAAAGTCTCACACACACCGGGATCATCTGCGCCTTTCTCAGACGCGTGCCCCTGTCGCGGTTCACCCCACGGCCGGGGTACGCATATGCCTAATATCGGAAACATGCGGCGAATCATCAACCTCGACTATCCGCCTGTTCACAAGAAGCCATAGGTTAGTTAACAGCTTGCTAACAAATTCGTTCTATTCTCACACACATCTGTATTGCGTTGGAGTGGGTTTGTGGTGAGCGAACAGTTCAGGGAGCTTGAGAAGCCAGCCGGCGCGCGGAACAAGGATGTCGTTCTGATGGCCACGGTCACGAGTTTCCAGGCGCTCTCCTTCCCCGGCAGGTCCGAACTCCGACAATTTGCCGAACTGTTCCAGCCGCTCTTTGCCGGCTCGTCGGTGGAGGCTCGCCGCGAAGCGGTCGCTGCGCTCTCGCAGAGCCCGAGCCTGCCGCTCTCGATCGCCGCTTTCATCGCCAGCCAACCGATCGCGATCGCCGCTCCCTTCCTCGCCGCCTCCCCTGCACTGTCCGACGACATGCTGATCATGATCGCCCGCACGCAAGGCGCCGACCATGCGCGCGCCATCGTCAAGCGCGAGCGGCTGTCGCCGACCGTGATCGACGCGCTCGTATCCTTGCGCCACGCACTGCCGCCGCGCCCGGAGAAGGCCCGGACCGACGAGACGAAGGCTACACCGCAAGAGCCGGCCAAGCCGTCGAGTTTCGACAGGGTGATGACGGATCTCACCATGGCCGATCTGCCGGGTGCCAAAGCCGGCACGGCAGCCGTGAGCGAGACGATCGTCGCCAAGGTCGAGCCAGCCATGCCCGAGGCGGCCACGCCCGGCGATCACAGCCGTGAAGAGGCATTGCGCCAGACGATCAAGCGCATGGCCTATCAGCAGCGACCGGCCGCCAGCGACCGGCTGGGCCGGCGCCAGGCGACGCCGCTGCAGACGGCGCTTCTCGTGCGCTTCGCGCGGTCGCATGACGGCGGTTTCTTCGCCACCACGCTTGCCGATCTCCTGTCCTCCAGCCGCTGGCTGGCCGAGCGCATCCTGCTCGACATTTCCGGCCGACAGCTCGCGACGACACTTTCGGGCGTGGCGATGGATGATCGGGAAGCGATCTTTGTCCTCGAACATATCTATCCGCATCTCGCCCGCCGGGAAAATGGCGAAAGCCGCGCGGAACACCTGCTCTTCAGTATCGACCCCGATCAGGCGGAAGCCCGGATCGACAGCTGGATCCGCGCCGATCGCTATACGTTTGCCGGCGAGGACCTCAGCCCGGAAGCACCGGGCCAGCCGGCAGCTCAGCCGGCAATGGGCCTTACGGCCGCAAACCAGGCCTCGGCCAAGCATCAGCCTGTGGTTGACGACTACGGGCGCCAGATGCCGAGGGTGCGCAAGGCCTAGGAATCGGACAGTCGACAGCAGAAGACGGTCGTACGGCCGCTTCTGTGCCGGGTCGGCGCCTCAGCCGGCCTTGTACCTATCTTGCGCCTGAACGACCGGCAGGATCACTCAACGTGCCGGATCTGCAAGTGTCAGATAGGTCCCGAGATCCTCGACCTCGATTTCGACCAGCCACAAATCACTGTCGAATTTCTGCTCGCGGGCAATCACGGCCTCGATCGCCTCGGGTTCGGCACGCAGGAGACGCGGCTCGAAGATGCGGTCGTCGCGTGTCTCGTCATCGATCATGGCCTGGGGTGCGGGGCCATAGAGCGTCTCCAGACCATCCCGGAACCGCTGGCGAACGAAGATGGTGCCTGAGGCCTCCGAACCCTTGCGCATGACAGCGGCATAACCGCCGTCGGAGAAGACGCGGCGCGTGAGTGCGGAGACGAAGATGTCGGAGCGGATACGCATGGCAGCGGTTTAGGCGATTGGGTGGGCAGCGTCGAGGGCTCGTTTCGATCCGTCGACGCCCCGGCATTGCCGGAGCGCTTCAGGGCGCGTGCCGCTTCGTCCCCTGGACTTGGCGGAGGCTTTAAACCTTCACAGCCAGTCTCAAGCCACCCCAATGGCGCCCTGCGACGAAAATCGGGGCGGAAATGTCCTTCATCAGGACGAAATTGCCGCCGCCCATGTCGCGTCGGTAGGTCTGGACGAGGAAGGGCGCCGTGGAGCGGCCGGCGGCAAGGCCGACGCGGTCGTTGAAGATGCGGCGATTGCGGCAATTGGCCGTGTTCCAAACCGTGTCGCCCGGACGCTGCGGGGCGGAAAACTTCTTGTTGTGGGTCGGCAGGTAGCCGTTTTCATCCACTGGCGCACAAAAACCGATACGCTCCGAGGACCCGGCGATCGGCTCCAGAATGGCCGGCAGGACCTGATCGGTGAATTCGGTGAACGCGGTCATCATCTGCACCGGATCGGTGCCCGGGATCGGGCGGTAGTTGCGGTCGAAGAGGTCGGACTGGCGGATGCGGCCGCTGTCCACGGACTGCTGGAACGCCTGCGAGATGCGGGCGGCGACATCAACTGCAGTGTCGATCCACTCGCTGTCTGCCGTGCGGATGCCGGCGCTCGCCGTCAGCTGGATCAGCGTTTCCGAGAGTGCCACGACCTTGTCGACGCGGCCGGCGGTCTGCTGGAGGTGATGGTCGGACTGGCGGACTTCCGCCGACATGTCGCTCAAGGTGGCGACGAATTCCGAGCACTGGCGGTCGACCTGGTCGGTCGTCTGGGCCATGGCGGAGGAGCCGTCGAGGATGCGGGTGATGACCTGTTCCATGGAGGAAAAGGACGCGTTCATCGCCTGGGAGGTCTCGCGCACGTCGCGGGCGCTGGCGGTTGCACCATGCCCGGCTTCCGTGAGGCGGACGATCTTCACGCGGATCTGGTTCAATGTTTCCTGGATGGCGCCCGTTGCCTGCGAGGTCTGCAGCGCCAGAGCACGGACTTCTGCCGCGACCACGGCGAAGCCCTTGCCGGCCTCGCCTGCGCGGGCGGCCTCGATGGCAGCGTTCAGCGCAAGCAGGTTGGTCTGGCGGGCGATCGTGCCGATCTCCTCGGCCACCTTGTCGACCTCGGCCAGCGACTGCGAAAAGCTGCCGATCTCGGTGCCGATCTCCTCTGACGTCGACACCATGTGATCGATCTTGTCGACGGCACCGGTCAGCCGCGTGGCGCTGTCGGTCAGCATGCGACGCGCCTCGCCGGCCGTCTGGTCGGTCTCGCGCAGGGTGACGGCGACGTCCCGGTTGGTCTCGGCGATCGACAGCGCCGTGCGGGTGATGCCGTCGAAGGTGACGGCATGGCGTTTGGAAATGCCGGCCACATCCTGGATGGCGCCAGCGATGTCGACAAGGTCGACACCCAGCGTCGAGGCCTCTTCCGCCAGGCGCTGGACAATGCCGCGCAGAAGAGCGGCGTCGGCCTCCGGTCGCGGTGCGGGCGCCGCCCCTGCCGAATACGGGTCGTCGTCAAGATGCGCGGACATCGCAGCGGTCATGGATCTTCCTCCTCCAATCGGAGAAGAGTAGCGCTGGTATGATTAATGTTGGATTACTTTAGGGCTTATGAAAATTCGCCTAGACGAAAGGCTCATAGGGCGCCGATGGCCTTGAGTTTCTTCAGGACCGCAGCGCTCGGTTCGCCGGTTTCCGGCAGCTGGTAATGGCGCTCGAAGCGGCGGATGGCGGCGCGGGTGTCGTCGCCGGGAATGCCGTCGATGGTGATGTTCCTGTAGGCCATGTTGGACAGGCCACGCTGGATTTCCATGACGAGGCCGGGATCGAAATTCGCCTGCTGGACGACAGGCGGAACGGCCGGTTCGACGGCCTTGGGCGGCAGGGCCTGGACCGGGACAACAGGGCGGCGCGGCGCGGTGACGAGCCTGGTTTCGGCGCTGCGGATCGCGGCGGCGACCGGGTCCTCGCCCCCGGCATCGATATCCATGACCGGACGCTGGGCGGGCACGGCGGCTGTGACGCCGCGATCAAGGGTCAGTGCGGCCAGAAGCTCCGGGGTTACAAGGCCATTCGCTTCCATGCCGACGGTCTTCTGGAAGACGGCGATCGCGGTTTCAGTGCGCGGGCCGATGACACCGTCGGCCTCGCCGTCATAAAGACCACGGCGCAGGAGTTCTCCCTGAACCCGGCGGATCAGACCGGCCGCTTCTTCGGCATTGGCCGGCAGGCCGGCAGGGCGCGCAGCGGTGGCGGCCTCCACGGCTGGATCGGGAACGGCAGTCGTCTCGACCGGAGCGCCATCGGCAGCCGTCTTCTCCCGTTCGATGCGGAAGGTGGTGACGGTTTCGGGATCCTGCTCGCTCAGCAGCGGGGCGCGCGGCACGCCCGCGAGTGCGGTGAAGTCCTCCGCGTTGCGGGTGCGCAGGAAGGGCGATGGATGCTGGCCGGGCTGATACCAGAGGGCGTTGGCGGCGATGGTGCCGAAGATCAGCGAGAAGCAGAAGGCGCCGCCGACGGCACGCGGATAGCGGCCGGCCAAGCGCACCAGCGCACCTCCCCCCCTGGAAAGAACGCGGAGAGCCGTGTTGCCCGCCTTCTTCTTCTCAGGCGATTTTCGCTTTCGCTTCGTCATGCCCCGGCGCAATCCCACCCGTCTTGTTCTCGTTCCCCGCAGCCGCCAGGCGTGGCGGGAATTCGACCATGTTTGTTTCGTCTGCGGCCCTGGCGCCCGAGCCGTCGACCGGCAGGCTCACCATGACCACGGTGCCCTCGCCCGGCCGGCTTTCGATCCGGAAAGTGCCGCCATGCAGGGCCGTCAATCCCTTTACCAGCGAAAGCCCCAGGCCGGAACCCTCGTAGTTGCGATTGAGATCGTTCTGCACTTGTGTGAAGGGGCGGCCGATCAGCGCCATCTTTTCCGGTGCAATCCCGATGCCGGTATCGCTGACGCTGACGGTCACCTCGTTGCCGCTCCGGACCGCATCGATGGTCACGGCGCCGCCGGCATCGGTGAACTTGATGGCGTTGCCAAGCAGATTGATGACGATCTGGCGGAGCGCCCGTCCATCGGCGGTGATTCCGCCCAGGCCCTTGGGGAGACGGCTGGTGAGCTTCAGCCCCTTGGTCTGGGCCTGCAGCGACAGCATGCGTTCACATTCCGTCAGCGATGCGGCGAGATCGACATCCTCGAGCATGAGTTCGTAGCGGCCGGCCTCGATCTTCGACATGTCGAGCATCGTGTTGACGACGGACAGGAGATGAGCGCCCGACTGGCGGATCAGTTGAACATATTCCCGCTGACGGTCGTTTTCGAGCTTGCCGAAATATTCACCGATCAGAATGTCGGAAAAGCCGAGGATGGCATTGAGCGGGGTGCGCATCTCGTGGCTGACGGCCGCCAGAAAACGGCTCTTGATCTCGTGGGCGGCAGTCGCCTCTTCTTCCTTGCGGGTGACGGCATCGCGTATCGCCATTTCGCCTGCGATGTCGAGCATCTGGGCGCGCACGGCTGCAAGCGATCCATCATCGGCGCGCACGGCCGTCATGTCGAGGCGGACATTGAGAAACTGGGCCTGGTCGAGGCCGATCACCGGGCGATCGAGGCGCAGATCCGTGACGACGACATCGGCGCCGAGACGCAGTTCGTCGAGCGCCTGGGCGAAGGCCAGCCGATCGGACACATGGACCTGCTCGACGAAGGGCCGCGACAGCGGTTCGCGCAGGAAGGAGAGAAACATCTGCCGGTCGCGACCACCGGCACTCGTGACGATGCCGGCCGGATCGAGCGTCAGGAAGAGGCCCGGGCAGAATTCGTAAGGGTCGCCCACGATCTGCTCGCCCGCCGGCAGACGGGCTTCCGCACTGCGTGCGCCGAGGCGACGGCCGCAGACGAGCGCGACGGCTGCGAGAAGATGGAGCGCTGTCGCCAGGGCAAAACCGATCGGCAGCCCGGTGGCGGGGCCGAGGAGAAAGGTGAAACCTGCGGGAAGGGCGACGAAGGCCGGCGACATGGCGAGCGTCAGATTGCGCAGGGCGACGATCTCAGACCGTTCGGCGGGGCGGCCGGCAGCATGACGCGACAGGAGGCGGGCAAGGAGCCCGTCCATCGTTACCGTCAGTGCATCCGACATATTACGCATTACAACCACGCCAGAAATCCGCAACCGGTTCATCTGATTTATCGGCCTGAAGATAGGCCGGACGCGCTTAAGGAATAGATAAGGCAGAGGCCTGCAACGGGTCTTACCGGGCCGATCCGACCCGAAACGGGACATCGGGATGAGGCATTCCCAAACATGGTTAACGGTGCGTAAGCGCTGATATCATTCAACTTTTCGAATGGCCGTTAAGACTTGTGGTGGCCTGGCCCCGCCAGAAGCGGTGGATTGTCGGGCCGCGGCCACATTTATGCTTAACGCGGATCGCTAAACTTCTAGGCAAGCGTCTCGAAACGGAGAGATCACTCAAATTTTAATCGAATTCACATCAAAGCCGACCGGCTTTCGAAAAACGATTTTCGCGAATCGAACCTAGGGTCGCTTCCATGAGTTCGGGGCGTAACCCGGACCGTTCCGGCAAAGACCGGCAACAGGGATTTTGGTGAAGACAATGTGGTTTCTGATCAAAGGATCAATCTACTGCACCGCGACACTGGTCGCATTGTCCTTCCTTGCGGCACCGCCCGCCGAGGAGAGAGACGGCGCCGGCTTCGACATGGGTGCAGCCATGACCGCAGCCAGCGGTGCCTATGACTATGTGACCTCGCTCTGCGTCGAGAAGCCTGAGGTCTGCAACAAGGGCGCGGCAACCTTCCAGGCGCTCGGCCAGCGGGCCCGCGAAGGTGCACTCGTCGCCTACCAATTGCTCGACAAGCAGTTCACTGACGGCGGTACGACGGCCGTGGCCGACGAGAATACGGCAACGGCACGCGGCGCCGTCGAGATCGTCAAGCCGCAAGTCGAGATCCCGCAGCTGGCGAACATTGAAGCCGAGGAGCCTGTCATCACCGGCACTGTCACGCCGACGGCGCGACCGAAGCACCTGCCGAAACCCTATCAGCCGCCTAAGCCCTGAGCGCTTCGCAGCATACGTGACCGCATCTTCTTGCGGTCAATCCAAGAATTCCGGGGCGGATGTCCGCCCCCCTCCCCGCTTGCAACCGGGCCTGCCATGGACCGGATGCCTGTCTGCCTGTCCCTCACTGAAATCGGCATTTTGCCGGGCCGCGTGGCGAAAGCTACGCGGCTTTTCTTTTTTCAGCGCACCCGAGGAGGGTGATGGCGTTGCTCAGAATAGGCATCTTCGGCCACTCGGTACCCTCAGATCTCGCCTTCCCCGTTTTCCACACCATGTTTCCTTGCCGCAGGCGGTTCAAATGCGCTGAGGTCTGGCCTATATCGGACCGACTTGAACATCGGGTGGGTAGCATGACGAGCTTGAACGCAATGATCGACGACTTCGGTTTCCTCGACGACTGGGAGGACCGGATGCGCTATGTGATCGAGCTCGGCAAGGCGCTGCCAGATCTGCCGGACGACGAAAAGACGGCAGCCAACAAGGTGCAGGGATGCGCGAGCCAGGTCTGGCTCTCGGTTTCGGCCGGTGACGGTGCCGATCCGGTGATGACCTTTCGCGGCGACAGTGACGCCTTCATCGTGCGCGGTCTCGTGGCCATCGTGCTTGCCGCCTATTCCGGCAAAAAGGCGACAGACGTGGTCGCCTTCGATGCGCTCGACCTCTTCAGCCAGATCGGCCTGCTCGAACACCTGACCGCGCAGCGAGCCAACGGGCTGCGCTCGATGATCCAGCGCATCCGCGAAGAGGCAGCGCGGCGACTGGTGTGAACGGGCACAACTCGCCTCACCCCATCTTCGGCCGGAAATCCTCCTCGCCCCAGTGGCGCGGACGGGATCGCACGGATGTCGGGACGTAATGGCGCGCAAGTGAGAGAAGAGCGGCACGCAGCATGAGCTTGGCAGAGCGGGCCGGCCATTGTCGTTCGCGCTCGACGGTTTCCAGGCCCTTGCCGAAGCAGCAGACATCGAGGGCGACACCCGACAGTTCCGGGCCCATGGCCTCGACGGCGCGGGCGATGCGGGTTCGGGCGGCGAGCCTGCTGTCTGCCAGGTCCACCGAGGGCGGGGCACCACCCCTGGCGCGGGCGGACAGCCGAGGCTGCCAGCTTGCCGTGATCCGGGGCTGAAGGCCGGCGAAGTCGAAGTCTGCGGCAAGGCGTTCTCCGGCGGCGACGGCGTCTGGCGACAGAAAGGCGCGACCATCCTTCTCCTTCAGGCGCAGGAGCGGAAAAAGCGGGGATTCCTGCAGATTTCGGCGCACGGTCTGGCGACCCTCCGGGGTCACCAGTGTTTCAACTTCCATCGTCCGGTGCTGGCTGGCATGGGCCTCGTCCGGCAGCTCGCAGAGATCCCGGCGGAGCCATGCGGCCGTTTCCGTGGTGGCGACGAAGCCTTCGGGGGACCGTGCGAGCAGACCGTCGGCGACCAGTCGGGCGAGGCGTTCCCGGGCAAGCCCTGCCATGGCGCCGGGCGGACAGTGCCTATCTGCCGGATTGCACGCTGCGCCCTCGGCTGGAAGGATGATCGGACCGGTGAGTGCGCGGCGGAGGATCTGCCGGATCTGCTTGCGCTCGGCGCGGGAGGTATTGGCCAGTGCTCCATCGGCCCCCGTCGCGCGGAATGTGCCGCGGCTGGACGCATGGAACGGTGCTGCCGTCACCGCGGCGCTCGTCGCCGGGTCTCGCGGCAGTCCGGCCTGACCGGCCCCGGTCGTCTGCCTGGAGCTCTTCCTTATCGTCATGATGCCGCCTCCCCTCAGATGCGCCGGCCGGCCAGAAGATGCACGGCGCTCGCCATGCGCTCGACAATCGCAACAAAGGTATCGTAGGCGCGGTCGTCGCGGCGGTCCTCGACCATGCGGCAGGCATGGCCGACGGTGGAGCGATCACGGCCGAAGGCCTCCGCCACCTCGCCCATGGGCATGGAATAGGCGACGTGGCAGACATACATGGCGACCTGACGCACATGGCCCGTCGCCCGGCGTCCGGGATCCTGGTCACTTTCAAGGCCGGTCGCGCGCAGCAGTTCCTCCGTCAACTGACGCACGATCATGCAGAGCAGGCGCCGTTCCGGGGTGAGTGGACGCGGGCCGTCGCCATTCACGAGGGCATTCGTCTGCTCGGGGTCCCAATTCGCAGACGGGGCAGGAGACAGGGCTGCGGGCGGCGGCGGTTCGGGACGAGAGGAAGGATCGAGGGTCATGGCGCACCTTGAATAGGATTTTCTTCCTATTGAAGCTAGCAGACTCTTCAGGACTTAGAACCCCAAAAATCTGGGGGTACCTGAATTTTTGCCTCAAGGTCCATGCCCCGCCAGCACGTCAGTCGAAGTTCGGGATTATCTTCCTATGTCTCCACATGAAAAAGGCCGGTCGCGTGACCGGCCTTGTGTTCTGCATGCCGCTTGCGCGGCAAAGCCCGGCTTACTTGGCGCGCTTGCGGCGCTGGCCCAGACCCATTTCCTTGGCGAGGCGCGAGCGCGCTTCGGCATAGGCGGGTGCCACCATCGGATAGTCGGACGGCAGGCCCCACTTCTCGCGATATTCTTCCGGGGTCATGTTGTAATGGGTCATCAGGTGGCGCTTCAGCGACTTGAATTTCTGACCATCCTCGAGGCAGATCAGATAGTCGTCCTCGATCGACTTGCGGATCGGAACCGGGGGCTTCGGCTTCTCGACGACAGCCTGCACCGGGGTCGGCGTGGCTGTGCTGTTCAGAGCCTGGTGGACATCGGCGATCAGGGTTGTCAGGTCGCTGACCTGAACCATGTGGTTGCTGACATAGGCCGAAACGATGTCGGCTGTCAGCTCCACCAGCAATTGCTGGCTGGGACCCTGTTGGACTTCACTCATTCACATCTCCTGTTCAATTTCTGCGCGGATGCCCCATCCCCGCAGACAATAGTTTATAGCGCTTCCGGCCGACGACAGCGGACCCGGAAGATGAAAACACCCGACTAAGATCACCAAATTTGCCGAAACGGTCCCCAAAACCGCCCGGCCCTGTGCAACGCCGACTTTGACGAAGATAAGGCCTGTGCAAATGCCAATACCCGGAACTCAACTTCGCTTACAGACCGCGAACGCAACATATCAGCGCTCTTGATTGTGAATTAGCACTCCGGCTGCAAATGTCCACAAGATATTTCTACTAGATATGACAGGTATAAAACTTATTTATTGGCGATTTGCTCAATCGCGTCACAATCGAACGCAGGGATTTCAATAGAACTCCCAACTCAACCAGCAATACCAAAAGTTCGATTAGCCAATCATATCGTCACGTACCGATACGGATGACAGCTTGTAGCCGACCTTGTGGGCCGCCCGGGCGAGAAGATGGGCGGAAATCGGGGCAGTCAGGATGAAGAAGACGATACCCGCAAGGGATCGCCCAAAGGTCGCGCCATCGGCGGCATGCAGACCGACGGCGAGCAGAAGCAAGCCCGAGCCCACCGTACCGGCCTTCGAGGCCGCATGCATGCGGGTGTAGAAATCCGGCAGGCGGTTGAGACCGATCGCGGCGAGCAGGGAGAACAGCGCCCCGGCGATCATCAAGAAGGCAACCGCGAGCGTTGCGAGGAGCGATATCATTTGGCCTCCTTGCCGGACGGTGCGGCCGGCTTGCTGGTCTTGCGGGGTTTGGCCGTCTTCGGCGCAGCGGCCCTGGCTGCAGATGTGGCCACCGGCTTGGGCGGCGCCGGTCCAGGTGCTGGACCGGGCTCGATCTCTTCCCCCTCCCCGACACAGCCGCGGGCGAGCACGAAGCGGGCAAAGGCGACGGTTGCCAGGAAGCCGACGAGGCCGAGCGCGATGGCGATGTCGATGTACAGCGTATAGCCGGTTCTGAGAGCGATGACGGCGATGAAACCGATGACGATGCCGACCAGCATGTCGAGCGCGACGATGCGATCCGGCAAGGTCGGGCCGACGACGGCGCGATAGACGGTGAGCAGCAGCGCGACGACGAGGATGGCGATGGCCACGATCGAGGCATATTCGACGATCAGTTCGGGGGTCATCAGGCAAAGGCCTCCATGATCTTCTTCTCGAAGCCTTCGGCAATGTCACGGCGGGCCGCTTCGATATCCGAGCAATCGAGCGCATGCACATAGAGGGTCTGGCGATCCTCGGAGACATCGACCGACAGCGTACCCGGCGTCAGCGTGATGAGATTGGCAAGCAGCGAAATCTCCCAGTCGCTTTTGACCGACAGCGGATAGGCGAAGATGCCGGGCTTCAGATCCATCTTCGGCTGCAGGACAAGCGTCGCCACGCGCCAGGCGGACTTTGCCAGTTCGACCAGGAAGAGCATGACGAGCGACAGGATGCGGCGTGAGCGGCTGGTATAATCGGGCCCGACGAAGCGCTCGCGCAGGAGATAGAGCGTGAGGATCGAGAGAACGAAGCCGAAGAGGAAGTTCAGGAGCGTGAAGCTTCCCGATACTGTGGCCCAGATCACCGCCATCAGGATACTGATCGCATAAAGGCTCATCGAGCACCTCCTTCAGGGAAGACAGAGCGAATATAGCTCGTCGGGTCGAGCAGGCCGGAGGCTGCATCCTGGCTGATGACGATCAGGCTGTCAGGGAACAGGCCGAACCAGACGACGAAGCCGGTGAGGATGATGATCGGCGCCATGCGCCAGCGCTGTGCGCCCACCTGGATCGCGGGTGCGGCCGTCAGTTCCGGCTCTCCCGCCACGGCGACAGGGCGCCAGAAGGCGAAGAGGAAGACGCGCCCGAAGGCGATCGTGGTCAGGAAGCCCGAGAAAAGCACGGAGGCTGCAAGCCACCAGGCGCCGATGTCGATCGAGGCCTTGACCAGAAGTGCCTTCGGCCAGAAACCGGAAAACGGCGGCAGGCCGCTCGCGGCGAAGAAGAGCGCCAGCGTCAGGGCGCCGAAGAGCGGGGCGACGGCCCAGAGACCGGCGACACGGTCGAGGCGGTAGTGGCCGCCGATCCGGGCGATCTCGCCGGCAACGAGATAGAGTGCCGTCATCAGCAGGATCGAATGCAGCGCGTAGAAGATCGCAGCCCCGACGGCGAGATTGCTGCCGATCGCGATACCCGCCATCATGTTGCCAATCCCGGCGATGACGACGAAGCCGAGGAAACGACGGATGTCGTTCTGGGCAAGCGCGCCCATGGCGCCGAGGACCATGGTGAGGGCCGCGACGATGGCGATGACGAGGCTCAAGGCCTCGCGCTCGACGGGAAAGAGCATGACCATGACACGCAGCAGCGCATAGACGCCGACCTTGGTGAGCAGGCCGGCAAAGAGCGCCGACACCACGACGCGCGGGGTATGGTAGGAGGCCGGCAGCCAGAAATTGACCGGGAAGGCCGCAGCCTTCATCGCGAAGGCGAGGACAAAGAGCGCCGACAGCGTCATCAGCGGTGCTGTGCCGGCATAATCCGGCACCTTCATCGCAATGTCGGCCATGTTGAGCGTGCCGAAGATGCCGTAGAGATAGGCAACGCCGATCAGGAAGAGCGTCGTCGCCATCAGGTTCAGAACCGCATATTTCAGCGCACCGTCGATCTGCTCGCGCTCGGAGCCGAGGATCAAGAGACCGAAAGAGGAGATCAGCAGGACCTCGAACCAGACATAGAGGTTGAAGATATCGCCGGTCAGGAAGGCACCGGAGACGCCCGCCATCAGCAGCATCAGCAACGGATAGAAGCCGTAGCGGCGACCGCTGTTGTTGATCTCGACATGGGCATAGAGCGCACCGCACAGGGCAACGATGGCCGCGGCCAGCGCGAGCAATGCGCCGGTCAGATCGACGGTGATGGCGATGCCGAAGGGCGGCAGCCAGCGGCCCATCATCATGGTCAAGGGTCCGTCGGCCACGACCTTCATCAGGAGCATGACGTCATTGAGCACAAGCAGCGCCAGTCCCGTCAGCGCCACGTGCGGATGCCAGTGGGTGCGGTGGCGGATCATCATCAGGATCGCGCCGAAGGCGATGCAGAGCGCCATGGGGGTGACCGCGAGCCAGTGGGCGGCCGTCATCGGCTCCATCACATAGGCGGCGGCGTAGTCGGCAGGTGTCGTTGTGGGGGCAGCCATAAGGTCCTCGTGTCTCCTGCTCAGTAGCCGCTCGGCGGCAGCGGCTCGTCCTTCGGCTCGGCGACGCGCATCTCATCCGTGTCGTCGGTGCCGAGGTCCTGGTAAGCGCGGTAGGTCAGCACCAGCAGGAAGCAGAAGAAGGAGAAGGAGATGACGATCGCCGTCAGGATAAGGGCCTGCGGCAGCGGATTGGCCGTGCCTGGCGGAAGCACGTCCACGCCGCCGGGAATGATCGGCGGGATGGCGGGCGTCAGGCGGCCAGCGGTGAAGAGCAGCATATTGACGGCATTGCCGAGCAGCACGACGCCCAAGAGGATGCGGATGACCTTCTTCGACAGCATGAGATAAACGGCGGCAGCGAAGAAAATGCCGACGACGAGAGCGAAGATGACTTCCATCAGCCGTCATCCCTTTCTTCGAGTGCAAGCGCGATCGAGGCGAATGTGCCGACAACCACGAGATAGACGCCGATGTCGAAGGAGATCACGGTCGCGAGCGGAACTTCGACGCCACCAAGGCTCGGATAGATCCAGACGCCGGTCATGAAGGGATAGCCGAGGGGTGCCGATATCACGCCCGACAAGGTCGAGACCAGAAGGCCGCAGCCCGCCACCGACATCGGATGAAAGACCATGGCGCGGCGCACGGCCTGGACGCCGAAGGCGATGCCATACATGGCGAAGGCGGCGGCCCCGATCAGGCCGCCGATGAAGCCGCCTCCCGGTTCATTGTGGCCGCGCAACAGCACGAAGATCGAGAAGACCAGCATCAGCACGGTCAGGAACGGCGCAAAGGTGCGGAAGATCAGGGTGTTCATCGGCGTTTTGCACCTTTTGTCTTGGACGATGCAGGGGGCGGCGCCGGCGCGGGCGCGACCTCGGAGGGAGCCGGTGTCGGAATGATCGGCGCACCGACCCGGATGCGGATCAGCGCCAGGATGGAGAGGCCGGTGATCATGACGACGCCGATCTCACCCAGCGTATCGACACCGCGGAAGTCAACGATGATGACATTCACCACATTGGCGCCGTGGGCGATGATCTTGGAATGCTCGGCGAAGAAGGCCGAGAGCGAGGCATCGAAGGGGCCGGCGGTCGAGGCGGCGAGCATCAGGCCGAAGCCGAGGCCACAGGCAATGGCAAGCGAACCGTCGAGCAGACGGGCGGTGATCGGGCGGTGATCCGAGGGCGAGAGCCTGAGCCGCGTCATGACCAGCGCCAGGATGACGACCGAAAGCGTCTCGACCATGAACTGAGTGAAGGAGAGATCCGGCGCACCATAGAGCAGGAAGATGACGGCGACGGCGAAGCCCTGGATGCCGAGGCAGACGATCGCGGTCAGGCGGTCCTGGGCCGAAAGCACCGCAATGACACCGATGACGGCAATGGCAAGGATCGCCATTTGATGGAAGTCGAATTCCGATGGCAGGCTGAGACCCGTCGGCAGCTCGCCATAGACGACGGGCGTCACCAGAAGCACGATCGCGACGAAGACGAAGGTGAGCGTGATGTAGGTTTCAAGGCGGCCGTTCTGGATGAAACGGGTGATCCCGGTGGACAGCCGCACGAGACCGCTGATGAAATGGTCGAAGCCGCGGTCCGGGCTCACGCCGAGGCCGGTGACGAGGCGATCGACCGTGGCGCGGAGGCGGTCGAGGCCGAGATAAAGGACGACGCCGAGGACGACGGTCAGCACCGAGAGCGCCAGAGCCGCACCGAGGGAGGGTATGAGGCCGATTGTGACGGCCTGGGCCTCGCCATCCACGGCGCTTGCCATGGGCGAGGAGATGAAGCGGTGCGCAAGGCCGGAGAAAATTGCGCCTGCGAGCGACAGGACGGCGAGCGTCAGCGGTCCGAGCCAGAGCAGGACAGGCCCCTCATGGGCGTGTTTCGGCGTGTCACCTTCCCGGCCGATGAAGGGTTTCAGGCCGACAGCAAAGGCGATGACGAACATCAGGGCATTGCCGATGACGGCGACTGCGGTGAAGAGAATGGCGCGCGGGCTTGCGCCGGCGAGCGCATAATAGATCTCTTCCTTGGCGAGGAAGCCGAAGAGCGGCGGCAGGCCGGCCATGGAGACGCCGGCGAGAATGGCGGCGGCAAAGGTGATCGGCATCAGCTTGCGCAAGCCGCCGAGGCGGGTGATGTCACGCGTGCCGGCCTCATGGTCGATTGCGCCGGCGACCATGAAGAGCGCGCCCTTGAACAGCGAATGGGCAACCAGATAGAGCACCGCGGCCTCGACCGCGTGTTCGGTGCCGAAGCCGGTCAGCATGACCAGCAGGCCGAGCGAGGCCACCGTCGTATAGGCCAGCATCAGCTTCAGATCGGTCTGGCGCACGGCCAGAACCGAGCCGACCAGCAGGGTGACCCCGCCGAAGAAGGGCAACAGGATTTCCCAGGCGGGCGTTTCGCCCATGACCGGGTTGAGGCGCATCAGGAGATAGACGCCGGCCTTCACCATGGTCGCCGAGTGCAGATAGGCCGAGACCGGGGTCGGCGCTTCCATGGCGTTGGGCAGCCAGAAGTGGAAGGGGAACTGGGCCGACTTGGTGAAGGCCCCGCCGAGCACCAGGAGAAGGGCTGCGAGATAGAAGGGGCTTTCGCGCAAGGTGTCGCCGGTCGAGAGCAGCAGCGAGAGCTGGCTGACGCCGGTGATGTTCCAGATGAAGATCATGCCGGCAAGCAGGATGAGGCCACCGCCACCGGTGACGACCAGCGCCTGCAGGGCGGCCCGACGCGAGGCCTCCCGCGTGTGGTCGAAGCCGATCAGCAGGAAGGACGTGATCGAGGTCAGCTCCCAGAAGACGAAGAGCATGAGGAAGCTGTCGGAGACGACGAGCCCGAGCATGGCACCCATGAAAAGCAGGATGAAGCCGATGAAGCGGCCCTGCTGCGGATGGCCCTTCATGTAGCCGCCGGCATACAGCACGATCAGCACGCCGATGCCGGTGATCAGCAGTGCGAAGGTGAGCGACAGGCCGTCGAGAAACCAGGAAAAGGAGAGATTGAGGCTGGGGATCCAGGCGAAACCGCCGGTCACCCGTTCGCCGGCTGCGATCTCGGGCAGGAAGCCTGCGAAATGGGCAAAGGCAAGCGCCGGTGCCAGAGCCAGCAGCCAGGCGGCATTCGCCCCCAGGCGGCCCGTGAGCCATGGCGCCAGAAGAGCGGCGGCGAAGGGCAACAGCATGGCGACCCAGGTCAGGTCGCTCGTCATCTCAGGCATTCCATCTCCCCGTGGGCATCGGATCGGGTCTCGATCATCAGTCGATACAAGGTGCGAGTGTGTTAGGACAAGCCATCCTTCGTCTCAAGCAAAAACGGAACCTTATCGGTTCACGGACGCGTCAACCCAGGTTTCGGTCAAAAACAGTGCATGTCTATCAGTTTGGCATGAAAGCGCAGGCTGCTTTCGCCGAGCAAAGCCATGGGAGGGGCGATTGCCGGTCGACATCCCGCACCCTATCTATAGTGCAACCCAGCCGGGCCATGCTTGCCACGCCGCTCGCCAGACGCCCGGTTCTTGCCAAGGAGTAGATCATGACCGCTTCCACCCCTGCCCCGAAGATCGTCAAGTCCGACGCCGAATGGCGCGACCAGCTGACGCCGGAGCAATACCGGATCCTGCGCGAACACGGCACGGAGCGCGCCTTTTCCGGACCCTACTGGGACAATTTCCAGAAGGGTCTCTATCACTGTGCCGCCTGCGACGAACCGCTCTTCGTCTCCGATACGAAGTTCGACGCCGGCTGCGGCTGGCCGAGCTATTTCGAGCCGGTGAAGCCTGATGCCGTGACCGAACACCGCGACACGGCCTTCGGCATGGTGCGCACGGAAATCCGCTGCGCCAATTGCGGCGGCCATCTGGGTCATGTCTTTCCCGACGGCCCGAAACCGACCGGCCTGCGCTACTGCATCAACGGCCATTCGATGGTGTTCACGCCGATCGACTGAGCGAACGAACCTCTTCCTCTCAGGAAGGGGCGACGCGAACCTCCGGGGCGCTGTAAGATCCGGGCACAAGGATGCCTGATCCCCCGCACCCGGCGGTTTGCTGCCACCTCCTCCATTGAAAAGGAGGTGGAGGCACCCTCACTCCGCGTGGAACGCTGCCAGCGCCTTTGGCGAAACGCGGGTCCAGATGCCCAGGAGCAGCAGGATGCGGTCTGGCGAGACGGAGCCGAAGGCTTCTCCACCGGGAAACCTTGCCGAGCGGTGGTCATCCCCTCCCTCGTCGGCTACATCTGGCGCCATGCCGACTCACTCTCTTACCGATCCGCTGTTTTCCGCCCATGAGCCGGAAACGCCGCTGTCCGTGCTGAAACGCGTTTATGGCTATCCGGCCTTTCGCGGGCGGCAGGCGGAGGTGGTGTCCCATGTCGTGTCCGGTGGGGACGCCGTGGTGCTGTTTCCGACCGGGGCGGGCAAATCCCTGTGTTTCCAGGTGCCGGCGCTCTGCCGGCCGGGCGTCGGTGTGGTCGTCTCGCCGCTGATCGCCCTGATGCGCGACCAGGTGCAGGCGCTGAAGGGGCTTGGCGTCCGGGCCGCGGCGCTCAATTCGACGCTTTCCCGCGAGGAATATGTCGAGATCCGCCGGGCGCTCGATCGCGGCGCGCTCGACTTTCTCTATGTGACGCCGGAACGGACCGTCACGCCGGGCTTCCGCGAGATGATGCAAGGCGTGGAAATTGCGCTGTTTGCCATCGACGAGGCGCATTGCGTCTCGCAATGGGGGCATGATTTCCGGCCGGAATATCGCGAACTCGGCAAGCTGACAGACCTTTATCCCGGCGTGCCGCGCATGGCACTCACCGCCACGGCCGATCCCCACACACGCGAAGACATCATCGAGCGGCTGGGGCTGCACGATGCGGAAGTCTTCACCACCTCCTTCGACCGGCCGAACATTGCCTATGAGATCGTCGAACGCGACCAGCCGCGCCAGCAGCTGCTCAGGTTTCTGTCGCGCCACAAGGGATCGAGCGGCATCGTCTATTGTCTCTCCCGCGCCAAGGTGGAGGAGATCGCGACCTGGCTCGACGATCAGGGAATCCGGGCGCTGCCCTATCACGCCGGCATGGACCGGGCGCTGCGCGACGCCAATCAGGATGCCTTCCTGAAGGAGGAAGAACTCTGCCTCGTCGCCACCGTCGCCTTCGGCATGGGCATCGACAAACCCAATGTGCGCTATGTCGCGCATCTCGATCTGCCGGGTTCCGTCGAGGCCTATTATCAGGAGACCGGGCGTGCGGGGCGCGACGGGCTGCCATCGGATGTGTGGATGGCCTATGGCATGGCCGATGTCATCCAGCGCGGGCGCATGATCGACGAAGGTCAGGCGGCCGACGAGATCAAGCGGGTGGAACGGGCCAAGCTCAATGCGCTGCTCGCCATCTGCGAGACGCCGGGCTGCCGACGCCAGGCGATCCTCAAGCATTTCGGCGAGCGCCACGCGGGGGGCTGCGGGAACTGCGACACCTGTTTGAAACCCGTCGAGACCTGGGACGGGCTGGAGGCTGCGATCAAGGCGCTGGCTGCGATCTATCGCACCGGCGAGCGCTTCGGCACCGGGCATCTGATCGACGTGCTCGTGGGCACCGAGAACGACAAGACGACACGCTTCGGCCACTGCGACATGCCAGTCTTCGGGGCGGGCAAGGACTTGCCGTCGAAAACCTGGCAATCGGTGTTCCGCCAGCTGCTGGCGGCCGGCTACATCAGGGTCGACCACACGGCGTTCGGGGCGTTGAAGCTCGAGGAGACGGCGCGGGACGTGTTCAAGCGCGAGGTCGAGGTGCGCTTCCGCAAGGACCGGCCGACCTCGGGCAAGGCGGCGCGTGGTCAATCCTCGCGCTCTGCCCAGGCCAAGGCGGGCCTCGACCAGGCGGATCAGGAATTGTTCGAGGCCCTGAGGGCCAGGCGCATGGAGCTTGCCCGCGAACAGGCCGTGCCGCCCTATGTGGTCTTTCCCGACACGACGCTGATTGCGCTCGCGACCGAGCGGCCGATGGACGAGGACGAAATGCTCGGCATTTCCGGCATCGGGCAGTCGAAGCTGGAACGGTATGGCGATGCGTTCCTCGAAGTGATCACGGCCTATTCGCGGTGAGGTTCTTGCCCTGCCCTTTCGGGGGATGGAGGCGGCTCCTGCAGGCAACCGTCGCGCCTCAGGCAGAGGCGCAGGCGTAGCGGAGGCAATCGCCAAGGTTCAGCCGTGCCGGGGAGGCAAGGTGACGGCGCGGCTCGACAGCGCGTACAGGTCTCGACGTCTAGCGCGTCGCTCCCCTCAAACGGCGCTGCGTGCCACCTTCTCCGCATCGGGGAGAAGGCATAACCGCCGGCGCCAGTCGGTGGGGCTTTCTCCCGTCACGCGCAAGAATTCACGGTTGAAGTTGGATTTGGTCATGAAGCCGGCCTCGAAGAGGATCCGGGTGATCGGCATGTCGGTGTCGGTCAGCAGCCGGCAGGCCTCGGCAATGCGGTGGTTGTTGACGTAATGCGAGACGCTGATGCCGTGGACGCGGTTGACGGCTTCCGACACCGCGCGGGCGGGCGTGCCAAGCCGGCGGGCGAGACGGGCGAGGTTGAGGTCCGGATTTGCCCAGAGGCGCTTTTCCGTCATCAGACGGTCGAGATCCGCGGCGAGGCGCTGATGGTCTTCGGTTGCGGCTTTCGTTGCCAGGGCAGAGGGTAAGGCGGCGACCTTGGCGCGGTCGCCCGATGACATGCTGGATGCCGACATGACCGGATCCGAACCGAATGCCGGCCGGTCCGGCAAATCGCTGTCCTCTCCCTCTCCCTCTCCCTCTCCCGTTTCCTCCTGACCGGCAGTGACGGCGCCAATGCCGAGCAGAAGCAGGATGAGGGTGGTTGCGGCGGAGACGACCATTGGCGAATAGCGGCCACCGGACCAGACCATGTCGAGGCTGATCGCGACATCGGTGAGGGCCGAGGCGATGAGGGCAAGGCCTGTCAGCTGAAGTGCGCGATAGGAGCGCAAGGCCCCGTCGAGGCGGGCAGCAACGAGGCCGTCTGGACCGAAGCGGGCGAGCCAGAGCAGCGCCAGGCCATAGCTCAGAAAGGTGGCGATCAGGACGAGATCGACGGGAATGCGCAGACCCTGTGGAACACCGAGCCCAACCGGCAGGCGTGCCGTCAGCAGGATCGCGACAATCAGGCCTGTCGGGAGGAGATGCGGCCAGTCGGCGCGTTCAATACCCTGCCGCTCGCGGGCGAGATCGCGGAAGGCGAGATAGGAGAGCGCCGGAATGAGGCTCGCCATCACCGGCAGGACGCCGAGGACCTGCGTCATGCCGGAACCCCAGCGCAGCCCGACGAGCAGGCTCTGTACGATATACATGACGATCAGCGCGAGGAAGAGGCCATGCGTGCCCCAGGCCTCGCGACCATCGCGCAGCAGGCGCACGAGGAAGATGGCGAGGAACAGGGCGACGAGGAAGGAGAGCGGGACGAAAAGCATGCGACCGGTTTCGATGGCTGGAGACCTAAACGTGATGCCGCGACCATGACCCAAAGCGCGATCGCGGTCGACCCGGATCGTGATCGAGGTCGCAGATGCGGCGCTCGGAGTTGCAGATGGAGGCATCGAAACCGGCCGGCCGACATGCGGCACGGCCAAGCCAAGAGGTCACTTCACCATGCGCAAAAGAACGATCTTTCTCTCCATTCTCGGCGGTCTCGTCGGGCTCGCAATCCTCGACGGCGGCGTGCAGATGATCCGGGCGAGCGACGCGATCTCCGGCCCGGTCGATCTTTCCGGCGTGACGCAGCTTTCGGTGACGGGGACGGCCAGCGACATCACGATCTCGACCCGGGGCGACGGCGCGCGTCAGGCCACGCTTTCCGGAACGCGCCGCGGCTGGGGCGCGATCTGGCGCTCGGGCTGGTTTGCCGGGGATTGTGCCGGACGGGCCCGGATGACGCGGGACGGCGATAGGCTGACGGTCGACATGGGCGACAGGAGTGGTTTCTTCGGCTGGAACGACTGGGACGATTGCACGCTGACACTTGATGCGACGCTTGCGCCGGACGCGTCAGTCTCGATCACCCAGAACGCAGCGCGCATGCGGCTCGACGGCGACTTCTCTCAGGTCGACGTTCGAAGCGATGCGGGCGACTTTGCCCTTGCCGGCCATGCGACGCAGGTCGCAGTCGAGGGGGCGGCGTTGCGGGCAAAGCTGACCTTCGACCGGGTAGTGCAGGACGAGACGGTGCTCCTGTCCGGCAAGATGCTCGATGCGACGCTGCGGTTTCTCGTGCCGACGACGATCTCTTACGCCGTCGAGGCCGTCGCATCCTATGTCGATAGCGCATTGCCCAACACGCCGGGCGCAAGACCTGATATCACCATCCGGGGCGAGATGGTGCATGCGACGATCCAGTGACGGAGCGCATGGGGATCGCAGCGCAGGCCGGCCCTTCCCTCCCTCAAGGGGGAGACGATCCCCGCGCAGCGCCGTGCGCTGATCGAATCGTCATATGCCAATTCCCCGATGGAACTTCTGGCGGCTTGATCAGTTGTCGGGGCATGGGCGTATCGGGACAGAGCAACCGGTATGCGTGCCGTTGCCCGGCATCCGCCGCGCCAGCGAGGCGGCCCGAACGTCAAGGGCCGCCTTTGCGGGCGGCTTGCACGCTGCAGACGACAGCCGACAATTTCAGGAGACATTTCCATGCCGCAATCAACCACGACCAATCGCCGCTTCGTGCTGGCCGAGCGCCCCCGGGGCGAGCCCGACGAACGGACGCTGCGGCTGGAGACCGGGGCGCTTCCCGAGCCGTCCGAAGGGCAGATGCTGTTGCGCACGGTCTTCCTCTCCCTCGATCCCTATATGCGCGGGCGCATGAGCGATGCGCCGTCCTATGCCGCACCCGTCGAGATCGGGCAGACCATGGTCGGCGGCACTGTTTCGCGTGTGGTGGACTCAAAGCTCGACGGCTTCAGCAAAGGCGACTGGGTGGTCGGTTTTACCGGCTGGCAGGATTATGCGCTGTCGGACGGCAAGGGCATCACGTCGCTCGGCGCCAATCCAAGCCATCCGTCCTGGGCGCTCGGGGTGACCGGCATGCCGGGCTTTACTGCCTGGTCGGGCCTGAACGAGATCGGCAAACCGAAGGCCGGCGAGACGCTGGTGGTCGCGGGCGCAACGGGTCCCGTGGGTGCGACCGTTGGCCAGATCGGCAAGATCCTCGGTCTCAGGGCCGTGGGCATTGCCGGCGGGCGCGAGAAATGCGCCCATGCGGTCGACACGCTCGGTTTCGACGCCTGCATTGATTACAAGGCCAGCGGCTTCGCCGAAGACCTCAAACGCGCGACGCCCAAGGGTGTCGACATCTATTTCGAGAATGTCGGCGGTGCCGTGTTCGACGCGGTTGCCCCGCTTCTCAACACCGGCGCGCGCATTCCCCTTTGTGGACTGATTGCGCAGTACAACGCGACCGGCCTGCCTGAAGGCCCGGACCGGCTCGGTTGGCTGATGGGCATGCTCCTCAAGAAGCGTATCACCGTGCGCGGCTTCATCGTCTTCGACGATTTCGGCCATCTCTATGCCGATTTCGCCAAGGAGATGGGCGGCTGGGTGGAAGCCGGCAAGATCCAGTATCGCGAAGAGATGATCGACGGGCTGGAAGAGGCACCGCGCGCCTTCATCGGACTGCTGCGCGGCGAGGCTTTCGGCAAGCGGGTCATCCGCGTCGGGCCTGACGACTGATCTGGCGCGAGGCTGAGGCTTCGAGCCCCTCGCCTGGCGACGACGCCTCAGGATGAGGGCGTGGTCGCAACATGGCCCACACTTGGTTTCCCCGAGAATTTCAAACGACAAGGAATGACAGCTATGAAAATCCTGATGGTTCTTACCTCCCACGACCAGCTTGGCGATACCGGCAAGAAAACCGGGTTCTGGCTGGAGGAATTTGCAGCTCCCTATTACGTCCTGAAGGACGCAGGCGCTGACGTCACGCTCGCTTCGCCAAAGGGTGGCCAGCCGCCGCTCGATCCGAAGAGCGACGAGCCGGATGCGCAGACAGAGGCGACCGGCCGGTTCAAGTCGGACCAGACGGCACAGCAGCTGCTTGCCTCGACCACGCCGCTCTCGCACATCGATCCCGCCGATTTCGACGCCGTCTTTTATCCTGGTGGCCACGGGCCGCTCTGGGATCTGGCGGAAGACAAGGACAGCATCGCCCTGATCGAGGCCTTCGCGGCCAAGGACCGGCCGGTCGCCACGGTCTGCCATGCGCCGGCCGTTCTGCGCCATGTGAAGGGCAAGGACGGCAAGCCGCTCGTTTCCGGCCGCAAGGTGACCGGCTTCACCAATTCGGAAGAAGAGGCGGTCGGCCTGACGGATGTCGTGCCCTTCCTGGTCGAGGACATGCTGCAGGAACGCGGCGGGCTTTACGAAAAGGGCGCCGACTGGAGCGTGCATGTGGTGACCGACGGCAAGCTGGTCACCGGCCAGAACCCGGCGTCGTCAGAAGAAGCGGCCAAGGCCTTGCTGGCGCTGCTCTAAGGCAAAACGTTCCACCCGCACATCGCAGCCACCTCCTCGGAGGGGAGGTGGCGGCCCGCGAGGGGAACAGGCGTCACGCCCCCAGCTTCAGCTCCATCATCGTCAGATCCAGCCAGCGGCCGAATTTCTGACCGACCTCGTGGTGGGTGCCGACGAGGCGGAAGCCGAGGCTTTTGTGGAGGGCGATGGAGCCGGTATTGCCGGCTTCGATGGCGGCGACCATGACGTGGATGCCACCCTGTGTCGCACGTTCGATCAGGGCCGCCATCAGTGCCTTGCCGAGGCCGCGTCCATAATGCTCCTTCTCGACATAAACCGAATGTTCGACCGACTGACGGAAGCCGTCAAAGGGCCGCCAGTCGCCGTAGGAGGCATAGCCGGCGATGCGGCCGTCGATTTCGGCGACCAGGATCGGGAAACCGCGCGTTCGGCGCAGTTCGAACCAGGCGCGACGGTTGTCGAGATCGACGAGGGTCTCGTTCCAGATCGCAGTGGTTTCGGCTACCGCGTGATTGTAGATGGCGAGGATCGCGGGCAGATCGGCTTCGGTCGCCTCGCGGAGAATGGGGAGCAGGGTCATGTTCGGGACTTTTGCAGTTTGCAGCGGACTATGCGCCGCGCGAGACGATGATGTGACGGCTGATACTTCGCCGAGGCGAGACATCGGGCATCAAGGGCGCAAAGGCAAGACCATCACCGCAGGAAATCTCGCGCCATGACCTCTCTTCTTCCCGGCCTCCTCACCCGCTATGTTCTCGTCCTGATCGGCGCGCAAATCCTCGTTTATCTGCTGGTGCTGGTGCTTGACGCCTATGGCTGGGGCGACAGCCTGTCGTCGGCCGGCAATGTGGCGGTGCTGATGGCCGCCGGCTCGTCTGCCGGGAGCTTCGTGGCACAGAGGCTGAGGGCGCGACCAAGCTGGGGATCGAGCCTCAGGCTTTCCGCCCTGCTCTGCCTCGTCGCCGTGCTGCTCGGTTCGCTGATCCTCGTTGGCGTGGTGTTCATCAACGGGTTATCCTGGGCGGAGCTGCAGATGCTCGCCGGCCAGATGGACATGACGCCTGTCACGGCGGCACTGGTGCTGGCGGGTGTTTCGCTGGCGCTCAGTTTTCCGGTGACGCTGGCGGGCTTTCGCCTCGGCGCCAGTCAAGTGGCAAAGCAGATCGAAAAACAGGACTCGGTGACAGGGATCTGAGAATCGTCAGGCTCGGGCCTGTTGAGAGCATCCGCTGCGAATACGGAGATGAAACGAAAGTGGGAAAGCCTGGCTTGTCGGCGGTCCTGAAAGACCCTCTGGACGCGCCCTGACATGACCACCGAAAAAAAAGGTGAGCGTGCCTAGCCCAGGCTGATCGCCGTAAACACTGCCGAATAATGCACGATTGCCGCGGTGACGACGAAGGCGTGCCAGATGGCGTTCTGGAAGCGCAGGCGTTCCCAGACGTGGAAGACGACGCCGGCGGAATAGATGCAGCCGCCGACGATGATCAGGGTCAGCGTCACACCGGGGATGATCTCGGAGATCGGACCCATGGCGAGTGCGCCGCTCCAGCCCATGCCGAGATAAAGCAGGATGGCGAGGCGATCGTAGCGGCCGGGGAAGCGGAATTTGAGCCAGATGCCGGTAAACGCCGTAATCCAGATGCCGATCAGGAGCGCCAGGATCATCGGGCGGTCGGCGCCCTGGACGAGGAAGGGCGTGTAGGTGGAGGCAATCAGGATGAAGATCGCCGAGTGATCGAAGCGGCGCAGGATCCACTTCACGCGCGAATGCGGCCACATATTATAGGTGAAGGAAACGCCGAGCGAGATGATCAGGCCAAGCCCGTAGATCCAGCTCGCGGCAATATTGGCATAGTCGGAATAGACGGTGGCGTAGAAGATGAGTGCTGTGGCACCGACCAGCGCAAAGACGACCCCGACGCCATGGATGATCCCGTCGGCGACCAGTTCCGGAAGGTCGTAGGCGCGGCCAAACTTGAAGTGCTCGGTACTCATCTCGTCTCTTCGTCGTTTCTCAATTGCGGCAGCTTCAGGTTCTGAAGCAATGCCCGGGATGATGGCGGAAATGGTCCGCTCTCACAAGCGGCCCGCTCTTCACAAACGCACTGCAACCGTAACCTTCCTTGCTTGCCTAATCATGACACGGCGCCTACCAATCAATGGTTACCGCCGAATTCCTGTAGCCGGGGCAATCATGCGCTTCACCATCCTCGCCACGTTCGCCGCCCTCCTCACCTATTGCTGGTTCCTTCTGAAGGTCGGACAGGCCCGCAAGAAATTCGGCGTCGAGGCGCCGAAGACGACGGGCAATACCGATTTCGAGCGGGTCTTTCGCGTCCAGCAGAACACCGTCGAGCAGATGGTGCTCTTCCTGCCCTCCCTCTGGATTTTCGGCTTTTACGTCTCCGACATGCTGGCCGGGCTGCTTGGGCTGGGCTGGACTGCGGCACGGGCGCTTTATGCCGCAGAATATTATACCGATGCAAAGACGCGTGGACCGGGTTCCGCGCTTACGTTTCTGATCGGGATCGTGCTGCTTGTCGGTGGCACGATCGGGGCGCTGATCACAACGGGCTGAAGGTTATCGGGCGATCGCTCACGGCTGCTCCGGGACGGCTGGGACAGACGGCGCGAGATCGGGAGCGTCTTGCGGTGGCGGATTGGCCTCGAGGTCGGCGATCAGGCTCTTCATTTCCGCAATTTCCCGCACCTGTGCCTCAATGATTTCATCGGCCAGTTTGCGCACGCGCGGATCCTGGATATGGGCGCGTTCGCTGGTCATGATGGCGATCGAGTGATGCGGGATCATCGCCTTCATGTAGCTGACGTCGCCGACCGTCTCCTGGCTGCGGACCAGCCAGAGAGAGCCGGCGAAGACGACGACGCTGGCGGCGATGATAAAGGCGTTGGTGCGGCCGTTTGGATACATAGAGGCCATGAAGCCCATCATGACCATCGCCATGACTGCGCCCATCAGCAGCGCCATCCAGGTGCGTGTCTGGCTGTAGGTGACATGATCCAGCGCATAGGTGTTGAGATACATCAGGACAAACATCACGACAGTGGAGGTTGCGATCATAGCGGCGAAACGGGTGTAGGACATCAGGCGCCTCCGGGCATCAGGACGGGCCGCAAGCGGCCCATGCCGGGCCCCGATGCGGCGTATGATGGCGAAAGGCGCAAGGCGCGAGGATTGTTCCATGGGCGTGCGAAGGGGCGTGCATCGCGGCGGTGGAAGAGCGTCACGCGCAACCTGACCTCAGAGCCGTTGCAGGGCCCCGAACGCAAACGAGGGGGCTTTCGCCCCCTCGCCTGTCGTTCATCTCGCTTCGACCATCACGCCGTCTGCATGGCGCCCGGTCCTGGCACGGCTCCCGGAGGGCACTTGCCGAGGATGATCATGCCGAGCACTTCGTCCTTGGTGACATCTTCGGTGCGGGCATGGCCCACAACGCGACCGTTCTTCATGACGAAGACGCGGTCTGCGAGGTCGAAGACGTCGTGGATGTCGTGGCTGATCAGGAAGATGCCGATGCCGTCTTTCTTCAGCTGCATGATGAGGTCACCGACCTGGGCGGTTTCCTGCGGCCCCAGTGCTGCCGTCGGTTCGTCCATGATCAGGATCTGGGCATCGAAGAGGATCGCACGCGCGATCGCCACCGACTGGCGCTGACCACCGGAAAGCGCCTTTACCGGCTCCTTGAAGCGCTGGAAATTGGGGTTCAAGCGCCCCATGACTTCACGCGCCTTGGCTTCCATCGCGACGTCATCGAGCGTGCCCCAGGGGGTGCGCAACTCGCGGCCGAGATAGAGGTTGGCGGCGGCATCGACGTTATCGGCGACGGCAAGCGTCTGGTAGATCGTCTCGATCCCGTATCGCTTGGCGTCGCGCGGATTGTTGATGTCGGCGAAATCGCCACGGACCAGGATATCGCCGTTGTCGCGCTTGTAGGCGCCGGAGAGTATCTTGATCAGGGTCGACTTGCCGGCACCATTGTGGCCGAGCAGGGCCACGACTTCGCCGGGGAAGAGGTCGATGGAGGCGTCATCGACGGCATGGATGCCGCCGAAGGCGATGGAAACGTTACGCATTTCCACGAGGGGGGTACGTTTTTCCGACATGATTTCAGCTCCCCTTACTTCGCACGCGAGCGGTAGACGGTGTCGAGCCAGACCGCAACGACGAGCACGATACCGATGACGATGCTCTGGAGCGGTGTGTCGAGACCGAGCAGAACCATGCCCGAATTCAGTGATTGCATGACGATGGCGCCAAGCATGGCGCCGGCGATGGTGCCGACGCCACCGGCAAGCGACGTGCCGCCGATAACGGCTGCCGCGATGGTGTAGAGTTCGTCGAGCGTGCCCTGCGCATTGGTCGCGGCATTGAGGCGGGCGGTCGAGATGGCGGCGGCGATGGCGCAGAGAGCGCCCATCAGCGCGAACATCTTGACGATGACCCACTTGACCTTGATGCCGGCGAGTTCGGCGGCTTCCGGATTGCCACCGATCGCGAAGACGTAGCGGCCAAAGCGAGTGCGGTTGGTGATGAAGGCCATGACCATGGCAATGCCGATGGCGATCAGCACCGGAACGGCGATGCCCAGGCCGATCTGCAGACCACCTTCGGGCCAGGCGATGCCATTGGCCTCGGCATATCTGCGGGCCAGATTGACCGGCATGTAATAGCTGTTGGCCACCCAGACGGCACCGAGCACGGCAATGCAGCCGGAGATGGCGAGGAAATATTCCGCCCAGACCGGGCGCAGAGGAAAGCCGAAGCGGCGACGCTGCCGGCGGGTGTTGAGAATGGACAGTACGATCAGCAGGCAGGCGACGAGGCCGACGATCCAGCTTGCGGTGACGCCGATCGAACCATCCGCACCACCGCCCATCAGGCGGTAGGTGGTGTCCATCGGGGCAACCGTTGCACCTGACGTGACCATCCAGGCAGCCCCGCGCCAGACGAGCAGGCCGCCGAGCGTGACGATGAAGGCGGGTACGCCGAGGAAGGCAATGATGGCACCATGCAGCGCGCCGATCGCGGCGCCGGCGAGAATGCCGGCCGACAGGGCGATGATCCACATCATCGGATGTTCGAAGCCGATGATCGGCGGCAGGATGCGGGCCTGAAGCACCGCCATGATCATGCCGACAAAACCGAGGATCGAGCCGACGGACAGGTCGATGTTGCGGGTAACGATGACCAGCACCATGCCCGTTGCCATGACCGAAACCGAGGCGGCCTGAACCGAGAGGTTCCACAGGTTGCGCGAGGTCAGGAAAAGGCCGTTCGACAGGATGTCGAAGCCGACCCAGATCAGCCCCAGCGCGATCACCATGCCGAGCAGGCGCGTGTCGATCTCGGTGGCCTGGAAGAAGCGCTTCAGCGCTGAAACATTGGATGCCCGGGCTCCGTGCGCGGGTGTGGCAAGGCTGTTATCCGCCATACGAATTATTCTCCCCAGTCGTTTGTCGGCTTGCGAAGGCCGCGCGTCTTGCGCAGGCCTGCGGGATTCGTACCCGCCTTGCGGATCGGGACATCTCATTCTGTGGTGAAGCCTGCGACAGGCGGCCCCTTAAAGCCGTGTTGCCGGCCCTCGCCGCGATGCGTCCGACCAGTCGAAACGCCGCAGCGCAATGGCTGCGGCGTCCCGGCTCAAGCTCTGTGGTCAGTCACGGTCGATCAGTTGCAGGCTGCAACAGAACCGGCGGCAACGCCCTGGCAGGCCTCTTCCTTGGAGATCCAGCCAGCGTCGATGACGGTGGCGAGGTTGTCCTTGGTGATCGGCAGCGGAGCGATGAAGTAGGAGTTCATTTCGACGCCCTTCGGGCCGCCGGCGAACTTCACGGTGCCTTCGACTTCGTCCATCGACTTGCCGGCAGCAAGTTCGTTGGCGATTTCAGCAGCCTTCTTGCCGAGTTCGCGGCTGTCCTTCCAGACAGACACGGTCTGGGTGCCGAGTGCGACGCGGTTCAGAGCGGCCTTGTCGCCGTCCTGACCGGAGACCGGTACGGCGCCAGCGAGACCCTGGGCTTCCAGAGCCGCAACCACACCGCCGGCCATGCCGTCGTTGGACGAAACAACGGCGTCAACCGCGTTGTTGTTGGCGGTCAGGAACTGCTCCATGTTCTTCTGAGCAGCTTCCGGCTTCCAGCCGTCCGTGTAGGCTTCGCCGACATTCTTGATCTTGCCGGAGTCGATGGCTTCCTTCAGGACTTCGATCTGGCCCGAATAGAGGAAGTCGGAGTTCGGGTCGGTCGAGGCGCCCTTGATGAAGACGTAATTGCCTTCCGGCTTCGCCTTGAACACTTCGCGAGCCTGCATGCGGCCCACTTCCTTGTTGTCGAAGGTGATGTAGTAGGCGTCCGGGTTCTCGATCAGGCGGTCGTAACCGACGACCGGGATACCTTCAGCGGTGGCCTTTTCGATGGCCGGGCCGATGGCTTCCGAATCCTGGGCGAGAACGATCAGAGCGTTTGCGCCCTGTGCGATCAGGCTTTCGACATCGGTCAGCTGCTTGGCGGCGGACGTCTGGGCGTCGGCAGAGATGTACTTGTTGCCGGCGGCTTCAAGCGCTGCCTTGATCGCGGCTTCATCCGTCTTCCAACGCTCTTCCTGGAAGTTCGACCAGGAGACGCCTACGGTCAGGCCTTCTGCATTGGCAACGGAATGCAGGCTCACGATGACGGCAGTCGCTGCCATCAGCTTCAATACGGATTTCATTTTAAACCTCCCAAGGTGAAAGCGGACCGTCGGAAGACCTCCCAACCTACGACCCGCTGCGAAACTGCCCTTACCCCATGGACCCCCGTCCAATGGTTTTTCTCGACAGTCGAGAAAATAACTGGCAGAAGATTCCCACGCTGTCAACATGGCCTGGCGGAGGCTTGCAAAGACAGTGACCAAATGCTTTGGGAGGAGCATGCGGTGGATCAGACAAGAGCGGGCGGCAAGCCCATCATGACAGCCAGTCCGAGGGCGAGCACGGAAGCTGTGCGCCACCAGAACAACGGGCTTGTGCTGAAGGTGCTCCGACGCGAGGGGCCGCTTGCGCATACCGATCTTTCGGCCGCGACGGGGCTTTCATCGGCAACGGTTTCCGCCATTACCACCCATCTCGAAAAGAACGGATTGCTGGAACGGCGCGAGGTCGCCAATGCCGGCCAGCGCGGTCGACCGCGCGCGCTTTTTGCCCGGCGGCGGGACGCCGCCCATGTGATCGCCGTGCGCATTTCCTCGCATGCCGTTCAATATTCACTCGCCGATTATCGCGGCACGATGATCGACCGAATCGAGGAGGCCCGCGAACAGGGTCTGGAATCGCCGGGGCGTTTTCTCGAGGGGTTTCGCGCCGCGATCGCCCGGCTGATCCAGCGCTCGCGCCTGCCCTCTTCGGCCATCTCGACGATCTCCATTTCCAGCAAGGGACTGGTCGACCGCGAGGGTGCAAAGCTGCTCTGGTCGCCCGTCTTCGGCTATGAAGAGCTCGACTTCGAGACAGCACTCACCGAGTTCGGCGGCAGCCGCATCCAGCTCTTCAACGAGAGCCTGCTCGTGACCCATGCGCTGGCACTGCGCCTGGAGAAGACCCGCGGAACGCCTCTCGCTTCGCTCGCGACACTGTCGCTCGGCCACTCGATCGGGCTCGGCATCGCCTATCGCGACCAGCATGGCGATCTCGAGATCCGGGCCCCGAATTTCGGCCATATGCTGCATGCCAATGACGGCAAGCTGTGTCGCTGCGGCGCGATCGGCTGCATCGAGGCGTCTGCCGGCTTTTACGGCATCCTGCGCATGGCCTTCGAAGTGCCGCCGGACACGATCCCGGCGAAATTCGTGCCGCTTCTGGAGATGGAAAAAATCGCCAGTCGCGCCCGTCAGGGGCATCGCGCCTCCGAATATGCCTTCCGCCAGGCGGGTCTGGCGCTCGGCCAGGGACTTGCGCGGATGCTGAGCCTTGCCGAGGAGACCATGCCGATCGCGATCACCGGACCCGGCACACGCTTCATGGATCTTCTGACCCGCGGTCTCGACGAGGGGCTGGCGCAATCGCAGCATGTGCGGGTGCGGGGGGCGCCGGAGATCCTGATCATTACCGAGGAGGAGACGCTGGTCTTCGAGGGGCATGTCGACCGGGCGCTGACGGAGATCGATCAGGATCTGGGCGAGTGACGCAGCCCGTCGGGCGGCGATCGACGTCTTGCGTGCGGAGGGGCCTGGCTGGCAGTCGCGAATCAGTGCGGCGCTGAAGAACCCTCTGGGGGCCTCAACCCGGAACCCGACAGGCTATGGTTGGCTTTCCCGGCGTTTGCCGGTGCCTGATCTTCCATTTTTGGATCGACGCTAGGCAAAAGCTCAGGCATAGCAGCATCCAGTTCAATATTCGGCGTGCCGGTGGCCATCCACTGTGCCAGCGCCATCCGATCTGCGGCAGAGCCTGAGGCTGGCAAGGCTGAGATCGGCATTGTCCGGAGAAAGACCCCGATGATCAAGATCATGGTATTGCTGCATGCGGCCCAAGGCCGGGACTGGCAGACACCGCCGAAGGGTACGAGCCTGAAGACCCTGGGCGAGGCTGAGGAACAGGGGCTGATCGAGATCCGTGGCGAATTCCAGAAACGCCAGTTCCGGTTGACACAACGCGGCTTCGATATGGTCGAGCATGACCGGGGCCGCCTGGCGGCCCGGCGGAGCTGAGACCAATCGCCAAGTCAGGGCGACTTGATCACCTTCGGCCGGCGCCCTACCCTCCTGCAAGGAGGAGTATTCATGACAGTGACCGCATCAAACGACGCCGGCGTGAGCGAGGCCCGCCCAAAGGCCTATGTCTTCGACGCCTATGGCACGCTGTTCGACGTGCATGCCGCCGTGCGCCGGCATGCGGCGACGATCGGGCCGGATGCGGCAGCCTTTTCCGATCTCTGGCGGGTGAAGCAACTCGAATATACCTGGGTGACAAGTCTGATCGGGCAGTACCGGGATTTCTCCGCACTCACACAAGACGCGCTCGATTTCTGTTTCGCCCGGTATCCGGCGGTGGATCGTCGTCTCAGGGACGATCTCCTCGATGCCTACAGGCGGCTCGACTGCTTTCCTGAAGTGCCCGGTGTCCTGACCACGCTTCGTGAGCGAGGGGCGAAGATCGCGATCCTTTCCAACGGCACGCCCCGCATGCTCGACGAGGCCGTGGCCGCAGCCGGCATTGGCGGCCTGATCGACGACATTTTCTCGGTGGATGCGCTGAAGATCTACAAGACGGCGCCGGCGGCCTATGCGCTGGTCACGTCCACCTACCGGATCGCCGCACCCGACATCGCCTTCCAGTCCTCCAACCGCTGGGACATTGCCGGCGCCAAGGCCTTCGGCTTTGCCTGCCACTGGATCAACCGGTCCGGCGCGCCGGACGAGTACGTGGATCACCCGCCGGACGAGATCTTCTCATCGCTCGACGGGCTGGTGCCGAAACGCGCTTGAGTGGATCGGCGATGGCGGAAAGGCGATTTGACCTTTATAGAGCCGCCACGAACAGGCGCTGAAGCGCCACTTGAGACGATGGAAAGACGAAGAGACATGACGCAGACCTGGAGCAAACCCGTGATCCTGCACGGGATCGGCGAAGAGGGCGAGGATGTGGTCGTCGACTGCTCGCTCGGCGCGTCCTGGGCGCTGATCGAGGATTGGCCGGAGGAAGAGAGCGAGGCGCTGGACAAGGCGCTGTTGGTGCTCGGCGCCGTGGCCCAGGGCAAGGCGAAGGAAGAAGACGGCCGCAAGGCGCTGATTTCGGCAGCACTGGCAGCCGGGGTGAAGATCACCGCCTGACCTCCCGCTGACCGTCTCGGTATCTTATCTGCCTTATGGCGTGGCTATCGGTGCCGCCGTTGCGTCGGACGGCAGAAGTGTCGCTTCATCGACAGGTTGTTCCGATGGTGCCGGCTCTTCAACTACCTCTGTCGTCGGATCTGTTACTGGATCCGTCACGGGATCGGTGACCGGATCGACCACAGGATCGACGGGCGGTTCGACCGGTTCTGCAGCCGCGAGTTCCTCCCTGATCTCATCGATCTTGCCAATCGCCGGTCCGACACCGAGCAGATCCTTGGCCCAGTCGAGCGTGCTATCATCAATGGACGTGCCGGGCTTTGCTGCAGCCTCAAGCGCCGCGCGCAATGCGTCGTCTCCCAATGTCTGATCCGTGGGAAGCGTGTCGATGCCGCTTGCAAGCTCGTAGGTCGCATAAGCGACCGCGTAGTCGCGGATCGCCGCCATGCGCGGGTCTGCGGAGTTCAGGTAGGCGCGGTAATTGCGGTTCAGCGAATTCAGGCCGGCGAGGTCGGCGTTGGCGGGTCGGACTTCAGGCTTCACCTTGGGTACAGACGCGAGCGTGGTGACGGGCTCGGTCGGCTGAACTACGGTCGATTTGCGGCTTGGAGCCTTAGCTCGCTTTTCGGATAGCTGCGTCTTGCCAGGCTTCTGTGCCTTTCCAGTAATGGCAGCGAAAGTCTTCGTCAGAAAATTGCCCTTCACGCCCTTGTCTTTGGCAGCCGCACTGGCGTGGCCGCGGTCTGCAGACTTGGCTTCTCGACCATTGGAGCCACGGTCCTTGCCGGCGCCGCTGTCGCCGCTCTTGCCGCCACCGTTCCCGCCGCCGTTCCCGCCGCCGTTGCCACCACCATTTCCGCCACCGCCCTTATCCTTGGCAAAGGCCGTTGTCGCGCCCCCGATACTATCGGAGAAAGGCACAAGGGGTGCCGTCGACAGTGCAAGGGTGAGAGTTGCCAGGGCGGCAAGATTGGAGATCTGCATGGTTTTTCTCCGGACTGGGTGGGCAAGCATTGTAGAGCAGGACGTTATTTTGGAGCATCGCAGGCACGCCTGATGATCCCGTCAACACATCCATTAGAATTTTAGCGGATTCTATCCGGCAGACACGCAGGCCAGGATTGTATTATCCCGCAACCTGCAATGTAGCCGCCGCGAGCACGATGTAACGCCCGGCCTTGGCGAGCGTAACGAGCGCGAGGAATGTCAGGAAGGGCGTGCGCAATATGCCGGCGACGACCGTCAGCGGATCGCCGATGATCGGCACCCAGGACAAAAGCAGCGACCAGATGCCGAAGCGGCGATACCAGGTCTCGGCTTGGGCGAGCCTTGGCCGGGACACCGGAAACCAAGGGCGGTCGCGGAAATGCTCGATGAAGCGGCCGAGCAGCCAGTTGACCACGGAGCCCAGGACATTGCCTGCCGTCGCGACAAGCAGCAAAGCAACCACCGGCTGGTCGTCGGCAAGGATCAGACCGACGAGCACGGCTTCCGACTGGGCCGGGACGATGGTCGCAGCCAGGAAGGCCGCGAGAAAAAGCGCGAGATAGGTGGCAAGAGCGGTGATCACCGGCGAGCACTATCCCGGCGCGACCTGTCTGGCAATCATCCCTTGACCATGTCGGCCAGACGGGCATGCCCGGCCACTCTCATTGCGGATTGCCAGATCAAAAAAAGGCCGCCATGCATCCGTTTCGATGCATGGCGGCCGGACGGCCCCTGGGGCCGGCATCGGTAGAGGAGATGTCAGACGACGCGGCGTGCGGCATCCTCGATGCCGCCGGAAGACGGCGCATCGACTTCATCGGCATCCTTCACGGTCGTGCCTTCCACGCGTGCGCCCGGCTTGAGGCCGGTCGGCCCCTGCTCGCGAACGGCATGCGGGGTCGGCGTGGTGATGGCGCCATGATCGGGATCGTTCACGTCCTGTCCAGACACGCCGCCGGCGCCGGTCGTGTCTTCCTCCGGGGCCTCGCGCCGCCCGCGTTCGCTGGTCGCGTCGGCGATCAGCTGGTCCAGCTCATCCCTGGTCATGGTGCTCAGATCGAAGTTCTGCATGTCGGTCTCCCTGTCGCCTGGTGGCCTTTCGAATTGTCGGCAGTATTCTTGCATTCAACGCGCGAGCGGCCGAAAGGTGCCGGGCATGCGGATCGGAACCTGCAACCGAATGCCGTGCCGGACGTTCCAGTTTTGAAGAGGAAGAGGCGCAATGGACTTTGTCAGCATCATGCATGTGATCACCCGCGCGATTGAAGCCGTCGGCGTGGCGGTCATCGTGATCGGAATCGCGATCGCTGGAATTGCCTATCTGAAGGCGCCCGGCACGCTCGATGCCTATAGCAGCTTGCGGGCCGGCATGGGGCGGGCCATCCTGCTCGGCCTCGAGCTGATGGTGGCCGGCGACATCATCAACACGGTGGCGGTAGAACCGAGCCTCGATTCGGTGCTTGTGCTGGCGGTGATCGTGGTGATCCGCACCTTCCTCAGCCTCTCCCTGGAGGTGGAAATCTCGGGTCGCTGGCCGTGGCAGGGTGTGCCCAGTCCACAATCCCTGCATCGGGCAACCGAGAGGGCGGACAAGAAAGACGATGCGGACTGACGCGCGCGGCGCGTGCCTTCACTCCGCCAGGATTTCACCCCTTCACGATGCTGAGCGTGCCGTCACTTTCGAGTATCACGGCCGCAACGCCACTGAGTTCCGCGCTGCCATTGGCGCGCACGGCGCTCATGACCTCATCCTCGGTCACGCGCTGGCTGATCATGGCGGCGTCACAGAAACTGCCACTCCTTGCAAGAAGCGTCGGCTCGGAACGGACGGCTCTTGCGAGCCGGCCGGAGCGCACCGAGGCAAAGGTGACGAGATATTGCAGCAGGATCAGCAGTCCGAGGGCGGCGGCACCTTCCGCAAGCGCAATCGATTCCTGCAAGAGGATCGCAGAGAGCGTTGATCCGAGCGCAACCGTGACGACAAGGTCAAAGGCATTGAGCTTGGACAGGGTGCGCTTGCCGGAAATGCGCAGGAAGAAAACCAGCGTCACATAGGCAAGCGTTCCGACGAGAAGTGTGCGAATGATGCCAGGCCAACCCTGGAACAGCATGCTCTGCCAGTCCATCCCATTATCCTTTCAGCTCCGTTTCGGCCCGACCGGTTGCGTGTTCAGCGCTGCGGGTTGTCGGCATTGGCGAGCGGAGACGGTCGGCCATCGAGGCCGTCGTCGCCCTGACGCTCCCCAGCATCTTCCATGTCCTGTTCGACAAGATAGGCATCCGGCGCACTGAGACGGCCCGCCTCGCGAAGGGCGTCGTGGCGTGCCGCGTCCGGGCCGGCGCCGGGCCCGTCGTCCAGCCGTTCTCTTCCACCGCCGTTGCCGCCTGTCTCGCCGGACGTAGTCTTGCGCATCCGGTCGGCATTGCTGCCGGGTTCGCGGGCTTCGCGATGGTCCGAAGCCTCTGCCGGATTGCCGAGCTTGCGCTGGCCGTTCTCGCGGTGGTTGGTCGTTTCGTCCGTCATCAAGCGTCTCCTTGCCATTGCCATTCACCTTTTCAACGGTGCGGCGCATGGATCGTTCCCCCGGTTGCATCACGGAACCTCGCATGCTCTAAAAGCGACATAGGAATTGAAGTCTTTTCGCAGGAGAGGTGTCTGGCGTGACGATCTGGGGGCCCGACATGGTCTTGCGCTGGTTTCGGACCATCCAGCTCGGCAGTGTCGTTCTGCCGGTCGTCGGCTGCCTGATCTGGGGCGGCATCGCCTTTCAGGAGCAGAAGGCCATCGCGATCGACCATGCGGTCGACACTGTTGCTTTGGTCCGGCAATATTCCCAGAGGCTGATCGGGACGGAGATCGTCAAACATGGCGCGGCCCGCAGCCGGGTTTCGGGCGAGCCGGCCGATTTCATCCGATCACAGGCCTTTCACAGTTTCCTTGCCGGCATCGATGCCCGCCAGCAGGACAATTTCGGCCTCGTGGTGATCAGCGACGAGGGACAGGTGGTCGCCTCCAGCCGCATGTTCCCGGTCGATTCTGGCGTCGTCGTCACGCTTGACTACGTGCAGGCGATCCGGAATGGCAGCCGGCTCTTCATCGACCGCATCCGGCTGGAGCCGGGCGGCGAAGACGCCATGATCGTGGCCAGTCCCTTCATCACCAATGATTTTCGCGGCATGATCGTCTCATCGGTGGCCACCGAGACCAGCCGCAGCTTCCTGCGTTCGGTGGCGGCCCATGTCGATGAGGCGGCCTCGCTGATCCGCGACGACGGCAAGCTCATGGTGCGTCAGGTTCCCGGCGAGCCGATCCTTCTTCCGCCCGACACGCCTGCCCGGCAGAACATGGCCGTAGCACCCGAAGGGGTCTACGAGGCCCTCGCCGTATCGGACGGGATCCGCCGCATCTATGCCTACAGCCGGTTGGAGCACATGCCGCTTACCGCCAATTTCGGCGTTCCCACGCGATCCATCTTTACTGCCACGGTGTGGAGCGCCATGCCCGTCTGGCTGCTGATGGTCGCCATGGGGGCGTTCACACTCGCCGCCACGTCTCTCGCGCGGCGCAGCATGCTGGCGCAACGGGCGACCGACCGGCAGGCTCTGAAACTGACGGAAGCGGAGAACCTGGCGCAGCAGCGGGCCGAACTGGTGCGCGAGATGAACCACCGGGTGAAGAACAATCTCGCCCTGGTGACGAGCCTCATCAATATCCAGGCACGGCGCGGCAGCATCGATGCGCAGGACCTGCAGTTGCGGGTGCGGGCGCTCGCAGAGGTGCATGATTTGCTCTACCGCTCGAACCATGGCGAGACGATCGACCTGGGCGACCTGTTGCGCCGGGCGCTCGACCCGGCGACGCTTGTGCCGGAGGATCGGGCAATCACGCTGCAGACCGTGCTGCCGGATGGCATCGTGGTGTCGGCCGACCGGGCATCGCCGCTGACGCTTGCCGCGCTCGAACTGGTGACAAATGCTGTGAAACACGCCTTTGCCGGCCGGGAGACAGGCATTATTCGCCTCGTGCTCGAAGAGACAGGCGATGGTGCGGCGCGCCTGACTGTCGAAGATGACGGGATCGGCATGGAGGCGGAGACGACGCGCCGTTCCGGCACCGGACTGGTCGATGCGTTCGTTCGCCAGATAGACGGCGAGATGACCCGCGAGACGAGTGACGGGACACGCTACGAAATCCGCTTCAGCCTTTGAGGGAGGCCGGGTCGGGGGTGCCCCGACCTCCCTCGCCTCTCCTCAGAGCGTCATCTTCTCCTTCGGATGCGGGCTGTCCTCATAGGCGCCCCAGACCGACTGGTCGAAATTGATCGTGGCGCCGGTCATCAGGCCGCTCTCCTGCGACGACAGATAGGCACAGGCACGGGCAATTTCGGCCGGGTCGACCAGCCGTCCGAAAGGCTGGCGGGCGGCGGCCTTTTCCAGCCAGTCCGAGGACGCGCCGTGAAATTCGCGCTGGATGCGGTCTTCGCCGTCGCTCGCCATCCAGCCGATGTTGAGAGCGTTGCAGCGGATGCGGTTCTTCAACAGGCCGAAGGCGACATTGCGGGTCAGCGTGTCGAGCGCGCCCTTGGAGGCGCAATAGGCGGCGATGAAGGGCTGGCCGGCCATTGCAGACATGGAGGAGATGTTGACGATTGTGCCCTCGATGCCATCACGCAGCATCAGCTTGACCGCATCCTGGATGAGGAAGAAGGGCGCGCGGGTGTTGATGGCGAACATGCGATCGAACAGGGCCTCATCGGTGTCGAGAATGGTGCCGCGATCGGTGATGGCAGCGACATTGACCAGGGCGTCGATGCGGCCGAAGGTTTCGTCGGCGGCGGCAATGACCCGGCGGCAATCCGCGACATTGCCCAGATCGGCGGCGACGAAATGCACCGGGATGCCGTAGCGCTCGGTGATGTCACGCGCCTTTGCCTGGCCCTTGTCCCGGCTGCGGCCGCAGATGACGAGGCCACTCGCGCCGCGCTCGGCAAAGAGCCGCGCGACCTCCGCGCCGAGCCCCTGCGTGCCGCCGGTGACGACGGCGATCTTGTTGTCCAGTCTTCCCATTGTCTTCCTCATGCCCTGCGCTTGGCAGCCTGTGTCTCGACGAGCGCTGCGAAGGCATCCGGTTCCATGCCCGCCTGCAGCGCTTCCGTCATCATGGTGTTCTGCGTCTTCGGCGCAAGGCCACCGACCGGGGGATCACTGTCGAGGTTGGTCGGGAAGGCATATCCCTCGGCGGTTGCGGCGATGGCATTGGCGATTTCGGCCGAGGTCAGCGATCCAGTCCTCTCGGCAGCCAGCAGGGCCGGATAGACGGCCCTGCACATGGCGTCGCGATCGACAGTCTCCATGGCGCGACCGAAGGCGGAGGAGACCTGCAAGAGGTTCGCCATGCGCCAGATATCGGTGGAGACATTGTTGCCGGCGCCATGCATGAGCGCCGGATTGAAGAAGACCGCGTCGCCCTTGGACAGCGGCAGCTGGACATGCCGTTCAGCAAAGACGGCCTGGAATTCCGGCCGGCCGAAGGCGAGGTAGCCCTCAAAGAAGCTCTGCGAATAGGGCAGAAAGAGCGTCGGGCCGCTTTCGACCGGCATGTCGCAATGGGCGACCGCACCCTGCAGGGTGAGCACCGGCGAAATGGCGTGGATGTGGCCCGGATAGGCCTGCATCTGCTCCGGCGACATGAAGCCGAGATGGTAGTCGCGATGCGGGACCTGCGCCTTGCCGCCGGGATTGACCCGGTTCATCTGCGCCGTCATCTGGTAGCCGCGACCGAGCCAGGCTTCCGATGCCATGGCGATCGCATCCGATGCATAGTAACGGGCGAAATTGTCGGGGTCGGCGAGCGCGTGTTTCTGCAGCGCGTTCCAGATGCGGTCATTGGCGCCGGGCTTGGCGAAATGGTCTGCGGCGGCCTTGCCCGCTTCCTTCTCCGCCTGGACGATCTCGTTGAAGACCTCGGTGGCGCGATCGATCACGGCATGATCGGCAATGGCCGCCCTGATGACGATCACCCCGGGTCCGGTCGAGAAGGCTTCGACCCATTCCGCCATCAACTCGCGGCGGCTGTCGGGATTGCGGGCCAGCCTGTTCACCGTGTCCCCGTCGTAGATCAGGACATTCTTTTCCACCCCCATGGCGAAAGGCCAATCTGCGGGATTGGTTTCCTGCGCGACGAGCGCGCGAAACGGCTCGATGTCTCCGGCCTGGGTGTCGAGCCAGACCTTCTGGCGTCGGCGGCTGCTCAAAATCCTGACATCCATGACTTCCTCCCGAAATGCTCTTTTCGACTTGACCATAGACAAGACGCGCGCGAGACATGAGCAGGTAAAGACCTCAAAAACACCTCAAGGTTAGACCATGCGCCCACCCTTCCCGCTCAAGGAGATCGCCCTGCAGTCCGGTCTCAGCCTCGCCACCGTCGATCGGGCGCTGCATGGGCGCTCGCATGTGGCCAAGGCGACGGGGCTTCGCATCGAGGCGGCGATTGGCGAGCTCGAGCGGCAGTATGCGCAGGCGCGCATCGCCGGGCGGCGCCTCGTCATCGACATTGTCATGGAAACGCCGCAGCGCTTTTCCAATGCCGTGCGCGCCGCCTTCGAGGCGGAACTGCCGGCCCTGCGGCCAGCCTCGCTGTCGGCCCGCTTCCATGTAGCCGATAGGTTCGCGGAGCGCGACCTTCTGGCGATCCTGGCGCGCATCCGCCGACGCGGCAGTCATGGCGTGGTGCTGAAAGTGCCCTCGACGCCGGCGGTCGCCGACATGGCGGGCGGGCTGATGCAAAGCGGCATTCCCGTCGTGACGCTGGTGACCGACCTGCCGGCGCCGGTGCGCCTGGGCTATGTCGGCATGGACAACCGGGTGGCCGGGGCAACGGTCGCCTATCTGCTGGCGCGCATGGCGGGGCCGACCGGGGGCAAGGTGCTGCTGACGCTGTCGAGTGCCCGGTTTGCAGGGGAAGAGGAGCGGGAGCGCGGCTTTTGCGATGCACTGCAGCGGGATGCACCGCATCTTGGGGCCGTCACCGTTTCGGAAGGCTTCGGCGTCGATCGCACGACCGAGCAACAGGTGAAGGCGGCGCTCGCAGCCGAGCCCGAGATCCGCGCCGTCTATTCGATCGGCGGCGGCAACCGGGCGATCCTCAGTGCGTTTGCGCAGGAGAATCGCAAGATCGACGTCTTTGCCGCCCACGATCTCGATGCCGAAAACCGCACCCTGCTGGCAGGCGGACAACTGACCTTCGTCATCCATCACGACCTGCGCCAGGATGCCCGCAGCGCCTGCCAGATGGTGATGGCACATCACCGCATGCTGCCGAAGGATTTCCGCATCGCCCCGTCACGGGTGGCGATCGCCACGCCGCATGAGGTGATGTGAAAGGGCGATCCCTTTTGCCCCCCTCAGGCCGCCCGACCCACTGCGTTCTGCATCTGACCGGGTTTCAGTGCCGAGGTCTGGAAACGGGAAACGAGGCCATAGAGGTCTCTTGCGCCGTCGGCGAGCGAGTTGGCGGCAGCGCTCGCCTCTTCCACGGTCGCCGCACTCTGTTGCGTCACCTTGTCGAGCATGCTGATCGAGCCGTTGATTTCGCCGATACCCTGAGCCTGATCGCGAGCCGCGACCGAGATCGCATCGACGTTGCCGTCGATTTCCTGAACCTGATCGACGATCGACACGAGCGCATGGCCCGTCTTGTCGACGAGGGCGACGCCATGGCGGACAGCATCCGCGGACTTGGCGATGAGGCCCTTGATATCCTTGGCGGCGCTGGCCGAGCGCTGGGCGAGTTCACGCACCTCCTGGGCAACAACGGCAAAGCCCTTGCCCGCCTCTCCCGCCCTTGCCGCCTCGACGCCTGCATTGAGCGCCAGCAGATTCGTCTGGAAGGCGATCTCGTCGATAACGCCGATGATATTTTCAATCTCGCGCGATGAGCCGGCGATTTCGCCCATCGCCGTGGTCGCCTGTGTGACGATCGTGCCGGAGGCCTCGGCATTGGCGCGGGTCTCGCCGACAAGGCGGGTGGTATCGAGTGTGCGGGTCGTCGTGTCCTTGACCGTGCGGTTGATCTCTTCGAGAGCAGCTGCCGTCTCCTCGACCGTCGCTGCCTGACGTTCACCGTTGGAGGCGATGCTGTTGGAGACCTCACTGATGACGGCGGCATTTTCAGACAAGGTCTGGGCCGCCCGCACGATGCCGGTCATGGTCTGATCAAGCGCTTCGGCCGCCGTGTTGACGTCATGGCGCGTGTTCTCCAGCACCGGATCAAGCGATTCGGTGAGGCGGACGGTGAGATCGCCATCGGCAAGGCGCTTGATGGCCTGGCCGATGATCTTGACGGCGCGCATGCGCGGGCTGATGTCGGTGGCCACCTTGATCACCTTGTAGACCTTGCCGCGCGAATTGAAGACCGGCGTATAGGCAGCCTGGATCCACACCTCGCGGCCACCCTTGCCGTAACGGACGAAATTGGAGGCGATGAATTCGCCGGCGCGCAGGCGCTCCCAGAAACGGGCGTAATCTGCAGTGTCGACATAGGCGGGATCGCAGAACATGCGATGGTGCTTGCCGATGATCTCGGCCTGGTCATAGCCCATGGCCTTCAGGAAGTTGTCGTTTGCCTGCACGACGGCACCGTCGACCTCGAACTCGATGATGGCCTGCGACTGGTCGATTGCCCGCAGGCGATTGCCGTCATGCAAGGCGGCGATCTTGCTCGCGGTGATGTCGGAGGCGATCTTCAGGATTCGCACCACGCGGCCCCCATGAAAGACCGGATTGTAGGTCGCCTCGATCCAGACATCGTCGCCGGCCTTGCTCTGGCGGCGGAACTGGCCGCTCTGGAAACGACCCGCAGCGAGATCTGGCCAGAACCGCTGGTAATCTGGCGACTGGCGGAGTTCCTCGTCGCAAAAGATGCGGTGGTGCTTTCCGACGATCTCCTCAAGGCGGTAGCCGAGGGTCTTCAGGAAGTTCTCGTTTGCCTCGAGGATCGTGCCGTCCGGCGCGAACGAGATCATCGCCTGCGCTTTGGAAAGGGCTCTCATGTCATCGGCAAGCTTGTTCGCGTTCAGGTAGTTCGACAGCATGTTGGCCCCTCGCCTTGAATACATGCATCAATCAAACCCGCTTCATGTTAACGACTGCTAAATGACAGCATGGTCTCGCCGCAAATAACAAACGCAATGCGCGAATTTTTTTCGCTGAAAACAATATTTGATTGAATTCACGATGGCTCACAGGCCCTGCGATACAGCGCCACCCCAATTCTGGGATGGTACAGACCGGTGACTGGCCGTGCAGATGCCCATGCCATGCAAGCCCATTCTCATGTTCCAGGAATGGAACAATAAATCCGATCCGCGAGCCAATAAAAAAACCGCCGGATCTGCATCCGACGGTTGATTTGCTTTTGCAACGACTGATGGCTCAGACGAACTGGCTGAGGCCCGGAACGGAGGCGACCACCTCGTCGACCACGTCAGCACCGGCATATTCGCGGGCAACCGACATGGTTTCCTTGGCGAGGGTGGAGATCTCGCCCATGCCGAGCCCTTGAGACATCAGCTGCTGGCCGAGACCCATGACGCCGCCGCCGCCGATGGCGCTCATCAGGCCACCGAGCAGACCGCCGCCGCCGGAACCTTCGCCATTGTGCTTGGCAACCAGTTCAGCGGCGCCGGGGATCGCTTCGATCATCTTGGCGACCGGGCCGTCAGCGGCTTCACGCTGCAGGAAACCGAGCATCATGCCGAGCGCCGTTTCGGCCTTGTCCGGGGAAATGCCGACACTGTCGGCGATGCGGGTGACGATTTCGCTCATTCTCGAAGTCCTCCTGAGGCATTTTTTGACGTTGACGTCAACGTAACGGAAGTCGTTTCCGAACTCAAGCGCCTGTCGGCTCGGGCCGGTGAAATTTGCCGGGACCGAAGGGGCGACCGCCTGACCATCCGGAAGCGGGTCCCCTGCATCATGGCGGGACATCCGACCGTTGTCGATGTCCGATACTGCACCTATAAGAGAAAACTGAAGTCCTGATGACGAATGGGAGACACGTCCGCATGCTGCAAGAAGGTTCGCTCTATCTCGGCACCAGCCGCAATCCGGACGACAGCCTGAACAAGGCCGAATATCTGGCTTTGAAATACGGCAACCGCCATGGGATCGTGACCGGGGCGACCGGCACCGGCAAGACTGTGACGCTGCAGGTGCTGGCGGAAAGCTTCTCCGAGGCCGGCGTGCCGGTCTTTGCCTCCGACATCAAGGGCGACCTCTCCGGCATTGCCGCCATGGGCGAACCGAAGGACTGGATCACCCAGCGCGCGGAGCAGATCGGTTTCACCGATTTTGCGCCAGCCGAATTCCCCGTCATCTTCTGGGATCTCTACGGCGAGAAAGGCCACCGGGTGCGCACCACCGTGGCCGAGATGGGGCCGCTGCTTCTGTCGCGCCTGATGAATGCCTCGGAGGCCCAGGAAGGCGCGCTCAACATCGCCTTCAAGATTGCCGACGAAGGCGGGCTGCCGCTGATGGATCTCAAGGATCTGCAGGCGCTTCTGACCTATATGGCCGAGCATGCGACGGAATTGTCCAGCCAGTTCGGCCTCATCTCCAAGGCATCGATCGCGACGCTGCAGCGAGGCTTGCTGATCCTCGAACAGCAGGGGGCGGAGAATTTCTTCGGTGAACCGGCGCTCAAGGTCACCGACATCATGCGCACGACGAATGACGGGCGCGGTGCGATTTCCATCCTGGCTGCCGACAAGCTGATGATGAATCCGCGTCTTTACGCGACCTTCCTGCTCTGGCTGCTCTCGGAACTGTTCGAGGAACTGCCCGAGGTGGGCGATCTCGACAAGCCGAAGCTGGTCTTCTTCTTCGACGAGGCCCATCTTCTCTTCAATGACGCGCCGAAAGTGCTGCTCGAGCGGGTCGAGCAGGTCGTGCGCCTGATCCGCTCGAAGGGCGTCGGCGTTTACTTCGTTACGCAGAACCCGCTCGACGTGCCGGAAACCGTGCTCGCCCAGCTTGGCAACCGGGTGCAGCACGCGCTGCGCGCCTATACGCCGCGTGAGCAGAAGGCGGTGAAGACGGCGGCAGACACGTTCCGGCCCAATCCGGCCTTCGACTGTGCCGATGCGATCTCCCAGCTCGGCATCGGCGAGGCGCTTGTCTCGACACTCGAAGCCAAGGGCATTCCCTCCATGGTCGAGCGCACGCTGATCCGTCCGCCCTCCGGCAAGGTCGGGCCGATCGACGATGCAACACGTCAAAAGGTGATGAACCTCTCGCCGGTCGCCGGGCAGTATGACGTCGATCTCGATTCGGAATCGGCCTACGAAATTCTCATGGCACGGGCCAAGAAGGCGGCCGAGGCGGAAGCGGCCAAGCGCGCGGCCGAGGAAAAGGCCGAGAGCGGCGACAGCGCTGCCGGTCGCTGGACGCTTCCCGGTTTCGGCGACGAGCCGACGGAGACATCCTCCGGCCGCACGACGACCAAACGCCGCTCCGGCTATCAGCGCGAGAGCGTCATCGAGGCGGCGATGAAGAGCGCGGCCCGCTCGGTCGCGACCTCCGTGGGGCGGGCGCTGGTGCGCGGGATTCTCGGCAGTCTGAAGCGGTAAGTTCACAAAATAACACCCGTTTTTGCCTTTGCGTGACCGCGCAAGCGAATGCAACCCTTGATTACATTATCGCAACAAATGCACGCAGTATTTACTTGCGTGTAACTTCATGTATCCTCCACTTCCGGTGGCGGTTGTCATTCGGACAAACGCAGATGGATGCGGGCTGACGCCAGCGTCTGGGGGACATGATGGCTCATTCTCGAGCGGTCACGCGACCGCGCGCACGCTTCACTTTTGCACTGATTCCGCTCTGTCTCGGCGGATGCAATGGTGCTGTGGATCTGGCTGACGGGATCGCGCCTTGTCCTGCAGGGCCCGAGCGTCGAGGCGGCCAGCAGCAACCGCTCAACCGTGCTGGACGGGCTTCGCCGGGATGCCGGGTACGGAAACGTGGAGGCGGGATGGTATGACGTGACGCTCGCCGGCTTCAACTATGTCGACGATGCCTGCTCGGCCTATTTCGATCGTCTCTTCAAGCTGAACAGGCGCAAGGACGCAATCCGGTCGACGCTTTCGGTCGGCGGGCAGACGACGAATGCCATTCTCTTTGCAACCAAGGCCTCCCAGCTTTCCATGGCGGTCGTTGCACAAGCCTTCGGGCTCGCCTCCAGCCTCACCGACATTGTCAGCGGCACCTATCTCTACCAACTGCCGCCAGCGACGACGAAATCCTTCGTGGCCAAGCTGTCGCGTGCCTATCGCGAAGGGGCGGCACAGCAGAAGTCGGGGATCAACGGACCGGCGTCTGCCTATGGATATGTTCGCGGCTATCTCGACCTCTGCCTGCCGGCGACCATCGAGGCCTCGCTCGTGGAGCATGTCGGAGCGGCAACCGCCGTGCCGGTGAGCGCGCCTGGCGCCAGCAGTGTCGGCGTCAAGGTCGGAAGCGAGCGCGATCCCGAGGTCGCCGCAGCCCTTCAGGAGCCGACAAGCGCCACGACACCCCTGCCGCCGCAGGGCCCGCGCCGCGACGTTCCCCGGTTCAGCGCGCTGATTTCCACCGAAAGACTGAAGCGCATCCAGGCGCTTGTCTGCGTGCCGAGCGACGGGCAGCCGGGACCTGCCACGGATCAGGCGATCCGGCAGTTTCTATTGGGCCGCAACGTCTTGCGACCAGATACGGAGACGAGTGGCATCAACAGTGCCGAAGTCGAGATGCTGACCGAGGAGGCGGACCTCGCCGCCGGGAAAACCTGCGCGCAACGCGGCGTCAGGGATGCTTTCGACGCGGGAGAGCAGTCTCGCTGATGGCGGGCCGGGGAATTGCGAGACCCTTCACCCCGGCCTGACCACACCGACGATCGATCCGCAGCAGAAACGTCATCAGGAGGACATGCCATGGCCATCATGATTGCAGATCGGACACTCCGGGAGACGGCCGGCGGTGCACCGACCGAAACCGCGCTCAAACATGGCACGGTGGTCGAGGTGCTGGACGACAGCACATTGCCCTGGACGAAGATCAGGGTGAAGGAAACCGGCCAGGAGGGCTGGACCACTGACGGCGCCATCGACAAGGCGTCCGATTCTCTCGGTCCCCTCAGCCGCGAGGAGGTCGCCTGGGAATGCGTCGATCTGGCCGGCGTTTTCGACATCAACGCCTTCTATCTGATGGCCGTGGCGCAGCTTCGGAGCAATGTCACCGGCTGGGCGACCGATGACGGTTCACGTTTCGGCCCTATCGGATTTTCCAGACAGGAATGGTCGCTCAATGCCGTCCAGCCCGAATGGAAGATCGAATATTCGTCAGACCACATCACGCGCTGGCGCGCGCAGATGGTGGTCTTTGCGGCGATGGCCTCGACCCGACAGCGGGCGCTGGCCGACATGCTCTCGCGGCAGCCCAGCATGGCGGAACTTCTGCTGGCCCAGGTTCTGGGAACAGAGGCCGCTGCACTTGCCATTGCGACACCGGCAACCGGTCTCGCCGATATCCTCGATGTGGCGCGGCGCAAGGCGGCCTCCGAAAAGATCGATGCCGCCAATCTGGATGGCCGCGACAAGCCGCTTCTGTCGCGCGATGGCAAGACTTCGCTGGGCCTGGTCGGAGACCACCTCGAGGCCGCGCTCGCGGCGAGCCGCGGACCGGTTCGCGAGGAGGTGGACAAGATGATCGCCAAGCTCGATGAGCACTTCGGCCCTGCCCTGCCGGCCACAGGCATCAACCTGAACTCCCCCCATATCCCTGCCTCGCGCAGGGCGATCGCAAGCCTGATCGCGGAGGGATTCGCAGCGGCGGGTTTCGGCGCGATCCAGCAGATCGCGGCCATCGCCAATGCAATCGCCGAATCGGGCCTGAACCCGGCCGCGGAAAATCTGAACGGCGAACGCAGCTTCGGGCTCTTCCAGCTGAACCAGAATGGTGGGGTGGGCACCGGCTTTCCCGAAGCGGAACTGAAGGACCCGAAGCGCAACATTGCCATCATGCTGGCCGAGATCGGCAAGCCGCATCAGAAACCACACCGGCAACGTTTCATGGCAACGACCAGCCTGCTGGAGGCCGTGCAAACCTTCGTGTTTCATTTCGAAAAACCGGGGGACAAGGCGGGCGAGACCACGAAACGCTTCAAGATCGCGCAAACGCTGGTGCCCTGAGAGGACGCGCGAGATCTATCGTTTCCAGATGCCTCACCGCCCTGCCGACGCTTGCGTTTTTCCGCAGGCGACAAGAACTGAGTGACAAAAGCTCGCCGTTTCCGCAGCGTTTTTGTTCACCTCCGAGCAACTAAGCCTGATATATGATGTGCGTTGATACAATTCACGGGCAATGGCCCTGTGGGTTCATGGGGTCGAGTTTGGACAGCACTCTGGATCAAATCGTTCTGGTCAACAATGCAAAGCGCGCGCTTGAACGCGGTCGCTTCGAACTCACCTATCAACCCACCTATTCCGTCGATCAGCGCGAAGTGGACAGCGTCGAGACCCTGCTGCGTTGGCGTCTGGGGCCTGACCGGCTGGCGGCCGCGCAGGATTTCCGCTCCGTCTTCCACGATCCGATGCTGTCGCTGTCGATCCGCGACTTCGTGCTTTCGACCACGCTGCGCCAGGCGGCGCGCTGGAGGGCCGAGGGGCATGATTTCGGTCGGATCAGCGTCAATGCCACGGCCTTCGACCTGTGTGCGGGGGATTTTGCCCTGCGCCTGACCGACATGGTGCAGGACTTCGGCCTGACGCCAGACATGCTGGAGATCGAGGTTGCCGAGCCTGCCTTTTACGGCCCGCTCGCCAAGCCGGTCAGCCTGGCGCTCGAGGCGCTGCATTATTGCGGCTTTGCGCTTGCGATGGACAATTTCGGCGCCACCCATGCCGGGCTTTCGGCACTGCGCAATCACAGCTTCCAGCGCCTGAAGATCGACCATTCGCTGATGCGCAGCGCGCTCACCAGTCCCGTCGACAAGGCGATCGTGCGCCATGTCATCGCCCTCTGCCACGATCTCGGCATGATCGTGACGGCTGCCGGCGTGGAAAACGAGGACCAGATGGAAAGTGCCGTACAGCTCGGCTTCGACAGCGTGCAGGGCTTCTTCGTCTGCTTCCCGAAAGAGGCGGACCTCTTGCCGCGGGTCTGTCACGTCCTGAACCTGCAGGGTCGTTCGGGCTGAAGTCTTCCCCGCCCTTTCGCAGGCCTTCGTGACATGAGAAGATCAGCGCCATGACCCTGGTGATCTATTCCCTTGCCGCACTTGCCGAAATTGCCGGATGTTTTGCCTTCTGGGCCTGGCTGAAGCTCGACCGCTCGCCCCTCTGGCTCGTGCCGGGTCTTGCCTCGCTCGCCCTCTTTGCCTGGCTTTTGACGCTGGTGCCATCGGATGCGGCGGGTCGGGCCTATGCTGCCTATGGCGGGGTTTATATCGCGGCGTCGTTGAGCTGGCTCTGGATGATTGAAGGACAGCGGCCTGATCGATTCGATCTGACCGGCGCTGCGATTTGCCTCGCCGGGGCGGCGGTGATCCTGTTGCCAGCAAGGGGCTGAGCGGATTCCCCCAAAAACGCAGGATGCCGGCTTGCGGAATTTCCGTATATACATAAAATATGGTGATCGTCTGGGATGAACCGAAGCGGCAGCAGAATCTGGCGAAGCACCGGCTGGACTTCGCGGATCTCGACATGTCGTTCTTTCTGAACGCATCGATCCGGACGGCAAAGACCGGTCGGGCGATCGCAATCGGTGAGTTCAGGGCCGGATCATCATCGCGGTCGTCTTTCTGCCGATGGGACGTGAAGCGATCTCGATCATCTCCATGCGACCAGCCAGCCGGAAGGAAAGGAGCGAGCCATGAAGAACAAATTCTCCTCGGCCCGTCCGCTGACAGATGCGGAAGAGGCCGAGATCCAGGCAATGATTGCGTCGGATCCGGACAATCCCGAACTGACCGACGAGGAACTGAAAGAACTCCGCCCCTTCCGCGAGGTCTTTCCCGATCTTGCCGCGTCGATCGACCGCAAGCTGGGGCGCCCCAAGGCCGAGACGCCGAAGAAGGCGATCAGCATCCGGCTCGACCAGGAGGTCATCGACCGGTTCAAGGCGAGTGGCGACGGGTGGCAGTCACGGATGAACAAGGCTTTGCGGAAGGCCGTGGGGCTTTAGGCCCCGCCCCTTCCCACCTCATCTCACCAGCTGCGCCACCCCTCGATCAGCATAAGCGCCGCCACGGCAACCAGCAGCCAGCCGGCGGCGCGGCCGAGCCAGATGGTAATCGCGGGCTTCGAGACCAGCGCCTCCCGGCCCCTCGCCGCAGCAAAGGCGAGCCCGCCATAGACCAGCGCCTGCAAGAGCAGGGTGAGCGCACCCATGACGAGGGCCTGGCGCCAGAAGGGCCCGTATTCGGGGCGCATGAATTGCGGATAGACGGCGAGAATGAAGAGCCAGGCTTTCGGATTGAGCAGGCAGGTGATGAGGCCCTGGGTGAAGATGCGCGCCGTCCGGTACAGCCTCGACGCCTCGATGCCGTCGATGACGATGGCGCTTTTCGCCAGCGTGTAGCCGATCCAGATCATGTAGGCGGAGCCAATCACCAGCATGGGGCCGGCAAGCTGGGGCACGAACGTCGAGAGCGCCGCAACGGCGATCGTGCCGAAGAGCGTGTGGAAGGCGCCGCCGAGCATGATGCCCGACGTCGCGGCAATGCCTGCGCGGCGACCACCCGTCAGTCCATTGGCGATGACGAAGATCATGTCCATGCCGGGAACGATGATGATGCCGGCGAGCAAGAGGGTGAAGAGCCAGAGGTTTTCGGCATAGGTCATGTCAGTAGGATCTCCTCAGTTGCGCAGACAGCCCGGTCGGAACCGCCTGTTTTCAATGTGTTGGAGATGATTTAGACAAGGGCTACTGACAAAGCTGTGTCAGTTGAGATGAGGTCTGACCCATGCGCAAGGCGTCCCGGCTGTTCGAGATCATCCAGACCCTGAGGCTTGCTGCCCACCCGATAACGGCGCAACAGATCGCAGAAAAGCTGGAGGTGACGCAGCGGTCGATCTACCGCGACATCGCGGCACTCCAGGCGATGCGCGTTCCGATCGAGGGTGAACGCGGCGTCGGTTACATCCTCAGGCCCGGTTTTCACCTGCCGCCGCTGATGTTTACCGCCGAAGAGACCGAGGCGATCGTGCTTGGCATGGCCTTGACCCGACGCACGGCAGACAAGGAGCTGCGCGAGGCGTCACTGCGCGTGCTCGACAAGATCGCGGCGGCGGTTCCGGGGCCGCTCAAGGAGGCGATCGTGTCGCGCTCGCTCTATGCCTGGGGACGGGTGGCCGAGGCGCCCGATGCGATTGACTTCTCGATGATCCGCCGCGCCATCCGCGATGAGGAAAAGCTGGAGATCGATTATGTGAACGAACAGCAACAGGCGACGACGCGGCGCATCCGGCCGATCGCAGTGATCCATTATGCCGAGGCTGAAGTCATCGTCGGCTGGTGCGAGTTGCGCGGCGCGCTCCGCAATTTCCGCGCCGACCGGATCAGCGCCTGTCGGGCGACGGGGAACCACTTCCGCCGTGAAGGGGACCGGCTGCGCAAGCTCTGGGTCGCAGGATGGGAAACGGGTGCGAAGAGCTGATTCGGTGGCGCTGCGCCCACAAAACAAGACGCCCGCCGCTTGCGGAGCGACGGGCGTCAACTGATCCTGGACCGTAAGGAGAGGCGCGGCCTCAGGCCACCGCCATCCGTCGCGCTTCCCGAAACGATACCAGCCGGCCACAGGCCTCGTCCCAGAGAACGAGTTTCACGCAGGCGAAGCTTTCCTTCAGCGTGATGCGGCTGATGGTCTTCAGCTCGGGATGGTCGCGCAGGACTTCGGGCAGACGGTAGAAGGGGATCTTGCTCGACAGGTGATGCACATGGTGCACGCCGATATGGCCGGTCAGCCAGCGCAGGCCCCAGGGCAGGTCGTAATGCGAGGCGCCGTGAAGGGCCGCATGCTGGAACTGCCATTCCGGCGAGTTCGACCAATGGGTGTCTTCAAACTGGTGCTGGACATAGAAGAGCCAGATGCCGAGTGCACCGGCGAGCAGCACGATCGGCAGATGCACGACGAGGAAGGTATCGAGGCCGGCGATCCAGATCATCAGCGCGGCCATAGCGACCATGCCGGCATTGGTGGCCATGGTCGAGACCCAGGGCAGAGCGCCATCCTTCATCATGCCGAAAGGCAGACGCTGCTTGAGCAGGAAAACCCAGATCGGACCGATGCCGAAGAGGACGATCGGATTGCGGTAGAGGCGATAGCCGAGGCGGCCGAGCGGCGAGAGCGCGCGGTATTCGGCAACGGTCAGCGTGGTGATGTCACCGACGCCGCGTTCATCGAGATTGCCGGCGGTCGCATGGTGTTCGGCATGCGCGCGGCGCCAGTAGTCGTACGGCGTATAGGTCAGCACACCCAGAAGACGACCGGTCCAGTCGTCGACCGAGCGGCGGGCGAAGAAGGCGCCGTGGCCGCAGTCATGCTGGATGATGAAGAGGCGCAGCAGGAATGCGGCGGCCGGAACGACCAGGACGAGACCCGGCCAGAAGGCAAACTGGAAGCTCGCCCAGGCACCGGCCCAGAGAGCCAGGAAAGGTACGAGGGTGACGGCGAGCTCGACGCTCGAACGCGTCAGGTTCGGCTTGCGATAGGCATTGACGATCTTCAGCCAGGCCTTGGCATCGGGCGTCTCGTCCTTGGGGGTCTGATCTTCGCGGTAATCGAATGCAGCGCTCACAGGCCGGCCTCCGAAAGGTTTGCATGATCGGGAAAGGCGGCGGAGGGGCTGGATGCGCCCAAAATCGGGGCGCGCGACACGGGGCATCCGAAGGAGAGGCCCGCAGCAATGGTCATGGTCGGCTGGCTTTCGTGGCTTAGAGATCGCCCGTCACTCCAGGAACGGGTGCGCTCTCCTAGCAGATCGCCGCCGGCTTGTCGCTATGGAACTCGGAAACGAAACCGACTGCGGCATTTCGCCGGGCCGCAACCCGGCCCAGAGCCCGTCACGATCCGCCCCGGCCCGGTCCGGCACGGGGCGCAGTTTTCCGTGATATCGCGATCGGTGTCGGCCGACCTTATTTTGCCGGTTTGAGCGTGGCGAGGATCTTGCCGACTTCAAGCAGGTTCTCCTCCTCGGTCTCGGTCGACGCCCAGTAGGCGATGATGGCGATCCCCGTCTGCCGAGAGCGCGACGATGCCGACGCCGATCGACACGGGACCGTCCTTGTCCGTGCCTTTCCATTCGATGCTCTGGAAGGGCATGCCGTTCAGTTCATCCTCGGTTTCCTTCTGGGCGCCCGGATCCGCCGTCACCCCATTCTCCTCCAGGAAGGCGAAGACATCGGTCATGACCTGCTCCATGTCCTCAATGCCTGCGATGTCGAAGGAGATATAGGTGCCGGCGTCAGGCGAATTGCCCTCGATCCCGTCGTCGGTCACGGTCGGCTGCCAGTCATCCGGAATCTCCACGGTTGCGGCGGGTTGATCGGCCGGAAAGGTGAAGCTGCCGGCAAGCGGTGCCGTGGCGGAGATCAGGAGAACGGCCGTTGATGAGAGAGAGCCGTTGCGCCGACAGTCTGCCCTGACGGCAAGGGTGGCCGGATGATGCCACTCCCAGCAAGGTCGCTGAGAGAATCGTCGTACTGTTTTTGTGTGGACCCGCCCGTGGCAGATCCGCAGCCAGGTTTCAGGATTTTCGCGCAGGAGTGCGGATAAGGCGCCTTGCCGACGCTGACAGCGCCCTTTGCCAGAATCCCGATTTGTCGGGCACTTGGGGCTCCATACAGTCGCAATTGCCACAGCCCCGGCGCAAATGGCCATTTTTGCTTGTCAGCGAGGCTCGCACCCACTATATTGCCGCCATCGAAGATTGCGAGCGACTTTGTCTACGCGCCCCGGCGCACGCCAGATTTCCTTCAACGTCGATATACCAGCCGTCGAATGTCTCGGCGGCACGCCCAACGATTGAAAGGAAATCGTTATGAACACAGGTACCGTAAAGTGGTTCAACAGCACCAAGGGTTTTGGCTTCATTCAGCCGGATGAAGGCTCTGCCGACGTGTTTGTCCACATCTCTGCCGTTCAGCGCGCCGGCATGCGCGATCTCGTCGAAGGCCAGAAGATCGGCTACGACATCGTTCAGGACAAGCGTTCGGGCAAGAGCTCGGCCGACAACCTGCGCGCCGCTTAAAGATTTGTCGCTCGCCCCGCTGACCACGGACGTACCGCAGCGGGGCTGAGTGGCGACAAAAGGTCGGGTTTCGCCCGGCCTTTTTTATTGTTCGCCTGACGCAACTCCTGTATGCGATGGGCCAAACCCGATTTTTCGGGATCTTCGCCGGGGCGTGGCGCGTTAGCCTGCAGTATCCCCTTTTTCGCAACACCAGATCAATCGGGCTCGACGCCCGGAAAGGAAACGACCGTGCAAGTTCTCGTTCGTGACAACAATGTCGACCAGGCGCTCCGCGTGCTGAAGAAGAAGATGCAGCGCGAAGGCCTGTTTCGCGAAATGAAGGCTCGCAGCGCCTTCGAAAAGCCGTCGGAAAAGCGCGTGCGCGAAAAGGCTGAAGCCATTCGCCGCCAGCGCAAGCTGGCGCGCAAGAAGATGCAGCGCGAAGGCCTGCTTCCGGCTCCGAAGAAGGCTGCCGTTCGCGGCGCACGCTGATCCGACCCCCTCCGTGCGCCCTCGGGCGCGCGGATGTCCGACCAGGAGGAAGGCCACCGGCCTTTCCTCGGTCACCGGCTTCGGTCACCGGCCACGGTCATCGGACCATTTCCTCGGGCCAGGGCCGCCGGACCTCACCCCCATGCCGAGACAGGCAGCCAGGCTGCAGGAAGGACTCCGAGATGAACGCTACCAAAGATACGTTTTTCAAGCCTGAGAAGGTTTCGCCGCAGGACAAGGCCGCGACCACCGACAGCGTCGCGCGTTCATTGATCGCAGCGGAAGCCACTGCGCGCGAACGCAAGACCGAGGCGTTGAAGGCGCTGCGCATGCAGCGCGAAGCCGTCGAGGCCGAAAACGCGCCCGCACCGAAAAAGCGCGCGGTGAAAAAGGCCGTGAAGCGCGGCTGAGGCCAGCGAATGCGGACCCTTACAGCAGAATTCGACAAAGGCCGGATGGCAATATGCCACTCCGGCCTTTGCGCGTCATTTCGTGGCTGACGTCAGGTTGAAGTAAGCGCCCTGCGGATCCTGACAGGCGGCGATCCATGAGCCGCCGGGAACCTGATGGGGACCCATCAGGATCTCGCCGCCAAGCGACTTGACCTTCTCGACCGCCGAATCGATCCCGGGCACGATGAAATAGTATCCCCAATAGGCCATGGGCATTTCGGGGCGCTTGGTCATCATCCCGCCAATGCCGCGATCACCGAGCTTGAAGGTCTGGTAGATGCCCATGGCATCCATGTCGACGGCCATGTCCTTTTCCCAGCCGAATCGGGCGGCGTAGAAGTCCCAGACCTTTTCCCAGTCGCCAGCCATGAGCTCGTTCCAGCCGACGGTGCCGGTGCTGCCGGGGGTGGGCCAGGTGCCGGTGCTCCTATCTTCCATCATCGGGGTCATGATGCAGACGACGGCACCTTGCGGATCGGCAACGACAGCGAAGCGGCCGACGCCGGGGATATCTTCCGGGGGACGGCAGATCACGCCACCTTCCCTTTGATAGTCCGCAGCCGTTTTATCGACGTCATCGACGGCGATATAGCCGGTCCAGTTGGGCGGGATGCCCTGCCCTTTCATTTCCTCGGTCAATGCCATCATGCCGGCGACACCAGAGGGAAATCCGGGGAGGGCAAACGATGTGTATGTGAAGCCTTCCATTGGCATGTCGGTCGGCTCCCAGCCGAGCAGCGGACCATAGAAGGCTTTCGCCGCGGCGGGGTCAGGTGTCATCAGTTCGTGCCAGATGAATGTGCCATGCATGCGCAGTCCCTCTCTCCTTGTGGCCGGCCTTCAGCCGGCGCGTTTTGCCTGGCTGGTCATGAAGGTCTTGAAAGTCCCGTCCGGCTGACGCACGCTGCCGGAGAAGGTTCTGGTGTCATCATCGATGAAGTGGATGACATCCCGATAAAGCTCGGTGCGCTCGGGGTCCTGCATGCTCGGGCCTTCCGCCTCGAGCACGAGCGTCTGGCCGTCATCCTCGATCCAGCCCTTGTAGACCCAGAACTTGTCCATCATGGACCCGACCCAGCTGCCGACATAGTGACCCAGCCGCGGGTCGTAGCCAAGGGTGATGATCATCGTGGCGCGACTGCCATCCGGCATGCCGCCCTCACCTTCGCCCACCATCCAGAGGCCGCCGACGGAGCGGAAGGTTTCAGTCCAGCGCTTGGCTGGATCATCGGGATCGTAATCCGGGTGGCCGGTCGAGGTGACATAGAGCCAATCACCAACGAGGCGCTCGAGCAAACGGTGATGTTCGGTAGGCTTCGGGAATTCCATCATGCAGTCTCCCTCAATGGCAGGAGCCGGCCTTTTCTACCGGCTTAGCGGCATATTCGTCCTTGCGCTTCACGAAACTCAGCGTGCCGGTCTCGTTGCGACCGAGCGGTGCATGATCCAGGATCATCAAGGTCCCGAGAGCCTCTTCGCCTCCACGGGCATATTGCGAATAGGTATGGAAGATCTCGCCCTTCTCGTTCCTGTAAAAGGCCGAGAGGCCGGGCAGTTCATCATGCGCCTGCTCGCGCGGCGTGTCGCGAAAATTGTAGCTGACCGTGTCCGAGGCGAGCTGCTCGGGCGTGAAGGAGACGTGGAAATCGTAGTTGAACTGACTGCCGAAGGAGGACACCCAGGGAAAGATCCAGTTCATCCGGCGCTTGTAGGCCTCGATCTTGTCGAGCGGGGCGCGCGAGACACAGACGAAGGTGACGTCGTGGTTGTTCAGGTGCGGCAGCATGCCATCGATATGGTCGCCGAAGAAGGAGCAACCGGGGCAGCCGGCCTCCCAGTCGGGGCCGAACATGAAGTGATAGATCATCAACTGGCTGCGCCCCTCGAAGAGATCGGCGAGCAGCACCTCCCCCTTCGGCGTCTGGAAGCGGTAGTCCTCGTCGATGCGCACCCAGGGCAAGGCGCGGCGCTCCGCATTGACGCGATCGCGATGGCGGGTGAGTTCCTTCTCCTTAGCGAGCAGGGCCTTGCGGGCTTCGAGCCATTCCTCCCGCGAAACAACCTGACAGTCCATCTTGCCGTCCTCCTCTTGACATATATGTTGATATCAACATATTTATTCCATGTCAAACGGGCCACTGATTCCCTATTCCACCACCATTCACATCAAAGACACCTGCCTTTGCCTGCATGCCCAGCGCGCAGCCCGAGCGCTTGGACGCCGCTTCGATCTGGCGCTGAAGCCTGTCGGACTAACAAACCAACAGTTCTCGTTGATGATGGCGCTGAACCGGCCGGAACCGCCGCCGATGGGCCCTGTTGCCAGACTTCTGGCCATGGACCGGACCACGCTGACGGCCGCCCTGAAGCCGCTGTCGGCGCGCGGCTGGGTGTCCATCGAGCCTGACCCGAAGGACCGGCGCGGCAAGCGGTTGCGGCTGACGCCCGAGGGCAGTCTGGCGCTTTCGGACGCCGTCCCGATCTGGAAAGATGTGCATGCCGCCATCGAAGCGACGATGACGAGCGACGCGCATGTGCTGCGCCAGGGGCTGACGGAGGTGAGCGGCTGATCCAGCTCCACCACACCCGGCGGCTGGCCATCATCCGGTCGCGCCCGCGGGCTTTTTTCCACCGCACGGAAGAGGCAACGAAGGAACGCCATGACGAATATCACGCTGACGACGTATGACTGGGTGCCGGAATTGCCGCGCGGCTATGTGCGCGACCTCAGGATACGCTGGGCACTGGAAGAAGCCGGCCTGCCCTATCAGGTCGCCAGCACATCCTTTCGCCAGCGCGAGGCGGACCATCTCGCGCACCAGCCCTTCGCGCAGGTTCCCTGGTTGACCGATGGCGAACTCTCCATCTTCGAAACCGGCGCGATCCTGCTGCATCTGGGCAGCCGGAGCGAGCTGTTGATGCCGGGCGATCCGGCTGGACGGGCCAAAGTGACGGAATGGCTGTTCGCAGCCCTCAATTCCGTCGAGGCGGCCAGCCTGCCCTGGTCGATCCTGACCTTCTCCAAGCCGGAAGGCGGCATTCCGCAAGCCCTGGTGGGCTTTCTGTCCGCGCGGATCTCGCGCATGGAGGCGGTGCTGTCGAGCGGCGACTGGCTTGCCGGTTCGTTTTCCATCGCCGATATCGCCATGGCGGATGTGCTGCGGCTCGTCGGGCGGCTCGGCGGCCTTTTAGATTATCCTGCCTGCCAGGCCTATGTTGCCCGGGCCACCGCAAGACCCGCCTTCATCCAGGCCCATGCCGATCAGATGGCGCATTTTGCTGCGGCCGATACGCGCTGACGGCCGAGCAAGGCTCAGAGATCATCGAGACTTCCGCATCTTCCTCTGGCCACCTCCCCCGTGTCCAGCAAGCCATACCTCCGCAACGCGGCTGACGCAAAAAAAGGCCGGCACAAGGCCGGCCTTCGGGCGGTGGATCTTAAAGGGGCCAGGCGATCAGGCGACCGTGACCGGCACTTCGGTCGAGGTGCGCATGGCGTGGCTGTAGGGGCAGACGATATGGGCTGCGGCTGCGAGGCGCTCGACCAGCTCGCGGTCAAGGCCGGGCACTTCGACGGTGAGCTTGACCTCGATGCCGAAACCGCCGCCGTCTTCACGCGGGCCGATGCCAACTGCGGCATGCACCTTGGCGTCTTCCGGAATCTTCACCTTTTCCTTCGAGGCGACGAACTTGAGCGCGCCGAGGAAGCAGGCGGAATAACCGACGGCGAACAGCTGTTCGGGATTGGTGCCGGTCGCGCCGTCGCCACCCATTTCCTTCGGGGTCGTCAATGTCACATCAAGTACGCCGTTGTCGCTTACGCCGTGGCCGGAGCGGCCGCCGGTGGCATGGGCGTGCGCGGTATAGAGGATTGCCATGGGTGTTCTCCTTGTTTGACGGTTGGTAATGTTTATATAGAGCACAATTGAATTGTGCACAATTGTTTTTTGCGCATTGAAATGTGCGCCAGTTTTGGCCACTGTGGAAACAATAGATGCCGAAGGGGGTTCATCAAGGGCCATGACCGACGAAACACTCGAAAAGGAACTAAGGCTGGACAAGCAGCTGTGCTTTGCGCTCTACGGCGCCGCACATGCCTTCACGCGCGCCTACAAGCCGCTGCTCACGCCGCTCGGCCTCACCTATCCGCAATATGTGGTGATGATGGCGCTGTGGGAGGAGGACGACCTTTCGGTAAAGGCGCTCGGCGAAAAGGTGGGGCTCGATTCCGGCACGCTTTCGCCGCTCCTGAAGCGGCTCGAACAGATCCAGTATGTCTCCCGTCGCCGCGATGCGGCTGACGAACGCGTGGTCTTCATCACCCTGACGGAGGAAGGCCGGGCGCTGAAACGCCGGGCGCTGGAGGTCTTCTCGACGATCGGCAACCAGACCGGCTGCGACATTGCCGAGATCGAAAGCCTGCGCGACAGCCTGAACCGGCTGAAGGACCAGCTGGAGACCGTGCACGAGCGTTGAGGTCGGGATCATCCCCGGCCACAGAGGCTGAGCGGAAAGCGGAAATTCCGCCCCGTCATCGGACACGGAAGGGAGCCCGGCATGTCATCGCTGCGCCTCGCTCCTGCCTTGTTCGCCTTCAATCTGGAAGGCGCGACAGGGAGAACCGCATGACAAGCATCCGACCTATCACGCCATTTCGCATGACCGCCCTTCTGTTGGGCATTGTCCTGCCGGCACTGCTGCATGCGCCCGGGCCGGCGTCGGCGCAGGTCAAGGACGCCGATCCGGTGACAGCAGCCGCAGAGCGCGTCGAGACGACGCTCGGCATGCGCGTCGGCTTTGCGGTCATCGATACCGGCACCGGCGCAATGCACGGCTACCGGGCGGGTGAACGCTTTACCATGGCCAGCACCTTCAAGGCGCTCGCCTGCGCCGCTGCCCTCTCTTCCGGCGACGCCGTGCTCGACAAGAAACACAGGATCCGCCAGGCAGATCTGCGCCCGCATTCCCCCGTCACGGAAAAGCGGGTCGGCACGAGCCTTTCCACCCGTGCGCTCTGCGAGATCACCCTGCGCACCAGCGACAATGCGGCTGCCAATACCGTCCTGAAAGCGATCGGCGGTCCACCTGCGCTGACGGATTTTCTGCGGCGCACCGGCGACGGCACGACACGGCTCGACCGATACGAACCGGAACTCAACCAGGCAACCCCCGGCGATCCGCGCGACACGACCACGCCGCAGGCCATGGCCAGCACCCTGCGCCGGCTGCTGCTGGACGGTGCGCTCGAGCCTGAGGCCGCGGACCAGCTGGAATCCTGGATGGCGGCGAATGCCGTGGCGGGCGGCTTGCTGCGCGCCAAGCTGCCGAAGGGCTGGAGGATCGCCGACCGCAGCGGTGCCGGTGGCCACGGAACGCGCGGCATCATCGCCCTTCTGCGACCGCCGGAGGGTGCTCCACTGGTCGTCGCCATCTACATGGATGGGCGAAAGCACCCGCTGAAGACAAGGGATGCCGCCATTGCCGAGATTGGTGCTGCGATCTTTGCGGAATACGGTCAATGACCGGCCATGCGACGACGACGGGCCACGCGATTTTCCGTCTCGGCCTCGCCCTTGTCTGTCTGACGGCGGGTGTCGTTTCGATGACGATGTTGAACGCCCAGGCATGGGCGCAAGAGGCCGGCACGACGGTAGAGGGGCGGTCGGACTGGCAACGGACGAAATGCGAGGTCTATGCCAGGGCCCTCGGCGACATCCTCGACCACGTCGGGCATGACGGTGCCTCCGACCGTTTCCTGGCCCGGAACCGGGAATTTATCGACAGCGGCTGCCTCGCCGATGTCGATGCCTGTCCGGAGACCGATACCGATATCGAGGTCGCCAACGGGCTGACCATTGCCACCATGAATGCCGGGGCTGCGAGTTCTTTCAGCCCGTTTCGCTGTCGGGGGTGAGGCCGAAGGCAGGAGGTCGGATTGCCATGCCGGCGATCGGGGCCTGCGATGAAGGAACGATCAAAAGCCCGAGGGGTTGTCCTCCGGTCACCTGCGGCAGCGCCACCTTCGGTGGACCTCGCACAGACCAGCAAGGAGAACTTTCATGCAAGTGCCCCAGAACACCGTCATTGCCGTCGCCGACGGCGAGAAGCTGAGCCTTTTCCAGAACGAGGGCAACGCGCTTGATATCAAGCTGAAGGCCATGCCGGCGGAAGAGATCGACAGCTCGAAGATCACCTCCGGCAACCGTCATTCCAGCAGCGCCGCCAATCCTGACGACAGCCAGCAGGAGGAAGACGGTTTCGGCAGCGGCATCACCGACATGCTGAACCGCCATGTGCTGGACGGCAAGATCAAGAACCTCGTCATCATCGCCGCGCCGCGGACGCTGGGCGAGATGCGCAAGGGCTATCACAAGCAGCTTTCGGCCGTCCTGATCGGCGAACTCGACAAGGACCTGACCGGCCATACGGTTCAGGACATCGAAAAGGCGCTCGAGGCCGCCTGACCTCCGCCAGCGCGGAACACAGGCCAATATGAGGAAGGCCCCGTCGGTTTGCCGGCGGGGCCTTTCGTCTGTGCTGAAATCGCTGAACGGCGTTGCCGGCCGTTACTGCCGGACGACGATCTTCGCCTTGTTCGGCACGCGCTCATAGAGGTCGATGACGTCCTGGTTCATCAGGCGCACGCAGCCCGACGAGACGGCCTTGCCGATGGAATTCCATTCCGGCGAACCATGCAGGCGGTAGAGCGTGTCCTGTCCGTTCTGGAAGATGTAAAGCGCGCGGGCACCGAGCGGGTTGTCGATACCGCCCGGCTTGCCACCGTTGCGCACCGAATAGATCTCCAGTTCCGGCTGGCGGGCGATCATCTCGTCCGGCGGGGTCCATTTCGGCCACTTCTGGCGCCACTGGATCACACCGGCGCCACCCCAGGAAAAGCCGTCACGGCCGATGCCGACGCCGTAACGCATGGCGGTGCCCCCGCGTTCGACGAGATAGAGGAAGCGGTTTGGCGTATCGACGACAACCGTGCCGGGGGCCTCACCGGTGGGATCGACGACCTGCTGGCGATAGAAGCGGTCGGGGATCTTCCAGTAAGGGACGGCCGGAATGACGAAACCGCCGTCATAGACTTCGCCATACATGGCGTCGAGTTCGGGCGTGCGACCCTTCGGGGCGGCGGGGACGGCCGGACCATCGAGGCGGACGCCGGGAGGGAGCGGACGGGAGGTGGTGCAGCTTGCGAGCAGCGAGGCGGCTCCGAGGCCTGTCAACGACAGAAGCGAACGGCGGGTCAGGGGAGGCATTGAAGACATGTAGGTTACAAATTTCCTGTGGCAGCGCTGCGGAGGAAGACGCCGGGAGGTGCGCTTTGTTCCGCGATGATGCGATGCAAACAGGAAAGCTTCACTTAATGCAACGCCGACCCCCGCTCACGTTTTGGAGAGATGGATCCCGTCGCAAACGACTGTCGCTAAATGACAACAATCGGGGTGTTGTCGGGCACGCGATCGAAGAGATCGATGACGTCCTGATTGAACATGCGCACGCAGCCAGACGAGGTGGCCTTGCCGACCGACTGCCAGTCGGGCGTGCCGTGCACGCGGTAGAGCGTGTCCTTGCCGCCCTGATAGATGTAGAGCGCACGGGCACCGAGCGGATTGTTGAGACCGGCGACCAGACCGCCGCGCTCGGCGGAAACGGGGCGCAGGTTGGGATTGGCCTCGACCATGTCATCGGTCGGCGTCCAGTGCGGCCATTTGGCCTTGCGTTGAATGACACCCCTGCCCGACCAGGCAAAACCATCGCGGCCGAGACCGACGCCATAGCGGACCGCCTTGCCACCGGGCTGGACCAGATAGAGGTAATGCGCCTTGGTGTCGACGACGATGGTGCCGGGCGCTTCCGCCGTCTGGTAGTCCACCTCGTGGCGCAGCATGTCAGAGCGGACGCGGTCGAGCGGGATCGGCGGCAGGGTGTGGCCATCATCGACCATCAGGCCGTAGATGGTCCGGTGCAGCGGATTGCTGACGGGCAGGCCATAGGTCTGATGGAACTGGGTCTTGTAGAGATCGCGCTTCTGCGGCGCCGTCTGATCGGCGGCCGGCGGCGTGCGGGCCGGATCGTACCAGACGGGGGCGACCTCGTCCTGGAAGACGTCGATGTTCATGCGGCTGGTGTCGGTCATCAGGATGCAGCCCGAGAGCGAGCCGACCAGCGCAGTGCCGAGCCCGAGCGACAGAACCCGCCTTGCGACCGAAGACTGCGGCCTTGCCGATGATGAGCTCGAAACCTTGGACATGCTGCACCTGATCACACTGACGTCGTAGGCCGCAATCTGTCAGGCGCGGCTGGCGCGAAGCTTATGCCGAAGGTCAGCCTCGCGCCTCGGCGCAGGATTTGCACGCGGCTTAAAGGCAATCCGGGTGGTGACAGCCGGAGGGGCGGACACGGAGGCTTTCAGGCGCCTCCATTTGAGGTTCAACGAAGGGTTCGCGGCGCAGGTCGACCATATCGAACATGACGAAAGCCGACGGACGAAATCGACAAACGGCAGAATCGATCCGACCGGCACGCCCTCCCCCGAGAAAATGCCGGCCGGTCGCCATGGGACTGGTATCCACCGCCCTTTCCACTCCGCCAGGACCGAAAGGGTTTGCGTCCCATATCGAAAGTCTGAAGCCTGCCTGGCGAAGCAGGTTCGCCATCAATGCGATCTCTCTCCGTATTCACGCCACTTCGCACGCGAAGCCGGTTTCCGGCTTTGCCGGAATGGCGTGAGGTCAGACGGGTTTTGGACCTTGCAGGGCATTGTAGATCTTCTTGCCAAGCACGGCAGCAATCGGGATCGAGATCACCAGACCCGCCACAAAGGCGGCTGCGATCTGCCAGCCTTCACGCATGTCGAGCGACAGAACCGTGATCACCGCCGCACCGCCGACGGCGCTGGCGACAAGAATGTAGAGGACTGCAGCGAGACGAAGCATGATCGTTTTCCTTCGTGTTCCTATCTTTCGAGGATCACCTTAGGCGCATCCGGGCCCCTTTCCTTGATCTGGCTCAACTCCTTGCGATGACGTCCCCAGACCAAAGGCGAAGATCTTCATCTGGAGCGTTAACACTGTTTTAAGCCCCTTCTTGCCGCCAGAGGCCCGTTCCGCCAAGTTCGCAGCGATATCCAATCGTCTCGAACGGAACGACAAGATGCCCTCACGACGCTCGGTCATTGCAGGACTGGGCGGGCTGCTCGCCACTGCGGGCCTGCCCGTGAGCATCCGCGCGCCCCTGGCACAGACGCTGGCAATGGCGGAACTGCGGGGCGGTTTCGATGCGGCAGAGGCCGGCATCCTGCCCGGAACCGAGGACGACCAGAGCCGCAAGCTGCAGACCCTGATCGACCGGGCGGCGGCCGTCGGACAACCGGTCTTCCTGCCAGCCGGCACCTATGAGGTGGCCAATCTGGAGTTGCGCGACGGCAGTCGGCTGACCGGGATTCCAGGCCTGACACGGCTCGTCTATCGCGGCGACGGGCATCTCATCGCAGCTCAGGACATCCGACGGGTCAGCCTCTCGGGCATCACATTCGATGGCGCCAATCGATGGCTTGCGGACTATACGGAGGGGCTCCTCGGCTTTCGCAGCGTCGACGATGTGATGATCGAAGCCTGCGAGATCATCGGCAGCCGCAAATGCGGCATCTATCTCGCACGTTCCGGCGGTCGCATCGAGACGACCCGGGTGGCCGGGGCGGCGGAAGCGGGGATCTGGTCGATCGAGGGCAAGGCCTTCACGCTGCGTAACAACGAGATATTCGACTGCGGCAATGGCGGCATTCTCGTGCATCGCTGGACCAAGGGCGAGGACGGCAGCGTGATCTCGGGCAATCGGGTGGCGCGGATCGGCGCGACCAATGGCGGCACCGGACAATATGGCAACGGCATCAATGTGTTCCGGGCCGACAATGTGCTGGTTTCCGGCAACCACGTCTCCGACTGCGCATTTTCCGCAATCCGCGCCAATTCCGCCTCCAACATCACGATCAGCGGCAATCAGGCGTTCCGCTCCGGCGAGACCGCCATCTATGCCGAGTTCGAATTCGAGGGGGCGCTGATCGAGGGCAATCTCATCGATGGGGCGGCGATCGGCATTTCGGTCGCCAATTTCGATCATGGGGGGCGGCTCTCGACGGTCAGCGGCAACATCGTGCGCGGCATTGTCGACAAGGGACCTTACGAGCCCACAGTGAGCAGCTTCGGTTTCGGCATCTCGGTCGAGGCCGATACGCTGGTGACGGACAATCTCGTCGATGGCGCCGAGACGGCGGCACTCGCCATTGGCTGGGGACCCTATCTGCGCAATGTCATCGTCAGTGACAATATCCTGCGCGGCAGCGCCGAGGGCATGCGAGTGAGTGTGGTGAAAGGCGCTGGCGAGACTGTGATCCGCAACAATATCGTGGATGGGGCCACGGGAGGCGCCATCGTCGGATATCGCTGGAAAGACCGGGTGAGTGGTGCGCTCGAAGACGGGGATACGTCCTTCCCGCATCTGACGCTTTCCGGGAACCGCATGGCCGGCGGCTAAATCGGGACGCCCCGGGTGATTTGATTAATGATCCGGAAACCAACATCAGAGCTTTCGAATGGTCGTAATGTCTATTTAGGGCTCCCCTGATCTAGTCTGCGGCAGTCAACATGTTGCAGGTCCCATGCTTCTACCCTTGCAGAACATCATCCTCGAGAAAATCGCGACAGGGCAGTCGTTGGCTGAGACCGTGGATTATCTGTGCCGCGAAGTGGAGACCATGACGGATGATATCGTCTGCTCCGTTCTCTTGCTCGACGAAGAGCGGCGGCTGCGCCATCTGGCCGGCCCTTCACTTCCGCTCGAATACATTTCCGCCATCGACGGCGTCGCGATCGGCCACGGGGTCGGATCCTGCGGAACGGCGGCCTATCACGGCGAGCCGGTTCTGGTGGAGGATATCGACACCCATGAATACTGGCAGCCCTACAAGCAACTCGCCCTGCCACTCGGGCTGAGGGCCTGCTGGTCGACGCCGATCATCGGCTCGGGCAAAGTGCTGGGGACCTTCGCCTTCTACTACCGCACCATCCGCGGGCCGTCGGACCTGGAGCGGCAGATCGTCAGCGCCTGCGTGCATCTCTGCGCCATTGCCATCGAACGCGACCAGCGCATGGCCGAGCGCCGGCGCATGGCCGATACAGACGGCCTGACCGGCCTGCCCAATCGCAGCCGGTTCACCGAGGTCATCAACGAAGTTTCCCGGCGCGAGCCCGACTGGGCCCTGATGCTTGTCGATCTCGACAACCTCAAGATGGTCAACGACACGTTCGGCCACGGCGCGGGTGACGATCTGATCCAGGTCGTGGCGGAACGCATGAAGCAGGAAGCGGCGCCCGGCATGGCCTTCCGTCTCGGTGGGGACGAATTTGCCGTAATCGTGCCCTGCATCGCAACGACCGATCCGGCGGCTCTTGCCGATACGCTGATTGCCCGCATCAAGGAACCGGCCGATTGCGCGGGGCACCTGATCTATCCGGCCGCGACGCTGGGTGGTGCCCGGGCCGGCGTGGAGCGGAGCCCGCAACAGGTGCGACAGAACGCCGACTACGCGCTCTATCACGCGAAGGAACGGGCACGTGGCCGCTACGTCGAATATCAGCCGGGTCTCGGCACCGCGATCGCCAAACGTTTCCGCTCGGTGCAGGAGGTCGACCAGGCGCTGCGTGAAGACCGGATCGATGCACATTTCCAGCCGCTGATCGAACTTGCGACCGGGCGCATCACGGGTTTTGAATCGCTCTGCCGGATGAAAATGCCGGACGGCCGCCTGGTTGCGGCTGCGCATTTTCACGAGGCGATGAAAGACGCCCATGTGGCGATCGAGATTACTGAGCGCATGCTGGAACGCATTTCGACCGCCGCCGGCGACTGGCATCGTGAAGGGCTTAAATTCGCGCGCGTGGGGCTGAACCTCGCGGCTGCCGACTTCCATCGCGGCGGGCTGACGAAGCGCATCGTGGACAGTTTCGGCCGCGCCGGGCTTTCTCCGGACCATATCGTGGCCGAGGTCACGGAATCCGTCTATCTCGCGCAGAAGGACAATGTCGTGGCTGAAGAGATCCACACGATGCGCGAAGCAGGCATCAAGGTGGCCCTCGACGACTTCGGAACGGGCTTTGCCTCGCTGACCCACCTGCTCACGGTCCCCGTCGACATCATCAAGATCGACAAGTGTTTCGTCCGTCGCCTGGCGGATGCCGGCAGCGGAAGCGTGATCACGCGCGGCCTGCTCGATATCGCCAGAGGGCTCGACATACAGGTCGTGGCCGAAGGCATCGAGGAACAGGGGCAGGCCGAGCATCTGCTGTCGCTGGACTGCAGGGCCGGCCAGGGATACTTCTTCGCCCGCCCCATCGACCGGGACAGCGTGCGCGAAATGCTCGAGGTCAGCAATTTCCATCCCGAATGGACACGCATCCTGCGGGAGCGCGAGCGGCTAATTCTTCACAAGGCCGGGTGAGACGCGACCGGCAAACCCGCCGCGTCCCATATCCGTTTGCCGGTCTTCTCAGCTTTCGCGGCGGCGGCTCGTTACCAGACGGATCAGCTCACGCGCCTCAGGCGGCGGTCGTTTTTCCACACGGCGATAGAGACGGCAGTCCTGCGTGCGGTTCAGGAGCCCCATATTGACCAACTCGCGGCGGATCAGGACATGGTCGCCGAAGCCGTTGTGACGCATCAGCACGGCATTGACCGCCTTCTCCCCCACATCCTCCCCCGACGGCAGAAAGGACCAGAGCACCCAGAGCGCCAGTTGCTGCTGGTTGAACTTGCCCGGCCAGCGGACGAGTATGTCCGTCCCGGCAAAGCAGCGGGCAGTGAGTTCCACACGCCGGTAATCGATTGCGGGCTCCGCTTCGATCCCAGGCGGATTGGCGAGACGCTCCTGCGCCGCGTGGCTCACCTTGAAATGCTGGTAGTTGCGGAAGCCGACGGCGCGGGTCAGCATGTTCAAAAGTTCAACATGGCCGGGCAGGTCTGTCCGCGCATCAAGTTCTCGCTTCAGGCTTTTCGCCAGCGCCGACAGATCGGGTGCCGCAAAGGCATGTGTCATCCTCGACATCTCATTTCTCCTGGTCGTGCCCTGGCGCCCGAAAGCAGCCAAGCTGGCCGGTGGTCACCGACTTCCGACGGGGCACGGGAAAACGAGCTGACGTCGACAAGAGAGAAGCAGGTTTAGCTCCCCTCATCGGGGCGGTGACGCCTGGGTGAACTGCAGACCCTGGAGCCGAAGGAATACGCGCCGAGGCCGGCTTTTGTCAATTCCAGCCGCGATCAGGAAATTTCATCGATGCGATCAGCGCAAGCGGCTTTTCCGGACGCCCCACGCAGGATAGCTTCCCGCGCAACAATCACGGGAGTGGCACATGCTGAAAATCTACGGCGTCTACAAGTCGCGCGCGACGCGCATTCTCTGGCTGATGGAAGAACTGGGCTCGCCCTTCGAACTGGTGCCGGTTCTGCAGGCCTACAAGCTCAAGGACCCCATGGCAGACGGCGCGCGGCTCAACACGCGCTCACCGGAATTCCTCAGCATCAACCCGATGGGCAGCATCCCGACGATCGAGGATAACGGTCTGGTGTTGAACGAGTCGCTGGCGCAGACGCTCTACGTAGCGAAGACATCAGGCGGGCCGCTTGCGCCGAAGGATGCGGCGGAAGACGCGCTGATGCTGCAGTGGACGCTTTTCGGTGCGACATCGATCGAGTCCGAGGCCCTGAAGATCTCCATGGCCAATATTGACGGACGCCTCGCCACCGAGGCCGGCCAGGCGGAAGCCAAGGCCGTCGCCCGCATCCTCGCCCGCCCCTTCGGCGTGCTGGAGAAGCACTTTGCCGGCAACGATTATGCCGTCGGTGGACGGTTTACCGTGGCCGACATCAATCTCGGCGAGATCGTGCGCTACGCCCAGGCCTATCAGCCGCTCTTCGACGCCCATCCGAAAACGGCAGCCTGGCTCGCCCGCATCCAGTCCCGCCCGTGCTTCAAGGCGATGTGGGCGAAGCGGCTGGCAGAAGTGGAGTAACCATTTCGCGCAGTGGGGTGCGGCTGTCTCCAGATGGCCTCACCTTCCCTCACCCGCAGCCCGGCACATCTTCCAGCCGGGTCCAGACCGGAATGCCGCGTTCGGTCGCGATGCGCACATCATTGTCGGCGCCCTTCGAGGCGCCGGGCAGGCGCAGGACGCCTTCGCAGAGTTGCAGCAACCGGCCGGCGACCGGATGGAAGATTTCCTCATAGAGATCGTCACCCACCGACTTTCCGCCTGCTGCATGCCAGATCGGCAGTGCCACCCATTCGCCAATCATCGGCACATGGCCCGCCTTGAACAGGGCGTGAGATGGTGCTTCCAGCACCTTGAGATTGGCGGCCATTTTTTCCGGGTCGTCTCCGGTGCCCGAGCGATAGGGACCGGCAATCAAAATCAACATTTCATTCTCCTTCATGTCCTCCGCCTCATGCAGAGACATGCACATATCCGCACGATTCTTCTGGCTTGTCGAATCCATTTCGCTAGAATCATGCATTATCGTGACGCTTCGGGTAGATTCATGCTGACAGAACAGAGACGACGGCAAATCCTCGACATGCTGAAGCGCGACGGGCGGGCAGTGGCTGGCGAGCTTGCGCGGTTATGGGGCGTGTCGGAGGACACGATCCGCAGAGACATGCGCGACATGGCCTCGGCCGGGCTCCTGAAGCGCGTGCATGGCGGAGCGTTGCCCGTTGCCGCTCCCCTGCCCGGGCTTTCCACGCGGCGCGGTCTCGCGACCGAGGAAAAACGGCGGCTGGCGGTGGCAGCCGTGCAGTTGATCGCGCCCGAGCAGGTGATCTTCCTCGACGGCGGCACGACGACGGCGGAGATCGTGCGCCATATCCCGCGGGACATGGCGCTCACCGTGATCACCCATGCGCCGACCATCGCTGCCGAGCTGGAAGCGCATGGCGCCGTGGACGTCGTTCTGATCGGCGGGCGGATCTACAAACATTCCATGGTGTCGGTCGGACCGACCGCGCTTGCCGCCATCGAGCGCTTGCGGCCGGATGTCTTCTTCCTCGGGGCGACGGCCGCGCATGCGAGCGACGGCCTGACGACCGGCGATTTCGAGGAGGCGGCGATCAAGCGGCGGATCCTGGAGCGGAGCCTTGCAACCTATTGCCCGCTGACCCTGGACAAGCTCGACAGCGTCTCGCCTTTCGGCATCGCCGCCATCCCCGAGCTCACGGGCATGATCGTGGTGTCGGAGGCTGAGGACACGGTGCTCGAGGGCTACAGGTCCAGGGGGGCCAACGTGATCCTCGCCTGAGTCTTCGGGCGCCCGAGCCCCAGGTGAGACGCCGAGGCCTACACCTCCTGCGTTCTCTGCGCGAACGGGCGCACCAGCACCCAGTAGCCGGTCTGGCGATGAACGAGCCATGTCACCACGGCGAGACGCAGCACCTGGACGATGACCATGGCCATGGCTGCGCCGACAATACCCCAGAGGGGAACGAGGAAAAGCATCAGCAGGAGACAGGTCGCCACCGATATCGAAACGATGAGCAGGCTCAGGCGATAGCGTCCTTGGACCACCAGCAATTCGGCCGCCTGGCCAGTTGCCGCACGGATGACATAGGCGAGACCAAGCAAGGCGAGACACGGATAGGCGGCGAGGAATTCCGGGCCGAACAGGGCGAGCAAGGGATAGCCGGCAAGGAGCGTGAGCGCGACGGAGGGAATGGTGAGCCAGAAGGTGGCATTGGTGGAGCGGGTGATCTGCGCCTGAAGGCCTGCCCGGTCGGCCGAAGCGAGCGACAGCGAAAAGCCACGCGCGGCGACCAGCATGAAGCCGTATTGCACGAAGGCTGCCAGCGACAGCGAGCGCTGGGCGGCGAAATATAGCGAGGCTTCGTCCGGGGCGACGAGGAAGCCGAGAATGAGGACATCGATCCAGACGAAGAGCTCCTCCGCCGTCATCGCCGGCATCATCAGGACGGAGGCGAGCAGCCAGAAGCGACGGCGCTGTGGCGTCGCCACGATGCGCTCAGTTTTCGGCAGGCGCGCGCGCAGGAGCAGAGCCTGGACAAGCAGGACGACGATGGAGGCGAGGACCACAATGGCGAGAACCGTGACGGCATCGAGCGGCAGCCCCACCGCCCGGGCGATGCCGATGCCGAGCATGATCAGCACTGGTCGGAAAATGTAGCCGGGGATGGTGGACAGCGCATACCAGCCGAAACCTCTGGAGACACCCGTCAGATAGGATTCGAGCGAGAGGACGGGGAAGCCGAGTGCCAACACGCCGAGCGGCAGCAGGAAAGCCGGATCGACGAAGCCGGGCAGCACGGTGAGGAAGACAAGTGTAAGGGCCGCGAGCAGGCCCGACCCTATCATGACCGCGCGAAAGCCCGTGGCCAGGTAGCCGGCGAGATGGGCATGCTTCTCACGCCTTCCGTAGCGCGGAATGAAGCGGGCGGCGGAATCGTAGAAGCCGAGGACGCCGACCTGACCGACGACGCTGACCCATGTCCACAGGATGACATAGATGCCGTAATCCTCGAGTGCCATCAGGCGGGCGAGCAGGATCTGCAGGGCGAGCCCGACAAAGGCAGCGGCAATGCGCACGGATATGCTGACCAGCGCACCACGCAGGCCGGGATCGCCGACTAGATCGAGGGCCTTGCGCCGAAGTTTGCCGATCATGGAATGCAGCACAGCACGAGGCTCATATTGCCGCCATTGCGCCAGACGAAGCGATGCAGCGCATCGACCATTTTCCTGAAGCGGCATCGCCAGGCCGGGCCGATGCCATCATAGAGCGCACGCAGGCGCGGTCGAAGGCCGGCCTTCCAATGCCGGCAATAGAGCTGGCCGAGGCTGGTGAAGGGGATGTAACAGGCAGTGAGCGGCGCAGTCGTGTTGGTCCAGCTGGACTTGTAGGTGGAGGGATCATTGAGGAAGTCGAAGCGGCGGATGCCGGTTTCGATCGCCCAGCGCTGGGCCTGTTCCATCTGTACCTTGCCGGGCGAGAATTTCTGATAGGCGAGATCGATGGCGCCAAGAAAGCAGTAGTAATCCTGCCGGAAGCGCATGCCGAGCTCCATCGCAATCGGCACGCCGTCAAGCGTCAGCGCATGCAGGAAGACGCCGTCATCGTCCTTGCCGGGCGTGCTGCCGAGATCGTGCAGGAAAGTGGCGAAGCGCGGATCGAAGAGATCGCGTCCGAGACGGCCAGTGCCCTTCAGCCAGTCCCGTTTCATGGCGATGCAGTGGTCGATATGCTCGGCATAGCCTCGGCTGCCTGCGGGATAGACCCGGTAATCGAGTGACCCCAGCTTTTCCAGCCGGTTGCGGCGGCTGTTGCGCTGCAGGCGCTGTTTCTTCGGCAGGCTGGCATGGTGGCTTTCCCAGTCCGACACCTTGCTCAGATCGAGGATGGAGGATTTCTGCACCCCGTCAGGGCTGGATCCCTCGCCTTTGAGAATCTCGGCCAGCAGCGCGGATTGCGGCACATGGTCCAGGCAGATGGCATCGCAGCCGCTGTTCTTGCGGATCGCGGCGAAAACCGAACGACCAAGGGCGGGATCGAACCGGGCGGGATCATGGAGCAACGTCGCATACTGGTTCATCGGAGCCGTCAGGGGCACCAGAACGGTGATGGCGGGGGTGACCCGGCGGGTCATCAGCGGCCAGATCATCAGGCATTCGGCACCGTCCCAGAGAGCATAGACCCGAAGGCGGGGGTGATCGCCGGCCTCGTCCTCGAGAAAGGCACGGCACCAGTTCAGGCACCAGTCGAAACTCTGGAAATAGGCGAAGGGCTCGGAACACCGGCTCTCCAGGGCCTGCCAGGCCTCTTTCAGGGCATAGAGTTCATCGCAAGTTTCGCGGCAATCGAGTTGAAGCATACGGCCATTGCACTCAAGCGGCACGGCCGAGGGACAAAGGGCGGTATCGCCAGGGATCCGGTACGGGCTTCTCATCGAAGCATCCATGGAAATCGGCCTCGTCGGTTGCGCAGGATCGCTCGCCGCGCAGTCTAGCCCGAGAAGGGTTAAACCTCCCTTGCGGCAGGGAGGGTGACGTTCGACCAGCGCCGCTGCTGCAATCCCGTGCTCAGGCGAAGAGCACGTCCGTCACCCTGATCGTGCCGACATGAAGACCGTTCCAGTTGCTCATGCCGTGGCGGGACATTCCCGTGAGCGTGGTGTGTTCCGCGCTGCCCTCATCGAAATGGCGGGCAAGCAAAGCGGCGATCATGGCCTCGGCGGCGCGGGTGGCGCCATCCTCGGCCTTCACGGCAAACGAGAGGCCCTTGTCCGGGAGAAGTGCGCAGAAGACGCCTTCGGCGCCGGTCTTGGCGAATATCTTGCCCGGTGCCACCTGCATCAGTTTCGTGCAGAAGCGCCTGGTCCCGGCAACATAGAAGGGTTCGGCCATGCAGGCGTTGATCAGCCTGCGGGCGGCGGCGGCCCGGATGGGCTCCAAGCCCCTGCCCGTTGCGAGCTTGCCGAAGCCGCGCGCGAGACCGATCAGCGGCACGGCATAGGTGGGGATGGAGCAGCCGTCGGTGCCGCAATTGTCTCTGGAGAGCACGGCACCGGTGAGATCCGCCATGATGGCGCGGATCGCCTGTTGCAGCGGATGGTCGAAACCGGCATAGCCGCGCGGGTCCTCTCCGGTGTGGCAGCAGGTGCACACGAAGCCGGAATGTTTGCCCGAACAATTGTTGTGAAGTGCGGTCGGCTTGTCCAGCGTGCGCGCCTGTTCGATCAGCACGGCCTGGTGCGACGACCAGTGGGCGCCGCATTCGAGCACGCTTTCATCACGACCCGCCGCCTTCAGCATGGCGGCAGCGGTTGTGACATGCTCCGGCTCACCGGAATGGGAGGCGCAGGCGAGTGCGAGTTCCCGGTTGCCGAAGCCATAGGCATCGGCCGCGCCACTTTCGACCAGTGGCAAAGCCTGCATGGCCTTGCAAGCCGAACGCGGAAACACGCCGGCATCGACATCACCGGCGGAGAAGACGGTTTTGCCTTCGGCATCGACCACGATCGCCAGACCGCGATGGCGGCTCTCGACGAGTTGACCGCGCGTGACCTCGACCGTGATCGGATTTTCCATGATCTGCCTCAAAATGCCAATATTGTCTGATGCTTCTTAAAGCATGCATCTCCATCCCGTTCGAGGTCCGGATTGAAATTTCTGCTGCGCATCATCTCCGTCATCCTGCTCGTCTTCGTGCTGCCGACCCTGGTTTCCGCCGGGCTCTGGGCGACTCGGGACCATCCCGACGGCTGGAGTGCGGCAAAATGGGGCTCGTCGGGCCTGTTGCCGACGGCTGAAGAGAGCCCGGAAGCTGCGATCTATGTCTTTTCCGCCATGACGGGAGGATTGAAGGGCGCGATTGCCAGCCATGCCTGGATCGTCACCAAGGAGGAGAACGGCGCCTATCAGCGCTATGACAAGGTGGGATGGGGCTCCCCCATCCGTCGCAACCACCGGGCACCCGATGCCTTCTGGTATTCCAACCCGCCGCGACTGGTGGCGGAGGTGAAGGGCGAAGAGGCGAAGCGTCTGATTCCGATGGTGGAGGCTGCGATCGCCGGCTATCAGTATGGCCAGCCTGGAGGCTACCGGATCTATCCAGGGCCGAACTCCAACACCTTCGTCGCGCATGTGTTGCGCGAAGTGCCGGAACTGGGCGCCGTGCTGCCGGCCGATGCCGTGGGCCGCGACTATCTGGCCGGCGGGGCCTTCTATCATCTCGACAAGGATGGACGCGACCTGCACTTGAGCCTCGGCGGGCTTGCCGGACTGTCGGTCGGAGTGCGCAGCGGGCTGGAGGTGAATTTCCTCGGTCTCGTGGCGGGCGTGGATTTCGCCCGGCCGGGCATCAAGGTGCCGGGCTTCGGGACGGTGGGGCTCTGAGTTCACTGGCGGTTGACTTGCCAAACTCGCGCAGAAGCATATTCTGTGCTGATTGAATGTTGCTGAGGTCGGCACGATGCCCAAAACCTTAAATAACATAGCCGCGTGGACGCCAACAATCATAGGCTTCGCGGCTTTGTACATCGCGTACGGTCAATTGTCCTCGGCGAACATGTCCTTAAATGCTGCGAATACCATCGCTATATCGCAAGAAAGCAGAGAGATCACCGAGGAGATCTTCGCCGCAGCAGACGATTTTGTACTTTTAAATAACGCATACGATCGATATGGCGACTTCATCGCGCATGCTGGGTACCTCGCCAACCAGGAGCAGCTTCCCACCGAGTACTGGGTATACCTGCAAGCCGATTTCTGCAGACTATACAAAGAAAAGAACTTTCAGATTTGGTACGCTAGAAATATAAACGCTGAGCATTTAAAATTACTTTATCCTGAATTCCATCGGTTGAAAGAAGGCCCGCGATGCGAAGCAATAAATTCTTGACAGCATCATTGCTTATCTTACTGGCCGGCGTCTCAGTCGCTCAAGTTGGATCCAGAGTTGAACTCAAATATCGCAACTCCTTCTCCGACATAAAGATTGCCAAAGACAACATCAACAGCCTCAGGACGGACTTGAACCAAGCGTCCGCGGCGGATTTAGCGAAAAGTCGGGAAGAGACCGCAAGGCTGATAAACAGCGATTTGCCGCTCCAATTCCAGGCGGTTGAATTTGCTTTGTCGAAGGAGTTTGGCGCAACAGAGATCAGTCTGTCGTCACTTAAACCGGAGCAACTTCAAGAACTCAGATCTACCATCAACGCAACCTCCCCAGAGGCGGGCGTAGAATTGGACAGCTCTGTAACTGGTGAAGAGTTTTCCTTGTACATCACATTGTCAATGAAAGACATCTCTGCGAAGGGGAGCCAGCTTCTTGAATTGGTCAACGGCGGATCAGCAAGCGAGATCCAAATAGCGAAGTCAGAACTATCACTTGCGCTGGCAAGATTCGATATCTTAACTGCTTATCTCGTTATCGGCGTAGAGAGCAGCTCGCCAGACCTATAATCAGAAATCAAAAGAGCCACCCGCGAGGGTGGCTCCCATGAGTTTTAGTCCTTTGTCTGGACCCGGATGGAAAACCATCCGAAGGAAGGCTGGATCAGGCCGAGGGCTGCCCCGTCAAAACCGCACCCTTTCCAAAGTCACACACGCAGACCGAAATCTCATTAGACATTGGATCACCTTCCTTTCGTTACGTTGCCGATGATTGAAAGGTAGGGTGCGTTCGCGGATTCGACAAGGCACATTGTGTGACGTTTTGTTGGGATAATTGTGTTGCATTGCGGCAGGTTTCGTCCACAATTCGCGCGCCGGTGACGAGATCATGTCGAGCGAGCAAGCGGTGTGAGAAAATCCCGCTCGCAACGGGTGAATGGCGGATGCTCGCCAACCCCCGCCTTCGCAGCCACTCTGTCCGGGTCTTCAACCACTTCCCCCGACATCTCGAACAGGCCTCTTCATCAAAAACGGTGACAGGGCTTTGGCCATATCGCGCGCGCCATCGGCTGCCAGGCCCGCAAAGCCGGTTCCGGTCTCGACAGGCTTTTCGTGCGGCATGAAATAGCCCTGATGTGCACCGCCGTGACATCCGATGACCAGATCCGAGCATAGGCCCCGAATTCCGAATTCCGGTCAGGATCGTCGCAGTCGCGGAATTTCAAATGGTGACAGCGGAATTGGGCACAAAGTGCATCTTCCTTGATCATCCGTTCAGCGATTGAAGTTGACCGCCCAGCCTGCGACGGCGAAACTCTCCTTTGCAATGGGAGAAGCATATTATGGAAGAATCCAACCGCTGGCGAAACATGCGCACGGCGCCGAAAGACGGCAGCCGTATCCTCGTGACCATCCGCGCCTCCGAACAGGGACCTGGCGCGGTCGATCTCGTCTATTGGTCGAATGGAGACCGCTTCGGAGCCGATGGCTGGCGCTCGTCGGACTCGACGCCTGGCCTGATCGTTGCCTATGCGGAGCCGGAGCTGAAATGCTGGATGCCACTTCCGGGGGTCAACCTGGATGCGATGGTCCGGCCGCCGGCCTGGGAGGGGAAAGACGAAAAGGAGCTGGATGGCTCGGGCATTTGAGCAGGCGCTCCGGCGTGTCTTACGCGGGTTTCAAGGGAGGAAACATTGAGCCGCAACATCATTCTGGTCGATCCATTGCCCAGGACACTCGAACTGATCATGGAGCCTTCGGTCAGAGCGCGGCTTGAGGCGCTGGGCGAGGTCATCGTCTCGGAAGACCGGGCAATGCCTGCCGAAGACGTCGAGCGACTTCTTCCCGAGACGGTGTTGATCTTCGGCCAGACCGACATGCCGAGAGAACGTCTGGACAAGGCGCCCAAGCTGAAGGCGATCATCAACGTCGAATCGAACTTCCTGCCGAATATCGACTATCAGGCCTGCGTCGAGCGCGGGATCTGGGTGATCACGCCGGCCTCGGCCTTCGCCTCTCCGGTGGCGGAGGCGGCCCTTGCCATGGCGCTCGATCTTGCGCGGGGGATCACCGCGGCGGATCGCGATTTTCGGCAGGGTGTCGAGCGCTATGGTCTGGAGGGCAATGCGAACACCTTCCGTTTCTCAGGCGCACCCGTTGGAATCATCGGTTTCGGCGATCTCGGCCGGGAGTTTCGGGACCTCATTCGCCCGTTCAGAAACAAGGTCCGCGTTTTTGACCCCTGGCTTCCCAAGGAGATCATCGAACGCCAGGATTGCGAGCCGTCTACGCTCGACGACGTGCTCAGCGAAAGCCAGGTGGTTTGTGTATTTGCGAGCGTCACCAGCGAAAACGAGGGCTTCGTCGGAAAACGGGAATTCGCCCTGATGAAGCCGGGTGCGGCGTTTCTGCTGATGAGCCGGGCTGCCGTCGTCGACTTCCCGGCGATGATCGAGGCTGCGCAATCCGGCCATATCAAGGTGGCAACGGACGTGTTTCCGGAGGAGCCCGTCGCCGCAGACGATCCCGTGCGCAAAACCTCCGGCATTCTGTTGTCCGCGCACAGGACGGGCGGGACGCGGGACGCCTTTTATGCCCTGGGTTCGATGGCGGTCGCCGATGCCGAACTGATCATGAAAGGACTGCCGCCCCGCCTCTGTCGGCGCGCCGACCCGGCTACGGCCAGCATGCTGCGGTCGAAGCCGGTCACAGTGTCTTGACGGGGGGGACGGGTTTCTGGTCGGCGCTCCGATCCGAAAGCCCGGAGCGACAGTCGGCCTCAGTCCTGACGCAGGGGCAGGTACCGGCTGCATCACTTGGCGCTCTTCGGGTGCCGTGGCGGCCCTGACTGACTTCTAATACCGAGCCGGATCGGATCTTTTCGGGTCCATGCGCTGCAGGGAGCATTTGCAAAGGCGTCGACCAGGAGCGTTCCGTGCGGCCTGATCAGTCGAAGATGTCGCCGATGATGGCCTGCTCGGCCTCCTCCCATCGACCCACGATACCGCTGAGTTCCTCGATCTCCTCGTCGCTGAGGTGATGGGCGCCCTCGGCATCGATCCGACACAGGCTGAACGGCTTGCCGACGCTCGCCGAGGTGAGATCGAGCGCCTGCAGGACCCGCAACACCGCCGCGCAGCCAAAACGCGTCGACCGCTCGCTCAGGTGGAAGTGGGACAAGAGCGACCCCGCCTGCTGTGCCATGGCCGCACCGCTGCCAATCGCGTGGAACCCGATATCGGCATAGTGGCCGATCATGCCCGAGGGGGTTATCTCGATGATCCAGGGTTCGCCCTCCCGCCATCCGGCGGCCATCACATAGGCCGATGGCGTGCCGCCGCCTTCCTCGCCCGGCACGTCGGGAATGAAGGTGTCGTAATGGTGGCGCAGGATCGGGAGAACCTGCGCCTGCAGTGCACGGCCAATGTCGGGGGCCTCCAGAATGGATGCGCTGTTATCATTGAAGCAGCGTTTCACATCGGTGAGCACGGATCGCGCACCACTGCCGCCCCAGGCCGCCGATTCTCCAAGGGGATGAAGCTTCTCGGCGGGATAGGTCATGCCTCTCCCCTTGTCGGTAATCTGGGAGTCCGAGCCGAGAACGACGCCATCCTGGCAAACGGTGGCAAGCACGACGGTCATATAGAAGTTCCTTTCACATTCGGCGTCCCAGATGCCCATCAACCACCACCAAGCGATGGCCCGACGATTGATGTCCTGACGCTCAAGACAATGCGAGGGAACGCATCATCGCTCTTCCTAGACGCCTGCAGCCCTGATGCCGTTCCATCCAGGTCACCGCTTTTCCGCCACGACGCCTGGCAAACGCGGGGCAAGGCATGCTCAATCAGCCTGCCATCCGGCAGGTTCGCACCGACACCTTCCTGCGCTGTCACCGGACAGCCCGAGCGACAGACCGGGTCGCCGGCCAGATTTTAGTGGTGGGCCTGACGGAATCTTAAGCTCCGCCTTTCACTCTTGAGGGAACAATGGCCCTCTACCGGGCCGACGGTCTGAATAAAGGGTTCGGTGTGCGCTACAGAGAGACCGACGATGTGTTCAAGATGCTGGTGTCGGAGCTCAACTCGACACTGACCCCGACGACAATCATGGCCGTGACCATTCTCGCTGTCGGCCTGTTCGCCTATGAGAGCCTTGGAAGCACGCCGCTGCTGATTGCCACGATCATCGGGGCCATTGCCTCGCTGGCCAAAATCGCCGTGACCCTGGCCCATCGGCACGCAGACGCGAGGCAGTCCGTGACGGTTGCGGATGCCGCCCGCTGGCAGATGGCCCACGGACTTCTCATCTTCCTCATTGCGGCCTGCGTGGGGACAATTACCACCTCCGCCTTCTCCTACCGGGATCTGTCAGTCCACCTGCTCGCCGCAGCACTGATCTATGGATACTCTGCCGGGGTGGCGGTCAGGATATCCGTCCGGCCGTTCATCGCGGCAACCGCGATCTTGATTGCAGGCCTGCCGACGACAATCTCGGTCATATTGTATGGCGATACGGTCCACTGGATCCTGGGCATGATGTGCGTGCTCTTCCTGTTCGCTGCGATGCAGAGCGTCCTGCACGTCTACCGCCACACGACGAGACAAATGTGGCTGCGTCTGGATATGGAACGGCAGGCACGCCGTGACCCGCTGACAGGGCTACGCAACAGAACGGCGTTGATCGAGGCCTATTCGAGCCTCGAATGCGCTGACGATAGGCTCACCTGCATCCATCTCTTCGACCTTGACGGCTTCAAGGGCGTCAATGATCGCTTTGGTCATGCGGTCGGCGACGCCTTGCTGGCAGGTATCGCCAAGCGGCTGCAAGAGACCCTGGATCCGCCTATTGTTGCCGCGCGGATTGGCGGCGACGAATTCGTCATTCTGCAGCCCGACATGAGGGATCCCGCAGACGCTGAAACCCTGGCGCGAAAGATCCTGGATGTGCTCGGCCTGCCGTATCGGATTGGCGGTGAGGAGATCGCCATCGGCGTCAGCCTGGGATACACGATGGCACTGTCGGGCTCTGCGAAACTGGAGCACATGATGGCGACCGCAGACCGGGCCTCCTACCGGGCAAAGCGAAGCGGCGGCGGCATCGACCACGAAATCTCACCCGCGCTGGACCTGAGCAAGTTTTCGTACGTTGCCTGACCAGCGTCCTGGTCGGCGCTTTTGACCATGGATTGCAAGGCGAGCGAAGCGCCAGATGTCCCGAAGTGCGCCGCAGCCTCACCCCAGCTTCAGCACGATCTTGCCGATATGCGCCGAACTTTCCATCAGCCGATGCGCCTCCACGACAGACTCGAACGGCAGCACCGAATGGATGACAGAAGCCAGATCCCCGCGTTCCAGGCGGGGCCAGACCTGCGTCATCAGGTCGTCGCGGATAGCGCGTTTTTCTTCCTGACTGCGCGGGCGCATGGTGGAGCCTGTCACCGTCAGGCGCTTGACCATGATGGGTGAGAGATTGGCTTTTTCGACGGTCGAGCCACCCAGGAAGGCGATGATCGAGAGGCAGCCGTCTTTCGCCAGAACCTGAAGGTTGCGCTCGAAATAGGCAGCGCCGATCATGTCGAGCACCACATCGACACCCTTGCCGCCGGTTTCTTCGCGGACGATCTCGACGAAATCCTCGGCCTTGTAGTTGATCGCCCTGGCAGCGCCGAGATCCATGCAGGCGGCGCATTTTTCGGCCGAGCCGGCCGTCGCGTAGACGGTGGCGCCGAATGCCCTGGCGAGCTGGATCGCGGTTGTGCCGATGCCGGAGGAGCCACCATGGATGAGCACGGTCTCGCCTTCGGTGAGGCCCGCCATCTGGAAGAGATTGGCCCAGACGGTGAAGAAGGTTTCGGGAAGGGCTGCCGCCTTCACGGCGTCATAGCCCTTGGGATAAGGCAGGGCCTGGGTGGCCGGCACGCTACAGTATTCCGCGTAGCCACCGCCGTTCGCCAGGGCGCAGACGTTATCGCCGATCTGGAAGTCAGTGACGCCGTCCCCCAGTGCGACGATCTCGCCAGCGATTTCAAGGCCCAGGATCGGGCTTGCATCCTTCGGCGGCGGATAGGCGCCCTGGCGCTGGGCGACATCCGGCCGGTTGACGCCCGCAGCCGCCACCTTCACCAGAATTTCGCCGGCGCGCGGGCTCGGCAGTGGCCCCTTGATGAGGCTCATGACCTCCGGGCCGCCATGGGCGGGAAAATCGACGTGGCGCATGGTGGCGGGCAGAGACATCGGGAGAACTCCAATTGACAGAAACGATAGCTAACGCACGATACCGTCAGCAGAAATGTGGTGAATTGCCTCGGCTGGCAAGGTGATCATTTTTGGTTGCAATGATGAAAGTATGAAACCTCGCATTGGCCGATTTACATTTCGTTAACCATGCAGGCCCTTAAACAGATATCACTTATTGACGCATGATGCGTCGCCATCATCCCCCTCCGCGAGTCTTTTTCATGACCAGTATTCACACGAATCTGGGCGCCATTGCTGCGCTCCAGACACTGCGGAGCGTTGCCGCAAATCTGACCGTCTCACAGCAGCAGGCAGCCTCCGGACTGCGGGTTGCAGCAGCCTCAGACAATGCAGCCTACTGGTCAATATCCACCACGATGCGCTCGGACAACATGGCAATTTCCGCCGTATCCGACGCGCTTGGCCTCGGCGCTGCCAAACTCGACACCGCCTATGCCGGCACGGCCGCCATCACCGACATCCTCGGGGAATTCAAGGCAAAACTGGTTGCGGCCAAGGAACAAGGCGTCGACCGGGCGAAGATCCAGGAAGAGCTGACGCAATTGAACGCGCAAGCCGAGTCCATCGTGGAATCGGCAAGTTTCAGCGGCGAGAACCTGCTGAAGACAAAATCCACTCTGCCACTCCTCGAAGAAGGGCCGATGACGACGAGCGTGGTCTCGTCATTCGTCCGCGACGCGAGCGGCAATGTCCAGGTCAAGACCATGGATATCGACCTGAAGCAGTCCAGCATGCTGAACGAAGGCGGCGGTGGCGGCATCCTGCAGAAACAGATCCACAGCGTCGGCGATATCGGCGGCTTCCGCGGCACCGGCGTCAATTCCGTCGCGCATCAGGGGCATGAGCGTCACAAGTTCACCGGTGGCGTGACGTTTGCCGCGGGCGATACCATCACCTTCGACATCAATGTCGATTCCGGGACCCATTCGACGGGCAATGACTATACGCTGACGATCGACAAGGCTCTCGTGGATGCCGCACTCGGCACCACCGACGGGATCGTCGGCAGTCCGGCACAATTGCGTGCCGTGCTGGAACGTGCATTCACCGACAATGGTGTTCCTGCGACAGCATACGAGTCCCTGTTTTCCGGCGGCGGTTCCACCACGCATTTCGAGATCGGGTCGCTGGAAACTTCCGGCCATCCGGGATCCAGCATCACGATCTCCAATGTCGCCTCCAGCTTTGCCAGCGGCGCTTACCCGGCAAATTTTGCCATGGGTCTGGAGGACGCGCCGGATCAGAACCATGACAACATGTATCCCGGAGCGTCGATCTCGTTCACCACGGCGTTTACGGTATCCCCCCTGGCAGAGGTCTATTTCGATGTGCAGGTCGGCCCCGGCGCCACGACGACCTATACGATCAACCGGGCGGTCGTCGATGCGGCACTCGGTACGGTCGACGGCTATATCGGCAGCGCAGCAGACCTGGCTGCCGTCATCAGCCAAGCCTCCATCGGGAGCAATCTGATGGCCGTTGCAAGCGGCAACTTGATCAGCTTTTCCGCCGACCAGACCGTCTATCCGGAAGCCGGCAATCGTGCCGCGCGTGTCTATGTCGGCAACATCCAGTCGAACCCGCCCTATGCGCCGGACTTCGATCTGGCGGAAGTCGACATCACCCAGAACGTCCGAACCATCGACCAATATCTGAAGGGTGTCGACCACATGGAAAAGATGGCGATCAGCAGCGCCAGCCGGCTGGGCGCGCTGCAGACGCGCATCGAGATGCAGGCAGAGTTTGCAGACAAGCTCTCCGACAGTATCGACAGCGGGGTCGGCCGCCTTGTCGATGCAGACATGAACGAGGTTTCCACACGCCTGAAGGCGCTGCAGACCCAGCAACAGATTGCCGTGCAGTCGCTGTCTATCGCCAACAGCAACAGCGAGACATTGATGCAGCTGTTTCGCTGATATCCGGATACGCTTCACCCGTCCTTACAGGCTGATCTCCATGAACGTGGCAATCGGCGTATCACGATACGACGCGAATGGTCCCCGGTCGCGAAAACCGGCGCGTTCGTATAGACGGCGGGCCTTGATGTTGCGGATGCCAACTTCGAGCAGCACGCTTCGCATGCCGCGTTGGCGGGCCCCCTCCAGAGCTGCGTGGACGAGCCCGCTGCCTATGCCTCGGTTTGCGTATTCAGGGTCGACGATCATCCGCTTGAGTTCAGCCGTGCCGTCCGACAGATCAAGGAGCGCGGCACAACCGAGCGCGCGGCTCCCCTCAATGTCGGCGGTATTGCGCGCGACATAAAGCGCGATGTCGGGCCGCGATAGGGTGGCGCAGTTCAACGGCTGGCGAAAGGCACCGGGATAAAGGGATGCGGCAACGGCGTCCGAAAGGTCCAGAAGGCGCTGGATCTCTGGCTGGTCTGCGGGCTCCTTGGCCACCGAAAACATCTGTCCCTCATTCATGGTCTTCGCGCGGCGCTGTCCACACTTGCGACATCATGACGAATGAGACTGCAGGTTCAAGCGGCACGGCCGGAGGATAACGTCGCCTCTTTGTCGCCCGACACGCCGATCACCACGCCTTCGGCGCTTTCCTTGGCCTGTTTCTTCAGCTCGGCGATCTCGCCACTGATGCGATTGACATCGTCGATGACGAGGCCTGCGGGGAGTTCGAGAACGCCGATCGAGCAGCGCATCAGCGGGAAATCGCGCTCCAGGCCCTGGCGATCGAGGCCCCTTATATGGCCGGCCTGGCGGTCGGCCTCGGAATAGAGGTCGATGACGTCGTCGTGGAAATCCGACAGGAGGCGGTCGAGGATTTCGGCCAGCTCCTCGCGGGTCCAATCGCTGACGCCGATGAAGAAATCATCGCCGCCGACATGGCCGAGAAAATCGTCTTCAGAGAAGAAATAGCGGCGCAGGAGGGCCGCGAAGAGCGAGATCGCGTGGTCGCCCTGGTGGAAGCCGTAATGGTCGTTGAACGGCTTGAAATGGTCGAAATCGCAGTAGCAGCAGAATCGTGTTCCATCGCCATCCAGGGCCGCCGAGCGCATGAAATCGCGAATGGCGCGATTGCCGGGCAGACCCGTCAGCGGGTTCTGGTCCTGGGCGGTCTTCAGCTGCTTCTCGCTCATGATGCGGATCAGCGAGGCAGCCGAGACGACACCTGCATACCGCATGTTTTCCGTCAGGATGACGCAGTCGGACCCTTCCATATTGGCAAACATCGTCATCAGCCGCTCGGCATCGGCATCGAGGCCGACGATCGGGGCGCGGTCGACGAAGTGGGAAATCGAACGCTCGTAGAGCTTGTTCTTCAGAAGATCGCGGCCAAAGGGCTGGTAGATGTATTCCTTCAGATGCCGCTCATTGATGATGCCGCGTGGCTCGCCATTGGCATTCAGGACGGGGAAGAAGGATTGGCCGGGATTGCGGCGGAACAGATCGAAGACATGGTCGATGTTTTCGTGTTCGAAGACTGTAGGCAGGGTCTCGATCTGCTTGCGGATCAAGATCTCGTCGAGCGACTGTGTGGCGCGGCGAGCCTTGCCCACATCCTGGAGATGGGGAAAGGCGCTCTTCAGCTCCGAGACAATGGTGCTGGGGCGGGCGATATACCAGCCCTGGACCAGATCGACACCGAACTCCCGGCAGGCGAGGAATTCGTTTTCGGTTTCGATGCCCTCGGCGATGACACGCACGCCGAGCACATGGCAGAAATTGACGATGTTTTTCACCAGGTGGCGCTTGCGCGGATTGCTGTCGAGGCCGGTGATGAAATGGCGGTCGATCTTCACATAGTCGACCGGATAGTCGCAGAGCAGTTTCATCTCGCCATGGCCGACACCGAAGTCGTCGATGGCGAGCTTGAAGCCCGAGCGGCGCAGACGCTCGACAAGGGCGGCAAATTCCGGGACACGGGTGTTGTCGAAGCGCTCTGACAGTTCGAAGCAGACGGAAGACGGCGGCACATGCGCCTTGCGAAGCTGGTCGAGCAGCGTGTCGACCAGCTCATTGCCTTCGGGGATGAGGCGGACGTCGAGATTGAGGAACAGCGTGGCGCCGGCGCGATCGGGGAGCGTTGCAAACTTGGCAAGCGCCCGGGTCGCGACCATCTGCTCCAGCGGCAGAAGCTGGCCCGTGGCGGCGGCCTGGTCGAGAAGATCGAGAGGGCTTTCAAAGCCGATGCGGTCCTGACCGCGCATCAGGCTTTCATGACCGAACACCGCCCCGGTTCCGACCTCGACGATCGGCTGGAAGGCATTTTCCACGACAAGCTTGGCAAGCGTGACCAACTGGTCACTGGCGAAGCGCCGCAACGCGCCCAAATCTTCCGCGACCCCCGCACCCATAGGCGATACTCCAGTATGCATTTGTTTTTATGGGCGGAAATTTGGCGGTTCAATCGTCAACAAAGGCTTTCGGCAGTGTGACAGTGCGATGAAAGTTTCATGGCACGAAACCGGATCACGACACGACCTGGACGGCTCCCGAAGCCGGGAAAGGCCGCGAAACATGCGTTTTGGCAACTCGTTTTCGGTTCCTTTCGATATATCGCCCGGCGAAACCCCATGCGCCAGCCTCACCGGTTTACCGTTAATGGAACGCCGCGCCGGCCCATCGAGAGACGTTTCCGATTTTTAGTTGATTGATCAGTCAATCAAAAGTATGATGGTGCAAGACAAGGGGATCTGGAATGCCGAAAGTCGGAATGGAGCCGGTGCGTCGAAAGGCGCTTGTCGATGCCGCATTGAAAACGATCGGACATCACGGATCGCTCACCGTGACCATGTCGGAGATCGCCCGCGCGGCGGGTGTCTCGCCGGCGCTCGCCCATCACTATTTCGGCTCCAAGGATCAGTTGCTGGTCGAGACCATCCGCTCGCTGCTGCGCCAGCTGCGCGCCGATGCGGTGACCGCGCTTGCGACGTCGGAGACGCCGCGCGAACGGATTTCGGCCGTGCTGCGCATTTCCTTCCAGGCCAACCAGTTCGCGCCTCACGTCGTCGCCGCCTGGCTCGCCTTCTATTCGGAAGCGCAGCGTTCGGAAGAGGTGCGCCGACTGCTCGTCGTCTATGCGCGGCGGCTGCATTCGAACCTGCTTTCGGGGCTGAAGCCGCTTTGCGGGGCCGCCGACGCGGGGCGGATTGCCGATGGCGCAGCCGCGATGATCGACGGGCTCTATATCCGTCAATCTCTGAAAGCGGCACCTTTATCGATTGATGCCTCTGTCGCATTGGTCGAGGATTATGTGGCGGGGCAGTTGCAGACCGCGATCGCAGCAAGGATTGCCCCTCACCCTACCCCGTCCCCGCGCGTGGGGAGAGGAAAAGACGAAGGCTAGCCCCTCCTCTCCGCCTCCCCGTTCAGACGGGAGACGGTGCCAGGACGGGTCAGGCGCAACACCTTGTGCCCGCAATGAGGGGCATGACCCGATGATTAGACCAGATTGAACGCTGTCCGGAGAAACATCATGAGAGCACAACCGCAAGCCTCGCATTTCATCGACGGAGACTATGTCGAGGATACAGACGGCGCCGTTATCGAGAGCATCTACCCGGCCACCGGCGAGGTGATCGCGCGGCTGCATGCGGCCACGCCTGCGATCGTCGAGATGGCGATTGCATCGGCCAAGCGGGCGCAGAAGGAATGGGCCTCGTGGAGCCCGGCTGCGCGCGGACGCGTTTTGAAAAAGGCCGCCGAGATCATGCGCGAGCGCAATCGCGAGCTGTCCGAGCTTGAGACGCTCGACACCGGCAAGCCGATCCAGGAGACGATCGTTGCCGACCCGACCTCGGGCGCCGACAGTTTCGAATTCTTCGGCGGCATCATTGCAAGTGCGATGAATGGCAGCCAGATCCCGCTGGGGGGCGACTGGGCCTATACGAAGCGCGTGCCGCTCGGCGTCGTCGCCGGCATCGGAGCCTGGAACTATCCGCAGCAGATCGCCTGCTGGAAGGGGGCGCCGGCACTCGCCGCCGGCAATGCCATGGTGTTCAAGCCATCGGAAGTGACGCCGCTCGGGGCCTTGAAGATCGCCGAGATCCTGATCGAGGCCGGCGCGCCGAAGGGCGTCTACAATGTCATCCAGGGGGACCGCGAGACCGGGCCGCTGCTCGTGTCGCATCCCGGTGTCGCCAAGGTGTCGCTGACCGGCTCCGTGCCGACGGGCCGCAAGGTGGCAGGCGCTGCCGCCTCGCAGCTGAAGCATGTTACCATGGAGCTCGGCGGCAAGTCGCCGATCGTCGTTTTCGACGATGCCGATGTCGACAGCGCGATTTCGGGCGCCATGCTCGGCAACTTCTATTCCACCGGCCAGGTCTGCTCGAACGGCACGCGCGTCTTCGTGCACAAGGCGATCAAGGACACCTTCCTCTCGCGCCTCAAGGCCCGCACCGAAGCCATCCTGATCGGCGACCCGCAGGACGAGACAACCCAGATGGGGCCGATGGTTTCGCTTGCCCAGCGCGAGAAGGTGCTCTCCTATATCGACAAGGGCAAGGCGGAGGGTGCCACGCTGGTGACCGGCGGCGGCATTCCCAACAGCGTTACCGGCGAAGGCTTCTACATCCAGCCGACGGTGTTTGCCAATGTCACCGACGACATGACCATCGCACGCGAAGAGATTTTCGGGCCGGTGATGTGCGTGCTCGATTTCGAGGACGAGGCGGAGGTGATCGAGCGGGCCAATGCGACGGAATTCGGCCTCTCAGCCGGCGTCTTCACCGCGGACTTCTCCCGCGCCCATCGCGTGGTCGATCAGCTTGAGGCCGGCACGCTCTGGATCAACACCTATAATCTCTGCCCGGTCGAAATCCCCTTCGGCGGGTCGAAGCAATCGGGCTTTGGTCGCGAGAATTCGGCAGCGGCGCTCGAGCATTATTCCGAGCTGAAGACGATTTATGTCGGCATGGGCAAATGCGAGGCGCCGTATTGATCTGACGTAACGACGCCTCCCCTACGGGGGAGGTCGGGGGACATCACCACTTATCCGAGGCTGGGATACATACCGCAATGAACCAGGCAGATTTCATCATCATCGGCTCCGGCTCGGCCGGCTCGGCCATGGCCTACCGGCTGTCGGAAGACGGCAAGCACACCGTCATGGTGCTGGAATATGGCGGGTCGGATATCGGGCCCTTCATCCAGATGCCGGCAGCCCTTGCCTGGCCGATGAGCATGAAGCGCTACAACTGGGGTTATCTCTCCGAGCCGGAACCCAATCTCAACAACAGGCGGATCACCGCCCCCCGCGGCAAGGTGATCGGCGGGTCGTCCTCGATCAACGGCATGGTCTATGTGCGGGGATCTGCCGAGGACTTCGACGGCTGGGAAGAGAGCGGCGCCTCCGGCTGGGGCTATGCGGACGTACTTCCCTACTTCAAGCGCATGGAAAATTCGCATGGCGGTCAGGACGGCTGGCGCGGCACGGACGGGCCGTTGCATGTCCAGCGCGGCCCGGCGAAGAACCCTCTGGTGCGCGCCTTTGTCGAAGCCGGCCGCGAGGCGGGCTTCGAGACGACCGAGGATTACAACGGCGAGAAGCAGGAAGGCTTCGGCCTGATGGAGCAGACCATCTGGCGCTCGCGCCGCTGGTCGGCCGCCAATGCTTACCTCAAGCCGGCGATGAAGCGGCCCAATGTGGAACTGGTGCGCTGCTTTGCCCGCAGGATCGTCATCGAGAACGGCCGTGCCGTTGGCGTCGAGATCGAGCGCAATGGCAAAATCGAAGTGGTCAGGGCCAATCGCGAGGTGATCGTTTCAGCCTCCTCCTTCAACTCGCCGAAGCTGCTGATGCTGTCCGGCATCGGACCGGCAGCGCATCTGAAGGAAATGGGCATCGAGGTGAAGGTGGACCGGCCGGGCGTCGGCGCCAATCTGATGGACCACATGGAATTCTACTTCCAGCAGATCTCTTTGAAGCCCGTATCGCTCTATTCCTGGCTGCCCTGGTTCTGGCAGGGGGTGGCCGGCGCGCAATGGCTGTTTTCCGGCCGTGGGCTCGGCGGCTCGAACCAGTTCGAATCTTGCGCCTTCGTGCGCTCGGCGCCCGGCGTCAAGCAGCCGGACATCCAGTTCCACTTCCTGCCCGTCGCCATTTCCTATGACGGAAAGGCTGCGGCCAAGAGCCATGGCTTCCAGGTCCATGTGGGCTACAACCACTCCAAGTCGCGCGGGTCGGTGACCCTCGCCTCGCCGGATCCGATGGCCGATCCCGTCATCAAGTTCAACTATATGAGCCATGAGGAAGACTGGATCAAATTCCGCCACTGCGTGCGCCTGACCCGCGAAATCTTCGGCCAGAAGGCCTTCGACGCCTTCCGCGGCCCGGAAATCCAGCCCGGCGAAGGGGTCCAGACGGACGACCAGATCGATGCCTTCCTGCGCGAGCATCTGGAAAGCGCCTATCACCCTTGCGGCACGGCGAAGATGGGATCGAAGGACGACCCGATGGCCGTGGTCGATTCGGAATGCCGGGTGATCGGAGTGGAGGGCCTGCGCGTGGCAGACTCATCCATCTTCCCGAAACTGACCTATGGCAATCTGAACGGCCCCTCGATCATGACCGGCGAGAAGGCGGCCGACCATATTCTCGGCAAGACACCCCTGCCACGCAGCAATCAGGAACCGTGGATCAATCCGCGCTGGGAGACGAGCGACCGGTAGGCTTCAATCGACGGCACCAGCTTGCCTTACCCGCGCGAGGATGCGGTCGGCCACCAGCTCATAATTCTCGTCGAAGTGATGGCCGCCGGGGCGCGCGATGAGTTCAAGACCGTCCCTGACACGGGGTTCGAGCGCCGGGCAGCCCGTATCCTGCTCATCGAGCCCGTAGACGCACTGTATCTTGGCGGCCTCGACACCGGCGAGATGATCGACGGGATCGCCATGTTTACCGGCACCTGCAGCACCCAGCCAGCCGGAGACGGCGATCTCGAAATCGGCCTGGCGGGAGAGCGCGAGCAGCGAGAGGAGCGTTACGCTCTTGCGGTCTGCCTCTGGCAGGAGATTATAGACCCTGGGTAGGATGTTGGCGCCGAAGGAGTAGCCGATCAGGACGACATTCCGGACCCCGAGGCGGGCGCGGTAGTGGTCGATGATGGTCGAGAGGTCCGCGGCTGTCGCCTCGGGTGTCTTCTCGCTCCAGAAATAGCGCAGGGCATCGACGCCGACGACGGGGATGCCTTTCGCGTTCAAGCGGGCGGAGATGCGCTGGTCGATCTCCCTCCAGCCTCCGTCGCCGGAATAGAAGATCGCGACCGTATCATGGGTCGGCGTCACCAGATCCTCGACCAACGGCAGGTCGAGGGCTTCATCATCAGGTGCCAATCGTGCAACGAGCTCGGCGGCTTCGGCGGATAGGATGGGCGCGGCATCACCGTCCCCTCGTGCGATCACCACATCCGGATGGCTCGTCTGCAGGGATTGCGCATGATGCCGCGAGGTATCATCGGCCAGCGACGAGAAGGTGATGCTGATGGGATTGGGCAAGGGGCCTGGCGACAGCCCATAGACCGTTCCGTCTGCCGTTTCCTGGCGCGGGGCTGGCGTGCAGAGCGGCTTGGGAAGCATGACTGCCTGCGTCGGGTCGACGGCGACGGTCTCGCCGATCGTCTCGGCGAAACTGCGATTCGGCGTCTGGGCTGCGATGGCGAGCGCCAGCGCCCCGCCTTCTCCGAAACCGATGATGCGCGGTGGACGATAGAAATCTGCCTGATGACTGCGATGCAACTGACGGGTCAGGCGTTCGATATCGGCGGGAAGGAAGAGGCACTCCCGCGCCGTCTCGCGCGCGAGCGCCGCCCGCCAGGTGCGCAGATCGACGCCGACGCCGATTGCGCCGCCGGCGACCACCGCTTCCAGCGCAGCCTGCTCGACCATGTCCCAGCCATTGGCATCGGAGATCAGCACGACGACGCCTGATATCCTGTGGTCATCGGGGGTGGCAATGTGGTCCTGCGGCAGACTGACAATGCCGTCGCTCGACGCCGTTGCTGGTGCGCCGCCTGCCATGACCGAAAGGAGGAAGACGGCCGCTGTCAGCCGCCTGCGCAGCCTGCTGCACTCAGCGACGCTTGCGCCTATTCCCATCACTTGCGCATCAGGCTCTTCAGCCCGCCACCGATCAACAGCGTCACGTCGATCAGGGACAGGAGGGGGAGACCCTGGCCTGCGACGGCCAGGTAGCGAGGCTGCCATTCGGGATCGAACTTCTCCTTGAAGGCACGCACGCCACGGAAGTTGTAGAAGCGTTCGCCGTGTTCGAAAACCTGGCGGGCGACATGGTTCCAGGTCGGCGCGCGACGATGGACGGAGAGCCCCGCGAGCGGCGCCATGCCGAGATTGAGCGTCCGGAATCCATCGGCTTTCAGTGCCTCCATGATCTTCACGAAGAGCAGGTCCATCATGCCGCGATGCACGCCCGGCACATGGCGCATCAGGTCGATGAAGGCATCGCCGTTCGACGACGCAGTCATCAGGGTGGCAAAGGCGACGATCCGGCCTTCGAGACGGACCACGGCGACGGGGCCGGAGGCGACATAGTCCGGCTCGAAGGTTCCGAGCGAGAAGCCCTTTTCGCCGGCCTCGTGGGCGGAAAGCCAGGTTTCGGAAACAAGCCGGAGCTCATCGATCAGCGGCGCGACCGAACCGGCCGGGACGAGTTCGAAGCAAAGCCCATCCCGCTCGGCACGGTTGATCGAGCGCCTGAGCTTCAGCCAGTCGCCGCCGGCAAGGCTGAAACGGGGGAGGTCAATGACGGCCTGCTCGCCGAGCTTCAGGGGCTGCAGACGCATCTCCACGGCCACCGGCAGGAAATCGGCAGAGACTTGATAGAAGACGGGACGGCTGCGGGTCCGGCGGGCCTCTGCGATGAATTTTTCCACGAGCGGCGCCCAGAGATGCCTCGGTCCGACAGGGTCGAAGAGTGCCACCAGCGAGCGACCCCGGCGGGCATACATGATGAAGCCCTGGCCGCAGTCGGACATCAGGACGCGCTTGTCTCCAAGGCGGACAAGGCCGGCGCTGGCATTGCCCTGCCCGGACAGAAGGGCGACGGCGCGGGCCAGATCACCTTCCGCCGAGCCGTCATTCCGACGCCGCCGCGGCATGCGCACCAGGCCGCGCGAGGCAATGACGCCGAGAACCATCGACAGCCCCAGCGTGCCCTCGGCCGCATCGATGCCCTGACGCGCCATGAAGAGGCTCCAGCCGAAACGGAGTGCGCTTTCCTCCGCGAGGACCGGGCCCAGCAGGGCAAGCATGACGATGGCGCCCAGCAGCAGCCCCGTGCGCGGCAGGCGCAGGAGGAGACGCGGAATCAGCGAAAGAGCCGCATGCGACAGCGGCTTGGGGAGATCCGCGGCGGGCGCGGACGCCGCCGGATCGGCACCGGACGAAGGAGAAGCCATGAATGGGACCACTGGATGGAGAGACTCGACTGCTTATTAGCGCATTCGTATTTATCGAAGCTTGTGCCACCAAGGTGGTAAACGCTTCGGTAATGCGGCGCATAAACTGCGCAAGACAGCCGAATGCCTCTCCCGTCAAGCGGACGCAAAGCAAGCCAGCCCTACAGGAAAGGCCCGGCTTAAAGCCCGTTGATCGACAAGACCGGTCGGATCACCGCTGGCGCAGAACGGTCGCTGCCAGCGAGAAGGGACTGGACACGGTCTGGGCGGCGGCATCCAGCACGAAGGCGCCGGCATCGCCCAGGGTCGCGGCGGCCGCCGGCTTGTTCAGGGCGACGGCCAGTTGCTTCACGTCGAAGAAGCGATTGTGGTTGGTCGCATCGATCGATTCCAGCGAGGAGATATCGACGATCGTGATGCCGTAGCGCTGCGCCGCTTCCTCGACTTCCGGGCTTCGCGCATCGAGAGCGCCGACTCTCTGGGTGCCGGCGCCGAGGAAGCTCGACACCTGGAGGGCACGATCGTCGGGCGCAACGAGGATGGTGATGGGGGTGCGCATACGGCCGATCACATCGAGCTGGGCGGTGAAGACATCCTCGTCGATATCGGGGGCTGCCATGATCACCCTCAGACGGTCGAGCACATCGTCCTTGCCTTCCAGCCTGAGCTGCCGGAGCGCTTCGATGGTCAGCCAGCCACCCATGGAATGGGCGAAGACATCGACCTCACCCTTGCGCGCCCGCACCATGTCGGACAGCAAGTCAGCCAGCGCATCGCGCGAATAGGTAGCGGATTCCTTGTCCGCGACATAGGCCGGCAAGGCGGCAAGCGATGGCCAGGAGAAGAGCACCGGCGTGCCTTCGACATTGCTGTCCGTCTTCAGCTGGGCCAGCCGGAAGAGCGATTCCTGAAAATTGTAGTTGTAGCCGTGGACGAAGACGACCGGAGCGGCGGCCTCGCGCCGGCGGAGAACCTGCAGGAGCGATGCCCGGTCGAGAACGGATTGGGAGACGACGGCAAAATCGGTTTTCGGGTCCACCTCGCGGCCCGGCTTTGGCCACTCGATCACGGCCGCCACATGGGTCGGCGGAATGGAGATGTCGAAGCTCGCATAATTGGGGTGGCGCGTCTTGTCCGTCGTGAAGACATTCGTGCCCGTCGTGGCGCGGCCACGGGTGGTGACCGTGTAGAGGGTCTCGACCCGGGTCGGCTCAAAGTCGCCGAGGGCGACCGTGCCCAGGGTTTCGGGACCGGGCCGTCCGGCACAGGATGACAGGAGAACTGCCGCGACAAGACCCGTGGCGAGAGAGAGCGACCTTGTCAGGCGGGCAGCTCCGGCAGCGGTGAAACTCATTCTCGACCCATCCCCGATACGCATCAACCGGTACGCCGCTCGTCATGAGCGGACCAGGGCGAGCTATAACCGAGCGCGCTGTCCTCGCCAAGGACTCCGGATCAAAGCTTGCAAGACATGCCCTGAAACACGCGTTAAAGATTGCGGCGCAGAGCATCCATTCATACAAGTTTGGTTATGCGTGACCGCCAGAAGATTATTTGCATGCGACGAAGCCATCTGTAAGCATAACCATCAAGGGAGAAGTTTGCCGGTCGGGAGTGAGGAGCCCAACGATGCGACCTTTCATGACCTCACGGTCATGTGTTCGGATCGCAACGAGATCTCGGATCGGCAGGTTCCCCGCGCTCAACAAGACATGGGAGGAGATCATGTTGCGCCCGTTTCTCATTGCCGGCCTGTCCGGATTGGTCATGTCGCTGTCGGCGACTACCAGCTTTGCCGCCGACGTCACCCTGAAACTGCATCAGATGCTGCCGCCGCAGGCGACGATCCCGGCCAAGGTGCTGCAGCCCTGGGCCGACAAGATCAAGGCCGATTCCAATGGCCGGATCGAAGTCGAACTCTATCCGGCGATGCAGCTGGGCGGCAAACCGTCCGACCTCGTCGATCAGGTCAAGGACGGTGTCGTCGACCTCACCTGGACCCTTTTCGGTTATACGCCGGGTCGTTTCCCCAAGTCGGAAGCCTTCGAACTGCCATTCATGGTGACCACTGCGGAAGCGACCTCGCTCGCCTTCCAGGACTATTACGAAAAGCACCTGAAGGACGAGCTGACCGACTACCATGTGCTCGCCGTCCACACGCATGGCCCGGGGCTCATCCACACGATCGCCTCCAAGCCGGTTTCCAAGCTCGAAGACATGCAGGGCCTGAAGCTTCGCGGCACGTCCAAAGTGGTCAACCAGATGCTCGAGGCCATGGGCGCATCGGCCATTGGCATGCCGGTGACGGCCGTCCCGGAAAGCCTGTCGAAGAGCGTCATCGACGGCTCCGTCGTGCCGTGGGAAGTGACGCCGGCGATCAAGATCGCCGAACTCGCACCGAACCATACGGCGTTTTCCGGCTCGACCGGCCTCTATACCGGCACGTTCTTCTTCGCGATGAACAAGGACAGCTACGACGCCATGCCTGACGATCTGAAGTCGGTGATCGACGCCAATTCGGGCAAGGAACTCGCCCGGCTCTTCGGGCAGGCCATGGACTCAGGCGACGTTCGCGGCAAGGAAATTGCCGACAAGGCCGGCAATACCACGATCACACTGGACGAGGCCGAAACCGCGCGCTGGAAGGCTGCCGGAGAGGCCGTCACCAAGGCCTGGATCGCCGAAATGGACGGCAAGGGCCTCGATGGCACGACCCTCTACAACGATGCACTTGCTCTGATCGAGGCGAACGCCAAGTAAGTTCCCACACCTGTCCGGGCGCCCTGTCGGAAGGCGCCCGGATTTTTTTTCGTCTGATACCCGAGGACCTCCCCATGGCGAACTCCACGTCAAGCAGCTTCGAGCGCCTCGAGCGGGCCAGCCATGCCCTTGCCGGGGCGCTGGTCGCGTTTGGCGGGCTCTGCCTGATGGTCGCCTGCGGACTGACCGTGCTGTCAATCGTCGGCAGCCTGACCATTCGACCCTTGCCCGGCGAAATCGAGCTCGTGGAAGCCTTATGTGGTCTCGCCGTCTTCGCCTTCCTGCCCTATTGCCAGCTGAAGCGCGGTCATGTCGGTGTCGATCTCATCATCTCCGCCTTCGGGCCGAAGGCGATGAACTTCACCCAAGTCGTCGGCGACGTGCTGATCGCGGTGCTTCTCGGCCTCGTCACCTGGCGTCATTTCGTCGGGACGATGGACAAGTTCGGCAATGGCGAAATCACGCCGCTGCTGCTCATTCCGGTCTGGTGGGGTTATGCCGTGGCGCTCGTGCTGCTGTTCGCCAACCTGATCATCTGCCTGTTTGTCGTCGTCGCCGATATCCGGGACATCCGGAACCGGCGCACCATAGTTGCATCGCTCGGAGCCCATTGATGAGCAGCGTCGAAATTGGACTCTGGTCCTTCCCCGTTCTCATCCTTCTGATCCTGATGCGCGTGCCGATCGGGGCTGCCATGCTGGCCACCGGCATTGTCGGCACCTATTTCGTGCTCGACAGGTGGACGCCGGTGCTTGCGCAGATGAAGGCGCTGGCCTGGAACACCAATGCGAACTACTCGCTTTCGATCATTCCGCTCTTCCTGCTGATGGGCCAGTTCGCCGCACGCGGTGGCATGAGCCAGGCGCTGTTCAATGCAGCGGCCGCCTTTCTCGGCCATCGCAAGGGCGGGGTCGCCATGGCGGCCGTCGGCGCCAGTGCGGGATTCGGCTCGATCTGCGGTTCGTCACTCGCGACCGCCGCCACCATGGCGCAGGTCGCGCTGCCGGAACTGAAGCGGAACGGCTATTCCGGCGGGCTGGCAACGGCTTCGCTTGCAGCCGGCGGCACGCTCGGCATCCTGATCCCGCCCTCGGTCGTGCTGGTCATCTATGCCATCCTCGCCGAGCAGAATATCGCCAAACTCTTCCTTGCCGCCTTCGTGCCCGGCATCATTGCGGCGCTCTCCTACCTGATCGTTATTGCCATTTATGTGCGGGTGAAGCCCGGTTCGGCGGGACATGCGGCACGCGTCGCCTGGAGGGACCGGGTACCGGCGATGATTGCCGTCTGGCCCGTCATCGCCATCTTCTTCTCGGTCGTCGGCGGCATCTATCTCGGCTGGTTCACCCCGACCCAGGCGGCCGCCGTCGGTGCGGTCGGCGCGGGTCTCGTCGCCTTCGTCAATGGCGGCCTGGATCGCAAGTCTCTGTTCGAGTGTTTCAAGGAGACGGCCGTCTCGACCGGCATGATCTTCTTCATCATCCTCGGCGCCTCGGTCTTCAATTCCTTCCTCGCCTTCTCCCGCCTGCCCCAGCTCGGTGCGGAATGGGTGACGGCGCAGGGCTATGCGCCGATGACCGTGCTGATCATCATCCTCGCGCTCTACATCATCTTTGGCTGCATCATGGATTCGCTCTCCATGATCGTGCTCACCATTCCGATCTTCTTCCCGATCGTGACGGCCATGGATTTCGGCATGAGCCCTGAGCATTTCGCCATCTGGTTCGGCATCCTGGTGCTGATGGTGGCGGAGATCGGCATGATAACGCCACCGGTGGGGCTGAACCTCTTCATCATATCGGCCATGTCCCGCGACGTGCCGATCCGCGAGACCTACCGAGGCATCGTGCCCTTTGTCGGTGCCGACCTGATCCGGATCGCCATTCTCACGGCCTTTCCGATCATCTCGACCTTCCTCGTGTGAGGCGTCGACCGGCTGCAGGTCACCAGGCCTCAGGCCTATCAGGACGACAACGCAGGCAGGGACGAAAGCCGGCGGCGCGCGCCTGCTCAACCGTCTCATAGCAGACGACACTTTCCGGCCGGGCGGGCCGGGCCGCGCAGGAAGGGCGGCAGGCGATGCCGGTGGAGAGGACCCCATAGAAGAAATGGCAGTCCATGGACGTGTCGCGACTGCGGATCGCCTGCCACTGCGCCGGGGTCGGGTTCCTATGGGTGCTGGTCAGCCTGTCGCTATGCATGCAATCCTCCGGTCTTCTGCCGGACCGACGATGTCGGCAAAGGGGTTCCGATGCCACCCGAAACCTGCGCGTCACAAATCTGCGGTTTGCAGGACCGGGACTCCTCACGTATATGGAGCGTGTCGACGTTTCTCAGCCGCATGCTATTGTGCGTGACAGCTGAACGGAGGGACTGGCCGGCTTATCGGCATCCCGGATCACCGAGCGGCTCGCTCCGGCGCATCCCGACGTAATCAATGGACCACTCGTGTTAATCGAAATCTCCATCGTCGTTTTCCTGACACTGCTTAACGGCGTTCTCGCCATGTCCGAACTCGCCGTCGTCTCCTCCCGCCCGGTGCGCCTGAAGCTACTCGCCGATCAGGGCAATCGCGGTGCTGCCATCGCCATCCGGCTTGCCGAAGATCCGGGGCGTTTCCTCTCCACAGTGCAGATCGGCATCACCCTTGTCGGCGTGCTCTCCGGCGCTTTTTCAGGCGCGACGCTGGGCGCGCGCCTCGCCGGATGGCTGCAGGCGCAGGGCCTGTCTGAAGCACTTTCAGACGGCCTGGGTGTCGGATCGGTCGTCGTTGCCATCACCTATCTGTCGCTGATCGTCGGCGAACTCGTGCCCAAGCAGATCGCACTTCGGGCGCCAGAGGCCGTCGCATCCAAAGTCGCGCCAGCCATGGCGATGCTTTCGAGGGTCGCGCTTCCTCTCGTCTGGCTGCTCAATGCCTCCGGCAAGCTCGTTCTCGCACTTCTCGGCCAGAAGGGCGACAAAGGCGAGAAGATGACCGACGAGGAAATCAGGAGCGTGCTCGCCGAGGCGCACAGCGCCGGCGTGATCGAGGAAGAAGAGTCGGAAATGATCTCGGGCGTCATGCGCCTCGCAGACCGGGCCGCGCGTGGCCTGATGACCCCGCGCCGCGAGGTCGAGGTCATCGACATCCAGAATGATTTCGCCGCAATCCGGGAACAGCTGCGCAATTCGCAGCGGTCGCGCCTTCCGGTGCGCAACGGTTCTTCGGACGAAATCCTGGGGGTCGTTTTCGTCAAGGACGCACTGGACGCCCTCCTGCAGGGTACAGAACTCGACATCCGCTCCCTGATGCGCGAGGCGCCCGTGGTGTCAGACCGGACCAGCGCCATCAACGTCATCCAGTCGTTGCGTCGCTCGCCCGCCCACATGGTTCTCGTCTATGACGAATATGGCCATTTCGAAGGGATCGTGACGTCGGGTGACGTGCTGGAAGCCATCACCGGCGTGTTTCAGGAAGAGGACGGCGAGGAGCCTCCCCTCACCGAGCGCGAGGATGGAACCTTCCTCGTGGCCGGCTGGATGCCGATCGACGAGTTTGCCGACGAGATGGGCTTTTCGATCGAGGCCGATCCAGACTACGAGACCGTCGCGGGCTTCGTCATCGACGAGATCAAGCGCCTCCCCTCCCTCGGCGAAAAATTCACCGCAAAGGGCTGGTCCTTCGAAGTCATCGACATGGACGGACGGCGGGTGGACAAGCTGCTGGTGAAGCGCATCGACGGCTGATCGAGCGCATCCGGGCAGTTTTTCGCCGAAGAGCAGCCGCGCCGGGTGTCACACGCCGGAAAATCGCAGTAGTTGTCGGGCATCTCCTTCCAAACTCTAGCAGGTCCATGGAAACTTCACTCTACCTGCCGGTCAAAGCCTTCCTGGAAAAGGCCGGCTACAGCGTCAAGGGCGAGATCGGCGGTTGCGATCTCGTCGGCCTGAATGATGAGGATCCGCCTGTGCTCGTGGTCTGCGAGCTCAAGCTCAGCTTCAATCTCGAACTCATCCTGCAGGCTGTCGATCGCGCCTCTGTCGCCGACGAAGTCTGGATCGCGGGGCGTGTCTCGGCCAAGGGCAAGGGGCGCGAGAGCGACAAACGTTACCGCGATCTCTGCCGACGGCTGGGGATCGGCATGCTCGGCATATCCGATACCGGCGAGGTCAGCGTCATCGTCGGTTCGGTCACGCCCATGCCCCGCACCAATCCGAAACGGCGCTCACGGCTGATGCGCGAACACCAGCGGCGCAAGGGCGATCCTGCGGTGGGCGGCAGCACGAGGACACCGCTCATGACGGCCTATCGCCAGCAGGCACTCGGATGCGCTTCGGCGCTCGCATCGGGTCCGCTCATGGTGCGGGAGGTCCGGGCGCAGGTGCCTGAGGCGGCCAAGATCCTGCAGGGCAATGTCTATGGCTGGTTCGAGCGGGTGGAGCGCGGTGTCTATGGCTTGACCCCCGTGGGTCAAGAGGCGCTGGCGCGGTGGCGACACGTGTAACCTGACAACCAGCGTATCAATGACCGCGCTCCAACCGGGGCGCCCGGAGGCGCCCCTTGTGATGGCCGATCAGGCGCCGAATGCACCGTCAATCGTGTGCATGGCCCCCGTGACGAAACTGGCTTCCGGGCCAGACAGCCAGGCAACCATGCCGGCGACCTCTTCCGGGCGGCCGTGGCGCTTGATGGCCATGAAGCTGTGCATCAGATCCTTCATCGGCCCATTCTCCGGATTGGCATCCGTATCGATCGGCCCTGGCTGGATGACATTGATGGTAATGCCGCGCGGACCGAAATCGCGTGCCAGCCCACGAGCGAGACCCTGCAGGGCAGACTTGCTGACTGCATAGGACGCCATGCCGGGAACAGGCATTCGATCACCGTTGACCGACCCCATCACAATGATACGGCCCCCCTCGGGCATCTGTCGCGCCGCTTCCACTGAGGCGTGATAGGGCGTGTGGATGTTGATCTGGAAAAGCCGATCTATGACATCGGGATCCTGGTCCAGCGCATCGCCGAAAACGCCGATACCGGAATTGACCACGAGGATGTCCAGCGGGCCACTTTCGCGAACCCGCCGGACCACGGCCTCACGGTCGGCACTGTCGGTGACAACTGCCGTACTGCCAGTCTCGGCCGCCAATTGCTCGGCCGCAGCCTTCGATCCGGCATAGGTGAAGGTGACATTTGCGCCATCGGCTGCGAAGCGCCGGACGATGGCCGCGCCAATCCCGCGGCTGCCGCCGAGCACCAGCACTGATTTTCCTATAAACTTGGACATGTTCGCTCCTTGAGTGTTTACCTAACGAGCACTACATAAATACTGATTTCTCAGCTTCAAGGCTTTTTGTAATGACTGATACAAAAAATATCCGGCCACGCGGCAGACCGCGCCGCTTCGACCCGGAAGAGGCGATCGCCGTTGCACAGCAACTTTTCCACGGTCGTGGGTATGACGCGGTCAGCGTGGCCGACATCACGACGGCCCTCGGCATCAACCCGCCGAGTTTCTACGCCGCCTTCGGCAGCAAGATGGGGCTCTATGCGCGCGTCCTGGACCGTTACACGGCAACCGAGGCCATCCCGCTTGCCGAACTGTTGCGCGCGGACGAGCCGGTGGCTGCGTGCCTTACAGCTGTGCTTGAGGATGCGGCGCGCCGATATGCGGGCAATCCGGACGCAACGGGATGTATGGTGGTGGAAGGTGTCCGATCGGACGACCCGGACGCGCGAGCAGCCGCCTGTGTCCTACAGCGCGGTGCAGAAGAGGCCATCCTTGACTATGTCGCCGCACGACATCCGGACAAGGCCAGCGAAGTGGCGGATTTCGTCGGCGCGACCATGACAGGAATGTCGGCCAAGGCCCGCGCGGGGCTTTCCCTCGACCGGCTCATGGCGATCGCAAGGATCGCGGGACAGGCGGTTGCACAGACTATCGACGGCTAGGTCTCACCAACCCAGCCGTCGAGCCCCAAGTGTGGCCTTCGCCGTACCGATCCTGCTCACGCCTTGCGCGTAAACAGGATCATGGCAAACAGCAGGACGCCGGAAAACGTCACCAGCGAGGAGATCGCCACGACGGGTTCCAGGGCCGGATTGCCGGTCAGCATCAGGAAGAGCGATGGTGCCATGACCAGGATGCCGATCGTGTAGACCATGTACTGGATCTTGGCGATCCGGCTCGCGGCCTGGACCGGGTTCAATGCGTAGTAGATGCCGAAGATCGCCATGGTGACCCAGCCGAGCAGGTTGATATGGGCATGCGCACCGGTCGCCTCGAACTGGTGCGTGATCGACATGTACAGGCCGAGACAGATGCCGGCGATCAGAAAGAGAATGGCCGTACGGAAATACCAGACAGATAATTGTGGCATGTTGAAATCCCCCGAACAACGAAGGGAGAGTACCATTGCTTCGGCCCGGTGCAAAGATACTGACAATCGTCATTTTCCGGCGGATCCAGGGGAGAGATCCCGAAGCGGTCGCACTCAGAGAAACCCGATCCAGCGCCCGGCAAGCAACGCTCCCAGCCAGAAGACAAGCGAGGCCAACGCCGCCAGACGGAGCCGCGCCGTCGCGGGCGCGCCGGCCACCATCGCCTGCCAGTCGCGCGATCGGTGGACAGCAAGGGCATTGGCCGTGCCAAGAAGAACGAGCACGATCTTGATGAGGAAAGCGGTGTTGGTTGCATAGTCCAGCGGACGCACGGAGAAGAGATGCGCGCCGGTCAGCACCGCAAACCCCAGAGCGACCGCTGCGATCCGCGAGAGGACGGTCAGCGTCTCCGCCAGCGGCAGGCGGGCGAAGGCGCCGAGCAGGCGCAGATCGAGGATGACGCTCGCCCCGACCAGCATGCCAAGCGAGAGGATGTGGCTGGCATTGACGAAGATGTAGAGCACCGGCCAGCGCATCAGCGCCTGGGCCACTGGTGTCTCGCCGAGAGCCGCCAGCCAGTCCATGCCGTCAGTTCGTCACGATGCGACTGGGATAGATGTCGTAGTTCTTGCCCGCCACGATGACACGCACGGCCTTCAGCCGCTTCTCCGCGGGATCGAGCGAGCGATTGCCGCGCACGGTGATCTCATCGCCGACAGCAACCACGCCTTCGACAAAGCCGGATCGCTGGGTCTGGTTCGGATTGCCGAGTTCGATGCGCCAGCCGCCATCGGCCGTATCGAGTTCGAGCGTCGGATGCGGCGGGGCAAAGGAGATCGCGGTGATCTTGCCGGTCAGGTCGATCTGGTCGGCCTCGGCCCAGGACCAGCCGTGATGGGCCATGGCCGCACCGGCGCACAGGGCGACGCCTGCCAGGGCAGACAAGGAGAGTAAGCGGTTCATGATCTTTCTCCGGACTGTGGGCACTCCCTGCAAGACTAGTGCACCCATCCGGTTTTTCGACGTCACCTTTGCTTGATTGAGTGGTGACGTCGAAAAAGGGCGCCGAATTTCCGGCGCCCGGTCTGCTTCAAATCAGTGCAGGGCAGCACTTGCGGCAAGCCGCTCGTCCTTGTCGTGCAGGGCGAAACGATCGACCATGTCGGCACTCGCCTCGTTGAAGCCGAGAACATCGACCTCGACGCCAGCCTTGCGGTATTTCAGCACGACCTTGTCGAGCGCGCCGACCGCAGTGATGTCCCAGAGATGGGCGGTGGTCACGTCGATCACCACCTTGTCTGCCACGTCGGCGAAATCGAAGGCGTGGATGAAGCTCTCGGCCGAGGCGAAGAAGATCTGGCCCGTGACCCGGTAGGTGACCGTGCCGGACGCCCCGTCGGCATGGCGGCTGACGCTGAACAGCTTGGCCACCTTGCCGGCAAAGAAGATCCCGGACAGGAGTACGCCGACGATGACGCCCTTGGCGAGATCGTGGGTCGCAACGACTGTCACGACGGTTGCCAGCATCACGACCGTGGATGGCCAGGGATTGCGGCTCACATCGAGGATCGAGCGCCAGGAGAAGGTGCCGATCGAGACCATGATCATGACGGCGACGAGGGCTGCCATGGGGATGATGCGGACGAGATCGTCGAGCACCACGATCAGGAAGAGCAGAAAGGCGCCGGCGACGAAGGCCGACAGGCGCCCGCGGCCACCGGAGGTAATGTTGATGACAGACTGGCCGATCATGGCGCAACCGCCCATGCCGCCGATCATGGCGGAGGCGATGTTGCCCGTGCCCTGACCGATGCATTCCTGGCTCTTGTTGCTGGGCGTATCCGTCATGTCGTCAACGATCTGCGCGGTCAGCAAGGACTCGAGCAAGCCGACGGCAGCGAGAGTGAGCGAATAGGGCAAGATGATCTGCAGCGTCTCAAGGGTGAGCGGCACATCCGGCAGCAGGAAGACGGGCAGCGTCGAGGGCAGTTCACCGAGATCGCCAACGGTGCGCAGGTCCATGCCCGTCCACCAGGCAAGCGTGGTCAGGACCGCAATGGCGACCAGCGGCGACGGGATGGCCTTCGTCACATAGGGGAAGAGGTAGATGATCGCGAGGCCGCCGGCGATCATCGCATAGGTCATGCCCGGCACGCCGATCAGTTCGGGGAGCTGCGCCATGAAGATGAGGATGGCGAGTGCGTTGACGAAGCCGGTGATGACCGAGCGCGAGACGAAGCGCATGACCCGGCCGAGCTTCAGGAAGCCGGCGAGGATCTGGATGATGCCCATCAGGATCGTGGCGGCGAAAAGATATTGCAGGCCGTGTTCCTTGACCAAGGTCACCATGATCACGGCGGTTGCGGCAGTGGCAGCCGAAATCATGCCGGGCCGGCCGCCGACAAAGGCGGTGACGCAGGCGATGGCGAAGGAGGCATAAAGGCCGACCTTGGGATCGACGCCGGCAATGACGGAAAAGCCGATCGCTTCGGGGATGAGGGCCAGCGCCACGACGATGCCGGAAAGGATGTCGCCACGGATGTTGGAGAACCACTCGCGGCGGTAATTGATAAGAGTTTGCATTGTTGATTTTTCACAGTTGTTGCAACGGTCCGAGCGGGTCCCGGGCCAGAAAAGAAGTAATGGGTTGCGTTGCTGTGTTGTCTGGCGGATCGGCGGCCAGAAGAGCCACCCGGATTTTCACCGGGTCCTTGTGGATGAGGGTCTGTAGCTCAAAACATGCCGCAGCGCAACAATAGGCGTCGGCTGGAAGGCAAGATCGTCTTGTCCGACTCTGCCGAAAAACAAGGAAGGCGGCCCCCTTCGGAACCGCCTTCCTCACCCTTGGGAGGTGCCGCCCGTCAGGGGCGGTAGATCCGGTCAAAGATACCTCCTTCGCCGAAATGCTCCTGCTGAGCTTTGGCCCAGCCGCCGAAGAGTGGATCGTCGATGGTGACAAGATCGAGCCTGGGCAATTCGGGACCGGAGCCTGCGGCCACGAGATCCGGCCGCGAGGGGCGGTAGAAATGCTTGGCGGCGAGCGCCTGGCCCTCTGCCGAATAGAGGTAGTTCAGATAGGCTTCCGCCTCCCTGCGGGTGCCCTTCTCGTCGACATTGACATCGACGACGGCAACCGGCGGTTCGGCGAGGATCGACAGCGACGGGGTGACGATCTCGAACTGGTCTGCGCCAAATTCCCTGCCGGCGAGATAGGCCTCGTTTTCCCAGGAAATCAGTACGTCGCCGATTTCGCGCTGGGCAAAGCTCGTCAGCGCGCCGCGTGCGCCTGTATCAAGCACCGGCGCGCGGCGGTAGATCTCGGCGATATACTCGCCAATCTTCTGCTGATCACCGCCGAACTCCTTGTTGGCCCAGGCCCAGGCGGCGAGATAGTTCCAGCGTGCACCGCCCGAGGTCTTCGGATTGGGCGTGACGATCTGGATGTCCCCCTTCACCAGGTCACCCCAGTCCTTGATGCCCTTGGGATTGCCCTTGCGCACCAGGAACACGATGGTGGACGTATAGGGGGACGACCTGTTCGGCAGACGGGCTCGCCAGTCCGCGGCGATCAGCTTTGACCGCTCTGCGATAATGTCTATGTCACTCTGCAGGGCGAGTGTGACGACATCTGCCTTGAGGCCTTCCATCACGGCGCGGGCCTGGCGGCCGGAACCGCCATGCGACTGGCTCACCGTCACGGTCTCGCCGGTCTCGGTTTGCCAGTGTCTGGCAAAGACCGTGTTGAATTCGGCATAGAACTCGCGCGTCGGATCATAGGAAACGTTCAGGAGTTCCGTGGCGCCTGCCGGCAGCACGAGGCCGGTGGACAGGCCCAGACCGATAAGAAACGCCGCAAGATTTTTCCCAATGCACTTCATGTCTGTGCCTCCTCTCTGGCGTTAACGATTTAAGACTACCTGACAAGTCGTCTTAGTCAACGTGGATCCATGCGTTCGCAAAAGCGTTTCCCGTGCCCCCCGGGCTGGCGCGACAGGCGTTCTGCCGAGCATCGACATGGAGGACAAAGCTTCCGCAGATTGTTGGAATGGCGGGACGTCCGAATTTTGCCCGGGGCCGCGAGCAGGCTTCTCGAAATATCGGGATGAAAGACCGATTGCCGCCGCGCAGGGGCCACCCGCGGTCGACGGCGACGCCTTAATCGGGGTCTCGACAGTCAAGCAGCAGTCACAAAAGGGTGAGAGAAATAAAAAATAATCGTTCTATGTCATAGTTAAATGACAGCAAAAACACAGCCTAAACCGCTGATTTTCATAGGACAAATTTTCAAGTGCCTCTCCGTATACCGGGTACACCAACCGAACCAATCAGTTCGATTGTGCGCAATTGGGTATTGCAATCCGCAGCCGTCTGCGCCAAATACATCTCATCGAACCGCACAGTTCGATTGAACAAGGTTCTCAAGGCACAACGACAATGAAGTTCATCGCAGCAGCACTCCTCACAACCCTCGCAGGCACATCGGCCGCCTTCGCGGTAGAGCCAATCCCGGGCTCCATCACCTATGGCGGTGCGCAGCCGAGGCTCGAACAGGCCCCGGCCGGTTCGAACTTCTTTCATACCTTCTACACCGGTGGATCCGAGGTCCGCGAGATCTACCAGGTGAATGCAGACAGGACCGTATCGATCGTTTCCCGTTCCATGTCGAACGACTGACACAAGGGACGATCCAAAATCCCGGGTGGAACTCTACCCAGACATACAATCATGAGCTGAACACGCAGCGTGTCACTCAATTCAAGATAAGGAACTCCGACCATGAAGACCATCATTTCTGCCGCCCTGATCTCCCTCGCAGCCGGCTCGGCCGCTTTCGCCTCCGTCCAGCCGATCCCGGGTTCGATCACCTATGA
>NZ_JAJGPW010000009.1:0-152824 GCF_020889605.1 Rhizobium sp. 'Codium 1'
CCGGGTTCGATCACCTATGACAACGCCACTGTTCAGCTGGAAAAGGCACCTGTTGGTTCGACCTTCTTCCACACATTCGCAAACGGTGACGGCCGCGACGTCCGCGAGATCTACAAGGTCAATGCCGACAAGTCGGTGACCCTCGTCAACCGCACGGTTTCCAACGCTTCCTGATCCAAGGGTGCGTGGTGGGCCTCGGGGCTTCGGCCCCGGGGCCTTTTTTCGTGCTCTGCAGGATGCGTCACCGAGCATAGTCGACGGGGACAGCCAGCCCCTGCTTGAGCGTCTCCATGGAGATTGACGCCGAGACGTCGAACAGCTCCACCCGCTTGACCAGACGTCGGTAGACGACGTCGTAATGCTCGACCCGCGGCAGCACGACCTTCAAGATATAGTCGTAGTGTCCGGTCAGCCGATGCGCCTCGACGATCTCCGGAATATCGCTCACCGCGCGGCGAAACTCCTCGATCCAGTCATCGGCATGATGGGCGGTTTTCACCAGCGCATAGACGGTGGTCGGCACGCCCGCCTTGTCGCGATCCAGAACCACGATCCGGCGTGCGATATAGCCACTCTCCTCCAATTTCTGGATCCGTCGCGAACAGGCGGAAACCGACAGTGAAACCATGTCGGCAATATCGCTGACGCCCACGCTCGCATCCCGCTGGAGAATGTCGAGAATCTTCCTGTCTCTATCGTCGATCACGCTGACAAATCCCGCCATTTGATACGCTCGCGCAAAAATTCAGCGCCAAGCAACTGTATCGCCGTATCAGCACAGCGGCAAGACGGCATCACTCCCATCAAATTGCAAACATCGCGCGTTCGACCCCGGGCATCATCGGCCATCAAGTTCGAGGAGACGATGTGATGCAGATGATCGGCCTGATCGGTGGAATGAGTTTCGAAAGTTCGGCGGTTTACTATCGCCTGGTCAACGAAGCCGTGCGGGCGCGGCTGGGCGGCCTGTCCTCCGCGGAAGTCATTCTTCATTCCGTGAATTTCGAGGAGATCGTCACCCTGCAAAAGGCCGGCAAGTGGGACGCAGCCGCCGACCGCCTTGCCCGTGCGGCAGAGGGCCTGGAACGCGCAGGGGCTGATTGCGTGCTGATCTGCACCAACACGATGCATCTCGTCGCCGAACCCGTCGCGTCCCGCATCTCCGTCCCGCTGATCAACATCATCGATGAAACGGCAAGCGTATTGGCGCAGCGCGGCGCCAGCCGCCCGCTCCTGCTTGCCACCCGGTACACGATGGAACACGGCTTTTACGCCGATCGCATGCGCCGCCATGGCATCGAGGTCATGGTGCCCGACGCAGATGGCCGTACAACGACCCATGACATCATCTTCAGCGAACTCTGCGCCGGCGAAGTTCGCCCGCAGTCTCGCGAGAAGCTGATCGCCATCGTCGAAAAGGCCAAGGCCGACGGCGCAGACAGTGTCATCCTCGGCTGCACCGAAATCTGCCTCATTCTCGATCCTGAAAACCTACCACTGCCGGGCTTCGATTCGACAACGATCCATGCAGATGCAGCGGTCGCGTTTGCGCTGGCTGACCCGTCGAGCACCCTCGCCGCCTGACGTGGCGCCCGGTCGAAATCAGATCGATTGGCCGCAGGCACGGCAAAAGCGCCGCACCGTCTCTGCCATGCCGTATTCCAGTGCATCCGCCGTCAGGCCGTGGCCGATAGAGACTTCCGCCAGATGCGGGATCCGCCGGGCAAGCATCGGCAGGTTGGCGACCGTGAGGTCATGGCCGGCGTTGACGGCAAGTCCCTCGGCCTTCGCCGCATCGGCGGTCAAGCCGAGCAATTCGACCTGCCGGGCGGCCTCCTCCGGATTGTCGTGGCAGCCGCCATAAGGCCCGGTGTAAAGCTCGACGCGTTCCGCGCCAGTCGCCCGCGCCAGCGCCATCGACTCGGCCATCCCGTCGCCATCGACGAACAGCGAAACCCGCATTCCCTTCGACCGCAACCGAGCAACCACACCCCTGAGAAATTCCTGGTGCTTGACCAGATCCCAGCCATGGTCGGACGTCGCCTGCGCCGGATCATCGGGAACGAGGGTCACCTGTTCCGGCTCGATTGCCTCGCAAAGTGCCAGGAAATCCTCGGTCGGATAACCCTCGATATTGAATTCCGCCTGGGGGAACTCATCGTCGATCAGGGAGCGCAGAACCGGCAGGTCGCTGAACCGGATATGCCTCTGGTCGGGTCGCGGATGCACGGTCAATCCGCTGGCACCCGCCCCCAGCGCAATCCGGCCGAGAACAGCGACATCCGGCCATGGCAGGTCACGACGGTTGCGCAGCATGGCGATGGCATTGAGATTGACGGAGAGCTTCGCAGGCATGATCACGATTCCGGAGCCAAGGTTCATAGGCCCGCATCTTTAGGACATCACAAGGCGGAAAACCAACGAGAATCGCAAATCATCCGATCTCCGCGATTGATGGATCCAAAACGGAAAAACCCCGGATTTTTAAGGTATTGACCCAAACGCGCTTTGCATTAGTCAGGTGGGCGATTGTGACGGATCGCACAAATGGCTGCCGGCGCCCCTGCCACAGCTTGGCGATCGCCTGGACAAGGTGGAGCGACGATGCCAACCGATGCAAGGATCGACAGCCGTCAGGTGGCAGAGGCATTGGGCAGCGTCCTGTCCAGCCGCACCTTCGCGCGCTCCGAGCGTCTGAGGTCCTTCCTGAAGTTCGTGGTTGAAATGGAGCAGCTGGGTCTGGCCCATCAGCTGAAAGGCTATACGATCGGCATCGACGTCTTCAGCCGCGACGAAGGTTTCGATCCGGGCACCGATCCATTGGTTCGCGTCCAGGCTGGCAAGCTGCGACGCCTGCTCAATCAGTTCTACGCGGAAGAAGGGCGCGAAGAAGCGCTGCGCATTCGTATTCCGCTCGGAGGTTACGTACCGACCTACGAACTGGCAGCGACGGCCCAATCGATCGGGATTGAAGACGACCGCGGGACCGATGCCTCCCGCTGGCACGGCCTGCCCCGTCTGTATCTGGCGCCGCTCCGGCCCAGGGATGGCACGAGCCGGATCTTTGTCAATGCTCTTCGGATCTGGACAGGCCGCCTCTGGGCGGTCGCGATCGCCGGATGGGATGCGGAACTTCACGAACGGAATGATCAGGACCGCTCCTTGCATTTCATTCTGCAGGTGAGGGACGAGGGGGCCTCTGGGCTGTCACTCAGCCTGCGACACCGGCAGTCCGGCAGCGAAGTTCTTGCGACGGGCCGAACACTCGACGCCCCGGGGGACATTCTGGATGTTGCGAGACTGGCGAACCAGTTCGTCGCCGCCAACCTGACGATCCCCGGCCCCATCTACCAGTTTTGCCACGCAAGCGATCTCTCGACGCGCGAAATGAAGTGCCTCGACGCCACCTACCGCTACGCACTCGAAGGCACACCCGATGCCTATATCGCGGCTCGGCGGCATCAGCAGCAATGTTCCGACCTCGGCGACGATACGGACATCTTTGCGGAAATTCCAAGGCTGATCGCCCTTGCCAATCAGCACGCCTGAGGGTCCGTGCACGCGGTTCACGCGTCGTGACGCACCCGAATATAAATTCATTTTATTGCTTTCGAATATGCTTTAGCTCTTACCTAGGCGAGTGACTCGCAGAGGGAGAAACGGGCAAAACAGATCCGAGCGGAACAAAGGAAGAGCAGGCGCGTCGACACAAAACATGGGGGATACATGTCGAACGGACCACACAATCTGCGCAGCATCGCAATACAGCCCGGCACGACAGGACAAGAGATCATTCTCCCGGATATTGCGACTGCGCGCGAACTTCCCAAGGGGCCGGTGGCGATCGCCGACATGGCGGAATTCTTCGGCGTTACGCACCGAACCCTGCATTTTTACGAAGAGAAGGATCTGATCCGGGCGAGCCGGCTGGGCCTCATGCGGGTCTACAGCGAGCGCGACGTGTCGCGCATGGTGCTGATCAATGCCTGCCGAGAGGTCGGCATGCCGATCTCGCTGATCCAGGACCTGTTCGAGACCCTGGCGACGGCGACCTCGAAGACCGAAGCCAACCTGTTTTTCGAAGAGGCCATGCTGGTCCGCCAGCGCGAGCTTGCGGCGAACCTGTCGACGCTGCACCGACAGTTGCGGAAAATCAGCATGCTGCTCACCCCGGAAGAAGAAAGCGGCGTCACCTTACCCCATGTCGACCGGCACCGGCCCGAACTCGATGAGATCGAACATCGCTGCCTGCAGCTGATGGCGGAGGGTTACTCGCAGATCCGGATTTCGCGCACCCTCGAACTCAGGCCAGACGAAACAGAGGCGATCGAACGTCGCGTGGCCGAAAAGCTCGGAGCCCGCAACAGGTTTCAGGCAGTCGCGAAAGCGGTGCTGATCGGTATTGTTGCCAATTGACGCCAGACCGAGGGCAGAATTGGCAAATGCAAAACATGGAGGAGATGTAACGAGACCTCCGCCGGACCCGAGCTTATGAGGACAGCGTTCCACAAGCATGGGTTTCCGCAATGTCCTCACTCCTCTCCCGATATGCCACGCCTCTGACAACCGGCCTTTTCCTGGTCTCTCTCGTCTCAGGCATCGCCCTGTTTTTCCATCTCGGCACAGCCGCCTTTCATGGCATGCATGAATGGTTGAGCATGGTGCTGGTCGCGCCGTTCCTGCTGCATGTCTGGAAGAACTGGCGTCCGTTCCTTGCTTATTTCAAGCGTTTGCCGATGGCGCTGGCGCTGGGCCTCAGCCTTGCCGCAGGCCTCGCCTTTGCGTGGCCGTCCCTGACCGGCAATGCCGGTGCAAGCGCAAACCCGACCGTGGCTATGGTCAGCATCATCGCTGCCGGCACACCGTCCGAGGTGGCGCCGCTCCTCGAAAAGACCGATGCCGAAGTCGTCGCAGCCTTGAAGGAAGGTGGCTTCACCGCTGCCGATGCGGCCACACCTCTCTCCGAGATTGCCACGGCCTCCGGCAAGAACACGATGGCGCTGATGGCGACACTGGCCGCAATGAAGGCGAAATGATGCGAAAAAGGCGCGCTCACCGGACGATGGTGAGCGTCTCCGCTGCACGTGTCACGGCAGTATAGAGCCAGCGCTCGCGCGTGTCGCGAAAGGCCCAGCTCTCGTCGAACAGCACGACGTCGTTCCACTGCGACCCCTGAGCCTTGTGCACGGTCAGCGCATAGCCGTAATCGAACTCGTCATAGCGCTTGCGCGTCGACCAGGGGATTTCGGTATCGATGTCCTCGAAGGCCGCCTTGAGGAGCTTGATCTTGGCCGCACCGCGATCCATGTCGTCGTCCTCAGGCTTGATCAAAAGGTTGATCCCCGGCTTCACCGTCTCGCGCGACGAGGTCATGACCTGCCAGAGTGAACCGTTGAGCAGACCCTTGACCTGCTCGTTCCGCAGGCAGACGAGCTTGTCGCCAGCCTGGGGATAATCGACCGTGAACCCCTTCAATTCCCGCAGGCGCATGTTGTAGCGCCGCCGCGTCTTGTTCGTGCCGACCAGCACCTGGTCGGCGCCGAGCACGAGGTCCTGTGTGACCTCGTTCTTCGAGATCACCCGCGCCGTCGTGCCATAATCGCCATGCATGATCTCCTTGCCTTCGCGAATATGCATCGCAAGCTGGATGATCGGATTGTCACGCGCCTGGCGGTGGATGTCCGTCAGCAGGTAGTCCGGCTCCTGATCGGTGAAGAAACCACCCCCTGAGACCGGCGGCAACTGGCCCGGATCCCCCAGCACCAGGATCGGCGTACCGAAACTCATCAGGTCGCGGCCGAGCGCCTCGTCGACCATCGAACATTCATCGATGACGATCAGCGCCGCCTTGGCGACAGGGCTCTGACGGTTGATCGAAAACATCGGGGCGATCGAGGTCCTGCCGGTCTCCTCGTCTTCAACGGCCTCCTCGCCTCGCGGGCGATAGATCAGCGAATGAATGGTCTTTGCGTTCGAGGCTCCCCGCGAACGCAGCACCTGGGCTGCCTTGCCGGTGAATGCGGCAAACAACACGTCGCCATCGACATGTTCGGCAAAATGTTTGGCAAGCGTCGTCTTGCCCGTGCCGGCATAGCCGAACAGCCGGAAGACGGGAGTTTTCCCCTCTTTCAGCCATTTTGAAACGGCCTTGAGGGCCTCGTCTTGCTGGGGCGCGAATTGCATGGCCTAGGTCATGCGCGGATTCGGACGCCCGATGCAAGGCAAAAGCCGGGACAAACAGAACAAATCATGGACATCACGCCCGGCGCGGATCGTTGGCGAGCTCGATCGGCGCCCCATGCGGCGTCGCTTCCGCCGCCCGCTGCCAGCTTTTTCGCAAAGCCTCGATCGTTTCAGTATCCGCCACCCCCTTGCGCTGAAGAAGACGGGCAAGAGCGGCAACCCAGGCATCGAAATAGTCGGAGCCATTCACAGCCCGCTCCGGCCGATGGACTTCGGCCGAGAGGCTCTCTGCCCATTCCGGCCAGTTGAACACGCCGCGCGCATGGAGATGCACGGTCATGGCAAACGCCTGTGCATGCCAGGGTTCTGCAAAGACCGGCGCTCCCTCGGGTGATCGCGGCAGACCGGGCGAGGCGACGAGATCAGTGCTGGTCTCACAGGCGCTCAAGATAGCTCTCCCAGGCATCGATGGAGACGGTGAGTGTCGGATCGGCGCCCTCGCCCCAGATCTCTGCCGCCGTAAAGATCACGGCATAGACCCATTGCGGGTTCTCGCCGCGCCCATGCGCATTGTCGTCGGGAAAGACGAAGCCACCCTGCACGGCCTCGACGACACCCGCCTTCGCCCGAGCATAGCGCGGAAGGCGGGTATGCCCCGTCGGGTTGAGATTTTTCGTCCGCACCCGGTCACCGATGGCAAACTTCGGCACCGTCGCCACGAGTCGATCACACGGCCCGCCTCGCGCCAGCACAGCATCGACCATTTCGGATTTCAACACACGTTTCGGCGCGTGTCCCTGCTCCAGATGCCGACCGGATGCCAGCTCCTGGCCGGTTGCGAAACCATGCCGTTCGAGCAGTATCTCGATACCGCGTATCCAGATCTCGTAATAGCTGGCCGCCAGATAGTTGGCTGGCGGAATGTTCTCGCGCGCATGCCGGCTTTCGTCGATTGTCCAGGCCCCGAAGGCGCCGCAGGACAGCGTGATGCCGAGCGCCCGCTTCTCCCATTCGGCATGAAAGTATGGCTCATCCTTTTCAGGCGCGACGAGACCGAAGCCCATTTGTCCGCCAAGATCATGCGGCCCGTTCATCGCAATGCCTCCGGCGAAAGCGCGAGACCCGTGCCGATCATCGAGTCCCGCGTCACGAGATTGGCAAGCGCCTCTTCGGCGAGCCCCTCCGTGTCGGCGGGACGCTGAGGCACGACAAGATACCGCAACTCCGCCGTCGAATCCCAGACGCGTATGCCCATGGTCTCCGGCAAGGTCACCCCGAACTCGGCCAACACGCCACGCGGATCGATCACCGCCCGCGAACGATAGGCCGGCGCCTTGTACCAGACCGGCGGCAGGCCGAGCACCGACCAAGGATAACAGGAGCAGAGCGTGCAGACGACGAGATTGTGGGTCTCGGCCGTATTGAAGACGGCCCGCATGTGCTCGCCCTGCCGCCCGGTATAGCCGAGGCTCGCGATCGCTGCCGTCGCATCCCGCTTCAGCCATTCGGCGAAGTTTCGATCGGCCCAGGCTTTGGCAACAACGCGTGCGCCGTTTCTCGGGCCCACCTTCGTCTCGTAGGTCTCGACGATTGCGTCGATTGCATCAGGATCGATCAGGCCCTTTTCGGTCAGAAGGGTTTCCAGTGCTTTGACCCGCGCCTGCATGTCGGAATAGTGGTTATCATGATGATGATCGTCGTGGTCGTGGTGATGGCCGGACATCATTGTTTCCTATTTCAGCATGGGCCAGAGACTGAGCACCAGGAGCAAAGCCATGGTGATGTTGAACCATTTGAGCCGCACCGGCACCGAGAGCCACTCGCGCAGCGCCGAACCGAAGCCGGCCCAGGTCGACACGCTGGGCACGTTGACCGCGGCAAAAACCAGCGCGACGATCGAAACTGTCAGAGCATATTGCTCCGGGTCAGGATAGACCGCCATCGCCGTGATCGCCATGACCCAGGCTTTCGGATTGACCCACTGGAAGGCGGCCGCGCCGAGAAAGGTCATCGGGCGGGCCTTTGCCTCGCCCTTGCCCATCGAGCGTGACGAGCCGATTTTCCAGGCGATCCAGAGAAGGTAGAGCCCACCTGCGACCTTAAGCGCGACAAAGGCCGGTGGATAAGCGGACAGAAGCGCGCCGAGACCAAGCCCCACGGCGATCAGCAGCGAGAGAAAGCCGGCACCGATGCCAAACATGTGGGGAATGGTCCGCCGGAAGCCGAAGTTCACCCCCGAGGCGAACAGCATCATGTTGTTCGGTCCCGGCGTGATCGAGGTCGCGAAGGCGAAGAGGGCGAGCGCGAGCAGCGTATCGACCGACATGAATGTTTCTCCTCCAGATCTTGAGGTGAGCCTAGCTGGCCCATCCTCACAAACCATCCGCAATCTTGTGACGGTGACACGAAGGGTCCTCAGTGGAGAGCACTGCGTCATTTGACTCTTGCTGCGCCGATGCGTGTGGTTATCCTGATGACGACACAAGCGAGGACCGCACGATGCACGACGCCATTCCGACTGTCACCTTGCCGGGCGGCGAGGACGTCCCGAGCCTCGGCTTCGGCACCTGGATGATGGGCGAGGACAAGTCCGTCGCAAAAGTCGAAATTGATACCATCAGGCTGGCGCTCGATCTCGGAATGACAGTAATCGACACCGCCGAAATGTATGGTGACGGCGGCGCGGAACGCATTGTCGGCACGGCGCTGAAGGACAGGCGCGAGGACGCCTTCCTCGTCTCCAAGGTCCTCCCATGGAACGCGAGTTACAGCGGCACCATCAAGGCGTGCCACGCCAGTCTCGACCGGCTGGGCACGGATCATCTCGACCTCTATCTCCTGCACTGGCGGGGTGAGTACCCGCTCGACGACACGGTCGCCGCCATGGAAGAACTGAAGGTCGCTGGCCGCATACGCGCCTGGGGTGTTTCCAATTTCGACATCGGTGACATGGAAGAACTTCTCGAGGTGGCAGACGGCAAGAACTGCAGCGTCAATCAGGTTCTCTACAATCTCTCCCGCCGTGGTATCGAATTCGATCTTCTGCCCTGGTGCCAGGAGCATGGCATTCCGGTCATGGCCTATTCACCGATCGAGCAAGGGCGGATTCTGGACAATTCCGAACTGATCCACATCGCCAAGGCCTATCAGGCCACCCCGGCCCAGGTCGCCCTCGCCTTCCTGATGGAACGTGAGGGCGTGATCCCGATCCCGAAGACCTCGAGCCCTCGCCGCCTGCAGGAAAATCGCGAGGCTGTTGATCTCGACATATCCGAGGATGACTGGGCGCGCCTCGATGCCGCCTTCTCACCGCCGGCGCGCAAAGTGCCGCTGGAGATGCTGTAAAAGGTGGAGGAGCAAGCGCTCCCGATCCTCTCCCCAGCATCGGAAAATCGTGATCTATCCACAGGCCCTGCATTTGCGGCACTTTACGCCAGCCCCTCAGGAAATTAGGAGATTGCCTAATTCGAGAATTGCGGAGACAGAGCCGCACGGCTGAGGGACCACATGGCGAAACGCGGCAAGACCGACCTGCACCCGGCGATGGACAAGACCTCGTCCCGCGTCTTCCATGCCCTCGCTTCCGATCCTCGCCGCATGATGCTGCTACACCTCTCCCAAGCGACCCTGACCGCTGGCGAGATCGCAGCCCGTTTCGATATGGCCAAGCCCTCGATCTCCCAGCACCTCTCGATCCTGGAAAATGCCGAGCTGATCGAAGGCGAGAAGAAGGGGCAATACATCCACTACAGCCTGAAATCTGCGGCCCTGCGGCATGCGCTGGCAGCGATGTTGACGGCGACCGAAGTCGCGGGCGAAGAAGCCGAGGCAGCGGCTAGGGAGGGCACGGCTACGAAGGTCAAAAAGCCCTCGAAGAAAAAGGCCGACCCGGCAGAGTCCGAAGTATCCGCCCAGCAGCCTGGCAAAGCCTCGAAGGCTCAGAAGACCGAGAAACCCGCCAAGGAAAAGCCGAAAAAGGCGGACGCCGATCTGCCTCCGGCACCACAGCAGATGGGCCTTCTCGACCTGCTCGGCATGAACTGAAAACAGAAAGGGCGACCGAAAGGCCGCCCTTTTGTTATTTCGGGAAATCTCGAAGTCCTTACATGCCCTGTGGACCACGGTTCATCGCGGCGATCCCGGTGCGGCAGATCTCGTTGAGGCCGAGCGGCTTCATGATCGAGACGAACTGGTCGATCTTCGACGACTTGCCGGTGATCTCGAAGATGAAGTGGTCGACGGTCGCGTCGACCACCTTGGCCTGGAAGGCATCGGCCAGGCGCAACGTTTCGGCCCGCATCTCGCCGGTCGAGACGACCTTCACCAGCGCCACTTCGCGCTCGATTGGCCGTTCCTGGCCGAGTTCGCGCGCCCTGACCGTCAGGTCCAGCACCCGGTGTACGGGTACAATCCGCTCGAGCTGCGCCTTGATTTGTTCGAGCACACCGGGCGTGCCGCGCGTGACGATGGTGATGCGCGACAGATGCGCCTCATGCTCGGTCTCGGAAACGGTCAGGCTCTCGATATTGTAACCACGGCCGGAAAACAGGCCGATGACGCGGGCGAGAACGCCCGGCTCATTGTCGACCAGCACCGAGAGCGTATGGCTCTCGATGGCGGACGTTTCCTTGGCGATGAAATAGGCCGAACCGGTCGGCTGAAGATGTGCGTTCATGGTTCTGTTCCTCCCGGTCAGACGAGCTGACGGCCCTTGGCATCGATGGCATTGGCAACGGCTTCGTCGGTCGCCTCGTCCGGCAGCAGCATCTCGTTATGCGCCTTGCCCGACGGGATCATCGGGAAGCAGTTGGCGAGATTGGCGACGCGGCAATCGAAGATGACGGGCTTCTTGACGTCGATCATTTCCTGGATGGCACCATCGAGATCTCCAGGCTTCTCGCAGCGGATACCGACCCCACCATAGGCTTCCGCCAGCTTGACGAAATCCGGCATGGCTTCCGTGTAGGAGTTCGACAGTCGGTTGCCATGCAGCAGCTGCTGCCACTGGCGCACCATGCCCATATACTGGTTGTTCAGGATGAACACCTTGACCGGCAGCTCGTACTGGATGGCGCAGGACATTTCCTGGATGCACATCTGGATCGAGGCGTCGCCCGCGACATCGATGACCAGCGCATCGGGATGCGCGACCTGCACGCCGATGGCAGCCGGCAGGCCGTAGCCCATGGTGCCGAGACCGCCCGAGGTCATCCAGCGGTTCGGCTGCTCGAAGCCGATATACTGGGCCGCCCACATCTGGTGCTGGCCGACTTCGGTCGTGATGTAGGTATCGCGATGCTTGGACAGCTCATAGAGCCGCTGCAACGCATATTGCGGCATGATGACATCCTTGGACGGCGTGTAGGCGAAGGAATTGCGGGCCCGCCACTTGGCAATGCTCGTATTCCAATCGGCCGTCTGGGAAGCCTCGGGCTTCTTCGGCAGAGCCCGCCATGCGCGAACCATGTCTTCCAGAACCCGGCCGACATCGCCGGTGATCGGCACGTCGACGCGGACATTCTTGTTGATCGACGACGGATCGATATCGATGTGGATCTTCTTCGAATCCGGCGAAAACGCATTCAGGCGCCCGGTGATGCGGTCGTCGAAGCGCGCACCGATGCAGACCATGACGTCGCAATCATGCATGGCCATGTTGGCTTCGTAGGAACCGTGCATGCCGAGCATGCCAAGCCAGTTCTTGCCCGAGGCCGGATAGCAACCGAGGCCCATCAGCGTCGAGGTGATCGGGAAATCGGTGAGCGAAACGAGTTCGCGCAGCAGCTTGGTGGCTTCCGGGCCGGAATTGACGACACCCCCGCCCGAATAGATCACCGGCCGGCGGGCCGTAGCCATCAGTTCGACGGCGGCCTGGATTGCGCGTGCGTCACCGGTGACCTTCGGCTGGTAACTCTTCAAGGCCTTGTGCGAATCCGGTGGGGTATAGGTGCCGGTGGCGAACTGGATGTCCTTGGGCACATCGACGAGAACCGGGCCAGGACGACCGGTCTGGGCGATACGGAAGGCCTCATGGATCACGCTGGCCAGCTGGTTGACGTCCTTGACCAGCCAGTTGTGCTTGGTGCAGGGACGCGTGATACCAACGGTATCGCATTCCTGAAACGCATCCGAGCCGATCAGCGAGGTCGGAACCTGACCGGAGATGCAGACCAGAGGGACGCTGTCCATCAGCGCGTCCTGCAACGGGGTGACGGCATTGGTAGCGCCGGGACCGGATGTGACCAGCATGACGCCGACCTTGCCGGTCGAACGCGCATAGCCTTCCGCCGCATGGCCGGCGCCCTGCTCGTGACGAACCAGGATGTGCTGGATTTCGTCCTGCTGGAAGATCTCGTCATAGATCGGAAGCACGGCCCCGCCGGGATAGCCGAAGATGTGCTCGACACCGTTATCTTTCAGCGCGCGCAGGACGATCTCGGCGCCAGTCATCTGATTGTCTTTACCCGTCATGCTGTGTTTCCATCTGCCTTCTTGGTTTTTGGGCTGATAACCCGGTTCAGGGCATAAAAAAAGGCCCCTTGAGGAGCCTGTCATCTAGCGCATGGGTGGCTATCGCCGGATGGTTACACCATCCTGCCCATGCGCCGTCCCACCACGATAAGTGCAACCGAGTTTTTCATGGAGCGAAGTGTTAGCCAGAAAGCAGCCCAGCGTCAACGCATCTTTCGTAACTTTTGCTGACGGCTCGCGAAAGTTTGTTGCGCCGAAGCCTTCAATCTTCGCGGCCGCTTTAACGAAATACACCATATTTTAAGCGCTCAGTCCTAAGCTTGCGCCAGCAGGGAGAATGCGCGCTTGTTGAACGATGATCTTCACAAGTCCGGCGACGCCGGAGACCAGGAGCGCCGCGATGGTATGCGGCCAGGCAATCGAATGTTGGGGCGCGTCGTCGCCTGCAATGGCTCGCGCGCGACCATTTCCGCCGTCGCTGCGGAAGGCGGCACCGATCTCACAGAACTCTGGTCCGTCGGCCGTCTGATCTCCATCACTGTCGGCAAGAACCGCGTCGTGGCACTGGCCTATTCGATGCAGACCGAAGGCAAGGACTGGGGCGAAGGCGCCGACAACCAGTTCCTGATCGAGGTCGAGCTCATGGGCGAGGTCTATGTCCAGGAGGACGGGAAGGAGACCTTCTCCAGCGGCATTTCGCGCTATCCCTATCTCGGCGCCATCGCGCATCGCATTCGTGCGGCCGACCTCTTGCGCATCTACGACACCCGCCTCAACGACACGGCCGTCATCGGAAAACTGACCCAGGACGAGACGATCGACGCGACCATCCACATCCCCTCGATGCTGTCGAAGCATTTTGCCGTGGTCGGGTCGACCGGCGTCGGCAAATCGACAGCCGTTTCGCTTCTCTTGCGCAAGGCGATCGAGAGCGACCCAAAGCTCCGCGTCCTGATCCTCGACCCTCACAACGAATTTGCCGCCGCCTTCCCGGATCTCGCTGTCGTCATCGACACCGATACGCTCGACCTGCCCTTCTGGCTGATGCGCCTGGACGAATTCGCGGAGGTCCTCTTCCGTGGTCGACCGCCGGTGGCGGAGGAACTCGATATTCTTCGCGATTTGATGCCCGAAGCAAAACGTGCCTTCCGCGGCAATGAGAGCGCCCTGATGCGCCGCATGGCCGACAAGAGCTCGATGACAGCAGACACGCCCGTCCCCTACCGCATCGCCGACCTCATGGCGCTCATCGACGAGCGCATCGGCCGGCTCGAGGGGCGCGGTGAAAAGCCCTTCCTGCGGTCACTCAAGATGCGCATCATGTCCGCGGTCAACGACCCGCGCTATCACTTCATGTTCTCCAACAACACGATCAGCGACACGATCATGGAGACGATCGCGCACATCTTCCGCATCCCGGGAGACGATCGCCCGGTCTCGACCTTCCAACTGGCCGGGATTCCCTCCGAAGTCGTCAACTCCGTTGCCTCGGTCCTTTGCCGCATGGCCTTCGAACTTGCGCTGTGGTCAAACGGTGCGATCCATATGCTTGTCGTCTGCGAGGAAGCTCACCGCTACGTCCCGGCCGACCCCAATCTCGGCTTCTTCCCGACCCGTCAGGCCATCGCCCGCATTGCCAAGGAAGGCCGCAAATACGGCGTGTCGCTCGGTGTGATCACCCAGCGCCCCGGAGAGCTCGACCAGACCATCCTTTCGCAGTGCTCGACGCTCTTTGCCATGCGCCTCGCCAACGACCGCGACCAGGAGATCATCCGCTCGGCGATCCCCGACAGTTCCATTTCGACCACCAGCTTCATCTCGTCCATCGGCAATGGTGAAGCCATCGCCTTTGGCGAGGCGATCGCCGTTCCCATGCGCATGCGCTTCACGCGCGTCGACGAATCGGCATTGCCCAAGGCGAACGGCGTCACCGCGAAAAACACGGAGGAGACACCGGATACGGTCGATCTTCGCAACATCGTCGGTCGTATGCGCGCCATTGCCGGCCCCGACATTTCGGCTTTTCAGCAGAGCTTCGACAATGGCCTTGGCCGCGTTGACATTCCGCTTGCGCCAGAGGGCATCTACGACGATGAGGAGTTCGAAGATGATGACGAAGGTTTCGGCAGCATGAGCCAGCCCCTCGCTCCGCCTCAGGCTCCTCGACCCATGGCGACCAGCATGCCGCTCGCGCCGCCGCCACCTGTCACGCGCCCGGCCTATGATCCTCCGATCCAGCGACACACATTGCCATCGTCGGAAACGCCACCGATCGAGCCTTATCGTCCCGACATGCTTCCCCGTGCCGACATGCCTCCCCGTGCCGGCATGGAAGAGCGCATCCGCCCGCGCACCGAAATGCCTGCCCCTGCCCCCGCATACGCGACGGAGCCGGCACCCGCGACCTTCGCCTCGCAACCACTGCGCCGCGAGGGCAGCTCCTCGCTTCGGGAAAGCATTCTGAAGAAGCCGCTGTCGAGCCTCTACAAGCGCGATTGAAAGGACTCAGCCGATCCGGAATGTAACCGGGTCGATGCGCTGCCAGCTTTCATCCATCTGGTTGCGGAACCAGGTCATCTGCCGCTTGGCATATTGCCGCGTCGCCGCAGAGGCTCGATCGGTCGCCTCTGCGCGGCTGATCCGTCCCGCCACCATATCGGCAATCTGCGACACGCCGATTGCTTTCAGGGCCGGCATTTCGGCCGCAAGATCAAGCGCAAGCAACGTCTTTACCTCCTCGACGGCCCCCTCCTCCATCATCATCGCAAAACGCCGGTTGATCCGATCGTGGAGCAGGGCTCTGTCGGGCAGGACGACAAGTTTCAGCGACCTCTCCGGGTCGATCAGCATCGGCCCGGAGCGCTTCTGGAACTCGGTAATGGAGCGTCCCGTCGCGCGAAACACTTCCAGGGCTCTGACGATCCGCTGGCCATCACTGGCGTTGAGCCTTTGCGCTGCCGTCGGGTCCAGTCTGCCCAGTTCTGCATGCAGAACCGCGGCCCCTTCCACCTCCAACCTGCGCCGTATTTCACTCCGCAGCGCATCCGGCACGGGCGGCATGTCCGAAAGTCCTCCCGTCAGCGCCTTGAAGTAGAGCCCCGTCCCGCCGACGATGACCGGCAGACGCCCCTCCTCCTTCAGCTGTCGCAGGAGTTGTTCCATCTCCCTCAGCCAGTCCCCGGTGGAGTAGCTGCGCGATGCGGGCACATGGCCGTAGAGTTCGTGCGGAACCCCGTCCATCTCCTGCGCGCTCGGCCGGGCGGTCACCACCCGCAGCGTGTCGTAAACCTGCATGCTGTCGGCATTGATCACGATGCCGCCATGGCGTCGGGCAAAATCGAGCGCGAGCACGGACTTGCCGCTGGCGGTCGGCCCGGTTATCAGGATCGCGTCTGAGTTCTTGCTAGGATCTTCCATCATGGCCTTGGTTGCCACGCTTGTCGCCAATCCGTCAAACCCTGTTCTGACCCCGGCGCTCGCCGAGAGGGCAGCAGATGCGGTCGCATCGACGCGGCTCTACTGGCTTGCCGACGGCATTGCCTGCGACATCCCGATCCCGGACGGCACGGACGCGGTCGATGCGGAGCGCCGATTGCGTGAGGTCATTGCAGGCCAGCCCGTGGATATCGCCGTGCAGGACGCCGAAACCCGCCGCAAATCCTTCCTGATTGCCGATATGGATTCGACCATGATTGGCCAGGAATGCATCGACGAACTGGCAGCCGAAGTCGGGTTGAAGGAAAAGGTGTCGGAAATCACCGCACGCGCCATGAACGGGGAGATCGCATTCGAACCAGCCCTTCGCGAGCGGGTGGCGCTGCTCAAGGGCTTGCCGATTACAGTGGTCGACGAGGTGATTGAAAAACGCATCACCCTGACGCCAGGTGGCCGCGAACTGATCGCCACGATGAAGGCCAGGGGTGGGTATACCGCACTCGTCTCGGGCGGTTTTACCGTGTTTACCAACAGGATCGGCGCCACGCTCGGCTTCGATGAAAACCGCGCCAACATTCTCATCGAGAGTGACGGCTTTCTGACGGGGGCGGTCGCGGAACCGATCCTCGGCAGACAGGCCAAGGTGGATGCGCTGCTCGACATCGCCCGTAGGCTCGGTATTTCCCCTGAAGACACGATTGCCGTCGGCGACGGCGCCAATGATCTCGGCATGCTCGGCATTGCGGGATCGGGCGTCGCATTGCATGCCAAACCCGCCGTTGCCGCGGAAGCCCGTATCCGAATCGATCACGGCGACCTCACCGCCCTCCTCTACCTCCAGGGTTATCGCAAGACCGATTTCGTCCCGGGGTAACCGACCTTCCATGATCATTGTCGAAACAGAGCGGGTCGTTCTTCGCAATTGGCGGGACGAAGACCGTGATCTGTTTCGTGAAATCAATCGGGACGAGAAGGTCATGGCCTTCTTTCCGTTTCGTCGCAGCCATGCCGAATGCGACCTGCTGTTCAACCGCAATCGCGACATGATCACCGGGACCGGGCTAGGCTTCTACGCCCTCGCCGATCGCGACACCGACGAAGCCATGGGCTTCTGCGGCCTGACTCCCGTCGACTTGCCCGGCATCCTGCCGGAGGGATCCGTTGAAATCGGCTGGCGTCTTGCCACGCGGTTCTGGGGAAAGGGTTATGTCACCGAAGCCGCGGAAAGACTTGTCGAGCATGGGCTGACCGCCTTGGGGCTCGCCGAAATCTACGCCTTCGCAGTCCAGAACAATGACCGATCGATCGCCGTGATGCGGCGCCTTGGTATGGAGCATTATGGGGACAGAGACTTCGACCACCCCAAGGTGCCGGATACACATCCTCATTTGAAACGACACGTATTGTATCGGACCACCGCGAGAACTCTCAAGATACGAAAAAAACGAAACGACCAATTTACTCAGACTTAAAAAGTAGATGCTAAATATCGCGCATGGAGAAAACAGTCCCGGCGCGTATAGCGGCTTCCGTTGCAGACATGGTCGACCGCTTCCTGCGCCTCGGGGAGAGTGGGCAGACAGCCGACGAAGCATCGCGTATCCGGGCAATCCGGTTATCCGTCATGGCGGCCACGACTCCGTGGATGATGGTCGCCAATCTCTGCAATGCGCTTCTGACACTATTTGCGTTCAAGGATAGCCCGTCATCGACATCGGTTTTCGTTGTCTGCAGCCTCATTCTCGCAGTCGCCGTCTACACCAGCTATACTTGGTTGCGGAACCGCAAACGAGGGCCGCGAGAGCGGGCGAGCATCCGCGGGACGAGCCGTGCCGTCATCTACGCATTTCTCTTGAGCGGCCTTTGGGCAATGCTCGACGTCGTGGCCTATCACACGGCCGATGAAACGCAGAGAATGGTGCTGATCGCGCTGACGGTCGGCATGGCCGGCGGAGGCGGTTTTGCGCTGGCGACGGTGCCACCGGCCTCTCTCGTCTTCTGCAGCACGGTAGCCGTAGGCGCCGCCATCGCGCTCTCGCGCGATCCTTCGATCGTCGGGGCCTACCTCTTTGTTCTCTATCTGGTATTTGCCGCCATCATCATCCGTTCCTCACTGGCGGTCTGCAACAGTCTCACCGAACGTGTCCGCGCAAAGCTTGCCGCCGACGAACAGCGTGATGTGATCAACCTTCTCCTGAATGATTTCGAAGAAAATGCCGCTGACTGGCTCTGGGGCGTCGACCAGGGCATGAACATGGAGCGGGCATCGATCCGCTTCTATGAGCAGCTCCAGGTGCCCGAGGGCATGGTGGTCGGCAAGCCACTGATCAACATCATGCCATTCTCAACCGTCGGCATAGACGGATTAGACTGCCGGCAGAATTTTGAGGCCTGCCTGGAAAAACGCCAGTCGTTTCGCGACCAGGACATCTGCGTGGAACTGGGCGGCGAGCTGGCGATCTGGTCACTGACTGCCAAGGCCATTCTGGATGAGCATGGCAATTTCAAGGGGTATCGCGGCGTCGGGCGTGATGTGACCGCCAGCCGGGAGAGCCGTCTGCGCATCGAGCACATGGCCCGCCACGACCCCCTGACGGAGGTTGGCAACCGGGTCATGTTGGCCGAGGATTTCGCCCGCGCCGTCTCTCGCTACGATCGTCTCGGCGACGCTTTTTCCGTCCTCGTTCTCGATCTCGACCGCTTCAAGCAGATCAACGACAACCTTGGACATGCTGGCGGCGACGAACTTCTGCGGGTCGTCTCGAGCATTTTGAGCCAGCTCTGCGGCGATGCAGACACGCTCGCCCGCATCGGCGGCGACGAATTTGCCATATTGCACCTGTCGGGAGACGATCCACAAAGCGCAGCAAGCCTCGCCGCAAGGATCATCAATACCCTCCAGAAACCCATTACCCTGCGGTCCGGCTCGGCACATATCGGCGTCAGTATCGGCATCGCCTGTGCGCCGATCGACGGCATCGATCCCGACCAGTTGATGCGTAGTGCCGATCTTGCGCTCTACCGGGCAAAGGCCGACGGGAGAAACCGCTATCGGTTCTTCGACAGTTCCCTGGACGCCGCCGCCCGCCGCCGCAGCCTGATCGAACGCGAACTGGCGCTGGCGATCGCTGAAGGAACGCTTGATATCAACTACCAGCCACTCGTCGATGCCCAGAGCCGGCAGATCGTCTGCGCCGAAGCTCTCGTCCGTTGGAGCCATCCGACGCTGGGAGCGATCAGCCCTGGCGAGTTCATCCCCATTGCGGAAGAGACCGGCCAGATCGGCGCCATCGGCAGCTTTGTGCTGCGCCAGGCCTGCAAGGACGCAGTCAACTGGCCCGCCCATATCCGCATCGCCGTCAATCTGTCATCGCGGCAGTTTCTCAGTCCGGGCCTCTTGCCACTGGTTGAGTCGGCGCTGAGACAGAGCGGCCTTCCGGTCAATCGGCTCGAACTCGAAGTGACGGAAAGTCTTCTGATGGACATGAGCTCCGGCGTGGAAGAAACGCTTGCAGCGCTCTCCCGTCTCGGGCTTAGAATTGCCCTCGACGACTTCGGAACGGGCTTCTCCTCCTTGAGCTACCTGCGTCGCTATCACTTCGACAAGCTGAAGATTGATCAGTCGTTTATCTCAGATCTCGAAACCAATCAGGACAGCCGCGCGATCGTTGAAGCAATCATCAATCTCGCGCGCGATCTGCGCATGAGCGTCGCGGCAGAAGGGATAGAGACCAGTGCCCAGTTCGATATGCTGCGGCAGCTCGGATGCGGCGAAATCCAGGGCTACCTCGTCGGTCGACCGATGCCGGTCGACCGGTTCGAGGATTATCTCCGCGAAAACGGCAGTGCCGTAGAGCGCCTCTATGCGTGACGTCTATTCCAGGGGAACAGCAACGAGACGCAGGTTGCCGTCCTTGTCGGCGATCATCAGATAGCCGCTGCGGCGCCCCTCGCCCTTGATGCTGGTCAGCTTCTCGGCGACCTGCTTCGGCGTCTTCATGAATTCCTGTGCCACCTCGACAATGACCTCGCCGACCTTCAGTCCCTTGCCTTCAGCTTTGGAACCCGGAAGCACGCGCGTGATCAGTACCCCCTCGACACCCTCGGCGATCGAGAAGCTGACGCGCTTGGCATCATCGAGGTTGGACAGTTCGACCCCGATCAGGCCTTCGGTCACCGGTGCGCTTGCCTCGTCCTGAGGTGCAATCGTCTCGCCTGCGCCTTCCTCGGCATCCGGAGCCGGATCTTCCGGCATCGGCTGATCGGTCGGAGGCGTTGCCGGATCCTCCTGTCCATCACCGTCGGGTGCGGTCTCCTCTTCGTTCGGCTCCTGAGTCGTTTCCGCCTCCGTCTCGTCGCTGGCAACCTCATCGTTTTCCAGACGACCGAGAGTCACCTTCACCGTCTGCTCCTTGCCATCTCTGAGGATCACCACGTCGAGCGGCTCCCCGATCGGGCTTTCCGCCACGATGCGGGTCAGATCGCGTGTCTCGGAGATCGGCCGGCCATCGAAGCTGGTGATGATATCTCCGACCTGGATCGGGCCTGTGGCAACGGGTCCGCCTTCGACGATCCCGCTGATCAGGGCGCCCCGCGCGCGACCGATCTTCATGCTTTCCGCAACTTCGTCGGACACGGGCTGAATGCGCACACCGAGCCAGCCACGGCGCGTCTCGCCGAATTCGATCAGCTGATTGACGATGTTCTGCGCAAGCTCTGTTGGGACGGCAAATCCGATGCCGATCGAACCACCGCTCGGCGAGATGATCGCGGTGTTGATCCCGATCACCTCACCGCTCATGTTGAACAACGGGCCGCCGGAATTACCCTTGTTGATCGCCGCATCCGTCTGAATGAAGTTGTCGTAGGGGCCGGCATTGATGTTGCGGCCGCTGGCCGAAATGATGCCGACGGTGACCGAGCCGCCGAGACCGAACGGGTTGCCGATCGCCATGACCCAGTCACCGATCCGCATCTTGCGGGAATCACCGAACTTGACCGAGGTGAGCGGCTGCGGCGGCTCGACCTTGAGCACGGAAAGATCGGTCTTGGTGTCCGTGCCGATCAGCTTGGCCTTCAATTTCGAGCCGTCCGAGAAGATGACTTCAATGTCGTCGGCGTTCTCGATGACGTGGTTGTTCGTGACGATGAAGCCTGTCGGATCGATGACGAAACCGGAGCCGAGCGAATTCACCCTGTTATTGCTCGGGCCGCTTTCGCGATTCTTGTAGAAATCCTCGAACAACTCCTGGAACGGAGAACCGTCCGGCACCTGCGGCAGGGGACCATCGCCTTCCTCGGCGACACTCTGCGAGGTCGAAATGTTGACGACGGCTCCAAGCAGGCCGCTGGCGAGATCGGCCACCGATTCGGGCCCCTGCGCCTGTGCAGGCTGCTGAGCGATGACGGGGGAGACGGCAAGCGCCGTACCCATGAGGAATGCCGACAAGATCGTTCGCGACATGCGGGCAGGTTTCATCATCGGCTTCCTCACTGATTGTCTGGGCTTTTGCTGAACATAAGTCGGTTTGGGCGGAGGGAAAATCACAATTCCCGGAATAGCTCTATCCGCTGCTTGCGACCAGATCTTGTCAGCCGCGCAGCAGCCACAGGATTGCCGCGCCGAAAGTGACAGCGGTCATGCCGACAAGCCGCAACTGGTCTTCGGGGATATGTGGCAGGAGCCGCGCCATCCGCACAAGAAATCGAGGGGCCAGCGCATAGGCCAGCCCCTCGATGATCAGAAAGATGGCAATCCCTGCGAACAGGTCATCCATCGTGTCAGTTGCCGACCGCGGCCGGCGGCGCTGCCGGCGCTGGTGCCGGAGCGGGCGCAGCCCGTCCTGCTCCACCGGTTCCTACTCCGCTGTTGAAGAAGCGGAAGAAGTCGCTGTCTGGCGAGAGAACCATCGTGGTCCCCTGATTGCTCAGCGAAGCAACATAGGCACGCATCGAGCGGTAGAACTCGAAGAAGGCCGGATCCCGCTGGAACGCATCAGCGAAGATGCTGTTGCGCTGCGCATCGCCCTCACCGCGAAGGATTTCCGAATCGCGCTGCGCTTCGGCCTGGAGTTCGACGACCTGACGGTCGGCGATCGCCCGGCGACGCTGGCCTTCTTCGTTACCGCGTGCGCGGATCAGTTCCGCTTCGGCCAGACGTTCGGCCTTCATGCGCTCGAAGGTCTGCTGCGAGACTTCCTGGGTAAGGTCGGTGCGGCGGATCCGAACATCCGTGACCTGCAGGCCGAGGCTTTCGGCAGCGGCCTGGAGATCGTCGCGAACATCCGACATCATCGAACCACGCTCTTCGGAGAGAGCCGCATCGAAGTTGCGCAGACCGTAGACGCGGCGGAGGGCCGCATCGAGGCGGGTGCGCAGACGCGACTCGGCGGCTTCGCGATCGGCAGAGACCGTTTCACGGAAACGGCGGGCATCGGTAATGCGATAGACCGCAAAGGCATCCACTTCATAGAACGCACCGCCACGGACCTGCACCCGGATATCCGGCAGGTCGAAGCGCAAGGCGCGGTCTTCGACATACTGGACTCGATCGGCGTCCATGAAGGCGAAAGGCAGCTTGAAGTAAAGGCCCGGTTCGGCCTTCACGTCCTGGATCTGGCCGAAGCGCAAAACAAGAGCCTGTTCGCGTTCGTTGACCACGAAGATCGACGAGTATGCCAGGAAGAGCGCGACGCCGATGGCGACGAGGAAATAGGGGAGACGATTTTCCATCTCAGTTCCCTCCCGTCGAAGACTGGCCTGCCGGCTGATTGCTCGACTGACGCGTGATTTCGTTGAGCGGCAGATAGGGCAGAACCCCCTGCTGTTCGTCGATGATCACCTTGTTCGAATTGCGCAGGACATTCTCCATTGTTTCAAGATAGATGCGCTGGCGCGTGACGTCGGGTGCCTTGACGTATTCGTCGTAGATCGAGATGAAGCGCTGCGCCTCACCTTCGGCTTCCTTGACGACACGATCCTTGTAGGCGGCCGCCTCTTCACGGATCTGTGCGGACTGACCGCGTGCCTGACCGAGACGCTGGTTGGAATACTGGTTGGCCTCTTCGACGAAACGGTCTTCGTCCTGCTGGGCGCGCTGGACTTCTTCGAAGGCTTCAGCCACCTCGCGCGGCGGCGCCGCATCCTCGATCGGAACAGCATTGATCGCGATACCGGAGCCGTAGGTATCCATGGTCCCCTGAATGATCGCCCGCACCTGCGTCGAGATTTCCTCACGATTGTCGCGGAAGACATCCTGGGCCGGACGACGGCCGACGACTTCACGCATGGCGCTTTCGGCCACCTGCTGCAGGGTCTGCGAAGGATCTTCCAGGTTGAAGAGGAAGGCCTGCGGATCGGAAACCGTGAACAGAACCGAGAACTGGACGCTCACGATATTCTGGTCGCCGCTGAGCATGAGCCCGGCGCCCGGATTGTTGGAGGTCGGACGACTGCCGACATTCTGCTGCTGCTCCGTGACCTTGACGATCTCGACCGATTCGACCGGCCAGAGATGGAAATGCAGGCCCGGCATCGAAATGTCTTGCTTCGGCTTGCCAAAGCGAAGTTCAACGCCGCGCTCGTCGGGCTGCACAGTGTAGATCGACTGCATGGCCCAGAAGGCGACAAGCACGATACCCACGATGACGAAGACGCCACCGTTGAAGCCACCGGGCACGACATTTTTCAGTCGATCCTGGCCCCGGCGGATGAGGTCCTCGAGATCCGGGGGCTGATTGCCGCCGCCGCCGCTGCCGCGTGGCCGGTTCGGCCCCTGCCCCCAGGGACCCTGATTGTTACCGCCGCCACCGCCGCCGCCCCATGGACCGCCGCCGCCGCCGTTTTGATTGCTCCAGGGCATCAATACCTCTTTGCTGTAAAAAGCTCCCAAGTCCCCCGCCCGCTGGCCGATCGGCTAGCATGCATGAGGTTCCAGAGGGTTATAGGTATCGTGGCCCCGCCTTTCAACGCGAAGGGGGCAACTTCTTCATCGGAAAGGGCAAATTTTGCGTTATCAGGCGCTTCTGCGACGGTATATCGCGTATCGCGTCGGGAAATTGTCCTTTTCGCCCGCCGGAACCGAAGTCTCCTCGATGAGCTCGAACACCGCAGGATCGATCTGTGGAAACGAGGTATCGCCATCCACGACGGTCTCGACATGCGTGACATGCAGCATGTCGGCGTGCTCAAGCGCCTGACGGTAGATTTCACCACCGCCGACGATACAGACTTCCGCGACGCCACTTGTGCGGGCCATGCTTTTCGCACGGTCCAGCGCGTCTTCGAGGCTCGTCGCGCTTTCCACGCCGGGCATGTCGAAGCCCTCGCTGCGGCTGACAATGATATGCAGACGACCCGGCAGCGGCTTCGACCCGACGGATTCGAAAGTCTTGCGCCCCATCACCAGCGGCTTGCCCATACTCAGCGCCTTGAAGCGCCTGAGATCCGTCGACAGCTTCCATGGCATGTCGCCATCACGGCCGATAATGCCGTTTTGCGAAACGGCCACGATGATCACGGTCTTGATGGGAGTCATGCTCTTTTGTCCTCGCCGCGCCTAGACCGCGATCGGTGCCTTGATGCTCGCATCGGCCTCATAGCCGATCAGGCTGAAGTCCTCATAGGCAAAGGAAAACAGATCCTTCACGACGGGATTGAGTTTCATCACCGGCAATGCCTTCGGCGTGCGGGTCAGTTGAAGCTTGGCCTGGTCGAAATGGTTCGCATAGAGATGCGCATCACCCAGAGTGTGCACGAAATCCCCCGGCTCGAGCCCCGTCACCTGGGCCATCATCAAGGTCAGCAGCGCATAGGACGCGATGTTGAAGGGCACGCCGAGAAAGATGTCGGCAGAGCGCTGGTAGAGTTGGCAGGAGAGCCGTCCGTCGGCGACGTAGAACTGGAAGAGGCAGTGGCAGGGTGGCAGCGCCATTTCGTCGACCAGCGCCGGGTTCCAGGCGGTGACGATATGCCGGCGCGAATTGGGGTTCGTCTTGATGCTCTCGACGAGCCGGGCCATCTGATCGATATGGCCGCCATCATAATCCGGCCAGGACCGCCACTGCGCACCGTAGACAGGTCCGAGATTGCCGTCTTCGTCGGCCCATTCGTCCCAGATGCTGACGCCATTTTCCTTGAGGTAGCGGATATTCGTGTCACCCTTCAAGAACCAGAGCAGTTCATGAATGATCGACTTCAAGTGCAGGCGTTTGGTCGTGATGACAGGAAAGCCGTCGGCCAGATCGAATCGCATCTGATGACCGAACACGGAGCGCGTGCCGGTCCCGGTGCGATCGCCGCGGTCACTGCCATTGTCCAAAACATGGCGCAAGAGGTCGTGATACTGGTGCATGGCTCTAGTCCCGATCTATTCTAGGCACAGCTTACTTCCGGCGCGACCTTTAACCAATCCGCCAAATCGTCTTTTCCCCGCTCGATCGCTGCCTGCGCTCCGGGGAATTTATCGCAGACCGACGATTGTGCTTCCACCCTCTTTTCATCAGGGACGGAAACACCTATATCAGCCTTGCCGGGGCTTGCTCCGGATATGGCGATAAACGGTCGATGTAATAAACCTATTGGACCCGGGGGCGGTACCCGGCGCCTCCACCAAAAACCGGTCGATGACGAAGTCTTTGCGGACCGGCTTTTGATGGGGGCGAAATAGGATCGACAAGGGCGTAAAGATCGAACTTTTGCTCGGCATGATACCGCCGTTATCGGGTCACAAGTGTAGTTGCAAACGACAACAACGCTAAGGGTTACGCTCTCGCTGCCTAACGGTGGTGCGGGAAACCCGCTCTAAGTCCTTAGGGTTAGCCCCTTAAGGCGGGGTCCGAAGGCACCTGGCAACAGAAGCCTTCACCTAACTTCTCCCTCAGTCTTTCCCCATGAATTGCTTCGGATTTCGCCGCTACCCGCAGGCCGCGAATTGATGTACATTCGCCGAACCAGTTTAACGCGTCGGGGCTTTTCCGCGTCGCCGCGTCATGGCATAAGCCGTCGAAATCGGCATGATTAGGAAAGCAGGATCTGATGGGGCACGACCACATTCGCTACGACATTCTGGCCCAGGACGCCCTGCGCGGAGTCATCCGCAAGGTCTTGACCGAGGTTGCGGCGACAGGCCGGCTGCCCGGTGACCACCACTTCTTCATCACCTTCCTGACCGGAGCGCCGGGCGTGCGCATCTCCCAGCATCTCAAGGCGAAATATGCCGAACAGATGACGATTGTCGTGCAGCACCAGTTCTGGGAGCTCAAGGTTACCGACAGCCTTTTCGAGATCGGCCTCTCCTTCTCCGACACGCCCGAGAAGCTGGTCATCCCCTTCAATGCCATCCGCGGCTTCTATGATCCGTCGGTGAACTTCGAACTCGAATTCGATGTCCCGTTGACGGAGGAGGAAGAGAACGACGCCGAAATCACGGCTTATCCGGTGGAGGCCATTGCGAAGACGGATGAGCCGGAATCAGCGAAATCGGACGAGAAGAAGGAAGGCTCCGTCGTCTCGCTCGACGCCTTCCGCAAGAAGCAGTGATCTGACGAATGGCCGGGCCGATGCCCGGCCGTCTTCATCGAGGGACCAGAATGGCCGCAGACGTCGTCAATCTCCGCCAGTTCCGCAAGGCGAAGGCCCGTAGCGAGCGCGAGACGACCGCCGAACAGAACCGCATAACCTACGGGCGGACCAAGGCGGAAAAGTCCCTCACCCGGGCGCAGAATGACAAGGCTTTCCGCGAACACGAGCAGGGCCGCATCGAAAAGTCGGATCCGGAGTAAGGGCCCGCCTGTCCTTGGCGATCCTGTCAGCGCCATCCTCCGAATATTGTCCCGGGGAACCGCCATGATCCGCAAGCGCTCGATCACCCTTCACGGCCACAGGACGAGTTTCTCCGTCGAAGACGCGTTTCTCGACGAACTCAGGACAATCGCCTCTGAACGTGGACTGAGTTTCGCGGCCCTGATCGCAGACATCGACGAAGCCCGGCCACTTGATTCGAACCTCTCTTCCGCATTGCGCCTCTTCGTGCTGCGGGACCTGAAGGAGAGGCATCAACGGCCATGAAATACACAATGCGAGACAGGCATATTTAGGTATCGCGTTGTATCGTTCATCCTGTGATTCCCGAAGGGTAGATCCTAGGGCCCATCGCCGCCGGATTTTGTATTGCCTCTGGCGAATCGTTCCAGCACCCATTCAGCAAGAGGCCATTTTCCATGACGACGGTTTCCACCTCGACTACCCAGACGATCTTATCGTCCACAAGCAACTCGACCTCTGCAATCAAGTCCGAGATCGCAAGTCTTGAGGCAAGCATTTCCAGTCAGGAAGAGGCCTTGAGCTCGGCCACTACGGACGACGAGGAAGCGGAAATCAATGAAGCGCTCACGGAGCTCCGCGCAGCACTGGCCGCTGCCGAAGCGAAGCTGGCCCAGCTGAAGCCGACGTCCGAACCGACGGCAGAAGTTCAGGCCGAAACCCTGCTGTCGGGTGAAAGCGAAACGATCGGCACATCGAACCTCTCCGAGAATGTCGAAGACACACCCTTTGGTGAGCGGACAGCGTATGTTTGATCCGGTCGATCCGGTCCTGGACCCGGTTCAGTTGACCCCCGGCAAGCCATTGAACTGAAGTTCCGGCAGGGGCTGGCGGGTCACCCGCTCCTCCGGCGCCACTGGCACGACCGGTTGCGATGGAACCGTCTCCGTCGTCACAAAGCCCCGCTCCTCCGGAATCGGCGGATCAGAGGGCTTCGGAGCCGCGTCAGCCTCTCTGGCAGCCTCCAAGGCTGCTGCATCAGCTTCCGCCTTCAAACGGGCTTCTTCTTCCAGTCTGAGCCGTTCAGCCTCAGCACGCCGGCGCTCGTCGTCTCGGGCGCGTGCAAGGGCTGCCTCCCGCCTGAGCCTCTGCTTCTCCAGAACGGTCGCCTGCAGTGCCTCGACCCGCCGCCGCTCGGCCTCGAAGGCTCGCAAGGAGAAGAAATTGGTGAGCTCAGTCACGTCGAGCACCCGTTCGGGCGCAAGGGTCGGCCCCTCGAGCAACAGGCGTAGATCGGGCTGTGTCCCGTCCATGGCAGCATCCCCGGCATCGAAGGCAATCCCGACCTCCCCATCCAGCGTGCCGGCACGCAGATCCAGTCGCAGCGCGCCGTCGAGTTCTGCCTGCGCCGTCTGATGGGTCGCGGCCTGGACACGCACGGTGCCGTCCGACAGCGCGAAAGGCACGGTTACGTCCCCCAGCGGCGTGGATCCGGCCGTGATCAGTCTGTCCACGAGCGCCAGGACCTTTTCCTCATCGATCTCGGTGCCGAGCGCATCGGCTTCGGTGATCAGCCTCGGCATGATGGACAGATCGAACTCATCCAGCGTCAGGCCCTTCATCCGCGCCTCTCCGGATCCGCTCGACAGTCCGATCAGCTCTGCCGGCGTCTTGCCACCACCCTCCACGACGAAGGTGAGGTCCATGCGACCCGAAGGACTGTCCGTCGTCGCGATGCCTCGTTCGACACGCAAAGCGTTGACCATGCGGGCGATATCGCCGTCGGCCAGATCGAGCCGCGCTCGAAGGAAACCGTTTCCGTCGGTGTTCGCCACCGAGAAGCGCCCTTTGATCCGCCCGCCCAGCCAATCGGCCGACACATCATCGAAGGTGAGTTCGCCGGCCTTGTTGCGAAGGGTTCCGGATAGATCGGTCATGGCTTCGCCCAGACCGGGCCAAAGCCGGTTGACGGTCAGCCCCAGATCGAGATCGAAAGGCAGTGCCATGGGCCCCAAGGCTGCAGAAGACAGAGTGCCGCTTGTCGGATCTCTGAGCGGGCCGACCGCGGATTCCGCCAGCCAGTCGAGGTCGAGCTGATCGAGAGTGACCTTCCCGACGGCAGATGGCACCGCAGTCGTCAGATCGACACGCCCCTCGGCCGCGACCGCTTGACCGGCAAGGCTCGCCTCGAAACTCTCGACGGCAAGTTGGCCCTTGGCCAGCGAAAGCCGCGTTTCGCCCGCGATCGGTACGCCGGTCGCTGCATCGGGCAAGCTCAGGCCAAGTGCCATCAGATAAGGGCCGATATCAGCACTTTCGAGCGAGACCTGCCAATCACCGTCAAGAAGGCCGGACGTGTCAAACGCTGTCAGTTCCGCGGTCGCGTCGAGGGTCGTTGCGACGCCGTCGAAGCGCACAACGGCCTCGGCATTCCCATCACCTGCTGCGTCAAGCGTGAGGGTCAGCGCACCGCCCTCCCCGATCGTCCAGGGCAAGGGATTGAAACCTGCTTGCCCGAGCAGGATCTGCGCCTCATCGTTTTCGAGCTGCAGCTCGAAGCGCCGCTCGCCGCCTGACAGAAGGGTCGACAGATCACCAGCGCCAGCCTTGAGCGAAACCACACTGTCAGAGGCTCGACCGTTCGCATCAAGAACCACCGCCCCGTCTTCCGGAACGCTCAGCGTGATCTGGATATCCGTGTCCTGATACCAGAGTGCCGCCTTGGCCAGCCGTTCGATGATGGGGCTGTTCGGCAACCGCTCACGCAGCAGCGCCAGGAACGGTTCCGGGTCGGCAGATTTGAATGCGATCTGCCCCTCGCCGACCGGCTGGGTCTCGGTATCTCGCAGCTTGCCGCTGACGCGCAACGAACTGCCGGCCACACTGCCAAGGTTCAGGCGCTCGATGGCAAGCTGGCCGGACTGGTAGGTCACGATCGCCTCGACCTGTTCGGCGGTGACGCCGAATGCCAGCAATTCGTCGACATTCAAACGGGCAGCGACCCGTTCGGCCAGAAGACGCTGTTCGGCATCCTCACCGATGATGAGGGCTGCGATCGCCCGCGCGGCGTCCAGATCAAGCTTTTCTCCATCGAGATCGACGGAAAGGCTTGCCGCGGAACCGGCGCGCGATTCGCGTTCGATCCGGCCTTTCAGGGGCTCCGCACCGATCGCAAGCTCCAGCTTCTCGAAGCGTTGCAGCTCCGGGGTCAGGTTGACGGAGGCGGAAAACCCGGCGGATGTCAGCCCGCGGATGGCCGGATCCACCCGGCCTGAGATCCAGGTGGCCAGTCCCGACGGTTGTGTCGAGGCGACAAGCAGGTTTCCTTCGAAGGACGGCGTGCCGATGAGCACCAGCCGTCCGCTCGCCTCGACCTGGGTGCGTCCAGGCAACAATCCGACAGCCCTGTCCACGGTCCAGCCGTCACCGGCCGGGCGAATGTCAAGCTGCAGATCCCGGAATACAGCATCTCCGGCCACAAGCGCCGGCAGCCGAAGGCTTGCCCGGCCGGGCACCTTGGGAATCGGGATCTGCGCGGCTGTCGCCAGAAGCAACACCATCCTCTGCTGGACAGAAACGGACCCGTTCCGTGACGTCTTTGCCCGGCTCCCGTCGGCCGCCAGCCGGTTGACATCGACCTGCTGCCCCTCGGCCGTCAGCAGGAATTCCGGATTCGTACCCGTGTCGAGCTTGGCTTCACCGGTGATCACATACGGGTCGACGAAATCGCCAAGTTCCAGCCGGTAGGTCGGGATGGTGATGCTGTCATTCGCCAGCTTGAACTCACCACGAACGCGCGGGGCCGGCACCGGCTTCTGGCCGGCCTCGAAAGCCTCGGGCGCGTCGGCGACTTTCCAGGTCGACGTGAAGTTTCCTGTGTAATGCGGCTTGCCGTCTTGGAGGGCCAGATCCCCCTCAAGCATGAGGTCGAAAGGTCGCCTCTCGGGATCGATGCGCATCCTCAGCGGCAGGGAGGTCCCGGCGAATTCGGATGTCGTGAGGCCGAAACTTGCCGCCTCTCCATCCAGTTCGGCACGTCCCTCGATGGACCACGGACCGGCGAGCGTGCGCGCAGAAAGAGACGCGTCGAGATTGGTCACGATCCGGTCGCGTCCCGACTGCTGATCGATGAACTCGATCGTACCACCACTGACGGAGACCTTTTCCAGGACCACGGTGCGGGCGGGAATGCTCGGCCTGCTGCCGCGCAGCCAGTCCAGCGAACCATCCGCCAGCAAACGGATGCGCGCCTGCGGCTCCTCGATCCGCATGTCGAAAATGCGGGCCTCCCCTGAGAGGAAAGGCGCAAGCTCTGCGTCGAGCGAAAACCGCGCCACCCGCACCAATGGCGTCCCGTCGACATCGGTGCCGACGGTCACATCCTCCATGGTAACAGAGGGGAACGGCAGGAGCCGCGCGCTGACCGCTCCATTGACCACAACCTTCTTGCCGAGCAACTGGCTCGCCTGGTCCTCGAAGTTCTGACGGAAATTGGTCCAGTCGACGAAGACAGGCGCCAGCAGGGCTGCAAAGAGCGCAACCACCACAAGACCGCCAAGCGTTGCCAGTATGCGTCCGAGCACGGATGTTCACTCCCTTGATTACGGCCCGAAGGTAACGCAATTCACCAGCGGGGCAACCCGCAAGCTCTTGCAGTCACTGGCGAAAGATCTTGCCGGGATTGAATATATTGTCAGGATCGAGGCTCGCCTTGATGGCGCGCATCGCCGGCAGTGCCGAGCCGAGTTCCTGCTGCAGATAGCCGATCTTGCCCTGCCCGATCCCATGCTCGCCCGTGCAGGTGCCATCCAGCGCAAGTGCTCGGCCATTCAGCCGCTCCAGGAAGGCTTCCGCCTTTTCCACATCCGCTGCATCCTTGTCGTTGAAGAGCAGAAGAACGTGAAAATTGCCGTCACCCGCATGCCCGACGATCGGAGCGAGAAACCCCTGTTCGCGAATGTCGGCCTGCGTTGCGGCAACGCATTCGGCGAGCCTGGAGATCGGCACGCAGACATCGGTCGAGAGTGCTGCAAGCTCCGGCGCCAGCGCCCGGCTTGCCCAATAGGCATTGTGGCGGGCCTTCCACAACTGGCTCCGTTCTTCCGCATTCGCCGTGTAGGCGAATTCATCACCGCCGAAATCGGCCGCGATCTCTCTGAACTGCGCGGCCTGCAGGGCGACCGTCTCCTCGGTGCCGTGAAACTCGACGAAGAGCGTCGGGCGCTCGGCATAGGAGAGCTTCGAATAGGCGTTGCAGGCGCGGATCTGCATCTCGTCGAGCAACTCGATTCGCGCAACCGGAATGCCCAACTGGATGGTCATGATCACCGCGTTGCAGGCGTCTTCAAGCGTGGGGAAGGCGCAGACGCCGCCACTGATCTTGGCCGGAATGCCCTGCAGACGCAGCGTGATCGAGGTGATGATGCCGAGCGTGCCCTCCGAACCGACAAAGAGACGCGTCAGGTCGTAGCCGGCCGAGGATTTGCGAGCCCGCCGGGCCGTGCGGATCTCTTCACCATCGGCGGTGACGACGGTGAGCGCCAGGACATTGTCCTTCATCGTGCCGTAGCGCACGGCATTGGTGCCGGAAGCGCGCGTCGCCGTCATGCCGCCGATCGAGGCATTGGCACCGGGATCGATGGGGAAGAAAAGGCCGGTGTCACGCAGATAGGTGTTGAGGTCCTCGCGGGTTACGCCCGGCTCGACCGTGCAGTCGAGATCCTCGGCATTGACCGAGAGGATCCTGTTCATCCGGGTAAAGTCCACGGAAATCCCGCCACTGGGGGCGTTGACCTGCCCCTCCAGCGACGAACCGGTGCCGAAAGGAATGATCGGCACACGATGGGCAGCGCAAACACGCACGATCTCCTGCACTTCGGCCGCAGCTTCGACGAATACCACCCCGTCGGGACGCTGCGACGGCAGATAGGTGGTCGTGTGGCTGTGCTGCTCCCGAAAGCTTTCGCCGATCTGGAAACGTTCGCCGAAACGCTGTTTCAGCATGGGCAAGACCAGCGCGATGCCGTCTTCATTGCGCTTGCCGTTGATTACATCCTTGCGGGCCATCCGCGACCTCTCGAATTCAGCCATGGGGCGCAGCGGCGACGTGCCGGTGCGCCCCTGCTATGGGATAGGCCTTGAGATTTGTCCAGACGGCCGATGCGCACATCCAAGCGCTCTAGCCGGTCACTCCGCTGCAATTCGCGGAGGAGCACCGGCATCATTGGCGATCTTGAGCGTGGCATCCTCCAGCTCCGTCTTCAGGCGCGCCTCTTCCTGGGCATGTGGCTTGGAGAAGCCTGCCAGCAACAGGTAGGCAACGGGGGTGATGTAGAGCGTGACCAGCGTCGCGAAGCCGAGACCGCCGACAATCACCCAGCCGAGCGCGATGCGCGCTTCGGCACCTGCACCTTGCGCCAGCACCAGCGGCACCCCGCCGAGCACAGTCGCGATCATCGTCATCATGACCGGACGCAATCTGATCGTGCAGGCCGTCTCGATCGCCTCCCGCACGGAGAGCCCCCGGTCACGGAGCTGGTTGGCGAATTCAACAATGAGAATGCCGTTCTTCGCCATCACGCCGACGAGCAGCACGAGACCGATCTGGCTGTAGACGTTGAGCGTCGACCCCGTCACGATCAGCGCGAACACGGCACAGGCCAGACCGAGTGGCACCGTGGCCATGATGATCAGCGAGGAGATCACACTTTCGAACTGCGCGGAGAGCACCAGGAAGATGATCGCGATGGCGAAGCCGAAGGTGAGCGCCATGCCATAGCTGTTCTCTTCCAGCGTCGCAGCCTCCGCAAGCGGAATGAGCCTTGCACCAGGCGGCAGGAGCGGCTGAACGATCTGTGTCACCATCTCGACGGCATCTCCAAGAGCGACACCATCCCCAAGCCCGGCCGAGAAGGAAACCGAGGCAAGCTGTTGCTCGCGGTTCAGGGTCGGCGAGACGGCCTTCTCTTCCAGCGATGCAATGGTCGACATCGGCACCACGCGGCCATCGGATGTCGTGAGGAAGATGTTTTCCAGATCCGTCGGATCGTTGATCGGCTGGGTGCTCGACACCAGTCGAACTGGGATCGAGTTACCGTCAACGAAGACGTCCGTGACCGAACGCCCCTCGAGCAAGGCTTGCAAGGAGGTGCCGATGGCGCCGATATCGATGCCGAGATCGGATGCGCGTTCCCGGTCGATCGTCACCGAGATCTGCGCCTGGGTCGGCTCGTTTTCGAGACGCGGTGTCTGGAATTCGGGGCGGACACTCAGTTCCTCGACGATCTTGATCGCCGCGGCCGTGAGCGTCTCATGGTTCGAGCCGACCACCGCCATCTGCAGTCCACTGCCAGCGCCACGAATACGCAGACTGTTGGTCTGGAACACGTTGCCGCGAAGCGCCGGCACCTTGGCGGCCGCCGCATTCACGTCCTGAACGATCTCGTTCTGGTTGCGCGCACGCTCTGACCACGGCGCGAGCGTCATCACCATGAAGGCGCTGTTCGACGAGCCCTGTCCGGAAATCGAGAAGATGTTCTGGATCTCGCCACTGTCTCTCAGCGGCTGCAGGTTTTCCTCAACCCGCTGCAACTGGTCGCGGGTATAGGCGAGGCTCGACCCTTGCGGTGTCGAAAGCCGCATCAGAACCAGGGAGCGGTCCTCGCGGGGTGTGATCTCGCTCTGGATCCCCGTAAAGGCAACATAGGCCGCCCCCGAAAACACCAGGGCGAAGATGCAGACCAGCAGAGGATTACCGAGCCCGGCCCGCAGTGTCCGTGCATAGAAGCCGGCGAAACGCTTGCCGAATGCACTCAGCAAGCCGCGGTCGTCCTTGGTTTCGCGTGACAGCATGCGCGATGCCATCATCGGGCACAGCGTCAGGGCGGTGGCCGAAGAAAGCAGCACCGCGAAGGCGAGCACGAAACCGAATTCGCGGAACAGGCCGCCGAGCTGGCCCGGCAGGAATGACAGGGGCACAAAGACCGCAGCGAGCGTCGCCGTGGTCGCAATGACGGCAAAAAACACTTCCTGCGTCCCCAGCACCGCCGCGGCGCGCGGCCCCATCCCCTCCGCCCGACGACGGACGATATTTTCGAGCACGACAATTGCGTCGTCCACCACGAGACCCGTGGCGAGAACGATGGCAAGCAGGGTCAGGATGTTGAGCGAAAAGCCGACGAGATAGATCGCCGCCAGCGTCCCGATCAAGGCGACCGGCATGGTGAGCGCCGGGATCAGGGTCGCTCTCCAGTCGCGCAGGAAAAGGAAGAGGACCACGAGCACGATGACGGCCGAGAGCCCGAGCGCGATCTCGACCTCATGCAAAGCCCCCTGAATGAAGACCGCGTCATCGCTGGTGACGATGACACGCGTACCCTCAGGCAGGGCGCTCGCCATGGCATCCACGGCGCCATGAACGCCTGCCGAGATGTTCAAGGTGTTGGACTGCGCCTGGCGGATGATGCCGAGGCCGACGCCCTGGACGCCATTGGAACGCAGCGAGGTCGAGCCTTCGTCAGGCCCGAGTGTCACCGTTGCCACATCGCGCAGCCGGACGCGATCGCCGATCAGGACGTTCTCGAAATCCTCGACCGTGGTCAGATTGGCGGTCGCCCGCACGACGATGTCTTGTGTCTGCGATTCAAGCGAGCCAGCCGGCACGTCGAGCGAAGAGTCCTGGAGCGCCGTTGCAAGGCTGGCGATGCTGAGCCCCCGGCTGGCGAGCGCCGCCTGGTTGACGTCGATCCGGAAGACCTTTTCCTGATCGCCATAGACCTGGACGTCGGCGACGCCTTCGACTGCTGCCAGCCGGTCGGAGATCTCGTTGTCGACCAGAAGCGTCAGATCTTCCATGGAGAGCGTGGTGGAGGTCACGGCAAGCCGCATGATCGGCTGCGAGTCCGCATCCGCCTTCACGATGCGTGGTTCATCCGTATCGTCGGGCAACTGGTTACGCACCCGCCCCAGCGCATCGCGCACATCGTTCGCAGCGACGGCCAGGTCGACACTATCGCTGAATTCGAGCGTCGTCCGGCTGTCCCCGAACTGGGAGCGCGAGGACATCGACTTCAGACCACTCACCCGGGCGACGGCGCCCTCGATGATGCGCGTCACCTCCTGATCCATGGTTTCGGCCGAAGCGCCGTCATAATCGGTGCTGACCGTGATCACCGGCTGGTCGACATCGGGCAATTCGCGAATTTCGATGCCGGCCAGGGCCGCGAGACCCGCCACGACGAGCAGGGTGTTAAGGACCGCCGCGAGAACCGGCCGGCGGACGAAGAGCGCGGTGAAGCTGCGCCCGGACTGTTCGGAAGCGTTCTCTGTCGAACTCATCGTACGGCAACCTCCCCGGATCCGGCCTTGGCTTGTCCAACAATCTCGATCGCCCCACCCTCGCGCACACGCTGCAGGCCTTCGACCGCCACGACATCCCCTTCCTTCAACGACGCCTCGACCAGGATCTGGTCCGAATTGCGCTGAACGATCGTCACACGCGTCTTCACGGACTTGTTATCGACAATCTGCCAGACGAAGGATCCCTCACCGTCCCACTGGACCGCGAGCGGATTGACCGCCGCATATCGATCACCGGGGAAACGCATCGATACGGCAAACGACATGCCGGCACGCAGGACATCGTCCGGATTGTCGATCTTCGCGCGAATTCGGATCGTGCGACTTGCCTGATCCACACGGCTGTCGACGGCCTCGACGACGCCGTTGAAGGCCTGTCCCGGGCGCGAGACGGACCTTGCCTCGACCGGCATGCCCGGTCGGACAGCTGCCACGAAACGCTCGGGAGCCCAGAAATCGACCAGAAGCTGGCTGCGATTGTCGAGGGAAACGATGGCGGTCGTGTTCGTTACATTGTCGCCGACATTGACGCCGACGATCCCGATCACGCCGTCGATCGGTGCCACGATGTCGCGGCGTTTCAGGTTCAGTTCGGCCGTGGTGAGCTGCAGCTGTGCCTGCTCCTCAGCGATCTGCGCATCCAGGACATCCAGTCGCGAGAAGCTCTGCAGGTTTCGGTAGGATTCGGCTTTTTCCTTGGCGCTGCGCAGCGCCACGGCCGACTGGTCGCGCAAGATAACCTGTTCTTCCCGATCCAGCCGGGCGATCACGTCGCCCTTCGTCACTTTCTGGCCGGACGAGACCAGGATCTCCGCAAGGGTCCCGGAGGCCTGCGGCATAACGGTCACGGCCTCGATGGCCTCTCCGTCGCCGATCGCGCTCAACCGGTCGTTCACCACGCCCATGGTCACCGGCTGCGTGGCCACAAGAATGGCCTGGTTGCCACCGCCACGACGGTTGCCCTGAGCCTGGCCGCCGCCTTGCCCTTGTCCTGCACCTTGTCCCTGGCCGCCGGACTGCGCCTGCCGCCTGCCCTGTCCTTCACCCTCAGGCCCGCTGGACAGCAGCGCGACCGCCGATGCCGGCACGCCCATGGAAACGAGCGTTCGCCCTGCTCCGGGTGAAAAATAGACCAGGGCACAGAGACCCGCGAAGAGAACGGCAAGACTGATGGCGAGTTGCTTCCAAATCGGCATGCAAGGCTCCAAAATGTAAAAACGGAATGTCAGGCGCTAAGTATCGGGTGCAAACGGTCGGTGGCAATGGCACAACGTCAAGCTTACTGATTTGTAATCTCGCGTCTTTTCACGCCACCGTGAACACGGCTCGGTTCACACCGCAGATATGCGCCGCTTCCACAATATCATGGGCGGCGTCCGGAGACGTTTGAAATCCGTGAGTTAGCAGGCGCGAGGAATAAAACCAGAACGCCGTCACTGGCCTTTCCGACCCGAATCACTACATTGGGCCGCATGAGTAACGGTTTCGACGACATTCCATTCTTCGATGAAGAACCCGCGCCGCGCAAGCCGGCTGCGTCTCCGGCCCCTGCTGCAGAACCTGGAGCGTCCTCCGGTGGTGGCCTCGGCATTGCGGCCCGCGCCATGGCCGCCCGGAACCAGGCCCGCGCGCCCGACTATCTCTCCGGTCTTAACCCCGAACAGCGCGAGGCGGTTGAAACCGTCGATGGCCCCGTATTGGTACTGGCCGGTGCGGGTACGGGCAAGACCCGCGTGCTGACCACCCGGATCGCCCATATTCTCGCGACCAATCACGCCTATCCCAGCCAAATCCTCGCGGTGACCTTCACCAACAAGGCTGCGCGCGAGATGAAGGAGCGCGTCGGTCATCTCGTCGGCGGTGCAGTCGAGGGCATGCCGTGGATGGGCACCTTCCACTCCATCGGCGTCAAGCTGCTGCGCCGCCATGCCGAACTGGTTGGCCTCTCCTCCGCCTTCACCATTCTCGATACCGACGACGTCGTGCGCCTCATCAAGCAGATCATCCAGGCCGAAGGGCTGGATGACAAACGCTGGCCGGCCAAGCAGTTCGCCCAGATGATCGACGGCTGGAAGAACAAGGGTCTCGATCCGGCGCAGATCCCGGAGGGCGATGCCCGCGCCTTCGCCAACGGCAAGGGGCGCGAACTCTATGCCGCCTATCAGGCCCGCCTCAAGACGCTCAATGCCTGCGATTTCGGCGACCTTTTGCTGCATCCGATCCGCATGTTCAAAGCCAATCCGGATGTGCTGAAGGAATACCATCAGCGCTTCAAATATGTCCTCGTCGACGAATACCAGGACACCAACACCGCCCAGTACATGTGGCTGCGCCTGCTTGCCCAGCGTCCGCCGGGCGTGCCGCAGAATGTCTGCTGCGTCGGCGACGATGATCAGTCCATCTATGGCTGGCGCGGCGCGGAGGTGGACAACATCCTGCGCTTCGAGAAGGACTTCCCCGGCGCCAAGGTCATCAAGCTTGAGCGCAACTACCGATCGACGGAACACATCCTCGGTGCGGCCGGCTTCCTGATCGCCCACAATGAGGGCCGCCTCGGCAAGACGCTGTTTACCGACCGTGTGGATCCCAACGACGACAAGGTCGTGGTTCACGCCGCCTGGGATTCGGAAGAGGAAGCCAGGGCCGTCGGCGAGGAGATCGAACAGCTCCAGCGCAATCAGCACCCGCTGAACAACATGGCAATTCTGGTGCGCGCCTCCTTCCAGATGCGCGAATTCGAAGACCGCTTCGTCACGCTCGGCCTTAACTACCGCGTCATCGGCGGCCCACGCTTCTACGAGCGCCTCGAAATCCGCGATGCCATGGCTTACTTTCGTCTGGTCTGCCAGCCGGCCGACGATCTCGCTTTCGAGCGTATTGTCAACACGCCCAAGCGTGGCCTCGGCGACACGACGATCCGCAATCTGCACGATTATGCCCGCGCCCGGGATATCCCGATGCTGGCGGCAGCGACCGACATCATCGAAACGGATGAATTGAAGCCCAAAGCCCGCAAGGCGCTCTTCGACGTCGTGACCGATTTCCGCCGCTGGCAGTCACTGCTCGAAACCACGGCACATACCGAGCTCGCAGAGCAGATCCTCGACGAAAGCGGCTACACGGCGATGTGGCAGAACGACAAGTCTGCCGAAGCGCCGGGACGACTGGAAAACCTGAAGGAACTCATCCGCTCGATGGAGGCCTTCGAGAGCCTGCGCGGTTTCCTTGAGCACGTGTCGCTGGTCATGGACGCCGAGACCAACGAGAACCTCGACGCCGTCTCGATCATGACGCTGCATTCGGCCAAGGGTCTGGAATTCGAGACCGTCTTCCTGCCGGGCTGGGAGGAAGGCCTGTTTCCCCATCAGCGCGCGCTGGACGAGGGCGGCCGCTCGGGCCTCGAAGAGGAGCGCCGGCTTGCCTATGTCGGCATCACGCGAGCCAAGCGCCGTTGCCACATCTGGTTCGTCTCCAACCGACGCATCCATGGGCTGTGGCAATCTACCCTGCCGTCCCGCTTCCTCGAAGAATTGCCGCCTGCGCATGTGGAAGTTGCCGAGTCGGAAACTTCCTATGGCGGCTATGGCCGAAATCCCTATGGCCAGTCCCGCTTCGACAAGCAGGAGCCCTTCCAGAACAGCTATTCGACGCCCGGCTGGAAACGCGCCCAGGCCAACAAGACCGATGCCACGCGTGACAACTGGGGCAGCCGCTCCGGCCATGCCGTCGAGCGCATCGGTTACGGTGAGAGCGGCCCGAGGGCGAAGACCATCGACGGCGAACTCGTCGCCAAGTCGTCGACGACCGAACCCTCGCGTTTTTCGGTCGGCGACCGCGTCTTCCATATCAAGTTTGGCAATGGCAACATCGCGTCGATCGACGGCAACAAGCTGACGATCGATTTTGACCGGGCCGGCCAGAAACGTGTTCTGGACGGGTTTGTGGAGCGAGTAGCATGACATAAAGCGTCACTCGACCAGCCCGGGATCTAATGGTAAAGCCGCCGCAATGATCGAAAAGACCAAGGGACAAACACTGTGTCCGGAATGCTGAATAGAACTGTTGCGCGAGTTCTTTACTACACCCAAAATACCGTACGAGACGCAATTCCACGCCGCTATTTCATCGCAAAACGTTCTGGCGTCCTGAACGCGATTGAAAAAGCCGATCTTGCAGAAATCTCGTCGCGCCTTGAGTACTACAACAAGCTGAGCGGACCATTTTCTGCGTCATCTGGTAGTCATGCGATAGAAGAAACACGCCGAGACAGAAGTCGATATTATTTTGACTTCATGGAAGCTGCTCGATACTTCGATGGAGATTTGCGGGTCAGGACGATGTTCGGTGACATTACGCATGTTCCGGACCTTCCCACCATTGTCAAAAGCAGGCCTATCGGAGATACAAACCAGAATTCTGTGCTGATGAAACTGGACAAGTTCCGGCATTTCCAAGGCGTGAACGATCCGCGTCCATTTGCGGAAAAACAGTCCAGGATTGTATGGCGAGGATCACCGAACAATAGGCTTCGGCACGCACTCCTCGAGAAGTTCTACAACCACCCTTCATTCGATGTGGGTTCAACGGGAGGCAGCGCTCCTACCGACTGGCAAAAGCCCTTCCTGTCCATTAGCGACCAACTGCGCTACCGCTACATCGTTTCAATCGAAGGCAATGACGTAGCAACCAATCTGAAGTGGATCATGTCAAGCAATTCACTGTGCTTCTCTCCAAGACCGAAGTACGAGACCTGGTACATGGAGGGGCGCCTGGAAGCAGGTCGACATTATGTCGAGATCCGGGATGACATGGCGGACATTGAGGAGAAGTTTCATTATTACGAAACCTATCCTGAAGAAGCGAAGAAGATCATTGACCAAGCGCAGACTTATTTCAAATCATTCCTGGATGAAAAAAAAGAACTCGCTCTCTCCATATTGGCACTTGAAAAATACCTGAGTCTTAGCGGGCAATTGCAAGCGCACAGCATTTTCAAGTAACCGCAGCACCGACCTCACGCCACGCTCACGCGGCGCCAGTCACCTCTTCCGCCGCAAACGCCATCTGCCAGTGGCGTCGGCAGAGCGACGTGTAGGTCTCGTTGCCGCCGATCAGGACCTGTGCGCCGTCCCGCTGCGCCGTGCCATCCTCACCCATGCGCACGACCATGGTCGCCTTGCGACCGCAATGGCAAATCGATCGAGCCTCGGTCAACTCGTCTGCAATTGCCAGCAGGACCTTGGAACCCGGAAATAGTTCACCGCGAAAATCCGTCCTCAGGCCATAGGCCATGACGGGAATATCGAGCACGTCGACAATCCGTGAAAGCTGCCAGACCTGCTCGGAGGTCAGGAACTGTGCCTCGTCGACGAAGACGCAGGAGAGCGGCGATTTCTGATGATCTGCCTTGATGGCGGTGAAAAGGTCGTCCTCCGGGCCGAAAGCATCCGCTTCCGCCTTGAGACCGATCCGCGAGCCGATCCAGCCCTTGCCGACACGGTTGTCGAAGGCGCTGATCAGCGTGGCAACCCGCATACCGCGTTCCTGGTAGTTATAGGCCGCCTGCAGGAGGAGCGTCGATTTGCCAGCATTCATGGTGGCATAGATGAAATGAAGTTTGGCCAAGGCGTCGCTGCTCGTGATGGGATCCCGTGTCGAAGCCGTCTTATCGGATCGGCACGACAACGGACAAGGACCACACGGCGTTGCCAACAGGAAGTATCAAGGCAATGAGCGAGAAAACCTCAGCCCTGGGCAGCTTCCTCTCGGTGCAGCCACATCAATTCGACCTGGACTGCCGCCTGAAAGTCCATGATTTCCGCCCGCATCTCGTCTTCCGGGCAGCCGAGTTCGAGGAGTTCGTTCCCGAGACCGCGGCAGGTCGCCTTCCAGAATTCCGTCGCGGCATAGCCATTCAGCCGATCGAGTTCGATCGCGGAACGGCGCACCAGATCCCTACGGTTCGCAAGCGGAAAGAAGGCGATGGTTGGGGTGGTCGGGCCATTCATGGCTTGGCTACTCATGCGAAACATCCTCACGTTACGACATGTGTTTAGAATCACATGGTTAACGTTCCGTTTCGCGGCAATGCCCGACATGCCGAACTGCCCCGAAAATGAACCCGCCCGAAGTGTTCGGGCGGGTTCACGTCGCTTAATCCGGGAGCGTGTAGGCGATGACATAGTCCCCCGGGTCGGTGCCGACGGAGCCGTGCCCCCCGGCCACCATGACGACATACTGCTTGCCGTCATCCAGAGCATAAGTCATCGGCGTCGCCTGCCCGCCGGCCGGCAGCCGCGTCTCCCACAACTGGTCGCCTGTGGTCAGATCATAAGCGCGCAGATAGTTGTCGACGGCCGCCCCCAGAAAGACCACGCCACCCTTGGTGATCATAGGACCACCAATGCCGGGAACGCCGACCTTGAACGGCAGCGGCAGCGGCGTCATGTCCATGACGGTGCCATTGCGCTTCTGATAGGCAATCTGACCCGTCTTCAGATCGACACCGGCAATCGTTCCCCATGGCGGAGCTTGGCAGGGAATGCCGAGCGGCGACAGGAACGGTCCCATGATGACCCCATAGGGTGCACCATCATTGCGGTTCAGCCCCTGCTCGGATCCAGTGGCGCCGGCCTCCTTCGGCGGAATTTCGGACCGCGGCACGAGCTGCGAGGTAAAGGCCAGGTAGGTCGGCATTCCGAACATCACCTGCCGCTCAGGGTCGACCGCGACCGAGCCCCAGTTGAATGTCCCGAAATTGCCGGGATAGACGAGCGTCCCTTCCAGCGAAGGCGGCGTGTACTGGCCCTCGTATTTCAGCTGGTGGAACTGGATCCGGCACATCATCTGGTCGATGATCGTCAGACCCCACATATTGCTCTCGGTCATCGTCGGCGGCCGAAAGGTGAGATCCGAAATTGGCTGCGTCGGCGCTGCGAAGTCCTCCGGGATCGCACCACCAGGGGCCGGGATCTCCCGTACCGGGATAATCGGTTCGCCATTGCGGCGGTCGAGCACATAGATGTCGCCCTGCTTGGTCGGCCCGATCAGGGCTGGCACCACAGTACCGTCGCCACGGTTGAGGTCCATCAGGACGGGCTGTGCCGGTACATCCATGTCCCAGAGGTCATGATGCACGGTCTGGCGCACCCAGCGGTCCTGTCCGGTATTCACGTCGAGCGCAACGATAGAGGAGGCGTATTTCTCGACACTCTCGCTGCGACCCATGCCGAGCTGGTCGGGGACCTGATTGCCGAGGGGAATGTAGACAAGGCCGAGCTCTTCATCGACCGAAAAGATCGACCAGCTGTTCGGCGAATTTGGCGTGTAGGTTTCGTCCGGCCCAATGGGCGCGGTCTGCGTGGGATTGCCGCTGTCCCAGTTCCAGACCAGTTCCCCTGTGTTGACGTCGAAGGCTCGGATGACGCCTGAGGGAGACTGTGTCGAATAATTGTCGTTCACCGCACCGCCGATGATGATCTTGCCTGCAGCGATCACCGGTGGCGAGGTCGAATAGTAGTAACCCGCCGGATTGTAGGGCATGTTCTGCTCGAGCCGCAGCGTGCCGCCATTGGCGAAATTCTCGCAGATGGCGCCGGTACCCGCATCAAGCGCGATCAGCCGGGCATCCGACGTCGGCAGGTAGACACGCTCGGCGCAGACGGTGTCTTCGAGGGCGGACGGATCCTTGTAGTAGGTAACGCCTCGGCAGGTCTGATGCTGCCGGTCCGGATTGAGACCTGCATTCGGATCGAATTTCCATTTCTCCTGCCCGGTCGCCGCATCCACGGCAATCGCCCAATTGTGGGGCGTGCAGAGAAAAAGCGTGTCTCCGACCTTGAGCGGCGTGACCTGATAGGTCGTTTCGCCCACATCCTCCGGCAGCTTCACATCGCCGGTTTGATAGGTCCAGGCGATCTTCAGATCCTTGACATTGTCGGTCGTGATCTGGGTGAGCGGCGAATAGCGCTGGCCATAGGACGTGCGGCCATACTGGTGCCAGTCGGCATCGGGAACATCACCACCAAGAGCAGGCGCGGCAGCTACCTGTTCAGTCGGCAGCGCACCGTGGCGCCCATAGGGCTCGACGAACAGGGAAATGCCGGCAACGACGACGGACACCAGGACCGGCACGGCGACCGGCAGCATGCTGGCCGCCACCCGATCTCGCCGATGAACGGGACCGAGCCTCCTCCGGATTGCCCGCAGCATCAGCCACAGGCCGAGCACGACGATGAGGCCTCCGCGCGGGCCAAGCTGCCACCAGTCGAGACCGACTTCCAGAACAGCCCAGATGAGGCTTACAAGGATGAATACGCCGTAGACCCAGAGCGCTTCCGCGCGCCTGAAGAAAAGCAAGACAGCTGTTGCCAGCAGGGCCAGCCCGGCGAGAAGGAAATAGGGACTGCCGCCCAGGATGAGAAGCTGTATTCCCCCTGCCCCGAGAACGAGTCCCAGGACCCCGAAGACGACGGCGGTAACGATGAGAAACATGCCGGTTCCATTCGATGCTTAGAAGTGGCGGATACGACCGCAAGGCGCGGTCGCGTCTAAGAACGCTTTGAGCGGAACGATGGAACCAAATGATTGTTCCATATTTCGGAACCCTCGGAAAACACGGACCCTGGCCTTGATCCCGAGCGTGGTGATTGCCATCTTGCGCCGCACATGGATTGGAGCGTGATCATGACGAAGGCCCTTCTGCTCATCGACATCCAGAATGGATTCTGCCCGGGAGGCAATCTACCGGTTGCGGAAGGTGACGAGGTCGTGCCCGTCGCCAATCGCCTGATGGCAAGCGGCAAGTATGACATCATCGTCGCATCGCAGGATTGGCATCCCTCCAACCATGGCAGCTTCGCCTCCCAGCATCGCGGCAAGAAGCCCTTCGACATGGGAGAGCTTTCCGGCCAACCCCAGGTCATGTGGCCCGACCACTGCGTACAGGACAGCGTCGATGCCGAGTTCCATCCCGAACTCGCGACCGATCGCATCGACTTCGTGCAGCGCAAGGGTGAGAACCCTAAGGTCGACAGCTATTCCGCCTTCCGCGACAATGACAAGGCGGCACTCACGGGTCTTGCCGACTGGCTGAAGGCAAAGGGCGTGACAGAGCTCGATGTGATGGGGCTTGCCACAGATTACTGCGTCAAATTCTCCGCGCTCGATGCGGTGGACATGCTGCCGGGGGCAAAGGTCCGGCTGATTGCGGACGGCTGCCGCGGCATCGACCCGAAAGGCGTTGAAGAGGCCATCGAGGCCATGCGCCAGGCGGGTGTCGAGATCACTGACAGCAGCCGAATCGGTTTCTGAGCAAGTTTCTGCAAAGGATTCGTGCGATTGCCTTTTTTGACGGCAAGCGTTAGAGCCGAGCCAATGAGAAGACAGGGAGAACGCCGGTCATGGAAATCGTCACCACGATCGCCGCTTTGCGACAGAAGCTCGCGCCCCGCCGCCGCGCCGGCCATACCATCGGCTTCGTGCCGACCATGGGTTATCTGCATCAGGGGCACCTCAGCCTCGTCGGCTTTGCCAAGTCTGAAAACGAGGTGACGGTCGTCTCGATCTTCGTCAACCCGCTGCAGTTCGGCAAGAACGAGGATCTCGAAAGATATCCGCGTGACCTCATCCGCGACAGTGCGATGCTGGAAGAAGCAGGCGTAGACTTCCTTTTCGCCCCCGATGTCCAGGACATGTATCCGGAGCCGATGCAGACGGTGGTCGATCTGCCGAAACTCGGCTCCGAACTCGAGGGCGAGGCCCGTCCCGGCCATTTCGCCGGTGTGGCGACCGTCGTCACCAAGCTCTTCAACATCGTCCAGCCCGACAGCGCCTATTTCGGCGAGAAGGACTATCAGCAGGTCACGATCATCCAGAAGATGGTCAAGGATCTTGCCCAGCCTGTGCGCATCGTTCCCGTGGCCACCGTGCGCGAGGGGGACGGTCTCGCCTGCTCGTCCCGCAACGTCTATCTTTCGGCCGCCGAGCGGGCCGCGGCGGTCGTCGTGCCGAGGACACTCGCCGAGGCCGAGCGCCTGGTTCGGACCGGTATCCGTGACGTGCCGACACTGGAAGCGAAACTCGTCGAGTTCATCCGCACCGAACCGCTTGCCGAGCCTGAGGTCGTGGCCATCCGGGACCCGCGCACCCTGGAGCGGATCGATAAGGTGAAGGACACGGCACTTGTCCTGCTCTACGTCCGCTTCGGCAAGACCAAGCTTCTCGACAACCGCATCATCGGCCAAGCGGCCGCCACCGGCATGGAGGCCGCCTGACATGAGCACACCACCCCGCCAGAAGCGCCTGACACCGGCCGACATCACAGCCCTCAAGGGCGTCACGCCGATCGTCTCGCTCACCGCGTACACGACACCTGTTGCCCGCATTCTCGACCGCCATTGCGACCTGCTCCTGGTCGGCGATAGCCTCGGCATGGTGCTTTACGGCATGGAGACCACCGTTGGCGTCACCATGGATATGATGGTCGCCCACGGCCAGGCCACGATGCGCGGCACGTCACGCGCCTGCGTGATCGTCGACCTCCCCTTCGGCGCCTATCAGGAGAGCAAGGAACAGGCTTTCCGCAATGCCGTGCGCCTGATGAAGGAAACCGGCTGCGACGGCGTGAAGCTCGAAGGCGGGGCGGAAATGGCCGAAACGGTCGAATTTCTCGTCAGCCGCGGTGTTCCCGTCTTCGGCCATATCGGCCTGATGCCGCAGCAGGTGAACACGTCCGGAGGTTATCGCTCCAAGGGCCACAGTGAAGCGGAGCAGGACAAGATCCGCCGCGACGCAAAGGCGATCGACGAAGCCGGTGCCTTCGCCATGGTGATTGAAGGCACGGTCGAACCCCTCGCCCGCGAAATCACCACAACGGTGAAGGCGGCTACGATCGGAATCGGCGCCTCCCCCGCCTGCGACGGCCAGATCCTCGTCTCCGACGACATGCTCGGGCTGTTCAACGAATTCAAGCCGCGCTTCGTCAAGCACTACAGCGAGTTGGCCGACGTCATCGACAAGGCCGCCGGGGGGTATGCCGCTGAGGTAAAGGACCGCATTTTCCCCGGCCCGGAACACACCTTCCAGATCCGCCCGAAGAAATAGCGGAAATTTCGATGGGCCGCCCTGCTGATCGGAATTGTGTCCCCGGTTTACGAGAAGGCGCGGCAGAGTTGGATGATGCGCGATCCGCACCGCGAAACGCAGCCATCACAGAAGCGATCCAGCATGCTCGATTGCTGATAAGGCCGCGACATTGAAAGACTATCGCCCCGACGTGATCTTTGTTGTCAGCGGCGAAGTCTGGCGCGACTTCTGTGCACTGCGCGAGGCATGGGGACATCCTTTGACAGTGGGACTGTCCGACGAGTGCGTTACTTATGTCAGAAGCGCAATAAGGGCGGGAGATGCCGCAAAAGCAGCGCATTGGAGGGCCGTTCGGGATCTCGCGACGCAATACGGCCTGTCCTGGATCAGTGCGGTTGAAGTGGATGGGACACTGGTTCAGGAAGAACCTGAACACAGTATTTTCAGATATCCGCCGCTGTCTCAGCGCAAACGGGTGGTGATTGACGGTCGGAGCCCGGTATCGATCTGACGGCAATAACAACCACGCCGGGGCGCCGGGAACCCGGTCAAACGTCCAGCCACGGTCCGCCCACCCTGAATGCAACTTTTCGACAAGACGCCGGCAACCTCCCGATGGCATTGGCAATCATCAACGCCGATGGTCGTTCCATCAGTGGAATTGGTTTGTCCGCAAGACAAACAGGCGTTAGCGAGCAGATGAACGCGAGAACAGCCCAGATGTCCCGATCCGAATTCGCCCAAGGTGCGCTGAAGGCGCTTCCCGTCATCATCTCGGCCGGTCCGTTTGCGGTCCTCTTCGGAGCGGTCGCCGTCGCAAACGGCCAGACCGTGGCTGAGGCGGCGCTGATGAGCGCAACCGTCTACGCGGGCGCCAGCCAGTTGGTCGGTATCGAACTGTTCGGCCAGAACGTGCCCATGTGGGTCGTCGTGCTCTCGATCCTCGCTGTCAACTTCCGTCACATCCTGTATTCGGCCGCACTCACGCCCTTCATCGATCACTACACATTCCCGCAAAAGATGCTGAGCTTCTTCTTGCTCACAGATCCGCAATTCGCCGAGGCTATCGCCCGTGGCGAAAGCGGTCGCGCAGTGAGCTTTCCCTGGTACTTCGGCTTCGGCGCAATGATCTACGTGCCCTGGGTCTCCATGAGCGCAGTCGGTGGCGCGCTCGGCAGCGTCATGGGCAATCCTGCCGACTGGGGCATCGACGTGCTTCTGCCGATCTATTTCCTCGGCCTCGTCCTCGGCTTTCGAAAGCGCGGCAATTTCCTGATGATCGTCACCGTGAGCGCCGTGGTCTCGGTCATTGCCCAGCACCTGATCGGCGCCCCCTGGCACATCAGCGTGGGCGCGCTTGCCGGCATCTTGCTGGCAGCCGTTCTTCCGCTGCCGGTGGCGGCAGGTAAGGAGACCGCACTGTGACGACCCTGCTCACCCCCTATATGACGCTGCTGATCGCGGCGGCTGCCGCCGCGACCTTCCTCACCCGCGTGGGTGGCTATTTTCTCGTCAAACGGCTGAAATCCATGCCGCCGCGACTGGAGGCGGCGCTCAATGCCGTCCCCGCAGCGGTCCTCACCGCACTCGTTGCACCCGCCTTCTTCTATGGCGAGATCGACGTAAAGGTCGCCATGGCTGCAGCCGTCCTGATCTGCTTGCGCTTTGGGGCCATTCCCATGCTGATCGGCGGCTGGGCCGTCGTCATGTTGATGCGTCAGCTGATCGGCTGATCCTCAGCGCCCAAACGGCGCCGTCGCCTGCTCCAGCCATTGACGCGTCGCGGCATCGGCAATTAGCGGCGACAATTCTTCGCGGGTCCTGGAATGATAGGCATCGAGCCATTGCAGCTCGTCGCGCGTCAGCAGGTCCTCGACGATGAGGTTGCGATCGATCGGCACAAAGGTCAGGGTTTCGAAACCCAGCATCGGCTGGTCACCACCCTCGATCGCCTCGGCCTCTCGCACATAGATCAGGTTTTCGATGCGGATCCCGAAGCTGCCCGGGCGGTAATAGCCAGGCTCGTTGGAGAGGATCATGCCAGGCAGCAGTTCCTGCGTCGACAATCTGGCGATCCTCTGCGGACCCTCATGCACCGAGAGGTAGGAGCCGACGCCATGACCGGTGCCATGGGCGAAATCGGCACCGGCCTTCCAGAGCGCGATCCGCGCCAGCGGATCGAGGTCGCAGCCACGCGTGCCCTTCGGGAAACGCGCCGTGCTGATCGCGATCATGCCTTTCAGCGCCAGCGTGAAGAAGCGCTTCTGCTCCTCCGGCACCGTGCCGACGGCGAGCGTGCGGGTAATGTCCGTCGTGCCATTCACATATTGCGCGCCTGAATCGATCAGGAACATCTCGGCCGGCCGGATCTGCCTGTCGCTCTCCGTCGTCACGCGGTAATGCATGATCGCGGCATTTTCGCCGGCGCCGGAAATCGTGTCGAAGGAGATATCCTTGAGCGGGTTCTGCATGCGCTCGCCAACCGAGGCCCGCACAGCTTCCAGCTTCTTCGCGGCCTCGATCTCGGTCAGGCTGCCATGCGGCTGCTCATCGAACCAGTGGAGAAACTCCACCAGAGCGACACCATCCTGCAGATGGGCGGCAGCCGAGCCGTTGAGCTCGACCATGTTCTTCACCGCGCGGCCGAGCTTGGCCGGATCATTGCCCTCGACCACGTCCCCACCGCTTTCCCGGATCATGCGCGAAAGCGCATAAGGAGCGAGGTCGGGATCGACGAGGATGCGGCCACCGTCACGGGCCACCCGCTCCAGCCGCTCGGCGAGCAGCGTTGGGTTTAGCTGTTCGCAGAGATCGCGCAGATAGGTCTCGACCTCGGCATTGGTCTTGGCACTGTCAAGGAAGAGCTCCGTCGAGCCGTCTGCCTTGATGATCGCCCGCGACAGCGGATGCGGCGTGTGCGGAACGTCACTGCCACGCAGATTGAAGATCCAGGCGACCGAGGAGGGATCGGTGATCAGAACCGCCGCGAGATTCTTCTCGGCGAGATCGGCGCTGATCTTCTTCAGCTTGTCGGCTGCCGATACGCCAGCCTGATGAAGGGCCTGGATCATCACAGCGCCTTTGGGCTCGGCGGGACGATCCGTCCAGAGACGATCAACGGGATTGAACGGCAGGAAGACGAGGCTGCCGCCCTTGTCTGCAAGTGCCTTTTCCAGGCGCCGAACTTCGGCACCCGTATGCATCCAGGGGTCGATGCCGAGGCGGAAACCCTTCGGCGCGCGGTTCTCGATCCATTTGTGCGGCGGCTCGCCAACGAGATCGCCAGGTGTGAAGACCGAAGCGTCGACCTGCTGGGCAAGTTGGGTCACATAGCGACCGTCGACGAAGACGACAGCCAGCGTCTCGGTCACCATCAACATGCCGGCGGATCCGGTGAAGCCCGTCGCCCAGGCTAGGCGCTCCGCCGACTCCGGGACATATTCGCCCAGATACTCGTCTGAACGAGGAACAAGTACGCCATCGATGCCGAGCTCGCCAAACAGGCCCCGAATCGCTGCGACGCGGGACTTGCCGTGAATCGGCGTGGATTTGACCTCGAAGGATTGAAACATGAACTTGCTCGCGATGGGTTGTGGATTCTGTCAGCGCTTATAGCAAGGCCACCCGCCCCTCACCACCATCGGCGCATCGTTTCGCGGCAGATGCCACTCATCGAGCCCAGATATGCCGCAAATTGAGGCGTAACTCATGTTGCTATGCAGCAAACGCAGACCTCCTGTGCTCCAAGCCATCTGACTGAACCCGGCCGATGAGACTATATGTCAATCATCGAGGACGCAGAGACGAGCGTCCGAAACCTAGAAGGAACCGAGAGATGGCCAATTCTTTCCTGCGCACAGCCCTGAACAATCTTGTCGAGGCACGCCAGCGTCGTGCCGATCTCTATGCAACGGGCGCACTTCTGTCGCTCGACGACGCATCGCTTGCTGCCATGGGCCTGACACGCGACGAACTGCGCCGTCGCCCGCATCAGCGTTCGATCATCTGATCAGCGACGGTCGAACCCGACCGTCCAGCCGACAATCCGCTTGAGCGCTCCTCCCACGCTCGCGGATCCCGGCGCGGCTCCATGCCGTGCAAAAAAGGCGGCTCCTTGTGGGCCGCCTTTTCTTTTGTCCGTGCAACCGGCGTAGTGCGTCAGCCCTTGCCTTGCGTAAAGTGAATGGTCACCCAGCCATTGCGCCAGATCGTCTTCACATGCGAAAGCCCCTCGCCGCTATAGGCGGCGATCACCTTCCAGCGCTGTTCTGCGAGAATGCCTGAGAGAATGACCGAGCCATTCGGTGCGAGATGGGTGACGAGCTGCGGCGCCATCTTGATCAGTGGCCGCGCCAGAATATTGGCAATGATCAGATCGAAGGGGCCGTGGTCCCGAAATGCGGTCGAGTGAAAGCCCGGAGCTGTGCGGAAATCGATGCCGTCGATGATCTGGTTGCGGCGCGCATTTTCCTGGGCGACCCTGACCGCGATAGGATCGATATCCGTTGCCAACACCGGCACAGGAAGCAGCTTGCGAACAGCGATGGCCAGCACGCCGCTGCCCGTTCCAAGGTCAAGCGCATTGCGGACCTTGCGCGAACGGACCACCTTTTCGATCACTTCGAGGCAGCCAGCCGTCGTCCCGTGATGGCCGGTCCCGAATGCCTGGCCGGCATCGATCTCGATCGCGACGTCATTGATCTGGACCTTGTCACGGTCATGCGAGCCATGCACCAGGAACCGTCCCGCGCGTACGGGCTTCAATCCCTCGAGCGACTTTGCGATCCAGTCGATATCCGGAATGACTTCCCGCTCGATCGTGGCGTCGGGGAATTCCTCGGCGAGCAGGTCCTGTACGCGGGGCCTGACCTCGTCCTCCTGGTCGGCCATCAGATAAATGGAAGCTTCCCAGATGTCCGCCTTCTCGTCGACCTCTGTGGTCGCGATGGCGAAGTCTTCCTCGCCGAAAGCGAAGCTCATCAGATCGAGGATCCGGTTGGCGTTCTTCTCGGTGGTGCTCACATAGAGGCGAATTTCGCTCACGATCGGTCTTCCTCGGCGGGTCTGGATGGTCAGGCGTTGCGGTACAACGCAATCGCCGCCATGGCAACCTCCGGCGAGGGCCCCGCAATCAGCCCTTCATCAGGTTTTCGAGCTTCTTGATCGCCGTGTCGGGGTTTTCTCCATAGGCGATCGTTCCCTTGAAGCGCCCGTCCGCGTCCAGGAGGAAAATGGAGGCCGTGTGGTCCATCGTATAGTCCCCGTCCGGCTGCGCCTCGTCCAACGGGATCTTCTTGGCATAAACGCGGAATCCCTTGACGACCTCGGCGATCTTGGCCGGATCGCCGGCGATGCCCGTCACCCGGTCCGTCACATTGGAGATATACTGGCCAAGGATTTCTGGCGTATCCCGCTCCGGATCGACAGTCACGAAATAGGCCTGGAGCCCCTTCGCATCGGGATCGACCGTCTTCATCCAGCCGTCGAGCTCGAACAGCGTGGTCGGACAAACTTCGGGGCAATGGGTGAAGCCGAAGAAGAGCGCGGTCGGTTTCCCGCGCAAGGCCTGCTCGGTGATCGGCTGGCCGTTCTGATCAGCGAGCTGGAAAGGCACGCCAAAGGGTGCTTCGGCGATCTGCTCCTTGGATTGCGTGACCTGGTATGTGAGCCAGCCGAGCACGCCGGCCATGACCACCACCGCCGCCCACAAGACCACTCTGACCGTTTTCATGCTGGCTAATCCTTAGCGTTTAAAATCCTTGCTACGCCGGATAAGCTCCCGAGACGCGGATGGCAATTCAACTCCACGATATTGCAGGAAAGAGCGCCGATTTGTCACGGTGGCCAACGGCGATCAGAAACAATAGGCGAGACCGCTCTCGATCAGGGACAGGAAGATCTCACCGCCGAACCGCATCCAGCCGAGGAAGACCGCCAAAGTGAAGATGGCGCCCGCCAGAAGCAAAGCCGTGTAAGGCAACCATTTTGGAGTGCGCGCGAGATTGGACATGTCTTATCTTAGCGCAGTTCTGGCAGGATGAAACGCGACATTTTGCGAACGTCTCTCGCGACTTGACGGATATCAAGGAACAGAATCGGCATTTCCTGACAGATTGCCGCAGGACCAGACGTGTTGGGAGGGACCCATGGAACAGCAGGCACTCCAACGGGGCTCACCGCCGAAACTGCAGATCAACCGGCTGCGGATGCACGACATCAGCGGCGCCTTTGCCGATGGCTGGCGTGATTTCCGCACGTATCCGGCCTTCGGGGTGTTTTTCGGCGCGATCTATGCCTTTGGCGGGATCTTCATCGCCGTGATGCTGACATCCTATCAACTGCCCTGGATGATCATCCCCGTCGCGATCGGCTTCCCGCTGATCGGCCCATTCGTCGCCGTCGGTCTCTACGAGATCAGTCGCCGACACCAACAGGGAGAGAAGATCGGCTGGAAAGCGGTATTGACCGAAGTCTTCCGCCAGCGCGAGCGACAGCTCTCCTGGATGGCCTTCGTCGTCCTCTTCATCTTCTGGATCTGGATCTACCAGATCCGCCTGCTGATGGCCCTGTTCCTGGGGTTTCGCATCCCGGCCACGCTCGACGCCTTTGCCAGGGTGGTCCTCACGACACCGGAAGGGCTGCTCTTCCTCGCCATTGGCACCATCGTCGGCGCGGTCCTCGCCGCCATCCTTTTCAGTGCCACCGTGATCTCCATGCCTCTGCTTCTCGACCACGACGTTGATTTCGTGACCGCCATGCTCACGAGCATGCGCACAGTCATCGAAAACCCCGTCCCCATGCTGACGTTTGGCCTTGTCGTGGCCGGGCTGGCCATCGCTGCACTTGTACCGCTGTTTCTGGGCCTGCTCGTCGTCCTCCCCGTTGCCGGTCACGCCACCTGGCATCTCTATCGCCGCGCGATCACAGCCACCTGACAAGCTGACTGCGGCCGGTCACGTATTGGACCGTTTTGGGGAAGATATTTACGAAAATGCCAGCATGTTAAGGCAATCGTTACCAGCACGCGTGAACAATCGGCGGAACTGAGCGAGATCAATTCGGCCGTCGGCCAGATGGACCGGTCCCGCAACAGAATGCTGCGATGGTAGAGCAGACCACAGCGGCAGGCCACAGGCTGGCGAAAGATGCGGAACCCCTTTCGCACCTCGCCGGTGAGCTCAAGGTGATCTTGGGCCAGACTGCTCATGTCCAACATCAGGAGCCGGCAAACGCCGCCTCCCCGTCAGAGACCGTCTTCCCCGCGGGCGCTGATGGACAGGGTTGCGGGATCGTTTAACCGAACTGCTTCGGCACCAGCCTCAGCTGCCGAAGCGAAAGAACACTGGGAAGAGTTCTGACCATGAGCAATGCCATCAAACAGTCGGGTGCGTATCTGGAAATCGTGTCTTTCCATCTCGGCGACCAGGAATTCTGCATCGACATCATGGCCATCCGCGAAATCCGCGGTTGGGCACCGGTGACGCCGATGCCGCACACCCCGCCTTACGTCCTCGGCCTGATCAACCTGCGCGGCGCCGTCATTCCGGTCATCGACATGGCATGCCGGCTCGGCATGAAGATGACCGAACCGTCCGAGCGCGCGGCGATCATCGTCACGGACATCGCCGGCAAGCTGGTCGGCCTTCTGGTCGAACAGGTTTCCGACATGATGACGATCAAGAGCGAAGACCTGCAGCCGGCACCGGAAATCATCCCGGAAGCGCAGCGCGCCTTCTGCCGTGGCATCGTTGCACTCGAAAAGTCGATGGTCTGCTTCCTCAACCTCGACACCGTCATCGCCGACGAACTGGCGCAGGCGGCCTGAGCCAACCCACCCTTCCGAGGAAGATGCCCCGAATATCCGGGGCATCTTCCTCTCCTGCACTCTCCTGAACGTGACCAGCTCAGCCAGGGGCACCGCTCTGCCGTTGTATAAAACTACCTCGAATGGTAGTTGTATTATATAAATAGTTTCGCATCTGGGCGGAACCGTATGCATAGTCTGACGTTCTCCTGTCAGCTTCCGACGACCGGAAGTTTCTGAAAAGAAACCAAGGAGAAAGACTATGAATTCTGCAGTAAAGCTCGCGCTCGCCGGTGCCATGTCCATCGCTTCCGTTTCGGGCGTCGCCCTGGCACAGACCGCCGAACCGATGGTTGATACCGCAACCACCACGAATTCCACGACAATGGCAACCGAAGGTGTGAGCATCGTTCGCCTCGACAGCCTGAACAACGACCAGGATCGTCAGCAGCACACGCGCCTTGAGCGGATGACCAACGACCAGTCTGCGATGGCTGAAGCCCAGGCTGAAGTCAGCGCTGACCCGGCCCTGATGGCGGCTCTTCAGGAGCAGAGCATCGAGACCATGAATGTCATCGACGTTGATACAGCTGCCAATGGCGGCAAGATCGTCTACGTCAAGTAATCGATCTTCCATCACCACGCAAAACGCCCTGGATCCGAAAAGGCTCCAGGGCGTCTTTAGTTGGGGAGCTGAACAGGCTGCTCTCCGGCCGGCTGCGATATTGGGGTTACGCCTGCCGACCGCGCTGTCATGGACGAGACACGAAAACCGAGAAAGTGATCGACGTCACATCGATCCGGCAAGGGACCAATGCCCCCTAATATGGTCGATCATTGTGGCTTGCCCGACGTCCATACGACGTTCTGATTGAAGAGCGGCACAGTCGAGATCGCCATTTTCGCCGACCCCTCGACCACCTGCCGCGAATGCGCAAGATAGATCAGCGTGTCGTTTTCCTTGTCGTAGATCCGGTTGACGACGAGCGACTTCCAGATGATCGAAAGCCCCTCCCTGAACACTTCCTCTCCATCATCCGACAGGTCGATGTCGCCGATCTCGATCGGCCCGGTCTGGCGGCACGCGATTGAGTTGTTGGACGGATCCTCGAACCAGTTGCCCTTGGACAGACGGTCGATGAGCGAGCGGTCGAAATAGGTGACATGGCACGTCACCCCCTTCACATCGGGATCCGTCACGGCTTCAACGACAATGTCGTTCCCGACCCAGTCGACTCCGACTTTGCCAACGACCTCGGACGATGCGGGGATCGCCGTGGCAGCAAGCATCAGGGCAGCGGCGGTGGTTTGACGGATCAGCATTGAGTTCACTCCTTCGTGATTACAATGAAGATAGGATCTGCCGTCACGCTTGCAAGGCGACCGATCTCGTCTTTGGCTTGCGGGCAAAGGAACAGGGATCATAGCTCCGCCGACTGAGACGGCCAGGATTGAGCCCGAGTTTCAGCGCCAATTCAAACAGATCCTCCGCCTCGGCCTCGGTCGCCATTGCAAGGCAGGCTTCCGCACAAATGCGTGCATCTTCCGCCGCATTGTGATGCGCAAAAGTCAGTCCCAGATGTGCTGCAAGCACGTTCAAGCGATGCGAGCCGAGGTCCGGCCAGTGGCGCTGGGCAAGTTTGACGCTGCACAGATAGGAGAGCTCGGGATATTCCAGCCCACAGAGATCGAGACAGGCCCGCAGCACGGAAAAATCGAAGGAAGCATTGTGCGCGATCATCCGCGCACCTTCGAACTCACCCGCGAACTCGGCCATGACCTCGACAAAATCCGGCGCATGAGCCGTATGCTCCGGCCGGATGCCGTGAATGGCGATGTTGAAGGGAGAGTAGCGGTTTTGCGGCGGCCGTATCAGCCGCTCCTCGACCCGGACCACCCGCCCTTTTTCGATGAAGGCGAGCCCGATCGAACAGGCACTCGCCCGCGCTTCCGTTGCGGTCTCGAAGTCGATGGCAATGGTTCTGCCGGAGAAATCGGAGATAGACATGCGCAAGCCTTAGGCGCTGAGAGGGATTCGTTCAAGGCACCCTGCCACCCTGCCCCTTCACCATAAGACGCCTTTTCACCGGCTCCCTCTCGACTTTCCGGGTCCTTGCGAGTAGGAACGGCGCAAACATACCCGCAATCGGCGGGCGCGGTGCTTTGGCCCGCACCATCCATCACATTCGAAAGACCAATTCATGACTGATTATGACGCCATCGTCCCGGCGATCGCTGAGGCCTTGCGCAAGCGCGGGTACGAGACACTTACCCCCGTGCAGCAGGCAATGATCGACCCCGACCTTCAAGGTCGCGATGCGCTCGTCTCGGCCCAGACCGGATCCGGCAAGACTGTCGCCTTCGGCCTTGCCATGGCGCCGACACTGTTGCCGGAAGGTGGTCGCTTCGATCGCGCCGGCGCACCGCTGGCACTCGCCATTGCACCGACCCGCGAACTCGCCATGCAGGTCATGCGCGAACTCGAATGGCTCTATGCCGAGACCGGCGCGATTATCGGCTCCTGTGTCGGTGGCATGGACATCCGCAACGAGCGCCGCGCCCTTGAACGCGGCGCCCACATCATCGTCGGCACTCCCGGCCGCCTGCGCGACCATATCACGCGCCGCGCGCTCGACCTGTCGCAGATGCGCGTCGTCGTGCTCGACGAGGCCGATGAAATGCTCGATCTCGGCTTCCGCGAGGATCTCGAATTCATCTTGGAGCAATCGCCCGATGAGCGCCGCACGCTGATGTTCTCGGCCACCGTGCCGCGCTCGATCGCCGATCTCGCCAAGAGCTACCAGCGCGATGCCCGCCGCATCGAGACGGTCTCGGAGCAGAAGCAGCATATCGACATCGAATACCGTGCGCTGGCAGTCGCCAATCCCGACCGCGAGAACGCCATCATCAACGTGTTGCGCTACTACGAGGCGAAGAACGCCATCGTCTTCTGCTCGACCCGCGCCGCCGTGAACCATCTGACCGCGCGCCTTCACAATCGTGGTTTCTCCGTCGTCGCGCTGTCGGGCGAGCTCTCGCAGAACGAACGCACCCATGCGCTGCAGGCCATGCGCGACGGCCGTGCGCGCGTCTGCGTCGCGACCGATGTCGCTGCCCGCGGCATCGATCTTCCCGGCCTCGAACTCGTCATCCATGCCGATCTGCCGACCAATTCCGAGACCTTGCTGCACCGCTCGGGCCGCACCGGCCGCGCCGGCAACAAGGGTGTGTCTGCGCTCATCGTGCCGAACAGCGCGCGCCGGAAGGCCGAACGCCTGCTCGGCGGTGCCAATGTTCGCCCGACCTGGGCCCTGCCGCCGTCCGCCGACGAAGTCCAGGCCCGCGACGATGAACGCCTGATGGCAGATCCGTCGTTGACCCAGGTCATCGGCGAAGACGAAGTACCGATGATCGAGGCACTGATTGCGACCCATGGCGCCGAACAGATCGCGGCCGCTTTCCTGCGCCTGCAGCGCGGCCATCGCTCGGCACCGGAAGACTTGATCCCCGTCAGCCTCGAAGCTGGCAAGGCCCGCAAGGAACCTGACTACGCCAACCCGGCGAATTCGGCGACAAAGCCGCGCGGCGATTTCGGTGCGAGCGTCTGGTTCTCCGTCTCTGTCGGCCGCCGCCAGAATGCCGAGCCCCGCTGGCTGATCCCGATGCTCTGCCGCAATGGCAACATCACCAAGAACGAGATCGGCGCGATCAAGATGCAGCCGGAGGAAACCTTCGTCGAGATCGCCGCGAGCGCCCTCGATACGTTCCTCGGTGCCCTTGGCCCCAATAAGGCACTCGAACGCGGTATCACACTCTCGCAGCTTCCTGGAATGCCGGACTTTGGCGCACCGCCGAAGGAACGGGCGCCGCGTCCGCCGCGCGAGGAGGGCAACCGCAAGCCTTACGGAGAGAAGAAGGCCTATGGCGACCGCAAGTCGGACGACCGGAAGTCCTTCAGTGACCGCAAGCCCTCTGGCGACAAGGCTCCCTTTGGCGAGAAGAAGCCGTTCGGGGACAAGAAGCCCTATCCCCGCAAGGACGATGCAGCCCCTCGTCCGCCCCGTGACGCCATGGCTGCTGCCGATGCCGAAGTCTGGGGCGACGCCCCGGCCAAGCCCGCCTTCAAGAAGCCGAAGGGCGCCTCCAACGCCTGGGACAAGTCCGCAAAGCCTGATTGGGCTGGCAAGCCAAAGGGTGACAAACCGGCCTATGGTGGCAAGCCTGCCTTTGCTGGCAAGCCAAAAGGCAAGTTCGAAGACCGGGGCGCCGCCGCCGGCGCAAAGAAGAAGCCCTACAAGCCGAAGGTTTGAGCTTCACCAGCCACAATGCACTTCGGCTTGAAAATCGATGAACGACTGACGCCAGCCTTCGGGCTGGCGTCTTCATTTCCGCATGGTGGAACAACCATCGTCACTCGCGCATTCCCTGCGCGGCAAGCGACGGTGGAACAATGGCGGCAGTGGATGGACAGCAACGCGACAATACGGACCGGCACGAGCCGGACCGCGTAAACCGCTTCTTGATCGGCATCGCGCGCGGTGTCGCAGGCGCCCTGCTCTTTTCCATCCCCATGCTGATGACCATGGAGATGTGGTTTCTCGGCTTCTACATGGAGCGCGAGCGCCTGTTTCTGCTGCTCGCCCTCAATTTTCCGCTCCTGATCGGGCTCTCCCATCGAATCGGCTTCGAACACACCGCCACCTGGCGCGAATCCACCCGCGACGCCATCGTCGCGTATGGGATGGGGGTGGCGGCCAGTGCGTTGATCCTCGTGCTGTTCGGCGTCATCACACTGGACATGGCGCCGCGCGAATGGGTGGGAATGGTGGCACTCCAGGCAGTGCCCGCCAGCATCGGCGCCCTGCTCGGCCGCAGCCAGCTGAGCATGCGAGACGAGGACGACGAAGAGGAAGACAAGACCGGTGATGCGGTGGAAACGAGCTACGCCACGGAGCTCTTCATGATGGCGGTCGGCGCGCTCTTCCTCTCCCTCAATCTCGCCCCGACGGAGGAGATGATCCTGCTCGCCCACAAGATGACGGCCTGGCATGCGCTGGGACTTCTGTCCCTGTCGATCTTTCTCATGCACGGTTTTGTCTACGCACTCGCCTTTCGCGGTGGCCACAGCCTGCAGGAGGACACACCCGGATGGCACGCCTTTGTCCGTTTCACCCTGCCCGGCTACGTCGTCGCACTTGTCGTCAGCCTCTATGCCCTTTGGACGTTCGGCCGGCTGGATGACCTCGGCTCGGCCCAGGCGATCCTGGCAGTGGTTGTCCTCTCCTTCCCGGCAGCCATCGGCGCCGCTGCTGCCCGTCTAATCCTGTGAGGAGCAATTCCGTGACCCGTTCCAGTGTAAGCAAGAATGCGGAGCAGATCAGTCCCCACTGGATCGAATGGCTGACCGGTCTCTTGGCCACCGTGATCGTTCTTGCAATGACCGGATGGATCTTTTGGGAAGCCTGGACGACCGACGACAATCCGCCGGTACTGTCGGCGCATGTGCTCGACATCAAGCCCCTCCCCGCAGGCTGGCGCGTCATGATCCAGGTGCGTAACGCATCGGACGCGACGGCGGCCGCAGTCGAGGTCAAAGGCACCCTCATGGATGGCGCAACACCGGTCGAAGAGACGAGCGTGACCTTCGATTATGTGGCCGCCGGCTCCACCAGCAAAGGCGGCTTGCTCTTCGCCAACGACCCTTCTCGCTACCGCCTGACCATATTGCCTGCCGGCTTCACAGAGCCGTGATCGTTCCGTATCGGAACGACAGAACATGCAATCCAGAGTTTCAAATTCATCTTAATTTAATTGGTGATGGATTAAATTTGGTATAAGTGCTGGAGACGGCTTTACTGTCGGGACAGCTCTGTTCACCTTGACCGAAGGTGGCCACCCAGTCTTACCGGGTCACCGATATTTCAGAATGAGTACGCCACCGAAGTCAATGTGGCGGTTCACGGGCATCCGTGGTTTCAAGTTATATTGAATAGGCGGTGGTAATGTTGAAAAAACAGATAGAAGCCTGGGTGATACGTGACATTGGACTGACCGAGTTCGACAATTGGGATCCCGTGATGCGTTTCGCGACGCGGTTGTCGATCCGCACCACCATCCTTGCCTGTGTGATGGTCGCGCTGATCCTGGTCGTCCTGCACGCTCTGGGTGTTCTTCTCAATCCGCTGCTCCGAGATCTCGCGATTGGCTGCGGTATCGCCTTCATCGTGTCCTTCACCCTGACGATGCTCTGCTCCCTTTACATGGGCTATGCCGTGATTCATCTTGCCCGCACGCGGCTCGAATTTCGCCAGATGAGCCGCACAGACATGCTTTCGGGCCTGCTCAACCGCCGCGCCTTCATTGAGGACCTTTCCCAGGTGGAACGGGGGCACTTGCTGGTCATCGACATAGACCGATTCAAGCAGATCAATGATCGGTACGGACATCTGGCGGGTGACGACGTGATCGTTTCCATCGCCGGGACGTTGAAGGAGATTGCCGGACCGCCGCATCTCGTCGCACGCATCGGAGGCGAGGAATTTGCCATCCTTTTCCGCGACACCGATTTCGCCGAGGTCGTGTCGCTCGCAGAAAAGCTTCGCCGGACCGTCGCCAACCACAAGATCGACGCCGTGCAACATACAATCGCAGTTACCATCTCCGGCGGGCTGGCCGACATCACGCCGATCCGGGACTTTTCTGCGGTCTACGCCGCCGCTGACCGGGCGCTCTACATCGCCAAATCCGCCGGCCGCAACCGCATCGTGCTCGAACGCGACCTGCCGCGCACCGCGCATCTCGACAGTCCGGCCATCGACCTGAGCGACGCCGCCTTCAGCGTCGCGTGATCACCCGGCGATCAGGTCCAGCCACTCGTCTTCGGTCATCACCTGGACACCCAGTTCCCGCGCCTTGTCGAGCTTCGACCCGGCCCCGGGGCCTGCGACCACGTAGTCGGTCTTCTTGGACACCGAACCGGCCACCTTGGCGCCAAGCGATTCGGCACGCGCCTTTGCCTCGTCACGCGTGAACCGCTCAAGCGATCCGGTGAAGACGACGGTCTTTCCGACAACAGGGCTGCCGCTGGTGACGGCCACTTCCGCATCGAGTGGTCGAACCTCGTCGAGCAGACGCTGCACGACCTCCAGGTTCCGCGGTTCCTTGAAGAACTCGACGATCGAGGCTGCGACGACCTCGCCGATCCCTTCGATATTGTTGAGTTCGTTCCAAGCCTCACCAAACTTGGGAGCGGCGGCCTGCATCGCCTGCGAAAAGACCTCGTAGCTGCCATAGGAACGCGCCAGCAGCTTCGCCGTGGTCTCACCGACATGGCGGATCCCCAGTGCGAAGATGAAGCGATTGAGCGCAATCTCGCGCCGTGCGTCGATTGCCTCGAACAGTTTTCGAACACTTACGCGGCCGAAGCCCTCAATGTTCTCCAGCTTGGTGAGCGATTGATCCTGCCGCGCCTTGAGCGTGAAAATATCCGGCGCTGTGCGGATCAGCAGCGCCGGATCCTCGCTCTCGAAGAAGAAATCGACCTGCTTGGTACCGAGCCCCTCGATGTCGAAGGCATTGCGCGAGACGAAATGCTTGATGTGCTCGACCGCCTGGGCGCGGCAGACGAAGCCGCCCGTGCAGCGGGTGACGGAATCCAGCTTGCCGGTTTTCTCGTTCTTCTCCCGCACCGCATGGCTGCCGCAGACCGGGCATTTCGTCGGGAAGACATATTTTGCAGCATCCTCTGGCCGCTTCTCCAGCACGACATCGAGGACCTGCGGAATGACATCGCCGGCGCGCTGGACGATAACCGTGTCGCCGATCCGGATATCATGCTCCTCTTCGCGGATACGCTGACCGGAATTGCCGATGCCCTCGATATAGTCGGCATTGTGCAGGGTGGCATTGGTCACGACCACGCCGCCGACCGTCACAGGCGTGAGACGGGCGACGGGTGTCAACGCGCCGGTGCGCCCAACCTGAATGTCGATGGCCTCGACAGTGGTGAAGGCCTGCTCGGCCGGGAACTTGTGGGCCGTTGCCCAGCGCGGCGAACGCGAGCGGAAGCCCAGGCGCGCCTGCAGATCCAGCCGGTCGACCTTGTAGACCACGCCATCGATATCGTAATCCAGATCGGCGCGCTTGAGCCCGATATCGCTGTAGTGCCCGATGATCTCCTCGACGGAGTTCAGCCGGCGCGTCAGTGGATTGACGGGGAAGCCCCAACGCTCGAACACCTGCACCATGCCCCACTGCGTGTCTTCGGGCATGTCGCTCATCTCACCCCAGGCATAGGCGAAGAAGCGCAAATTGCGGCTCGCCGTCACTTTTGGATCGAGCTGGCGCAGCGAACCCGACGCGGTGTTGCGCGGGTTGACATAGGTCTGCTTGCCCTCGGCCTCCATCTGCGCATTGAGCGCCATGAAATCGGATTTCGCCATATAGACCTCGCCGCGCACTTCGACGACATCGGGCGCATCGGCCGGCAGTTCCTCCGGGATTTCGCGGATCGTGCGGATATTGGCCGTGACGTTTTCGCCGGTCGTCCCGTCACCACGCGTGGCAGCCGTCACCAGCCTGCGCTTCTCGTAGCGCAGCGACATGGAGAGGCCGTCGATCTTTGGCTCAGCGGTAAACGCGATGGATTTGTCGGGCATCTGGCCGAGGAAGCGATAGACGGAAGACACGAAATCCTGCACGTCCTCGTCGGAAAACGAGTTGTCGAGCGACAGCATCGGCCGGGCATGCACGACCTGGGCAAAGATCCCGGCAGGTGCAGCGCCGACACGTTGCGATGGACTGTCGGTCCGCACCAACTGCGGAAACTGCGCCTCGATTGCATCATTGCGCGCCTTGAGCGCATCATAATCAGCATCCGAGATCTCTGGCTGGTCCTTGCCATGGTAGAGCGCGTCGTGATGGGCGATTTCGGCTGCGAGCTGCTGCAGCTCGGCCTTCGCCTGCTCCTCGTTCAGGGTTTCGACGGGAATGGTGTGAACGGCCATGGCAACCTCCGGAATTCTCCCGTCGGGTTTAGCGGAAAATCGGCGAATGAAAAGGCCCGGTCCTCAGTCCTCCACCTTGGCGAGATCAAGACGCGCGGTCAGCGGCAGGTGGTCTGAGGCAACGCGGGCAAGCGGCGTGTCATGCACCGTGAGATCGGCGATCAACCCGGCCCTGTTCGCCATGATCCGGTCGAGCGACAGGACCGGAAGCCCTGCCGGGAAGCTTGGGATCGGTGTCGGTAGCGGTCCGAAGATGGGCTCGAGCCGGGTCAGAGCCGAGCCCGGCCCCAGCCGCCACTCGTTGAAGTCGCCCATCAAAAGCGTCGGCCGCTCGTCACGGCTCTGCAGGAGGTCGAGAATGACGTCGGCCTGCTGGCGCCGGGCCCAGCGCAGGAGGCCCAGATGCGCGGCGATGACGCGGAGCCCTGACCTGCTTTCGAGATCGATCTCCGCGACCAGCGCGCCGCGCGGCTCCAGCCCCGGCAGGGCGACCTGGTGCACGTCGCGCACAATGCCCTCGCGAAACAGGAGTACATTGCCGCGCCAGCCATGCGACTTCGGACCGGAGATGACGGGAACCGGCAGCAAGCCGGTCTCGAGCCTGAGCCGGTTGAGGTCGAGCAGACCGGAACGCTCGCCGAAACGCTGATCCGCCTCCTGGAGTGCGATCACGTCGGGGCCAATTTCGCGAATGACGTCGATGATCCGCTCAGGATCGAAGCGCCCGTCTGTTCCAACGCATTTGTGCACGTTGTAGGAGGCGACCGTCATCCCTCCCTCGGTGACCCCGTATACGGCACCCTCGCCGGGCCGCGATTTGCGATTGCGCAGCGAGGTCACCATCGTGCGTGCGAGGCTGGGCTTAATCTTCTTCATCACACCAGATGCATCCGTCGTCTCTTGAGGCGCCGACCGTTCCGGCCCTGACGGCCACGAATGGTGGTTCGTTTGTCAAAGATAGGGCGAACCAAGCCAGAAGAAACGGTCAATCAATCGGTTCGGCAAGGAACGAGCCCTCAGGCTTTCGAGGGTCACCTGCTCCGCCGTCGCCAGTCTCTCGTCGATCCCGTCTTCGATCTGCTCGGCCAGGCGCCGGTCATAGACTTCGAGATCGATCTCGAAATTGAGCCTGAGCGAACGCGAATCGAGGTTGGACGATCCGACGAAACACCATTGCCGGTCGACGACCATCAGCTTCGAATGATCGAAGGTGCCGCTCGACAGATGAACGCTGCAGCCTTCCTGCAGGATCTGGTCGAACTGTCCCATCATTGCACGGGCGACGATGGCAAGATTGTTCTGCGAAGGCACGATCACATCAACCTTCACCCCACGCCGCGCCGCCGTATTCAGCGCCGCGATGAAGGTGGTATCAGGCAGGAAATACGGCGAGACGATCCGGATCGACCGCTCGGCGACGGAGAAGGCGCCGAGCAGAAGCCGGTGATTCGTCTCGAAATGGGCGTCCGGCCCCGACACCACGGCCCGGATCGCGGTCCCCGTCCCGGATACCGCATCGTCGAGGCGCACTCGCCACTCCGGCCCCAGCAGGACCTCGCCCGTCTCGAAATGCCAGTCTTCCGCCGCAACCGCGAGGATGTCGGCGACGACGGGACCGGTCACCCTGAAATGCGTATCACGCGCACCATCAGGCCCGGCAAAGCCGGCGCGAATGTTCATGCCACCGACGAAGGCCGTTGCACCATCCACCACCATGATTTTCCGGTGGGTGCGCAGATTGGCGTAAGGGAGCCGGAGCCCCATGATCACCTGACCGTTGAAGACCGCCACGGGAACGCCGCCCTGCTCCAGATAGCCGATGATGCTGGGTACGCTGTAACGGGCACCGACGGCATCGACGAGCACGCGCACCGCCACGCCGCGCTTGTGCGCGGCGATCAGGCAGTCGGCCACGCGCCGACCGGCGACATCTCGATCGAAGATATAGGTTTCGAGGATGATGCTCTGTTCAGCGGCCTCGATCGCTTGGCACATGCCGTCAAACGTCTCTTCACCGGTGGTGAGCATCGCAATGTGGTTGCCGGACGAAAGCGGACGAAGGGTCACCTTGTCCCCGAGCAGCTTCATCTGTCCGAACCGGGTGCCGAACTGCGCAGCCACCGTTTCACGGCTGACGCCATAAAGCGAAAGGCTGCGCGAGATATGGTCGAGTTCCAGGGCACGGCGAGAGATCAGGTTCGCACGACGGATACGGTTGATTCCCGCAATCGCATAGATCATTGCCCCCACAAGCGGCGAGAGAATGATCACCCCGACCCATCCGAGGGCAGAGCGAACCTCACGCTTGGTCATCGCCGCATGCGTCGCGGCGAGCGTGCCGAAGACCACGGATAGCACGGCAAGGGTCTCGGCCCAGTAGATCTGGATCAGTTCAAGCATGGCAGACCAGCGAAACAGGTTTTGGTGGAAATCGCAACCGACACTGGGCAGACGAGTATCACTCGCCAGCCGCGAGCAGTTTGGCCGCCGCCGCCCGCGCTTCGTCGGTCACCGAGGCACCCGCGAGCATGCGCGCGATCTCTTCCTTGCGATGGTCCGGCTCCATGATTGCCACCCGCGTTGCAATTTTGTCGCCTGCATCCCCGGTCGGGCCCTTGGAAATCAGGAAATGCGTCGAGGCGCGTGCGGCGACCTGCGGTGCATGGGTGACCGAAAGTACCTGCACCTTGGCGGAAAGTCGCTTCAATCGCTGGCCGATGGCATCGGCCACAGCACCACCCACACCGGTGTCGATCTCGTCGAAGACCAGTGTCGGCGCCGACCCGCGGTCCGCGAGCGCGACCTTGAGCGCCAGCAGGAAGCGCGAAAGCTCGCCCCCGGAGGCAACCTTCATGATCGGACCGGGGCGCGTGCCGGGATTGGTCTGCACATGGAATTCCACGGTATCGATGCCGTCCGCTGTCGCATTCTCGGGATCAGTAGCCACCTCGACCATGAAGCTTGCCCGCTCCAGCTTCAGCGCCGGAAGTTCCTGCATGACGGCATCAGCCAGCGACTGGGCCGCGTTCCGGCGCTTGGCGGACAACTGGTGCGCCAGATGGTCGTAATGCGCCCTGGTCTCGTGCACGGCGGCCTCCAGCTGGCCAAGACGCTCCTCGCCGGCATCGAGATCCGCCAGATCCGCCACCATTTTTTCAGCCATTGCCGGCAGATCGACAACAGCTACGGAATATTTGCGACCAGCGGCCCTGAGCGCGAAGAGACGCTCCTCGACCCGTTCAAGTTCGCGGGGATCGAACTCGGTACGGCGCAGCGCCGCTTCCACTTCCATCTGGGCGGCAGAAAGCGTGTCCAGAGCGGCGCCGAGCAGTTGCACTGTCTCTTCGAGCAGTCCCGGAGCCTCGTGGCTCTTGCGCTCGAGCCGACGCATCAGCGAGGCGATATGCGGCACGGGGGACGCATTGCCGTTCAGGAATTCCGATGCTTCGGCGATGTCGCCCGCGATGCGCTCCGACTTCTGCATGGCAGAGCGCCGATCGGCGAGGTCGTCCTCTTCGCCATCGAGCGGCGACAGCGTCTCAAGCTCCTCGACCGAGGCGCGCAGATAGTCTGCCTCGCGCGCGGCGGCTTCTACCTTCGCCTTGTGAGTCTTGAAGCTGCGCTCGGCATCGCGCCAACGGCGGTAGCTCTCGCCAAGATCGACGGCCTCGTCGGTCAGCCCCGCAAAAGCGTCGAGCAGCATGCGATGTGCATTGGTGTCGATCAGGGCGCGGTCGTCGTGCTGACCGTGGATCTCGACCAGTACCTGACCGATCTGCCGCATGAGCTGCACGCTGACAGGCTGGTCGTTGATATAGGCGCGCGTACGGCCATCAGCGGACTGAATGCGCCGGAAGATCAGATCTCCGTCATCGTCGACCCCGTTGCCCTTGAGCAAGGTGCGTGCAGGGTGGCTGTTATCCACGTCGAAGACGGCAGTCACCTGCCCCTTGTCCTCTCCATGGCGCACGAGCGAGCCGTCGCCACGCCCGCCGAGCGCGAGCGAGAGGCTGTCGAGAAGGATGGATTTACCGGCACCCGTTTCGCCGGTCAGCACGGAAAGACCGGTTTCGAAGGCAAGGTCCAGCCGCTCGATCAGAACGATATCGCGGATCGACAGCTGGACCAGCATGGGCTCAGTTTCTCACTTCGTGACGGTGAACGGTCAGGCCCCGGTCAGCAGCCTGCGACCGGCGCGGGTGATCCACGACCCGGAATTCTCGCGCGGCTCGAGGCCACCCTTCTGCAGCAGCGCATAGCTGTCGGAATACCACTGACTGTCCGGATAATTGTGTCCGAGAACGGCTGCCGCCGCCTGCGCTTCCGACACGACGCCCATGGCGTAGTAGGACTCGACCAGACGCGCCAGAGCTTCCTCGATCTGATTCGTGTTCGGATACTGCTCAACCACGACGCGGAATCGCGAAATCGCAGCAAGATATTCCTTGCGCTCCAGATAGTAGCGCCCGACCTGCATTTCCTTGCCGGCCAGCTGGTCGCGGGCGAAACGCATCTTCGCCTGCGCATCATCGACATATTCCGAGTCGGGGAATTCGTTGACGACCCGCTGCATGGCCTCGATGGTCTTCACCGAATTGCGCTGGTCCTGCGTGACGCTGGAGATCTGCTTCCAGTAGGAAAGACCGACGAGATACTGCGCGTAAGCAGCATCCTCGGACTTCGGATAGAGGTTCATGTAGCGGTTGCCGGTGGCGATCGCATCCGCATAGCGGCCGAGCCGGTATTTGGTGAAGGTGCTCATGACCAGCGACTTCTGCGACCACTCTGAGAACGGATGCTGCGCATCGACGGCGTCGAACTTGCGCGATGCTTCGCTCATATTGCCCGCCTTGATATTGGCGAGGCCCTGATTGTAGAGCACTTCCGGCGGTTCGGTCTCGGCAGCGAGCTTGCTGATGTCGATATCCGGGTCGCTCTGGCAGCCGGCCAGCACGGCCCCGACCGACATCATCACGCACAGGCCTGCAATACGCGCGGCTTTCTTCACAACGACCGATCCCACATGATTCATTCGAAATGATCCCGATTGCAGCGCCGCTTGAAAACCGTCGCCTTCAACTGGCGTTTCTAGCCACAAAAGCGGCACTAGGGCAACGCAGTGATGTGACTTTAACGCATTTTTGTGGCAGGGCGCCCAGAAAGTGCCGTTCGTTCAGTATCTTCCACCGCCCAGCAAAAACGCCGGCCTCCGCGTGGAAGCCGGCGCGCAATCTTTCAATTGCCCGTTCCGAGGTCAGGCCGACCAGGGGGCAAATTCCGGCACCTGGACCGGAACGAATTCACGTGCGCGGACCTGATAGCTACGGCTCGGGGCCTCCACGACTTCATAGGCCGAGGGATCGCTGAGCAGCGCCTTCAGCGCATTGGCATTCATCTTGTGACCGCCACGATAGGAGCGGTAGCAACCGATGAACTGGGCGCCGGCCAGAGCCAGGTCGCCAACGGCATCCAGCGTCTTGTGACGGACGAACTCGTCCTTCTCGTAACGCAACCCCTCGACATTGATGACAGTGTCGTCGTCCGAGATGACCACGGAGTTTTCCAGCGAGGAGCCGAGCGCGAAACCGGCAGCCCAGAGGCGTTCGACATCGCGCATGAAACCGAATGTACGCGCCCGCGACAATTGGGTCTTGAAGGTCTCGGCCGTCAGGTCGCCTTCCCACTTCTGTCGGCCGATCAGCTTGCTGTCGAAATCGATCTCGACCTCGAAGCGAGTGCCGTCATAGGGGCGAAATTCCGACCAGGACGCACCCGACTCGATGCGCACCGGCTTGGTGACGCGAATGTAGCGGCGCTTCACGCCCAGATTGGTGATGCCGACCTGCTCGATCGCATCGATAAAGACTTCCGAACTGCCGTCCATGATCGGCATCTCCGCACCGTCGACTTCAACGATGACGTTGTCGAGGCCAAGCGCGTAGAGTGCGGCCATCACATGTTCGATGGTCGCAACAGAACGTGCCGGATTGGTGCCGAGCACTGTGCAGAGATCGGTATTGCCGACATGGGCTGAGACTGCGCGGTATTCGCTGGTCGAGCCGTCGTCATGCTGGCGCTGAAACACGATACCGGTCCCGGCCTCGGCCGGCTGGAAGGTGATCGTCACGTCTCGTCCCGAATGGACCCCGATCCCCGTCAGCGAAAGCGGTGCTGCGATCGTGGTTTGAAATCCGAGCAAAGCAATTGCCATTCCGATAGCCTTAATATGAAGCGACGAGGCGGTGGATCTGAATTCTCGTCGTAAACTTGTGTCGAAGGGGCTCGAAGCCCTGTTCCGATCACATACATACGTGGCCCCGCCCTTCCAGCCAAATCACTCATTCTTTCGCTTTGTAACGAAGCCAGGCCATTGATTAAAATCAATAATTTCACACGCCGAAACGGATGGCAAAACGCAAGAAACCCGGGCCGTGGCGGCCCGGGTTTCGTTCATGAGTCGTTGTCCGAACTCAGCTCGTCTGGCGGCGCAGGAAGGCCGGGATCTCCAGCTGGTCATCTTCGCTGGCTGCCCGGGCGGGCGTTGCGCGGCCCTGGTCATCGAGCTGGCCACGACGCGGTGCGTAAAGGCTGGCTTCGGCCGAGAGCGGGCGGCGCTGCTGCGAAGGAGCAACAGGGGCCGAACCGGTCATGTCACCCATCACAGGCTCCTCGTCGGCCTGACGGCCAAGCGAGTTGGTGATGCGCTTCAGCAGACCCATCGGGCCGCGTTCGTCCTGGCCGGCGGGAGCCGCCGGCTGGGCGCGGTGATCGATTTCGGCGCGCAGCACGGGCGGGAAGTCCTCGACCTTGGGCATGCGGACCGGTTCGGGCGCCATGCGGGACTCGGCCGCAACAGGAGCCGGCGCGGCAGGCGCCTGCATGACCGGCGCAGGCTGCGGCATCACCGGAGCTGGCTGGCTCATGACCGGGGCCGGAGCGGCCGGCTGGATCATCTGCGGGGCCGGAGCGGCTTCCGGAGCCGGCGAAGCGAACAGGCGGCTTGCCGGGCGGAAGTCCTGCGACGGAGCAGCCTGCGGCTGGTTCAGCGGCTGACGGGCAGCTGCGATTTCGAGTTCGCGTTCCATGGCTGCTTCAGCGGAACGGATGGTGTCTGCGACCGGATCCATGGTCGACTTGGGGGCCTGCGCCATTGCAGGCTGAAATGCGGCCGGTGCCGGAGCAACGGCCGCGGAGGAACGCATAGCAGGCTTTGCCAGCGGCGTGGCTTCGAAGCCCTTGGATGCAAGTGCCGCACGGTCGATGCCGGTAGCGACGACCGAGACACGGATGATGCCTTCGAGTGCTTCGTCGAAGGTCGCGCCGAGGATGATGTTCGCATCCGGATCGACTTCTTCGCGGATACGGGTCGCTGCTTCATCGACTTCGAACAGGGTCAGGTCACGACCGCCGGTGATCGAGATCAGGAGGCCCTGGGCACCCTTCATCGAGGTTTCGTCGAGCAACGGGTTGGCGATTGCAGCTTCGGCAGCCTGCATGGCGCGGCCTTCGCCCGATGCTTCGCCGGTACCCATCATGGCGCGCCCCATCTCGCGCATCACGGAGCGAACGTCCGCGAAGTCGAGGTTGATCAGGCCTTCCTTGACCATGAGGTCCGTGATGCAGGCAACGCCGGAATAGAGCACCTGGTCGGCCATCGCGAAGGCATCGGCAAAGGTGGTGCGGTCGTTGGCGATGCGGAAGAGGTTCTGGTTCGGAATGACGATCAGGGTGTCGACCGACTTCTGCAATTCCTCGATGCCGGATTCGGCAAGCCGCATGCGGCGAGCGCCTTCGAAGTGGAACGGCTTCGTGACGACGCCGACGGTCAGGATGCCCTTGTTGCGGGCGGCCTGGGCGACGACCGGAGCTGCACCGGTACCGGTACCGCCACCCATGCCGGCGGTGACGAAGCACATGTGGGTACCGTTGAGATGGTCGATGATCTCGTCGATGCACTCCTCAGCGGCCGCGCGACCGACTTCCGGCTGCGAGCCGGCGCCGAGACCCTCGGTGACATTCACGCCGAGCTGGATGATACGCTCGGCCTTGGTCATGGTCAGCGCCTGGGCATCCGTATTGGCAACGACGAAATCGACGCCCTGCAGACCAGCGGTGATCATGTTATTGACGGCATTGCCGCCGCCGCCACCGACACCGAAAACGGTGATGCGGGGCTTCAGCTCAGTGATATCTGGCTTCTGCAGCTTGATGGTCATGGTACCCGTTCCTTCTTTTTCCGGCCGCATCGCCAAGCCGGCCATGTCATTTCAACAGATTTCCCTTGGCCGAACCTTGTGGTCGGAGGGTGAACTCAAAAACTCTCTTTCAGCCACTGACCCATGCGGGCGAACCGGCTGTTTCCGTTGCCGAAGGGCGAGAAGAGCCCGCCCTGTCCGGCATGTGTTTCCTGATCCGCCATCTGCGGATAGATCGTCAGGCCGACGGCCGTCGAGAAGGCCGGTCCCTTGGCCGCGGCCGGCAGACCCGACACGCCCATCGGACGACCGATACGCACGTTCCGGGCCAGAATACGGCGGGCCGCCTCCGGCATCCCTGTCAGCTGGCACGCACCACCCGTCAGAACCACGCGCTTTCCGACGACAGGCGAGAAGCCGGACCTCTGGATCCGGTCGCGCAGCATTTCGAGGGTCTCCTCGATGCGCGCACTGATGATCCGGGTCAGAAGCGCCTTCGACACCTGGGTCGGCTGGTCGCGATCATCCTCGCCGATGGGCGGGACGGACACGACTTCGCGATCGTCGGCGCCGTTGGCGACAGCCGAACCGTGAACGACCTTCAGACGTTCTGCATCCTCGATACGGGTGGAAAGCCCGCGCGCCAGATCGGTCGTCACATGGTGACCGCCGATCCCGATGGCGTCCGTATGGATCAACTTGCCTTCGGCGAAGACAGAGATGGTGGTCATGCCACCCCCCATGTCGATCGCCGCGCAACCCAGCTCCACCTCGTCGTCGACCAGGGCCGCAAGGCCGCTGGCATAAGGCGTGGCAACCACGCCCTCGACGGTCAGATGGGCCCTGTTGATGCAGAGCTCCAGATTGCGGAGCGCTGCGCGTTCGGCCGTGACCACGTGCATGTCGACGCCGAGAACATCGCCATACATTCCAAGGGGATCACGGATTCCCCGCTCTCCGTCAAGTGAAAAGCCGGTCGGGAGCGAATGCAGGACCGCACGATCGTTGCCCTGGGACTGCTGACCGGCAGCAATGAGCACCTTGCGCAGGTCGCCCGCTTCCACTTCCTGACCACCGAGATCGATGGAGGCCGTATAGACGTCCGAACCGATACGGCCAGCAGATACGTTGACAATCAGGCTCTCAACCGTGAGGCCTGCCATGCGCTCGGCCGCATCGACGGCGAGGCGCACGACGTTTTCAACCGCATCGAGATCGGCGATCACGCCGGACTTGATGCCATGCGAGCGCTGGTGCCCGAGGCCGATGACCTCGACATTGTGGGTGCGCCCCGGAAGGACTGCGGATTCGCGGCGCGGCGTGAGCCGGGCGATGATGCAGACAACCTTGGTCGAGCCGATGTCGAGCACCGAAACGACATGTGCACGCTTCGAGGAGAGAGGCTTCGTGCGCGGGAGACCGAAGGAGGAGCCGCCAAAGATGCTCATATCTTCTGCTCCAGTTTCTTGAGGGCCTTGCTACGCTCTTCAAGAGCGGCCGTGCGGCGCTCCTGCGCCCCGGGCGTCAGGCGCACGGCAACACGATCAGGCAAGCGCAGATCGACGACGGCAATATCGCGCGAAAGAACCTGCTGCTCCTCGTCGAAACGGGTCAGCAGCGCGAGCGCACCGGCGACATTCACCTCCGGCAAACGCACGATGACGCCATTGTCGAGATGGACATCCCACCGACGACCGCCGACACGAACGAAAGCCTTTACGCGCGATGCGATCGCCGGCCACTTGGAGAATTCCTCGTCGATGGCAGCAGCAGCCGTTTCGGCGTCACGACCGACGAAAAGCGGAAGCGAGGCAAACTTGTTGTCGCGCAGCGGCGCGATCACCGAACCCGAGCGCTCGATCAGGGAGAGGTCCGTGCCATGTTGCCAGATGCCAAAAGCCTGACGTTCACGCAGAACAACCTCGACCGTCGACGGATAAACCTTCCGCACATCGGCCGATTCAACCCAGGGCAGATCGGCCAGCGCCTTGCGGGCGCTCGCAATGTCGAGACCGAGCAGGCTGGTCGATCCATCGAGACCGAGAAGCTGAAGGATGTCGATTTCCGACGTGTGCTGATTGCCGGAGACACTGATATCCTCGACGGCGAAACCGGCGGAAGCCGTGACGGATTGCATGACGACTGGACCATGGCCACCAACGACGACGCCATGCAGGCAGACAACACCGTAAAATGCACCAAGGCTCACCTTGCCGAGATGACGAGGCAGCGCAATCCGACCGGAAAACAGACTGATCACGAAACGAACGAGACGACGAAGCGGGCGCGGAAGCACCTTGGCCTCCGTCGAGGCACGCGGAGCAGCCGGACAGACCCGGGATGCATCAGCCAGTTTTTTGCCGCTCAACGAGAACAAGAGGCGTCCTCCACCATCCAACGTACGAATTCACCAAAGCCATAGCCCGCATGGGCAGCCATTTCCGGCAGCAACGAGGTGGGGGTCATGCCGGGCTGGTTGTTGAGTTCCAGCCAGATCAGATCACCATCCTCAGCGAAGCGGTCGTCGTAGCGGAAGTCGGACCGACTCACTCCGCGACACCCGAGCGCCTGATGTGCCTTCAGCGCCAATGATTGTATTTTTTGGTAAATTATCGGTGAAATTTGCGCAGGAAGTACGTGTTGCGAACCGCCCGCCGCATACTTGGAGTCGTAATCGTAGAAGCTGTGCCCGAGCGGCACGATTTCGGTCACGCCGAGCACCTTGCCATCCATGACGCCGCAGGTGAGTTCGCGACCCGCCACATAGCGCTCGACCATGACGATGTCGCCGTAGCGCCACTCGCTGGAGGTCAGGATCTGCGGCGGATGAGCCATGTCTTCGCGCACGATGACAACACCGAAGCTGGAGCCCTCGCGGACCGGCTTCACCACGTAGGGCGGCTTCATCGGATGCTCATTGCCGATATCCAGGCGGTTCATCACGAGCGCTTCAGCAACCGGAATACCAGCCTGCGCGGCAACGATCTTCGCCTGCTTCTTGTCCATGGCGAGCGCCGATGCCAGCACACCGGAATGGGTATAGGGGATTTCGAGATATTCAAGCACGCCCTGGATCGTACCATCCTCACCGAAGGGACCATGCAGCGCATTGAAGGCGACATCCGGCTTCAGATCTCCAAGGACACGACCGATGTCGCGACCGACATCGACGCGTGTGACCCGGAACCCCTCGCCTTCGAGGGCATCAGCGCAGGCATTACCCGACGACAAGCTCACGGGCCGCTCGGAGGACAATCCACCCATCAAAACCGCGACATGCTCGCCACTCATTTACGCCTCGCAAATCCCTGAACCGGCCGATCATCGCGTCACCGCATCGGCTCTGTATGATCAGTTCAACTACATTAAGGTTAATGAACCGTTTACTTTCGTTAACCAGCACGACGGAACCGGCGCGGCCGAAGCTCCCACACGACTTTAGAACTTGTTTATAAACAATTGGATTTACGAAAGTAAACTCAGGAACGAGACGTCCGCACCGCCCGACCTGAGGCACGCACCTCTGCGTGTCCATGCGCCGGACAGGAGGTATCGAGCAGCGCTTCGACGGGCTATTTCGCATGCACGATTCGATTCCGCCCGCTCGATTTTGCGAGCTGAAGAGCGCGATCCACACCCGACTGAACGCGCAAGGCAGAAGCCCGAGCACCACGAGGATCAGATGTCAGAGGATGGTGGGCAGATGGGCGGAGATGGCTGTCATGGCCGCCGCGAAGGCTGATCTGATCACGACCGCGCGTTACACACGTAAGTTCCGCCAGGCGCTAGCTGTCGGGATCATCCGCAGGCGGGCCGGATTGAACCCGAAACTCCCCGCAAGCGCGGGGAGCCAAGATCAGCAAGGTTCAAACTCGTCGGGTCATAGGAGGGGTCTATACGGCAACGACGCCCATGAACGCCTTGACCTCGCGGCCCGGCATGAAGATACCGAGACGCTTGATTTCCCATTCGAGCTTGACACCGGAGGTTTCGAAGACCCGCTGGCGCACGGTCTCGCCAAGATATTCGAGATCGTAGCCCGTGGCATGACCGACATTGATCATGAAGTTGCAGTGCAGCGACGACATCTGCGCCCCGCCGATCATCAGACCACGGCAACCCGCCTCGTCGATCAGCTCCCAGGCTGAATGCCCCTCCGGATTCTTGAAGGTCGAGCCGCCGGTCTTTTCCTTGACCGGTTGCACGGTCTCCCGGTGATGGCGAACCGCGTCCATATCGGCGCGGATCTTCGCCTTCTCCTCCGGATAGCCCTCGAAAAGCGCGCTGGTGAAGATGAGCCCCTCTGACGCTGCCGAATGGCGATAGGTGTAGCCCATGTCTGCATTTGACAGGACATGGATATTGCCCTTGCGGTCGACAGCTTCGACATCGATCAGCCGACCCGCCGTGTCGCCGCCATTCGCGCCGGCATTCATGCGGATTGCGCCGCCGATCGAGCCGGGAATGCCATAGTAGAAATGGAAGCCGCCGATATTGTTGTCCATCGCCATCGCAGCAATGTGCTTGTCCGGGCAGATCGCACCCGCCCGGATACGGTTTTCGCCCGCAAGCTCCACCTGGCCGAAGCCCTTGGCGGACAGGCGGATCACCACACCGGGGATCCCTCCGTCACGCACGAGCAGGTTTGAACCGACGCCGACCACCGTCAGCGGCACCTCTTCCGGCAGAAGCTTGAGGAAGGCCGTCAGATCCTCGACATCATGCGGCTGGAACATGAGTTCGGCCAGGCCGCCGGCCTGGAACCATGTGACCCGATCCATCGGCGCGTCCGTCGTCAGCCGCCCCTTGAGATCGTTGACTTCAGGGCCGAGTGACGCCAGAAGCTTTTCCCCATCCACCTGTTTCATTTAAGACTTTCCCGAAATCGCATCTAGTTCCGTCGGCAGGGCAGCCGCCCACTGGGTGATGTTGCCCGCCCCCAACAGGACCACAAAATCACCCGGTTGTGCAATGCCCGCGACGAGCGAGGACAATTGCTCGGGCGCCGCCAAGTAGCGCGCATCGCGATGACCACCGGACTTGATCCGCGATACCAGCGCCTCCGAATCGATCCCCTCGATCGGCTCTTCGCCCGCAGCATAGACCGGGGACAGGAAGATCGTATCGGCATCGTTGAAGCAATTGGCAAAGTCATCGAACAGGCTCGCAAGCCGGCTGAAGCGGTGCGGCTGGTGAACGGCGATGATGCGTCCCTGGCACGCTTCCCGTGCGGCTCTCAGCACAGCCTTGATTTCAACAGGATGGTGGCCATAGTCGTCGAAGACCTGCACGCCGTTCGAAGCGCCCGTCAGCGTGAAGCGACGCTTGACGCCACCAAAACCGGCAAGCCCCTTGCGGATCGCCTCTTCCGGAATATCGAGGCGGTTCGCAACCGTGATTGCAGCACAGGCATTGGAAATGTTGTGCCGCCCCGGCATTGGCAGCACCAGGTCCTTGAAGGTGAACACCCGCCCGGTGCGGCGACGTCGGATCTCGACGTCGAAGATCGAGCGTATGCCATCCAGGCGCACATTGGAGTATCGCACGTCGGCCTGCGGATTTTCCCCATAGGTGATCACCTTGCGATCCTCAATGCGGCTGACGAGCGCCTGCACTTCCGGATGGTCGAGGCACATCACACCGAAGCCGTAGAACGGCACGTTTTCGACAAACTGGCGGAACGCCGCACGCGCATTGTCGAAAGTTCCGTAATGGTCGAGATGTTCCGGATCGATATTGGTGACGATCGCCACATCGGCCGGCAGCTTCAGGAAGGTACCGTCGGACTCGTCCGCCTCGACCACCATCCACTCACCCTCCCCCATGCGGGCATTCGTGCCGTAAGCGTTGATGATACCGCCATTGATGACCGTCGGGTCGCGCCCGCCGGCATCGAGAAGGGCCGCAACCATCGACGTGGTCGTCGTCTTGCCATGCGTGCCGCCCACCGCAATCGCATTGCGAAAGCGCATCAGTTCGGCAAGCATCTCGGCGCGACGGACGATCGGCAACAGCTTTTCACGCGCCGCAATCAGTTCCGGATTGTTCTTCTTGATCGCGGTCGAAACGACGACGACTTCGGACTCACCGAGATTTTCCGCCGTATGGCCGACAAAGACCTCGATACCCTTGGCCCGCAACCGCTGGACATTGGCACTCTCCGATTGATCGGAGCCTTGGACCTTGTGTCCGAGATTGTGCAGGACCTCTGCGATCCCGCTCATTCCGATGCCGCCGATCCCGATGAAATGGACCAGGCCGATGGATTTCGGCATTTTCATTGTGTGGCTCCCTTCGACTGGGCAATACCCTTGCCGGCGGCAATAGCCTCTACGAGCTCTGCGAGCAAGCCAGCCGCATCAGGCTTGCCCGTGCTTTTCGCAGCAGCCGCCATGGCGGCGAGCCGATCAGGCCCCTCCATCGCCTCCTTGAGAAGGCCTGCAATCCTGTCGGTGGAAAGCTCCGCCTGCGAAATGACCTGCGCTCCCCCTTGCGCCGCAAGTGCCGCAGCATTTGCCGCCTGATCGTGGTCGAGCGCATGAGGATAGGGCACGAGCAGGCTCGGCCGACCAATCACCGCAAGTTCCGAAACTGTCGATGCTCCAGAGCGGCAGATCACCAGATGGGCAGCTGCCAACCGATTAGCCATATCGGTGAAGAATGGCGCAACATCGGCACGGATGCCGAGCGTCGCATAGCTGTCGATCACCTTTTGCCGGTCTTCGGGCCGCGCCTGCTGCGTCACCACGAGACGCGCACGCAAGTCATCGGACAGCAACCGGATAGCACCGGGGATGGCGTCGGAAAAGAACTGCGCACCCTGGCTTCCACCGAAGACGACGAGATTGAACGGCGCGCTATCAACGGATGGAACATAGGGATGCGCTGCAGCCGCAATCATCTCTGGCCGCACCGGATTTCCGGTCAGCACCATCTTTGCCGAATGTTCGCCGCCGGGCGACAGGAAGCCACCGGCGATCGCTCTGACGCGAGAGGCGAGAAGCTTGTTGGCGCGGCCCATGACCGCGTTCTGTTCGTGCACGGCCGTGGGGACCCCGAGACCGGCTGCCGCAAACAGGGGCGGCACGGTCGGATAGCCCCCAAAGCCGATGACAGCCTTCGGCTTCAGTCGCGACACGAGGCTCCGGGCCTTGCGATATCCGCGCCAGAGTGACAGAAATGCCGTCAGAACGGCGACCGGGTTCCTGGAGGCGATTGTGGCCGAGGACACGGTATGGATTTCGTCTGCCGGAAAGCTCCCCGCATAACGTTCGGCGCGCCTGTCGGTCACCAGATGCACGCCGTAGCCACGGGACTTCAACTCGTGCGCCAGAGCCTCGGCCGGAAAGAGATGTCCGCCGGTGCCACCGGCGGCGAGCAGGACGATACCTTTGGTCATACGCATTTACTCCGCGGGTACACCGGCGACCGATCGGAACAGGCTGCGCTCCTGCGCACGCTTTTCCGGGCGTCGGCGGGTAAGCGCCAGGATGAAGCCGGCGGTAACGCAGATCGCGGTCATCGACGATCCGCCATAGGAAATCAGCGGCAGCGTCATGCCCTTGGCCGGCAGAAGCTCGAGATTGACGCCGATATTGATCATCGACTGCACACCGAGCAGCAGCACGAGACCGGAGACGGCGAGACGGTTGAAATCATTGCGCTCCTTGTAGGCGTGGCTCAGGCCCCGGAGCACCAGGAAGCCGAAAATCGCCACGAGCACCATGCAAAAGACGATGCCGAACTCTTCCGCTGCGACCGAGAAGATGAAGTCGGTATGGCTGTCGGGAATGATGCGCTTGACGATCCCTTCGCCCGGCCCCTGGCCGAACCAGTCGCCGCGAATGATCGCCTCGCGTGCCGTATCGACCTGGAAGGTATCACCCTCACCTGTCAGAAACCGGTCTATTCGCCCGGCAACATGCGGCAGCGTCATATAGGCCCCGAAAAATCCCGCTCCGCCGAGAACCCCGAGCACGACGATCCACAGCCAAGGCATGCCGGCCATGAAGAACATCGCACCCCAGACGCTGCCGATCAGGATGGTCTGGCCAAGGTCAGGCTGCGCAATCAGCAGTGCAGCCGCGATGCCGAAGAGCAGGATGGCAAAGAGATTGCCCGGGATCTCGGGCTGGCGCGCATGTTCCGCGAACAGCCAGGCGCAGATGACGACGAAAGCCGGCTTCATGAATTCGGACGGCTGGATCGACATTGACCCGATCGACAGCCAGCGCCGGCCACCCTTTACCTCAAGGCCGATGAAAAGAACCAGCACCATCATGATCAGCGAGGCAGCCAGGATCAGCATGGCCATGCGCCTGACCTGGCGAGGCGACAGGAAGGAAAGTCCGATCATCACGCCGAGGGCCGGCAACATGAAGAAGGCGTGGCGCTTGACGAAATGGAAGCTGTCGAGATTGAGACGTTCGGCAACCGCCGGTGACGCTGCGAAGGAGAGCATGAGCCCGATCCCCATCAGGAGAACGAAGGTGATCAGGAACAGACGGTCGATCGTCCAGAACCAGTCAGCGACCGGCCCTCTCTCCACGCGGCTTACCATCTCATTTACCTCCTGTCGGCAGGTCGATCAGCATCGTCATTCCATCCAGGTTCGCGACTTCAGCCACGAATGCATCACCGCGGACTTCGAAATTCTTGTACTGGTCGAAGCTTGCGCAAGCCGGTGAGAGCATCACCGCTGAAGTTTCGCCATCCCGATCGGCATCGTCTGCGGCATGCGCCACCGCACGCTCGAGGCGATCCGAAATCTCATAAGGCACACGGTCGCCGAGCTGCGCGGCAAAGGCAGAAGCAGCCTCGCCGATCAGATAGGCCTTTACGATGCGCGGAAAAAGTGGTGCGAGGCTTGCGATGCCGCCTTCCTTGGGCAGACCACCGGCAATCCAGTAGATCCGCTCATAGCTGGAAAGCGCAGGCGCTGCTGCCTCCGCATTGGTCGCCTTGCTGTCATTGACAAAGACGACCTGGCGCCGTTGACCGACCGGCTGCATGCGATGTTTGAGCCCGGGGAAGCTCTGGAGCCCCTTGCGGATCTCGTCCTCGGACAGACCAACCGCGAGGCAGGCCGCAATCGCCGCACAGGCATTCTGCGCGTTGTGGCTGCCGCGCAGCGTCTGGATGCCGTCGAGATCGACCACGAGCGAAGTCGCTCCCTGCTCTGCCCGCATGACGCGCGAGCCCTCTGCATAGAGCCCGTCGGCGAGCGGCTGCCGCTTCGAGATCCGGGTGACCCTGGTACCGGCGCGCTCGACACGATCGCCGATCAGTTCGCAATGGCTGTCATCGGTGCCGACGATCGCGGTCCTGGCACCAGCGACGAGACGCTCCTTCACATCGGCATAGTGCTGCATGGTGCCGTGGCGGTCGAGATGGTCGGGCGTCAGGTTGAGCAGGATGCCGGCGGTCGGATTGAGCGTCGGTGCAAGATCGATCTGGTAGGACGAGCATTCAACCACATAGAACCGCACGTCCCTGGGCGGATCGAGCGTCAGAACGGCCCGGCCGATATTGCCACCGAGCTGCGTATCGCGACCACTTGCTTCGAGCATATGGGCAATCAGGGCTGTGGTGGTCGATTTGCCGTTTGTCCCGGTGATCGCGATGAACGGGCAATCCGGCGCATGGGCTCTCCGCTCCCGCACGAAGATCTCGACATCGCCGATGATCTCGACACCGGCATTGCGGGCAAAGCCAACCGTCCAGTGCGGCTTCGGATGGGTGAGCGGCACGCCGGGTGAGAGCACGAAGGATGCGACCGACGACCACTCGATCTCCCGCAGGTCCCTGGTCGGCACGCCATCGGCCTGCGCCCGCGCGACGCTGTCGGGATTGTCGTCCCAGGCAATCATAGTTGCGCCGCCAGCCTGAAGCGCCTTGGCCGTGGCGAGGCCGGATCCGCCGAGCCCGAACAGCGCAACGGTCTTCCCCTTGAAGGTGGTGGCCGCGATCATCGCCGCCTCACCGCAACTTCAGGGTCGAAAGACCGAGCATGGCAAGCCCAACGGCAATGATCCAGAATCGGATGACGACCTGGCTTTCCGTCCAGCCCAGCTTTTCGAAATGGTGATGGATTGGCGCCATCAGGAAGACGCGCTTGCCGGTCATCTTGAAATAGCCGACCTGGATGATGACCGACAGCGTCTCCATGACGAAAAGACCGCCGATGATCGCCATGACGATCTCGTGCTTGGTGGCGACGGCGACGGAGCCGATCAGGCCACCAAGCGCCAGCGACCCGGTGTCGCCCATGAAGATTGCAGCCGGCGGCGCGTTGAACCAGAGGAAGCCGAGGCCGGCCCCGATCACGGCGCCCAGCACCACGGCGAGCTCGCCCGTGCCCGGCGTGAAATTGATCTGCAGATAGTTGGAGAACACCGCATTGCCGGCGAGATAGGCGATCACGCCGAAGGAGGCCGCGGCGATCATCACTGGCACGATGGCGAGCCCGTCCAGACCGTCCGTCAGGTTGACGGCATTGCCGGCCCCCACGATGACAAAGCCGCCGAACAGCACGAAGAAGATCCCGAGATCGATCAGGAAGTCCTTGAAGAAGGGAAAGGCGATCGAGGTGCCGAAAGTCGAGCCTTGCGGCCCGGAGCTCAACGCCGTCGACATCATGAAATAGACAGCAATGCCCGCGATCAGGAATTCGATGCCCAGGCGCGCCTTGCCGGAGAAGCCCTTCTCCGTCTGCTTCGTCACCTTCAGATAGTCGTCGTAAAAACCGATCGCGCCGAAGCCGAGGGTGACCAGCAATGTCGCCACGACATAGACGTTGGACAAATCCGCCCACAGCAGCGATGACACGACGATACCGGCCAGGATCATCAGACCGCCCATGGTCGGCGTTCCCGCCTTCTTGAAATGGGTCTGCGGTCCGTCAGCCCGGATCGGTTGCCCCTTGCCCTGACGCACCCGCAGCGATGCGATCATCGCCGGACCGAAGAGGAAGACCACCAGCGCCGAGGTGAAGAGAGCCGCCCCCGTCCGGAAGGTGATGTAACGGAAGAGATTGAAAAACTGCAGGTTGTCCGACAGTTCCACAAGCCAAATCAGCATTGGAGACCTTTCCCAAAGCCTGGATTAAAATTGGCGCTCCGTGTCGGGGAATGCCGGATGCTTGTCAAGCAGAGCCGAAACGATCTTGCCGAAACCGATGCCGAGAGAAGACTTGACCATCACGACATCGCCGGCGCGGACCTCTGCGGTGACGAAATTCGCGAGCTCCTCCGTGGTCTCGAGATAGACGACATGGACCGTTTCCGGCAGCGCGTCTCGCAGCGCCGCCATTTCCGGTCCGGCGAGCCAGACGTGTTCGATGCCGGCAGCGAGCAAGGGCCCGGCAAGTTCGGCATGAACGCTGGGGGCGAATTCGCCCATCTCCAGCATGTCGCCGAGGACCGCAACGCGCCGCCCCTCGCCTGTCGGCTGGGCCGATGCAAGCACAGAGATCGCCGCCCGCATGGAGGCCGGGTTCGCATTGTAGCTGTCGTCGATGAGTGTCAGCACGCCTTCAGGCATCATGAGTTTGTGGCGCGCACCACGTCCCTTGACTGCCGTAAGGTTGGCAAGCGCCTCGATCGCCGCATCGACGTCGGCGCCGACAAGCGACACGGCCGCGAGAACCGCCATTGCGTTCTCGGCGAGATGCCGGCCGGGCGCACCGATCATCACTTCGCGCGTTTCGCCACCGAATGAGACCCAGACGGTCGAAACCTCGGCCGCACCATCGAATTCAGCGAGGCGGAACTCAGCCTTTGCATGCTGTCCGAAGCTGTGGATGTTCTCGATGCCACGGGCGAGTGCCGCCTGTTCGAGGCGCTCGTAATAGGGATTGTCCCGGTTGAGGATCGCATCCCCGCCATTGACGACGCCCTCGAATATCTCGGCCTTGGCATCGGCGATCTCGTCGACGCTTGAGAAATTTCCGAGATGCGCCGGCGCAACCGTCGTGATGATGGCCACATCAGGCCGCACCATGCGCGACAGCGGACCGATCTCACCGGGGTGGTTCATGCCCAGTTCGAAAACGCCGTAGCGCGTGTCGATCGGCATTCGGGCCAGCGTCAGCGGCACGCCCCAATGGTTGTTGAACGAGGCGACCGAGGCATGCACCTTGCCCGAAGGCTCGAGCGTCAAACGCAGCATTTCCTTTGTCGTCGTCTTGCCGACGGACCCGGTGACCGCAATCACGGTCGCAGGCGTGCGATCGCGTGCTGCCATGCCGAGTTTCTGCAGGCCGACCAGCACATCCTCAACGACGATCATCGGGATCGTCAACCGCCCGAGAGCCGGCAGTTTGGCTTCGCTGACGACGAGCAGCGAGGCGCCGTTGGCAATCGCGATGCTGGCATAGTCATGGCCATCGACGCGGTCGCCCTTGATGGCGAAGAACGCTTCGCCAGACGTGATCGTCCGGCTGTCGATCGAAATGCCGGTAATGCCTTCCGGCAGATTTCCGAAAGGCCTGCCACCCATGGCGACAACCATTTCACGCGCGGTCCAGAGCAGGGTCAACGGTCGAACTCCTCCAAGGCTTTGCGGACTTCGTGATGGTCTGAGAACGGCAAGGTCTGGGATCCAACCGTCTGCCCTTCCTCATGTCCCTTGCCGGCCACGATGAGCGTATCCCCGGCCGACATCATGGCGACACCGGCGCGGATGGCCTGCGCCCGGTCCCCGATCTCAATGCCATCAGGCGTCGCCGCCATGATTTCCGAACGGATCGCAGCCGGCACTTCCGAGCGCGGATTGTCGTCGGTGACGATGGCGATATCGGCCAGGCGCGAGGCAATCTCACCCATGATCGGTCGCTTGCCCTTGTCGCGGTCGCCGCCACAGCCGAAGACGACGATGACACGGCCCGTGGTGAAGGGACGGACTGAGGTCAGCACGTTCTCCAGCGCTTCCGGCTTGTGAGCATAATCGACATAGGCGAGCGCGCCAGCCTTGGTCTGGCCAACCAGTTCCAGGCGCCCTGAGGCCCCCTTCAGATGCTCCAGCGCCTTGAGCGCGACGGCAGGTGCGACGCCGGTCGAAATGGCGAGGCCGGCCGACACCAGCGCATTGGCGATCTGGAAATCACCGGCCAGCGGGATGTGAACTTCGAAGATCTCGCCGCCGTGATGGACCTCGGCCACCTGCTTGTGGCGGAAATGCTCGACGCGCTTGAGGCTCAGGAACGCCCCGCGGCGCCCGACCGTGCGCACATCGTGACCGGAGGCCTTCGCCACACGGATGGCCTCGTCGGACCAGGCGTCATCGGCAAAGATCACGGCCGGCGCACCCTTCGGCAGCAGCGTGTCGAACAGACGCATCTTGGCGGCCATGTAGTCTTCCATGGTCGGATGGTAGTCCATGTGGTCACGGCCGAGATTGGTAAAGCCGGCGGCCGACAGGACCACACCATCCAGGCGGCTCTGGTCGAGGCCGTGGCTGGAGGCCTCCATCGCGGCATGCGTCACACCCTCGTCGGCAAGCTCACCGAGCAGCGTGTGCAGCGCCAGCGGATCGGGCGTGGTCAGAGAACCATAGTCGTTGCGTGTGGGAGAAATGACGCCGGTGGTGCCGATCTGTGCAGCGGCATGGCCGGCTTCGGCCCAGATCTGGCGTGTGAAGGAAGCGACAGACGTCTTGCCGGCGGTGCCTGTGACAGCGACCATGGTCTTCGGTTGATGTCCGACAAAACGGGCTGCAGCCAGCGCCAGGAAGCGGCGCGGATTGTCGACAGTCACGACGGGGACAGACGCATCGACAGGATGCGAGGCAATGATGGCAACAGCGCCCTTGTCGATCGCCTGGGCAACAAAGGCGGAACCATCGGCCTTGCTCCCGGAGAGAGCGAAGAAAACCGTGCCCGGTGCGACCTTGCGGCTATCGGCAGAGAGGCCCCGAACCTCGACGGAGAGAGCGCCGCCGGCTGCCACCTGATCCCCAAAATCCTCGCCAGCCAGTGCGCCCAAAAGCATTTGCAGTCCATCCTTCCGGGGGCAAGTTCCGCGAATCGCCCCTCCTGTCGTCGATCTGATCAATAAGAGACGAGCAATGCCGAGCCGTCTTCCCCGAATGTGGGTTCTACACCAAGAATTGCGGCGCTTCTGCGGATGATCTCCTTCATCATCGGTGCAGCCGTATAACCGGCCGTCGGCCCGCCATTGTCATCGCCCGACTGCGGCTCGTCTATGAAGGTCAGCACCGCATATTGCGGATTGGAAATCGGAAACGCGGCAATGAAGGCGTTAAAGTTCTTGTCGTCCGAATAGCGGCCATTGACGACTTTTTCTGCCGTTCCGGTCTTGCCGCCGACATCGAAACCGTCGACGCGCGCGCGTCGCCCGGATCCTTTGGTGCCGTTCCATTCAAACAGGAAGCGCATGTCTTCACTGGTCTTTTCCTTGATGACGACCTGCGCGAGCGCGTCCGCCTCCTCCTTCGTGCGCGGCAGGAAGGTTGGCGGGATCAGCCGTCCGCCGTTGACCAGCGCCGACACCGCAACAGCCGTCTGCAAGGGCGTTGTCGACACGCCATGGCCGAACGAAATGGTCACCGAATTGATCTGCTTCCAAACGCGCGGCTGCGTTGGCGTGGCAACTTCTGGAAGCTCGGTCTCGATCTTGGACAGCAAGCCCATGCGTGTCAGGAATTCCTGATGCCCGGTAATCCCGACCGCTTCTGCCATTCGCGCCGTGCCGATGTTGGACGAATACTGGAATATCTCAGGCACTGTGAGGATCCGGTGCTTGCCGTGGAAATCCTTGATCGTGAAACCGCCAATGCGGATTGGATAGCGCGCATCGAAACTGTCGCTGAGCCTGACCTTTCCGGAATCGAGAGCCATGGCGGTCGTGAAGGCCTTGAAAGTCGAGCCCATTTCGAATGTCCCGTTGGACATCCGGTTCAGCCAGCCCTCCTGGGCCCCTTCCGTGGGTTTGTTCGGATCGAAGTCCGGCACGGAAGCCATGGCGATCACTTCTCCCGTATGCACGTCGAGAACGACGGCGCCGGCACCGATCGCTCCATATTTCTGGACACTTTGAACAAGCGTGTCGCGAAGGATGTTCTGAACACGAATGTCGATCGACAGGCGCACGGGCTCAAGCGGCGCGTCACTGGTCATGCCGAGCGCACGCAGGTCCGCCATGCCCTGATTGTCGATGTAGCGCTCCATCCCGGCCATGCCGCGATTGTCGATATTGACGAAACCGACGATATGCGAGGCGGTGGGGCCGCCCGGATAGAAGCGACGCTTTTCGGGACGGAAACCGATGCCGGGAATGCCCAGCGCCAGGATCTGGCTCTGCTGCTTCGGCGTCAACTGGCGGCGCAGCCACTGGAAGCGCGAATTGGACGACAGCTTGCGATAGGTGTCCTTGGCATCGAGATCGTCGAGGACGGTCGAGAGACGCTCGACGGCTTCGTCCGTGTCCACGATCTTGTGCGGCTCTGCAAACAGCGAAACCGTCCGAATATCGGTGGCGAGAAGTTCGCCATTGCGATCGAGAATATCAGGACGCGACGCCATCAGACGGTCCGCCGGGAAAATACTGGAAACCGTCTCAGGCTGCGCATGACCATACTGGATCAAACGTCCGCCGATGACGGCATAAGCGACGCAGAAGGTTGCGAACATGAGCCCAACGCGGGTTTTCGCCATTTCAGACTTGCGCTTGCCGGCACCCTTGAAGGATGCACTGTTCACCACCGCTCCGCCACGCTGCACATCCGTCGAGAAATGCGCCTGGCTCTTCAACAGCATGATTCGCGAGAGAAAGGTCATCAGCGGTCCACCGATCCTGTCGTGATGAGATCCTTGATGGGGTCGGAGGGCGCGCTGGCACTTACCGCACCCTCTTCGCCCTCCGGAACGGGAAGTTGGTCCTTCGGCATCGGCAATTCCATCGGCCGTGCGAGCTGTGTGGGCTCGGTCGGAACGAGCTGCAGCTCGGCGGCATAGGTCTGCACCAGACGCTCGAGCCGGTTTGGCTGGGTCAGCAACGCCTCGTCGGCCTTCAGCAGTTCGATCGTGTCGTTTTCCAGCTTGATCTCGGCTTCGAGGCGCCGCACCTCTGCCGCCTTGTTATCCGTGTCGTGCTTGATCTGGTAGGTCACCGTGGCGGCCGCCAGCATGGCGCCGACCATCAGGAAATCGAAGGGTCTCAGCATGGGTCAGCCTCCGATCTTTTCGAGAGTGGCAAGGTCAGGCAGATCGAAGATCGACATGTCGGCGCGCTCGGCGGGCGCCGAGCTTCGGATACCGGCACGCAGCTTTGCGGAACGAGCGCGCGGATTGATCTCGGCCTCTTCCTCCGTGGCTGCGACCATGCCCTTGCCGACCGGATCAAAGGTTGCCGGCCGCGCTTCGACCATCGGAAGATGGCGCGAACCTGACGCCTTACCGGAACGCTCGGAGAAGAATTTCTTGACGATGCGATCCTCCAGCGAATGGAAGGTCACGACAACGAGGCGTCCGCCCGGCTTCAGCGCCCGCTCGGCAGCGAAGAGCGCCTGGGCAAGCTCGCCGAGCTCGTCATTCACATAGATGCGCAGCGCCTGGAAGACGCGTGTCGCGGGATGGATCTTGTCCTTGGCCTTGCGCGGATTGACCGTCTCGATGAGGTTGGCGAGATCGCGTGTCGTCTGGAACGGCTCGATTGCCCGTCGCTTTTCGATTGCCCGTGCGATTCGGCCGGAATGCTTCTCTTCGCCGAGAAAGCCGAAGATGCGAATGAGATCGGACACCTTTGCACGATTGACCACATCAGCAGCAGAAACGCCGGAAACCGCCATGCGCATGTCAAGCGGCCCGTTCCTCTGGAAAGAAAAGCCGCGCTCCGCCTCATCGATCTGCATCGAGGATACGCCGATGTCGAGCACGACGCCATCGAGACCACCTTTCGGCGCGAAATCGGCAAGATTGGAGAATTCCGTGTGATGCAGCGTGAGTCGGCCACCGCTGGCTTCCACGAGGGCCTGCCCGCCGGAAATGGCGTTCGGATCCCGATCCAGCGCGATCACGTGCGCACCCTCGGAAAGGATCGCCGAGGTATAGCCACCGGCGCCAAAGGTACCATCGAGGATGACCTTTCCAGCCTCGGCCTCGAGAGCCCTCAGGACTTCCGAGAGAAGAACCGGAATGTGGCGAGCCGGTCCGCCATCGGCTTCAGGAATACCTTCGCCAAGTGTCGCCGCCATTCCGTTTCCCCGTCCTTCTAGGTGCGCAGACCTCGTTGCCTGACCACCTCTCTGGCTCTCGCCTGCGCCTCGTGAAACGCCTGCGGTTGCCACACCTGAAAATGATCCGAACGACCGACGAAACAGACCTCCGAGGAAATCCCCGTGAAATCCCGGATGAAATCCGTCACCGCCAATCGTCCCTCGGCATCGAGTCGCGTGAAGACGCCGCCACCATGAAGCAAGAGCGACATCTCGTTTGCCTCCAACGCGAAGGGATCCTCGGCAGCCACCTTCCGCTCGTACCGCTCGAGCAGATCCGGACCACCTATGTTGATTGCCGGATAGACGAAATCCTGGAGACAATAAAGCTCCTGAATTCCGCGCTGCACCAGCACGGCACGAAAGGCCGCAGGGACGGAAACCCGTCCCTTCGCATCGATCCTGTTTGTCGCATTGGACAGGAAGCGGCTCACCAATGAAAACCGACCTCCCCTTGAACGAGGGACCTGAAAACGGCCCTCGGAGACTCATGGATACACCAACCGCCAAACCCGCGAAGCGCCCGCCCGAACAACGGGACGGAACACCTGATTCACGGGACTTCGAGGATGAAACGATCCCCGTAACGGCATGCAATTGGGATACCATGGGACAATATGGGCGTCAATGGGAACGGTCGGGATGAGCCAGCTCCACGATTCAAATATTGATAGGCGGTTAAGCTTAACGAATGGTTAGAAACTGCTGTTTTCCGAAGCTTTTTCGGCCGGCAGGACCGCAGGCTTCACAGGCGCCCACGCCCCGCGTTCCGCCTGTGTTTTCAGGCGCTTCGCACGAAAGTGCAAAAAAGGAGAATTTTGCCAGTTGGCCTGTAAGCCGGGTTCTGTAAGGCCCCGGTTTCCCGGGACGCGGCAGCCATTCATCTGGGACAACGCTTGCGCGCTGCCTCTCGCAACCCACCCGGATGACTGGCCCAGAAACAGGCTGTAGCGATGCTTTCGCGCCGCCCGCGTCATCCCTATTCGGTCTTGCTCCCGGTGGGGTTTGCCGTGCCGTCCCTGTTGCCAGCGACGCGGTGGGCTCTTACCCCACCCTTTCACCCTGACCTCGCATGCGAGGCGGTTTGCTTTCTGTGGCACTTTCCCTGAGGTCGCCCTCGCCGGACGTTATCCGGCACCGTGTTTCCGTGGAGCCCGGACTTTCCTCACCCTACCGCCTTTCGGCATTGGTAAAGCGCGGCTGCCCGGCCAACTGGCAAGCGGTCCTTAGCCGACCCTCTGCCCGATTGCCACCGAAAAGCGAGCACGGGGGACCACTTGGACGCTTTTGGTGAATCAGTCCCTGAAGACCGGCCGGAAGATGTCGCCATAGACATCGTCGACAATCCGGCCATGCTGCATGAGTTCGGCGCCGAGGCGCCCGATCTCGTCCGAACTCTTCGCGGCCGCGCCGCAGCCACCGGTCAGAACCGCGATTCGCTCGCTGGCAAAGCCGATCGCCGGATAGTTGTTCGGCGTGAACGAGGTCACGCAGGCGGCCATGGAGATCGGGGCGTCTGACAAGGTCGGCACGAGGCCGGTGATGATCCGGTGCAGGTGATCGCGCGTGGTGAGCCGACCACCGCGTCGGAACCAGGCACGGATCTCCGGCTCGACGTCCAGCTGAAGATCGTCGGGGTCGCCACCGATCTTCAGGTAGGTCTTGCCGTCCGGATAGCGCACCGGCGGCAGAAGATAAATGTGATCGGTGGGATTGTCGGACTGATGAATGAGCGACGGCATGCCGGCATAGCCGGCCAGATTCTCGTCTGCAATCTCGAAGAAGGCGACCGTTCGGCCGTATACCTTGAGATCGAGAGGGCGCGGAACAAGGTTCTCGTTGATCGAAAAACCGCCGGCCGCAATCAGGACACGCTCGGCGGTATAGACAGCGCCGTCGTCCGTGGTGACGATGGCGAGACCACCTTCCTCCCGAACCGACACAGCCGTACGCCGAACCACCGTAGCGCCCGCTTTTTCCGCAAGGATGCTCTGCGCCTCGACGAGCCTGCGCGGATTGACATAGCCGGCATTCGCCTGCTCGAAAACGCCCTCGAAATCGGATCCGAAATCGAAATAGCGGAACCGCGACGTGAGCGCCGCGTCCGACAAGATCTCGACCGATACGCCGAGCTGTTGTGCGGCGGCCTCGACCTGTCCGACATAGGGGTCACGTCCGCCGCGCCTCGGCCCGACGATCAGGCAACCGACCTCGGCGTAGAACTCGACCCCGCTTTCGATTGCGATATCGCCATATCGTGCGATCGAGCGATTGGCCATCCGGGCCCATATGGGATCGGAATCGATTGTCCGGGTGATCCGGGCTTCGTCATAGTGACTGGAGAAGACCCCGTGATGATTCGCCCAGTCCTTCGGCTCATCAGGGCCGATGACGGCAACCCCATCCCCCTGCAGGGCAAGATAGCGGGCAGCCGCAGCGCCCATCATGCCCCGACCAACGACAATCGACTTGTACCGCTGAACCATGCGTCACCATCCTTACATTGCGTGCGGTGATAGCATGACGAACCCGGCTGTCCAGACAGTTTGCAACCGTGTGGAGATTTCTCAGTTGCCGATCAAGGCGATGACCTTGCCGCAATAGCGCTTCGAAACCGGGTTCATGCGCTTGGCACCGTGCCCTGCATTATAACGCAGGATGGTTCCGCAGGTTTCTCCGCCACCGAGCTCATGGGCTTTGGAAAGATACTTCATGCCGTAGCGGATATTGGTGTCGGGATCATAGAGACCCTTGGTCTTGCCACGATACCCCATGGACCGTGCCGTCGCCGGCTTGATCTGCATCAGCCCCACCTCGCCGGCACTGCCGCGCGCCTTGGGATTGAAGTTGCTCTCGACGCGAACGACAGCATGGGCGAGATCGACAGGGACGCCATAGGTCTTGGCATACTTGGTGATGATGGCGCTGTAGGGGCTCTTGGAGAAGGCCGGAGCTGCGGGATAGCCGGCATCGCGGTCGATCGTCTTCAAGGGCTTTTTGAAGCTTCGCTCCTCGCTATTGGCAAGCGCGGACTGGGTGTGAGTCAAAAGAAGTGCGATGCATGCCGCGGCAGCGAAAAGACGTCGTATCATGAGAAGGTTCAGTCTCCAGTCGAGAACCGGAATCGGCGCGCATCAAAGCGGACGCAGTTCAGCGTTGCGAGCCCTGTTCGGACTGCCCGTTTCGGTTCTCTCAAGTTGATGTTCGCGCCGGGTTTCAAAGAGAACCGCTGGCGCCGTTCAGCCCGTCCTTTAGAGCCGCCCAATAAGGAATTCGTGTGGCAGTGCAACAAAACGGCACTGAATTCGTTAATCCTATTGGCTTTGCGGAAGGTGCCGGAGGCGCTGGATCAGGTGAAACGCGGCAGGTTCGTCAGCAGCCGATGCAGTGTCTCGATGGTTGAGCTATCGGCGACACCGTCAACCTTGGCCTGCCGGAAATGGCGCTGGAATGCGGCAACCACGCCTTCCGTCTGAAGGCAGAATTCACCAGAGATCTCAATGCCGTAACCATAGAGCGAAAGCATCGACTGCAGCGCCTCGATCGGCTGCCCCCGGTCGCCACGCTGGAAGAAGCGACCGCCGCTGATCGGAGCCGGCTCCACCCAATGGCCGACACCTCCTTCATGGAGCGCCGCCCAGGGGAAATTTTCACCCGGATCGAGCTTGCGAATGGGAGCCACATCGGAGTGAGCCAGCACCCGTTCGGGGGCTATTTCATGCCGGTTGACGCATTCGCGACACAATTCGATGACGGATTGGATCTGCTTTTCGGGAAAGTCAGGAAGTCCGGCCGGGTGTCCTGCATTGACGATTTCGATGCCGATCGACCGCGAATTGATATCCGTCTCGCCCCCCCAGACGCTTTTGCCCGCGTGCCAGGCCCGACGCGACTCGGGAACCATCTGCACCACGCCCCCGTCCTCATGCACGAGGTAATGGCTGGAGACCTGGCTTTCCGGCGTGCACAGCCAGGCTTGAGCGCCTTCGGCCGACGGCATGCCCGTATAGTGGAGGAGAAGAATATCGGGCCGATCCACGCCCAGCCGTTCACCGTGATTGGGCGACGGACAGACCTCCGCGCGCTTGAAATCCGCGGTGAACGAACTCATGCCGCCCGGCGCGCCTTTTCGATTGCGGAATAAGCCTCGTTGAACTTGGCCATGCGGTGATTGGCGACGGCGTGAAACTCCGTCGGCACACCGCGGGCATGCAGCCGGTCGGGATGATGTTCGGCGGCGAGCGCCCGGTAGCGCTTGCGGATGGTCGCGAAATCGTCGGACGGGTTCACGCCGAGAACGCCATAGGGGTCGCCATTTAAGTGGATGTGCCGTTCGGTAATCGAGGCGAACCGCTCGTCGGATAGACCAAAGATCTCCGCAATGCGGGCAAGGAAGGCAAGTTCCTTCTCGTGCACGAGGCCATCAGCCTTGGCGATGTGAAACAGCGCGTCGATGATATCCTCGAGCACCGGGCAGAACTGGTCGCAGGTCCGGCACATGCCGGCGAGGTTCTTCGCATAGGTCTCGAAACCGGCCACATCCTGGCGGGCGAGATTGTAGAGCCGCGCGACGTTGCGAGCCTCTTCAGGCGGAAACTCGAAGATCTTGCGGAAGGCCTCGACCTCGGCAGTGGAGACAACTCCGTCTGCCTTGGCCATCTTGGCAGAGAGCGCGATGATGGCGACGGAGAAGGAAACGCGACGACGCGTTTCGGGATCACCTTCGAACGCCGTGCGAACGGCCTCGACGATGCTGCCGATCACATTGCCGGCCGCGTCACCGATCGCCCCGAGCAGGCGGTCCCAGAATGACGATAATTGTTCGCAGGCGAAATCGAAGATCATGGCCAAGCTTGACCAAAAAAGACCAGAAAAAGCAAGAAGGCGGGGCCTCTGCCGAGGATTAAAGTTTCTTCATCTTGGATCCATTTCGCTGAAGACCTCTATTTGCATGCCTTGGCGAAGCTCGAAACCTCATCCCGGGAGGGGGCGGCAGCGGCACCGCAATTTGAAACGATTATATTCGGACACGCATCGTGAAATCGGGCGAAACACCCGTTTTCCTTGATTTTTTGGCTTTACAGCGCGTCTCGCCTGTCGCATCCATTTGCCACCTGAACCAGACGACGGACGGGCGATCACGGTGCCCGAGGAGGAATGATGGCCAAGCAGAAAGTCGCGATGTTGACCGCCGGGGGCCTCGCGCCCTGTCTCTCGTCTGCAGTCGGCGGTTTGATCGAGCGCTATACGGACATCGCACCCGAGGCCGAGCTTATCGCTTACAAGTCCGGTTTCCGCGGCCTGCTCATGGACTACAAGATCGAGATCACCAGGGAGATGCGCGAGAAGGCCTACCTCCTGCATCGCTATGGCGGCTCGCCGATCGGCAACAGCCGCGTGAAGCTGACCAATGTGGCAGATTGCGTGAAGCGCGGCCTGGTCAAGGAAGGCGAGAACCCGCTCCGCGTTGCAGCCGAACGCCTCGCGGCTGACGGCGTCACCATATTGCACACGATCGGCGGAGACGACACCAACACCACGGCCGCCGACCTTGCCGCCTATCTCGGCGCGAACGGCTACGACCTGACAGTCGTCGGCCTGCCGAAGACGGTCGACAATGACGTCTACCCGATCAAGCAGACGCTGGGCGCCTGGACTGCAGCGGAAGTCGGCGCGCGCTTCTTCGACCATGTCTCGAACGAGCAGAGCGCCTCGCCGCGCACGCTCGTCATTCACGAGGTCATGGGCCGCCACTGCGGCTGGCTGACCGCAGCAACCGCCCGCGCCTATATGCAGCGCACACAGCACAACGAATATGTCGAAGGCTTCCTGATGAACGAGGAGCTGAAGAACATTGACGGGCTCTATCTGCCGGAGACCAATTTCGACATGGACGGCGAAGCCACCCGCTTGAAGCGGATCATGGATCGCACGGGCTTCGTCACCCTCTTTGTCTCCGAAGGTGCCTGCATGGAAGAGATCGTCGCCGACCGCGAGGCTGCCGGCGAAGAGGTCAAGCGCGACGCCTTCGGCCATGTGAAGCTCGACACGATCAATGTCGGCAACTGGTTCCAGAAACACTTTTCCAAGCTGCTCGATGCCGACCGCTCTATGGTCCAGAAATCGGGCTACTACGCGCGTTCCGCCCCGGCCAATTACGAAGACCTGCGTCTGATCCAGAGCATGGTCGATCTCGCTGTCGAAGGCGCACTCGGCAAGGTCTCCGGCGTCACCGGCCACGACGAGGACCAGGGCGGCCGCCTGCGCATTATCGAGTTCCCCCGCATCAAGGGTGGCAAGCCGTTCGACCTCGGCACACCCTGGTTTGCAGAAGTGATGGACTATCTGGGCCAGAAGTACCGCCCGATCCATTGACCTGATCGCCGAAAGCTGGCTTCCTCTTGTTGGAGGAGTGAGTGCGATGCCCCAACTTACCTGGATCCTGTTCGCGGTCGTTGCGACGACCTTTCTGGTTGTGCCTGGCCGGTCGAAGCGCAAGGTCCTGTCCTATGCCCTCGCCCATGGCAAGAAGAGTGCCTTCGCCACCATACCCGGCGTGGCCCTCGGCTCCATGTTCGCGGCAGCCTCGACACTGGCACTGTGCTGGGCCGTGATTTCCGTGTCTCAGACGGCTTTCACCGTCCTGCAATGGATCGGGCTCGCCTGCCTCCTGCTTTTCAGCCTCGGCCTCTCCCGCGCCCCTGCTGGCAGCGAACCGATCGCCGACAACGATAATCTGCCGGAAGAAAAGCCGCTGCGAGTCATCGCGCATTGTTTCCAGAGCGAGTCCCGCGACCCGCGTGCCAGCCTGGTGGTGGCCGCACTTCTGCCGCAATTCCTGACGCCTGCGAGCCCCTTTTTGGCCCAGGCGGTTACCCTTGGAAGCATCTTCGTCCTTCTTTCGGCCCTGACCTGCCTGCCCTATGCGCTGTTCGCCGAGCGCCTCCGGAAAACCATCAAAAAACATGCAGTTCGCAGAACGGTAAACCGCTCGGGCGGCACCGTCCTGATCGCGGCCAAGGCGGTCACGGCTGGCTATCGGAAGATCGCGGCTTGAGGAATTGCCCACATCCGGGACACGCGCTGGCGTAAGCTTGCCGCAATGTCGGGCATAGACTAAGAATTGGAAACGGACCGCCGGCTGATTTGCCGGTGACGTCGAGTGCGTCTCGTAATGGATAGTGGCATGATCGTCAGAACAGACCGCAGCATCGCTCTTTGCATGGCTGCTTCAATCCTGGCTGGGCTGGGCGGATGCACCGCGATCGACGAAAGCGTGAAGGCGGATCTCGCCGCCGCACCGGTCGCCAATCCAAAATCGCCGGAAATGCTCGCTGCGACCGCGGCCGAAGCCGCGATGAACGGCACAGCCGCCACGGCGATGACACCTGACGAACTTGCAGCGGCAAATCCCGGCCCCGCGCCAGTCATCCCGGGCACCGAGACTGCCGCGCCGATCCCTTCGCTCAAGGCATCCGCCCTGTCGCCGGCAGCACCCCAGACGGCTGCGACCGATGCCCTGGCCATGATGACCACGCCCGAACAGTCTGCGAACGGCGCCCAGCAGATGACCGCTGCGGCAGCCTCCACCGAAGCGACACTCGCACCACCCGGCGTTACACCAGCTGCGACCGCCGCATCCACGACCGCGACCACGGAACAAAAGCCGTTGGTTCTGGCCTATGCCGCACCACTGCGCACGACGGCCCTGACCAGCTTCGGCGACCCCTTCGACACGACCCCACCCGGCGAACCGCCTGTGCTCGATCCCCAGCGCAAGCCGGAAACCGTCGGACCGACGCGACTGAATGCACTGATCGAGAAGTATTCGCGGGTTTACGAGATTCCTGTCGATCTCGTGCACCGGGTCGTGCACCGCGAAAGCCGCTATAACCCCGCCGCCTACAGCAAGGGCAATTACGGCCTGATGCAGATCCGTTACAACACGGCCAAGGCCATGGGATACAGCGGTCCGGCAGACGGTCTTTTCGACGCGGAAACCAACATCAAGTATGCGGTGAAGTATTTGAAGGGCGCCTGGGTCGTCGCAGACAATGACCACGATCAGGCTGTCCGCCTCTACGCTCGCGGCTATTATTACGATGCGAAGCGAAAGGGCCTCCTGCACCTCGTGCAGTAACGGCACCGGCCCGCGTCAGCGCAGGGCCGCCCTTACAGCCTCGACCAGTCTTTGGGGCCTGTATTCCAACCGCCGCGGCGTCAGCCCCAGTCTCACGACGACCAACCGCTCCGACGGGATGACGGCGATCGACTGGCCGTCATGTCCGAGCATCCAGACAGTGTCCTCCGGCAAGCCAAAATCGTTATCCGCGCCTTGCGGACCGTTCTGCCAGGCCTGCGCCCTCGTGTAGGCGCCGTCAGACGTCTCGCTGGGTTCGGTGATACGCGCCACAAAGGCAGGATCGAGAAGCTGCCGGCCTGCCCAATTGCCGCTCTCGGCGATCAGCAGGCCGAACCGCGCCCAATCCCGTGCTGTCGCATAGAGGTAGGAACTGCCAACGAAGGTTCCCGCCTGATCCGGCTCCAGCACGGCGCTGCGCATCCCGAGGGCATCGAAGAGTGCCCGTCGCGGAAACGCCAGCGCCTCTGCCTGGTCCGCAAAGCGCGACATCCAGTAGCGGGAGATGAGCACGGTTTCTCCCGAGGAATAGTTGAAGCGCGTCCCTGGGGGCGCCTCCGAGGGCAGCGACGCGACATAGGCGCCCATGTCCGGCTCGAGATAGAGCATGCGGGTAACGTCGGTCACATCGCCATAGTTTTCGTTGAAGCGCAGGCCGCTTTGCATGGCGAGCAGATCAGCAAGCGCGATCTCGCGGCGAGCATCCCCGGACCATTCGGGGAAAAGTGCGCGCGCCTCAAGGTCGATGCGCCCTTCCCCCTGCAGCAGCCCCAGCAAGGCCGCTGTGACCGTCTTCGTCATCGACCAGCCGAGCAGCGGCGTCCGCTCGTTGAAGCCAGGGCCATAAGCCTCGCCAACGATTTGCCCGTCTTTCACGACCACGACGGCGCGGGCGGAAGCGCCGAGCAGATCGGCATCACCCAGAACGTCCGCGAGATCCGGATCCGGGGTAGGAACGGCCTCACCTTCCGGCCAGGCAAGGGCCTCGTCGGCCGGCACAGCCTCCGAGACCGGGGCAGCCAAACGACGCGCCAGGCCGATATCCGCTTCTGCCACAACTGCGCAGCCGAGGCCGGTGCGGTAGACTGCATGGGCCGGCGCGACGATCCCGAGCATGGCCGCACGCACCAGGCCGCCTTCCAGATCCACGTCTACACCGACCAGCTTCAACAGGGGATGCCCCGGCGCCTGGACATCGTCACGCAGCACCTCGTCAGCATCGCGGCCGGCGATGAAGACGTTGGAGCAGACGATCTTGGCAGCGTAACCGGTTCCGACCCTTAGAAGATCCGGAGGAGAGACGAGGACAACACCGATACCGACCGCCACGAGGGCAACCAGCGCCACCGTCAGTCTAAGGCCCCATTTGATCGCTCGTTGCATCCGCCCGTCTCCTCACATTCCGGCTACCCAAGCAGGAAAGGATGACAGGCGAAAGAGACGGATGGCAGGCAGGGGAGGTTTTCCCATGCCCTTTCAAGGAGTGGCGGACGCGACGGGCCGAGGCAGCCGCGCCTGCAGATAGCCCAGAGCCTCTGCGGCGGCAAAAGGCTTGGAGAAGAGGAAACCCTGTGCCTCACCAATGCCGAGCAGTTTGATGAAGTCGAGCTGGTTCTTCGTCTCGATGCCCTCGATCGTCGTGCTGATCTGGAAGGTTTCGGACAGCTTGTGCATCAGGTCGACCAGCTTGGCACCCTGGCTCGTCTCCAGCATCTGGCAGGCGAAGGAACGGTCGATCTTGAGCTCGTCGAGCGGGAACAGCCTCAGATTGTTGATCGAGGAGAAGCCGGTGCCGAAATCGTCGAGCGCAATGCGCACACCACCCGACCGGAGTTCGGCGAGACACCGGCAGACAAGGTCGATATCGATGGAAAACACGGCTTCCGTGACCTCGATCGTCAGGCGTTCGGGTGCAAGCCCGGTCTCGACCAGGCAATCGAGGATATGCGTGACGAAATACGGATCCTTGAACTGATCACCGGAGACATTGACGCTGACCCCCGTCGGGGCCGGCCAGGTTGCAGCTGCGGCACATGCCTGTTGCACGACCCATTTTCCAATGACCTGTATGATGCCGGTCTTTTCCGCCAATGGAATGAACACGTCCGGCGTGATTAGGCCGCGCCGCGGATGATGCCAGCGCAATAGCGCCTCGAGCGACCGGACATCACCATTCTCGACCGCTACGATCGGCTGGTATTCGAGATAGAATTCGCCGTCCACGAAGCCACGCGACAGATCGCGTTCCAGTTCCAACGCCTCCATCACCTCGCATGCGAGCTTCTCGTCATGGAAGGCGTGGCTCGGCCCGAAGACTTCCTTCGCGCCATAGAGGGCGAGGTCGGCACGGTGCAGGGCGGATGAAATATCCTTGTCCTGTGCCGTCATCAGCGTCGCACCGATGCTGACGCCCGCCAGCACCCGCCCGTGGGCGAGTTCGAACGGCTGCGCCAATGCATGTTCGATCTCCAGACAGACGAACTCCGCAACGGCCCGCTGCGTCACCTTTGGCAACACCACGGCAAACTCGTCGGCGCCATGCCGGAAGAGTTGCGCCTCCTCACCGGCTGCCCGGCGCAGGCGCTCGGCGACCGCGACGAGCAAGGCATCCCCTGCCGCATGACCGAGCGTGTCGTTCACATATTTGAAGCGGTCGAGATCGATCAGCAGCAGCGCACCGCGAGACGGACGCCCCAAGGAAGCGAGCGCCTGCCGTGTACCAAGTCCGGTCAATCGATCGACTTGCGAGGCGACGGCAAGCTCCGATGCTCCGCCCTCGAGCCGGCGGATACGCTCACGCAGGAGTGCATCCCAGGCCGCTAGTCGCCAGCCAACCGCAGCGCCCACCAGCGGCAGGCTGGACGCTGCGAGAATTGACCAATCACCGAGCAAAACTGTGGATAGGGCGGTGAATCCGCTCTCGGAAACGTCAGGCAATGCAATCGCCACGGCTCCGCCCACAAGCCCGGCAAGACTGTAACGCAGCCGTCTGCCGAGCGGGATTTCACTTAACATCATGTTAAACACCCCTAAAATAACTGAGGACAATTTGTGTGAAATGCATTGATATTCGGTTACCGCCGACGGCTCCGCACGTCATCAAACTGTAGCACGCGATAGCTACACGCCGTGAAACGCAAAGGACGGCGGATCGACATGACAGACATTGCACCTGATGCCGGATTTCATGGAAACGAGAAGCTGAAGGACGCCCTGCTGCAGCATGCGCCCTTGTCGGCGGCAGGCCTTTCCGAGCGCCTCTTCGGTCTTCTGTTCTCCGGACTCGTCTACGCCCAGATCTGGGAGGATCCTGACGTCGACATGGAGGCCATGGATCTGCACGAAGGGGACCGCATCGTCACCATCGGCTCGGGCGGCTGCAACATGCTTGCCTATCTGAGCCGACGTCCGGCCTCGATCGATGTGGTCGATCTCAATCCGAACCACGTGGCCCTCAACCGTCTCAAGCTCGCGGCCTTTCGCCACCTGCCGGATCACGCCTCGGTCCGCCGCCTGCTCGCAGAACAGGGCACAGCGACCAACGTTCGCATGTACGACCGTCATGTTGCACCCAATCTTGACACGGCGACACGAAACTACTGGGAGACGAGGGGCCTGAGCGGACGTCGGCGCATCTCCGTCTTCAACCGCAATATCTACCGCACTGGCCTGCTCGGCCGATTCATTGCCATTGGCCACCTGATCGCCCGCATCCATGGCGTGCGTCTGGAAGAGCTGGCAGAGACCCGTTCGCTGCGCGAACAGCGCCTGTTCTTCGACAGCCGCATCGCACCCCTCTTCGACAAGACGTTGATCCGCTGGCTGACCCGCCGCAAGAGCTCGCTCTTCGGCCTCGGGATCCCGCCACAGCAATATGACGAGCTTGCCTCGCTGGCAGACGACGGCACGATCGCGCCCGTCTTGCGCCATCGCCTCGAAAAGCTGTGTTGCCACTTCCTGCTCCGCGACAATTATTTTGCCTGGCAAGCCTTCATGCGCCGCTATCCGAAGCCGGAGGAAGGCATTCTCCCGACCTATTTGCACGAGAGCCACTATCCGGCGATCCGCCAATCGGTTGATCGTGTGACGGTCCATCATGCGAACTTCACCGAATTGCTGGCGAACAAGCCGGCAGGCAGTGTCGATCGCTATGTCCTGCTGGATGCCCAGGACTGGATGACCGAGCAACAACTGAACGCACTTTGGACGGAGATCACCCGAACGGCCTCGGACGGCGCCCGTGTGATCTTCCGCACGGCCGCCGAAGACTCCATCCTGACCGGCAAGCTCGCACCAGCCCTCCTCGACCAGTGGAACTATCAGGCTGACCGCTCGCAGGCGCTTAACCGGCAGGATCGTTCCGCGATCTATGGCGGCTTCCATCTCTACGAGAAGCGCCCGGCATGAACGACGGACCTGTAGTTCTCAACCAGGCCGGATCGCGGGAGCATGCAGAAAGCATGGACCGGTTGTACCGTTACCAACGGCACATCTACGACCTGACCCGCAAGTACTACCTGCTCGGTCGCGACCGCATGATTGCCGGCCTCGACATGCCGCCCAAGGCTTCACTGCTTGAAATCGGCTGCGGCACGGGCCGCAATCTCGTGCTTGCGCGGCACCATTACCCGACTGCCCTGCTCTTCGGCCTCGACATCTCGGCAGAGATGCTGGCGACCGCCAGAGCGAAATTCTCAGCCGATATCCATCCACCAGAATTGCAGGTCGCCGATGCCACGGCCTTCTGCGCCAGCGACTTCCGGCGCGACGGTTTCGACCGTGTGATCATCTCCTATGCCCTGTCGATGATCCCCGACTGGCAGGCAGCCATCGATCGCGCGATCGAGGCGCTGGCCCCGGATGGGTCGCTGCACATTGTCGACTTCGGCCAGCAGGAACGGCTGCCCGGATGGTTCCGCACGACGCTGCAGGCTTGGCTCACCCGCTTTCACGTGACGCCACGCCCGAACCTTCGGGATGTCCTGGAACAGCGCGCGGCCGCTCATGGCCTGCAGCTCAGCTTCGAGCCCCTTTGGCGCGGTTATGCCTGGCGCGCCGTCTTGAAGCGCTGAAGTTTCCCTGCACGCGCAAGATTGCATATAACGCGATATTAACCATGATGGACGCAGGGTGGTGGACGATCTCCCACGTCTCGTCTTCGTTGCACCGCCTGGGGGCATGTAATTTCAATTCTCAGCCGACGGACCCTGCATGCGGTGGCTCTCTGCACTTCTTCTTCCCCTCTGCATGGCTGTCACGGCCTGTACCTCAGGGTCCTATGACCTGATGGAGACGGCGTCCGTCTCCCCGCGCTTCCACGACACCGATCCCCAGCATTTTGATGGCAAGACACCGCACCGCCACGAAGTGCACGGCATCGACGTGTCGAAGTGGAACGGCGACATCGACTGGCGGCAGGTCAAGAAGTCTGGCGTTTCCTTCGTCTTCATCAAGGCGACGGAGGGCGGTGACAGGCTCGATCCGCGCTTCCACGACTACTGGCAGGGCGCTCGTGCCGCCGGTATTCCGCATGCGCCCTACCATTTTTATTATTTCTGCTCCACGGCTGACGACCAAGCGGACTGGTTCATCCGCAATGTGCCGCGCGAAGCGAATCTGCTGCCGCCCGTGCTGGATGTCGAATGGAACCCGAGTTCCCCGACATGCCGCCTGCGGCCGGATGCCGCCACCGTGCGCAGCGAAATGCAGCGCTTCATGCAGCGCATCGAAGCGCATTACGGCAAGCGCCCCATCATCTACACCTCGGTCGACTTCCACCGGGAAAATCTCGAAGGCGCCTTCAAGGATCACCATTTCTGGGTCCGGGCCGTCGCCCAGCATCCGACCGAGATCTATCCCGACCGCCGCTGGGCCTTCTGGCAATACACCTCGACCGGCGTCGTTCCGGGCATTCGCGGCGGAACCGATATCAACGTCTTTGCGGGAAGCCAGAAGAACTGGCAGAATTGGGTCGCAACCGTCTCGAAATGATCGCAAACGATCTGTAGAGGCTCCGCAGAACCTGCCATCCGTGGCCGGCATGACGGCGCGGGGCTGAAAGGCCGGCGCGCGCAAACCCTCGAAGGACCGATTGATGAATAAAGCCCTGCGTCATACGCTCCCCCTCGCCCTCCTGCTCGCTTCGACCGGCCTCGTGCAGGCCCAGCAGCAATGCGGCGGTGACCTCGCGACTTTTCTGGAAGGCGTCCAGACGGAAGCGATCGCAGCGGGCACCCCGCCGGAGATTGCCGCAAGAGCACTGGCCGGCGCCGCCATCGACCAGAAGGTTCTCTCCCGCGACCGCTCGCAGGGCGTCTTCCGCCAGACCTTTCTCGAATTCTCCGGTCGCACTGTCAGCCAGGCCCGGCTCGACATCGGTCGTCAGAAGATCAAGCAGTTTGCCGATGTTTTCGCCCGCGCCGAACAGGAATACGGCGTCCCGGCTGGAGTGATCGCGGCCTTCTGGGCCATGGAGACCGACTTTGGCGCCGTCCAGGGTGATTTCAACACCCGCAATGCCCTCGTCACTCTCGCCCATGACTGCCGCCGGCCAGAACTCTTCCGGCCGCAGCTCCTCTCCCTGATCAAGATGGTCGAGCACGGCGACCTTGACCCCGCCAGCAATACCGGTGCCTGGGCCGGTGAGATCGGCCAGGTGCAGATGCTGCCCAAGGACATCATCGAATTCGGCATAGATGGCGATGGCGACGGCCACGTGAACGTCAAGCAGAGCAGCCCAGACGCGATCCTGACGGCCGCCAAGTTCATTCAGCATCTCGGCTTCAAGCGCGGCGAGCCCTGGATCCAGGAAGTTACGATCCCGGAGACCCTTCCCTTCGATAAATCCGGCCTCGGCGGCGCGATGACCGCAGGTGAATGGTTTGCACTGGGCGTTCAGCCACGCGACGGCGACACCGGCTTCTCCGCCCTCCCCGCGTCGCTGGTGCTGCCGCAAGGCCGCAAGGGTCCGGCCTTCATCACCTATCCGAACTTCAACATCTACCTCGAATGGAACCAATCCTTCATCTACACGACCTCGGCCGCCTATTTTGCCACCCGCTTCGGCGGTGCGCCGGCCTATCAGAAGGGCAACCCTGAACCGGGCCTCGACGTCGATCAGATGGCAGCATTGCAGACGAAGCTGCAGGGGCTCGGCCACGACGTGGGAAAGATCGACGGCATCCTCGGAGCCGGAACCCGGGTCGCGGTGCAAAAGGAGCAGCAGCGGGTTGGCATTCCCGCCGACGGCTGGCCGACGCCGGCACTCCTCAACGCACTCTGAATCACAGGGTCAGCATGGTTTTTGGCCGGGGTGGCACTGCTGCCCCGGCCTTTTCTTTGGCGGTAGCGAGCGCGACACGCGAAAGACACCCGGCAAGATCACTTTTGCACAGCCCCGAAGCCTCACGGATATTAAACTTCATTAACACCCCGAGATCGACGCCAAACATTTGATCCAGAATGCTTATCAAACTAGTCTCATATTCAGATACTCGTCGCTTTCCGCAGCGCAACACCGATTAGCCCTTGCATAGACACAAATCAGACATAATATCTAACAGTCAACGCGAGGAGGCACACATGGGACTGACCAATTCTATCAATGTCCTGATCGTAGGTGCAGCGTTTGTTTTCGTAGCCACGATGCTGTTCATCTGACACAGGTCGAATGAACCAACGCCCATGGCTTGGCCGAACCAGGCCTCTCCAGAATTCATAAATTCAAAACATCAAAAGGCGCATGACGGTTACCGTCATGCGCCTTTTCTGCAGGAAGCGACAACACAGCTCAGGCGGCAGCGCCCGATACGTTTTCTGCCTTTGCCGAGAAGCCGAGACGGTCGAGGGTCGCAATCGTGAGCGGAGCCCTGTTCATCGTGTAGATATGGAAGTCCTGCAAGCCGCGCCGCGAAAGGTCCGCGATCTGCTCGGCCGCAATGTCGGCGGCAATTGCGGCCCGTGCCCGCGGATCTCCGTCCGAGCCCTCAAAGCGGGCATCCAGGAAGGAGGGAATGCTTGCACCACACATCGCCGCAAAACGCTTGAGCTGGGTCAGGTTCTGGATCGGCATGATGCCGGGCACGATCGGTATGGTGATTCCGGCCGCGCGGACCCGTTCGAGGTAGCGTTCGAAAATGTCGTTGTCGAAGAAAAACTGCGTCAGCGCACGCGTTGCCCCGGCATCGACCTTCTGCTTCAGCATGTCGAGATCGACTACATCATTCTCGCTCTCGGGATGCCGTTCCGGATAGGCCGAGACGGAAATCTCGAAGTCGCCCATATCGCGAAGGCCTGCCACGAGATCGGCGGCATTGGCGAAGCCTCCCGGATGCGGCGCATATCGACTGCCGACACCGCCCTGCGGGTCGCCGCGAAGCGCCACGAAATGGCGAACTCCGGCCGCCTGGAATTCCTCGACGACTGCCCGCACTTCCTCGCGCGTCGCAGCGACGCAAGTCAGGTGCGACGCGGTGGAAAGCGGCGTATCGGCAATGAGGCGCTTGACGGTCGCAAGCGTCGGCTCCCGCGTGGTGCCGCCTGCCCCATAGGTCACGGAGACGAAATCCGGCTGGTAGGCCTGCAGTGCTTCTACCGTCTGCCAGAGCTGCGCGTCCATATCAGGAGATTTGGGCGGGAAGAACTCGAAGGAGATCCTGAGGTCAGAGGTCTTGGCGATCGGCCGCTCGGTCTTCGTCATCTATCTGCTCCCGGTCAAGGCAAGTGGTTGGTCCTGGGGTGTGTCTGCGACGGCGGCCATGCGCCGGGCGAGCCAGATCGTCACGGTCAGCCCGCGTCCGGCAGCACTCTCCGGCGGCAGGTCGATCACGTTTTCGACGGACAGGCCCTGCCGTCCGAGCCACTCGGCCATGACGGCATGCGAGAAGCCGAGACGCACATGGGCATGTTCATCGCGCAGATATTCGTGCACATGGGCCGCGAGATCGATGATTGCGAGGCGGCCGCCGACCTTGAGCATGCGCGCGGCTTCGGCAAGCGCCAGCTCCGGTTCTTCAAGGAAGTGCAATACCTGGTGGATGGTGACGAGATCATAATCCCCGGCATCGAGCGGCAGGTTCAGGATGTCGCCATGACGGACGCTCGCCGACAGAATACCTTCCTTGTCGAGGTTGGAGCGGGCGACGGCCAGCATGTCCCGGCTGGCATCAATACCGATCGCTCGACGAAAGCGCGGCGCCAACAGCTGTAGAATGCGGCCGGTCCCCGTGCCGAGATCCAGCATGGCTTCGACCGGTTCCGTGCCGACGATCTGCAACAGTGCGGCCTCGACATCGGCGTCGTTCACATGCAGACGGCGCAGCTCGTCCCATTCCGAGGCGTTGCGGCTGAAATAGGCCTGCGCCTTTTCGGCTCTCGCCCGCTTGACGGCGGTAAGCCGGTCACGGTCGCGCTGCAAGACGGGATCGCTGTCTTCGGCAGCGTCGAGAAGGATGCGTATGAGTGCGGCCCCGGCGCCGTCCTGCTTCAGGCGAAAATAGGCCCAGGCCCCTTCCTGATAGCGGTCGATCAGATCCGCTTCAGCCAGCAGTTTCAGGTGCCGGGAGATTCGGGGCTGCGATTGCCCGAGAATTTCGGTAAGATCGGTCACCGTGAGATCGCCGGACGACAGAAGCATCAGCAAACGAAGCCGCGTCGGCTCCCCGGCCGCCTTCAGCACATCCACAAGAGTATCAACGCCCAATCTCATCAGCACCACCGCAATAACGACATAAAGATATCTTTATGTCTCATTGGCGCCGGATGCAAGTCAAAACTTGTCGGCAACGTGGATTGCGGTCAGCAAAAAGGGCCGGCACCTTTCGGCCCGGCCCTCTTTGGGTATTGAAGCTTATGCCTCAGCGCGTCAGGCGCTTGTAGGACTGGCTGCCCGGATTAAGCGCATCGGGGCCAAGCCGACGGATCTTGTCCTGCTCGTAATCCTCGAAGTTGCCCTCGAACCATTCGACATGGCCGTCACCTTCGAAGGCGAGGATATGCGTCGCCAGACGGTCGAGGAACATGCGATCATGGCTGATGATGATGGCGCAGCCGGCAAAATTCTCGAGCGCCGTTTCGAGCGCGCCGAGCGTTTCGGTATCCAGGTCGTTGGTCGGTTCGTCGAGCAGCAACACATTGCCGCCGGCCTTCAGCATCTTGGCCAAATGCACGCGGTTGCGCTGACCACCGGAGAGATTGCCGACCTTCTGTTGCTGGTCGCCGCCCTTGAAGTTGAAGGCGCCGCAATAGGCGCGGGAGTTCATGTCGAACTTGCCAAGCTTGATGACTTCGGCACCGCCCGAGATTTCCTCCCAGACGGTCTTCGAACCGTCCAGCGCATCGCGACTCTGGTCGACATAGCCGAGATGCACAGTCTCACCAACGCGGATCGAGCCGGCATCAGGCTTTTCCTGGCCGGTGATCATTTTGAACAGCGTCGACTTGCCGGCACCGTTCGGGCCGATGATGCCGACGATGCCACCCGGCGGCAGCTTGATCGAGAGATCGTTGATCAGCGTGCGGCCTTCAAAGCCCTTGGTGATTCCGTCGAGCTCGATGACCACCTGGCCGAGACGTTCGGAGACCGGGATGATGATCTGCGCATCGCCCGGACGGATGCCTTCGGCGGCATCCACCAGCTGTTCATAGGCCTTGATACGCGCCTTGGACTTTGCCTGGCGGGCCTTCGGGCTGGAGGCGATCCATTCCTGCTCGCGTGAAATGGCCTTCTGGCGGCCGGCATCTTCTCGGGATTCCTGCTGCATGCGCTTGGCCTTCGCCTGCAGGTAAGCCGAGTAGTTGCCCTCGTAGGGAATGCCGCGGCCGCGGTCGAGCTCGAGGATCCAGCCCGTGACGTTGTCGAGGAAGTAGCGATCGTGGGTGATCATCATGACGGCGCCGGGATAGTCGCGCAGGTGCTTTTCGAGCCAGGCGATCGTCTCGGCATCCAGATGGTTGGTCGGTTCGTCGAGCAGCAGCAGGTCCGGCTGCGAGAGCAGCAGGCGGCAGAGCGCGATACGGCGGCGTTCACCACCCGACAGCAGCGTGACGTCGGCATCCTTCGGCGGGCATCGCAGAGCTTCCATCGCCATTTCGACCTGCTGTTCCAGATCCCAGAGGTTCTGGCTGTCGATGATGTCCTGGAGCTTGGAGCCCTCTTCCGCCGTCTCGTCGGAATAGTTCATCATCAGTTCGTTGTAGCGGTCGAGCACGGCCTGCTTGTCGGCCACACCTTCCATGACGTTTTCGAAAGCATTCTTCGCCGGATCGAGATGAGGTTCCTGCTCCAGGTAACCCACAGTCGCACCTTCGGCGAGCCAGGCTTCGCCCGTATATTCCTTGTCCTGCCCGGCGATGATACGCAGCACGGTGGACTTACCGGCCCCGTTCGGGCCGAGAATGCCGATCTTGGCATCGGGATAGAACGAGAGATGGATGTTCTCGAGAATCTTCTTGGCGCCGTAGGACTTGCTGAGTCCCGACATGTGATAGATGAACTGGCGTGCCATGGGGTCTTGCTCCGGCGGAAATGGGAATTTGCCGCTATGTAGGCGAATTGCGCCGAGGGAGCAATGCAGGGAGGCGGCAATCGACGGAAAATACCGGAGATCTGGCCTCTGCCCCCTTCTGACGGATCGACCGCACCTTCAGTCAACCGACGCGCAACGAACAAGATGCATCTCCACCATTTGAGGAAGCCGGAGAACACCAGTCTTGCACAAGGGGTCGAGATATCCTCCTATCGCGCCAAGGGAGAACCGAATGTTTTCAGACCTGAATTTTCACCAGTCACCGACCGGCGCCCGTCTCGCCTATCATCATCAACAGTCTGAGACTGCCCCGCGTGGCATCGTCATCGTCTGTCATGGCCTTGCAGAACATTCCCGCCGCTACCGGGCATTTGCCGAAGCGCTGGCTGCGCACGGCTATCACGTCTACGCCCATGACCATCGCGGCCATGGCGAGACCACGGCTGCGGACGCAAGCCTTGGGCTTTTTGCGCGCAAGAACGGCTATGCCAAGGCCATCGACGACGTGGTTGCGATGCGAGATCTCGCGAGCAGCGCGCATCCCGGGCTGCCGATCATACTATTCGGCCATTCCATGGGTGGCCTGATCGCGCTGAATGTGGCGATTGAGAACCCTCAGGCCTTCCACGCGCTGTCGATCTGGAACTCCAATTTCAATCCCGGCCTTGCGGGGCGCTTCGCCCAGGGCGTCCTTTATCTCGAACAGATGCTGAAGGGCTCGGATGTCCCGTCGCTGGTCCTGCCGAAGGCAACCTTTGCTGCCTGGGGCCGCGCCATCCCGGGTCACCGCACGGCCTTCGACTGGCTGTCGCATGATCCGAAAGAGGTGGACGCCTATATTGCCGACCCCCTCTGCGGCTTCGACGCCAGTGTCTCGATGTGGCGCGACATTTTCCGCTTCACCTTTGCCGGAGCCGACGCGGAACGCCTTGCCCGACTGCCACAGCGGCTTCCGGTCTATCTCGTCGGTGGCGCCGAGGATCCTGCGACCAACAAGGGCCGCGAGATCCGCTGGCTCGGCCAGCGCATGCTGGATGCCGGCATGACGGATGTCGATGCCACTGTCTATGAAGGCATGCGCCACGAGACGCTGAACGAGATCGGCCGTGAAAAAGCTGTTGGCGATTTTCTGACATGGCTCGGCAGTCTCTCCCCCTGACAGGCGATCTCTTGCCGAAACGGAATGATGCCATGAGAGAATATCAGGTGCGGAGACTAAAAACCGGCACTATAGCTCAACTGACAGCAGTTCTTGTCATGGCAAACGATCCGAGAGCGTCGGATCCGCAGGCTTGACGACAGCTCACAGGATCGCGCATGACCGCCAAACCCTCCGCCCCGTCACCGCTTGCCGGCATCCGCGTGATCGAACTCGCCCGTGTGCTCGCCGGCCCCTGGGCGGGCCAGATGCTGGCCGATCTCGGGGCCGACGTGATCAAGGTGGAAAACCCAGACGGCGGCGATGACACCCGCGCCTGGGGTCCCCCCTTCGTGACGGGCGACGATGGCGAAAACCTTTCGGCCGCTTATTACCATTCGACCAACCGCAACAAGCGCTCGATAGCCATCGATCTGAAAACGCCGGAAGGCCAGGACATCGTCCGCCGTCTCTGCGCTTCCGCTGATGTCGTCATCGAGAACTTCAAGCGCGGCGGTCTTGAGAAATATGGCCTCGACTACGAGAGCCTGAAAGCCGTCAACCCGAAGCTCGTCTATTGCTCGATCACAGGCTTCGGCCAGAACGGCCCCTATGCCGATTTCGCCGGCTATGACTACATCGTCCAGGGCATGTCCGGCTTCATGTCGATTACGGGCGAAAAGGACGGAGAACCGATGAAGGCGGGCGTTGCCATCGCCGACATCTTCACCGGTATCTATGCCGTAACCGCGATCCAGGCCGCCATCATTCACGTGATGAAATCAGGCCAAGGCCAATTCGTCGATATGGCGCTGCTCGACGTGATGTCGGCCGTACTCGCCAACCAGAACATGAATTATCTGATCTCGGGCAAGCCGCCGACGCGGCTCGGCAATGCCCATCCCAATATCAGCCCCTATGAAGTGGTCCCCACCGCCGACGGTCACCTGATCCTCGCCGTCGGGAATGACGGGCAGTTCAGGCGTCTCTGCACGATTCTGGGCATCCCGGCGATCGCCGAAGACGAGCGCTTTGCCACCAACAAGGCCCGCGTCGCCCACAAGGTCGATGTCCGCGCGACCGTCACCGCCGAGACAGTAAAGTGGCAGAAGCGCGACTTGCTTACCGCCTGTGAGGCGAATGCGGTGCCGGCCGGGCCGATCAACTCGATCGAGGAAATGTTCGCCGATCCTCAGATACAGGCGCGCGGCCTAAAGATCGACCTCGCCGACGACAAGGGCACTGCGATCCCGAGCGTGCGCACGCCGATCGTGCTCTCCGAGACCCCCCTGCGCTACGAGCGCCCGAGCCCGCGTATCGGCGAGCACGGCGAAGAAATCCTGGCCGAACTGGCCGAGCTGGAAAGGAAGACGCAATGAAGAGAACCGGCGGAGCGCTGATCGTCGAAGCACTCAAGGCAAATGGCGTCGAGCGCGTTTCCTGCGTTCCCGGCGAAAGTTATCTCGCCGTGCTCGACGCGCTGAAAGACAGCGGCATCGAGACGCTGGTCTGCCGCCAGGAAGGCGGCGCCGCAATGATGGCGGACACCTGGGGCCGCCTCACCGGCAAGCCCGGGATCTGTATGGTGACGCGCGGTCCGGGCGCCACCAACGCTTCTGCCGGCCTGCATGTCGCAAAACAGGATTCGATCCCGATGATCCTCTTCATCGGTCAGATCGGTCGTGACATGAAGGAGCGAGAAGCCTTCCAGGAAGTCGAGTATCGCCGTGCCTTTACCGAATTCGCCAAATGGGTCGGCGAGATCGATGATGCCCGCCGCATCCCGGAATTCGTCACCCGGGCCTTTGCCGTCGCAACCTCAGGTCGCCCCGGCCCGGTCGTCCTGACACTGCCCGAGGACATGCTGCTCGACGAGGTCGATGCCCCGCAGGCCAAGGCTTACACCCCGGTCGAGGCGCATCCCGGTCCCAGCCAGATCGCCGCCCTCGGCGAGATGCTGAAAACCGCCAAGCGCCCCATGGTCGTGCTCGGCGGCACCCGCTGGAGCGAGGCCTCCGTCGCCGGCATCCAGGCCTTTGCGGAAAAGTTCAAGCTGCCGGTCGGCTGCTCCTTCCGTCGCCAGATGCTCTTCGACCACCTGCATCCGTCATATGCCGGCGATGTCGGCATCGGCATCAACCCGGCGCTGGCGAAAGAAGTGAAGGAAGCCGACCTGCTGATCCTGCTCGGCAGCCGCTTCTCCGAAATGCCCTCCTCCTCCTACACGCTGATGGACATCCCCTACCCGGCGCAAAAACTCGTTCACGTGCACCCGGACCCGTCCGAACTCGGCCGCGTCTACCGCGCCGATCTTGCCATCTGTGCCGCACCCGACGAGTTCGTCTCAGCCCTCGCCAGCCTTGATGCGCCCACGGCTCCGGTCTGGGCCGACCGCACCGAGGCCATGCATGCCGCATACCTCGCCTGGTCGACCCCGCCGAAGGCGAGTCCTGGCACGGTGCAGATGGGCGAGATCATGGAGTGGATCGAGGACAACACGGCGAAGGACACAGTCTTCACCAATGGCGCTGGCAACTATGCCACCTGGCTGCACCGTTTCCACCGCTTCCAGGCCTTCAACACCCAGGCCGCCCCCACCTCAGGCTCGATGGGCTACGGCCTGCCGGCGGCCGTCGCTGCCAAGCAGCTCTTTCCCGAGCGCGAAGTCGTCTGCTTTGCCGGTGACGGCTGCTTCATGATGCATGGCCAGGAATTTGCGACCGCCATGCGCTACAACCTGCCGATCATCACGCTCGTGATCAACAACGGCATCTATGGCACGATCCGCATGCACCAGGAGCGTGAATATCCCGGTCGGGTCAGCGCCACCGACCTGACCAATCCCGACTTCGCGGCCCTTGCCAGGGCCTATGGCGGCCACGGCGAAACCGTCGAGAAAACGGAAGACTTCGCCCCCGCCTTCCTGCGCGCCCGGGCGAGCGGAAAGCCTGCGATCATTGAGATCAAACTTGATCCGGAAGCGATCACGCCGACGCGCACCTTGACTCAAATTCGCAACAGGGCGTGACAGACCATTGAACTGCAAAGAGAAAAGGCCGGGATCGCTCCCGGCCTTTTCGTATTATGATTTGCGCTGAAGATCAGAGAGCAGCCGTGACGATGAACTCGACCAGATAGTCAGGCGTCGCGAGCGGCGCGCCACTGGTGGCACGGGCCGGCGGGTTGGCCGGGTCGACCCAGCCTTCCCAGACGGCGTTCATCTCGGCGAAGGTCGACATGTCGGAGAGATAGATGATCGTCTGCAGGATCTTCGACTTGTCCGAACCGGCAGCGGCCAGCAGGCGGTCGACTTCTGCAAGCGCCGACTTCGACTGTTCGGTGACAGTCGAGCCCTCACCCACCTGGCCGGCGAGATAGACGGTATTGCCGTGAACGACCGCGCCGCTCATGCGCTTGCCGGGTTCGATACGCTTGATGCTCATGGGAAATCTCCTGCTTGAGGCTGGTTTGAAAAACGAACGGGCCGGACGCGATGGCCCGGCCACGGGTAATGGAGATGAAAGGTCAGCCCCGCTGGCGCTGCGCGTGCTCGTAGGTCGCAGTCGAACGCGCACCGGAACGGCAATAGCCAAGCATGGGCCGTGCGAAGTCATCGAGCGCATCCACCATGCCTGCAACCGCATCCGGCGTGACACCCATCGGGCCCACAGGCACATGCGCGATCTTCAGCCCGAGTTCTTCCGCGCGCTTGGCGACGGCTGCGAATTCCGGCTGGCCCATTTCCTCGCCATCCGGACGATGGCAAACGATCGACTTGAAGCCGAGCGCCTTGATCTCGTCGACCTCCTCGACCGTGATCTGGCCACTAACCGAATATTCCTCGTTGATCTGGCGGATGTTCATCGGGGCTCCTCGTCAATTCCGTGGGCCAAACATCTACGACGGGCATCCGTGACCGTCAATGCGGCCGGCCATGCAGTGCCACCTCAAACGAAGGAAAACGCCAGCCCATAGTCGCGACTGTCGCCCGGCTGCAAAATGTCGAATTCGCCGCCCGCCTCCAGGTCGGCACGATCGGCCAATCGATGCGAGACCGGCTCGATCCCGAGCACATGGGCCGGCGCCTTCTGATTTCGCCAAACTTGCAGATGTGGCAGCGTATCCGTCCGGAACCGCACTTTCAGCCGCTTTCCGCCGATCACCGCGATTGGACCGAGCCTCAACTCCGCCCAGCCGCCATGCCCAGCCGGCACGCAGAAAATGCCGCCATCCCCCTCGCCGAAGGCCCAGGCAAGCCCGCCGCTGTCCAGCATCGCCCCCTCGAGGCGCGTACCGGCATCGAAGTGCTTCGCACCAAGGTTCATGTGATACATGAGGAATGTCGGAAAAGCCGTATCGCCGACATTGACCACCGTGTCGGCGAGTTGCACCTCGCCGCTCTCGCCCTTGAGCCGCCACTGCCGCCGCAGTTGCGCCCTTCCGCCGGCGGCAAGCTCCACATCGACGACCGCCCGGGCCAGGCAATCATCCCCGTCCATCGCGATGTCGATCGAATGAGCCGGATTCGCGGACAAGGAGCCATGCAGCGGGTAAAAAGTATCAGCCCCGGCCACCGGCGCGCGGTGGCGAATATGATCCGGCCCGCAGGTGAAGAGGAAACCTTCGAGCGAATGGTCGATCCGCGGATCGCCGTCATCGGGGATCGCCCGCCCGGGAGCGAGATCGATACCGTCCACCACGCAAGACCCGATATCGAACACCGAGCCTTCGTCGAGGGATAGACGCGGTCCCCTGGGACCGGAAAACATGATCATGCAATAGGTTCCTCGGCCTGTCGCTGCGGAGCTCGGAGATGGCCGATCAAGATGAGATCTTCAAGGCCGACGAGTCCGCTGTCGAGCGAGGACAGATAATCGCTGTTCACACTGCGCTCAAGCCAGCGTTGAAAGGCCGCGGCTTCTTCGGTCAGCCGCTCGAATCTCTGCTGGCCATCAGACGTCAGCGTCAACAGTTCGAATCGACGGTCCGACCGGTCTTTCCGACGCATCAGGTAACCCTTGTCTTCCAGAACCTTCACCGCTCGGCTGATCTTGGTCTTGGAAAGGCCGGAATGACCGGAGATCGCCTTTGCCGTCGTGGGACTGCGCTCACCGAGCGACCAGAGAACCTGCCATTCCGACCAGGACAGCTCGTCTTCCGGGCCACAGAACTGTGTGAAGCCATTATCGACGCTCTCGGCCACGCGCAGCAGCCTGAACGGCATGAAGGCCTCCATCCTCAGTCGTTCCTGCATTTCCCCCCCTCGAACCGGTGATGCTGCCCTGCATCGACGCCGGTTCTTCTCGTCCGCCCCCACAGCGAGTTAACTCAATATTCATTATGAATTCACCTTTTCCACATTAGTGTCAAATTTCTCGCGTTTGTCGCCGATTCAGACGAGGAAACCGCATCGTGTTCGACTTCAGGAATTCTGGCTTGGTATTGGCGGTTTTGACCGCCGCTCCATTTGCATTGACGCCCCCCGCCTGGGCGCAATCCGTCTATGGCGATCGCAACTCGCACACCCTGCTGATCTCGCCGGAAGGCGATATTCTCGACTATGTGCCGGAAGTTGGCGAAGTCGTCATCAGCCGTGACCGCATGGGCCGCACCGTTCTCATCGACCGGAGAGGTAATATCGTCGCGATCGAAATTCCCGCCGAGAGCTACTACCCGCCCCAGAACCGCGGCGGAAATCGCGGCCTGCCGGGCGTGAACGATCCCTATCAGGATCCCTGGGCTGCCCCGCGCGGCTGGGACGACGACGTCACCACCGCCTCGATCCCCGATGCGATGCCGGGTGACCAGGTGCCGATCGACCAGATGCCGCAGGACATGCCCTATGGCGGTCCGGACCTGCCTCTTCCTGCGGACAACACTCCTGCGCGAACCGTGACACCGGACATCCCGGTGAAGAGCAACCTGTCACGACTGGAGATCACGGCGCTTCAGGTCTTTCTCGATCGCGAAGGCGTGTCGCCCGGCGTGATCGACGGCAAGATGGGCCAGAACGTCAACAAGGCAATCGTGGCCTGGGAGCAGATTACCGGCGAAACGCTCGACCCGAACAATGCCGAGGATATCCTGGAGCGCCTGCGCTTGTCCGGCGGCCTCGCGATCAACAACTACACGATCACGGCCGGCGACGCAGCAGGCCCCTATGTCGCGTCGATCCCTGATGACTACGCCCACAAGGCGCAACTGCCGGCCCTCTCCTATACCTCGACCGCAGAAATGCTGGCCGAGCGTTTCCACATGGACGAAGACTATCTGCGCGAGTTGAATCCGGGGGTCGACTTCTCGATTCCCGGCACGATCATCAAGGTGGTCGAGCCCGGACCGGCCAAGAAGGGGAATGTTGCCCGGATCGTTGCCAACAAGGGGCTCAAGCAGGTCTTAGCCTATGGCGAGGACGGCAGCCTCGTTGCCGCCTATCCGGCCAGCATCGGCTCAGCCGACACGCCCTCGCCGTCTGGCACGGTGACGATCGAACGCATCGCGCTCAACCCGGGCTACACATACAATCCGAAGGTCAATTTCCAGCAGGGCAACAACACCCAGGTCCTGCAGATTCCGCCGGGTCCCAACGGCCCGGTCGGCACGGTCTGGCTCGCGCTGTCCAAACCCACCTATGGCATCCACGGCACGCCGGAACCGTCGAAGATCGGCCGCACCCAGAGCCATGGCTGTATTCGCCTGACCAACTGGGACGCGACCGAACTTGCCAAGATGGTCAAGGCCGGTGTGACGGTGGAATTCGTCGAGTAGCCGAGAGCAGTTTCGCGTCCTCACGTCTTGCAATTGGACGTCACCCAACCACACAAAAAAGACCGCCGGCATTACCGGCGGTCTTTTTTGGTTTCGGGATTTGAGCGCGATGTCCTCAGGCCGCCGACCGCACCAGCCGGAACAGGCGACGCGGTTCGCTGGAGCGAATGACCTTGACCGGCAGCAGGCACATCACCTCGGAGGCAAACGACTTGGCGTTTTCCTTGGCCTTGTCGAGATTGCTGATCTTCGCTGCATCCATCGAATACAACGTGCCACCACAGTCGAAAATCTCGCGGTAAGCGCTGCGCTCGGCGATCGGCGTGTTGATGACATTGACGCCGCGGGCAGACAGCAGCCCCTTGATGGTCAGGAGTGCCCGTGTGGTCACCATGGAAGTGACGCGGGTCAAGACAACCGAATGCGGGATGACCAGATTTCCGGCTTCTTCCATCAGCTTGATCAGATCGAGGATCTGCGCGCCACCCTTGGCATCCATGGCGCAGCCTTGAACGGGGATCATCACGTGGTCGGAAAGTCCGATCGCTGTGGTGACCATGGCGTCACGCGCACCGGCGAGATCCATAATGATGTAGTCGCTCGTGCGGGAAAGCTCGCGGATATGCCCCTGGAGCGAGGCGATGGTCACTTCGGAAACGATCTCGATATTGCCGAGCGGACCGGAGATCTCGAACCACTGGGTGATCCAGCGCTGCGGATCGGCATCAAGGATGGCGACGCGATATCCCTGATGTGCCAGTTCGGTGGCGAGAAGGAGGGCTGCGGTGGTCTTGCCGGCACCACCCTTGGCATTGGCAAAAGAAATGACTGGCATGCTGTTTCCTTGGGAGGTCGGATCCGAGCGGCTCATCGCTCTTTGGCAACCTGCGTCATCGGCGCCTTATGCAGTCATCATGCCGTAAACATGGTTAACAAACCGGAAACACACAACCAACACCCCTCCCCCCATAATGGGGAGAAGCGACGGAAAAGCCTAGTATATTCGCAGATAGGAATGCGCCGGACCAAGGCCTGGATCAGCCACGCAGCGGTGTGCAGGCTCCAACATATCGCGGCTCGATTCGGCCTGCCTTCAGGTCGACCAGCAAGGGGATGGTCGGATCCGGCCCACCGATTCCAGCCTCGAAGGCGGCGCGGTCGATCTTCACCATGCGGCCGCTTGCGAGAATGCTGACGAGCGTCTTCTTGTCGACCATAGCGAGGCTCACCTTCGACTTGCAGAACTGCTTGCCCTCCTTGCCAGAGAGAACCCAGCCCAAGGCACCGGATTTCGCCTGGCTCATCTTGCCGACGGCATAGCCCTTCTTCACCAAGCTCGAAAAGCTCTCCGCCGTTGCGGCACCTGCCTGGAATACGAAGATACCGGCGATCAAACCTGCCAGAGCGACGGACATGGGTGGGCGAAACATCAAAATGCTCCTCTTTCGAAATGGGGGGACTGAAAGGAACCGTACAATGAAAAGGGGCCCCGCCATCGTGTGGCAGAGCCCCGGATTTCCACGCGTTGCTATCAGAAGCAGTCGGCGAAGAGCTGCTTGGTATTCTCAAGCGTCATCTTGACCGGATTGCCCCCGGCGCTCGGATCTTCGATCGCCATGGCGGAGAGTTCGTCGATCCGGTCGTTTGCAATGCCCATGGCGGTCAGGTTGGCCGGCACGTTCAGTTCGGCGCGCAACGCGAGCACGTAGTCGTAGAAACCGTCGAAGCCGCCGGCAATGCCGAGATAGGCGGCAGCCCGCTCGATCCTGTCCTCGATCACATGGCGGTTGAACTTCAGCACGGGTGGCATCACCACCGCATTGGTCATGCCGTGATGCGTGTTGTAGACCGCGCCGATCGGATGCGAGAGCGCGTGGATCGCACCAAGCCCCTTCTGGAAGGCAGTGGCACCCATGGCCGCTGCCGACATCATGTTGGTGCGGGCCTCGATGTCGGTGCCGTCGTGATAGGCGCGCGGCAGGAACTCCTTGACCAGCCGCATGCCTTCGAGCGCGATGCCCTGGCTCATGGGGTGGTAGAAGGGCGAGGAATAGGCTTCGAGGCAATGCGCAAATGCGTCCATGCCGGTGCCGGCCGTGATCATTTTCGGCATGCCGACCGTCAGTTCCGGGTCGCAGATGACGACGCCCGGCAGGAACTTCGGATGGAAGATGATCTTCTTCACATGGGTTTCAGAATTGGTGATGACCGAAGCGCGCCCGACTTCCGACCCGGTCCCGGCGGTGGTCGGCACGGCCACGATCGGCGCGATGGCATCGGAGTTCGCACGCGTCCACCAGTCACCGATATCCTCGAAATCCCAGACCGGCCGCGTCTGGCCAGCCATGAAGGCAACGCACTTGCCAAGGTCGAGGCCCGAGCCGCCGCCAAAGGCGACGACGCCGTCATGGCCGCCGTCCTTGTAGGCCTTGATTCCGGCTTCGAGGTTCTTCTCGTTCGGGTTCGGATCGACATCGGCGAACAACGCGCGGCCGAGGCCGGCCTCTTCAAGGACGTCAAGAGCCGTCTGCGTGATCCCCATGGGTGCCAGGCCCCGGTCGGTGATCAAAAGCGGCTTCTTCATGCCGAGAGACTTGCAGGCGTCCGCCAGTTCCTTGATCCGGCCACGTCCCATCTTGATGGCGGTGGGATAGCTCCAATTGGCGACGATGTTCATTTCGTGACTTTCTTCAGATGGTAGGATTTTGGACGGGTGAGGTTCTGGAAGCCGAGCACGGAGAGCGAACCGCCCTTGCCGGTTTCCTTGACGCCGGTCCAGCAGAGTGCCGGGTCGAGATAGTCGGCCCGGTTCATGAACACGGTACCCGTCTCGATTTCGCGGCCGATGCGGGCAGCCCGTTCCGGGTCCTGCGTCCACAGCGAGGCGGTCAGGCCATAGGGGCTGTCGTTCATCAGGCCGAGAGCTTCCTCATCGCCCTTCACCTTCATGATGCCGACGGCCGGACCAAAGGTCTCGTCCTTCATGAAGGCCATGGAATGATCGACGTTCACGAGAACCTGCGGCATGATATAGGCGCCGCCATCATCGGCCGGGAAGAGCTTGGGATCGACCAGCGCCTTGGCACCCTTGGACACGGCGTCGGCGATCTGCTCGCGCACAACCTTGGCGAAACGCTTGTTGGCCATCGGCCCCAGAGTGGTTTCAGGATCGAGCGGATTTCCAAGCTTGTAGTTCGATACCCAGGCAACCGACTTCTCCACGAATGCGTCGTAGAGGCTTTCATGCACATAGATGCGCTCGATGCCGCAGCAGCACTGGCCGGAATTGTAGGTGGCGCCGTCCATCAGCGTGTCGACGGCCGCGTCGAGATCGGCATCTTCCATCACGTAACCCGGATCCTTGCCGCCAAGCTCAAGCCCGAGACCTGCAAAGGTTCCGGCAGCCGCCCGCTCGATCGAACGCCCGCCTTCGACCGAACCGGTGAAGTTGATGAAGTTGAAATTGCCGGCGGCAATCAGCGCCGAGGTCGTCTGGTGGTCAAGGAAGAGGTTGATGAAGACATCATCGGGAACACCAGCCTCGACGAAGGCCCGGACCATGCGCTCGCCGACCAGCAGGGTCTGCGTCGCATGCTTGATGACGACGGTGTTGCCGGCCATCAGCGCCGGCGCGATCGTGTTGATCGCGGTCATGTAGGGATAGTTCCAGGGAGCGATGACGAAGACGACACCATGCGGCTCGCGTTCGATCCGACGCTCGAAATTGTTGCTGGCTTCCACGACCAGCGGCGCCAGCGCATCTGCGGCAATCGCTGCGACATAATTGGAGCGCTCGTTGAAACCCTTGTATTCGCCGCCATAGCGCACCGGGCGGCCCATCATGTGGGCGAGTTCCGGCACGACTTCATCCGACATCTCGTTGATGCGGGCGACACCCTTCAGAACGAGCTGGACGCGCTCTTCAAGCGGCCTGCGGGCCCAGGCCTTCTGGGCCTTGCGGACGCGGGCGACAGCCTCGGTCGCCGCTTCCAGCGACATGGCGGGACGTTCAGCGTAAACCGATCCATCGATCGGCGAAATGCATTGGATCATGGTCATGATCGTCTTCCTGTTGTTCTAGAACGAGATGACAGCGGCCGCAGCCACTGTCCTTGTTTCAACCCTTACGCCGGGGATCGTGGCGGGCTCAAGGCCGCCTTTGGTCACGCCCGCTCGAACCCGCGCGCAACCTCCCAGTCCGTGATCCGGCGATCATATTCTTCCTGTTCCCACTCCGCTGCGCGAACGTAGTGATCGACCACGTCATCGCCAAAAGCGGCCCGCAGCATGGCCGAGCCGCGAAGCGTCTCTGCCGCCGCCCGCAACGTCCGGGGAATTTCGCGGGCGCCCTGCGCGCCATAGGCATCGCCTGAGAATTCCGGCTCGAGCGCCATCTTCTTCTCGATCCCGTCGATGCCGGCCGCCAGCAGCGCTGCCATGGCCAGATACGGATTGAGGTCCGAGCCCCCGACACGGCACTCGACGCGGATACCCTTGCTCGCCTCGCCGCACAAGCGGTAGCCGGCAGTGCGGTTGTCTTTCGACCAGATCGCCTTCGTCGGCGCAAATGTGCCGGCAACGAAGCGCTTGTAACTATTGATGTAGGGCGCGAGGAAATAGGTGAAATCGCCAGCATGGGCAAGCAATCCGGCCATGTAATGCCGCATCACCTCCGACATTCCGTATTCGCCGTCCTTGTCGAAGAACAATGGCGTCTTGCCGTCGGCAGACCACAGTGACTGGTGGATATGCGAGGAGGAACCAGCGGCGTTGTAGTGCCACTTTGCCAGGAAGGTGATGGCCTTGCCCTTCGACCAGGCAATCTCCTTGCAGCCATTCTTGATGATCACGTGCCGGTCGGCCATGGTGAGCACGTCGGCATAGCGGACATTGATCTCTTCCTGACCGGCGGAGGCCTCCCCCTTGGAATTCTCGACCGGGATGCCCGCACCCTGCAGACCCTTGCGGATCGCACGCATCACGCCCTCTTCCTTGGTGGTCTGGAAGATATGGTAATCCTCGTTGTAGCCAGAGACCATCTTCAGGTCGCGATAGCCGGAAAGCCGCGCCTCGTCATAAGTCTGGTCGAAAAGGAAGAATTCGAGTTCGGTGGCCATGAAGGCCTTCATGCCCATGGCTTCCAGGCGGGCGACCTGCTTCTTCAGGATCGCGCGTGGCGAATGCGGCACTTCGGCATGGGTGGCATGGTCGAGCATGTCGCACAAAACGAGCGCCGTGCCTTCGAGCCAGGGGATGCGACGCAGCGTCGAAAGGTCGGGCTTCATGGTGTAGTCGCCATAGCCCTTTTCCCAGCTCGTTGCCTTGTAGCCGGACACGGTTTCCATCTCCATGTCGGTGGCGAGCAGATAGTTGCAGCTATGGGTTTCCTTCCAGGCGCTCTCGACGAAGAATTCGGCCTGAAAGCGCTTGCCCATCAAACGGCCCTGCATGTCGACCTGACACGCCAGAACCGTGTCGATGCGCCCCTCGGCGACGTCCTTTTTCAGATCTTCGAATGTGTAAGTGGTCATCTCGGTGTTCCCAGGGCGGCGATCGGCGCATGCCTCTTGTGTTTATGGAGGCGACCCGGCCGGAGCCGGATCGCCATGTCGGTTCAATCAGCCGTAGCGGTAAGGCTTGCCGGCCTTTTCCATGTCGGAATTGTACTTCTTCAGGATCTCCACGACCTTGCCGGTGCGTGGCGTCTGCTTGGCGACCTCTTCCCAGAAGACATGCGCGGCATCCTCGACCGTCTTCCACTCGGCATCCGGGATGCTGGTGAGCTCCAGACGGCCACCTTCGGCACGAAGGCGTGCCTCGCCGCCCCAGTACCAGTGCAGACGCTTGTAGTGGGAGCTGTCCATGCACATCTGCCACAAGGTCTGCAGATGCGGCGGCACCTCGGCCCAGCGGTCGGCATTGGCGAAGAACGAGCCTGCCCAGCCGCCGGAGACGTTGTTGGTCAGGAAGTACTTGGTCACGTCGACCCAGCCGGAGGTGAAGACCTCGGTGATGCCCGACCAGGCGATCGCGTCGATCTCACCGGTCTGCATGGCAACCGGTACGTCCTCGAACGGGATGGTGACGGGCACGACGCCGAACTGCGACAGGAACTGGCCGGCCGTCGGGAAGGTGAAGACGCGCAGGCCCTTGAGGTCGTCGAGCTTGGTGATCGGCTTGTTGGTGGCGAAGTTGCACGGATCCCAGGCGCCGGCAGACAGCCACTTGACGCCGACTTCCGTATAGGCCTCGTCCCAGATCTCGGCCAGGCCGTACTCGTAGAACAGCGTCGGCACGTCGAGGCTGTAGCGCGAAGCAAACGGGAAGTAGCCACCGAAGACCTTGATGTCGACCGGCGAGTTCATCGAGTCATCGTCCGACTGGACGGCATCGATCGTGCCGGCCTGCATGGCACGGAACAGTTCCCCCGTCGGAACCAGCTGATCGGCGGTGTAGAGCTGGATTTCCATCTCGCCGTTTGCTGCCTTGTTGAAGGCATCGACCGCCGGACGGATGACGAATTCGGCGAGCGCTGCACCGGCATAGGTCTGCAGTCGCCAGGTGATCTTGGCATTCTGGGCTTTGACGTAAGGCGCGGCCAGAACGGCGGGGGTCGCCATGGCGGCCGTCTTCAGGAATGAACGTCTGCTGTTGGTCATGTTGTTTCCCTCTGTTCTTCGTTTCACTTGAAGCCCGCAGGACCTGAGGTCCGGCGGGTAGTCCTGGTGCCGGGCCCGTTTACCGAGCCTCTTGTCATTCGAACGCTAGCCTCTGAGATAGATCTGGCTTGGCAACCATGTGGCGATCTGCGGGAAGATCATGATGATCACCATGCCGAACAGCATGATCAACACAAAAGGTACCACAGAACGGTAGATGTCGATCAACCGGAAGTCGGGCGGCGCCATCGCCTTCATGAGGAAGAGATTATAGCCGAAGGGCGGGGTCATGTAGGCGATCTGGCAGGTGATCGTGTAGAGCACACCGTACCAGATCAACGCGTTGTCGACGCCCAGATCGAGCTTCCCGACCAGGGGGATGTAGAGCGGCGCGACGATGACAAGCATGGCCGTATCGTCGAGGAAGGCTCCCATCACCAGGAACGACAGCTGCATCATGATCAGGATCTGCCACGGGGTAAGACCGATGTCGTTGACCAGCAGGTTCTCGATTGCCCTGACGGCACCCAGCCCATCGAACACGGCGCCGAAGCAGAGCGCAGCCAGAATGATCCACATGAACATGCAGGAGATGCCGAGCGTCTGCTCCAGCACCCGGTTCCAGACCGCCTTCGTAAGACGCCCCTTGAACCAGGCCGCAAAGAGTGCCCCCAGCGCGCCGACTGCCGAACTCTCGACGAGGCTGGTAATGCCCATCAGGAAGAGCCCCATCATCAGGAAGAAGATGAGGAACGGCAGGATGCCGGCCTGCAGCAGCTTAAGCTTCTCGCGCATCGGCATGTCACGCTCTTCCTTGGGAAGGGCGGGACCGAGCGCGGGATTGAGACGGCAGCGGATGATGATGTAGATGCAAAATAGCGTCGCGAGCAGCAGCCCCGGGAAGACGCCTGCAAGCCAGAGCTGGCTCACCGGCTGGCGCGCGATCATGCCGTAAAGCACGAGCACCACGCTCGGCGGGATCAGGATGCCGAGCGAGCTACCCGCCTGTATGACACCGGAGACCATGATCTTGTCGTAGCCGCGGCGCAAAAGCTCCGGCAGCGCAATCGACGCGCCGATCGCCATGCCGGCAACCGACAGACCGTTCATCGCCGAGATCACGACCATCAGCCCGATCGTTCCCACGGCGAGACCGCCCGGCATGCCGCCAAACCAGACGTGAAAGGCCTTGTAGAGATCTTCCGCAATGCCGGATTCCGAGAGCATGTAGCCCATGTAGATGAACAGCGGCAGCGTCAGCAGCGGATACCACTTCATCAGCTTCATGCCGGCCGAGAAGCCCATTTCGAAGCCGCCATTGCCCCAGAGCACGGCGGCCGCCACGACCCCGACGAAACCGATGGTCGCGAACACACGCTGCCCCGTCAGCATCGACATCATCATCGACGAGAACATCAGGAGCGCGATCATTTCGTAGCTGAGGAAATCAGTCATGCAAGCGGCCTCCCCAAGGCAATGGCAAGGTCCTTGATGAAGATCGAGGTCGCCTGCAGGAAGGTGAGGACAATGCCGATCACCATGACGATCTTGATTGGCGCCATGTAGGGTGACCAGGAGGAATAGCTGGTTTCGCTATACTGCAGCGCGTAGGTCGTGCTCGACACACCGCCCCACAGAAGAAAGAACAGATAGACGAACAGCATCATGATAGTGATCACGTCCACGATTGCCTTCGTCTTCGGCGACCAGCGCCCGTAGAGCAGATCCATCCGCACATGGCTGTCGAGCTGAAGCGAATAGGCGCCGCCCAGGAGATAATAGCCGGCCATCACGAATTGCGCCAATTCCAGCGTCCAGCTCGCGGGCAGGAACATGGTCTTTGAAATGGATGAATAAAGCAGGATGCCCATCATGACGAAGACGCCATACATGACGATCCGGCCGACGCGGCGATTGAAGGCGTCGACGACGCGCACATAGGTCTGCAGGGCTTGCGGCATCAGGCCACCGCCGGCCCGGACCGCTTCCGCAGTCCTCGTTTCATCATCTCGTATGCCGGCATCCGTTCCCTCATTGATTTTTGGTTTTCGCGGCGGCTGGACGTCTTTATGTGATCCTTTGGAGCCCCCCGGAAATCAACTCCGCGAGATAGGAGGAGATTGCCTCGATCCCCGCAGCGTCCCCCACGAGGTCATTGCGAACCTCGATCATCACATTGGCGAAGCCCTGCGGGACGGCATGAAGACGAAGGGTATGGGTCACGCCATCCTCTGGACCGTAAGGAGTGTTCCGCTCGACCCGATAGGGACCGCCTGAGGCAGCATCGAGCATGGCATCAGCAAGACGGGCATCAATGTCGTGCAGGATGCCGATCTCGACGTCCCTCCGCTTGCCGAAATAGACCGGCGTGAACGTATGAACCGTCACCACGACCGGCCGCTGCCCCTCACCCTGGAGACGCGCTATCTCGCTCGAAATCCGGTCATGGAAGGGAATGTAGAGCGCTGCCGTCCGGGCATAGCGCTCTGCCGGGCTCAACTCGCGATTGCCGGGGATCTCGTAGATCTCGCTCTTTTCCGGCATGGCTGCCGGTGATTCCGGCGGGCGGTTGCAGTCATAGATCAACCGCGAGAAACGTTGATGCACGAGCAAGCCATCAAGCTTCTCGGAAAGACGACGAGCAATGGCAAGGGCGCCTGGATCCCAGGCGATATGGCTGGACAAGGCCTCGGCCGACAGTCCGAGGTCACCAGCTGAGGCAGGCAGCGCAGATGAGGCGTGTTCACAAACGAGCACGATCCCGCTACGCGCCGTCGCATTTTCCAACGCGACCGCGTCATCTTCCGACGATGTCAGGATCTCCGACCTCAAGAGCATGCTGCAAATTCCCCCGAGCCTCGTGGGCCCTTTATCATTCCGAAGAGAATTCTTCACCAATGGGCGACTGTCAATCCACTTCTGAAAAATTCTCTTCAAAGGCCGGTTGACTCATTTGTGACAGCGAGGCTTAATCCGGAAAACGCTGGCGCTAGACCGGCTTGAGGGGAGTCCATCGGTCCTTGATGAACGCATCGACGACGGTGTCGGACGTGATTCATGCCCATTTCGACGGGCTGACGCGTGCCGAACGACAATTGGCCGAGAGCCTGTTGCTGAACTACCCTGTCTCCGGACTGGGCAGCATCACGACCGTGGCCGAAAATGCCGGTGTGTCGACCCCGACGGTTGCCCGCATGGTGCAGAAACTGGGTTACAAGGGGTATCCGGAGTTTCAGGCGCATCTTCACCAGGAGCTCGAGGCGACGATCTCCAACCCGATCGCCAAGCACGATCGCTGGGCGGCAAACGCCCCAAACCGCCATATCCTCAATCGCTTTGCCGAAGCCGTGATGGCCAATCTGCGAGCCTCTTTGGGCGAATTGCGCACGGCGACCTTCGATGAAGCCGCCCGCCTGATCGGAGACCGCCATCGCAGCATCTATTTCGTCGGCGGACGCATCACGGGCGCACTGGCCGAATACTTTTTCACGCATATGCAGGTCATCCGCCCGCGAACGACCCTGATGTCGTCAAATGCCAGCTCCTGGCCACAACATGTCCTGAACATGCAGGACGGCGACGTTCTCGTGATCTTCGACATCAGGCGCTACGAGGCCGATCTGACCACTCTGGCCGAGGTCGCGCGCGCCAACGGCGTGCAGATCATTGTCTTCACGGACCAGTGGATGTCGCCCGTGACACAGCATACCAAGCACAGTTTCAAGCTTCATATCGAGGCACCGTCGGCCTGGGACAGCTCGGTGGTGACGCTGTTTGTCGTCGAAGCCTTGATCGAAGCGGTGCAGAGCTCGTCCTGGGATGAGACTCGCGAACGCATGAATACCCTCGAAGGTCTGTTTGAACAGGCGCGCCTGTTCAGAAAGCCCGGCTGAGGAACAACTGTCGACATGGAGGACCGATTTACCGGAGACGGACATCAGCTCGGAAACAAAGAAAGCTGGCCCCGTCAACCGTCATATAACGATAACACAGCGCACCTAAGTCAACCGCATCGCTGCCAACCTCAGAGGAGAACTACAGTGAACAATCTTCGCAAAATCCTGTCGATGACGACCGCCCTCGTCATGGCGAGCTCCGCCGTCGCTTATGCCGAACCGAGTGCCGAGCTGATTGAAGCTGCCAAGAAAGAAGGCATGCTGACCACGATCGCCCTGCCCCACGACTGGTGCGGCTACGGCGCCGTGATTGACGGCTTCAAGAAGAAGTACCCGGAAATCACCGTCAACGAACTGAACCCCGACGCGGGCTCGGCCGACGAAGTCGAAGCCATCAAGGCCAACAAGGACAACAAGGGCCCGCAGGCTCCTGACGTTGTCGACGTCGGTCTCGCCTTCGGCCCGCAGATGAAGGCCGAAGGCCTGCTGCAGCCCTACAAGGTCTCGACCTGGGACGAAATCCCGGAGAACGTCAAGGACGCCGATGGCCACTGGTACGGCGACTATTACGGCGTCATGTCGCTCCTGGTGAACAAGGACCTCGTGACCAACACGCCGGCTGACTGGTCGGACCTTCTGAAGCCGGAATACGCCGGTCAGGTCGCGCTCGCCGGTGACCCGCGCGCTTCCAACCAGGCCATCCTCGGCGTTCTCGCCGCCGGCATGGCAAGCGGCGCTGCCGCTGGCAAGGACGCCGGTGAAGCCGGTCTCAAGTACTTCGGCGAAATGAACAAGGGCGGCAACTTCGTTCCGGTTATCGGCAAGTCCGGCACGCTGGCACAGGGTGCCACCCCGATCGTCGTCATGTGGGACTACAACGCTCTCGCAGCCAAGGACACACTCGCCGGCAACCCGCCGGTCGAAGTCGTCGTTCCCGCTTCGGGCGTCCTGGCCGGCGTCTACGTACAGGGCATCTCGGCCTACGCGCCGCACCCGAATGCTGCCAAGCTGTGGATGGAATACCTGTATTCCGACGAAGGTCAGCTCGCCTGGCTGAAGGGCTATTGCCACCCGGCCCGCTTCAACGCCATGGTCAAGGCAGGCAAGGTTCCTCAGGAGCTGCTCGACGCTCTGCCGCCGGCTGAATCCTACGAAAAGGCATACTTCCCGACGCTGGAAGAAGTCGACGCCAACAAGGCCGCCGTTGTCAGCGGCTGGGACAGCGTCGTCGGCGCCAACGTTCAGTAAGGCCTGATCTTGAGGAGCCGCCCCGGCCTTTTGCAAGGTCGGGGCGGCACCTTCGTTTTAAGAAGGTCCGTGCCGACACGGACAGAGGGGCAGACGGAATGTCGATTGAGAATGTGAGCCCTGGCCCGCAACTGCGGCCAAGAATGAAATTACCTCTCCACTGGCTGGGAGTCCTGCCCTTTGCCGCCTTCATAATTCTCTTCCTGATCATGCCGACAATGAAGATCGTCATCGGCGCGTTTCAGCGTCCGGATGGTTCGTTCACCCTGGCCAATATCGCCGGGCTCTTCACGCCGTCGATCATCGCGGCCTACTGGATCTCCATCAAGATCAGCCTTGCATCGGCGCTTCTGGGCTGCCTGATCGGCTTTGGCGTCGCAACGGCCGTCGTTCTCGGCGGCTTGCCGCGATGGATCCGTGGACCGCTCCTGACCTTTTCCGGTGTTGCCTCCAACTTTGCCGGCGTTCCCCTCGCCTTTGCATTCCTTGCCACTCTTGGCCCGGTCGGCATGCTGACGGTGTTGCTCAAGACGCAGCTCGGCATCGACCTGCGCCTCCTTGGCTTCAACCTCCTCTCCTTCTGGGGGCTGACGATCACCTATCTCTTCTTCCAGATCCCGCTGATGGTGCTGATCATCACCCCGGCACTCGACGGCCTGAAGCGTGAATGGCGCGAGGCAGCCTCCATCCTCGGTGCGACCAACACGCAGTACTGGCGCCTCGTCGCCTTCCCGATCCTGCTCCCCTCGATCCTCGGCACAATGGCACTGCTTTTCGCAAATGCATTCGGCGCTGTCGCAACCGCGATCGCCCTCACCGGCTCTTCGCTCAATATCGTGCCGATCCTGCTGTTCGCCCAGATCCGCGGCGACGTGCTCGGTGATCCCCATCTGGGCTACGCGCTCGCCTTCGGCATGATCGTCGTGACCGGATTTGCCAATGGTCTTTACATCTGGATGCGCGCCCGCAGCGAAAGGTGGATGAAATGAAACGTTTCTGGGCTTGGGCCGCGCTGGCCTTCGGTCTTCTCTACTTCATCCTGCCGCTGATCGGCATGACGAACTTTTCGCTCAAGATGCGCCGCGGCGAGTATTCCTTCGACGCCTATGCCAAGGTGCTCGCAGATCCGCGCTTTCAGGAAACCTTTAGCTATTCCGTGACCATGGCGCTCGCGACCATCATCTTCGGGGTATTCCTGATCGTGCCGACGGCCTATTGGGTGCGCCTCAAATTGCCGGGCCTTCGCCCCTACATCGAATTCCTCACCCTGCTTCCGCTCGTCATTCCCGCCATCGTCGTCGTGTTCGGCTATATCCGCCTTTACAATACGTCGAGCTGGCTGCCGCTGACGGGCTCATCCGCCGGCACAAACATGCTTCTGATGTTCGGCTATGCGACACTTGGCCTGCCCTACATGTACCGCGCCGTCGACACAGGTTTGAGAACGATCGACGTGACGACACTGACGGAAGCCGCACAAAGTCTCGGCGCCGGCTGGGCCACGATCATCGGCCGGATCATTCTGCCGAATGTGTCGGTCGCCGTCATGTCGGGTGCCTTTGTGACCTTCGCCATCGTCATGGGCGAGTTCACCATGGCCGCCCTTTTGAACAAGCCGGCCTTCGGTCCCTACATGCAACTGCTCGGCGCCAACCGCGCCTATGAGCCGGCGGCCCTTGCCGTGATCGCCTTCGGCATCACCTGGGCGTGCCTTGGCCTGATGCAGTTGGTTTCCCGCCTCCAGAAAACAGCCCCGCGCCAGGCTTGAGGAATTCTTTTCATGACCTTCCTGACACTCTCCCATCTCAAGAAATCCTTCGGCGCCACCCAGGTCGTGCACGACTTCAACATGGCGATCGACCAGGGAGAATTCATCTCCTTCCTCGGCCCGTCCGGTTGCGGCAAGACCACGGTGCTGCGCATGGTGGCCGGCTTCGAGACCCCGTCGGCCGGCGCCATTGTCATCGATGGCAAGGACCAGACAAGCCTCAAGCCGAACCAGCGCAATATCGGCATGGTTTTCCAGGCCTATGCGCTGTTTCCCAACATGAACGTCTTCGATAACGTGGCTTTCGGCCTGAAGATCGCCGGACAGCCCAAGGCGGACATCGAGAAGCGCGTCAAGGAAATGCTGTCGCTGATCCATCTCGATCAACTTGCAGATCGCTACCCGTATCAGCTTTCAGGCGGTCAGCAGCAACGCGTTGCACTCGCCCGTGCACTCGCGCCGAAACCCCAGGTCCTGCTGCTCGACGAACCGCTCTCGGCGCTCGACGCGAAGATCCGCGTCTCGCTGCGCGAGGAAATCCGCCAGATCCAGCAGCAGCTCGGCATTACCACTGTTTTCGTCACCCATGATCAGGAAGAGGCGCTGTCGATCTCCGACCGGATCGTCGTCATGAATGCCGGCAAGGCCGATCAGATCGGCACTCCTTTCGAGATCTACAACCGCCCGACCACCCGCTTCGTCGCCTCCTTCGTCGGCACGCTCAACGTGCTGGATGCAGTCGTCACCGACCAGTCCGCCGGCATCGTCCGGGTCGGCGACCGGACGCTTGCCATCAAAGAGGCGATCCCGGCGGCCAATGGTTCGACGATCCAGCTTGCGATGCGTCCGGAAGCCGGCATGCTGGCAGGTGCCGATGACGCGACCGTCCACGGCCGGGTGACCTCAAGCCAGTTCCTCGGCTCCGTGATCCGCACCCGCATCGATGTCGAGGGCAAGACGCTCTCCTTCGACACCTTCAACGATCCCGGCACCAGGCCGCCGGTCATTGGCGACACCGTCGGCATGAAGATCGATCCTTCGGCCTTGATCGTGCTTGCCGACTGAGGCAAGGCAGTTTTATCGGTCATATGGTCCGCATGCCGCCCCCTCAGGGCGGCATGCATCGCTTTGGAGGAAGCCCGTGCGCGCCATGTATTACGAACAGTTCGGAGCAGCACCGCAGATCCGGACGCTGCCCGATCCGAACCCGTCAAATTCAGGGGTCGTCGTCTCCGTCAAGGCAACCGGTCTTTGCCGCAGCGACTGGCATGGCTGGATGGGGCATGATCCGGATATCAAGCTGCCCCACGTACCCGGCCATGAACTGGCCGGCACCATCGCTGCGGTCGGCCGCGACGTGCGTCGTTTCAAGGTCGGCGACCGCGTCACAGTGCCCTTCGTATCCGGCTGCGGTCACTGCCAGGAATGCCGCTCCGGAAATCAGCAGGTCTGCGAGGAGCAGTTCCAGCCCGGTTTCACCCATTGGGGATCCTTTGCCGAGTATGTCGCCATCGAATATGCCGATCAGAACCTCGTGCATCTGCCGGACGAGATCAGTTACGAGACGGCCGCAAGCCTTGGCTGCCGCTTCGCCACATCCTTCCGCGCCGTGGTGGACCAGGGACGCCTAGAGGGTGGCGAATGGTTGGCAGTGCACGGCTGCGGCGGCGTCGGCCTATCCGCGATCATGATCGGCGCGGCCCTCGGCGCCAATGTTGTGGCCATCGACATCGCCGAGGACAAGCTGGCGCTCGCTAAGGCGCTCGGCGCGAGTGTGGCCATCGACAGCCGCTCGGTCGCCGATGTGTCCGAGGCGGTGCGTGCGGTGACGGGCGGCGGCGCCCATGTCTCCGTCGACGCGCTCGGCCATCCACAGACCTGCTGCAACTCGATCCTCAACCTGCGCCGTCGGGGCCGCCACGTCCAGATCGGCCTGATGCTCGCCGATCATGCAACACCTGCGATCCCGATGGCCCGCGTCATCGCGCATGAGCTCGAGATCTATGGCAGCCATGGAATGCAGTCCTGGCGCTATGACGCCATGCTGCGCATGATTCTTTCGGGCAAGCTTTCGCCCGACCGGCTGATCGGAAAGCGCATCACGCTGACCGAAGCAGCCCCTGCCCTCGCCACCATGGACAGTTTCCGGGAAAACGGCATCAGCGTCATCGACAGGATGATCTGAAGTCCGGCTGCCATGCAGGTTTCATCTCGGGGTTTGAGAGTGTTAACCCGTTTGTGCTGAAATGCGGTCGCACGAAACCGGCAACGGATCGAGGGCGCCATGGTCAAGCAGACGAAATCATCTGACACAGACGCCGAAGGCTTTATGACAGAGTTCATGAGGCTAAAGCGTGGTTCCGTCAGCCGTCGGCATTTCCTCGCGGTCACGGGCCTCGGTGCTGCGGCCCTCATGATAGGCGGCGCGAAGCGTACCAGTGTGGCGACCTCCGAAGGGTCACCACTGGGCGAAAGGGTCTCGCTCGCGACCTGGCCAAACTATCATGATCCCCAGACTTTCGAGGACTTCACCGCGCGCTACGGCGTCAAGGTCGATGTATCGATCATCGGCTCCAACGAAGGCACGATGCAGGCTCTGAAAGACGGCCGCGCCTGGGACATTATCGTGCCGACCCAATATGCCATCGCGCCCTATTTCCAGCGCGACATGCTGCACCCTCTCGACCTGCGAAGCCTGCCCAATTTCGACCTCAAGGCCCATGCCGATCGTTTCCTGAAACCGGGCGTGAAGGCAGGCGCGATCTACGCCGTGCCCAAGAATGCCGGCACGACGGGCATCGCCTACAACACGCAACACCTCGCCCCCATCGAGACCTGGCGTGGCTTTTTTGACAGCGCGATGGGCAATGCTTCGGGCAAGACGATCGTCCATGACTACCAGCTGACGGCCATCGGTGGCGCACTGGTGGCCCTCGGATACGGCTTCAATTCACTGGACCCGGCCGAACTCGCACAGGCTGAGGAGCTTCTCATGCAGGTCAGGCCGCATCTCCTGGCCGTCGACAGCGATTACCAGCCCGCCATGCGCGCAGGTGAAGCCTGGCTGACGATGTGCTGGAGCAATGATGCCGCACAGATGCATCGGGATATCCCTGAGATCGCCTATGCCATCGCATCGGATGGCGGAGAGATCTGGACCGACTACTACGCGATCCCCGTCGCGGCCCAGAACAAGCCGGCCGCCCACGCCCTGATCAACCATCTCCTCCATCCGGATATCGCCGCCAGGGAACATCTCGTCCATGGCGGCACAGCGACCGACAGTCGCGTTCGCGCGCTGCTACCGAAAGAGATCCTGGCAAACAGGATCACCTATCCCGACGAGGCGAAACTGACGCCCCTCGAATTCGGCCTGGCAGTCGTCATGACCGATCCCACGCGAGCTGAAATCATGAACCGCTTTCGCGCTGCCCGCGGCTGACGCAACCCTCCCACCATGCTAGTCACGAACCGTGCCGGAGACCTCCGGCCCGACGGAACAAGCACGAGGTTTCCATGCCGCAAATCTCCATCATCGACACCGTGTCAGACCCCGGAAAGGCCGGCCGTCCGAACGAAGACAGGCTCGGCTATAACAGTGACGCCGCTTTCGTCATCGACGGCGCAACCGGGCTCGGGCAGCGTCAGTTCATGGAAGGTTACGGCTCGGACGCTGCCTGGATCGCCGAATTCGCAGCCATCCGCTTCGAACAAAGACTTACCCGCAGCGCCGATCCGAAAACCGTGCTCCGACAGGTCTCGGAGGAGGCGCGCGATACCTTCCTCGCATCGGCTGGCGACCAGCCACGCTACGCCTGGCCGCTCTGCAGCCTGAGCGCATTGCAGGTGACCGACACCGGCATTCGCTGGTTCGGCCTCGGCGACAGCTGCCTTTACATCCTGCATGATGATGGACGCTCCGATTTCGTCATCCCGATCCCAGGCGCCTATGAATGGGAACAGCACCGGGCCGCCCAGCACATTGCGCGCGTCGGCGGCATCGGGGCAGCCGGCGTCGCCAATGACGACCTCGAAACGCTCGAAGACTTGCGCCGCTGCCGTGCTTTGCAGAACACGCCGGATGGCACCACCTGGACTTTCGGCGTCGTTCCAGACGCAGCCGATCACCTGGCCATGGTCGACATACCCGTTCATGGCGGCGGCGCGACCGCCCTTCTCTGCTCCGACGGCCTGGCAGACCTTGTTGCGCTCTACAAGCTCTACGATCCCGCCACGATGATCCAGCGCGCCGCGACGGCCGGCCTGAAGTCACTCGTCATGGAACTCCGACATCTGGAGCGGGAAGTTGATCCGGACGGATTAAAGTACCCGCGCTACAAGCAGAGCGACGACACCACCGCGATCCTGCTGCGGCTGGAAGTGTAAAGGCCAATTGCGATCTACCGGCAGGATCAAGCTGGAGCCTGGAGCATCCAGGGATATCGCAATAATTCGGCCATGGAGCGGACGGCCGCCCGGCGGGACGGCTCGCGAGACGAAATGGCATTCTCCCGACTGGTCCGGGGGGCGATGAAGGCAATTAGGAATCCGCCTCAATAACTTACCGCCGAAATCGGAATCGGTTTGTGAACGAGTTCGCGCGGAGGATGAGGCCATCATCGTGACGCCTCAAATTGCCTCGCGGCTTTGGCGACCGCCCTCATTTTCGCACTTGGGGGCATCGTCTCTTCACAAGCAGGAAGAAGAACGATCCGACAACCGTCGAGAGTCGCCTCTCCCCGCTTGCAGGGAGAGGGGCAGGCCCAGAGGCAGTTTAGAGCGCGGGTATCTTACTCAACCGCCTTCGGCACATAGTTCAACACCGGCCCCAGCCAGCGCTCAACCTCGCGAACTTCCATGCCCTTGCGGGAGGCATAATCCTCGACCTGGTCGCGCTCGACCTTGGCGACACCGAAATAATAGCTGTCGGGGTGACCGATATAGAGACCCGAGACGGATGAGCCCGGCCACATGGCATAACTCTCCGTCAGTGTAACGCCGGTCGCCTCTGTCGCGTTCAAGAGCGAAAACAGCGTCACCTTTTCCGTATGGTCGGGTTGCGCTGGGTAACCGGGTGCCGGCCGGATGCCGGCATAGGTCTCCGAAATCAGCTCCTCGGGCGTGAAGGCCTCGTTCGGCGCATAGCCCCAGAATTCGCGGCGAACCCTTTCATGCATGCGCTCGGCGAAGGCTTCGGCGAAGCGGTCGGCCAGCGCCTTGACCAGGATCGAGGAATAATCGTCGTTCGCCCGCTCGAAACGCTCGGCGATCGCCACCTCCTCGATGCCTGCAGTCACGACAAAGCCGCCAACATGATCCTGCAATCCCGTCTCCAAGGGGGCGACGAAATCACTGAGCGCCACATTCGCCCTGCCCTCGCGCTTGGCGATCTGCTGGCGCAGTGTAAAGAGGGTCGCGAGCTCCTCCGAGCGGTTCTCGTCCTTGAACAGCCGGATATCATCTCCAACGGCATTGGCCGGCCAGAAGCCAATGACGGCACGCGGGCGGAACCAGTTTTCCGCAATGATCTTTTCCAGCATCGCCTGGGCATCGGCAAAGAGCTGCCGCGCCGCCTCGCCCTGCTTCTCGTCTTCGAGAATCGCCGGATAGCGCCCCTTCAGCTCCCAGGTCTGGAAGAAGGGCGTCCAGTCGATATAGCGGGCAAGTTCCGCCAGATCATAGGTCTCGAAGACCTTGGTCCCGGTAAAGCTCGGCGTCGTCGGGGTATAGGCCGACCAGTCGACCTTGACCGCATTGGCGCGCGCAGACGCCAGCGGCTGCCGCTGCTTCTCGGCTTCCGCCCGCGCATGGGCGTCGGCCACCTTGGCATATTCACCCTTGATACCGTCCACATAGGTCTCGTTGCCATCCTCCGCGAGCAGCGCCGAGACCACACCGACCGCACGGCTGGCATCGGTGACATAAATCGCCTGCCCCGCCTTGTATTGCGGATGGATTTTCACCGCCGTGTGCACCCGGCTGGTCGTCGCCCCGCCAATCAGAAGCGGCACGGTGAAACCCTGCCGCTGCATCTCGGATGCCACATGAACCATTTCGTCCAGCGAGGGGGTAATCAGGCCGGAGAGACCGATGACATCGACATTCTCCGCTTTCGCCACTTCGAGGATCTTGGTTGCCGGCACCATGACGCCGAGATCGATGATCTCGTAATTGTTGCAGGCGAGAACGACACCAACGATGTTCTTGCCGATATCGTGCACATCGCCCTTCACCGTCGCCATCAGCACCTTGCCGGCCGCCTGGCGCTCGCCGGTGCCGCCGTTGAGGCGCTTTTCCTCTTCCATGTAGGGCAGAAGAACGGCCACCGCCTGCTTCATCACGCGCGCCGATTTCACCACCTGCGGCAGGAACATCTTGCCGGCACCGAAGAGATCGCCGACGACGTTCATGCCCGCCATCAGCGGCCCTTCGATCACATGCAGGGGACGATCCGCCCTCTGCCGTGCCTCTTCCGTATCGATTTCGATGAATTCGGTAATGCCGTTGACCAGCGCATGTTCCAGCCGCTTTTCCACCGGCCATTCGCGCCACGTCATGTCCTGCGTGCGTGTCCTGGCCTCACCGGTGCCGCGATACCGCTCGGCAATCTCTAGCAGACGTTCGGTGCCGTCGCGGCGGCGGTTGAGCACCACGTCCTCGCAGGCCTCGCGCAGGTCAGCATCAATGCTTTCATAGACCGCCAGCTGGCCAGCATTGACGATGCCCATGTCCATGCCCGCCTGGATGGCGTGGTAGAGGAAAACGGCATGCATGGCCTCGCGCACCGGCTCGTTGCCGCGGAACGAGAAGGAGAGGTTCGACACGCCGCCCGAGATATGCACCAGCGGCATTTCGCGCCTTATCGTGCGCGTTGCCTCGATGAAGTCGACCCCGTAATTATCGTGTTCCTCGATGCCGGTCGCGACCGCAAAGACATTCGGATCGAAAATGATGTCTTCAGGCGCAAAGCCCGCCTCTTCCGTGAGGATCTTGTAGGCGCGGCGGCAAATCTCGACCTTGCGTTCATAGGTATCCGCCTGCCCCTTCTCGTCAAAGGCCATGACGACGACAGCCGCTCCGTAGTTGCGGATCAGCCTGGCCTGCGCGACGAAGTTCTCCTCGCCTTCCTTGAGCGAGATGGAATTCACCACCGCCTTGCCCTGCACGCATTTCAGCCCCGCCTCGATGATCGGGAACTTTGACGAATCGATCATCACGGGCACGCGGGCGATATCCGGCTCGGCCGCAATCAGATTGAGGAACTCGACCATGGCCCTTTCGGAATCGATCAGGCCTTCATCCATGTTGATGTCGATGATCTGGGCGCCGTTCTCCACCTGGTCGCGCGCGACCACCAGAGCGGCTGCAAAATCGCCGGCGGTGATCAGCTTGCGGAACTTGGCCGAGCCCGTGACATTGGTCCGCTCGCCGACATTGACGAAGGGAATGTCCTTGGTGAGCTCGAAAGGCTCAAGGCCGGAGAGCGACATGAAGGGCCGATGCTCGGCAGGCAGCCGCGGCGCCCTGCCCTTCACCGCCTCGGCAATGGCGGCGATATGCGCGGGCGTCGAGCCGCAGCAGCCGCCGACCACATTGACAATGCCCTCTTCGGCAAAGCCGGACACCAGATCCGCCATGTCCTCCGGGCTCTGGTCATACTGGCCGAACTCGTTCGGCAGACCGGCATTCGGGTAAGCCGAGATGAATGTGTCGGCGACGCCGGACAATTCCTGCAGATGCGGCCGCATGGCGTCTGCACCGAGCGCACAGTTGAGCCCGACCGCGAAGGGCTTGGCATGGCGCACCGAATTCCAGAAGGCCGTCGGCGTCTGGCCCGACAGCGTGCGGCCGGAAAGATCGGTGATTGTGCCTGATATCATCAGCGGCAAGCGTATGCCCTTGGCGAGAAAGCGCTCCTCGCAGGCAAAGATCGCAGCCTTGGCGTTCAGCGTGTCAAAGATCGTCTCGATCAGGATGAGATCGGCGCCGCCATCGATCAGCCCGTCGATCTGCTCGCCATAGGCGGCGCGCAAATCGTCAAAGGAGACGGCTCGATAACCGGGATTGTTGACGTCGGGTGAAATTGAGGCCGTGCGGTTGGTCGGTCCGATGGCGCCAGCGACAAAGCGGCGCCTGCCGTCTTCGCGCTCGGCACGGAAGGCCGCCCGGCGAACGAGTTCCGCGCCGTGACGATTGAGGTCATAAACCGCACCTTCCATCTCGTAATCCGCCTGGGCGATGCGGGTGGAGGAGAAGGTATTGGTTTCGAGAATATCGGCCCCCGCCATCGCATAGCGGAAATGGATATCCTCGATCGCATTCGGCTGGGTGAGGATCAACAGGTCGTTATTGCCCTGCTGGTGACAGGCGCAGCCGAGAAATCGCTCACCGCGAAAATCGTCTTCCGTCAGTCCGAGCCCCTGGATCTCGGTCCCCATGGCACCGTCGAGGATCAGAATGCGCTCGCGCGCTGCCTGCTGCAGCGCCTTCAGGATCTCCGCCCCGTCACGGTTTGCGCCCTCGCGGCCGAACAGTTGATCGAGCATGTGCGAACTCTCCTATTGCGTATGCGACACCCGTCAAGTCACATAAAGATATCTTTATGTCAATATGCGGGATATCAAGACGTGCTCAGGGTGAAGCGGTGACAGCAGCGTCGGGATTGGGTTATACAGGCGGCAATGATGCAGCCAGGGAGGAAAACATGGCGGAAAATCAACTACAATACGCGCCCTCACCCCCCTGGAGCGCCCGACCCTACCACCGCAAATGGCTGCTGGCCCGCGCCGACGACCTGTTTGACTTTTTTCAAGTGGCAGCCATCAATCCGAAGGGCGGCTTCTACGATCTGTCGCGCGAAGGCAAACCGCTTGCCACAGACAATCCCGTCCGCGGCATCCATTCAAGCGCCCGCATGGTGCATTGCTACGCGATCGGCCACCTGCTCGGCCGGCCCGGTTCGTCCGATATCGTCGACCATGGCATGCGCTATCTCTGGGAGTGCCATCGCGACCAGAAGAACGGCGGCTATTTCTGGCAGGCCAACGACACTGGTGCCGTGGATGATAGCAAGCAGGGCTACGGCCACGCCTTCGTCCTGCTCGCCGCATCCTCGGCCAAATGCATCGGCCATCCGCTGGCAGACGCCATGCTCGCCGATATCACCGAGGTGATCGAGAAACGTTTCTGGGAAGACCGGCACGGCGCCATTGCCGAAGAGTTCTCCGCCGACTGGCAGCCGGTCCCCGGTTACCGCGGCCAGAACTCCAACATGCACCTGACCGAAAGCCTGATGGCCGCCTTCGAGGCGACCGGTGAGCAGCATTATCTGACCAGGGCGGAGAGGATTGCCGACCTGGTCATCAACCGCCGCGCCCGCGAAGAGGCCTTCCGCGTCGCGGAACATTTCAGCGAGAACTGGGACGTCGACCGCAGCTATTACCACCCCAACGAGATGTTCCGTCCCGCCGGCACCACACCTGGCCATTGGCTGGAATGGGCAAGGCTCCTGCTCCAGCTCTGGGTGCTCGGCGGTGAGCGCCACGCCTGGATGCCGGAAGCGGCCCGCGGCCTCTTCTTCCAGTCCATGGCGCTCGGCTGGGACAAGGACAAGGGCGGCTTCTTCTACACGCTCGACTGGGATAACGCGCCCGACAAGCGCGCCAAACTCTGGTGGCCACTTTGCGAAGGTGCCGCTGCCGCGCATTTCCTTGGCCAGCATCAGGGAGGCGATTTCCACGAGGAAAGCTATCGGAAGATCTGGAACTACATCGCAGGCAACAGCCTTGACCAGGAACTCGGCGGCTGGCACGAGGAACTGACCGAGGATGGACAGCCGGCGAATAGCCTCTTCCCCGGCAAGGGCGACATCTACCACGCCCTGCAGGCCTGCCTGATTCCCCTCTTCCCGGCGAAGGGCAGCCTCACGAAAATGATATCAGAGCATCCGCTTGAGGTCTGACAGTCGAGCGGCGCTCAAAATGCAAAAAGGGCCGGGAAACCGGCCCTCTCTCGTTCCACTGACCGGTGGCGCGCTTATTGCTCGATGGCATAGGTGATGTTGACGGTCACCGTGTAGCGGTTTTCGCCCGACGCGATGGGCACCGATTCGTCCATGCGCTTGGCCATCGGGGCCGCCGCATACATCTGCGGCATCGGCTGGGCGAAATTCTCCGAAATCTCGATGATCCGACCGAGTTTCACGCCGGCAGCCTCGGTGAGCGTCTTCGCCTTGGCGGCAGCCTTGTCGACAGCCAGCTTGCGTGCGGCTTCGACGGTCTGCTCCGGATCGTCATTGGTGAAGCTGATCCCACCACCCTGGTTGACGCCGAGCTTGACCGAGCGATCGATAATCGCGCCGAGCTTGCTGAGATCGCGCACCCGAACCGTGAGCCCGTTGCTCACGGTATAACCCACGATCACGGGCGCCTCATAGGTTCCGTCAGCCTTGTTCTCCTGCCGATACTTGGGCTGGATCGAGAAATCGGCGGTCTGCAGATCCTTGTCCGCAATGCCCTGCCCCTTGAGATCGGTCAGCACATCCGTCATGGCGGCGCTGTTGGCCGAGAGTGCCTCGCCAGCCGTCTGCGCATCGCGCACGACAGAGAGCGAAATGACCGCCATGTCGGGCGCAATCGTCGCCTCGCCCTCACCCGATACCATGATTGTCGCCTCCCGGCGCTCGGTTTCGGCGGCAAACACCGGCGCAACGAAGCCGGCCGATAGAACAGACCCCGAGAGCGCCGTTGCAATGACGAGGCCGCGTGTGAATTTCAGCATGTGATATTCCTTTGTCCCTCAGTGCCGGCGGACCATTTCGTCTCTGCCGGCACAATGCCCTTCCAGCCTCTGTGATGACGCGTGATTGTGAAGCCATTGCGGCAGAGACTTGTCGCATACCGCAAATTGCGTTAGAGCCCGTGACCGGAGCGGGGTGACCATAACCCGCCCGACGGCTTAACGCCGGGCTGGGCCTGTAGCTCAATGGTTAGAGCCGGCGGCTCATAACCGCTTGGTTGGGGGTTCGAGTCCCTCCGGGCCCACCACTCTTTTCTTATCTATTTGATTTATAAAGATTTTCTCCGTCAATTCCCGCACCTTTCTCAGGGTGCGGGGCAGTAATGAGCTCGATTTGTTCCGATACCAGTCTGGAGGTGACAATGCCCAAACGTTCACGGTCCGCGCCCTTTGTATAGATTTCGGCTTGTTGGGTCGTTACCCAGCCGAACTGCGCCATCAATTGATGAGTTGTCGCACCTGCATTGGCGGCGATCGTCGCACTGAGCTTTCGCAGTCCATGAGCACTCTTCTGAACCCCTGCGGCCCTGCAAGTCTCGCGGAACCAATTGCCGAACGATTCTTTTGTCAACGGCATGCCATTTTTCCCGACAATGATCGACAGATCACCGGTCTGTGTCTCGTCGATCAGGTCCAGAACGCGATCAGAAAGCTCGATAGTCACTGGCGTGCCAGTTTTGACAGTGCGAATCCTCACAACTGCTTGCGCCATGTGCTGTCGCCCCACCCGGACAATGTCTGAGCGACGGAGGCCCGAGGTGAGCAACATCTCAAAGGCGAGGCGTTCCCGACTTCCAATTGGCCAGTAGCTGGTAAATCGCTTCACATCCTCGTCAGTCCACGCTGGAAAGCCGTCCGACTTGTTCTTGAGCCTCTTTACGCCGATTGTGGGATCAATCCCTACATGCTCGTGTGCCAATGCCCATTTGAAGAGCGCTGACATTGATTTAAGAAAATTGTTTGCTAGTGCTGGTGTTGTCTTTCGACGTTCCAAGGCGTTGCGGATATCTCTTGGGACAACTGTCCGGCAGTCTACATTGCCGCTCACGTCGACGACCTGTCTATAAAACAGGCCTCTCTGCTTCCGCGTTGCTATCGCTAACCCCGACCATTCAGCGCTTTCCATGTATCGCTGAACCAACCGTCGAAGCGACTGGGCACGTTCAACAACAATTGTCGTTTCGACATGCTGACCAGCCACGGCAGCTTTATAGGCCACCTTGAACGCTTTGCTTGAAGGATCGTCGGGCAACCGAATTCTCGGCCCCTTTCCAATCCGGAAGAATAGCTTTGTGCGTCCATGGCGCGATTTCTCTTTTACGACGTAGAGAGGTAGGGGCTTTGGCATGGTGCTCATTAGAGAACCACGCCCCCGCTGGATGCAACGGGCCCGTATGCAGGACCCCCAGAAACAATCGGGCTGATCCTAAAGACCCGCCCATCGATTTCAATCTCAACAGTTACGTTCTCACTTCGGGCGACATCTGCCGCCCTCTTCAAATCAGCCTTCGACACCTTTTCAGATTTTCTCACCACTCGACCTGCCACTTTCGTTACACGAAAATGCTGATGCAGAACGAACCATGTGGCAACAGAAAAATTCATAAAAAACAGTCCACTAGCCGACCCGCCTAACCATTAGGGAACTTCGCTAGGGAAGTAGCGTACAGCCTTAGGCAATTAATCTATCGGGTTCGCCTCGGAACAAGAGCAGGGGTCGAAGAGATAGCTTCCTCCTCCGATGCAGGCGTTGATCGACGGAAAACGTGATCAAGCCCAGCCTCGGCAGCTTCTGGAAATGAAGCTAAGAACTCGCGGGCCCTTCCCACTCTCCCTAAGGTCTCTTCTGCAACCGCACGCCTTGCTGCGACCGCTGCTGCCGCCATTCTATGCCGTTGATCAGCTCGCCGCTCTGCGTTGACCTGCAGCGCCTCACACTGTCCGGCATAACTCCGGCATTGCCACAAATGATCGTCTGCGGACGCAAGTTGTCTTTCCAACTCTTCGATCCTCCTGCTCCGCACACCCGCTAAGCCAATAAGGTATGTCCACCAATACACCTTTGGTGCGTTCCGTATGCGCTCGGCTAACTGCCACCGTCGATCAAAAGCGCTTTCAACATCAGCTCTGGCTCTTTCGGCATCAGCCTTTGCCGCGATGACCTCCGGCGTATAGCGTCTCTTTGGGAGCACAGATGCCAAATCGGCTCTGGCGGAAACCTCTAAGCGGTTCAATTCGTCAGAGACGCGCAGCAGATGAGATTTGGCTAATTCCGATGCCTTGGCATAAAGCCTCAGGACCTGCAGACCTTGCTCTGTCGTGAGCGCTAGTCGCGTGAAGTGATTGTTGGGTTTCCCCTGCTGCTGCTCAGGAGTTGGTGCATCTGCGCGATCTGAGCTTGGGTCTGTTCGATGGCTTCCAGCATTTTTTCCTGAAGCGAGATCAGACGTTCGGGCCCTTTCGCCGCCTCGTCCGCTTCCAGGAGGCGGCGGATAGCTCTGGTGTCCTTTAGTATGGCCAGATCGATTGGTGTCTCTGTTTTCAATTACCTTCTCCATCAAGATGTTAATTGCCGATTTGCGTTCCCTAGCCAGACGGTGCAGTGCGCCGAGAACGCTGCCGTCAGGGCTGACTACAACCCATGTATTCTTCTTGTCTCCTGCCCGGATTTCGAGACCATGCTGGCGAATTCCGGTCTCGAACTCAGCGGCGTTCGCGGCTTCGGCAACGAGTTTTCGGATAGTCAGCTTGACCGATGCCAAGTCGAATCCCCCGCGTTTGGCCTGCTGATGTTGGGCGTGCGAGAAAGCTTCGGCGGGCAACTCGAAGCTGGTGCCAAGCGCTGCGACAAGACGGTCGGCAACGCAAGCCATTCCACGATCCCGGAGACCTCTGATGACTGCTGCCGTGTGCTTACCGGGTATGAAGGAATGACCAAAGGAATATTCACTCCATCGCGCGGTAAGCTCATGGAGGATTCGGTCAAAAGATGACCTGAGCGCTTTTCCTGTAACAGCGTCAATCTCACAGACCAAGACATGCCAGTGCCGATCGGTTGCGCTGGCGGTGGCACGTTTCTTGGTATGTTCGATGATAACCGCACGGTTCGGATCGAAACCGAACTCTGCAGCGAGGAAGACGCTTGTCTGCCGGAACTGCTCCCGCGTTATCACTTCCTGCGGGGCAATAATCCAATGCCGAACGCTGTATGTGGAGCGATGAACGCGCGCATCGGCTTGCATGTCCTGTATGTCTCGCGCTGTTCCCTGAAGGAACTCAACGGCTTCATTATCCGCGCCGTTCCGCAGATGCCGGACAAGTCGCCCAATTCCGGAGCGCGTCCTAACACGAATGCTCTTGATGATCATGCGCACGACAGGACTCGCCGCACGGCAGCCTGCAGGCGCTCCGTAGGTTCTTTCAGTTCATGGGCTTCGCAAGGTTGCCGCTCGACCATGTCGAGAACAGAATTCGCCGCCGTCCGAAGCTCTGCAACGGCGCTTCGCAAAGCGATGCCGGGAATCTTGCCCGTTATTGTTTTGGCGACAGCCTGCCGGATAATCTGAGACATTGACCTGCCGGAATTCTCCGCAAACCTCTCAAGGCCTCTCTTCTCGATATCCGAAAGCCGAAACCGGATTGAAGCCTCTCTCATGATTTTCCCCCCTCCTCTTGGGGTTCCACAGGGGCATGCCCCTTGGCCTGCTGCGCGTGTTCACACGCGCATGGCTGGCAACCGCAGGTCACTCGAAACTATGTGACTACGAGAAAAGGATTGGTCAGATTCTCACCGGCCGCAAATTGAATTCGATAGCCTCACTTTCATTACTCAATCCTTGTTTGCTACCTTGCTGAGAGATTCGCCCATAGGCTGCTAGGCGGCAAGGAAGCTACCAACAGGCACAATTGAAATGGCAAAAACCAACCTTGTTCGCCCCAGCCGCGATGGCGATCAGTTTCATTACCTCTGGGCAGCGCGACGATGCTTGAAGCTATTGTCAGCCACTAGCGACCTAGTGGCAGTCACTATTGAGGGAACTTCACCGACAGAATCTGGTAGCGGCGAAACCGTTACGGCCGGAGAAGACGTTATCGACATCGCCGAGTACTTCGGTAGCGAGAATTTTTCTGACGCACGGCTCGTGCGTTACATGCAACTAAAGCATTCCACTTTACACGCGCATGAACCATGGACAGCTAGCGGACTAGAGAAATCAATCACGGGTTTCGCTGAGCGGTACAGGGAGTTGCTTAAGGCCTTTCCTAAAGATGAACTCGCCGGAAAGCTGGAGTTTTGGTTTGTTACAAATCGGCCGATTGGGGATGCCTTCGCTGAGACGGTTGAAGACGTTGCGGAAGGCCGCCCCGTTCGGCACATCATAGAAGTCAAGAAGATTGAGCGCTTTGCAGGCCTTTCCGGCCATGATCTTACGGGGTTCTGTAAACTCATACATTTTGAAGGACGACAGGACGACTATTGGGATCAACGCAACATCCTATTCCAGGATGTTAGCGGTTATCTCCCAGATTCGGACGTGTATGGTCCCCTGAAGCTAAAAGAGCTTGTCACACGAAAAGCGCTATCGGAGGGAGAGCGCAATCCATCCATTACGAAGATGGACGTGTTTCGCGCTTTGGATACCGATGAGAGCGCCCTTTTTCCGGCTCCGAACCTCATTGAAAGATTGGATGGCTCGCTGGCTCGGGATCAAGAGCTTGCCCTCATCGCCGAGATTGTCTCAGCGAAAGGCCCAGTGGTGATTCATGCGCCTGGCGGTATCGGCAAGACGATCTTCGCGAACAGAATTGCAGCCAGTCTCCCTAGCGGCTCGAATTGCATTGTCTACGATTGTTTTGGAAACGGCCAATATCGCAATGCATCTGGCTATCGCCACCGGCACAAGGACGGTTTGGTACAAATCGCAAATGAGTTGGCGAGCAAAGGACTCTGCCATTTGCTCATTCCGACAGTTCACGCGGATTCGACTTCCTACGTCAAAGCCTTCGTTCATCGTATAGGGCAAGCTTCCGACTTCATACGGCTTCAAGACCCCGAAGCGCTGCTGTGTATCATAATCGATGCGGCAGACAACGCCCAGATGGCTGCTGAAGAGATTGGAGAAAAGAAATCATTTGTGCGCGACATTATTAGGGAAAGGATGCCGGATAATGTCCGGTTGGTGTTCCTTTGCCGCTCACATCGTCAGCACCTCCTCGACCCGCCTAACGAGGCGTTAAGTCGCGAACTGGAACCATTTAGCCGCGCAGAAACGGCGGCGCATCTTCGACTGCACTTTCCCGAAGCCAATGAACATGATGTGGACGAATTTCATCGCCTCAGTTCATACAATCCCCGCGTTCAGGCCCTTGCCCTGTCTCGTGACGAGACCCTGCCCAACACGCTTCGCTTGCTTGGCCCCAACCCCAAATCAGTTGAAGACACTATCGGCAACTTGCTCGAAGCAGCCATAAAGAAGCTGAAGGATCACTTGGGACCAATAGAAAGATCTCAGGTCGACAGCATCTGCACCGCGTTGGCCGCGCTTCGTCCGCTCATCCCATTGTCAGTATTGTCTGCGATATCGAACGTTCCAGAGTCCGCAATCAAAAGCTTTGTCATAGATATCGGACGGCCGCTGCGCTTGGCGGGCGATTCTGTCCAGTTTTTCGATGAACCAGCGGAGACGTGGTTCCGAGAGAGGTACAAGCCGTCGAGTACCTCGATGGGCAGCTTCATCAGTGTTTTGTATCCGCTCGCCTCGAAAAGCCCATATGTTGCATCTGTTTTACCACAATTGATGCTCGATGCTGGGCAGTTCTCAAATCTTGTTGACCTTGCGTTGAAGTCCGAGGCCCTTCCAGAGACAAGTCCCCTAGAGAGACGCGACATCGAACTGCAGCGGCTACAATTCGCGCTGAAAGCGGGTCTACGCACGAAACGCTATCTTGATGCGACTAAACTCGCTTTGAAGGCGGGGGGCGAAACGGCAGGAGATGATCGTCAGCGGAAGATTTTGCAGGCCAACACTGACCTGTCTTCGACGTTTCTCAGTGTCGACCTCATTCAGGAAATCGTGTCGCGGGGAACGTTCGGTTCAGGTTGGCTTGGATCTCATCATGCCTACGAAGCTGCACTGATGTCAGGGTGTCCAGCATTGGTCGGCGATGCTCGAAGCCGTCTGCGCATGGCACTAGAGTGGCTGAGGAACTGGAGCAAGCTTTCTGATGAAGAAAGAGCGAAGGAACAGATCTCGGACGACGACATCGTTGCGCTGACCATTGCTGAGATTAACATTCACGGCCCCGAAGCCGCCGCAAGTAGTCTTGGCCGCTGGAGACCAAGGCAGGTCACGTTCCGCGTAGGACTCGCTGTTGCCAAACGGCTAATCGATCACAACCGGATAGAAGATCTGAAAAAGTTCGCGATCGGGGCTGATAACAATCTATGTCTGGTGCTTGCGATCGCTGTAGCGTTGCAGCGCGTTCAAATGGTGCTGCCATTCGAAGTGACGCAACGCGCGTTCCGATTGGTTACCAACTCCCGGGTCCACCTTCAGGATGGCGGTTCATTCGATGATCGCTATTCGGCCTTGAATGCAATTGTTGTCCTCGTTGAAGCAGCACTGAAGCACTCAATTTGTTCGAAAGCAGAGGCTGCCTCGGTCCTTTCGCGCTATCTGCCTAGTGAACCTCCAGCGGATATTTCATCCCGTTTCTCCAATATTCGATCCTATCTTCTGCGTGCGTATAGCCTGCGCGCAGCATTGCTCGACACAAGCGTCGAACTCATGGATCTCGCACATGGTCCACTCCGAAAGGAGATGGAGGGAAAAAATCAGCATTCAACGTCTCGCGATCGTCAAGAGTTCGAAGAGGACATTGGCGCGCTCTTGCCTTGGCACAACCTAAGGGCGAAAGTCGTTTGCGGGATCGTAAGCGGCCCAGAACTGAATGACGAGCTTGCCCTAGCACTTGAAACATCAAGCAAAGCCGCTCGAATTCACTACCGGGATGACCATTACACATCCAACGAGATTGCCTTGCTGTGGTTCGAGATCCTATTCAGACTGCAGGCAGTTGACGCGACAACACTGGCCGCGTTCTCCAACTGGAAGAGCGGTTTGAAGCGACCACTTTTCACGCCGACCTTAACCGCCCTAGCGAGGCTATGTTGCGAAAAGTCGAATACTAAACAGAACGCGCTCGAATTTGCGTTGGAGGCATTCAATCTCACCAATGGTGAAAGATCCGACGCGGAACAAAAGTCGGATGGATTTATCGAAGCATCACGTGCGATTCTCTGCATTAGCAAAGGGGAAGCCTACGGGTACTTCAACGAGGCGGTGGAAGTCGCGAGTAAAATTGGCGATGAGAATTTGTCACGGTGGGAAGCCATACTGGATTTGGCTGATCGATCACTTCGCAAAGGCCGCCCCGTTCCCGAGACGGCGTACCGTTTCGCACGCTGCGCAGAGTTAACCTACGACTATGTTGTGCGAGACAAGCACTTCGATTGGCACGGAACCGTCGAGGCGTTGACCGGGCTGTGCCCTCCCTCATCGCTGGCGATTCTTAGCCGTTGGCGGGACCGTGGTTTTGGATGGTCAGAGCGAATCTTTCCTGTCGCAGTGAGAAAGCTCATTGAAAGGGGTGAACTAAATCCACAAAACGCACTGCCATTGATCGGTTTTCGCGGGCAGTGGCGACATGAAATGCTGCTTGATGAGGCGCTGAGTGCTTGTAGGTCCTCAAGCGAGAAGGCAGCCGTAGCGGCTCATGTTTTCCGGTATGCTCAACATAACTCTGGCGACTTGAAAAAACTGCAAGCAGTCACGGAACGCTATGGAGTGTTCCTGGAAGGCCTCGATACAAACGCTCGGTTCACTGAACACGAGGAACTAAAGCGAAAATCCCGGAAAGATGATGAAAATGCCCTCGGGGCGCATGAAGCTTCGGCAACGACAACGGATTGGAACAGCGTTTTCGCCGGGATAGACTTGGCTGGTGCCGAGGGTATTTCCGAGAGTTTTAGAAGGTACAAGGCTTCAGAGCGCCATTGGTATCCCGAGCAGTTCTTCCAGCAAATGCTCGCCCGTGTACCTGTAGGCTCGGAAGCCGAGTTCATCTTATCATTTGGCGAAGTTCCCGAATTCGAACTATTTCATTTAAGATATTTCTTGGAGAAATGCCCGAAGGAATGGAGTCAGCGACCCGCAATCAAGAGCGCGTTCGGTGTGATCCTGAGGAAGCTTTGTCGGCGGTACTGCCTCAATGTAGCAAAGTATCGTCACTACGAAATTTTTCCCTTTAAGACCGCTTGCCTTCTCAGCGGAGTGGACGAAGCCGATATTGTCGAAGTTGTGTTGGATGGTATTGGCGAAACAGCGGACTTAGCCGATGCAGCGCGGCTATTTTCGCTGGTAGGGCTTTTGGCAATAAAGCTCTCTGAAGACGATGCGTTAGAAGCGCTCGATTTCGGCCTAGACCTTTTCTCCAGCTCTTTGGAGGAGAAAGACGGCGATGGTCCTTGGTCACCTGATCTCCTGCCACCTTCTGATATCAATGCAGCCGTAGCGGGCTATGTCTGGGCCGCAATGGCAGCACCACAGACCGTCACGCGATGGGAGGGCGCGCATGCGGTGCTGGGCTTTGTCTCGCTTGGAAGGGAAGACATATTAGAGCACCTGTTCAACTTCAGCTCCGAGAATGTAGGAGGTCCATTTGTCGACGCCAAATTGCCGTTCTACAGCCTGCACGCGCTCCAGTGGTTCCTGATCGGAGTAAATCGAGGAGCAATCGCAAACGCTGCGGCTATTGCACCCTACGGTCAACGGCTGATGGACTTGGCGTTGAAAGGAGAGCCGCACATCCTCATCAGGCTGTTCGCAGCTCGGACAGTCCGCATATTGATGGACAACGAGATAGTCGATGATCAAGCCGATCTCCGGCACACTCTGGAACACGTCGCCAAATCACCATTTCCTGCCGTAGAATCGAAATCCTATGATCGTTTCACCAGAAACGACGACGCGCGAGATGGGAACGATGATGACAGCTTCTATTTCAGCTTGGACATCGGTCCGTATTGGTATGCACCGTTGGGAAGAGTATTCGGTTTGTCGCAAGGACAAATCGAAGCAGAAGCTCGGGCCGTTGTTCGGGACCAGTTGAAGTTCGCTGGCCGCGGACGGTGGGACGAGGACGAGCGATCTCGTCGAAAGCTGTACCAAGAGGGTCACACCTACCATTCACACGGTTCCTACCCCCGTGCAGATAGTCTCAACTTTTATCAAGCATACCACGCCATGCTGATAGTCGCGGGCAGAAATCTGGCATGTAGGCCAGTTCATTGCGACTCGGAATATGGAGTTGTCGATGAGTTTGCTGATTGGCTGGAGAGGCACGACCTGTCACGTCAAGACGGACGCTGGCTTTGGGACCGGCGTGACCCAGCTCCACTCGAACAGCTATCTTGGTTGGATTGTGATAAGGCAGACGAAAACTACAGCATCATCACGACTACGGATTTTGATGAGGCATTGCATAGCGGAGCGATGACCAACATTTGGGGCCATTGGACGATAGCGAATTCCGAGCGCGAGCAGTCTGTCGATATCCACAGCGCGTTGGTCTCTCCAAAGAACTCCGAGGCCCTATTACGTGCATTGGGTACGGCCGAGAGCAGGTATGATTACGCTATTCCAGGCGCTGAGGGCGACATGGAAATCGATGAACGTGGATACTCGCTCAAAGGCTGGATCGTAGGCCGCAGTAGCGACAGCGGGTTGGATAGCCAAGATCGTTGGGCGGGAGGTGTCAGCTACCCGGCCCCACGCCCAGCCGAGGCCATATGCGAATTGATGAGTTTGCAAACGGATGCTGATCAACGGACATGGACGGACAAAGATCATTCAACAGCGATGATATCCCAGGTCTGGGGGCACTTTGACGGGGATGACAGGCATGAGAACGTCAGCCCGGAACGTGGAAGTCGCATCAATGCATCACAGGGCTTCCTGAAAGCACTCCTTGGCAAGCTGCAGCGAGACATGATTATCGCGGTGAACATTGATCGTCGACGACGTTACAGATCATATGAAAGCACTATCGAAAATGACGAAGACAGAACCCCAACAAATTCAAGAATCTACCTGCTCAAAGCCGACGGAAGCTTGCACACGATCTGATGCAATACTGGCTTTAGGACGAAAGCTGGTGGAGGCAATGAATGTCGACGGATCTGCCGATACGCTTGGCAGGTGGATGGCCCACTTTGTGGCTGAGTTAATCGATGAAGCCGAGAGAACCACTGGTCCGGAGAAGGCAGCAGCCCAAGACAGATGCTTTACGGCCATTCTTGAACTGTGGAGTCACCGAGCGAAATTCCCCAGAGGAATGCGACCGCACCAGGAATTGGAACCAATCTTGCGGGTCGTGGAGAGTCTCGACCTTGCCACTGAATATCCAAGGTATTACCCGTCCGCGCAACCATCGGAGAATGATCCTCAAAGTGCGGAAGTGGAAAAGTGGCTCGGCCTGGCTCAGGGCCTCGACTACTCAGCAAAACTGCTGATCAGGTACTGCCTGTCTCAGGCTGCCGATTTGGCGACGGACAAATCAAAAGAGTGGGTGAAGCTTGCGGAAGCCGCCGAAGCGGACGCTGGTGTCTCCGAAATTTTCATCCGGTTCATATCAACGGCCGAGGATCTGGACGATGAAGGCAAAGTACATATAGCGCTGCGAAAAGATCTCGAGGATCGATTGCAGCGCCTCAACGCATTTCGGGGATTAGCAGCGGGACTCGAAGAGCATCTTCAGGCCGAAATCGAGAAACTGCCACAGGTGGATAATGTAGAGAAAGATGAGGTGCACATTTCCTTGCACACCCCTCCAGCGTTACCCCTTTCAAGCCTCGACTAATGGATTCCGCGGTGCGGAGGAAGCCAAGCCGTAAGCCGAACAGATTTGGCAACCCGTACCGTAAACGGGATCACTTCCAAGCCAAAAAGCAGCTTGTGGGCCGCTTCAGCCGATCAAGTAGGACTTCCCCCGTAGCTCGGCGTAGAGCGAGTAACCAGTCTAGGCTCGAATTTGTTTCTGACCGCTACGATGACATCATTGAGGTCGAGCAAGCTTGTACCTTGTTGGGTAACGGCTATTACTCCCCCAATTAATGTACCACTACTCGGAGCCTGTCGAACTTTTGACAAGGAAAATACGTAATCGACAAAATCTTTTCGTTTTGCGCGGTGTATTTCTTTGTCTCTACCCCAATAATCGCAATACTTGATATCCAGTTCAGCGCATTCTATATTATTTTTAATTATTATTTTCTCATATCCATAGCACAAAATGTG